>CAXXWX010000025.1:0-14325 GCA_963675745.2 Phycisphaerae bacterium
CCAAGAAGACCATCGACGAGAAGCTCGAGCCAACCTTGGAACGATCCGCGGCCAACAACGCCCGGCGCCGACGGCGTAACAAGGCCGTGGCCAAGAAGATGAATGAGCGCAAAGAGGCGGGCCAGAAGTGGAAGGATGATTACGGCGACCAGCCCGAAAAGCACCCCGGCGGTCAGCGCGAGGACGTGCGCGCCTCACTGGACCATATCAAGCAGTGGGCCGAGCAGGTAAAGGCCCAGATCGAACCCCTCCAGCCGCAGGGCGCGCAACACATCAAGGATCTGACGCAGGTCGAGACGTGGGCCGGTGAATTGCAGGGCCAACTCGACGCCCAGACGCAGCCGGCGATTGACGCCGCCAAGCAATCCGGTCAGACCGGCGTCGCCCACGCGCGCGCGACGAGGGACAAGATCGAGAAGTTCCTCGAGCAGGCCGAAACCGACGGGAACGAGTCCCGGGACGTGTTTAACCGTTGGACGCTGTACAACAACAAGCTGGCGATCGAGTGGGCCAAGAGTGACAGCGCGCCGCATCGCCAGTGGGCGCAAACCTGGTTTGATACGTGGAAGCAGAAATAACATGCGACGAAATGCCGGCGCAGCGCCGGTAATCGTGGCGTTGTCGGAGACATCGCAATGAGCGCGCTCGGTTTCACTCCCGCTGATTTGGGCACGATGCTCGATATGCTGCTCGACCCGTCCATGGCGCGGCCGGTCAAGATCTTTGTCGAGCGGAAAAGCGGCAATATCTGGCGGATCATCGACCCCTTGAGCCCCACCGAGAACATGCCGGTTATCAAGGAGTGGACCGAAGAGAAGACCGTCACTGAGTATGAGGAGGCGGAGTACGAGTGGGAGAAAAAGGAAGAGAAGGCAACCAAGAAGACCATTTCGGTCCCCCTCGGATTCCCGGCGGATGTGTTGGTCGACTACTTCCGCTTTGACCAGCCGCGGGCCAGTTGGGCGCTGTCCGACTATGACCGGGCGTTCAGCTCGTCCAGCGCCCCCACCGACATCCCGCGCCGACTACAGGACGCCATTCAGCAGCGTCTGCCGAACGGACAACCGCTGCCGGCCAATATCACGCAGACGATTCTCCAGTTCGGACACGCGGATATGTGCGCCTCGTTCGAATACAACCACAGCCTCACGCATCGCCGCAACCAGGCCGTCAAGCGCGTGGTTGAGCGCGCCGGCAGCACACCGGCGTACTTCAGCGATGGCGGACGCATACACGGCCTCGTGCCGTGCAGCGACTTCAATCCGACCAGCGGGCCAAACGCACACGAGCGCGCCGCGGAGGCCAGCGCCACCGGGGCGGCCACCAACCCGTCGGGCGGTCCGGACGGGAACCGCGACAATCGGCGCGTCGAGCTCTATGTCCTCCATGACTACAACGACCGCGACAGCGAGATTACAAAGCTGATCAACCAGGTGCGCAGCGAGTTGAAAGACGCGCGCGGCATCAGCGATACCGAGTGGCCGGCGGGCAAGTTCCCGTGCGACCCGAGCAACATTTCCGTCTGTCACAAGCTGCTCAACTGCGCGCCCAATGAGTCCAATGCCGGGGGAACCGGGTCCAGCTATCGCCAGTGCGAGTTCTACACACGGTTCACGCGCGGCGTGAACGTCCAGCTCCAGGTCGAGGCCGAGCAAACCAAACCCGGCAAGGTCACCTACACCAAGAAGCTCGTTAAGGAAGCCAAGGAAACCAAACGCAAGGAAGTTCACGGAGAGTATCACCCGCCGCCCGGTGAACATTACGGCTTCTACATGGATGAGATGGTCAAGCACGGCGTGAAGTGCACGCAAGGCTATGCGCCCGAGATCGCCGTCGCCCCCAACGACGAAGAAGACCCCGAAGACTTCAATCTGATAAAGCCCGGCCCGATCAAGGTCGTGAAGATGGATGTGGGCTTCTGGGGTGACGAGCGCAAACGCGACAGCGGACGCAAGGCGGGTTTTCGGCGGGAGCCGGCGCGCACGTTCGGCGTGGTCGAAGGCCCGTTCGTCTGGCTCTGCTACTTCGGGACCGACGACAACAACGGAAAAGGCAAGGGCAGTGATCCGGAGAAGAATGAGAAGATCCACCCGCTCTTCACGCGCTTCGTCAACGCCGTCGAAGACGCCGGCCACAAGGTCCGCGTGATGAAAAAGGCCGTCGCCGAGGCCGGCCCGAGTGAGGACAAGCTGCGGCTGTTCTTCGGCGACATGCACCTGCCGCGCGCTTTCGATGTGAAAGACGCCGACTATTCATCCGGCAAATGCAGCAAGAGCGAGCAGATGCTCAAGAGCCTGCTGCTGGACATGCTGCGCCAGGACTACCAGTTGCGGGCCTCACAGACACCCTGGCTCGCCGCGGATGACCGCCTGCGCTGCTTGGAATTCTTCGAGCATGGGGCCAAGAAACTCAAGCTCCCGCACTGGAACTCGGCACGCAAGATCAGCAACCCCTTCGAGCCCGAGGGCTCCAACTGGCTCGCCAAGGCCGGCGACGCGGTCAAGAAGAGCATGCAGGTGCTGCGCCAGTTCGGCTATTACATGTTCGAGTTCACGCAGGATGACTTGCGCCGCGAGGTAAAGCGCTTCGCCGGGCAATACGCCGATCGCGGCCGCGGTCGCACCAAGGAGGTGTTGTCGAACTGGTTTTACGGGTTTGAGACCGACCGCAATATCATGCCGGCCGACTCGAACCAGCGCAAGACCGATCCGAAACAGCTCATCCCCGGACCGATTCGCGAGATCCTCGAGAAAGCCGAGGTGCTCGAGGGTGAAGAGACCGGCACCAAGCCGGCGGAAGAGCGCTGGGACAAGATCGATGCCGGCCCGGCACGCGACCTGTTGCGCCTGTTGAAAATCGTCGACGACCAGAACAAGGAACACGGCCGTTATATCAGTGCCTATCACTGCGGCGACATGTTTGAAACCTGGGCCAATCGGCGTTACCTGTTCGAAGATTTCGAGAACACCGACGACCCGTCCGGCCAGCTTCCCGACTTTATAAACTCGGTCGTCAAGGCACTCGAGTTTGGCGAAGCCGGCAGCGCGTTCCGCTCACTGGGTGATGGCCTCAAGGCCATTCTGCGCACGCTGTTGGGCGGCATGAACGCCGGCGATATCGACCTCTGGCACCGGCGCGAGGTCAAGAAACGCCTGCCAACCGGCCCCCTGCCGGACGAGACAACGCACGAGATCAAGATGCCTGACGTTGACAGCCTCAAGCTGCCCACGATCAGCGATCCGTCCGCCGAGATCAGCGGCGTCGTGCCCTACCAAAAAGGCTCACGCAGCGGTCTCACCAAGGAGAAGATGGGCGGAGCACCGTATGTGTCCGCGGAGATGGGTAAGCGCGTCGAGCAGATTCTGGCTTTCAAAGCGCCGCTCAGAGAAGACGAGGCCGGCCGCGCTGAAGATGTGGAATTGCTCGGCGGCGCCGTGGACGGAAATGACGGCCTCTGGAACAAGGCCATTGACGCCGCTCTTCGCAAGGCTGATCTGCACGGCGTCTATGGAAATCACGATTGCTATCGCGGTCTGCACGGCGGCAGGTTCGAACCCTATCGCACCGAACGAAACCTGTGGGTCGAACACGCCCACCGGTACGAAGACTCGAACGTCGACGGCCAGCCGTTTGGCGCGTTCACAACGAACCTCTGTTTCGAAATCATGGAGATCGCGCTGTACGAGGGCCTGCTCGACGAGTACCTGCTGCACCGCGAGCAGAACCAGTATCAGCCGGGGATCATGCAGTGGTTCCTGCTCACCGAGTTTCAGGAGCAGCTCGACAAGCTGAAAGACAAGGGTGTCGAGCCGTTTCGCGTCGCGGTGTGCGGCCACACACACATGCCGGACCTGATCGTTGCCGAGATCGTCTACCGCGAGAAGGAATCGACCGCCCTGGGGTGGATTACCCATCTCGCCTCGATCGCCAAGGTCATCGCCGCCCTGATTCCACGCATCATCGAGTGGGCCGAGAAGTGGGACCAGCGCTACGGCGATGACAAGGGCGGCTGGAGCAAGTGGTTCGATGATACGGTCGATGACACCGGCGAGTTCTTCAAAGGCGCCGGTGAGAAGACCGCCAATTGGGCCGGTGATTTCACCGGCGGCATCGGTGAGTGTCTCGAAAAGGCCGGTGATTTTCTGAAGAAGACCGGCGAGGGAGCGCGCAAGAAGCTGGAGAATGAATGGGATCGGGTCAAGAAGGACACCAAGCAGCATGTCGATCGAACCAGGCGAACCATCGATCGCACGATGCGTAACTTCCCGTTCCCGTAGCCGGATGCTGTGCCACTGCTCTTGAGCAGTGCCGTAGTGATCGTGGAGCGCGGGTGCGTATTGACCGCACGGCCCGCCGATACGGAGGTGCATCATGGCGCAAGCAGTCGTAAATACCGCGGTGATGCAATGTACGTGTGGCAGCGCGCCGGCCACACTGACGGTTACCAGTCAGGCCCAAACCATGATCGGCAACCAGCTCGCCGCCACCATCATGGACTTCGCCACCGGCGCGAATATCCCCCCGTTCGGCACGTGCTCGGTGCTCACCGCCGCCGCTTCCGGCGTGCCGACGCCGTGTGCGATGGTTCCAACCGGTCCATGGATACCGGGCTCGACGTCGATAGTGCGGATCGGAAACTTTCAGGCACTGCTGAGCACGGACAAGCTCATGTGCGGAATCCCCGGCATGATCAGCATCACCTACCCCGGCCAGGTAACGACGAACGATACATAGCCCCAGGTCAGTGGCGTTCTTCTATCGCTGGAGGGTCTGTCACCGTCTTGACCAGCAGCACCACCTCGCGATCGCCGAAGATCTGCGGCTCGTACGGTTGGCGGCCGGTCTCATGCATGCCCCGCGCCCGGTAGAACGCCGCCGAGCTCTCCACCAGCGCTGCCGCCGTCACCTCGGTGAAGCCCGCCTGGCGGATCATCGACTCGGCGGCCTGAAACAGCGCCGTGCCCACACCCCGCCCGTGATATTGTGGGTGGACGTACAGGCGTGCGATCTCGTTCTCGCGAATGGCCGCCATACCCAGGATGGTCCCATCCGGATCGCGGCCCACGATGTGCGGGCGCGTCAGCGACTCCGTCCGCAACGTCTCCACGTCGGAGCGCGGTCCAACGAGAAACGCACGCTGCCGGTCGGTAAACCCCTCGCGCTCGGCCAGCCAGGTGAAGCAAGCCCGGAGCAACTCGCTGACCGCGGCGTAATCGCCGACCTTCATGGGTTCGATGTACATTCAGTCATTGTACCCGCAGCGAGCTTGGCTGACCCGGCGAGGCAGGAGTGCGCGCACCCCACCCTGATCAGGCGAGCAGTTGAACAGGAGACCGCAGGTGAGCGGACGCGTTTGCCGGCCGCGCTTTCACGGCCGCGCAAGGATTGGTGGACCAGCACACCAACGTGCAAAGAACGGACGGCGTTAATCCGATGTGTCGCCGTCAACGAACTCCCAGTTGACGGCACCAACGGCATCGAGGTCGAAACCGGACGCCTGCTGACCAGCGCCGAGTGAGCTGGAGCCGCGGAGACGGATGTACCGGATGCCGGAGTAACCGGTTGGCGCCAGATCGTACGAACGACCGTTCTCGTCGTTGTCGAACTGTTCGTCACCGCCAACACGAACCACAGGCGCCTCGGTGTGCTTGACGCTCACAAACGTCGAGCCGTCTGTGCTCACCGCCACGTGTAGTTGGTGGAATTCCCCCGGTCCATGGTCGCACTCGTAGACGTTGAAATCGGGGCCCGGGCCATCGATCACCCGCCTGGCGTCGAAATCGAAAACGACGTATCCGTCAGCGAGCCCCCAGGAAATGTCGTCGGGTGGACCTGTGAACACGCGGTTCAGCCCTGCCGTCGTATTCTCGCGGAGAATCCCGGGGAACGGGCCACTTGTCGGCGTCTCCCACACAGGCAACAGGCAAGCGTGCGGCGGCGGCGGCGCGCCGTTCTGCCCCGCCGCGGGCGGTTCGAAGTGAGTCAGCACGATCTCGCCGTCCTGATGGGCGAGTTCACACGTTCCGCCGGTGGCCAACTGCAGCGGGGATGACGCGTTTTCAAACCGGCCCGTGACCTCGTTCGCCGAGAGGACGACGAATCGGTCGTCGTAGCCGGGCGGGTTGTCCCCTTGGATCCAGACTTCGAGCTCGCCTCCCAACATCGCTGAACCATCAACGCGGACATGGCCAACGAGCGGCGGCGCGCCTCCTGCAATGACAATCCGCAGCGAACCGCCGTCGATCGCCAAGTCGCCGTGGATTTCGATGTTTCCAGGCGAACACGCCGCAGTGAGCACACCGCCGGCGATCAAGAGGTTCCCCCGGACGAGTCGCGCGCCGACAACGCCGTCTTCTACGGCAAGCGTTGCCCCATCGTGGATGGTCAGAACCTCAGCCGCTATCTGTCCGCCCCGCAGACGCACGACGCCATGCGGCCAGATGAGCATTTCATGTTCTACGACAAATGTCGCTCCGTTCTCGACGCGCAGCTCAGCCGCGCCTCCGGCGCCTTCCGCCTTACCGCCGATTGCACACGTCGCCTTGGTTCGCCACACCGTTCCGGGATCAGCGACGACGACGATCCCGCTCGATCCCTCCTCCTGGGCCATCGTTGCCCATACGCTTTCCACGCGAGCGCCGTCGTCGATATGCAGTTCGCCCGCCCCGTATCTGCCGACCGCCAGACACGCATTGACGATACAGGTCGCGTTACTGCCGCGTAGCTGGGCCGTTCCGCGAATCCCGGGCTGATCGCCCAGCAACACGCCGCTACGTACAAAGCACTTGGCGTTGTTGATTTCGAGCTTGGCGTTTCCCTCGCGGCCAACGAATATCGTTCGCGTGGTTCGCACCATGGAACTGTCGTCGTTCACCGTCAGGGTGCCGGTGCCGTCTCTCTTCAGCCCCAATTGGATGTTGTGAGCCTGCAGCGTGCCCCCGTCCGCGACCGAGATGACGCCGATTCCATTACAACCGACGTCGAGATCGCCCCGGACCGCCAGAGACGCGCCGCCGCCGGAAACATCCAGCTCCCCCCGCGCCCCGCGCTCCGCGCCGAGTACGCCGTGACTTGATGACGCGAGCGCGTTGTCGTGAATCTCCAGACGGCCGTGATGGCGCTGGCCGATGACGAGGTTGTTGACGCCAAGCACCGTGTCTTCACCGCGAACTGCGACTCGACCTGGCGCGCCCAGTCCCACGCGCAAGTTCTGGGCGCTTACACGAGCGTGCGGCCCGAGGGTGAGATTACCAGGGCCTCCGTCACCCACGTCGAGCGCGTCGGCGATTGTCCATGTCGCTCCCGACTCGACGATGCGCGCTTCTCCGCGCGCGCCGAAGCCGGACCCGAGACCGGCGGACGCGCATTTGACCTTCCCACCGTTCTGAACCGCCAATCGGCCGTCCGCGCTGCAACCGATCTTGAGATCGCCATAAACCTCCAGGCACTGGTCGTTAGACACCACGACACTCCCGGGGTGGCGTCCCCGGTCGTGCCCAATCCCCAAGCTGCCAGCGAACACAGTCTCGTCGCCCAACCCTCTCAGCAAGTTGATCTGAAGAAACTCGCGCTCGGGAAGTGTCGCAGGGACATTGTCCCCCAAGATCGCGATATCGACGCTTTGCACACCCTGGCCGCGCTGTTCGATGCGGAATTGCTGCTGATACGAGGACCACCAGCCCAGTGCCGTGCGGACACCAACTGTGAGCAGAAGGGCCAACAGCATCGCCCCTAGGAGAACGCTGCTGCCGTGTCGCCGGATTCGCTTGCCCAGCACATAGGTTAGCGAAGGCGGTTTCGCGCGGATCGGCTCACCCGCGAGGACGGCGTTCAAGTCGAACGCCAGCGCATCGGCGTCCGCGTAACGCCGCGCGGGGTCGGCATCTATTGCCTTGGAGATAATCGTCTGCAAATCGTGCGGCGCGCCTGAATTCGTTCGGCGGAGCGAAACTACCTGCCCGCGTTCGATCTCGCGCAACAACGCTGACGTGCTCTTCCCGAGAAACGGCAGTTCGAGCGTCAGGGCGTGATAGAGCGTCACGCCCAGGCCGTACACGTCTGTCCGCCCGTCGAGCTTCTCCTGCTCGCCGCGCAACTGCTCTGGGGCCGCGTACGCCAACGTGCCCACGAACTGCCCCGGCTCGGTTACTTGCGTGCTCGCAGTGTCCCGTGCCAAGCCGAAGTCCGAGAGCAGCGGGGTGCCATCGCGTCGCAGAAGAATGTTCGACGGCTTTACATCGCGATGCAGCAGCCCCTCGCGATGCACCGCCGCCAGTGCCCGCGCCAGCGCGACGCCCAGTCGGCAGATGTACACGACGTACGAGGCGTGTTCTCGCAAATCGGTCTCAGATGCGTCCAGAAACGCGCGCACGTCCGGGATCGAAGGTTGCCGCGGGCTGGACGAGCGTTGGTCGCTTTCGTGGTTATCGCTGCGGCCATTCTTCCTCCCGTATTCCTGCCGCAGGTGCTCCAAAAGATCGGCGAGCGAGCGACCCTCGACCCACTCCATCGCGTACGCGTAGACACCGCCTTCGTCGACGACATCGTGCACGCTGACGACGTTTGGGTGCCGCAGCCGCGCGATTGCGCGTGCTTCGATCCGAAACCGTTTCCGGGCAGCGGCAGACTGCGCTACGGAAGTCGGCAGCAGCTTCAACGCCACCGGCCGATCCCCGAGCCGTTCCTGCTGTGCGAGGAAGACCGTACCCATGCCGCCGCGGCCCAGCTCGCCCAGCAGCGTGTAGCCCGGCACCGCCGGCAGGCTGTGCGAGGCGCCAACCGCGACCTGTTGGGCCAACCAGGCCAGTTCCTCGACCTGCCCCAGCAGGTGCGCATGGTCGGCCGCCAGCTCGGCGCAATCGACCGGTCTACCTTCTTCCAGGGATGCTACGATCCGGTCGAAGACCTCGTCGAGGAAATCCTGGTCGTTCGCTGGGCTCGGCTGGCTTTCGGCCACGCGCGGACTCCTGATATATCCCCCACTAGTCAGGAGAGGATTCGGGCCGCCGTGTGCGCGCCGTCTCCGCCGAATGGCGTTCCGAGAGAGGCACTGAGCGGCTCGCAAGAACACTGGTCAGCCGACGGCGGTACGCTTCGGCGCCAGCCCGGAAGCGGTGTCGTACCGCGGACCGACCCAGGCCGAGTCGTTCGGCGATGTCGTCGATCGTCAGTTGCTCGAAGAGGCGCAAGTGGACGACCTCGCGCGTCTCGGATGGAAGGGACTCTAGCGCCGCGCGCATGCTGCAGGCCTGTTCCGCGTAAATCGCAATCTGGCTGGGTGTCGTTGAACCGACCGGCCCGGGGAATTGGTAGCCGTCGTTACCCTGCGAATCTTGCGTCGACAGCGACGAGAAGAGCAACGGCGTGCCGTCGCCGCCGCGCTTCAGGGCGCGTAGCCGGACCGCCGTATCGCGAATCCGCCGATCGGCGACAGTGAGCACCCAACTGCGGAACGCCTTGAGTCCGCGCCACTCGCATCGCGCGCGGTCGCGCCAGACGTGCAGCAGCGTCTCCTGCCAGAGGTCCTCTGGGGTGAATTCCCGCCGCAACGCCGCGCTCATGCGCGATTCGATTACGACGAGAATCGACGCTGGGCCGATTCCTTCGATCAGACGATCCCAGACGGCGGTTGAATCGCTCTGCAGCGGATTCTCGGCGTCCCCAGCCACGAACATGGCCCTCCGCGGGCAGGCTTCCAGCCCGCTGATCCGTCCAGGATACCAAAACGGACGTGATCAATCCACGGTACGCCATGTCGTCAATCCCCGGGCCGCTTGGGTGGCGAGGAACCCTCTCCGCATTCGCCGGGCCGTGCTATGGCCCCAGCACCCCCACCCCGGAACGAATGTCTGGGAGTCGCGCGATTCGAGGAAAAAGCCCACCTGGGGGAGGTGGGCTTGGAGGGGGGTTCAGGTTGTGGGGTTAATTAGTTGGGGCAGCCGAAGTCCGGCGCGAAGATGGCGAAGTCGAGCAAGTCGACTACGTCGTCCGAGTTCAGGTCGCACGCCGGATCCCATCCGGGCGTGCCGGAGTTGGAGCCGAGCGCGGGCGCAAAGAGTCCGAAGTCGGACACGTCGGAGTCTCCGTCGCCGTCGACGTCTCCGGGGCAGTCCGGCGGCGGGGCGTAGCCGCCCTCCGAGGTGACGACGAGTTCGACGCCGGGATCGGGGCTCGAGAACTCGATGGCCGCGGTGTTGTAGGCGTTCGCGTACGTATCGGGACCAGAGGCCCTGACGTGGGCCTCAACTCTGAAGACGACCGGCGTTCCCGATTGGTAGTTCGCGATCGTGTGCGTGAGGGTCCCGGAGAGGGTCTGATGCTGGCCGAATGTCGCCGCCGAGGCCTCGTCTATGTTATGCCAGCCCCCCCCGTCCCGCCAAGAGGTCTGGAACGATGCGCTGGCATACTGGGAGCCCCCGTGAACCTCCGCGTGGTAAGGCACTTGGATCTGCAGCGTGAACGTCCCGGTTGGATTGGCCAGGTTCGTGACAGTGTACGTGTCCCACACAATGCCGAAGGTATCGAGCGCAATGCTGCCCTCCCAAGCACAACGAAGCCGGAGAGTCCCGAACTGGGTCGACGCCACGGCGTCGTTATTCCAGGGGGCGTCGCTGTAGTGCAAGCCGTCTAGAGCGACGCCCTCACCTCCGTCCGTTGTGTCACGGCCGTAGTCACCACCGTTCGCACTCCTCCAGGCCTCAACCTCGGCGCCAAAGACCACCTGCGCGTGCGCCTGAGCCGTGTAGCAAAGAAGACCCATAATCGTCAGAAGTTGGATGCGTTTCATAGTGCTCGTCTCCTTCTCGATGCGCTTGATGCGCCGATGACGTTCGCCGATCCCGGGCCGAGCGTGTTCGTCGGGGGGGCGCCCAAAGCGGGCGAACCCCCGGTCGCGGATCCCGGGCGAGCCTCGCCTCCGATTCGTACGGAGAACCCATGCTCATCTCAACCGACATTTCCCATTTGACCTCCACCCGGCGAGTGCGCCACAACTGCTCGTCGGGGCCCTATCGAGATGGAGAGGAATCGAGTTGCGGAAGCGCCGACAAAATCCGCAAATTCGCCGGCGCCTCTCAGTTTTGGGTGCCCAGAAAGCCCCGTAGCCCGCCCGGCGGCCCGCGGGGCAAAGTGGTTATGACAGGTCGCGGGGCCCTGCGGCTGAACGGCAGGCGTCCCGCGATCGACGAGTGGCACGCCCGCCTTGGACGGCTGCGGCGCCCTGGCTCAGTGCCGGCCGAGGATGCGTTCAGTCAGCGCGCCGAGTCGCTGTCGCGCCGACGCGATGGCGCGCACCGCGTGGACGCCGGCGACGGGCCAGGGTGACACCAGCGCCGTGGCGTAGCAGTTCTTAATCCAGGGTGGGGCGTCAAGCAGCGGCGCGCCGTTCCAACAGGTGTAGCCGGCGTAGTTCGCAAAGGCGATGCGCGCCAGGGAGCCGGCCGAGTCGCCGCACGGTCCCGTGTAGACCTCGTGGGCCAACACTCTTGGAGTGACTGAAGACGGAGGCAGAGTATCGACACCCAACCGGCAGAGGATCCAAAACAACGACGCGAGGGGCTTTCCGCTGAGCGGCTGATCCAGCGCGTTTCGCAGCGTCTGCCAGCGCTGTGTGGGCGTCAGTTCCGCCCACCACCGCGGCGCGACGCGCCAGAACCCGTGGCGGGCGCGCTCGTAGCGGTATGCCCAGCCGGCGGTCCCGTACCGGATCGTCGCGGCGGCCCAATCTCCCTGTGACTCGAGGTACTCGGCGTAGCGGCAGGATGCAACGATAGACCCAGGCACCTGCCAGATGGCGACGGCGTCGGCCACGCGACCGGTCGCCGCGTAGAGGTCCGCCCGCACCCGTCGCAGGCCGGCGGTGTCGTCAAGCCCCGGCATCGCCTCAGCACGGTTAAGCAGCGCCTCGGCCCGCTGAACGTCGCCACATTGAAACGCGGCATCCGCCAGCGCGACGTGCAGGAAGCCCGCTTCCGGAAACGCCTGACAGGCGTCCCGCAGTCGGGGGTACGCGCGCTGCGGCTCGTCACGGGCCAGGTAGATGAAGCCCAGCGCGCCTTCGACCAACGGATCCTCTATGTCCCGCTCGTCGTACTGCCCCCAGGCAACCAGGGCGGTCTGGGCGTCGTTGAGGACGTATGCCAGCAGACCCAGGGCACGCAAGTCCACATCGTCGGCCCCAGCCAGGTCATCGGAGAGCGGCACCGGCGGCATTCCCGGACCGGTTGACCACGCACCGGCGAACTCCGCCGCATGCGGCGCCTGACGCTCAAGCTCGCGCAATCGCTCCGGCGACGGCTGCCCGTCCGCCACGATGTCGCGGGCGATTTCAACCGTTAGCCGTTCTCCGTGGATGGACGCGTCGAACGGCGCCATTTGCTGCGCGCGAGCATAGTGCGTCAGGGCTGTGCGAATGAAGTCCTCGCCGGGGCCGTCTGGTATCGAGTCGCCGCGCGGCGCATTCCAGAGCGTCGCGGCAATCATGTTGTCTGTCATTCCCGGCCGCAACAAGGACAGCCGAGCTTCGCGCACATGCTGAGCCACCCAGCCAGGCGCCAGGAACCAGTAGATCACAACGAGCGTCGCCAACGCGAGGGCCACCACGCCGCCGGCGATCGCCCCGAACAACGACCGGCGATTGCGGCGGGCCGCCTTGGAAATGTGCGTCAGCAGGCCGGCAGGCCGCGCGCGGATCGGTTGCAGGCTCAGCAGCCGCTCGAGATCGTCGGCAAGCTCATTCGCCGTGGCGTAGCGCCGCGCCGGATCAGCATCCATGGCTTTCGACACAATCGTCTGTAGTTCGGTCGGAAGCCGCGGATCGCGCTTACGCAAGGGGGGAACCGCACCGCGCTCGATCTGGCGCAGCACCTCACCGGGCGTGTCGCCGGTCGCCGGGAACTCAAACGACAACGCGTGGTAGAGCGTGACGCCCAAGGCGTAGACATCCGTGCGCGCGTCGAGCTGAGTGGTCTCGCCGCGCAGTTGCTCCGGAGCGGCGTAGGCCGGCGTTCCGAGGAAGTGGCCGGCGTGGGTCAGCGTCACATGGGCGACATCGCGCGCCAGGCCGAAGTCGCTCAGCAGCGGTGTCCCATCGCGGCGCAGCAGGATGTTCTGCGGTTTGACATCGCGATGCAGCAAGCCAGCCTGGTGCACCGCGCCGAGCGCCCGCGCCACGGCGATGCCGATACGACAGATGAACATCGTGTACGTGCCCTGCGCCAGTTCGTCCGGCGGCGAGTCGAGGTATTCGCGGACCGCGTCGGGGCCGCGCTGCGCGGCCGGCAGCGCCCTCAAGTGCTCGATCACGCTATACAGCGAAACGCCGTCGATGTACTCCATGGCATAGGCGTGGACCTCGCCGGAGTCGACCACGTCATGAACCGCGACGATGTTCGGGTGATTCAGCCGGGCGATCGATTCGGCTTCGGCGCGAAAGCGCTGGCGGGCAAAGCGCGACAAAGCGAAGGCTGGCGGCAGCAGCTTGAGCGCCACGGCGCGGTTGCCCAGCGACTGCTGCTGGGCCAGGTAGACGGCCCCCATGCCGCCGCGGCCCAGTTCGTGGAGGATCGTGTAGCCCGGAATGTGCGGCGTGGCGCGCGGCGGCCCGACCGCGACCTGCTGCGCGAGGTGCAGCATCTCCTCGATCTGCGGCAGCAGCGTCTCATGACCGCGCGCCCACTCCCCCACATCGAGCGGCGCGCCCTCCTCGATCCGCGACACGGCTTCGTCGAAGACCGCGTCGAGGAAGGCCTGATCCGCGCTGGCTGGCGGTTCGTCGGTGCGCATCGTGCGTGTCCCAATCGACATCTTACTGCGTTGGAGAGGATTTCGTGGCTGTAACCGTCGCGTCGTCTGCGATATTCGATGCGGGCACCGACATGACGGCTGCCTCGAACGTGTGGCGAGCTCGGCCAAGCCATCCCGAGACAGCGAGATTCTCGCTCGTCCGCAGCGAGAATCTCGCAACTCCGGTGCCGCCGTAAGCTCCGCATTGTAAACTAGTTATGCGCTGGAATCGCGCGTGCCGACTTCCATTTGCATCACTTCTTCGACGGTCCGTGGCCGGCATTCCTCTTCAACTGACAGGGACACGCGCACTGCAAGTCGGTGCGCGATGCTTCCGCACTTCCCGAGGAGGAGACGTCATGTCTCGGATGGACCATGTCCGTATGGTAGTCCGCCTGTCGATCGCGCTGAGCACGGCCGCGGCCGCGCTCGCCGCGAGGGTCGACCTGTATCTGACCGTCACGGAACAGCCGGATTCGTCGTCCATTTGGACGCTGGAAGCCAGCACGTCGGCCGGGGATAACGACGGGCTCGCCGGCTACA
>CAXXWX010000026.1:0-875654 GCA_963675745.2 Phycisphaerae bacterium
GCGTGGACGCTGTGCCGCTGCTCCCGCGCACGGTACAATCGTGACCTGCACCTTACTGATCCCAAGGTCGCATGACGGAGGGCACGTCCATGTACACATCTCGGAACACGGCAGCCTATGCGGTGGTCTTGGTCGCCGGCGTGCTCATACTCGCGCCATTTGCAGGGATTCTCGCCAAGGCCCCGCCCGCGACCCAGCCAAATTCCGACGCCGCTGTTCATGAACCGAAGGACACCAATCCCCAATCGCCGGGGAGCCGAGCCGAGCCGCCCCGGCCAGTGCTCACCGGCGAGGTCGCCGAAAAGGTGGCGGAGTTGGAGAAGCAGATCGACGAACTCCACGAGCAGGACAAGTACGCCGAGGCGATCCCGCTGGCGGAGGAGGCGCTCGCGATCCGGCGAGAGCACCAAGCTGGCTGGACCAACGCCCATGGCGACCCGGCGGAGTGGTACGAGATAGAAGATGCGCGCCGAACGGTCGAGGACCTGCGCCAACGTGTTTCGCTTTCGCCTGAGGAGCGCGCCGAGTTGGTGGAAGCCCGCGAGACCGATTCGAAGAGCTTGGGTCTTTATGCTCAGGGGCGATATGCCGAAGTGTTGGAGCTGACACAGAAGACATTGGAGATCCGCCGTCGCACGCTGCGCGACGACCACCCGGACACGCTGATCCCGATCTACAACATGGGCACGCTGCTCCAAGCCCAGGGCAAGCTGGCCGAGGCCGAGATATACCACCGCGAGGCGCTAGAGGGTCTCCGGCGCGTGCTGGGCGATGACCACCCGGTCACGCTGGGCTCGATCAACAACATGGGCGCCCTGCTCGAGTCCCAGGGCAAGCTGGCCGAGGCCGAGACGTACCACCGCGAGGCGCTGGAGGGCAAGCGCCGCGTGTTGGGTAACAACCACCCGGATACACTCGGCTCGATCGGCAACATGGGCCACCTGCTCCAATCCCAGGGCAGGCTGGCCGAGGCCGAGACGTACCACCGCGAGGCGCTGGAGGGCAAGCGCCGCGTGCTGAGCGACGACCACCCGTCCGCGCTGATCTCGATCAACAACATGGGCGCCCTGCTCGAGTCCCAGGGCAAGCTGGCCGAGGCGGAGGCGTACTACCGCGACGCGCTGGAGGGTCTCCGCCGTGTGCTGGGCGACGAGCACCCGGACACGCTAGCTTCGATCAGCAACATGGGGGGCCTGCTGCTAGCCCAGGGCAAGCTGGCCGAGGCGGAAGGCTACTTCCGCGAGGCGCTGGAGGGGCGCCGGCGCGTGCTGGGCGATGACCACCCGGTCACGCTGGGCTCGATCAACAACATGGGCGCCCTGCTCGAGTCCCAGGGCAAGCTGGCCGAGGCCGAGACGTACCACCGCGAGGCGCTGGAGGGCAAGCGCCGCGTACTGGGCGACGACCACCCGGACACGCTGAGCTCGATTGCAGCCATGGGCAACCTGCTCTATTCGCAGGGCAATCTGGCCGAGGCGGAGGGCTACTACCGCGAGGCACTGGAAGGCCAGCGTCGCATGCTGGGCGACGACCATCCGGACCTACTGAGATCGCTCAACAACCTCGGCTCCCTGCTCCAGCATCGTGGAAGGCTGGCCGAGGCCGAGCCGTACCTCCGGGAAGCGCTCGAAGGACACTGCAGCGTGCTGGGCATCGACGACCGGAGCACGCTGTTTGTGATCATGAACATGGGCCACCTGCTTAACGCGCAGGGCAAGCCGGCTGAGGCCGAGCCGTACTGCCGCGAGGCGCTCGACGTGGCCGAGAGACTGCGGACCCGGATCATTGGCGCAGAACGCGGGCGTGCCGTGTATGCCGAGCAACTCCGGCTGTCAGTCATCGCGGCCCGGTTGGCGGCGCTGCTGATCCAGACGAGTCAGCCGGCCGAAGCCTGGAGCGCGTCTGAACGGGGCCGCGGCCGGGCCTTGCTGGATCTGCTGGACCGCAGCGATCTGGATCTGCTGGCGGCGGCACGAGTCCGCGCTGCGGGCGACCCTGCGGCGGTGGCCGCGCTCGACAACGCGCTGAAGCGAGAGCAACAGGCGCAAGTCGATCTGACCACGGCGGAGGCCCTGTTGGTGGGCACACAGAAGCAGCGCCAGCACACCGAGGGGCGCGACGACCTGGCCGACAAAGAGAAGGCCCAGCGCCTTGCAGCGCTCGATGAGCAGATCGTCGAGCAGCACGCCACCGTCAAATCCAAACGCCGGGCGCTGGGCGAAGCCACCGCCAATGTGTTTGTCAACATGCGCGGTCTGTTTCCAGACGCCAAGCCAATGTCGATCGAGAAAATCCGCGCAGGACTGGAGCCGGGCGAACTGGTGCTGGGATGCACCTGGACCGGCGAGTTTGTGTTGCTGCTCGTTACGCAGGGCGCGGCGGCGGGTGAGGATGCGACGAGCGAGGGCGAGGGCGTTGCCGGGTTCACATTAGTAAAGGGCACGGAAGAGGTTGAGGAACTGACCAAGCTCGCTCAAGAAGTCCGTGAAGCGCTGGCCAGCCGACCCGCTGGCTCAGCGAACACGGTGGATCGAGACCGCTGTGCGGTGGCGCTCTCCGACAAACTCATTCCGGAGTCCGTCCGGGCACAGGTCGCAACCGCCGATCCACCTGATCGTCCTTCCTGACGGCCCCCGTTGCATGGCCTGCCATTTGACGTCCTGGCCGCGGCGCAGCGAAGGCGAGCGCTGGATCGAATCCGGCCCCGATATCGTCTACTCCGCTTCCGCCACAATGTATCTGAACCGGCGGGAAGCCGCACGTCAACAGACGCGCGACAGCACGCTATCGGCGGTGGTGCTGGGCGACCCGATTTTCGCGCGCAACGCGGCCCCCGAGCCGGACTAATCCCCAGCAAGGTGTGTTGGTGCGCGGCGTGGTCGATGAGTCGAATGCCGCAAAGGCGGGACTGCAACGCGGCGACGTTTTGCTTAGCTATGCGGGAACGCAGGCCAAGGATTTCGATGTGCTGGTCACCACACTGGGCGAGGTCAGTGAAGCAGTCGCAGCGGGCCAACGCGACGCGGACACGCCGGTTCCGGTTACTTACTGGCGCGATGGCCGGACAGAGGAAGCCAAGCTGCCGCCCGGCAAGATGGGAGTGCAACTGGATCGCGGTGCCCCAGACTCCGGCCTGCGCCTCATGGCGATGCGTTCCCGCGGCCACGATCAGGCAGTGGCCGAGATCAGCGCGACCGATCAGGTGCGTCTGCACGGCGGCGCGTTGCAGCCCTTGCTTGGTACCGAGCGCGAGGCGCTGGCGATCACGACACTGATCGAAGGCACGAATGGCTCGGCTACGATCTTGCTCCAGGAGGACGCGACGGTCGGTCAACTTGAGGCCGCGGCTAATGGTAAGCGGATCCTGCACCTCGCCACGCATGGCCTGACCGGCTCGAGCGAACGCCCCTACGACGCCAGCCTGGCGCTCACCCAGCCCGACACGCCGACGCGGGACGACATCGGCTTCCTGACGCTGGACCGCCTGATCGCCAGATGGCGTGGCAAACTCAGCGAGTGCGAGCTGGTCGTACTGTCTGCGTGTGACACGCAGCGCGGCGTCAAGGTCGGCGACAGTGTGATGGCGTTACCGTGGGGCTTCTTCTACGCCGGGGCACCGACTGTCGTGGCCAGCCTGTGGAAAGTGGATGACACAGCAACGGCGCTGCTGATGACGCGGTTCTATGAGAACTTGCTGGGGAGCTACGACAAGCCGCGCGAAATCGGCGGGCGGACCTTCGCAGCTGGCAGTGAGATTCCCAAGGCTGCAGCGCTGCGTGAAGCTAAGCAGTGGCTGCGTTCGCTGACGGCTGACGAGGCTTACGAGCTGGCCAGGCAACTGCCAGACGATGCGACACGCGGCTCGATCCGCCAGCGGCAAACGCGGGTCAGTTCGCCGGAGACCGTCCATCCCTACGAACACCCGTACTACTGGGCGGCCTTCATTCTGATCGGCGACCCGGGATAGCCTCCAGAGCGCATGACAGCGAGGCTCAATCAAGAGCGAGTCCGAGGAGAACACGCCCCTCGGACCGCTCTTGGATCTGTGCCAGTTTCGACATCAAGGGCCCATCGTCAGGCAAGCTGCCGCCGTCTGGCGGCGGCCATGGCAAGCAACAGCAAGCCACCGGGTTCAGGCACAATCCGCAGGTTGTCGAAATATGTCCAGCCGTCCGCCGAACACCCGTACTGCTCGAAGACCTCGACACCGACGGCGATCTCGTGCAAACCTGAAAATGTGCTGACGTCCACGACCACGTCGTAATGAGTGCCTCCGAGGTTATTGACCCACAGTTTGGACTGTCCGACCGCGAAGTAACTGTTGGTGTGGCCACCGCCAAGCAGATTGACGTCGAACGCTATCGCTGGCACGTCGGTCAGATCAATGGCCTGATAGAACTCGAGATAGTCCCCCGGGACGTGTGGGCCCGCGGTGCTGGCGAAAACATACAGCGACCAATCCCCGTCCGAACGCCAGCCGACAGGGTCATAGAACCGAACGCCGTGGCCGTTGGTGGCGCCCTGGTTTCGCCAAGACCAGTCTGCTGGCATGCCCCAGGTCGAGGTGTCGGAGGTGCTGATTCCGTTTGGCATTGTGCCGTCGGGTTCGTCCTCGAAGCTAGGGTTGTTGATTGTGGCGGCCGACGCCGCGACGACGGCCGTGGGCGCGAGAGATTCGTCGGCCGCGTTCAGCACACTCGCGGGCAGCAACAGCAATGCGATCGACGCGCCAATCATGCTTCTCAGGATTCTTCGGTCCTTGTTCATCTGTCGTCTCCAGTTCCACAAGGCCTCTGTTGGTTCTCACTTGTCAGCCTGCCTGCCGATGGTGCCGGCACGACCAACGCGGCACTGCGGTATTCAATCCAGGCGGCTTTCGGCTGCCCGAGCGGACAACGCGGTCGAAGGTCGCTGACCGCTGAGTCGCCATTGTGACGGCCTGCCGATATAGCCAGTCAGCCAAACGTGCCGGTGCGCAACGCGCCGTGGTGTAAAAAGACAGAGAACTGTCGGGCTGGACTGGTTCGCTGCTGTAGATTCTCGCGCTCGAGGTGTGACGCGCTTTGCGAAACCGCGACGGGAAGCATCAGAGCCAATTGACATTGCTCGCCGGCTACAAATCGGCGCGGCACTTTCGGCGTGTATCGGTATCATTCACCAGCGACGAAGTCATGCTGAGTATGACCTATCTCGCGGCGCTTGAGTCACGTGACATACACGCGGCTTGTTGTGGGAGATGCAGATGATCGAGGTTTACATAGCGGCGGATCTCGCCGACGCGCAGCTTGTATGCAACATGCTCGAAGATCATGGAATCAAGGCAGTTGTGCAAGGCGAGCTGCTGAACATCGCACAGGGCGGCGTGCCCTGTGGACCGACCACCGCGCCGACCGTGTGGGTCAATGAGGTGGACGCGGAGAAGGCGCGCCGCCTCATCGACGAAGTCGAGCAACGACGTCGCCGGCGGCGCGAGACTGATGCGTCGAATGATGTAGATTCCAACTGAACCTCGCGCGGGTAGCCCGCGCGATCGTCTGTACACGTGGCGCGTCCGCCACCCGACAAGGTTGCGGCGGTCGCGGACGTTGCATGGCGCCGTGTTCCCCCATCCCGCGGACCAGAAGTGCCGTAGGCCCTCTTCGGAATGTGACCGTGACCGTGGCAGAAGCTGAGCGCAGGCCGCAACCCGGTTTGATCCACCGTGGCGTCGCGGTGGGCCATGTATCGGCATCTGCGGCTTGTGGCGAACGGAACCTCAAAGGCCTACGAGCAGCGCCACAAACTGGTCGATGTCACCATTATTGACCCAGCCGTCCCCATTGATGTCGCCCAGCACAATATCGCAATCCGGATAATCGGCAGCGTACTGGACCGGATCGGACAGAGCCAGGGCAAACGCGTCGATGTCGCCGTTGTTGACCCAGCCGTCGCAGTTGAGGTCGCCGATGGGCGCGACTCCGGCGACGCGGAACCCGATGGGGGCGTACTCGTGGATCGGGGCACCGTAGCCGCGAAACACCGAGAGTAGCGCGAAGTAGTTTGTGCCGAAGGACCCGCCCCGTCTCCCACGTGCCACACCGATGACCGCCTCATTCCACTCGATGACGTTACCCCCTTGGTCAAACGTACCATACGGACTGTCGGACAGTCCGAAGTACCCGACCTCTGTGCGCCAGTACGGACCGCCGATCGTGTACTGCCACGGGTAATGAAGATCGAAGTCGTAGAAATTCGCTGAGTTTCCGGTGTCTCCGGCTGGATGCCCATTGTCCGGGGTCGTGTCGCTGCCCATCGGGTAGTAGAAGTAGTTCCCTGTCAGGCCGTCGTTATAGTGATACGCCGCCTTGTACCACTCGTCCTCCGACGGAATCACCCACGTGGCATCCGGTTCACGCGCAACGGCCAACAGGTCGGCGTCACTCACTGCCCCGTTGAGGACATACGAACCATCTTCCGTCGTGGTGAGCCCCTGGAGCCCCGACGGCTGGTCATTGTGCAGCCAGTTGCAAAACCGCGCCGCGTCGCCCCAGGAAACGAAATTCACGGGACGGTTTGCCCAGTCTGGAGCCACACTGTACGTGTAGCTGCCCGGGCTGCCGTGACGCTGGATATTGCAGCCGCGGACCCAGTCACTTACGTCGGCCATGGCTTCGTTATACAGCCCGTAGGTGTCCGTGGCGGCAATGGCGTTTAGGAACTCCGTGTACTGGCCAGCCGTCACCTCGTACTTGCCGATCTTGTACACGTAGTCCACGGCGCCATAGCCGGTAGTGCCGTCTTGCATAACTTCTGTGTCCTCGGCATTGCCCGGGTTGCCCACGGTGACGGTCTCCAGGCTCGTCAGGCCGTCGGCCATATTGAACACGTCCGCCTGTGCGGGGTGTGCGTAGACCAATAGCAAACCCGCGCACCCCGTCAGCGTCGCAAGTCCGCGCATGCCACCCGCCTTTCCGGTCGCCGTGCGGAACAAGAATGCCAGCACCACGGCGGCTCGTCGCCCGTGAATATTCTGCGCACCCATCGCGATTCTCCTATTGTTGCTGAACGCGTACATTCGCGCCACGTGTGATGGCCAACCCATGGAGGCCACCAGAACGTCCCGGCGTATACCGCGCCCCTTACGGCCACGCTAGACCGGGGCACCATTGCGAACAGAAGGCACGCGGCCGGCGGGCGATGAGTGGCTATCTCAGCGGCGTGCTTGCATAGGTAGTCGCCAGGTGGCAGTGGTGCGCAACGCGCAATTGACAAAGTGTTGGCATCTGGTCGTTGCCCGATGCGGATTGCCGTGCTCGATGCGTTGCGCACCACGCTAAGCCGCGACTAGAACTTGCAGAGCCGATTGATTTAGATCGACGGCCCACATCCCGGGCCGACCTTGCTTCCCCTGGTGCCGGTATCGGTTACAATAGCCGTCACTATGCAAGGGGTGGCTGGGCTCACTGACGATACCGTTCGCGCAGCGGCCGAGGGGTCGCGGGAGGATCTCTCTCGGCTCCTGGAAGCGCTGCAAACGCAGGTACGACTGATGGTCGCAGCCCGACTCAGCCCCACACCCGCGCAGTTACACGCCGTCGATGACACGGCCCAGCTCGTGATGACGGCGCTCTCCGAGGGCATCGCTCGCCTGGAGCGTCGAACCGTCGCCGGGCTGAGGGCCTATGCCTCCGGCATCGTCGCGCGCAAGGTTGCTGATCTTCTGCGCGGCCGCGGCGAAGGAGGGAAGCAGCACCCGCTGGCCCGTTCGCTGGACTCCACCGTGACCGCCTTTTCACATGCCGGCGGGTTGTGGCAATTGCTCTCGGCGTCGGACACCACGCCCCGGAGCGCGGCCGACCGAGCCGAGCAGGTTGCGATCCTCCTGAGAGAGCTGGGGCAGCTCAAGGCGGAATATCGCCAAATCATCACGCTGGCGTTCTTCGACCAGTTGCCGATGGCCGAGATCGCCGAGCAACTCGACAAATCGCGGCCAGCCGCGTCGATGCTCCTGATTCGCGCCGTGCGTGCGTTGCGACGAAACATGATCGGCACCTCAACGATCGGGCACCGCGATGGCCAAGCCCCCGGAACATGATCCCTCCGAAGAAGCATACGCCGACAAGGTGGAGGAGGCCCTCAAGGCGTTCTGGGGCGGCAACAGCATCCCGCTCGAGGAGCTACTGGTGGACTCGGATGACGCGACCGTACCACCTGTCGCCAAGTTGCTCGGCGGTGTCGTCGGCCAGCGCAATGATCCCTCTGCCAAGACGCGCCGGCCGACACAAATCGGCGACTACCGCATCATCCGCGAGTTGGGTCGGGGCGGCATGGGGGTGGTCTACGAGGCCGAGCAACAGAGCCCGCGCCGACCGGTGGCGCTCAAGGTCGTGCGTGGCGGTGCGTACGTTGACGAGCACCACGTACGCCTCTTCCAGCGTGAGGCTCAAGCCTTGGCCCGGCTCAAACACCCGTTCATCGGCGGAATCTACGAGGCCGGCCGAACCGACGATGGGCAGCACTTCTTCGCGATGGAACTGGTCCGCGGCGTGCCGCTGCTGAAGTACGTCAGCGTGAAAAAGCCGCCAATCCGCGAGCGCCTGGCCCTGTTCTGCAAGATCTGTGAGGCCATCAACTACGCTCACCAGCGCGGCGTCATGCATCGCGACCTCAAGCCGGGCAACATCCTGATCGACGCCGACGGTAACCCGAAGATCCTCGACTTTGGTCTGGCGAAGATCACCGACGCGGACATCGCTGTAACGACGGTGGTGACGGAGATCGGCAAGATCCAGGGCACGCTGCCGTACATGAGCCCGGAGCAAGCTCGCGGCAACCCGGACGAGATCGACCTGCGCAGCGACGTTTACTCCCTCGGCGTAATCCTCTACGAGCTGATGACCGACCAGCGGCCGTACGAACTCGGCCAGGCGATGCTGCACGAGGCCGTCCGCGTGATCTGCGAAGCGCCGCCGCGCAAGCCGAGCACGATTATCCGCCAGCTTCGCGGCGACCTGGAGACTATCGCGCTAAAGGCCCTGGAAAAGGAACCGCGTCGCCGCTACCAGAGCGCGACCGCATTCGCGGAGGACATTGAGCGTTATCTAACCGACCAACCAATCCAGGCCCGTCCACCGAGAGCGCTGTACCAATTCCGCAAACTGGTGGCCCGGCACAAGGCCGCATTTGCGTTCGTGGGTGTGCTGTTCGTTGTGGCCGTTGGATCTGGCGCTCTGATGTCCATCCAGGCGGAGCGCAATCGCCAATTGGCGGAGAGCGAGCGGCGCGCGAAGGAGGACGCCCTTGCGGCGCGGGACCGGGCCCGCGAAGCGCAGGCCGAAACCCAAAAACGCGCTGACGAGCTGAGGATCGTCACCGAGTTCCAGGAATCCATGCTCGGCGAGATCGACGCGCGGCAACTTGGGCGGGCTCTGTTCGACGACTTGCGCGCCCAGGTACGCGAGTCGTTGGAAGCAGAGGGCATATCGCCTGCGGAGATTGACTCTGTGATCGATGGTCTCAATTACACGCTACACCGCGCGAACGCCACAGACATCGCCGTGAGCTTTGTGGACGAGCAGTTGCTCGGTAGAGCAGCGAGGGCGATCGAGACGGACTTCGCCGATCAGACCCTGGTCCGCGCGGCACTCCAGCAAACCGTGGCGACCACATACTGCAAGATAGGCCGGTACCTACTGGCGACACCCTTGCAGGAAGCCGCGTTGGACACCCGCCGGGCTGAGCTTGGCGTGGACCACCCGGACACGCTGGCCTCGATCGACAACATGGGCTACGTGCTGTATTTACAGAGTAAGCTGGTCGAAAGCGAGCCGTATTTCCGCCAGGCGCTGGAGGGTCGCCGCCGTGTGCTCGGCGACGACCACCCAGACACGTTGAGGTCGATAGGCCACATGGCCTGGCTACTCGAGTCCCAGCGCAAGCCAGCCGAAGCCGAAGGATTCTGTCGTGAGGCATTAGACGGCCGCCGCCGCGTGCTGGGCGACGATCATCCGAACACGCTGACCTCCATAAACGACATGGGCGCCCTGCTCCAGGCCCAGGGCAAACTGGCCGAGGCCGAACCGTACTACCGCGAATCGCTGGAGGGCCACCGCCGGGTGCTGGGCGAAGATCACCCGGACACGCTGGCCTCGATCCACAACATGGGCGGTCTGCTCCGTGCGCCAAGGCAAGCTGGCTGAGGCCGAGTCGTACTACTGCGAGGCGCTTGAGGGTTGCCGTCGCGCGCTCGGCAACGATCACCCTGATACGCTGACGTCGATCCGCGCTGTAGGCGGTCTGCTCGTGTACCAGGGCAAGCTGGCCGAGGCTGTGTCGTACCACCGCGAGGCGCTTGAGGGCTGCCGTCGCGTGCTCGGTAACGATCATCCAGATACGCTGAAGTCGATCGACAACATGGGCGGCCTGTTCCGGAGGATGGGCAAGCTCGAACAGGCTCTTGGCTATCGCCGCGAGGCGCTTGAGGGCTGCCGTCGCGTGCTCGGTAACGATCATCCAGATACGCTGAAGTCGATCGACAACATGGGCGGCCTGTTCCGGAGGATGGGCAAGCTCGAACAGGCTCTTGGCTATCGCCGCGAGGCGCTTGAGGGCCGCCGCCGCGTGCTGGGCGACGACCACCCGGATACGCTCGCCTCCATGCGTAACTTGGCGTTATTGCTGGAGGAGCAAGGTCTGCTGGCTGAGGCCGAAGCACTGTACCGCGAGGTCGTGGCTGGCCGTCGCCGGGTGCTGGGCGACAAGGATCCGGAGACGGCGAGTTCGCTCATACAATTGGGGGTGAATCTCGTCGCACAGGAGAGGTCTGCCGAGGCGGAACCCGTGCTGCGAGAGTGCTTGAAGTTGCGGCAGGACATACTGGAAGAGGGCCACTGGCTGACCTTCTCCGCGAAGAGTGTACTCGGAGAGGCCCTGGTCGGGCGAGGCGCGTTTACGGAGGCCCGGCCGCTGCTCGTGGGTGGACTAGCTGGCCTCCAAGAGAAATCGGAGGATATCCCGGACCGCTTCCGCACGGCACGCCTCCGCGAGGCCCACGAGCGCATCGTCCAGCTCTTCGATACCTGGCACGCCCGCCGAGCCGGAAAAGGGCTACGACCAGAAGGCCGCCGAGTGGCGGGCGAAACTGGAGGCGGTCAAACAGTCAGACACGGATGATGTTGAGAGCCCGGATTCGGTGGCCAACGGTGCTGCTTCGCAACCCGGCCCCAGTCAAGGCGAGGAGGTGCCGAACCCCGGACGGCAAGGAGCCGGCGAGAAGAGCCCGTAACGATGCAGACCTCCGCCAGAACATGAAGGTTCCGAGCAATACGCCGACCAGGTCGAGCATGCCCTGGAGGCGTTCTGGCGCGGCGACTCGTCGGAGCTCGAGAATCTGGTGGCTTCGGATGACATGACCGGCCCCGGCGTCGGTGAGTTGCTGGCTGGCGTCGTCAGCCCCGATACGGCGCCCACTGTCACCATAGCCAGCGAATCCGCCGCTCCGGGATACAAGATCATCCGCGAGATCGGCCGCGGCGGGATGGGCGTGGTTTACGAAGCCCAGCAGCAGGACCCGCAGCGGCACGTCGCCCTCAAGCTCCTTGGCCAGAAGGTCTCCGGCGACGAGTATCGCAGCAAGCTGTTTCGCCGGGAGATTAACACGCTGGCCCGGCTGAATCACCCGGCCATCGCCACGATCTACGAAACCGGCCAAACCGAGGATGGGCAACCGTTCTTCACCATGGAGCTCGTTGATGGCGTTCCGCTGACGCGATACGTCCGCGAGAACCACGTTCCTATCAAACGCCGGCTCGAGTTGTTCGCGCGGATCTGTGACGCCGTCCACTATGCTCATGAGCACGAGGTGATCCATCGGGATCTCAAGCCGTCGAACATACTCATCGACGCCGATGGCAATCCGAAGATCCTGGACTTCGGTCTGGCGCGCATCACCGATGTGGACCTGACACAGACGACGCTCGACGCCGAGACTGGGCGCATCATGGGCACGCCGACGTACATGAGCCCCGAGCAAGCCCGCGGCGAGCCGGACCGGATCGACGCCCGCAGCGACGTGTACTCACTAGGCGTGATGCTCTACGAGCTGTTGACTGACAAATTGCCGTATGTCCTGAGCCGGGCACTTTCGCACGAGGTAGCCCGCGTGATCTGTGAGCAGCCACCGCGAAAGCCAAGCACCATCAGCCGGGTTCTGCGGGGCGACGCCGAGACGATCGTGCTGACGGCGTTGGCGAAGGAGCCCGCCAGACGTTACCAGAGCGCCGGGGCGCTGGCGGCTGACATCCGACGTTACCTGGATGGCGAGCCGATCGAAGCGAGGCGTGACAGTTCATGGTACGTGCTGTGCAAGCGTCTGCGCCAGCACCAGCTCGTGGTGTTGGCCGGAACGCTAAGCGTGCTGGTCCTCGCCACTGCCGCTATCTTCAGCGCTGATGCGTGGCGGTCGTACCGCGACAGCTCAGTGAGCACCGAGCGCGCCTATCGCATCTGGCGCGCTTGGCACGACGCGCCCACCATCACATCCTCAGATTTGAAGATCAGTCTATACCGCGAGTATTCCATCGATGACTTTCGTGCCTTGGGTACTATTGGCGAAGACTCAACCGATGCGTTGTTCGACGACGATGTACGCATTAACGTCAAGCTGCCGCGGCCAGCGTACTGCTATCTCCTCGCCTTCAATCCCAATGGCGCCCTGCAGCGCTGCTACCCTGAGGATGAGCGCACACCGCCGGCACTGCTCGATGAGCTCATCTACCCGGCCGGGGAGAGAGACTACTTCGGTCTGAACGACGGTGTCGGCCTCCAGGCGTTCGTTCTGATCGTGTCGCACAAGCCGCTGCCGCCTTATGACGAGTGGATATTGCGAGTCGGCGCTCTGCCATGGCAGGCCGTGCATGCCAAGGGCGTCTGGCGTTTCGATGGTAAGCGCTTCAGTATGGCCCCATCCGCTCGGGGCACGATCCGCGAACGGGCCGCGCCGCCAAAGCTGTTTGCGGATGTCTGCCGACAATTGCAGGCCACCCCCAACGTCGACACGATCCAGGCCATCGCGTTTCCAGTCCTGCCGACGGAGACGACCGGTCCCGGGGCTGAGGGAACAGGAGACGAGACCGAAGGGCAGCCGACGCCGTAAGGATCGCCTATGGCAAAGGCGCGCTCCCGTGGCGTGCTATCGGCCACGAAACTCCACCGGCGCGGCGCCCTGGCTGGCATCGGAGTGGTGGTTGGCGCCCTGCTGCTGAGAACGCGGCGGCGAGTCGACGGAGCTGGCGTCGCGCGTGTTTGTCCCCGATTGCTGGTGGAAAACGGCCAACCGCTCCCGCTGAACCGGACAAGCAACCTGGTCCTTTTCCGAGCCCGAGCCGCTCAAAGGCGGCAACAGGATGCAGAGCTGGACCGCAACGGTGACGAGGACGCTCAGCAGTTGAACGAGTGTGTAATCAACATTACGTTCGCAGAATCGCATGGTCATCTCCCGATGTGCCGCCAGCACTGTGAGCCGGGCGGCAGTGGCCCTTTATATACGCCAGTCGCAATTCCCACCGCGAGCGCAACACGCAATCCACGGTCAGACTCCGCGCTGCCGGCAGGGCATCCCGAGTGCATGCATCATGCGGTTCGTCGGCTTCCGGGTCCGGCGATTCTGTCGCCTTGCTACGGAGCTGCCGCGCGGTAGAATCTCACTTGTCACTTCAGATTGGGCTTGGGGCAAGAAAGGGGGCGCATATCATGTGCCGCACACCACGCCATTGGGCAATTGTCGCTGGAATGCTCGCCGCCGTGCTGTTGACTTTGCCAGCGCTGGGGGACATGCCGGAGACGCAGCCGGCTGAAGAGCGGTTCATGAGCGACGAGGAGTTCCTGAAGATCGGGGAGGAGTTCGACCTCGACGCGTTCATCGCCGAGCTGGATCCGCCGACGGTGGAAGAGATCATCGCCAGCCGCGAGCCGATCCCGTCGGTCGAGCAGATCCTCGATGACCTCGAGCACCCGGAACGCCGACCGAAGCTGCCAACGCTGCCGGAGGATGTAGCCCAGCAGATTGAGCAACTGAACAGGCGGATTGACGAGTTGATGCGGAAGGGGGTCATGGGCGGCGATGCACAGTTGAAGGAGCAGACGCTGGATGAAGCAACCCCGCATGGCCGAGCAGGAGGTCGAGCTGCGCACCCAGGCCGGCCAGGCGCAGGACTGGCATGAAGTGGTCGATGCCCAGCTGCGCGCGACGTCCCTGAAGTACCTGCGCGAGCTGCCGATGAGCAGCCGCCGTAAGCTGTCCAGCGCTGACGTACGCGCGATTGACCTTCACAGGCTCTTCGAGCAAGGGCCAGTACGACGGTGCGCTCGCCATCGGGCGTAGCCAGTTGGCGATCCGTCAGCGGCTCTTCCCCGGTGACCATCCGGACGTGGCGACGAGTATGAACAATGTAGCGGTCATTCTCAAAACCCGTGGGTCGCTGGACGAGGCCGAGTTGCTGATCCGCGAGGCGCTAGCGATGCGCCAGCGGCTCTTCCCCGGCGACCATCCGGCCGTGGCGACGAGCCTGGGCAACCTAGCGAGCCCTCTCCAAGCCCGCGGGGCGATGGCCGAGGCCGAGCCGCTCTGCCGCGACGCGCTGACGATGAACCAGCGGTTGTTTTCCGGCGACGATCCCGACGTGGCGACCAGCCTGAACGACCTCGCACACTGCCTGGGGCACCGCGGGGCGCTGCCGGAGTCTGAGGCGCTCTTCCGCGACGCGCTGGCCATGAAGCAGCGGCTATTCCCCGGGGACCATCCGGACGTGGCGGCCGGCCTGAGCAACCTCGCAGCCGTCCTCGAGACCAGTGGGGCACTGGCCGAGGCTGAACCACTCTACCGCGACGCACTGGCGATGTGGCAACGGCTCTTCCCTGGCGACCATCCGAACGTGGGGATTGGCATGAACAACTTGGCGGCCATTCTTCGGGCGCGCGGGGCGCTGGCCGAGGCCGAGCCGCTCTGCCGCGACGCGCTAATGATGTTGCGGCGGTGTCTCCCCCGCGACCATCCGAACGTGGCAGCAGGCCTGACGCAACCTGGCACGAGTTTTTGAGGCGCGCGGGGCGTTGGCTGAAGCCGAGGCATCTTACCGCGACGCGCTGGCCATGAAGCAGCGGCTATTCCCCGGGGACCATCCGGGCGTGGCACTGGGCATGAACAACCTCGCGGGTGTCCTCTGGGCCCGTGGAGCGCCTGCCGAGGCCGAGCTGCTCTTTCGCGATGGCTTGACGATGGTTCAGCGAGTGTTCCCGGGCGACCACGCGTACGTGGCGGTGAGCCTGAACAACCTGGCGCTAATCCTGAGGGCCCGCGGGGCACTTGCCGAGGCCGAGCCGCTCTGCCGCGACGCGCTAACGATCTTGCGGGCGGTGTTTCCCCGCCGATGAACCGCGCGTGGCGGCGGGCCTTAACAACTTGGCGCACATTCTCCAGGACCGCGGCGCGCTGGCCGAAGCGGAGCTGTTATTCCGCGACGCGTTCGACATGAGCGAACGGCTGCGCACGCAGATCATCGGCGGCGAGCAGGAACGAGCCGCCTTCGCGGGCGTGCTCGATCTCAGTGCCCGTGCCCACGCGTACACGAACGTACTTGCCCAACTCCATCGTGAGGCCGAGGTGCTGAAGGTCCTGGAGCGTGGGCGGGCGCGGGCGGCCCTGGACCTGCTCGAACGCTCCGGGCGCGACTTGGTAGCCGAAACTGAGGCACTCGGGGATGCGGAGCGCTCGCGGCGCCTCGCCGAGGCCGAGGCTGCTGAGGAGCAGGCCCGCATCGATCTGACCTCGACCGAGGCGCTGCTGGCCAGCCGGCGCAAGGAACGCGACACGCTGGAGCGCCGCGAGAACCTCGACGCTCAAACCAAAGCCCGCCAGCTCGCCGAGTATGACCAGCAGATCGCTGGGCTGCTCGAAGACGTGAAGCGCAAACGCCAGGAACTTACGCAGGCCGGCATCGCTGTGCTGACCGAACTGCGGGACCTGTTTCCTGTTGCCCAGGCGTTGACCACAGACGAGATTCTCCGTGGGCTTTCGCCAGACGAGGCCGTCGTCAGCTTCAGTTGGGGCGGCGACAGCATACTAGTGGCCAGTGCTACGGGGGACACAACCGGTGCGGTGATCGTGGCAAGCGACAAGGACGCGGTCAAACAACTTAGCGAGCTCGCCGGTGAGGTCCGCGAGGCGATCGCGATTCGATCGAGCGCAGCGAGCGCGCTGGATCCGGCGAAGACGCGCGAGCTGGCCGCGGCGTTGTTCCCGGAGCCGGTGTGCGCGGCAGTCAGCGGCGTTCGGCGGCTGGTCATTCTGCCAGACGGTCCATTGAACGACATCCCAATCGAGATGCTCACCGAATCCGTGCCGGCGCTGGCGGACAAGACCATCGTCTACGCGCCTTCGGCGACGGTGTACGTCAACCGAAAGACCACGCGGCCACAAGTTGCCAAGGCAACAGACTCAAGGCCGGCCGATCGCGCTGCTGCTCGGCGACCCGGTCTTTGAGCGGGGGTATCAGGAGCCGGACTATCCCGAACAAGGCGTGCCTGGTGGTCGCCGCGCCCGAGGGCGGCAACGCTGCCAAGGTCGGGTTGCGGCGGGGCGACGTGCTGCTGCGCTATGACGATCGGGAGCTGGATGGACAGGCCGCGCTGGTTGAGGCACTCGGCTCCGTCAATGAAGCCATCGCGAAGGGCGAGCGTCCGGCGGATGAAGCGGTCAAGATCGCCTACTGGCGCGACGGTCAGGAAGCGGAAGTCGAACTGCCGCCGGGCCGGAATGGGCGTGCAGATTCAGCCGGGCAACCCCGCCGAGATCCTCCGCTCGATGACCCGGCTCGAGCGTGGCTTCGACGCGATGGCGGCCGAGGCCAACGCGCTCGACCAGGTGCGCCTCTTCGGCGGCTCGCTGGTGCCTCTGCCGGGTACACGTCGCGAAGCCGAGGCGATCGCGGCGCTGTTCGCGCAGGCAGCCGCGCGGCAGGCGCATGATGCCACGTTCACGTCGCCAGCGGCCTGTCTGCTGCTGGATGAGCAGGCCACCATCGCCAACCTGAGCGAACGTGTCGCCGGCGTGCGCTACCTGCACCTGGCCACGCACGGGCTGATGGGCAGTGCCGAGCGCCCCTACGATGCCAGCCTGGCGCTGACGCAGCCGGAGACGCCGACGGCGGGTGACATTGGCTTCCTGCGGCTACAGGATCTGATATCCAGGTGGACCGGCCGGCTCGACAACTGTGAGCTGGTGGTGCTGAGCGCCTGCGACACGCAGCGCGGCATCCGCCGGGGCGACAGCGTGATGTCGCTGCCGCTGGGGTTTTTCTTCGCCGGAGCGCGGACGGTGGTGGCGAGCCTGTGGAAGGTGGACGACACGGCGACGGCTGTGTTGATGACGCGGTTCTACGAGAACCTGCTGGGCGAGTTCGACGAGGCGCGCGACATCGCGGGTCGTACCTACGCTGCCGGTCAACCGATGCCGAAGGCCGCGGCGCTGCGAGAGGCCAAGCTGTGGCTGCGCTCCTCGACGAACGACGAGATCACCGAGTTGGTGTCCCAGCTACCAGCCAGCGACGACCGCGGCACGGTCCGTGAGCGCCCGCCCGTGAGCGAATCGGCGGCAGGCGCTCATCCCTACGAGCACCCGTACTATTGGGCGGCGTTCATCCTGATCGGTGACCCGGGTTGATGCGGTCCCGCGCGCTGACGCAGGTCAGAAGACTGTGTCCAGACATCCTGACCAGCGAAGAAGAAACGCTGCTTTTGTAGGTGTTTCTCGGGCCGTTGCAGCCTTCGGGCACGGTCATAGAACACGACAAATCTGACGGAACGAGATACGTGCCAGCCTGTGTGCGGGGCTGTGATTCGCGGGTGTTTGCTGGGCGCGCTGCTTTCCGATTCAGCTCCACGATGGTCATAACCGACTACGGGAATGTCAGGATGTCTGGTGTCAGCGAGTAGCGTGGAGTGGCCGCGGACAGTCGCTCCGGCCGTGACGCCCAATCCGAAGCCACGTGGCCCGACGACCACCCCACGGGGGTCTCCTTATGTGATCCGCGGAATCATCGCGTGTCTGTGTACGTCACTCAGTTTCGAAAGGGTCGTCTGCCGGCGAGGCGTCCAACTCCGTTTCAGCAGCTGCCGTACCACAATCTGGAAATCCCCACTCAAACCGAGGCATTCACAGACGGGTTGTCCAAGCCCGTCACAGTAGCAGCGCGCCTGGCGAATGATGCCAAAGAAACTGCACCAGATCTCGCAGTGACCCTGGGGGCAGTCAACCTCGCACCAACCGCGGCTGCGGAAGATACCACCAATCGACAACGTGCCGCTCTGATCATGGGCGGCAAATTCGGCTTCGAACTCGCGCGATCCGTCTTCCGTTGCGACATGGATGTAACCACTACTTGTCTCGGGGACCCAGTCGAACAGCAGGTCGCCCTTGATCGTCAGCACGGCCTGACGCTGGCATCCATCGGGCTCCGCCTCAGACTTGCCACCGAGCGGTATCTGGGAGACCTCCGCTGTCGACAGACCGCGCTGCGTCAGGGCGTCTCCCTTGTGATCCAGGAACCAGAAGCTACCTGCATTAACCAAGGAGAGCCCTTCGGTCCCCATCGCGAGCGCGTAGCTCTCGAGTGGCTCACGCCCCTGAGCACCGTCGGACGCTGGTGGGTCGCCGTCGATCCGAACGAGGATGACGCCGTCATTTAGAACCGTTACTGACCCATAACCCGCGTAAGGAGCGTACACGGGATCGAACGCACGCGTGGCATTCTCAGGAACGGCGACATCGAGTGACGCTGCCGGTGTCTTTTGCATCACCCCTTCCTGCTTCTCTGCCTGGACGCTCGCAACAGGAATGAGGGCTGCGAGAAGCATCAGACTGACAATCAACGTGCTCTTCATTGGAACCTCCAATCTGACCATCGAGTCATCTGGTATTCAGTTTGCATCCAACCACTAAAGTGGCGCCATCATCGCCGGTGAATGGCCAGGTAACCGTCCAGCAACGCCGTAGTCCTACCCACGTTGGACCGTTCATGGAGTCCTTTGAATCCTCCTTTCTGCGGGTTTTACGGCTCTCTACTCCACCGTTCCGGCAAGGCGAACCACTGTGCCACACAGCATGCACCGGCTGGCCCCGGACTTGCCCGGCGGTCAGGGTCCCGCTGTTCCTCCGGCATCAACAGGCCAGAGGCGCGTCCGGGGTGATTAAACAAGAACCGCACAGTTTTCGATCGACGGACGCTGACCTGTAGCACGTACGTATCTGACACACCGTGCCATTTCAGCAACAGGGGCCAGCAAGCAGCTGCAATGATGGTCACGTCGCCCAGCCATTGAATGGGTGCGGATCCGACATCACGTTCGCAGGAGCCCATGGTCGCCTCCCAATCACGCTGCTGGCACCGCTATGGTGCGCGGAAGTCATTCGTCATGTGCACTAGTCGTGGCTTCTACAAGAGCGCAACGCACAATCCGCCGCGATATCTTGCGTTGCCACCAGTCATTAGACGTCTGCCGACACGGAGCTGAGCCGTCCGATCGGCCACGCAAGAACCGCTGGTCCATCGCATGGCGGCGTATTCCCTAACACATCCAGCGGTCGAGTTCGACCGATTTGATTGCTGGTGGCGCGGAGCCCTGATTTCCCTCTTCTCACCGCGGCGGCAGATCTGATAAGCTTGAAAGCTGGGTCAGTCGTCCGTGGTGACCTTGGGCCCTTGTGGGCCAGGAGGTGCAGCATGGCGACTGAAAAGGTCGGTGTGTATCGCAAGTACCACGGAGCGATTCCCATCGACAAGTCTGGCAGGCCGTTGCCCAAGAGTGCATGGCCGCGGGAGCGACCATTCCGGTGGGCAGCGAGGTGGTACGGTTTGGATGGCAAACGGTTTAGCAAGAGCTTCGAAAACAGAAAGGAGGCAGACCGGTTCGCCGAGAGGAAACAGGTGGAAGTACGAGTGGGAAAGGGCGATCAGCCGCGCGCGACCACGCTTGAGGAGTTTTCCAGGATGTATCTCGACCTACGCGGTGATCTCGCTCCGACGACCAGGATCGAGCAGGGACGCACTTTGCGGTTTCTGAGGGAGTTCTTCGGTCACACGACGATCGTCAGAAAGGTCACATCCCTGGACGCGCGACGCTTCGTGGCGTGGTATCGTGAGCGGACGCATCGCGGTCGAACGCCGGCGCCCGCGACTGTGAATAAGGCCGTCCGCGAGTGCAAACGGATCTTTCGCGAGGGCCGTCGAGTGCTCACTGATCCGCGAGAATCCGTTCGATGGGATTCGCCAGGAGAAGGTCGGGCAGCGGGCGTGGCACCACATCAGCCCAGCGGAGTGCCGAGAACTGATCGAGGTATCGCCGTCGCTTCGTTGGCGAGGCATGATCATGCTCGGCTACTGTTGCGGGCTGCGACTGGGTGAGGTGATCAACCTGACCTGGTCGGATGTGGACTTCGGGAAGCATCGTTTGCGGGTTGTTCGCAAGACTGCGTCGAAGCACCAGGCCGCCTGGACGCCGAAGGACAAGGACATGAGAACTGTTCCGTTGCCTGAAGCGGCGGTCAGTGTCCTGGCAGAACTGCAACTCTCTGCCTCCGACGGGCATGAGTACGTGTTCGTCATCTCGAGAGGTCCCACGGCAGGTGAGCATCTGAAGCAGTCGAATCTCTGGCGTGACTTCCAGGTAATCCGCAAAAAGGCTGGTCTTCCGAAGTGCTCGTTCCACGACCTTCGGAAAAGCTACTGCACGAATCTCGCGGACGCTGTCCCGTTACACGTCGTGCAGGAGTTGGCTGGGCATGCGGACATCCGCACAACGCGCAAGCACTATTTACAGATTCGCGACGAGCAGATTGATGCCGCCCGTTGCGCACTCGAAGAGGTGATGCGATCGTGAGTCTGGCCGGGAGTGACCCAGTTCTTGACCCACTCGTCCGGGAACAACGTTCGTTTACGTGTTCTCGGACCGATAGAAGTACAGGCATGGGGATGCAATTCCATGCCATGGAGTGACTTGCAATCCCGACTGCGTAATCGGGGCCAACCACACCACTGCCAGCTCACACAGCTGGACGTCATTGGCCGGCCTGCTTGGCTACATTGCTACCCGGCTTCCACACGCCGGGCAGTATCGAGCACCTGGGCGGACGCTCGCCTCACACACCGAGCACACATATCCCCGCGGCAAGACGCGAACGCGCCATCGAGACGGCAACAGAATGAGTAGCGCCACGATGACGGTGAGCGCCGTACCGGTCAGATACTCGGCGCGAATCGCCTTGGCCAGTGGAATGACGCCAATGCGGCAAAGGCATTCGGTGATGACCGGCAGGCCGGCCACAAACAGGATGCCGATCACTAGCGCAATGACAATGAGCTTACGAAACATTGTGCACCTCCGTCCCTGCCATCGTAGCGCGGGTGGGCAAAGCGCGCAAGTGGTTTTGAAGAGAGCTATCGCTAGCTCGGGGTGGGAATCGCGGCCAGAAGAGCGGCCGCGATAAGAGAGGTGAAATTAGAAGGTGAAGGGCGAACGATCGGAATCATCGCCAAGGAGTTTGGTCAGCTGGCGCCAAAATGGGCCTCCGGGTTGAAAGTTCTCGTGCTCCCATGCAAGCGCGTGAGCGCGGGAGGGTGATTGATGAACGACTGGGCATCGCTGCCGGCCCGATCGATGCGCCGATCGGACGGTCCAGCGCTGCAGCCGGTTGTCGAACTCGACGTGGCTTGCCCGTTCGATCCGGACGACGCCCAGCTCGCCGAGCGGCACACTGTCGTCCCACAGGCCGCGGATGCGGCCGTCGGGTGTGATGTGTAGCTTGGTCATCTGGTCTCCCTCCGGCTGTTCGACTGCGGAGGCAGGCGCTGGGCCTCGGGTTTGAGGCGGTCCTCAGTGACCGGACCGCCGAGGACAGTCAGAATCTGCTGCGTGGCTTGCGTACACGTCGCGTCGGTGAAGTCGATCGCATCGACCGTGCACGACCCGTCGGGTTTTATGATCATGCGGATGTGTTTGGTGCGCATAGTCAATCTCCATTGATGGACGTTCGGGAAGGCGGCCCGCTTAACGGTAGCCGCCAATGACGACCTCGATTTCACCGGTGTCGAGCATATGGCGTTCGACCGTGCGGCCGAGGGCGCGCTGCTGCCGGGCAACGGCGTGGTAGGCGTACTCCTGCTTGAGGTGGTTCTGCACTTCGGGATTGAACCGGTGCCGGCCGTCATACTCGCTAATCCAGGCGCGGTACGTGCCGTCCGGGAGCCGCTCCCAACCGATATCGTTAGCGGCCTGGCCGACGTGCTGCCGGCGGATGACGATGTGGGCCCGCTGTGGGCGCTCGTCGCCTTGGTAGCCGTACAGCGGGACGGCTTCCTCGTGCGTCTCGATATGGCTGCGGTCGAAACCGACCGCGATGAGGGCTTCGATCAGGGCCTCGCGGTCCTTGAAGCCAGGAGTGCATTCAACGTAGTGGGACATTGCGTGGTCTCCAATTGTTCCGGGGATAATGGAAGTACCGGGCGCAGGCGGGGCAGCATGACCCCGCCCGTGCCAACTGTGATGATGATCAATCCAACACCACCCGCCGCTTCAGCCGGCCGGTGAGCGATGAGACACTGTTCGGATCCAGCAGCTCCTGCTTGAGCACGGTGCAGGCCTCGCTCAGCTTCGCCGCCAAGGCCGGCTGCTCCTTCAGCGTTTCGCCTGTCACGCCGAAGATCTGGTTCTTCAGCTCGTTGAGCTGGGCGGCCGTGTTGGCGTCGTTGAAGATGTTCATGGCGTGGAAGTGCTCGATTTTGCGGCGGATGGCCTGCAGCGTCTTGCCGTGGACCTTGCCGCCGGCGTCGATCACCTGATCGCAGAATTCTGCCACTTCGTTACGGAACGCCATGACGTAGTCGCTGGCAAACTGCTGGCACTCGGCGCGCAGGTTCTGCTTCATCTGCGCGAGCTGCTCGTCACGCAGTTGCTGATTGGCCAGTTCGGCCTGGATGTCGTCCACGGCCATGGCACTGGCGGCACCGGCGACCTTGAACGTGTGCCAGCCGAAGCTGAACTTCTTCCGCAGCTCCGCGGCCGCGGGATACGCAGCATCCGGCACATCTGAGTGCTCGAACTGCCAGTCGGCCCGCAACTGCGGGTACTGCAGCAGGAAGCCCTCGACCGCCTGTTCGAACTCGGCCTTGAGCCCCTCGAGCTTGTCGATCAGTTCCGGCGCGTGCTCCCACGGCACGAAGTGAGCGTTGGCCGCGGGGAACGGCTTCGAGTACTTCGCGAGCTGGTGGCGGGCCTGCTTCTCGACCTGCTGAAAGACCTTGCGGCCCTTGTGCGGATCGATCAGCTCCTTCGAGCCGAACGAGGCGATCGCCTTGCTTTCGACCTCGTGCGGCGACAAGTGGAAATCCTGCGGCTCGTTGCCGATCCGGCAGGACCAGTACGACGCCCGGATGACGAACAGGCATCCAAGCTGGAACAGGTTGATGGGTTTCTCGCCGTTCTTGGCGGCGATGTTTGCCTGCGGTGCAGGCGCAGTGAGAGTAGTCATGGATGGTCTCCAATCAGTTGGGGTTACAGGTTGTTGAGACTGAAAACGACCGGGAGTGTGATCAGACGGTCACACGTCGCCTGAGCGCGTTGCCGTTGAGCGGCTGCGTGGGGCTGTGGCCATTCCCGGCCGGCTTGGTGTGGCTGTCGAGCCACTTGGTGACTTCGGTGACCGATTCGGGATCGGTTTTCGACAGCGGCCGGATTTCGGGGATGGCGACGAGGAGGTGATCGTTGGCGAGTTCGGCGTCGGCGTGGAATGCCAGCTTCAGACCGAGCTGGACAACCTCCTTGATGTCAGCGCCGGTGTAGCCTTCGGTCTTGCGGGTCAGAGCGTCCAGGTCGAACTGCTCCGGCTCGCGCTTGCGCAGCCGCAGGTGGATTCCGAAGATCTCTTGGCGCTCGGTGTGCGTGGGCAGGTAGACGCCGTACAGCTCGTCGAAGCGGCCCTTGCGGGTGAACTCGACCGGCAGGGCCTTGATGTTGTTGGCCGTCGCGACGACGTACACCGGGCACGAGCGGTCGGAGAGCCACTTCAGGAAGATGCCGAACGACCGCTGGGCGGAGCCGCCGTCCTGCTCGCCACCGACGCCGCCGAAGCCCTTCTCGATCTCGTCGAGTTGCAGAACGCACGAGCCGAGGCCTTCGAGCAGGCGGATCGCCTCGCGCATGTTGCGTTCAGACTCGCCGACCCACTTGGACATGAGCGAGCCGACGTCGAGTTGGATCAGCGGCAGCCCCAGGTAGCTGGCGATGCACAGGCTCATCTGCGTTTTGCCGCCGCCGGAGATGCCGACCAGCAGCAGGCCGCGGGGGAACTCTATGCCGAAGTCGCGGGCTTCGGGCAAAAAGCACGGCTTGTCGATCTCGACGTGGCGTTTGACGTTTTCCCAGCCGCCGATGAGGTCCAGGCCGCCGGCGGGCGGGTCGCGATAGTCGAGCAGCCCTGTACGACGGATCACCTCGGCCTTCTCGTTGAGGATCAGCCGAGCCGCTTGGCCGTTGAGCTTCTTGAACTTCCGCAGCGCCAGGGCCACGCGGTCTTCGACCTGCTGCTGCGTCATGCCGCGGCAGGCGGTCACCAGGGCCGGCATCGTCGCTTCGTCGATTGGGTGATCCTCGCCGACGTAGCGCACGGCCTTCTCAATCGCTGCGTCATTGGGCAGTTTGAACTCGATCGTGGTGACGTCGTGCTGCAGCGCCGGCGGGATGTCGAAGTCCACGCCGACGAAGATCACGGTCCGGCCGGTATGGGCCAGAACGTCCCGGATCTCGCTGAGCCAGGCGAGCACGATGTCGAAGTACGCGAAGGTCCGCGACTGCAGGTAGCAGCCGAAGTCCTTCAGAACGAACAGGGCTTCCTCAGGCAGTTCGAGGATCTGCTGTGGTGCCGTCTGCGGATTGGGCGGACCGAGTTCGGCGCCGGTCTCGGTCTTGGCCGGCACGCCCTCGGCGTCCTGCCAGCCGGTCGCGGGTGACCAGACGAAGATCGGCCGACCGTCGGGTGGCAACGCCACGGCAACCTCCTTCAGCTCCTGCACGAAGCGGGTTTTCTCCGGCGTGTGCGCGTGCAGGTACGCATGTCCGGAGAGGATGTAATCAGTCAGTGACTGTCGAAAAGACTCGTTCATGGTTCACTCCTTGGTTTGAGGTACGATGGTCGTGTGAAAACGACGTTGAGGCGAAAGATAGGGCCGACGTTCACGCCCGCACTCGACGCGTGGCCGGATGCGGGCGTGTATCAGCTATGGATCGAGCTGCGTCGGCCCACGAAAGTAGGTGTCGGAGCCCTGGGCGTGATCCATTTCGCCAAAGGTATGCATGTTTACACCGGGCGCGCGGCTCGCGGTCTGCGCGCACGGGTGACGCTCAATCCGCTCTCGGCTGTATGAGGAGTGAGTCGCCGCTACTGAAGAACATCGGGCAGGCCCACGCGATAGAGCGTGTCACCCCAGCGAACGATGGCACGTCGACCGTTCGGCGTAAGCCGGCCGCCGCCGGCGGAATCCGGCCTCCAGTCCGGGTGTTTCACGACATCGTCCAGCTTCACGGCAGGTGCGGTTGCCTGCCAGACACCCGCGGCGTCGCGTGAGAAGTCCTGAATCCATAGCCACCCATCAAGCCATGCCGACTTCGTACGCATCATGGCGCGAATGCGGTTCGGTCCGATTCGTCGCGCATGGATGCTCCCAAGATCATTCTCACCCGGGCAATGAACAGGGAACGCGTCACCGTCACGCGGTGCGATCCAGAACAGCCTCGGTTCCGCTTCCGCCCAAGCGACGATGAAGTCATTCGCACCGCCTGAGACGGAGAGATGTCCGATGGAGTTCGGCGTGCTGCGGATCAGGCGTGCCGAGTTACAGGAATCCTCCACGTCCCAGACGATCACGCCATGTCGGCTCGATCCATCGCGGGCAACGCCAACATACGCAATGTAGTGATCATCGTCCGAAACGCCGACATGTCCGTCAAAGAAGTGTGAGTCATATCCGATCATGGGGCTATCGGATAGCAGCTGAATCTCGGCGGTCGTGCTCCGAATCCAAACGTACGCCCCAATCCACCAGTGCCCGGCTTCGCAAAGGGTGTGTTCGAAGGTGGTGTTGTCGACCGTCGTCCACCAGACTTCGTGGTGCGTACCGTTGCCGTATCCCCACTCGGGTCCACTACAATTTGACCGACCACCATGGATGAACGCCTGCGAGTGCTGGTACCAGTGACCGGGGTTTCCTGGGATTGCGAAGTACACCTGCCACCATCCAGGGGGCGGGAAGGAATGGAAGCCTGCCGTCGATTTGCGCTCGTTACACCCTTCCGGCCTCATGCCAGAGTCCCAGCCCCAGTTCATACCACTCGCGAAGACGAGATTGCGGAACCCGATGTCGCTGACCCCCCCGGTCTGCGGGTCGTTAACGCGGATGCCATCCTTGGCGCCGTACTGTTGCGTGATCTGCCCGGTGGACGTTTCGATGCAGTAGACGACATCTTGGCTGCTCGCATCCCCGGCGCCTCTGCAGCTGGCGTAGGCGCCGTCTGCGGACACTTGGGGCGCTCGCCCGAACAATGTCCAGCCGCTGGATGAATCGATGTCAAACAGGTGAATGTGCTCACGGGTTGCAGAATCATAGTGCCACAGTTCGTCCCCTTGGTTATAGGCCAGATCGGGATCGTCCATTCCGCCAGCGACGTCCCATTCGTCATTCGGTCCAAAGTCCTCGGCGATGAAGATCGCATCTGCCCCGCGCAGTACAAGGTCATATTCACCCAGCGCACCCTCGTTCTGGTGGCGGACCACAATGAAGTAGGTGCCGGCGACTCGTGACTCCCAGCGGATCAGCGCGTTCCGCCCGCTGCCGTCGTCGTCATTCGTCGCGATCACGGTCGTGCCATCGGAATCGAGGAGGGTCAAGCGCGTATCGGTGCGGCCCTGTGTCTCGATCGCGTACGTCCAATCTGCCGGTGAGGCAAACGAGAAGAAGTCAACGTCCCCGCCGCTCTCCATAGAGCCGGCCACGGTTTCGCCAACCGCGATTGTGGTGGCACCGTTCACGCTGTTTGCGTGGTCATCCGTGGGGACAGGAACGGGCGCAGGATCGGGGTCAGGTTCCGGGTCGGGATTCGGCGTCGGGTGTGGAACGGGCGCAGGATCGGGGTCAGGTTCCGGGTCGGGATTCGGCGTCGGGTGTGGAACGGGCGTCGGGTCGGGGTCGGGCGTGGGATCATCCGTTGGGTCAGGCACGCTCTCCTTGCGCCGAACGGTCAGCTCGTAAGACCCAGTGGATGCGCACGACAGCTCGATGAAATACGTTCCCGGCTGCGGCGGTGAGAAATCCACGTCCGTCTCTCTCCCCGTAACGCTGCGCGCGAGCGTGTCCTGGCCCGTGACGTCCAGCACGCGCAGCCCCGTGGTATTTGAGCCCGAGAAGCCGATCCGGTACTGCGTGTCGGCGGCCGCGGCAAAGGCAAAGAAGTCAACGTCGCCGGCGACGCCGATCTCGCCGCGAACCGTCTCTCCATCTGACAGCATCTTCGCCGTGGACGGGTCGTTGCCGAAGTCGTCCAGGGTGGCTGGGGAGTCCAATCCCGTACCGACCAGATCGTTGTTGTCGGTTTCGTCCTCTCCGATTTCCGTATAGTCCCCGATCTGCGTAGGCATACTTATCTGGTCCATTGGACAACCGGCGATCCCCGCTAGATACAGCAACACCGTGCTGACAAGAAGTGCTGCTCGGGAATGTCCGGTGTCGCCTGTGCATGGCATGGCAAAGCCTCCTTTGTAGGTTCCACGCGTTGGCCCACCGTCGGGCCGATATGAGCAGTTCCCGGAGGTCGACGATTTCTCGACGAATTTGATGAGAATGCCTGTAAGTCCCGCAAACGCAGTTAGTTGCTCAGATGGAAGTCTCGGGCAGGTCTGTCAGCCGCCGGGGTGCGGGCGCTGCGATGTGGTTGAGTTCGGCGTGCTTGCGGTTGCTCGCCATGATGGCAGTGAGGTTCACAGTCGCCGAACGCTCATCCGTCTGACGGCTGTGTGGCGCTGGGCTGTGTGCGCGTCGGCTGCGTCGTGGCCTGCCACTCGGCGAGTTTCGCCTGCCACTCGGCCGCCTTTTCGCCGTAGCCCTGACTTGGCTCGGCCACGTGCCAGGCGTTGTACAATTCGATCAGTCCCTGCATGCATTCACCGACGTACCTCTGGTTCTTGCCAGGGACTTGAGTGAAGATCGCGTGAGCCTCGAGAAAGTCGGCCTCCGCCATGACGAATTGTTCAGCGTCAGGGCCGATGCCGGCCCTGGCGCTACCGAGCGTGCTGAGTAACAGCGCGAACGCGACCCTTCTACCGTTCGTGAGGACGCGGCGCGCCGCGGCCTTTTTCGGTGTGAGCAACTCGACCGCTTCGGCCAGCTTGCCCTGAGACCGAAGCAGGAGGCCCATGTCGGTGGTCGTGGTCAGCGTTTTGGGGTGGTCGTCGCCCAGTATCCGGCGGCGGCCATCCAGCGCTTCGCGGAGATAGGGCTCGGCCTCGACCAGTTTGCCCTGAGACTTGAGCAGGATACCCATGTTGTTGATCGCGGTCAGGGTGCCGGGGTGGTCGTCCCCCAGCATCCGGCGGCAACCCTCCAGCGCCTCGCGGTAGTACGGCTCGGCCTCGGCCAGCTTGCCTTGAGATTGGAGCAGGCTGCCCATATTGTTGATCGAAGTCAGCGTGTGGAGGTGGTCGTCCCCCAGCATCCGGCGGCAACCCTCCAGCGCCTCGCGGTAGTACGGCTCGGCCTCTGCCTGCTTGCCCTGATACCGCAGCAGGACGCCCATGTCGCTGATCGCTGTCAGCGTGCCGGGGTGATCGCCACCCAGCAATCGGCGTCTGCCCTCCAGCGCTTCTCGGTAGTACGGCTCTGCCTCGGTCAACTTGCCCTGGGCCCAGAGCAGCCCGCCCATGTTGCCGATCGCAGTCAGGGTATCGGGGTGGTCGTCACCCAGCACCCGACGAAAGCCGGCCAGCGCTTCTCGGTAATACGGCTCGGCCTCCGCCGATTTGCCCTGCGAATTGAGCAGAACGCCCATGTTGCCGATTGACTGCAGCGTGTCGGGGTGGTCGTCGCCCAGCAGCCGCCGGCGGGGTCTCCAGCGCTTCGCGGTAATAGGGCTCGGCCTCGGCCAGCTTGCCCTGAGATTCAAGCAGGACACCTATGTTGTTGATTGAAGTCAGAGTATCGGGGTGGTCGTCCCCCAGCACGCGGCGGCTGCCGGCCAGCGCTTCTCGGTAGTACGGCTCGGCCTCGGCTAGCTTGCCTTGAGACTGGAGCAGGCTGCCCATATTGTTGATCGACGTCAGAGTATCGGGGTGATCGCCACCCAGCAATCGGCGGCTGCCGGCCAGCGCTTCACGGAGGTGCGGCTCGGCCTCGGCCTGCTTGCCCTGAGACCGAAGCAGGAGGCCGATGTTACTGATTGACCTCAGTGTGTCGGCGTGGTCGTCGCCCAGCAATCGGCGCCTCCCTACCAGCGCTTCTCGGTAGTACGGCTCGGCCTCGGCCAGTTTGCCCTGGGCCCAGAGCAGCCCGCCCATGTTGCCGATCGACGTCAGAGTGTCGGGGTGATCGTTGCCCAACATCTCGCGGTGAATGGCCAGCGCCTCGGCTTGAGGGGCGGTTGCGCTCTCTAGAATTCCCAGTTCGCGCAACGTACTTGCGGCCGCTTGCAGCATCTGGGCCTTCACCCGTGGCTGGTCGCCAAACTTCGTATGGATCGCCCCGATCGCCCGCGAGAAGATGTCTTCCTCAAGCGCACCCAGCGCTAGGCCAGTGAAATCGGCGCCGGCGACGAGCCGCTCCAGCTCGGCAACTCGTTCATCAACCTGGTCCGCTGGCAGTTTCGAGCGATCGGCAGCGGCACGGACCTTCTCCAACAACCCCGAACGCAGTCGCACGCCCATCGTCGGGACATCGATGCCGCTGAGTTGCTCAGCCTGGAAATCCGCCACCTGCTGCAATTCGTCGGCCCGCTTCTGCGTCTCCGCCTGAGCCGCATGCACATCGTTGAGGCGCTGCTTCGCCAACGCCTCGGCCGCCCACGCTCGAAACATGCCGATGCTGGTGCCAATCACTCCGAACACCAGGACCACAAACGCAGCTACTACGCCTCCGACCAGACCCTTGTGCCGCACGGCGAATTTACGGAACTGGTAGGACGTACTGGGCGGCCGGGCCACGATCGGTTCGTGGTTGAGGTAGCGTCGGACGTCCGATCCGAGCGCGGAGGCGGATTGGTAGCGGCGCTCTCTGTCCTTCTCCACCGCCTTGCCGACAATTGTCTCCACATCGTCTCGCAACGTACGGTCTACCGAGCTCAGCCGCGTTGGATCCTCCTCGCGGATGATCCGCACCACTTCCGGAATCAGCCGGTCCTTCAGCGCATATGGCAATTGGCCTGTCAGCAGTTCGAACAAGAGTACGCCCAGCGCGTACACGTCGCTGCGGGTATCCAAGTCGGTCGGTTCACCGGTCACCTGCTCGGGGCTCATGTACGGCAGCGTCCCGATTAGCTGCCCCATGTCCGTCTGCATCGTTGCCGTCTGAAGATCGGCATCGGTGGCACGTGCCACGCCAAAGTCGAGGACCTTCGGCTGACCGTCAGCAGTCACCAGGATGTTCCCCGGCTTGAGATCGCGATGAATGATTCCCTTTTGGTGTGCGTGCTCCACTGCGTCACAGATCTTGCCGAACAGCTCAAGACGCTGACGCGTAGTCAGATCACGTTCCTGCACGTAGTCCGGCAGCGCCTGACCTGCAATGCGTTCCATCACGAAGTACGGCTGCTGCCCTTGGCTCGTGTCAGCCATACACGCATCGAAGATCTGTGCGATGCCCGGGTGTTGCAGCCTACCGAGCAATTCCACCTCATGCTCGAACCGCCGAATGGCACGTGGGCTGGATGCGTGAGGATGGATCAGCTTTAGGGCTACTTCGCGGCGAGGTGTCTGTTGCTCGGCGAGGTAGACCACGCCCATGCCGCCTTCGCCGAGCTTTCGGAGCAGTCGATATTGCCCGATCCACTGGCCACCGATCGCACGGTCCCTTGAATGAATCTGCTCAACACTGTCACCGCCGCTCGTTTGTAGGGCCTGCAACTCGTTTTCGAGCAAGAGATTTGCCTGCAGTTCCTCAAGCCGATTCCTGCACGCTTCGCAATGCTCCAAATGCGCTGCAACCACCGACCGCCAGGAAACGTCGAGCGAGTCGACAACGTACTGCTCCAGTACACTGGTATCTGGACACGACTCAGGCATCCTAACCCTCGCTAGCTCAACTCCACTTCTTCAAGATCCGCGCGAACCTCGCGCAGTTTCTTCAGCACACGGTGCTTGGCGTCGTAGACCGCTTGTGCCTCGGTACCCAACTCGATCGCGACGTCGCTGGGCTTGCGGCTTTTGAGCGACGCCATTTCGAACATCCGAAACGTCTCGGCACTGAACTCCGGCCGCACGCGTCGCAACGCCACTTCCAGCATGTGTCGGGTCCATTCTTCTTCCCAGATTCGCTCGATCGCGTCAACAGAATCGTACTGTCCTTCAAAGAACCCTGTGCCACCTCCACTCTGCGCGGAGATATCGACCGTTCGGTGCCGATCACGTACTTTGCGAGCCTTGTTCTGGGCAACGCCGAACAGCCAGTTTGTAAGGCGACCCTTCGAGCGATCGAACGCGCCAGCGCGGTGTTTCTCCAAGAATGTCAAGAGCGTCTCCTGTGCGACGTCCTCGGCGTCGGCGGCCCGCAGGCCTATCCGCCGGGAAAAGGCGGCGATCGGCCGGAAGAAGCGTCTGTTGAGCACTCTCCACGCCGAATCAGCTTCCTCCCGCGGAATGTTGGGTCCTCCCGCCAGCACGCTGAGGATGTGCGTCGTCGTTCGCCATTCATCGGGCATAAGCAAGGTCTCCCTCGCGATCGGGGTCGCCCAAGCATGCTAAAACCGTTATTCAGCCTCACGCGACAGCCTTTGTGTTCTGGCGTGAGTGGTTCTCGTTTCGGTACATGAGGTAATCTCCGACTTCGTTCATGAGTTCGTCGATGCTGGTGCAGCGGTGATTCCGGGTGACTTCGGCATGCAGATCCAGCAGACCCGCTCGATCGGATTAAACTCCGGTGCATACGGTGGCAGGAAGTGCAACTGAATCCGCGGAAACGCCGCCAACGCCAGCGTGGTCTGTCGGCTGCTGTGGATACTGTAGTTGTCCACGATCACATGGATCCGCTTCGCATAGCGATACGTGCGCGACAGATGCTTCAATAGATCGATGAACAACCCGCCTGCGTTTGTGCGTCGCCGCCACCCAGCGCACCAACCTCGTCCGCGCGTCGAGCGCACCGGCCACGTACCGCTTCACGTTCTGGCCCGGCGTGACGACCGTCTTCTGTTGGCCGCACAACATCCAGTCGGCCCCGATCTTCGGGTTCAAGTGGATGTCGACTTCGTCGGCATAGACGGCGACTTCGTTCTTCGGCAACTGCTCGATCAATTGCCGTATCTTGCGGATTCGGCGATTTCGCCGAGATTTCGACCAGGGTGTATGCGTCCACCGAAAGTTGCGCGCCGATCCGAACGCCCCTCGCAGTGCAAAGTGACGTCTTATCCATGCACAGCTTGGCTTGCACGGGGCATAGAAGCACATGTCTGCCCGGTTGCGCCCGAGACATCGTGTGATCACGTCTCTCGGCGCGCACATTCACTGCAATGAGGTGGCGTGGCACACGTGCATCCGCCAGTTTACGCCGCGCGTTTGAGCGAGACGATCGGCAGATTCCGCTGGCGATTCAGGAACTCGACCCTCAGTGTGAACTGATCGCCCGGCTGTCCTGCGATCAGTGCATTTGGCCCGGCGCAGGGTGAGCAGCGCGGCCAGCGAGCGCGTGGCTCGATACGCGGCCGTCCGTTGGCGGGGCGCAGTCGGAGATAGACCTCGTTCGGCGTCCTGCCTTCCAGCGCTGCGTGAGGACGATGCTTGTTGTACCAGACAAAGAAGTCATCGATCCCCTTGCGAAATCTCGATCGGCCCTGCGGAACCAGGATGCGGGGCGTGCCCTCGTCTTTCAACGTTCTGATGAAGCGCTCAACGACGGCAATGCTCCCGTGGCGCCCTACCGCTCCGTACCGCGGCCGAACTCCCCTGCGGCGACACCAGTTCTTGAAGCCCTCGCACCAGAAGATGCTGTCCTTGTCGCAGATCAGGTACTTGGGCGTTGTATTCGCACGAGCAATCAGCCGGCCCAGGAAGCTACGCACCGCAAGTGAGGTGGGCCGCTTCGGAAAGACCGAGAAGCTCATCGCACGCCGCGAGTAATGGTCAATGACAATGGCCAGCCACCAGCAGAACGGCCAGCACTGGGGCAGTGCGAATGGCAGCCAGGGTGCCCAGAGGCCCGCGCGCGTGGGTACCGTAGTGAGATCCACGTGCCAGACGTGGTTCGGATGCTTGGCCGTTACTACGCGTTCCGACGGTTCGACTGCATCACGTGGTGCTGGCTGCGGCGGTTCCTTGAGGATCCGCCCGACGGAGGTTGTACCGAGATGCAGACCTGCACGGCACAGCATCTCAGCGATCTTGCCCTTGCCCAGACTCGGGCACAGGGCCTTCAGACGTTGCACCACGTAACGAACGAAGTCTGGGAACCGATTGACCGGCTCGCGGATCTGGATGAGCGCGTTCGCTCCGCCCTCGTCGATGCGCTTCATCCACGAGGCGATCGTGGCTGCTGTGACGAGGAACGTGTCAGCTGTCTGCTGCGCTGACCAGCCGCGCGAAGCACGGAGTTCGAGAATCGCCATCCGCTCGGTCGGCACGTAGTGCGGCCTCTTTTGTGGCTCGACCCGCTTCATCCGCGCGCCCTTGATCCGAATCTCCTCCGTGAGCAAGGCTACCTCTTGGCGAAGCCGGCCGTTCTCGGCCTTGAGACGTAGCCGAGCAATTGGGCTGTCGACCGCCCAACCGCGCGTGTAGGTCATGACGTACTGGGCCAGAGCGATGACCTGCAGCACGGCTGACTTCACACGCTGCGGCCAACCCCGCGGGAGCGGGATTCGGGGCGGATCGGGTCGCTTGGACATCGTGCCTCCAAGCCGCGCCGCAGCCATCATAACGGCTTGGACGAAAAGACGTTACACGCCGTTGGCAACGGCGCAACTTTCGCTGGACTAGGACAGTTCTTGCTGATTCCGTAACTTGTGAGTGGGCAACACCTTCCGCGCGCTGAGCTGGTTTGGCTCATAACCCGGAGGGGCAACCTTCTCTGCACATTCACGGAGCGCGCGGCAGTGATTACGGCGCGTCGTCAGCTACCCGCCGAGCAGCGTGACGAATGCGTCGATGTCGCCGTTGTTCGTCCAGCCGTCGCCGTTGATGTCGCCGAGCATGATGTCGCAACCCGGGTACTCATCGGGGTACTCATCCGGATACGACAAGGCGAACACGAATGCGTCGATGTCGCCGTTGTTGACCCAGCCGTCGCAGTTCAGGTCACCTGCCGCGCACGGAGCGTCGTGGAACACCCCTGCGATCGGCAACGCCAGATCGTGGCAGGCCAAGGGCGTGGCTGTCACGAGCGCATCACCAGGTCTCACCACCGCCAGCATCGCCTGTGTGAAGATCGCCTCGTCGTTCCCGAACGTCGCAAACTCGCCCCACCAGTCCCAACCCTGCGGCGGTTCCTCAAGCATCATACCCAGCACCCACAAGCGTCCCGTGCACGGATGCTCAACCATGCTCGTCACGTCCCGCATGTTGTCGATCACAACCGCGTCGGACAACGCCTCGTGAAGCACGCCAGCCACCGTGTCGTTGGCACCACGCTGGATCCAGTAACGCCGCACGGTTGTGCTGGTCGCCCCGTACGATGTCGCCGTGGCAGCGACGTATGCGCACGTGCCATCCCTGGAGAGCGTCAACGCCGTCGGGCCGCGTACGCCGGGGGCGTTCGGATCGTTCGGATCCAGCAGGCGATAGCGGCTTTCGGCCCCACCGGCGTCGTACACCAACAGCCAGCTGTTGAAGTTCAGATTCTGGCCACTGATCACAAACGCGTTGCCGTACGCATCCACCTCGATTTCCTTCAGTCGCTGGACGTCGACCACCGACATCTCCGGCGGATCGCCGTTCTGCGTCGGGTCATTCGCCGGGTTCAGCCCGTAGAGCTGTTCCACCGCATAGGTGCTGCCGCTCAGCCTCAGACGCGCGGCTGCCCGGTAGGTGCTCCCCGTGGCCGGCTGCACCTCCACCGGCACGACGTACAGCACGTTCGGATCATTCGAACCAAACACCGCGTCCCGTAGCGGCTCGCCGTGCGGCACGTCGCTGATCACGGCCAGTCCCACCCGCACCTGGCTGTCGCCGTACGGCAGCGGATTGACCGTCGGTGCCAGCACCGTCTGCGCATCTTCCAGTCTGATCAACCCCTGCACGCCGTGCAGTTGATGCACCCGACCGGCCGGATCGACGAGCAGACGACCGTTGCCGCGATACTGATTGAACGGCCCACCAGGTGTGCTGGCCGGCGTCAGCCGAGCATCAGCACTCTGGTTGCGCGCATCGACGGTGTAGAGGAAGTCCTCCTGCAGGCTGTACCCCCAGGCGTCCACCCCGCTCGGCTTGCCGGCGATCACCAGCCGGTTCGGCGCAATGTTAACCGGACCACGCGTGGAACGCCGCCCGGGTGACCGCTGGTCAGAACCACCACACAGGTCCAGCACGAACGGATCGCTAAGGATCGTGTCCCAGAGCAGCACGTCGTCCAGATCGATGAAGCCGTCTTGCGTGACTTGGTCCAGGCACCACTTGGCGTGGCCGGTGCCCGCGATGTCGAGCGTTTGACCATATTCGCCTAGCACGTACAGGAAGTCCTCTTCGGCCACGCCGTTCGGCGGCCCGAAGTCGCCGCAGTCATCGGTGCTCGAGCACACGATCTGCGGGTCCCAGTTGTCGATCTGCACCACCGCGTCACCGCCGCGCAGCTTCAGCTCCACGTACGTCCCCCGGCGGAAGTTCAAGCCATTACGCGGGAAGCGACCGAAGAACGTGGCGAACCTATTGCTGCCAACCGCACCGGGCAAACCGGCCTGGGGTGGGTACAGCCGGGCGATCTCGACCAGGTTCTCGCTGACATCCGGCGCGGCGCTGAGATGGACAATCAGTACCGTGTTGGGATCGGGCGCCGCCGTGAAGCGGTAGTCGAACGCCACGATGATCTGATGCTCACCCGCCCGGGCGAAGGCACCCTTGGCGGCTACCGAACTGGCTGGTTGCATCTCAGCACCACGCGTCCGCACCTCCATCGCGTGATTGTTCGGATCACCGGGTAGCGGGGCAGACACACGCTCGATCTGGCCCACGCGATTGGGCGGGAGCGGTGGATCTGGCTGTGGGTCATTCGGGTCGATTACCCGTTTCCGTACGCGGATGCGGAACTCCTCGTCATCCTCCATCGAAATGACCTTCAGCGAAAAACCCAGCAGTGGCACGTCCACGATTCGGCTGCCGTTCTCCATCGGCGCCGCCGGATCGTTCGGATCGCGCGTCAGCGAAATCTCCAGGCCGTTCGGGTCCACGCCGACCAGTTCCTCGTAGTACAACGTCTGCAACGCCGTGTTCAGAACCGCGCCCGGATGTAGCTTTAGCGTGCGGACGTAAACCGTCTCCGGGTAGTTGGGATCCAGCTGAAAGTCAAAGCCCTGCCGGTTGGTCAGGCTTACCTTGCATTCGGGCAGGATCTCCAGCGTCTCGAGCACCCAATTTTCAGAGGGATCTTCGGTGAACCCGGGACTGCCGATGGCCTGGAAAGCGCCTGAGGTGCAATCCGGGTTGTAGGGGCCGCCGCAGTCGAAGTCCTGGGCGCGCAGCTCCAGCAGCTCGCCGCGCTCGCCTTCAGCGCCCTGCGTGATCAGCACATGGATGTAGTTGTACTGGAGTGTGGGGCGCTGATCCTCCGGGTCGTTCGGATCAGGATCGAGGTCCAGGTAGCGGTCACCCTCGGACACGATGTAGTTGCAGCGGATCAGTGAGTTACCCTCAACCCAGAACTCGCCGCCGAAACCCTCGCTCGACTCCAGCAGGAAGATGTTGTTGTTAACAATGTCATTGTGGCCGGCGAAGTCGGCCAGCTTGACGTCCACGTTCGTGTTCTGGATCGTCGCGTCGCGTACGACCAACGCGCCCTCGATCGTGATCGTACCCCACTGATCGGCTTGGCTGGGATCCGCACAACCACTGCCGGTGTGGCCGCTCAGGTCAACTGTGGCGCCCTGCTCAATCCGCAGTTCCGCCTCCGGCTCGATCCAGATGTTACCTGTGCCCGTGATGTCCGTCCGGAAGATGGTCGCCGAAGTCTCGGCCGATTGGGTCACCAACAGCAGCGTGCCGTCGGCCAAGTTCAGTGTGCCCGAACCGGTGAACCAACTCTGCTCGACCAACAGCTCGCCGGTCTCCACGTGCAACTGGCCGCTCAGATACGCGTGGCTGGATGCTATACGGCCGGCGCTTCCCGTCGGTGCGGCATTGTAGCGCAACGTCACGTTCTCGAGCGTCGGAGATCCGTAGGAGCTGACGAGGCCACCGCCCGAACTCGTCGCGGAGCAACCCTCCAACGTGCAGCTGCGCAGCATCAAGCGGTCGAACCTCAGACGGACCGCGCCGCCGGAATCGGCAGCGCCGTAGCGCACCACAAAACCCTCGAGAGTGCTTAGTCCATGTCCGAGTGAATCGGGGTCGATTACCCGGCCGGCGCCGCCGCAGTCGACCACCGTTGGGCCGGGCTGCTCGTAGGCGCGAACGACAATCGACTGATCATGAAAGTCCAACTCGAAGTTGCCCGCGCCTGAGTACGTCCCAGCCGCGACGAGCACCGTGTCGCCTTCGGCGACGACATCGAGTGCCGCTTGGATCGTCCGCTTGGGGCCGACAATACCACCCTGATGCGTCGGCCATGAGCCATCCCAGCCGTCGTCGCCGAGGAGGCTGACGTACCAGGCATTGCCTGCCGGATTACTGCCGTAACGCTCATGTTCGGCCACGTTGACGATCCCGTCACCATCGAAATCGCCGTTTGGGTCGCCCGCGTTCGGATCGCCGAAATACTCTAGCTCCCACCAGTCTGGCAGAGTGTCGCCGTCGGAGTCCAGAAACTCATCGGCCCCGATGTCAACACTCGTACCGAGCACGCGAGCGTCACCGTCGATGTCATAGGGAATCGGTTCGTTCACATCCTCATCGGCGTCGAGGTCAAGCCAGTCCAGCGGCAACGCGGCGGTGCTGCCGGCGTCAATGCACGGCGAGCCCGCCGTGAGATGCCCATCGGGTGTGAGCAGCGGATCAGCATCGAGATTCCCATCCCCCGGCCAGCCGCCCCGCACATCGCAGTGATTGAGGAGGACATTGGCGGAAACGACGTAGATCTCTTGTGGGCTGTCGCCCCACAGAATGCAGTTGGTCAGCGTCGCATCGCCCGACCAGCAGTAGACGCCACCACCGACATCGTTGGCTGCGTTACCGCTGATCGTGCAATTCACGAGCGACGGGCTGCTCGCGCCCTCGGAGAAGATGCCACCGCCACGGTAACTTGACGTGTTCCCATTGATCGTGCAGTTCGTCAGCGTTGGGCTACCGTAGGCACAGTAGACACCGCCGCCGGGGCCGGCGGTGTTCCCGCTGATTGCACAGTTGGTCAGTGTCGGGCTGCTGCCATCTCGGCAGGCGACGCCGCCGCCGTAGGCAGCCGTGTTCCCGTTCCCCATGATCGCGCAGTTGGCCAGCGTCGGGCTGCTGCCACCTTGGCAGAAGACGCCGGCGCCGTACACAGCGATACCGTTCACAATCGTCAGATCTGCTAAGACCGAATCTGCTCCCTCGCCGCTGCGGAAGTTGAACCCACGGCTGGCTTCCTCGCAGTCGATGATACACAACCTGGGGTCGCGGGAGGCACCGCGCACGGTGATCGCCTTGCCGCGGAAATCGAGTCCGCGGTTGCCTGTGCCTGTGTACGTGCCGTCGGCAATCTCCACGATCTCACCGTCGTAAGCTGCATCGATTGCCGCCTGGATCGTTGGAAAATACGCCGGCACCTGCAATGGACCAGCCGGATATACGTCAAGCGTCACGTTGATGGCCCGCGGCGAATTGACTGCCGTGGGGGCGCTCACCATGATCTCGGCGGCGTAGCTGCCGGGTGTTAGGCCACTACTGTCGGCTCCGAGCTGTATCTCGTCGACCTCGCCACTTGACTCTCCTTCAGTCGGCAACACAGAAAGCCACGAAGGCGCACCGGTAATCGTCCAGTCCATGGATCCGTCACCGTAGTTTTGAAGCGCGAGAAACTGCTGAGGCGGCGTTCCACCTTCCTGCAACCTGAATGCGAAGTCGGTTGCGCTGAGAGCCAGCCATGGTCCCGGTCCGGCCACGCCAAACTCGAATGCGCCCATATCAGCGAGCGCTATACCACTTCCGTCCCCATCGATGGGACGCGGATTGCCGTCCAGATCGCCAGCCGGCAGGCCGCCGGCAGGTGAGTTGGTTCCGGCGTCGATGCACGGTGATGCGGCGCTAAGCCGGTAATCGTTGTCTTCCCACGTGTTTGGATCGTTGTCGGGACCGTCAGGGTCGACAAACAGTGGGTCGGCGTCGATGTTGCCCGTCCCCGGCCAGCCGCCCTGGACGTTGCAGTTCACGACGGTCGGGGTGCTGTTGACATCGTACAGGTGGATTTCCTCTGGTGCATCGCCCCACAGGTTGCAATTCGTCAGCGTGGGACCGCTATCGTAACAAAAGACGCCGCCACCGTTGGTGTTCTCGCTGATCGTGCAGTTTGTCAGAGTCGGACTACTGTAGTTCAGGGCGACGCCTCCGCCCGTGTTCCCGCTGATGCTGCAGTTAGTCAGCACCGCGTCGCACCACACACACCACACGCCACCGGCGCCGAGCGACGAGTTCCCACTGATGGTACAGTTAGTCAGCGTAGGGTCGCATTCGTCCACACTGACGCCGCCACCGAGAAACGCTGTGACGTTCTCGCTGATTGCGCAGTTCGTCAGAGTTGCATCGCTCCTGTAGCAATGGACACCGCCGCCTTCGCTGCTGCCGCCCATTACAAGATTCCCGCTGATGGTGCAGTCAATCAGCGTCGGCTCACTATAGGAGCAGTAGACGCCGCCACCGGCGCTTCTGTTGCCCGTGCCAGAGTTCCCGCTGATTGTGCAGTTCGTCAGAGTCGGGTCGCTACGGCTGCAAAAGATGCCGCCACCATCGGACGAGGCCAAGTTCACGCTGATCGTGCAATTGGACAGCGATGGGCTGCTGTTGGACAAGTAGACACCGCTGCCTGATGACGCCGAATTGTCGCTGATCGTGCAGTTCGTCAGCGTCGGGTAGCTGTAGTGGCTGCAATAGATCCCGCCGCCGAACCAACTCGCCGAATTGTCACTGACTACGCAGTTCGTCAGTGTCGCGCGGCTGTCATCACGGCAGCGGACGGCGGCGCCGTATTCAGCCGAATTGCCACCAATTGTGCAGTCGATTAGCGTCGCATCGCTTTCGTAGCAATGGACGCCGCCGCCGTACGCGGCGTAATTCCCACTGACAATGCACTGCCTGAGTAGTGGATCGCTGCCGGCGCAGTAGATTCCTCCGGCGTAGGAGTGGAAGTTGCCGTCACCATCCGGATCTTCGTCGGCGCCGTATCCGTTCATTATCGTCAGTCCCTCGACGATCGAATCCGGACCTTCGCCACTGTCAAAATAGAATCCGCGATGCGGCTCATTCGGGGCAGCCTGGCAGTCGATCACACACGTTGCCGGGTCGCCCGATGCACTCCGCACGGTGATCGCCTTGCCACCGAAATCCAGGTCACGATTGCCGTCACCTGTGAACGTGCCATCGAGCAGCACGACCTCGTCACCGTCGACGGCAACATCAATCGCCTGCTGAATCGCATCGAACGGGTGCGTGGCCGATCCGTCCTCGTTCGGGTCGCTGATCAGTGGGTCCCCCGGCCCCGGGTCATTCGGCGCGTCGTCATCGACATACCACACGCCACCGAGTGCCACCCCAGCCGCCAGACAGCTCAACCAGATCGCCACGGCGTAGCGCCATTCGTTTCGTCGCCCGGACATCGCCCACCTTCCTGCTTGACTTGCCCTGGATCAGCTAAGCCTGCGGCAGCGACCACCACTGACGCGGCGCGATTCACGCATCGAAGTCCTATTGCAGACCGCCCCAGCGATCTTGCACGAATCGCCCCAGATTTATGCCGCAGGCCAGCGCGACGCGCCATCGGAGCCACTGTTTCCCGCCGCCCGGAGCGGTCTACACGTCCAATATACCCCCTCGGCGACTGGATCAGAAAGGACAATGTCGCTGGCGCAGTCCACATCCACACACCATCAACCGCCGCGGCTGGCACAGCCAACCAGGCACCGCGCTGCAAATCATGCGTCGTCGCCTGTTTACGTGTTTACGTGAAAGGGGCCCCGATCGCGGCAGACGCTGATGTCCTAAGCGTAGGGCTATGACCGCCTGCGTGGATGCAGCAGGGCGAAAGCGGCCAGGAGCGTCAATGATGCGGGTTCGGGCACGATCAGCGAGAACTTGTGATTCTGCGGCATGCCGCCGTCATCGATTCCCGGCAGGGCATCGCCGGTGGTACCAATCGTAGGGGCGCCACCGCTCACGAACCAACCCGCGGACGTGTCCGCGCCAACACCGAGGGCGAGGATCCCCGCCGCCGGGATCGAGATCGGCGCATCCAGCGTCAGCGTCCAGAGATACCAGCCGGTCTGGCCGCTCGGCAGGTCGACCTCGAACCCACTAAAGTACTGCTGGTCAGAGTCGTAGAAGTCGAACAGAAGTGTGCTGCCGCTGCTCCCGCCAGCAATGCCTCCCAAGAACTGGAGCCTGACCAGTTCGCCCGTCGTGTCGACGGGAAGCGTGCTGACATAGTCGTCGCGTGAGAGATACATGTTTGGATCATCGCCGGGCACAAGCAGGCCACTTCCTATATCGAGCTTCGAGTACACGGATTGCTCGCTCCGCGCGGCCCACGAGGTCACCGACGCGGTGGCTGATGCGCGCATGATGGTCGTATTGACTGACCGATGATCGATACGATCAGCAAACGATGCTGACACCACACTGGTCATCACGATTCCGATTGCGGCGTTCATTGATCGCTTGTTCATCAGCTCACCCCTTTCGTGCCGCGCGGCACGTATTTCACACCTGTTTTACGGGCATCACCAGCAACGCTAACACTCCCCCGAGGCCACCGTGATAACGGCGGCTAAGTACCGGTGCGCGCGTACGCCCTCATTGCGTTATAGGCTCCGTCGTGGGCACAATTCAAACGCGGCCTTCCACCACCGCGGTGAATCTGCTGTACACGCAGCACCTGCCTTGTCCACCCTGCTCAGGGCCATTGCGACAGTTGTTGGCAGTCGTACGCCTCATTGGCGAGTTCCGCGTATGGAATAGTCGTATAGTCGCTGCAGGTGTGGATCCCTTTGCGAATCAGCGTGAACGCCACGTGCCCATCCATGAATGCGACATTGTGCGTGTCCGTGCGATGGTGCCATTCGATGGGCTCAGCGGTGTCAGTCCGCCAGGCATCAACCCAGCCAGCGTCGCCCATGAGGGCGAGTCGGCTAGTGTCTTGTATGTCGGATTGGTTGAGTTCGGACAAACGGTTGCTGATACGCTCAAAAACCTGATCGCAGGGGTCATCCGGGGGCCATTTGAACGGGAGCTTGCCGATGATCATGTGGTTCGTGCGATAACTTGTGCCGTAGTAATCGAAGTTTGTGGGGCGCACACTCTCGCTTCCGCGGTCGGAGGGGCAGAGGAAGACCTCCGTGCCCAGAGCGTCCTGCCGCGGGCCACCGGGTCCAAGCAGCGTGCCGACGATTGGGTCGAGTTTGAGCGTGCTGTTGAGCGGCTTTGGCACAGGGAAGCGCGGGTCGCCCCCGTAGAACCGGGACCCGGCGCCCTGCTGTCCGCCGTAGTTGTAATCCAGGTTGAGTCCACGGGGGAAGCGCCCGCTGTACTCATCCAGGTACATGCTCCAAGCCTGGGCGAGGTTGCGCAGATTGACTTGGCACTTGACGCGGCGCGCTTGGTAACGGACTTGCTGCAGCGTGGGAAGCAGGATCGCCACCAGCAGCGCGATGATGGCCACGACGACCAGTAGCTCAATCAACGTAAACGCCGCTCGTGCCTTCAGACCGTGTGAGATGCGCCGCATCGTCCTAACTCCCGCCTTGGCCCGCCGACTCATACGCGTCGGCTGGTGCCAGCTCCGCTCCGGCCTCGCCGGTGGGTTGCGGCTCCAGGCTACTTAGTCGAGATTTGGCCGCCGCCTTGATCATGCTCGGCCCCTCCGCCTTCATGCACAGCGAATAGAAGTGGTGCGCTTCGCCAAGGCGCTGCGCCCGCATGTGCCTCTCACCGATCGCGAATAGGGCCAGGGCCCTATACTGCTCCGGCATCTCGATCAGCAATTCTTCCGGCCTGCGCTGTTCATCGAGGAGGAACGCCATGACGCGATGCTGTGGCGACTCCTGAGACACCATCTCCAGGATCGCCTGTGCGCGTTCATCGCGCCCCGCCTGCCATTCCAGCAGGAACCACGGCAACACCTCAGAGCGGATGGGGTCCAAGAGCTTGCCCTCGATGACATCGCCGAGTTGGTGCTCGCTCTGGCGCAGTTGCTTCACCGTCTTCTCGTGCTCCGCCTCAGCGACCCAGGCACGACGCTGATATGCCACACTGATCCAGCCCGTGCTGATCAGGATGACAAGCAGACTCAGCATCGCCGCCGTCGCCGAACGGTGCTGGCGAGCCATCTTGCGCAGCAGATAGAGCGCGCTATCGCGCTTCGCCTCGATTGGTTCACCGCGCAGGAAGCGGTCCACATCGCGTCCCAGTTCGCCAGCACTCTGGTAGCGGCGCGTGTTCTCCTTCGCGAGCGCCTTCAGCACAATCGTCTCGAGGTCGTTTGGGATCGGGCAGCGTTGGGAACGCCGACGTACGCTCTTGCTGGGCACGCCTTGCTCTGTTAGCCACGCTTGGCTGGGTCGCTCCGGGGGCGTCTCTGCAATGTGGCGGAGCACATCGGCCAGCTCGCCGACCACGGGGTAGGGGTATTTGCCGGTCAGTAGCTCATACAGAATCACACCAAGAGCGTAGACGTCGGTTCGCGTGTCGATTTCGTCAGGATTGCCGCGCGTCTGTTCCGGCGCCATGTAGGGTAGTGTGCCTACGATCTGCTCGGTCAGCGATAACGTGTCAGCCTTGGACGCAAGCTGCTTGGCCAGGCCAAAGTCCAGGACCTTCGGACTGCCATCGGCATCGACCAGGATATTGGTGGGCTTTAGATCGCGATGAATCACGCCTCGCTGATGGGCATACTGCAACGCGTCACAGATTTCCATGAACAAGCTCAGCGTCGCCTCAAGCGATAGGCTCTGTTCCCGGACATGTCGGTGCAGCGGCAGGCCGCGCACGTAGTCCATCGCATAGTAGTATCGGCCCTCGGGTGTCCGTGCGGCATCGTGGATTGATACGATGTTGGCGTGGCGCAACTGGGCGATGATCTCGATCTCACGCTCGAAGCGTTTTCGCGCTCGCTTGGACGCGTGGATGCCTGGCAGCAGCACCTTCAGGGCGACTTTGCGCTTGGTTGACTCCTGAATCGCCTCGTAAACGACGCCTTGAGCGCCGTGGCTGAGCTCGCGAAGCAACCTGTAACCGGGTAGACGTGGCAGCGGTGCTCCTTCGGGATCCGCGGCAGCCAGCACGGTTGTACTATCCCCTTGCAGTGCGGCCTGCGTTTCGCACTCATCGCTGACAGCAGTGAACACGTCGCCGGGCAATCTGCGCACGTCGCCGAGTAGTTCCTCCCATGCGTGCCATCCTTCGATTCGCTCTCCGCAACTCTTGCACCGGTCCACGTGTGCCTGAAGTGCCGCTGCTTCCGCTGGTGCGAGTTCCTTAGCTGCAAGCCGCTCGATCTGCTCTTGGGTCAAGCACGCCATTGCGACAGGTCCTGTGTCCGCTGTTGTAGATGGGAATCGCCGGTCGAGACCCTCTAGTCACGTGACTCCGCCAGCAGGCTTCCGGGGCCGTGATGTCATCCGAAACCCGGGAGCACTGCCGACCTATTGCGGTCTCACCATGGCATCTTTCACCAGCTTTTGCGGAACAGTGCCCGACAGCGCTGCAAGCGGCCAAGTACGCGAGACTTACATACGTAGACCGCACCCCGCGAAATCCCCAGTTCGTCCGCCACCGCGTCGGCGGTCTGGCCATCAATCGCGAAGCGCTTGAACGCAATGAAGGTCTGCGGTTCTACTTCCGCGCGGACCTGCCGGATACCCGCCGCCAGAACCGCCTGCTCCCACTCCTCCTCGAACGCGCTCTCAAGCTGGTTGTCATCGTCCGGGACTCGGTTCATGAAGGCCGTAGAGCCTGGGTTGTCCGCGACCTGACGTTCCTGCCGACCAAGGCGGCGGCGCGCCTCGCGGATCTTGTTGATGGCGATGCCTTTGAGCCACGCCCGCAGTCGTCCGCGCGCCTCATCGTACTTGCCCTCCCGAAAACTGCTGACGAATGCCACCAGCGTATCTTGCACGACGTCAAACGCGTCCTGTTCGCGAATCCCCGCACGACGTGCCAAGTTCTGCAGCATTGGCTCATAGCGCTCGCAGAACGCGCGCCAAGCTCCATCGCTGTCACGCTCCTGTAGGTCACGCAGAATCACCGCGCTGGTCATGAAATCGGCAGACATTCGTCACCCCAGGAGACGGTAGCTGTTGCAGCAGTTTACCACACCGGAGGCGGCTGCCCACCCTCTTCGCCTGCCGTCGGCGCGCTACTGATCAGATAGCAGCGTGACGAATGCGTCGATGTCGCCGTTGTTCGTCCAGCCGTCGCCGTTGATGTCGCCGAGCATGATGTCGCAACCCGGGTACTCATCGGGGTACTCATCCGGATACGACAAGGCGAACACGAATGCGTCGATGTCGCCGTTGTTGACCCAGCCGTCGCAGTTCAGGTCACCTGCCGCGCACGGAGCGTCGTGGAACACCCCTGCGATCGGCAACGCCAGATCGTGGCAGGCCAAGGGCGTGGCTGTCACGAGCGCATCACCAGGTCTCACCACCGCCAGCATCGCCTGTGTGAAGATCGCCTCGTCGTTCCCGAACGTCGCAAACTCGCCCCACCAGTCCCAACCCTGCGGCGGTTCCTCAAGCATCATACCCAGCACCCACAAGCGTCCCGTGCACGGATGCTCAACCATGCTCGTCACGTCCCGCATGTTGTCGATCACAACCGCGTCGGACAACGCCTCGTGAAGCACGCCAGCCACCGTGTCGTTGGCACCACGCTGGATCCAGTAACGCCGCACGGTTGTGCTGGTCGCCCCGTACGATGTCGCCGTGGCAGCGACGTATGCGCACGTGCCATCCCTGGAGAGCGTCAACGCCGTCGGGCCGCGTACGCCGGGGGCGTTCGGATCGTTCGGATCCAGCAGGCGATAGCGGCTTTCGGCCCCACCGGCGTCGTACACCAACAGCCAGCTGTTGAAGTTCAGATTCTGGCCACTGATCACAAACGCGTTGCCGTACGCATCCACCTCGATTTCCTTCAGTCGCTGGACGTCGACCACCGACATCTCCGGCGGATCGCCGTTCTGCGTCGGGTCATTCGCCGGGTTCAGCCCGTAGAGCTGTTCCACCGCATAGGTGCTGCCGCTCAGCCTCAGACGCGCGGCTGCCCGGTAGGTGCTCCCCGTGGCCGGCTGCACCTCCACCGGCACGACGTACAGCACGTTCGGATCATTCGAACCAAACACCGCGTCCCGTAGCGGCTCGCCGTGCGGCACGTCGCTGATCACGGCCAGTCCCACCCGCACCTGGCTGTCGCCGTACGGCAGCGGATTGACCGTCGGTGCCAGCACCGTCTGCGCATCTTCCAGTCTGATCAACCCCTGCACGCCGTGCAGTTGATGCACCCGACCGGCCGGATCGACGAGCAGACGACCGTTGCCGCGATACTGATTGAACGGCCCACCAGGTGTGCTGGCCGGCGTCAGCCGAGCATCAGCACTCTGGTTGCGCGCATCGACGGTGTAGAGGAAGTCCTCCTGCAGGCTGTACCCCCAGGCGTCCACCCCGCTCGGCTTGCCGGCGATCACCAGCCGGTTCGGCGCAATGTTAACCGGACCACGCGTGGAACGCCGCCCGGGTGACCGCTGGTCAGAACCACCACACAGGTCCAGCACGAACGGATCGCTAAGGATCGTGTCCCAGAGCAGCACGTCGTCCAGATCGATGAAGCCGTCTTGCGTGACTTGGTCCAGGCACCACTTGGCGTGGCCGGTGCCCGCGATGTCGAGCGTTTGACCATATTCGCCTAGCACGTACAGGAAGTCCTCTTCGGCCACGCCGTTCGGCGGCCCGAAGTCGCCGCAGTCATCGGTGCTCGAGCACACGATCTGCGGGTCCCAGTTGTCGATCTGCACCACCGCGTCACCGCCGCGCAGCTTCAGCTCCACGTACGTCCCCCGGCGGAAGTTCAAGCCATTACGCGGGAAGCGACCGAAGAACGTGGCGAACCTATTGCTGCCAACCGCACCGGGCAAACCGGCCTGGGGTGGGTACAGCCGGGCGATCTCGACCAGGTTCTCGCTGACATCCGGCGCGGCGCTGAGATGGACAATCAGTACCGTGTTGGGATCGGGCGCCGCCGTGAAGCGGTAGTCGAACGCCACGATGATCTGATGCTCACCCGCCCGGGCGAAGGCACCCTTGGCGGCTACCGAACTGGCTGGTTGCATCTCAGCACCACGCGTCCGCACCTCCATCGCGTGATTGTTCGGATCACCGGGTAGCGGGGCAGACACACGCTCGATCTGGCCCACGCGATTGGGCGGGAGCGGTGGATCTGGCTGTGGGTCATTCGGGTCGATTACCCGTTTCCGTACGCGGATGCGGAACTCCTCGTCATCCTCCATCGAAATGACCTTCAGCGAAAAACCCAGCAGTGGCACGTCCACGATTCGGCTGCCGTTCTCCATCGGCGCCGCCGGATCGTTCGGATCGCGCGTCAGCGAAATCTCCAGGCCGTTCGGGTCCACGCCGACCAGTTCCTCGTAGTACAACGTCTGCAACGCCGTGTTCAGAACCGCGCCCGGATGTAGCTTTAGCGTGCGGACGTAAACCGTCTCCGGGTAGTTGGGATCCAGCTGAAAGTCAAAGCCCTGCCGGTTGGTCAGGCTTACCTTGCATTCGGGCAGGATCTCCAGCGTCTCGAGCACCCAATTTTCAGAGGGATCTTCGGTGAACCCGGGACTGCCGATGGCCTGGAAAGCGCCTGAGGTGCAATCCGGGTTGTAGGGGCCGCCGCAGTCGAAGTCCTGGGCGCGCAGCTCCAGCAGCTCGCCGCGCTCGCCTTCAGCGCCCTGCGTGATCAGCACATGGATGTAGTTGTACTGGAGTGTGGGGCGCTGATCCTCCGGGTCGTTCGGATCGGGATCAAGATCCATGTAGCGATCACCCTCGGAGACGATGTAGTTACAGCGGATCAGCGAGTTGCCTTCAACCCAGAACTCGCCGCCGAAACCCTCGCTCGACTCCAGCAGGAAGATGTTGTTGTTGACAATGTCATTGTGGCCGGCGAAGTCGGCCAGCTTGACGTCCACGTTCGTGTTCTGGATCGTGGCATCGCGGACGACCAACGCGCCCTCGATCGTGATCGTACCCCACTGATCGGCTTGGCTGGGATCCGCACAACCACTGCCGGTGTGGCCGCTCAAGTCAACCGTCGCACCCTGCTCAATCCGCAGTTCCGCGTTTTCCTCGATCCAAATGTCACCCGGGCCGATGATGTCCGTGCGGAAGATAGTCGGGAGCGGTGAATACCCGAGCATCTGTGCGCGCGATCGCAAACCCGTGCCGGCGTGCGCCCTTATGCGCAGCACCGCGCCGCGCGAGATTGATAGCCACCCAGGACCGTCAAACGAGCTCATGTCCGCGACCAGCTCGTTATTTTCGACAAGCAGCCCCCCGGTCAGACGCACACGACAATACTTCGCTACGGCCGCGCTTGCTTCTGGGGCAATGTTGTTGCGCAACGCGACGTTGCCCAGTCTCAGTACGCTGAATCGACACGCCAAGCCGCCGCCAGCCTCCGTGGCCTGACAATCCTCTAGCGTGCAATTCCTCAGCAGGGTTCGCGTTCGGTCGAGCCAGAGCGCCCCCCCGATGTCCCCATCCGCATTGCGGATCACAAGCCCATCCAGGGCTACGCGGGCCGCATCAACAGAATCGGGATCCACGAACCGCCCCGAGCCACCGCAATCGATCACTGTCGGGCCCGGCTGCTCAAAAGCCCGAACGAGAACGGACTGCCCACGGAGGTCGAGGTCCGAATTGCCTGTGCCGGCATACGTACCCGCAGCAATGAGAACCGAGTCGCCCTGTTTGACCGCATCCAGTGCGCCCTGAATTGTCCGCTTGGGTCCGGTCACTCTCCCTTGCCAAGTCGGCGATGAGCCATCCCAGTCATCGTCGCCAACGGTGCTGCTAACGTACAACGTTGTGCCGACAGGGCTGCTGCCATAGACCGAATACTCCTCTTGATTAGAAATCAGGTCACCGTCGCAATCGCTCCACGGGTCGGCAACAACCGGGTCGCCGAAATGGCGCAGTTCCCACCAGTCGGGCAACTCATCTTCATCGCTGTCTAGAAGTTCATCAGCGCCGATATCTACGTGGGCCCCCAGTACACGGGGGTCACCGTCGACGTCGAGTGGGATGGGTTCATTCACGTTGCCATCGCCATCCAAGTCAAGCCAATCGGCGGGCAACGCCGAATCATCCCCAGCATCAAGGCCAGGTGAGCTGGCAGTCAGATGCGCACCTGGTGCAAGAAGCGGATCAAGATCCATATTCTCGCTACCCGGCCAGCCACCCTGCACAACGCAACTATCGACCGCAGCGGTACTATCCTGATCCGCGTAGATTGCCTGTGGCGTGCTGCTCGATACAATGCAGTTCGTCAGCATCGCGCTGGATTGCTGTAGTAGCGTGAGCCCGTCCCCTAACCCCATACTCGTGCAGTCGGCGATCGTGCAGTTGATCAGAATCGGGGCACTTCGTTGGCAAGCCACACCCCCGCCCAGGGACGCGGTGTTCTCCACGATGGCGCAGTTCACGACCGTAGGATTGGCATCGACGTAGAAGATACCGCCGCCAACCATGCCCCGACTACGCTCGATTGAGCAGTTGATCAGTTGTAAGCTGCTGTCGAAACAAGCGACAGCGGCCCCGGCAGCGGCGCAATTACCCACCATTCGGCAATTGACCACAGTTGGACTGCTATTCCATGCGAAGATTGCTCCCCCGGCAGGGCTACCGTCGCTCGACGTTGTCACGTAGCCATTCGTTATCGTTACACCCGCCAAGATGGCGCTGGCGCCTTCACCACAATGAAAGTAGAAGCCGCGGTGAGGCTCAGCCTCCGTGCCCGCGCAATCGATCACACAGGCATCCCGACTGCCGCTGCTGCTGCCAACCATGATCGCCTTGCCGCCGAAATCCAGGTCGCGATTGCCGTCACCAGTATAGGTTCCATCGGCGATAACCACCTCATCCCCATTGACGGCATCGTCGATCGCCTCCTGAATCGCGTCGAACGGGCGCTCCACCGAGCCGTCCTCCCATGGATCGCTCACCAGAGGATCCCCCGGCCCAGGGTCATTGGGGGCGTCGTCATCAACATGCCACACATCACCCAGTGCCGTGCTGGCAGCCAAGCCGCTCAGCAAGATCGCCACAGCGTAGCGCAACTCACTTCGTCGCCCGAGCATGGCTTACCTTCCTGCTTGGATTGCCCAGCATCAGATCAACCGGTGGCAGCAACCACCACTGACGCGGCGCGGTTCACGCGCCGAAGTCCTATTGCGGATCGCCCCCGGGGATCTTGCACAAAAACACCTAGAATTGTGCAGCAGGCCAGCACAAACCGCATCAGACCCGCAACTCCCCGCCGACCGGAGCGGTCCACACGTCCAATATACCCGCTCGGCGACTGGATCAGAAAGGACAATGTCGTTGGCGCAGTCCAGACCCACACGCCATCAACCACGGCGGCTGGCGCAGCCGACCGGGCACCGCGTTGCAAGTCACACGCCGTCAGCTAGTTGCGCGAACGAGCGCTGCCGATCGCGGCAGGCGCTGATCGGCGAGGCGTGGGGCCTATGACCACCTGCGTATGCGCAGCAAACGCGCGGGTCCACAGGAGCAGGTCCATAATGTCGGGGCGCCGTCCATTCAGTCCGGGGAGTCACGAAAGAAGCGGTTTGCGTCAACAGAGCGGCGGCGTTGGCCGGCTCGCGTACCGTCGCCGTCGTATACGGCGCAGAATGTCACCGAGCGCGATGTTGGTCAAGTGCGGGTGAACAGAGATGAACGGTGCTACGCGGCGGCGCGATAGTAATGCCGGAGCAGTCCGCCGAGGGAGCGTTGGCAGCGGATGCAGTTCGATGGCGGTGCGGTCCGTGACAGGGACGCTGCGGGTTGACCATGTGCCGCTGTCGGAATCGTCTGGTTGCCGAGCCCTTGATGCGGGCGATGTTCGTTGTGGAAACGAACGTACTCCTGCCCGATGTGGTCGAGATGGCCCAGGCTGAAGCAGAGGAAGTGGCTGAGAGCTTCCCGTTTGAACGCGCCGATCCACGCCGCACAGAACGCGTTCGCATCGGGAGCCAGCACGGGCGTTCGCACGCAGCGGATGTCGGCGCTCTTGAACAAGCGCCGGAACCTGGTCGAGAACTTGCTGTCGCGATCATGGATCAGAAAGCGGGCCCCGAGCCCTTGGTCATCAAGCCACATCAACGCGTTGCGCGCCTGCTGCTGCACCCAACGATCGTTGGGGTGATAGGCGGGCGGACTCAGAAAGACCCTCCGCGTGCCGACATGGATGAACGTGAGGCAGTACGCAACTCGAATTCCAAAAGGCGTGATCACGCTTTGGGTGAAGAAGTCACACGCGACCAGCGTGTTCACATGGAGCCGAATGAACTTCTGCCACACGGTCTCCGGTCCCTTGGCGCGACGCATCGGCGACGGCGTCAGTCCCTCGTCCTTGAGGATCCTCCGCACCGACGACCGCCCCAGGCGCAGGCGGAGCTTACGCAGTTCCCCGACAATACGCCGGTAGCCCCAGTTCCCGTTGTCCTTCGCTAGGCGAATCACGAGTTCGCGCATGTTGCGGACGATTCTCGGCCGGCCGACGCGCTTGGGATTGCGCCCTTCCCTCAGCTCCATGACCCAGCGAGAATACGTCTTCGGCGCGACGATGCCGATGATGTCAGCGACGTTATGATCCAGTTCCCGGCCGATGTCCAGCAACCGGGCACGATCGTCCGGGCTGGGGATGACGCGGTTGCCGCCGAGCTTGCGGCGGAGGATCTCGACTTCGGCTTTAAGGAACCTGATGTGGGCTTGCCGGCGAGCGGCGCCGGCTTCAACGAGGAGGTGCAGAGCGACGTAGAACCAGCGCAGCATGGCGAGTTGATCCTGAATGAAGACGGTTGTGAATGCAGCAATGAGAAGCTCACGACATTTTGAACCCCCGCCCAAAGCCGGGCAACCGGCGGCTGGGGCCCGCTGTCGCACCGATTCCGCTGCTGATCAGTCTCAGAACCACGTCCGCATGCATCCTCGCCATGTTCGGTTTGTAATTGACGCCGTCGAGGGGGGTGTCCAAAATGAGGCCCAAAATGGTGTGCAACATGTGCAATATGGTGCACATGGAGAGTAACGGTTTTGGACTTCAACCTCTTGAGAATGCTATAAGTTACACGCTTTCAACGGGTTAGCTCGAATCGAGCTTGTCGGGCTCATAACCCGGAGGTCGCAGGTTCGAGTCCTGCCCCCGCTAGTTGACGCGTCGCGTCGAAACGATGCGACCCGCTGGTTAACGCGCGACGCCCGGGCAGAGACGCCTGGGCGTTTTCGTTTCTAACGCGAGTTCTCGCAAGAGTTTAGCAACACGCCGATTTCGGTCTGACGCAGGTGAGACGCCGCCGCGCGAGCCAACCGAGGCGTCCGTAGCAACAATCGCGCCGTCGGTTCGCCCCAAGTCTCTGAGTCTCTCGACATCGCTGACCCGCGGGTTAAGGCGGCTCATAACCAGCCGGGCGAGAGGCTGTCGCGCGCCTCATTACCCAGTCCAAAGCACCGAACAAGGCTGCTTCGGATTATGCCTCACGCCTGCCATCCGCCGCCGAGTTACGGCGATTCCTTCTCGTGGCGTCAATTGACAGATGCACAGAAATACAACCACCTCATGCGGTCAATCATTTCATCGGCTCTCGAGTCAAGTCACCGCCTTAGTTGACGCGGGGCGCCGAAGGATCGTGTAGGCCCACACGAACAACGCAGCCATTACCATGTCAATGATCGTGAACGGCTTCCACATGTTGGGAATTCCGGCTGCCAGCCAGTGCCATCCACTCACCGCGCAGTAGGCGAGCTTCAGCAGGATGCCGTACCGGATAAGCTCCCGCCGAGCGACTGGATCCCGGGCGATGTCGAGGAACATCAGCGCGAAGATCAGCAGTAACGCCGCCGGGAATTGCACGTAACCAACATGGTTTGGCAGCGTCACCTCACAGATCTTGAATGGAGACTCCGGCGCCACTAGAAACCATGCGCCAACTACGCAATCCGTCAGCACGGCTTCCGGGCCCTCGACCGGCGGTATCCGAATCCGGTGGATGCCGTGCCCCGGCGCCGTGAGGCGGCGCCGCAAATTCGCTTTCTGACGGCCGAGCAGATCGACGAGCAGTTGAGCGTCCTCTCTGAGCAGCCCGTGCTGCGCGCAATGGTGGCCGTCTACATATACTCCGGATTGCGCCGCGAAGAAGCGCTCTGGCTGACGATGGACGATGTCGACCTGGAGTCCGGGATGATCCGCGTGTGCCGCAAGAGCGTCGGCGGCCACACGTGGCAGCCGAAGACTGGGCGGAACCGGCGCGTGCCGATTTCCAATGCGCTGCGGCAATGGCTTGCGCAGTATCCGCAACCCGCTGGGCGGATCTGGTTCTTCCCGTCGCCCACGGGCAAACGCTGGGACCCCGACAATTTCTCGGAAACGCTTCGCCTAATCAACCGCGACGCGGGGCTACCTTGGTCGTGCCTCGATTTTCGACATACGTTCGGCAGCCATCTCGCTATGAAGGGCGAGTCGCTCTACAAGATCAGCGAACTGATGGGCAACAGCCCGGAGATCTGCCGGCGACACTACGCGGCGCTTGTGCCGGAAGAGATGCGGGACACGGTGGAGTTTTCGCGCCCGCCGCGGCTTGCCCGCACGGCGGAGGACGGCGCTTGCGCTTGACGGCGGCAATTGGGCCGTTGATCGTCGAGCACTGAACCCGACGGTCGATGGCGGCCCTTCCTGGCAGGCCTGGCAGTCTGGGCCACAGCGGGCTCGTTGGGTACGAGTCCCGGTCGCTCTCGTGCGAATACGCACCCCGCTGAGAATACCAGCAGCCGCGGTTCCCTCGGCGTTCGTCGCAGATCCTTGGTTGGGGATGGCTGGACCCGACGCGGCATAGGCTGCATAATGTTGCGCACCCTAGCAGAATGAGGAAGCCATCGTGCCCAAACTCAACGAGTTCTTGACGGTGGGCCAGGCGGCGGAATATCTCGGCGTGAGCAGAGACACCCTGCGCCGATGGGACAACGCCGGAAAGCTGACCGCGCGTCGGCATCCGGTCACGGGGTACCGCCTCTACCTGCAGCGAGACCTCGATCCCATCCTGCACGTCCTTCTCGAAGAGAGTGGTTCGCAGCCGGGTGCCTCGAAGCCGAGGAAGAAGTCCAGGCCGACTGAGTAGCACTGGACAATCTCGTTATCCGTCACAACGGATGCCGCGTCGATCGAATGAAATGTGAGGAAGCCAGATGAAGCCACTCGAGCTTCGAGACGAGTTTCTCGGCAAGCACATGCGGGCCACGGCAATCGAACTGCGAAACAAGCAGAACACCGGCTGGGCGCAGCGTGGACCGAAGGAGATTCTCGGCATCACCTATCCAACAGCGGACGTGCAACGGTCGCTCGAAGCCGTGTCTGTTGCTTCACCGGGCAAGCCCATCGTGTTCTTGGGGCAACGCGGACGCGGCAAATCGCACATTATGGCTCTCCTGCATCATGCTCTGGAAACCCCCCAGTGAGGTCGAGCGGTGGGCGAAGGAGTGGGGTGCACGGCTGCCCAGCGCGGCGACACAATGAAGCAGGCGCTGTCACTGCTTCGCGATCCGTCGCCAGGAACCAATCTGATCCCGTATCTCGGCGACAAAGACGTCTACGAACAGGTCCTCCGAGTCGCGGCCAAGGATAGGATCGCGATCAACCGTAACGGGACTTGGTACGGTCCGGACCCCGGCCAAGACTTCGACGACGCGCTCCGCGTGCTGAAGCAACGGACGTTTCCTCAGGGGCTTGATTGGGGAAGCATTCAGATCGGGCTCCCGAGCGAGAAGGCAAGTGGTGGCGTTAGGCGACGCATCAGTTGCGGGCTGATCAGCGTGCGATCGCCGTAGTCCATACGGGGCACGAAGGGGGTAGAAGCGCAGCTCAGCTGGATGTTGTTGGTCACGTGGATATGGATCCCGATCGAATGACTCCAGGGGAGTAGCACCGCGTGACCAACCCGACGAGCTGCGTCACGTTCATACGCCGATGAATGCCAGCTCACACAGCTGGCAGTCGTGGCACAACCCGCTGCCTGAACCAGGCACGAACCGCGTTTTTCGGACGGAGACCGGGGTTGCGAGTCGACTGGAAGTTACTGCGTAGTTGGTTTCTGGCAAGAACCACGTGACGACTGACCCACACAGTGACCCACTCCTTCGGTGAGTCTTTGCGAGAAGACGGGTTTCGGTAACCTCGCTGAACGCGCGTGCGTGGTCGAGCATCGTTCCACGTTCGACTTTCTTCTGCCAGCTCTCCGGCCTGGATGAGTCCGTCCCAAGTCAGGTGCAGTTTCTTGCGACCAAACACGATGACGGCCAGCTTAGCCCGGAACAGATCCCCAAGCGAGACGCGTGAGGGTGTGTTACGCGGACAGGTGCCCGACCCCATTCGCCGCGATGTCGTCGGCAAACGGGGTCGGGCGAATCCGACCGCAGGCGCCAAACAGAGGGATTATTCGACGGGTGCCGGCGTCTCGGCAGTCTCGGCTGCCTGCTGTTGTAGCGGTTGGCGCGGAACTGGGCCTGGAAGCATCCGCCTTGGATTGGGCTTGAGTAGAAACGCCCGCGGCACGCCGTCGAACTCACCGTAGCCTACGATCTGCCCCGCATCGTTGATATCCGTTGCCGCGAAGAGCTCCCAGCGACTGCCTTGCGGGATCATGTTATTCAGATCAAGCATCTGACAGCCCTTTTGGATGAACGCATGTCGAGCGCCAGAGCCGGTATCCGCCCAGCCAACCGTGGTTCCGCTCGCGTTGATTGCTAGCGACCGGCTTTCTGCCCCGCCGAGAGTACCCAACACCCGCTGGTGATAGGCGGTGGCCCGGCCAGCCTGCGCCAGTTGCCAAATCACTGCCTCCGATTGACCACCCATGACCGCCGCATACCCTGCGACTTCGCCGCTGGAACTGATGTCGTTCGCCACTCCGGCACCGAGATCGCTGACTGCCCACGAGCTGGTGCCGTCGTCGTATCCCCAAAGAGCAGCGCGTGACGTTCCATCAGCAGCGTCAGCTTGGCCGACGATTTGGCCGGCATCATTGATCGCGTACGCACAGCTCTCATTTCCTCCGAGTGTGCCGAGGTCTTCCATCGTCTCGGTGAACGAGTCCCAGACGAATGCATGAAAGGCCTCGCTGTCACCGGAGTAGCCCACTACCTGGCCGAGATTGTTGACGCCACGGCCGTACGCGAAGTAGCCCTGCGTGCTAAGATCGATGATGGTGTCTTCCCACCACCGGAAGGCATGCACGGGCGTCGCCAGGCTCTGGATGTTGGAGTCACCAGCGATTTGACCGAAGTCATTGATGTCGTAAGCGCGACTCCACCAGCCGTCGGCGAGCGCGCCGAGGTCATTCAAGCCTCCGGGAAGTCCGTACGCCGCTTTAGGCAACCACAGGTAGGCGTGTCCGCTGTAGGGGTATGGCCCACCGGACTGCTGCGCCCAGCCTACAACCTGTCCCAGATTGTTGAGCGCATACTGCTGATGCTGCTGCGTCACCGCGCCGAAGGCACCGAGGTCCTTGACAGCGTAGAACGCCTTGGGCCACGTTACGGCCGTGCATATCTCATTGTTGTTCTCGCTCGACTCCGCGACATCGTTGTCCACGTCGGTGATTCCGCAGAATTCCCGGCTCACCGAGTTGGTCAAGGGCAGTGCCTGCACATCTTCGGAGTGCGGCCCACACCGGACCACGCAGGCGTGATTCGCTGGCAGATCCTCGATGGGTCCCTCGCAAAACGTGCCGCCATCCATGCGAATCTCGACGTTGTGGGTCGGGCAGGTCACATCGCCCGTCCAGCGATACTTGAAAAAAACGTACACCGGCGTGCCAGACTCGATCTTATTCACGCGGCAATCACCCTCCCAGTCCTCGGAATCTTCGCTCGCCCAGATGTCGAGTGCCTGAAGATCACCTTGCTGGTCCTCATCCCACTCGATTTTTATCTGGTTGAGGCAGCCAACGAGTTGCGCATTCGCGTCCGAGTACGAAGCGCCCCCCGCAGCGGCATGCACGAACACATCTACCCTGACGGACAGATACACGTCTGTGCCTGCCGGGATTGGGATGTCATGGAACGACACCTCGATATTGTCGGAGTAACCCAGCGACTCATCCTGGCGTCTGATCGCTTCGTCGAGCACGATTTGTTTCTCGTACTCGCTCGGCTCCGGCGTCATAACCAGGACTGTAAATGTGATGCGAATGTCATCTTTCGCCAACGCATCGGAGGGTGGCACAATAAACACATGGCACAGGTAACTCCAATCGATGGCGTAGTAGAAGGTGAAGTCAAAACGGCTGTCTTCGTTTACGAGCCCAGCTCCGGTGTGGTAGAACCACGCCTGGGATGTCCCCTTGCCGAGACCAACGGCGCTGGCCGAGCAACCCAACGCACCACATTGGTCATCGCTGTCCGCCGTGCAATTGGCCCAGCCAGCCAGTTCATGCCACACCACCTGGCAGTCGTGATTGTGCTCCCACGGCGGGTACATGAATGCCTCGCCACTATCACTGGATCCGAGCAGCACTTGGGGGGCGGTGGAAAGCGGCGGTAACGCCAGCGCATGACGTGGCATCGTGTCCGCGGTGTCAGCCACGGTTCCGCGTGATCCCGAGTCTAGTGCGCGGAACACGTACTCCGCGCCGCAGGCTCCGGAATCTCCCCCCGTCGTGCGCGACCCAGCAAGTGCGGGATCTGGCAGATTGTCACCGCTGGTTGGTAACAGTGCGCCATCGGCGGAATGAGCGGCCATCGGCAGCGAAACCAGAGCACCAACCAAGAACAGATACAGTAGTTGTCTCAGTGCGGAAGGGGTCATGATCATCTCCTTTTTGAGCACCACAGCAGCCCACGCGGGCCAGTACTGGCTGTCGTTGTCCGGCATCGGACCTTGGCTGGCCGATTGTTCTGAACGGCCACGTCACTCTGCACCCACTCACCGGTACGCCCCGAACGACGCCGGTTCATGATTCGCGTTCCTGGTGATCTGCCGTGGCCATTGCCAATCGTCATACCAGACACACGCTATCGCTCACCGCGGCGAAGAAGTTGATCGTGGCGACGACTGGCACACGGCTTCTACTTGACGTAGTCGCCGTTAACCGATGTGCGCAACGGAACGCGGGGACAATTCCGTGTGTTGGTCCCGCACCGACTCTCGAATCCCGCCAGCAGCGCCGCGCTGGAATCGTCAGCGGCTGGGTGGACATGGCGCCGGCGCGTGGACGCTGTGCCGCTGCTCCCGCGCACGGTACAATCGTGACCTGCACCTTACTGATCCCAAGGTCGCATGACGGAGGGCACGTCCATGTACACATCTCGGAACACGGCAGCCTATGCGGTGGTCTTGGTCGCCGGCGTGCTCATACTCGCGCCATTTGCAGGGATTCTCGCCAAGGCCCCGCCCGCGACCCAGCCAAATTCCGACGCCGCTGTTCATGAACCGAAGGACACCAATCCCCAATCGCCGGGGAGCCGAGCCGAGCCGCCCCGGCCGTTGCTCACCGGCGAAGTTGCCGAGAAGGTGGCCGCGCTGGAGAAGCAGATCGAGGAGCTGCGCGAGCAGGATAAGTACGCCGAGGCGATCCCGCTGGCGGAGGAGGCGCTTGCGATCCGCCAAGAGCACCAGACGGGCTGGACCGACGCCAACCGAGAGCCCGCCGAATGGTACGAAATCGGCGACGCGCGGCGGGTGGTCAAGGACCTACGGCTCCGCAGTTCGCTAACGCCCGAGCAGCAGGCCGAGTTAGACCAGGCGGCCGCGCGGGAGTCTCAGGTGCTCGAGTTATACCAGCAGGGCAAGTATGCACGGGCGGCGAACCTATGCAGACAAATCCTACGCACCCGCCGCCGCGTGCTGGGCGACGACCATCCGGACACGCTGATCTCGATGACCAACATGGGCGCCCTGCTGAAATCCCATGGCAAGCTGGCCAGGGCCGAGCCGTATTGCCGCGAGGCGCTGGAGGGCTTCCGCCGCGTACTGGGCAGTGACCATCCAGACACGTTGGGCGCGATTGGCCACATGAGCACGCTGCTCTATTCCCAGGGCAAGCTGGCCGAAGCGGAGGCCTGCTGCCACGAGGCGCTGGAGAACAGCCGCCGCGTTCTGGGCGACGATCACCCGGACACGCTGCAATTGACCATCGGTATGTGCGGCCTGCTCCGTTCCCAGGGCGAGCTGGCCGAGGTAGAGGCGTATCAGCGCGCACTGCTGGCGGGTAGGCGCCGCGTCCTGGGCGATGACCACCCACTCACGCTTGTCTCGATCGACAATATGGCCGGCGACCTCCGGGCCCGGGGCAAGTGGGCCGAGGCGGAAACCTACCGCCGCGAGGCGCTGGAGCGTCAGCGCCGTGTGCTGGGCGACGACCACCAATACACGCTGAGCTCGATTGGCAGCATGGGCTACCTACTATGGAAACAGAATAGGCTGACCGAGGCCGAGCCGTACTGCCGCGAGGCGCTGGAGCGCAGGCGCCGTGTACTGGGCGACCACCACCCGCAGACGCTGAAATCAACCGGCCAAATGGGTAATCTCCTTTTCTCGCAAGGCAAGCTCGCCGAGGCCGAGCCACTCTGCCGCGAGGCGCTCGAGGGTCTCCGGCGCGTGCTGGGAGACGAACACTCGAACACGCTGAGTGCGATCGCCAACCTGGGCCAGTTGCTCCAATCCCAGGGCAGATTATCTGATGCCATGCCATATTGCCGCGAGGCGCTCAGAATCCGCCGGCGCGTGCTGGGCGATGACAACCCGGGCACGCTGAACTCGCTCAACAACATGGGCGTGCTTCTCGCGTCAATGGGAAAGCTGGCTGAGGCCGAACCATATCTTCGTGAGGCGCTGGACGCCAGCCGGCGAGAGTTGGGCAACGAACACTCGGAGACGTTAGCCTTGGCCAACAACATGAGTATGCTGCTCCAAAACCAGGGCAAGCTGGAAGAGGCGGAAGCCTACCAACGCGAGGCGCTGGAGGGCTACCGCGCATTGAGCCACGACTCCCCGGATGCGCTGCGCTCGCTCCACAACATGGGCTACCTGCTTCATTCCCAGGGGAAGCTGGCCGAGGCGGAACTGCGCTGCCGCGAGGCGCTGGCGGGCTTCCGCCGCGTGCTGGGCGACGACCACCCGGACACTCTAGTCGCGACCGCCAATATGGGTGCCCTGCTTGAGTCCCAGGGCAAGCTGGCCGAGGCCGAGCCGTGCTGCCGCGAGGCGCTGGAGCGTCAGCGCCGTGTGCTGGGCGACGACCACCCAGTCACGCTGATCTCGCTCCACAACCTGGGGGGCATACTGCGAAGCCAAGGTAGACTCACCGAGGCGGAGAGCTACATGCGCGCGGCGCTGGATGGCCGTCGACACGTGCTCGGCAGCGAACACCCGGACACGCTGAATTCGATCAGCGACATGGGCTACCTGCTCCAGTCCCAGGGCCAATTGGCCGAGGCTGAGTCTTATTTGCACGAGGCGCTGGATGTGGCCGGGCGTTTGCGGACGCGAGTCATCGGTGAGGAGCGCAGCCGGGCCGCCTTTGCCAAGAAACTAAAGCTATCGGTCATCGCGGCCCAACTCGTTTCACTGTTGATCGCCGTGGACCAGCCCGCAAGAGCCTGGAGCGTCTCCGAGCGGGGCCGCAGTAGGGCATTGCTTGATCTGCTGAATCGTAGCGATCAGGATCTTCTCGAAGCGGCACGAGTCCGCGCCGCCGGCGACCCTGCGGCGGCGACCGCGCTCGACAGCGCGCTGAAGCGAGAGCAGCAGGCGCAAGTCGATCTGACCACGGCTGAGGCCTTGTTGGCGGGTACGCAGAAGCAGCGCCAGTGTACCGAACAACGCGACGACCTGGCCGAAGAAGAGAAGGCCCAGCGCCTGGCGGCGCTCGATGAGCAGATCGCCGCCCAGCACGCCGACGTCACGTTCAAACGCCGAGCGCTCGGGGAAGCCACCGCCAACGTGTTCGTCAACATGCGCGGCCTGTTCCCTGACGCTCGGCCAATGGGGATCGATGAGATTCGCGTGGGACTTCAGCCGGGCGAACTGGCATTGGGATACACCTGGACCCGCGACATCGTGCTGCTGCTGGCGGCCCAAGGTACGCAGGCGGGTGGGGAAGCGATGGAGCGGCAGAGCGACGAAGGGACGAAGGAAGGCAAAGGGGTTGCCGGGTTCGCTTTGGCCGAGAGTAAGGATGAGGTTGAGGAACTGACCAAGCTCGCTCAAGAAGTCCGTGAAGCGCTGGCCAGACGACCCGCTGGCTCAGCGAACACGGTGGATCAGACCGCTGTGCGGGCGCTCTCCGACAAACTCATTCCGGAGTCCGTCCGGGCACAGGTCGCAACCGCCGGCCACCTGATCGTCCTTCCTGACGGCCCCGTGCATGGCCTGCCATTTGACGTCCTGGCCGCGGCGCACGAAGGCGAGCGCTGGATCGAATCCGGCCCCGATATCGTCTACTCCGCTTCCGCCACAATGTATCTGAACCGGCGGGAAGCCGCACGTCAACAGACGCGCGACAGCACGCTATCGGCGGTGGTGCTGGGCGACCCGATTTTCGCGCGCAACGCGGCCCCCGAGCCGGACTATCCCCAGCAAGGTGTGTTGGTGCGCGGCGTGGTCGATGAGTCGAATGCCGCAAAGGCGGGACTGCAACGCGGCGACGTTTTGCTCAGCTATGCGGGAACGCAGGCCAAGGATTTCGATGTGCTGGTCACCACACTGGGCGAAGTAAGCGAAGCGGTCAACGCAGGTCAACGCGACGCAAACACGCCGGTTCCGGTTACTTACTGGCGTGATGGCCGGACAGAGGAAGCCAAGCTGCCGCCCGGCAAAATGGGAGTGCAACTGGATCGCGGTGCCCCAGACTCCGGCCTGCGCCTCATGGCGATGCGTTCCCGCGGCCACGATCAGGCAGTGGCCGAGATCAGCGCGACCGATCAGGTGCGTCTGCACGGCGGCGCGTTGCAGCCCTTGCTTGGTACCGAGCGCGAGGCGCTGGCGATCACGAAACTGATCGAAGGCACGAATGGCTCGGCTACGATCTTGCTCCAGGAGGACGCGACGGTCGGTCAACTTGAGGCCGCGGCTAATGGTAAGCGGATCCTGCACCTCGCCACGCATGGCCTGACCGGCTCGAGCGAACGCCCCTACGACGCCAGCCTGGCGCTCACCCAGCCCGACACGCCGACGCGGGACGACATCGGCTTCCTGACGCTGGACCGCCTGATCGCCAGATGGCGTGGCAAACTCAGCGAGTGCGAGCTGGTCGTACTGTCGGCGTGCGACACGCAGCGGGGTATCAAGGTCGGCGACAGCGTGATGGCACTGCCGTGGGGCTTCTTCTACGCCGGGGCACCGACTGTCGTAGCCAGCCTGTGGAAAGTGGATGACACGGCAACGGCGCTGTTGATGACACGCTTCTACGAGAATCTGCTGGGCCAGTTCGACGACGCGCGCGAGGTCGGCGGTCGTAACTACGCGACCGGAAAACCGATGCCCAAAGCTGCGGCGTTGCGCGAGGCCAAGTGTTGGCTGCGTAACCTGACGATGGACGAGGTCGATGGGCTCGTGGCCCAACTTCCGGCCGAGCGAGCCGCGCGGCACCATCCGCGAGCGCCCGCCCATAACCGAATCGGCGGTTGGTACTCACCCGTACGAGCATCCGTACTACATGGGCCGCATTCATCTTGATCGGCGACCCGGGCTGATGCGGCTTCTCGCGCCGGAACAAGCGCACGAGTCATGTCAGCGAGTTGCCGGCGTTCGCCCCACGATTTTCGCGGCGAAGTGGCCTGCGCCGCTGCGGTGACTCCCGCGCCCTGCGGACCGGAACAGGCGTCGCAGCCCCTCGGGAACACGCTCGCCGCCGAGGCGGCACGTAGAGCGCACCCCACCCCGCCCCGTGGTGGCGTCGAGGTGGGATGCGCGTCTGTATCTGCGGCTGGTCGCGAGCGAACTTTCAACGGCTCGCGATCGTCAGCGCCACGAACGGATCGATGTCGCCGTTGTTGACCCAGCCGTCCCCATTGGATGTCGCCGAGCATTATGTCGCACTCCGGGTACTCGTTGGAGTACCGGCTGGGATACGACAGGGCGAAGACGAACGCGTCGATATCACCGCTGTTCGTGATGCCGTCGCAGTTGAGGTCGCGGGGGCGAAGCCGACCTGGATCCGCCGTTCGACGACGTTGTTGGCCTCATCGATCTCGGTGAGCACACCGTGCGGGTCCACCACAACGAAGATCGCGTGCACGCCCGGCTCGCTCGGCGTCCAGTCCGCCGCAATGCTGCCGGTGCCGTTGTTCTCCAGGTAGTGGGCCGAATATGTGTAGTCGGGAAAGTCGTGTCCGGAATCGATGACTTCCGCGGTCTGCCCGACGAAGTCCTCGGAAAGCAGCATGCCGCCCGCAGCCGGGTCGCCATGCCAGATCTGCACGGTCAGATTCCTGGACGCGGGTGGGTTGGCGGCCCGGGGATAAACGCTCACCCCGCGCAGGTCCGGGTTGGGATCAACTGCCGCCCATGCGGTCGTAGCGCTCGGCCTCGACGCGGACCTCCCCGATTTCCACCCAGTCGAGGCTATAGTCGGGGTAGTAGTCCATCTGGTACGTGCCCAGGAACAACGTGTGCGGGCCAGGTGTGACCGGAACATCATGGATGGTGACGAGGTTCCAGCTCTGGTTTGTGGCCGTCGGTGGCACGGAGATGTCGGTGATGAACGCCCCATCGAGTTCCACGCGCCACCGAACGGTCGCGTCCTTGTCCCGGCAGCGAAACGAGATGTCCGCCAACGCGCGCGTGGGATCCTCGTATTCGAAATCCCATTCCGCCCAGCAGGACCGGCCGCTTGATGAGTACCAGCCCCAGGCCCCATCCGCCCGGCAGACGCCGAGATTGTGCACGGTCGCGGTGATCGTCACCGCTTCGCCCGGCGCCGGCCGGTCGTTGGTGAAACCGATGTCCTCCGCGGCCAAGCCATAGTCGTAGTCGCTGACCTGTGGATAGTCGAAGTCATCCACGATGGTCACCGTTAGCGCGAGGGGATCGTCGTCCGCGTTCAGCACACTCGCGGGCAGCAACAGCAATGCGATCGACGCGCCAATCATGCTTCTCAGGATTGCTCGGCCCTTGTTCATTTGTCGTCTCCTGTTCTGTAAGGCCCTTGTTGACTCTTACGTGTTAATCAGCCCGCCGATGGCGCGGGTACGACCAGCGCAACGCCGCGACAGATCATCCACGTAGTGTTCGGGCGCCCATGCGGACAGGTGTTCAACGTTCATTGACCGCTGAGCGACGCCGTCGGTGGTCTGCTGATATGACTAGTCAGCCAAACGTGTGGGTGCGCAACGCGCCGTGGTGCAAAAAAAAGAGAGTGCCGGGCTCCACCGGTCCGCTGACGAGGATTCGTCGCGCTCAAGGTGTGGCGCGCTTTGCGGAACGGCGACTGGGAGCATCAGAGCCAATTGACATTGCTCGCCGGCTACAAATCGGCGCGGCACTTTCGGCGAGTGTCGGTATCATTCACCAGCGACGAAGTCATGCTGAGCATGACCTATCTCGCGGCGCTTGAGTCACGTGACATACACGCGGCTTGTTGTGGGAGATGCAGATGATCGAGGTTTACCTGGCGGCGGATCTCGCCGACGCGCAGCTTGTGTGCAACATGCTCGAAGACCATGGAATCAAGGCAGTTGTGCAAGGCGAGCTGCTGAACATCGCACAAGGCGGCGTGCCCTGCGGACCGACCACCGCGCCGACCGTGTGGGTCAATGAGGCGGATGCGGAGCGGGCTCGCCAACTCATCGACGAAATCGATCAGCGACGTCGGCGGCGACAAGAGACTGAATCGTCAGATCCCGCGGATTCCGACTGAACCTCGCACGATTAATCCGCGTGGTCGTCTGTGCATGTGGCGCGTCCGCCACCCAACAAGGTTGCGGCGGTCGCAGGCGTTGCGCGGCGCCGTGTTCCCCCATCCCGCGGACCAGAAGTGCCGTAGGCCCCCCTTCGGAATGTGACCGTGACCGTGGCAGAGGCTGCAGCGCAGGCCGCACCCCGGTTTGATCCACCGCGGCGTCGCGGTGGGCCATGTATCGGCATCTGCGGCTTGTGGCGAACGGAACCTCAAAGGCCTACGAGCAGCGCCACAAACTGGTCGATGTCACCATTATTGACCCAGCCGTCGCCATTGATGTCGCCGAGCACAATGTCGCAATCCGGGTAGTCGGTAGCGTACTGGACCGGATCAGACAGAGCCAGGGCAAATGCGTCGAGGTCACCGTTGTTAACCCAGCCGTCGCAGTTCAGGTCGCCGATGGGCGCGACTCCGGCGACGCGGAACCCGATGTGGCCGTATTCGTACGATGGGGCATCGTAGCCGCGGAACAGCGCGAGCATCGCGAAGTAGTTCGTGCCAAAATGCCCGCCCCGCTTCCCACGCTCCACGCCGATGACCGCCTCATTCCACTCGAAGACGTTGCCCCCTTGGTCAAACGTACCATACGGACTGTCGGACAGTCCGAAGTACCCGACCTCTGTGCGCCAGTACGGACCGCCGATCGTGTACCGCCACGGGTAATGAAGATCGAAGTCGTAGAAATTCGCTGAGTTTCCGGTGTCTCCGGCTGGATGCCCGTTGTCCGGCTGCGCGTCGCTGCCCATGGGATAGTGCCAGTAGTTCCCTGTCGGGCCGTCGTTGTCATTATACGCCGCCTTGTACCACTCGTCCTCCGACGGAATCACCCACGTGGCATCCGGTTCACGCGCGACGGCCAACAGGTCGGCGTCACTCACTGCCCCGTTGAGGACATACGAACCATCTTCCGTCGTGGTGAGCCCCTGGAGCCCCGACGGCTGGTCATTGTGCAGCCAGTTGCAAAACCGCGCCGCGTCGCCCCAGGAAACGAAATTCACGGGACGGTTTGCCCAGTCTGGAGCCACACTGTACGTGTAGCTGCCCGGGCTGCCGTGACGCTGGATATTGCAGCCGCGGACCCAGTCACTTACGTCGGCCATGGCTTCGTTATACAGCCCGTAGGTGTCCGTGGCGGCAATGGCGTTTAGGAACTCCGTGTACTGGCCAACCGTCACCTCGTACATGCCGATCTTGTACACGTAGTCCACGGCGCCATAGCCGGTAGTGCCGTCTTGCATGACTTCTGTGTCCTCGGCATTGCCCGGGTTGCCCACGGTGACGGTCTCCAGGCTCGTCAAGCCGTCGGCCATATTGAACACGTCCGCCTGCGCGGGGTGTGCGTAGACCAATAGCAAACCCGCGCACCCCGTCAGCGTCGCAAGTCCGCGCAGACCCTGCATTCGCAGCCAGTCCAGATGCTGGGTCAGCACCATCGGAAATGGCGGCGCAGCGTCGACCTGGGCCTGCGTGATGCCAGTCAATTCGGTGCAGAAAGCGGTTAGCGTTGGGTGATGCAGCGGCCGGACGCACGACGCGAACTCAGCGATCGGTTCCGCCGTCGGCAGCGACAGCAGTACCGACGGGAACTCGATGATCTCCTGGGGATGTGGAGTGTCGCGCTCGTCGCATGTGGCTTCAAAATCCAGCACGACGACATAGTCGAGCGGCATGAAACTCCGGGCGTCGGTGGGCACGTTGGTGACGAATTGACGCCCATCGCCTTGCTGGCTGTTCATGCGCCGGCTCTCCAGTCTCGACACCATGCGCCGTACCGCCGCGCATCCCTTCTTTGCCAAGGCCGCCCATCAAGGCGGCGCAGCCGGTGGACGCGACAGGTCGCTTGACCATCAACGGAATGGCGCCCATGGTACAATGAGTACGGCGTTTGCCCATGGCGTCTTTGGTGAACGCCGGAGAATTACCGGGGCACGTTAGCGGGTTGATCATCTCCGTCGCCGGTCGAGAGATCGGGCACATTCCGTCGAACTGCCGAATTAAGTGCGTCGACCACCTCGACCACGACAACGTGAGGGCTGACCACATGGTGCGTATTGCCTGGGCCACCGACATTCATCTCGAGTTCGTCGACGACGAGCAACTGGCTGCATTCTGTGCCCAACTGGCAGAAATCGCCGCCGATGCGGTCGTCCTCTGCGGCGACATCCACACGGCCGACGGCATCGAGGCAACGCTCGCCATGCTGGATGAGGCGCTGGAATGCCCATTGTTATTCGTGTTGGGCAACCACGACTTCTATGGCGGCTCCATCGCCAATGTCAGGCGACAGGTCGCGCAGGTGGTGGCCGGCGCCACGAATCTCCATTATCTCACCGTTTCCGGCCTCGTGCGACTCTCGCCGAAGATGTGCGTGATCGGCCATGATGGCTGGGGCGATGCGCGCTATGGAGATTTCGCAAGCTCGCGGTTAAGGCTCAACGACTTTCGGCTCATCCACGAGCTCACTGGGCTGACGCGCGAGGGGCTCGGCTCGAAGCTCCGGGAGCTCGGTGACGAGGCAGCCGCCCACATTGAGCGACTGCTGGCGACCGCACTCAGCCACTACGAGACCGTTCTCATCATCACGCACGTGCCGCCGTTCACTGAGATCAGTTTGTACGATGGTCGCCCGTCCCCGGACGGGGCGCCGTTCTTTGCGTGCAAGGTGGTTGGCGATGTGATCCTGGCGGCGGCCACGGCCCACCCAGACCGGCAGATCACCGTCATCTGCGGCCACTCTCACGCCGCCGCCGAGGCACATGTGGCGCCGAACGTCCGCGCGATCGCCGGCGGGGCGAGGTACGGGGCTCCCACGCTTCAGACTATGCTTGAGTTCGCGTAGCGTGTTGCCAGATCGTCGATCCGAACAAATGCAATCACGAGGAGATTCGGCTTGCGCATCGCAGTACGCATGAACCTGCTCAGACGTTTTGGCGTCGAACGGTAGTTGACGCGCAAAGGCGAGGGCCGAGCGGACTCAATCATGCAGATCCACCAGGCCCTCACCGCTATCGCACGCGCAGCGACGCTAGCGTCGCCTAGCGATCAGAAAACCCACCCCGAGAATCAGGCCCAATAGCGAACTCGGCTCGGGAACGACCTCGATGATTCCCTGCCAGCCATTCGCGGAGTGAGCATCGCACCATTTGTGCTCATAACTCGGGTAGCTGTGCATATAAATCGCCGCATGCTGCTCACCGAGGCCGCCCGAAGGTTCACCACCGTACCAGTTCGTGTAGCTGGTGCTCGCTGGGTTGTTCCACTCCCACCAGCCACCGTCGCCGGCAACCCACTCCCAGTGTCCCTCGTCCTCCATGTCGTTGAATCCAATCCAGGCGACATTGTCATCACCGGTCATATGGTCTCGTAGCGTATCGAATACCCAGGTGTTTTCTTCCTCGCTGTTAATCGTGACGAGGTTGCCGCCGCTGCCAACGGCAATCGCCTGGCATTCGTGCCACTGACCGCGCTCGGTCAATGCGTAGCGGTGGCCACGTCCCCAGTCCGTATCGGGACCATCGAACCAGGTAAGATCTGCGAATGCAGGGCCTGCAATCGCAACCATCGATACAGCAGTGATGATGCCGAGGGTCAATCGCATGATTTGCTCCTTTTCTATGCAAGACTCGTCAGAGCCACACCCTGCCACACAGCAGGGGTAGTCCACACCCTACGCCAAGTTCCTCTGTAGTGATGCCACAACCTCTAATCAGCCGACATCAAACTTGTGCCAGCAGTGGTTGATCGGTCAAGTGCTATTCATGTCGCTCATGACTCACGGGATGCACACTGCTCGAATCATCGGCCGTGTGAGTCTCTGCAACCTCCTGCCGTTCTCTGACGGGAATGAGCAAGCAGTCAACCTCAGACAAGTCCCCAACCCAGACCTTAAGAGTCTGCCCGCAAACAACCGCCATCGGCCGCGGCGCCAATGCCGCCCGCAGCTGGTGGATATGATCGATGCGCGGTGGGCCATCCTTCCCCGGGCCGTTGACGCAGACAACGTCGATATGGCCCACGCGCTCGATCTCCAGCGGGTCCCCGCCCCTCGATGTATGCTCGTCGCTCGGCGTGTTTCCAAACACCAAACCGTCCCAGTCGCACCCGTCACGTGCGGCCTGAACAGCGATCGCCAAGGCTCCCGCAGCAGTTCCCGACTCGCCGGGCTCCGCCCACACCCCGTCGATCCCATCCGGAAGTCGGTGAATCACATCCTGCGGCCGCAGGTCGCGGCAGTGGACGCCAACGAACGCGGCCGGATGCGCCGCCACAACGGTGCGGGCGATTTCGAGCAGCGACTGGTGACCGATCGAGTCGTTACACAGGAAGACGCCGGCCATGTTGCCGGCCAGCGCGGCCCTGGCTGCCTGGAGGGCTGCTGCCGGCTCGGACACCTCAACCATTGCGATCCGCGGCTGCCGCTGTCGGGTGAAGACCCGCGTAAACCGCCGCCGTGCTCCATCCACTTTTGTGAACATGACCTGCTCCTACCCAGTACCTATCCAAACGTGCCCGGACCTTTCATGATTCCGCCGAAATGCTCGCCGCTGAGGCGCCAGTGGAACCGCTTGAGTTCACCGAACCCAACGCGTAAACTCGGTGCCTGTGGGAACTAAACGCAATGGGGTGCCTGTCGTGGATGAACCGAAGGACTGGTCGCGGGCGACCGTATCGGGCCTGCAATTGACGCGGCGGCTCCAGGACCCGAGCGATCAGGCCGCTTGGTTCGAAGTGGATGGGCGGTACGGCCCGCTGATCCAGGCACACGCGGTGCGTAGGGGGCTGCGGGCCGATCTGGCACTTGATGCTCGTCAAGAGGCGATGTGTGCCTTGGCTAAGGCGGTGCAGGCCGGGCGTTTTCCGAGCGATAAGTCGGAGCACGGGGAGAAGCCAGGATCGCGTACACGCGCGTATTTGTTCCGTGTTGCTCAGTACGTGACAATCAAGATAATCAGGGGTGAGAACAAGATCCCATTGTGTGCGTCATCGGGGCCTGATGAACCGAGTATTCTCGAGACGCTGCCGGGCGAGGACGAATGGGAGCGCCGCTGGAACGAGGAGTGGGAGCTCGCGGTACGTCAACAGTGCCTGAGAGAGGCGCAGGCACACTTCACGGCCGACACCTACCGCGTCTTCTATTTGAAGACCGTTGAGGAACGGTCGGCGGCCGAGATAGCCGCAATGACTGGCAAGACCGAAGAGGCTGTCCACACGGCAACGAGTCGCGTGCGGTCATTCCTCCGCCGGATATTCCCGGAGATGACGGAGATCTTCTGACTGCCATGGAATTGGACGAATCCAGTGCGGCGTGGAAGAAGGCGGGTAAGGGGATGCCACCTCTGGGGGACATCGATCCCACCCACGTGACTCCTGCGCAGCTTCACGACGCGCCAGGCAGTGGGTCGTCTGATGGCAGGGACGATGGCGATCCGCCGTGTCTGTATCTTAAGCAGTACCGCAACTGCACACTGATAGCCAAGACGGCACTATCCCGGACGTGGCGCGCCTACGACGTAAAACGTAAGTCGGACGTCGTTGTGAAAGAGCTACATGGAGACCTGTTGCTCCATCCCCAGTTCCTTGGGCGATTCCAGAGCGAGTATGCGTTCACGGCTTGGCTCTCGCACGCGAACGTCGTCGTGCCGCTCATGGCGCATTTCGAGGAACCGCCGTATTGCTACGTAATGCCGTACATCGACGGCGAGCACCTGGATGATTACTGCACCAGCCACAACTTGAGCATCAGCGAGCGGATCAGACTGTGCTTGCCGATCTGCCAGGCAATCACGCACGCTCACGACAACCGGGTTGTTCATCGCGATCTGAAGCCGAACAACATCCTGGTTGGCAAGGACGGTCGACCGCAGTTGATCGACTTCGGATTAGCGCGCGAGATTTCCAGCGTGGAGGTAGCCAGCCAGATTGGGGGCAACACCGAGGGGACGCCGGGCTACATGTCGCCGGAACAGGCTGACGGCCGTGAGGGCGATGCGCGCACCGACGTGTATTCCCTTGGGGTGGTTCTCTACGAACTGCTGACCGGCCACCTTCCAATCAAGCCGACGAGGGATGTCCGCGAGCTATTGCGACGCATTCGCGAAGATGCGCCCACACGTCCGACCGAGTGGACCGACGTAGTCGACTGGGAGCTTGAGGCGTTGCTGCTCAAGACGCTCGAGAAGCGCCCGCAAGATCGCTACGCAAGCATCGCGGATCTGCGCGAGGACTTGGAGAACTACCTGGCGTGCCGGCCGCTCAGCATCCTCCGCCACAACCCGGGCTATGTAGCCAGGAAGTGGATTCGCCGGAACCGCGTGGGGGTGGCAATTGGGTCGTCATTCGCCGTGCTGGTCATTGTCTTCTGCATCATCGCGTTGTGGCTGACCGTCTCGAATGCGCGAGCCGTGGCCGAGACCGCCGCGCTCGGCCGGCATAAGACCGCGATCGTCGCTGCACAGCTTCAGGGGCGCAACGATGATCCATTCAACGCAGCTCGGACACTGTGGCGCGAGCACTTCTACGCCCAGCGACACGCGAATGCCAGTACGCGTCGCACCAAGTTCGCGCTGTGGGCGTTCTATCAGCGCTATCCGTGCATCTGGCACGTGGGGCACAGCGTCGGCGAGAGGGTTCTGACGCCTAAGGAACACATGCGTTCGCGCGTGCGCTGCAGCCCGGACAGCAAGTGGATAGCCACGGTTCTGAATTGGGAAGATGAGTCAGGACGACTGCGTGGTCGCGTGGCGATACTCGACGCGGTTTCAGGGGCGCTGCAATCCGAGGTAAACGAACCGGCGTATCTGCCACGCTGCGTTGCGTTTGCTCCCGACGGACGTTCGCTGTGGGTTGGCGATGAGGATGGCCAGGTGCGTTGCTTTGCCCTCCCTTCGGAAAGCGGCGAACTCGACAGCCAGCCGGCCAGCACGATTCCGATTGGCGACCACCCCATCACGGTGCTCGCCATCTCGCCGGACGGCCATCTGCTGGCGACCGGGACAGACCGCGACACGATCGACATCGTCACGATTGGACAGGGCTCGTCGACGCCGCTGACCGGCTGGCCGAAACGGATCAGCACCATAACGACCGATCTCGCGTTCTCGCCCGACAGCACGCAGCTTGCCGCCAGCTTTCGCGAGCTCACGGTCGAGAACCCACAGGGCGTGTGCGTCTGGCGCATCGCCGATGGCGGCTGCGTGGGCGAGGTACGTGAGCGAGCGTGTTGGTCGCTGGCTTGGGCTCCGGATGGGCAGGGGCTTCATGTTGACGGCAAGGCAGGGCTGCACAAGTTGCGTGCGGACGGCAGCTTATCGGCGCGGCTCGGAGAGGCGCGCCCCTGGGGTCTCCGCGCCATCGACCTCGCCAGAGCCAGCGATCGCACCCTCATTGCCCATGCCGCCGGCGATTGCCAGATCGGCCTCTATGACCTCGGCCGGCGTATGACACTTCCCATCCACGGCTTCCACTTCGGGTCTGTCGCCGATCAACTGGATCTCAGCTTCGATCCCGACGGCGTCTTTGTCGCGTCGACGGCGCGCGACGGTGTGCGCCTGTGGCGTGTCACCGGTTCTCTTGCGCGTCCCTGGCCAAGCGGGACGGAGGATATCCCGTGTGCGGCGCTGGCGCTCAGCCAATCCGGCACCGTGGTCTGCGTCGCACGCGGCGGGGATCTGAGCGTCACCGCAACAGCCGATGAGCGGGCCCGGGCGTACTCGTTCTGGGCACCGTCCGACAGCTCTCCTGCGGCGGGCTTGGAGCCGTTTTGCGAAACAGGCTTGCTCTGCGGGCCAGTGCCGAGTCTGAGTGATAAGTACGTCGTGTACAGCCGGCAGACTTCGGAGAATGAAGACGCAACCGTCATCATCGGCACGACAGACCGATCCGGTACCGTGCTTGCCGAGGCGTCGCTGGGGCCCAAGGTTGTGTCCGCGCTGTACTGGCTATCTGATGTACCCGCCACGATTCTGGTTGGCACGAAGGCGGGCACGCTGTTCCGCTGGCGGCCGAACCTCGAGCCGAGCGCGCCGTCGCCACCTGAGGCGTTGCGGCCCCTCTGGCAGTTCGATACCGCATGCTCCGGAATCACCATCAGCCATGACGGTCTTTGGTGTGCGGCGTGTGCCGAAAACGCCGCTGCGAAACCCGAATCTACCCGCCCGCAGGTCTGCGTATGGCGCGTGGGCCGGATGATGGCAGCGACCGGCGCAGCGTCCGAAGCACTGAGGCCGGACTACTGCTTCTCGACGCACCCCTTCACGTGGCGGGTCAACTTCGTCCGCGGCGCGGACGGCACCCTGCTCCTGGCAACCAGCGGCAGTGCGCGAGAGATTCGGCTGTGGGAGGCGTTTACGGGCGTCGAGCGTAGGCCCTTGTGCGGCCATCAGGACGGCATCTTCCGTTGCTTCGCCCTCGACGAACAGACGCTTGTGACCAGTTCACGCGACCGCTCGGTCCGCATCTGGGACGTGCCCACGCGCGAGGAGCTGTGCCTGCTCTACGAGTCGCCGTGGGACTCCCCGGCCATCGCCGTCCGAAATGGCCGCATCGCCATCGCCGACGCGACCGGCGTAACGGTCGCCGACACACGCGAGATCGACGCGTTCATCGCCGCCAACCGGAACATGGCCCGGCGGTTGTACGAGGACGGCACATTGCAACGCTGACGACTGAGGCGCGGTTGAGCCGGGCTGTCGTACGCATGCCTCGCACCAATAGACACTTACAACAGATTCGTTGCCCACAAACAGCGTTCGCGAGACACCGCCGCGTTGCGTCTTTCTCGCAGTTTTCTTCGTTTGATGTAAGAACCCGGCGTCGGACGCCAGGAACCAATCAGAGGAGGTTGTAGGTGTCTGGGACACCGGGTGAGCGAGCACGAACAAGATAAGACGGTTGCAGTTCGGTACATGTGCCACGTTGTCAGAGAGCGGCGGTCCGACGGTTGTCCGGGGCCGGCGATCTGCTAGGCCGCTGGTGCCTCCGCGGCGATGAGGGAGCTTCTTGATGAGCAAGATCACTTGCCCAAGCTGTGGGAAGAGCCTGCGAATCGAGGAGATTCAGGCTTCTAGTCGTTACAAGTGCCCAAGGTGCCAGTCGGTGTTCTCCGGGAGCGACGTTCAACCGCCCGGGTCCGGAGCCGACTCCCAGAAGGACGACTGGGCAACCAGATCTGTGTACAACTTAGCAGACCCTAATGGGCTGCCCAACGCGAAGGCGGATAACGGCTCAAGCACCGCAGCGGCCAAGTGCCCGTCCTGTCATAGCGACCTTCCCAGCGGCACCGTTCTGTGCGTGAAGTGCGGATACGACCTTCGGACTCAGCCGTGCGCGTTCGTCTCCGGCAAAGGTGCGGCGGGACCGGGCGCCGCTTCCAGCGACGCTCCGACGACGGCCGCAGCGACGGTTCAGATTCTGCCGCGCAACGCGATACTGGCCGTGGTAGCGACTGGTGTCCTCGGCGTGGGCGTCTTTGCCCTGATGGTGAGAATGAGCGCCTGCGTTGCGCCCTTAATTGCGCTGCCTGTAGTCGTGAGCGTATTTGTGCTGTGCCTTCAGTCAGCCGGGTGGATTCGCGTCGCTCGCGGGACTGAGGCGCAGAGCAATGGCCGGAGCCGATACTACCTGCTCGCGATACTCCACGCTGTCCTCGCTGCCGGGATATTCGGTTTGCTTGTGGCCGGAATGCCCACGAACACCCGCGTCATCGTCTCTCTGCTTGCAATGATCAGTATCGTCCCTGCCGTCAGCCTCGGGTACGTGGCGTACTGGATGTATGGTGAGAAACTGCCTGCCGAGGTTCTTGTGGTCAGTGCGGTTGCAGTGCCCGCAATCCACGCAGCCTGCCTCGGATTCATGTTCTTTATCTGGCGTGTGGCATGGCCGTGGGGTTTGTCTGACGCGGGGATTGCGGGTGTGAGCTACGGCCTCGCTTCGGTATGTTATGCAGCTTACTTGTCCCGACACCTTGAACTCGATATTCGCCGCACTGGAACGCTCGCTATCGTGAGTACACTCCTCCCGTCACTGATAGTGATCATGTGCTTCCAGCACCGCGCATTGACTATCGGCGAGATCCAATGGGATATCGGGTATCCCTCACTCTCAGAGAAGGGCGGTTCCAGCAAAGCACACGGGGGCCGAGACGCGTCCCGGACGCGCTCGACTGCGATGCAAACTGAGCGAACCGGTCGTCGGTTTGCGACGGGGCACGCGCAAGCGGTCATACGCACAGGTGATGGGGCGACGGCACAGGCCATCGCCGACGACGCCCTGGAATGGGGTCAACTGGCGTTTACGGAGCCGGTGTACGGCGGATACACAAACGAGCGTGAACTGCTAGGGACGGAAATCGCCCGAATGTACGCCCGCCTCCAGGACGTGCGCGCCGACGCCATGCAGAGTGGTGATGGAACCGGGCGTGACGTATTTGTGGGGACTTTCGGTGACATCGTGATTGATGAAGTACCCGACGGGCTTAGCGCCCAAATCCCAGGATGGCGGGGGCCAGCGCGGTGTATCGTGCACAATGACGCGTTGCTGGCAGTTCAGATTGATCCGGCACCAGCGAATGTGTTCTACAGGTGGCGGGTCGGCCTGTTCTACCGCGTCGGAGACACACTCAAGGGTCGTTACGTGCAGCTCGTTGTTGACGTCACGCCAAGCCGTGTGCGGGGTCTTCCAGCATATGATATTCGACATGGGGTGGCGAACACTTACGAGCGTGAGGTGTGCGAGCAGAGACTAAACCAAGGCGAATCGGCAGCGCCGTGATATGCCGGCGAGACGGCTGGCCAGTGATAGCGCAGTGCGGGCCTTCACTCGTCGGCACGACCGGCGGCTGCGTAGAGATGTTCTTTGAGGACGCGGATCGACGTCCGCGGCGACATATCGAGATGCTGGAGTCGAGACAATGAAGCTCACAGTCGATCTGGATCAAGCGGTTCGCATCACGCTGCCCGGCTTCCACGCTGAGTGTGTGCCGGCGCGCTTCTCGACGAGCGATGGGCGCGGCGGCTGGTCGCTCCACATCCCGGGGCGGAAGCCGATCGCAACGCCGGCTTACGCGGATGGGTTGCTGTTCGTCGGCGGGGGATACGGCTCGCACGAGTTCTTCGCTTTCGAAGCCGCCACCGGCGAATTGGCGTGGAAGATCCGGACTTCCGACGATGGCCCGACCGCCGCCGTCGTCGAGCAAGGGCTCGTAGCGTTCAACACCGAGAGCTGCACGATCGTCGTATGCGAAGCGCGCACGGGACGCGTGGTGTGGCAGGAGTGGCTCGGCGACCCCCTGATGAGCCAGCCGGCGATCGCGGGCGATCGGCTTCTAATGGCCTACCCGGCCGATCGACGCAAGGAGTTTATGTGGCCGGACATGACGCCGAAGGAACGCAAAGAGGCGTACATAAAGGCGGCCCGGGCTGGCGCAAAAGCGATGCATCAGCACCGACTGCTGTGTGCCGACCTGCGCACCGGCAAGCACCTCTGGGAACAGGAAATCACCGGCGACATCATCACGGCGCCCGTGGTCGACGGCGGCCAGGTGTTCCTGACCTGCCTCGACGGTAATTCGTTCTGCCTGAACCTCGAGGACGGCTCGGTCGTGTGGCAGCAGCAGAACAAGGGCACGAGCGCTCCGCTGGTCGTCGAAGGCCAGGTGATCGTGACCGAAAAGGACACCGAGGTGGCGGAGGCCGGTCAGCGGTATTTCGAATCCATGCGACGGGCGCAACGCGGCACTGGAGCGTCGTACGGCGCAACAATGTACCGCCGCGAATCACCATACCGGCACGCCGGCAAGGGCGGCGGTTCGGGCCTCAAAGGCATGCACGCCGACGAACTCGACGCTGGCGTGGGTTTCGCGTCGAAACCCGGCTCGGCAAAGCTGAACGCCGCCCGCGAGCACCTGGGTGTCTCGAGCGTGTCGGGCGCGTGGGCTTATCAGGGCTCGCGCTCGGCCTACTCAAAGGGGCGTGTATTCAACACGCAGGCCACGGGCGTATGCTGCTTAAACGAAGAAGGTGAGAAGATGGCGTGGGAGGCGGAAGTCCGCGGCTCACAGGTCGACACGGACGACCAGATCTTTCTGCCGCCGTCACTGGGGCGGGATTGTCTGTACCTTTCCAGCATCCTGGGACACACGCTCGCCATTCGTCAAAACACCGGCCAGGTCGAATTCCTGTACGAGATCGACCGCCCGATCCCGTTCCAGCCGTGCCTAGCCGAAGGCCGCGTCCACTTCGGCACTGTAGCTGGCGAACTGGTATGCCTCGAAACCGGCGGGGACGATGCGGATGGCTGGTACATGTGGGGTGGGAATGCGCGGCATAACAAGGTCCAGTGAGAGCCTCTTGACTGCGACCACGGAATACACCGAGGAGCGGAATCATGACATCCAGACGGTCAGTTTCACTGTGGTTCTCCGCAACCTCGGCGGGCGTCATCGCCGCCGTGGCGGTGGCTGACGTGACGTATGGGTACGACAAGCTGCACCGGCTGAAGCAGGCCATGTACGACAATGGCTCGGCGATCGCTTTCGAGTAGGACGCCTCGGGGAATCGTGCGCTGCGGGTGGGTGGAGAATCGTCACTGACGCTAATCGCCATGACGCCGGCTCGCTGCGCTGTTGGTGTCGATGCCCGATCGGCAACGCAGGCGGTAGTACTATCACATTCTGCTTCAAAACGCGTCACAGTGCGACGATTTGCGATACTGCCGGATCGTGTCAACCTATTGTAGTAGATGGTTTCCGAGCTTCTCGGAGATCGCCAAAGCGTACTTCCCAGCCGGAAGATGACGTTGAGCAGATTCCGGTACGCCTCGTGACGAGCAGCAGCGAAGCGAGCATTCATCCAAGGTGTCAGTGAGTGGGCAAAACGTACCAGTGAAGGGCTGGGCTGGTTGACACCCAAGTGACGCGGCGTTGGCGCGAATGACAGGTCACCGGCAAATCAGACAGGTCTCATTCATATGAAGCAGACGGCTGACAGAATGGGGGCATGCGAAAGACCCAGTCAGCTCAATCGCGCACGAGCACTTCCGGGCGCCTCACGGTGAGCTTGAAGACGCTCGCTCGGATGCTTGACGCGCATCGCTCGTCTGTGCGCCGCTGGCTTGCCGATGGCGGGGTCCGACCGGTCGTTGTAGGGCGTGGCCGCAACGCAGACGCTTCGCTACCGCTGGCGGGATATCGAGCAGTGGTTGGAGACGCGTGAAGAAGTCGACTGATTAGCTCGCGTCATCCCGCACGATTCGCAGCTTCGGCTTTGGCTCGTCGGGGGCTTTCTCACCACGTATCTCAGCCAGCACCTCTTGCAGTAGCCGCGTGGTCTTACCGTCCGCCGAACCGCCGCTCTCGTTCGAGAATTCCACGCTGTCGTGCATCGCTTCGGGCACGAGCGCCGCGTAGTGTCGACGACAGATCTCCGGGCTGTTGCCCATCAACGTCGCGATCTTGTAAAGCGACTCGCCACGCTGTGCGAGGTGGCTGCCGAACGTGTGCCGGAAGTCCAGGCACGACCAAGGCAGACCACAGGCCTCGTTCGCAGCACGCAGATCCTGCGAGAAGTTGTCCGGGTGCCAACGTCTCCCGGTTGGCGACGGAAAGAACCAAATCGAATCGCCGGGCGATTCATATGCACTCAGAATGTCGAACAGCGAGCTACTGATCGGTACAGCGCGATTGCGTCTCGTCTTCGGCTGCCAGAACTCTCCCTCAATGGTCTTGGCCCGCACGTGGATGAGACGCTTCTCCAGGTTGACGTCCTCGTTCGTTAGCCACAGCGTCTCCTCGCGACGCAGGCCGGCGTAGATGTAGATCGCGACCATGGCATGCACGAGAGGGTTCGGCTCCAGCATCTTCAACTGTTGCTCCACCTGTTTGAGCGACAGGAACCGGATCTCCGGCGCCGCCTCGCGTTGTCGCTCGACGCCGTCAGCCGGATTCGGATAGCGGCGGTCCCGGGCCCGGAAGGAGTGGTGCCTGGTCGCATACGCGAAGAGGCGGTGGAGGATTTGCCGTGTGCTGTTCGCCGTCTTCGGTGACCAGCCGTCCTCGCGGATCCGGGCGGCGATGAATTGGTTGATCATCGCAGGCGAGACGTCTTCGAGCATCGCGACCTTTATGTGTGCGTGAGCGTATCGGTCGACCGGACGTTTCGGCGTTTCCGTCTTGGCGGCGCCGCCGGGCAAGCCAAGTTCAAGCGCCGGGCAGATCTGCCCGAAGAGCACGCGCAATCGACTCACGTCGTTCTTGTAGGACTTGAACGTGCGTGTCAGCTGCATGTGCTCGCAGAAGCTCTGCAGCACCGTGCGGATGGGCAGGCGGCTCGATAACTGCAGATCGCCGATCGCGAGCTCGTACTCCAGCCGCTTCAGCTTATCGCGTGCCACACGTTCGATCTTCGTGCGCAGCGACTTCTGAAACTGCCGGTTGTTCACCCAGTAGCTGGCCCAGTAGCACTTTCCTCGTTTGTAAAGGGACGCCATGACAGCCGGACCTCCGGGCCTCTTGGCCCAAGCGTAACCCAGGCTGTCTCTGCGGGGATGTCATACGCGTGACGTGTCGCTGACGAAGCAAAACACCAAGACAAAACCGTTACATTTTGCCGTGCTGCATCGTCCGCGATCGGGTAGCCGGGGAGGTTGCCCTGCCCCGGCTCCCACACCACCGTACGTACGGTTCCGTATACGGCGGTTCACGAGCAACCCGCGAGTCGCCGATGCTCGTCCATCAGGCTGATCAGCCCGAGTCCGCGCAGTTCGGAGGTCGGGACGGCGTGGTTCATGTGACGGGCCCCGGCGTTCCACCAGGGACCACGCCCATTCCACGCCGACTGCCGGGCCCGCTCATGATCCAGGCCCCGCCGGCACAGCTCCCTGAACTGGGTCCGGTGTCGCTTCCACTGTCGCCACAGGATGCAGCGCAGTTTTCGTCGTAACCACTGGTCCAGTTGCTCGAAGCTCGCCTTGACCTCCGCGAGCTTGTAGTACGCCACCCAGCCCCGCAGTACGCGGGTCAGGGATTCGGCGACGCGGGCGAGGTTGCAACCCCGTCCGCGACGCAGCATGGGGCGGAGCTTGGCCTTCAATCGGTGCACCGATTGCGGGGCCACCTTCAGCTTCGGCTGCCGGTGCATGGTCACGGTGTAGCCCAGGAACTTGCGGGTCCAGGGCCGATCCACCGCGCTCTTCTCACGGTTCACGTGGAGACGCAGTCGCTCCGTCACGAACCGCTCCACCGAATCGAGCACCCGTTCGCCCGCACGCCTGGACCGCACGTAGATGTTGCAGTCGTCAGCATAGCGAACGAATCGATGGCCGCGCCGTTCCAGCTCCTTGTCCAGCTCATCGAGCAGGACGTTGCTCAACAGCGGCGATAGCGGCCCACCCTGCGGTGTGCCCTCGGCCCGGGGCGAGACCAGCCCGCCCTCCATCATCCCCGCCTGTAGATAGCGGCGGAGGAGGAGTAACACCTTCTTGTCCTTGACCCGGCGCGCCACGCGTGACATGAGCACGTCGTGGTTCACCCGGTCGAAGAACTTCTCCAGATCCATGTCCACCGTCCAGCGATAACCGGCCGCGATATGCTCGCGGGCACGTTGCACCGCTTGGTGCGTGCTTCGTTCCGGACGGAAGCCGAAGCTCGCATCCGAGAACGTCGGGTCGAAGATCGGCTGGAGGACCTGGAGTAAGGCTTGCTGGATCAGACGATCCAGCACGGTCGGGATGCCCAGCGTTCGCATCCCCTTCCCGCCCGGCTTGGGGATTTCCACCTTCCGGACCGGCTGGGGTTGATACGTGCCGTTGAGCAGCGCCTCCCGGATGCGGGACCAGTGTTCCCGGCAGTACGGCATCAGGTCGTCGACGGCCATGCCATCCACGCCTGCCGCCCCTTTGTTGCGCACTACCCGTTCGTGTGCGCGGATCAGGTTCTCACGTGACACGACCTGATCGATGAGCATCGGAGCCTCGGCCCCGGTCTGTCCGTGCTGTGCCGTGCGCGCTTGACGCGCGGTTCCGGTACCCTCGGCGATGCCGTCGCCTACTCTTCCGGTCCGCTCGGGCTTCCCAGCCCTCTGGCCTGCGTCTCCTTCACGCATCGAACCTCACGACTCCGGTTCGGCTCCTCGTGTTCGGCCCTTCGCCGCCGTGTCCTGCGGCTACTATGGCCTCGGCTGACTTCTGCCCGTCCCTCACCACGCCTCGCAGCGCTGGTTAGCCTCAACGGCAGACGGGCAGACCTCCCAGGGTAAGGCGTTTGCCTTTCGCTCCATACACCCGCCGCATCTACGCCGGTTCGGTTCCGGATGGCATTGGGCTTTGCGTCTTTTGGCCCGCTCGCCCACCGACCGACGCCTCGTATGCGGTTCGTGTTCCTCAGGCCAGAGCTTTGCGTACAGCTTCCTTCAGACCCCGCCTCGCGGCGACGCCCTTGCTGTTCGGCTAGGGGTTCCTGCCATCAAGGCCCCCAGAGGACTTACACCTCCTAGTCAAACGCCATGCCTAGCACACCAAGAAAAGAGGGACGGCTAACTGGCCGTCCCTGCGTGACTTACGTGAATAGCGGGGGCAGGACTCGAACCTGCGACCTCCGGGTTATGAGCCAAAGCAGCTCAGCACACGGAAGTTGTTGCCCGTTCGCAAGTTACGGAATCAGCAAGAACTTAGGGACACCGGAACACGTCGGCATGTGGTGCATGCCGTGCATGTTGAGCGCGGTTTTAGTTGCAAATTGGTAGCACGTCAAGCACCGCCGTCGCGCACGTAATGTAGCGTGGAGCGCTCCGGATCTCGTTTGCCCGCGTGCCCGGATCCACACGACTACCAGCCTGCACCGCTGAAAATCGTCCGACTGTGGCTTCGCTAGTCTAGCCAGAGAGTCGCGTTGCCGTCATGGTCACGACGCACGACCGCCGGCATGGGAAAGCGAGACGCCAGAATGCCCTGCACGGTCACCTTGCGCTGATAATGCCGGATCCGGAAGATCTGGGATTCCTCGAAGCTGTCTGCAGGGGCCGCAGCCGGCTGCAATTTCAACTCAAACCCACCATGGTCTGCAGCTATGCCAGTACGCATCATTTCTTTTCTACGCTCAGCGCTTCGAAGCCGGAGACGACGTCGAACAGTTCCTCGTCGATGCCACTCTGGCGCAAACGATGGAATGTCCCATTGAGGTCCTCCAGCAATTCGTCGATGTTCTTGTCGGCGCGTTGCATCGCCGCCAAGCGGCTCGCGTTCTCGCTCGCGAGGGATTCGGCGCACGCCCGGAAGAGCGAGACAAAAAGGTATTCGCGGATCAGCGCCTGCAAGGTCGCGGTGCCGCCACCCATGACCTCGGGCAAGCTCCTTGTCGGCCAGGGAAGTCCGGCCAGCTTGCGTCGCCAGTTTTCGTCCAGCGGTAGCAGTCGCTGACTGACGGGCACATAAACCGCCCCGGACATAGGGCGGTTGTAGAAGAGGTGGAGTTCGGTGACTTCACCCTGGTTGTGGCGCGTCTCGCTCTCCACGAGAATCTGCCCGACGAGCGGGGTGATGGCCTTGACGGAGTTCGGCACGGTGAAGAGTCCCGTTGGCGGCAGCCCCGCGTCCGCCAGGCGCGCATGAACACGCTCACCGACAGCCCAGACCTCGGGCTTGGCCGGCAGAGCCGCCAGCGTCTTTACCGCATGATCGGCCACAACATCATTAAACTGGCCCACCAGCCCCTGGTCTGAACCGAACACGACCGCACCAATGGCGCCCGCAACTGTTTGTCCTTTCCGTTCTGCAAGCAGGGATGCCGATCCGCTCTCCCGAAAGCATGCGCCCAACCCCAGCTCCACAGTGCGATAGTAGTCGGCCAACGCGAGCACCGATTTCTCGTATTGTCCGATGCTCGAAGCGGCCGCGGCCTTCATTGTACGGACGACGGATTGGAGGTCCCCGGCTCCGGCGATCTTTCGGCGCAGACTCGCCGTGGTGTCGCTCATGACTTCTCCTTGCGTTCGGGCTGGGGCCGAACCTCCGTTTCGACTTCCGGCTTGGACTCGGGCTCAGGCTTGGGCTCGGTTTTGGCTTCGGGCTTGGGCCGGAAGCGAGCAAGACATTGGCGGGCGATTTGGACAATCGTCTCGCGATCCTCGTCGCTCAACTCTTCGGCGGTATCCAATCGCTCGCGCACCTCCGCCGGGATGCCCGCCGCCGCCTCGCGCAGGGCGTGCTCGGCGTCCGTCATTTGGTCAATCGGCACCGAGTCGAAGAGTTCCGCGGTCAACGCCAGCAGGATGGCGATTTGCTCGCGCACGGACACCGGGGCGCATTCCGGCTGCTTTAAGCAGGCGCGGATTCGCCGTCCATGCTCGATGATCTTGACGGTGTCTTCATCAAGGCGGGCGCCGAACCGCGCAAACGTCTCGAGTTCCTCGAACTGGGCGTAGGCGAGCTTGAGGTCGCCCGCTACCGCGCGGTAGGCCGCCCGTTGCGCCTTGCCGCCGACGCGCGAAACGGATTTACCGACATCGACCGCGGGTAGCACGCCCAATTCGAACAGCGACGGCGAGAGGTAAATCTGCCCGTCCGTGATGGAAATCAGGTTGGTCGGAATGTAGGCGGAGATGTTCTGCGCTTCGGTCTCGATGATGGGCAGGGCGGTGAGCGAGCCGCTACCGAGTTCCTTGCGCAAGTGCGTCGCCCGTTCCAGCAGCCGCGAGTGAATGTAGAAGATGTCGCCGGGGAACGCTTCGCGTCCGGGTGGTCGGCGGAGCAGGAGAGAGATTTCGCGATAGGCGCGCGCGTGATGGGTGAGATCGTCGTAAACGATCAGCACATCTCGGCCCGCTTCCATGAAAGACTCCGCGATGCTGGTCGCGGCGTAAGGAGCGATGTAGGCGAGACCTGGCGGGTCGTTGCCCTCGGTCACGACCATGAGGGTGTAATCCAGCGCGCCCTTTTCCCGCAAGGTTGCCAGGGTTTTCGCGACAGCGGACGCGCGCTGACCAATAGCACAATAGACGCACAGGACATTCTGGCCGCGCTGGTTGAGGATGGTATCGATCGCAATGGCAGTTTTGCCCGTCTGGCGGTCGCCGAGGACCAACTCGCGCTGGCCGCGCCCAACGGGAATGAGCGCATCGATGACTTTGAGGCCGGTCTGGAGCGGCACGGTGACGGGCGCGCGGTCCATGATGGGCGCGGCGGGGCGTTCGATGGGCAGGCGCTTGCTGGCGGCCACCGGCCCGTTGCCATCGAGTGGCCGACCCAGCGGGTCGATGACGCGCCCCAGCAATCCGTCGCCCACGGCCACGTCCATGACCCGGCCCGTGCGCTCGGCTTCATCGCCTGCGTGCAGATGCCAGTATTCGCCGAGCAGTACGATGCCGATTTCGTCCTCGTCCACGTTGAACGCGATGCCGAACACGCCGCCGGGAAATGTCACCAGCTCGTCAAAGCCCACGCCGGGAAGGCCGGAGACCCGGGCAATGCCCGTGGATACGCTGGTGATCGTGCCCACCTCGTGCGGCGTCAGTTGCGGCGTGAAGGCTCCCCGCACTTCGCTTATTCCAGCGAACGTGCGGTCGAAGACACTCTGCAAGCTCTCAGGCGCAGTGTTCATTGGCTCTTCGTTTCGGCCTTGGGTTTTTCAGGCTTAGGCTGGGCTTTGGCTTCAGGTTTGTCCTTCTCTTTCAGAAGTTCGCCGACGCCCTTTTCCAGCGACGCGAGGTAATTCGCGATGCTCCAAGCCACCTTTTGTCCATTCGTGGTGAGTTCGATCCCGCTGACCAGGTCCGGCGCGGTCTGGAACCGGACGTGGATTTCAGCCGAGAAGGTTTCGTTAAGCGCATTTTGTATCGCCGCGCGTTGCTCCGCAGGCAGGTCAAACGCGCTCCGCACGAGCGCGGGGTCAGACGCTGTCTTGAGGGCCTCGGCGAGAACTGCTTTCGCCTTGGCGTCCATCTCTCGCAAGCGGCGAGTGAACACTTCGCCCAGGCGCTCTTCCAGACTCGTCGTGGCGAGATCCGTCAGCGCCTTTCGCGCGATGGCAAACACCTCCTGCTGCGTCCGGCGACTGATGGTTTGGTTTAGGTTATGGGCTTCATTTTTCAGCGCTTCCTGTCGCTTGGCACTCAAGGCGTCGGCCGCCTTCCGCGCTTCGTCGAGGAGCCGCTGACGTTCGGCTTTCGCCTCGTCCGTCGCCTTGCTCAAGAGCGCGGCGCGCTGCTGGTCGAACTCCTCGTTCTTGTGCTGGAACTCGTCGCGCTCCTTTTGGGCTTCGGCTTTTTTCGCGTCGGCGTCCGCGAGTTCCGTGGCGATCCGCTTCTCCCGCGCGTCGATGGCATGGAGGATGGGCTTGTAAAGAAAGCGCTTCATCAACCATACCAGGATGAGGAAGTTGAGCGCCTGTGCTCCGACGGTGAACCAATCGATTAACATGGGTTCACTTTCCTGCAGCTTGGGCGATGACGTGGTTCCAGAATGGGTTGGCGAAGATGAGAATCATCGAGACCACGAAGCAGTAGATGGCCGTGGACTCGATCATCGCCAGACCGACAAAGAGGGTCCGGGTGATGGTGGCGGAGGCGTCGGGCTGCTGCGCCAGTGAACTCAGCGCTGCCGAGACCGCGCGCCCTTCGCCCAACGCCGGCATCATACACCCCACACCGGTCGCGAGGCCGGCGGTGACGATCGAGGCGACGGCGATGAGGGTCATGTTATCCATAGCGTGTCCTTTCGTTGATTCGTCGTTGTTTCAAGTCGCGGGCGCTGGTGCAGGCTTGGGCCTGCGAGTCCGCGTGGCGGCCGCGATGTAAACCGCCGCCAGGATGCTGAAGATGTAGGCCTGTACCATGCCGGTGAGCAGACCGAGCGCAATCATGACGATCGGAAAGATGAAGGGGGTGATGGTCAGCAGAATGCCGATAATCATCGCCCCGCTCATCATGTTGCCGAACAGACGCACGGCCAGGGCCAGCGTGCGGGAGATTTCGCTGATGATATTAAACGGCAGCATGATGAACGTCGGCTTCAAATAGGATCCGAGGTAGCCGCCCAGCCCTTGCTCCTCGATGCCGAAGAGCGGCACGGCCACAAACACGCACAGCGCGAGTGCCGCGGTAGTCGAGAGCGAAGCCGTCGGCGGCTCGTAGCCGGGAATGACGGTGCAGAGGCTGGCCGTAGCGACGAACAGGAAGAGCGTGCCCAGAAAGCCGAGGTACTTCTTCGGGTGGTGAAGCCCCACCTCTTCGATTTGCTTCTCGATAGCGGTGACGACGATTTCCAGCAGGTTCTGCCAGCGGGAACGTTGCAGGCCCGTGGAGAGTTTGCGCGTAATGAGTTTTGAACCGACGGCCAGCACGAGCATCAGTCCCCACGTGAACACGATAGTGGCGTTGAGTTTGAGAAATCCGTGTTGCCAGAAGATCAACTGATCGGGACTAAGGCGCATGGCTGGCCTCCCTCACTGGGGGGTTGTGGTGCTCGACGGGCGGCCTGGAAAGCCGCGTCACGATGAAACGCGCGATGACGAATCCGAGCAGACAGGCCACCAGCCGCTCCCAATGACCGCCCGCGACAAAGTAGAATCCGGTGAGGATGATACCGGTCCGCAACAGCAAGCTACCCAGAAACCAAGTCGCCGGATGCTTGGACAAAACGCCCTTGCGAACGGTCCACCAGAGGCCGCCGAAGAAAATTGCGCCGAGCAAAAGGCCCGCCACCAACGCAAGTGCCAGAGTCACAGGTTCATTCATCGTCATCCTCCGGTTCGTCCCGCATCGCCTTGTCTTCCTTGGCGACCCAATGCCACGCATTCAAACAGCCGATCGCGAGCCCGGCAGCCAACAGCGCCAGCGTCCAGGAATAGGCTCCCGGATGGCGCTGGTCCAACCAGCGACCGAGCGCTGCGCCCAGCAGTGTCGGCACGACCACCGACCAGCCGATAAGCCCCATCATGCCCAAGCCAAACCAGACGCCCCGCGTGGAGTTGCGCCGCGCCTTGAGCTTGCGCGTCGCCTTCGCGCCGACCTGCCCGGCGAAGGTCGGCTCGATCTTCGAGGTTTTCTTTGGCTTGTCATTCATGTTGAAAACTCGCGAAGCGACGCAGAAATCCAGCTTCCAATTTCGCCATGACCGAGCGCACCATTTGCTCGTGCTCGTCCAGGGTCAGAAACTCCTTTTCCACCGCATCGCGCAAATGGCCGAGGTCCGTTCCGCCCAGCGCCCGGCGCACGGAAACGAGCACGTCCGGGCCGGTCTTGACCAGCACCCCCTCATCCACGGCCACATAGAACTCGCCCTCCACTTCGGTTTCGTAGATCAGAATTCCCGGCGTAAGGGCCGCCACGCAATCGAGTCGGTGTGGCAACAGTCCAAACGAGCCCGCGCGCGTCTCCGCGACAATGCGCGACACGCCGGTTTCCTCGGCGAAGACCTGGAAGGGCAGGAGAACCTTAAGATTCATGAGTGTCGGCGGCATGGTCGCCTTTCGCTTGAGGTTTCGCTCCGGGCTTCGGCTGTGGCTCGGGTGTGGCTCTGGCCGTGGGCTCGACCGCAGGCTTCGGCTCGGCTTTGGGTTTGGCTTCCGAATCGGACTTCGGTTTCGGCTTCGCTTGGGTATCTTCGTTGACTGCGTGCTTCGCTGCAGGCTTTGCCTTATCAGCGTGCTTCGGGGCTGCCTTGCCTGCGGGCTTTGGCTCAGGTGTACCTGGGGGCGCAGGCGGGACGGGTTTCGCTTTTCCCTTCGCTTCGCTAATCGTCCCGATCATGTAGAGACCGCTCTCCGGGTAGTCTTTGAATTCGTCGTGCAGGATTCGCTCACAGCCGTCCAGCGCGTCCTTGAGGCTGACGAGCTTTCCTTTGAGGCCGGTGAACTGCTCGGTCGTGAAAAACGGCTGGGTGAGAAAACGCTCCAACCGGCGGGCGCGGGCGACCACGTTGCGGTCCTCCGGTGAAAGCTGCTCCAGGCCGAGCATGGCAATGATGTCTTTGAGTTCCGCGTATTGCGCGAGCGTGCGCCGGATTTCCCGCGCCAGCCTGTAATGCCGGTCGCCGACAATGCCCGGCGTGGCCATTTTCGAGCTGGATTGCAGCGGATCGATGGCCGGGTAAAGCCCTTCGCTTGCCCGCTTGCGCGAGAGCACGATAGACGCGGAGAGATGCGAGAACGTATGTACCGCCGCCGGATCCGTGAAATCGTCCGCCGGCACATACACCGCCTGGATTGAGGTGATGGCGCCGGTATCGGTGTTGGCGATGCGCTCTTCCAGCCGCGACAACTCGGTGCCCATCGTGGGCTGGTAGCCCAGACGCGACGGCATTTGGCCCATCAAGCCAGACACCTCCATGCCGGCCTGGATGAAGCGGAAGATGTTGTCAATGAGCAGCAGCACATCGCGGTGCTCGTCGTCGCGGAAATACTCGGCCATCGTCAACGCGGCGTGCCCCACGCGGAACCGGCTGCCCGGCAGCTCGTTCATCTGGCCGAAGATCATCACCATGTTCGGCAACACGCCGGCGGCCTTCATGTCCCGGTAAAGCTCCTCGCCTTCGCGACATCGTTCGCCGATGCCGCAAAAAAGGCTTACCCCCTCTTGGTGCCCGATCATGTTGTGGATCATCTCGGTGAGGAGCACCGTCTTGCCGACGCCCGCCCCACCGAAAAGCCCCGCCTTGCCGCCGCGCTCCAGCGGCACGAGCACATCAATGACCTTGATGCCCGTTTCGAAGATCTCAGACTTGGTCGAACGTCGCGCCAGCGGCGGCGGAGCCCGATGCACAGAACGCCATTGGACGTCGGACAACGCCGCTCCACGGTCGATGGCGTTGCCAAACACGTCGAACATACGCGAGAGCACCCCTTTGCCCACCGGCGCTTTTAGCGGCCCACCCGTGTCCTCCACCGCCATGCCGCGCGCGAGGCCCTGGGTGGGGGTCAACGCGATCCCGCGCACGCGACGCGCATCCAGTTGCGCCAGCACTTCAATGACGATTCGCCCTTCATCTCCAGCGCGTAGCACCGAGTAGATCGGCGGCAAATGCTCATCGAACCGTATATCTACGACGCTGCCGCGCACCGAGACGACCGTACCGAGATTTGATAAACTGGCTTTGTGTCCCATGTTTGCTTTCACTTATTCGCCATCAGTCCGGTTCAGGCGCACGCGTTGTCACGCTCATGTCCATTCCATCGCGGTTATTGTCTTCGCCACGCCTCTTTTCACCAGCAGCAGGCACCGCCGAGACCACTGCACGCCTCCACGGCGCTCCGGATCGTTGGCGCATGACGACATGGCCGCCGTAGTCTCCACCGCACGTACACGCCGATACAGTTGCAATCACTCCGTAGAGGCTGCATCCTTAGGCTCCTCCTGCGCTGGCCTCGGCTGTCCGAGATACTTGCCGACCACACGAAACCGGACAGCGTACCTGAGTTCTGTTGCCTGATTAGCCATGGAGGGATGCTGTCTCCTTCTCAAGCCCGAGATACTGGGCGACAAGCCGAATTGCCGCCTTTGGGGCTGCTCCACTTCCAGTTCCGGATTTCCGGCATGTCTTCGCCATGCCGGCCGATGTACTGCCGGTGCTCCAGAAGTTTGTCGCGAAGGGCTTGTTTGGCGTAGGCCGCGCGCGGGCCGAGGGCGAGCACACGATCGATGACGTCGGCCACGAGGTGAAAGCGGTCCAGGTCGTTCATCACCACCATGTCGAACGGCGTCGAGGTGGTCCCTTCTTCTTTGAAGCCGCGCACGTGGAGGTTCTTGTGATTGGTGCGGCGATAGGTGAGCCGATGAATCAGCCACGGATAGCCGTGGTAGGCGAATATGATCGGTTTGTCGGCTGTGAATAGCGTGTCGAAATCCCGGTCGCTTAAGCCCTGCGGATGTTCGCTTTGCGGTTGGAGCTTCATGAGATTGACCACGTTCACGACCCGCACTTTCAAGGCCGGAAAATGCTCGCGCAACAACTGCACGGCCGCCAGCGTTTCGAGCGTGGGCACGTCGCCGCAGCACGCCATGACCACATCCGGCTCGCCTCCCTGGTCGTTGCTGGCCCACGGCCAGATGCCGAGGCCGGCGGTGCAGTGCTTGACGGCGGCGTCCATGTCGAGCCATTGCGGGGCAGGTTGTTTGCCGGCGACAATCACGTTTACGTAGTTGCGACTGCGCAGGCAATGGTCCGTCACGGAGAGCAGCGTGTTCGCGTCGGGCGGCAGATAGACTCGAACGATTTCCGCTTTCTTGTTTGCCGCGACATCGATGAAGCCGGGATCCTGGTGACTGAAGCCGTTGTGGTCCTGGCGCCACACATGCGACGAGAGCAGGTAGTTGAGGGAAGCAACAGGCCGACGCCATGGGATCCCACCCGCCACGTCCAGCCACTTGGCGTGCTGGTTGAACATCGAGTCCACGATATGGATGAACGCCTCGTAGCATGAGAAGAATCCGTGACGGCCGGTCAGCAGATATCCTTCGAGCCAGCCCTCGCATTGATGCTCGCTCAGCATTTCCAGCACGCGGCCATCGGGCGCGACGTGATCGTCGCCGGGAACGATTTCAGCCGTCGAACAGCGGTTCGTCACCTCGAAGGTGGCTCCCCAGCGATTCGAGGACGTTTCGTCCGGGCTAAAGACGCGGAAGGTGCTCGGATTCCGAGCGATCACGTCGCGGATCAACTCGCCCTGGACGCGGGTGGCTTCGGCGTCCACGGCGCCGGGCTTCGGCACCTTCACCGCGTAGTCGCGGAAATCCGGCAGGCGCAGATCTCGCAGGAGCAGGCCGCCGTTGGCGTGGGGATTGGCGCTCATCCGGCGCTCGCCCTTCGGAGCGAGGTCGGCAAGTTCGGGATGCAGTTTGCCGGCTTTGTCGAACAACTCCCGCGGACGGTAGCTTTTCATCCACTTTTCCAGAATCTTCACATGTCCCGGATGACTCATGTCGCCCATCGGCACCTGATGGGAGCGCCACGTGCCTTCCGTCGGTTTGCCGTCCACGGCCTTCGGGCCGGTCCAGCCCTTCGGAGAGCGCAGGATGATCATGGGCCAGCGGGGCCGTTTTTTGAACCCCTTCTCGCGGGCGTCACGCTGGATGCGCTGAATCTCACCGACCACCCTGTCGAGCGTGGCGGCCATGAGGCGGTGCATCTTCTCGGGGTCGTCACCCTCGACGAAGTACGGCGTATATCCGTAGCCGCGGAAGAGCGCCTCCAGCTCGTCGTGCGGAATGCGCGCCAGCACGGTCGGCCCGGCGATCTTGTAGCCGTTCAAGTGCAGGATGGGCAGCACGGCGCCGTCGTGGACCGGATTGAGGAACTTGTTCGAGTGCCAACTCGTGGCGAGCGGGCCGGTCTCCGCTTCGCCATCGCCGACGACGCATGCGACGAGCAGGTCGGGATTGTCGAACGCCGCCCCGTAGGCGTGCGAAAGCGAATAGCCCAACTCGCCCCCCTCGTGGATCGAGCCCGGCGTCTCCGGCGCGACGTGGCTCGGAATACCGCCGGGGAAGGAGAACTGTTTGAACAGTCGCCTCAGCCCGTCCTCGTCGTGCGAGATGTTTGGATAAACCTCGTTGTAGGTTCCCTCCAGATAGGCGTTCGCCACCAATCCCGGCCCCCCATGGCCAGGCCCGGTGATATAGATAACGTTCAGGTCGTGCTCTTTGATGACACGGTTCAAGTGCACGTAGATGAAGTTCAGCCCCGGCGTCGTGCCCCAGTGGCCAAGCAGTCGCGGCTTGATGTGCTTCAGCGCAAGCTGTTTCTTCAGCAGCGGATTGTCGTAGAGATAAATCTGGCCGACCGAGAGATAGTTGGCGGCACGCCAGTAAGCATCCATCTTGTGGAGTAGTTCCGGGGTGAGCGTCGTTGATGTTGTTTTCACGTTTCGCATGAATCACAGTCTCACTTTCCGCAGCCGCAAGGCGTTGCTAATGACCGAGACGGAACTCAGGCTCATCGCGGCGCCGGCGATGATCGGGCTGAGCAGCAAACCGAGGAACGGGTACAGCACGCCCGCCGCAACCGGGATACCCACCGCGTTGTAGACAAACGCGAAGACCAGGTTCTCCCGGATATTCCACATGGTGGCGCGGCTGAGGCGGATGGCCTTCGCGATGCCGCGGAGGTCGCCCTTGACGAGGGTGATCCCCGCGCTCTGCATGGCGACATCGGTGCCGGTACCCATGGCGATGCCGACCTCGGCTTCGCTGAGCGCGGGCGCGTCGTTGATGCCGTCGCCCGCCATCGCCACGCGCTTGCCTTCCGCACGCAGCTTCTTGACGTGCGCGACCTTGCCGGCGGGCTCGATCTCGGCCTCCACCGCGTCGAGACCGAGTTGCCCAGCCACGGCGGCGGCGGTGCGGCGGTTGTCGCCCGTGAGCATGACGAGCTTGAGCCCGAGCGCGTGGAGTTCCTTGATGGCCTCGGCGGTCGTGGTCTTGATCGGGTCGGCCACGGCCAGCAGACCCGCGGGGCGACCATCAATCGCCACGAACATCGCGGTCTTGCCCTCTTCCTGGAGCTTTGTCGCCGAGGCTTCGAGCGCCTCCAGGCCGGTGATCTTCTCGCTCCGCAGGAAGTCCGGCTTGCCCACCATCACCGCGCGGACGGCGACGGTGCCGGCAACGCCGCCCGCCGTCACCGAGCGGAAGTCCTTGACTTCCTCAAGCCCGACGCCCTGTTCCTTCGCGCCCTTCACGATCGCGCTGGCGAGCGGGTGCTCGCTGCCTTGCTCGAGCGAGGCGGCCAGTTTCAAGAACTCCTTCGCGTCGATCCCGGTGGGCAGCACGTCGATGAGCTTGGGCTTGCCTTCGGTGAGGGTGCCCGTCTTGTCCATGACGAGCGTGGTGACTTTCTCCAGCCGTTCCAGCGCCTCGGCGTTCTTCACGAGCACGCCTTCCTTGGCACCGCGTCCGACACCGACCATGATCGACATCGGGGTCGCAAGACCCAAGGCGCAAGGGCACGCGATAATGAGGACCGCCACGGCGTTGACGATGGCGTACGCGAGGCGCGGCTCGGGCCCCAGCAACATCCAGAGGACGAAGGTGAGCACCGACGCTGCCAGCACGGCTGGCACGAAGATGCCCGCGACCTTGTCGGCGAGGCCCTGGATCGGCGCCCGGCTGCGCTGGGCTTCGGCAACCATGTTCACGATCTGCCCGAGCAGTGTGTCGCTCCCCACCCGCTCAGCCCGCATGACGAAACTGCCGGTGCCATTGACGGTGCCGCCCGTCACCTTGTCGCCCATGGCCTTCTCCACCGGCACCGGCTCGCCGGTGATCATCGACTCTTCCACGCTCGAATGCCCCTCGACCACCGCGCCGTCCACCGGCACCTTGTCGCCCGGAACCACGCGCAGCCAGTCGCCCACCTTCACTCGATCGAGCGGGACCACGTTGTCTCCACCATCGGCGACCTGCCGCGCCGTGGGCGGGGCGAGATTCAGCAACACCTTGATCGCGCTCCCCGTGCGGCTGCGGGCGCGGAGTTCGAGCACTTGGCCCAGCAGCACCAGCACCACGATCACCGCCGCGGCTTCAAAGTAGATTGGAACTGTGCCCCCGTGCTGCATCTTTTCCGGAAAGACGCCGGGCCAGAGCATCGCCACCGCGCTGTAGAGATACGCTGCGCCCACGCCGATGCCGATGAGTGTGAACATGTTCAGGTGCCGTGTCACCACCGAGCGCCAGCCGCGCTCGATGAACGGCCACCCCGCCCACCACACCACGGGCGTAGCAAGCACGAACTGAATCCAGCGCGCGATCTGGCTCTCCACCCACGGCTGCCGGCCCAGCGTAGGGATCAGGTGAGCCATCGCCAGCAGAAAGACCGGCAACGCCAGCGCTGCGCCGATCCAGAAGCGCCTCGTCATGTCGTGCAGCTCGGCGTTCTCGTGGTCACCCGCTCCCGCCGTTACGGTCATGGGTTCCAGCGCCATGCCGCACTTCGGGCACGCGCCTGGATGATCCTGCTGAACCTCCGGGTGCATCGGGCATGTGAACATGGCATTGCCGGGCGGCTTGTTTTCGTGCTTTGCGCTGGCGGGCGCAGAGAGGAATGAAGTCCGGCAGTGCTCGCTGCAGAAGTAGAAGGATCGTCCGTCACGATCGGCATGCAACGCGGATACTTCGTCCACCGTCATTCCACAAACAGGATCGATGGCCATGTTAGCGCCCTTTATTAGCAGCCAGGGGGAGGCCGAGAACGCTGCAAACCGCCTTCGCGATCATCCGTTCTTCATCCGTGCGAATGACGCGGACCGCTACCCGGCTGGTAGCCGCCGAAATCACGCCCTCATTCGCCGCGTTTCGCTTTTCTTCGAGTTCGATTCCAAGGAACCCCAGCCCAGCGCAAATCCGGGCGCGGACCGGGGGTGCGTTCTCCCCGATGCCGCCCGCGAACACCAGCGTGTCCAGTCCGCCCAACGCCGCCGCAAATGCGCCGATCCACTTCTTGACCTGGTAGCAAAACAGCGCGACCGCTTCGGCCGCCCGCACGTCCTGCGCTTCACGATCAAGCAAGTCACGCATGTCGGAACTGGTCTCGGACACGCCGAGCAGCCCCGATTGGGAATTGACCATCTCGCTGAGTCGTTTTGCATCGAGGCCCTCAGTGCGTGCGAAATACCAAAGCAGTCCGGGATCGAGATCGCCTGAGCGGGTGCTCATCGGCACCCCGGCGGTCGGCGTGAAGCTCATGCTCGTGTCCACGGGTCTGCCGTCGCGCACCGCCGCCAAGCTGGCACCATTGCCGAGGTGGGCGAGGACGACCCGGCCTTGTGCCGCTTCCGCTCCCGCCAGGCGGGCCAGTTCTCCCATGAGGAACGCATACGACAATCCGTGAAACCCGTACCGCCGCACCCCCTGCGCTTCGTAGCGGCGCGGGATCGGCAACAGCCGGGCCACGCGCGGCAGGTCATGGTGAAACGCCGTGTCGAAACACGCCACTTGCGGCAGGTCAGGGAACCGGCGATGAAACGCCTCGGTCAACAGGATCTCCTCCGGCAGATGCTCAGGATCGAATGGACTGAGCCGGTGCAGCTCCTCAACCATTTCCGGAGTGATTCGTTGCGGCTCGCTATACTGCGGCCCGCCGTGCACCACGCGATGCCCCACCGCCGTCAACCGATCACGCCCGCTGCGCTGCTCGATCCAATCCATCAGCGCGCCCAACGCCCCCACCGTCGCACCAAGCAGCCAGCGGCGGCTTTGACCAACTCGGGTTATCCGAAGCCAAGCCATGACGCCATTTTACGCGCTTCCGACCGGCGCTGAAGCTGGCGCCATTACGGCCGCGGCCCAGCACGATTGGCTGGACACCCGCTTCGTCCAGCCAGCGGCGGACCGATGAACGGTGCGCGTCGAGCAGTCCGGCGAGCGTCTTCAAGCTCACAGTGAGCCGCTGAGGCCTTTGGTGTGGGGCGGAAGCTGGCATGGAAGTAGTGTCGCACACTGCCGCCCGCACAGGCTGCGATCTTCATGACTCTCCAGCGCCGTTTGCGGCCATGCGGCGACTACGGGTGAATGGCGTCGGACTGGTGGACGACCGACAGCGTCGCGGGTGTGTCCGGGTTGCTTTGATGCTGTTGGGTTTACGCAGGTGTGAGGCGCGCGGGTTCTTCAAGGACCGCGAGCAGTTCCCTCGCACAAAAGACCCGATCGCGGCGGCTCTTCGTTGTCTCGGACAAGATCCGTGCCTTCACGAGTTTGTCGATTGCTCGTTGCGCCGTGGTGAATGCGACCTTGAGGCGGCTCGCGGCGCCGTTCGTGGTGATGAACGGGTTCTCCGCGATGAGGTCGAGCGTGCGTTGGACATTCTGCGAGCCGGCCCCGGCGGTCTTCCTGCGCCACTTGGCAATCATCGCATTGATTCGCTGTGATCGCCCGACCGCGTCTTCCGCCTGGCGCGCGACGCCATTCAGGAAGTACTCGAGCCACGGTTCCCATTCGCCGCGCTGCGTGATGCCGAGCAGCCGATCGTAGTACTCCCGCCGTGTCGCTTCGAAGAACGCACTCAGGCAGAGCAGAGGGGTGGGTAGCACGTTGCGTTCGATCAGCAAAACCGTGATGAGCAGGCGGCCAACGCGACCGTTGCCATCGAGAAACGGGTGGATCGCTTCGAACTGGCCGTGAATGAGCGCCGCATGAACGAGCGGCGGCGACTCCGCTTGGCGAAGCGTCTGCTCCCATTCCGCGAGGCAGTTCATCAATTCATCCGGCGGCGGCGGAACGTACGTCGCATTCGCGAGCGTGCATCCGGGCGGGCCGATCCAGTTCTGTGTGCGACGGAATTCTCCGGGCGTCGCCTGGTCCCCGCGAACGCCGCGCATGAGCTTCTCGTGAAGCTCGCGAACCAGCCGCAGTGACAGCGGCAGCTTCTTCAGGCGTTTGACGCCGTACTCGAGTGCGGCGACGTAGTTACCCACCTCACGCAGATCTTCAGCGCTTCGTTCAACCGTCGCCCCGGCTTCCGACGCGAGCAGTTCCCCAAGCGTCGCCTGCGTGCCCTCGATGCGGCTGGAAAGCACCGCCTCGCGGCGGACGAACGTATGGATGAGCACGTGGGGATTCGGGAGCTGCGCGCCCTCACCGGCCAGCCGGCCGATGAGCCGATCCGCATCCGAGAGCACGCGAACAAGCTTCGGAGACCATGTAATAGCCGGCGGAAGCGGATCGGGTACGAAGGCGATGTATCCGCTCTGGCTGCGAATCGCCCTGCCGGGGGGCTTGGTCATGTGTCTCTCCTCAGTTGCAGGGGCGAAAATAGCCGCACCTGTTATTTTCGGAATCATAACGAATCGCAAATAGGGTCGCAATCTGCCAGCACCGCTTTGTGCTTGCGGGCAACCAATGCCGGATAGTGGGCTCAACGCGACACGTATCACGCAACGCACCTCAGCCTGCCGATTTCGGACCTGTCGTGGCGCAATTCGGCCGATGCAGCCGTCGAGTTCGAGGACAGCAGGTCACTTCCGCACATGCCGAACGGGCCGTCAATTGAGGCGGGAATCCGCATATTTCGCTGTCAAACGACCGGGGCGACCGTCTATGCTGTAACGGTGGACGGCGACCGCGCTCGGGGCCGACGCCCGGGGGTGCTGTAACCCGAGTCGGTGCAGCCACAGGGCGAGTCCGCGGCGCCGTAACCGGAGGGTTCTGACACGCGAAGTCATATCTCCAATGCCCGGAGCAGGAGGATTTACCATGTCTCGTCCAATACCCCGCACATCAATGCTCGCCACTGCTACGCTGCTGACGTTGACCGCACTACTGGTGACAGCGACGGCGTCGGCCACGCAGTGCATCGCACCCGACAACGGAACCGGAACTGTGACGTTGCCCGCCGACTGCGCGTACCTCGCCCCAGATGAGCCGATGTACATCATCGAGGGTCTGCCGCCCGGTTCGACGCTGGAGCTCGATCCGAACTTCCACGGCTTTTCGTGCGATTCGCACTCCCTGTGCAGCCTGCCGCTTGCCCCGGGTGAGTGCGAGACGGCCGGCGGCTCGCTGGGCGGAAATGGACACTGCTTCCAGGGGTACCTGCGACTGGAAGTGAACGGCACCGGCGACTTCGCCGGCTATTATCGCGTCCTGTCCGTCCCGGTGGAGTGTGAGATTCACACCGGCCCGCGCAACCCCGGAGACCCCGTCCAGACCTTCTCCGCCGACGTCTATCGGCTGTACGGGGAGCTCTTCGGCGACCCGGACTTCTGCATGTTCAGAGTGCTGGCCGGCAGCGACTACGGGCTGCCGTGCCCAGGCGCGACCACGCTCACCGAGCTGCCCGGTGACGACTTCAATGTGGACAGCTTCTTCGACATCACCTACCAGATCGAATTCGAGGGTTGTCCGGGATCGCCGCTCGACGGCTACATGGGGGTGACCACTGCCACCGTCCGCTGGCAGCAGGGGGAGGTGGCTTTGCCACCCGGCACCTGCGTCGCCCCTGACAACGGGTCCGGCACCGTCGACCTGCCCGCCGCCTGTCCGTTCTATGGCCCTGACGGCGAACTCATGTACATCATCGAAGGCCTGCCTCCGGGCACGACGCTTGAGCTCGACCCGAACATGGTTAACCACACCAACATCGCGCGCACGCCGGGCGGCACGCTCGGCGGGGAGATCGAGACCTTCGACTCGACGCTGGTGCTCGCGGTGGCCGGCACCGGCGATCTGGAGGGTTATTATCGCACTCTGGCAGTGCCGGTATCGTGTGAGGTCCATACGGGGCCGCGTAATCCGGGCGATCCAGTGCAGACCTTTCAGACGGAGATGTACAACCTGCAAGGCGAGCTGTACGGCGACCCGGACTTCTGCACATTCCGCGTGCGGGCCGGCGGCGAGCTCGGCCTGCCGAGCCCCGGTTATACCACGCTGACCAAGCTGCCCAGCGGCGACTTCGCCGTCGACAGCTTCTTCGACATCACCTACGAGATTGAGTTCGAAGGCTGCCCGGGTTCGCCGCTTGATGCCTATGCCGGCACTACCCAGGACACGGTCCGCTGGCTCCAGGGCATCGGCGAGATCACCTATGTCGGAGCGTGTTGCGCTGTGGATGGCGCCTGCACGCTCGAAACCGAGGCGAACTGCGCCGGCGAATACCACGGCGACGGCACTTTCTGTCTCGGGGACAGCGATGGAGACGGCAACGACGACGCCTGTGTCGATCCGCATTCCTGCGTCGCACCGGACAACGGCGGCGGGACGGTCGATCTGCCGGCCGATTGCCCCTACATCGCGCCGTATGAGCCGATGTACATCGAGGATGGCCTGCCGCCCGGCACCACCATCGAGGCCGACCCCACGCTCGATGGCTACACCGGTATCAGTCGAATGCCTGGCGGCTCACTCGGCGGCGAGATCGAGTACTTCAGCTCGGAGTTGCAGCTCATGATGAACGGGACCGGCGACCTGCTGGGATTCCACCGCACGCTGACCGTGCCGGTCTACTGCGAGGTGCACACCGGGCCACGCAACCCGGGCGATCCGGTGCAGACCTTTGCAACCGAGTTCTACGAACTGAACGGCGAGCTATTCGGCGACCCGGACTTCTGCACGTTCCGCGTGCGGGCCGGCGCAAACCTCGGCCTGCCGAGCCCCGGTGAGACAACGCTCACCCAGCTCCCGAGTGGCGACTTCGCCGTCGACAGCTTCTTCGACATCACCTACCAGATCGAGTTCGAAGGCTGCCCGGGTTCGCAGCTCGAAGACCTTGCCGGCACGACGACCGCAACGGTGCGCATCCTGCAAGGTGATCCGACGTATGACGAGCTGGTGGTGACCGCCGGCTCGGACCTGTTCGTCACGCCGGCTCCGTCGAGCTCACCCGCGCCGACGCATCTGGACCTCGGGAGCAGTGAGCTCCCGTCTGACTTCTTCGGACCGGGGTCTGACCCGTTCGACGGCATCATCTACTTCCGTGGCAGCCCGCTGACCGGGACTAATCTGCCGGCGGACACCGACACCATAGTCGAGCGCCTGGACGACATGGTCTTCTACGATTCTCAGGATGCGGACACGGTTGACACTCAGATCGTCGCACTGAACCTGGTCAGCATCGAGCCGATCACGGTAACGTTCTGGGGCGGAACGGAGAGCTCGATCTACGACGTCGAGGTGTGTCTATCGTCCTATGCGACGCAACCGATCGGGGTGCTTGCGGCCGTTAAGGAACACCAGAATGGCGGGACATTCACTGCGTACCTGCCGGTCGTACCCAAGCTGGTATTCACCAAGGTGACGGGCCCTGAAGGTGCGTCGCAGGCTGTTCAGGATCCGGGGCCAGCGCTCGATCTCAACCTCGAATACGGCTGCTGGTCCTCGTGGGATCCGGGCTTCAACATCTACCCGTCGCCCGGCGGAGTGGTCGACGACGACTGCGACCAGGTTGCTGACGTGCCGTATCCGCCAACGTCGAACTTCTACGTCGGCGTGTGCTGGTTGCCGCCCGACTATTCAGACGCGGTCAAGCGGCTCACCCGGTACACCGCACCCAACGCGGCTCATGGCGTGCTCCCCAGCGAGTTGGTGGGCCCCGACAGCGATGGTGACGGCATCCACGACCTCGCCGACAACTGCCCGGATGACTTCAACCCACTGCAAGAGGACGACGACCACGACACCGTGGGTAACGCGTGTGAGTACGATGTGGGCGACCTGAACTGCGACGGCTTGATCAACAACGGTGACATCGACCCGTTTGTGCTGGCGGTGACGAATGAGGCCGGCTACGAGGCGGCTTATCCGGATTGTGATCGTACGCTGGCCGACTGCAACGGCGACGGGATGGTCAACAACGGTGACATAGACCCGTTCGTCGCGCTTCTCAGTGGGTAGGCGTGGTTGGGAGTGCTGACCGGCCGCGCGGCATGCGTCCCGCTTGTGGATTGTGCCGGGCGGCCTGGTCTCACCCGCCGAGCTGCGCGCACGGGAACCGCTGCCGCTGTGTGCTTTGGCGCTCCCGCCCGTGGATCCGGGTTTGACGGTTAGTGTGCCGGTCGTGCGGTGAGCACAACAACCGAGCGCTGGGCCACGACTTGTGACAGCAAACCGCAACGGCGATTCTCGACCTGGCTCGCGGATGTCGTCGGGCGCTTCGCGTGCGGTGTCAATGACACGCGACCAATGACCCGCGCGGCCCTCCTGAACCTTAAACGTCACGTCCTCGGGTGCCATGTTGATCATGGCATAAAGGTCGACACCGTCCTGCGATGCGCCATGCAGGCAGAATGCGAATTGCCGCGAGCCAGGCGACAGATCGACTGGGCCCTGCGGACCGTACCAATGTACGTCGTCGCGCCAATAGCGCGAGCGGCACAGCGACGGGTGCGCCTTCCGAAATGCGATCATGTACTGGAAGAACCGAAAGACGTCCGCATGTGTATCGCGCCGGCCCCAGTCGAGCCAGGTTGTCTCGTTGTCCTGGCTGTACGGGTTGCTGTTGCCGCCTTGCGTTTGCATGAACTCATCGCCGGCGCGAAACATCGGGGTGCCGTTCGAGAGCATGAGCAGGCAGCAGAAGTTTCTCACCTGCCGCTTGCGCAGGGCCATGACCTCGGCGGGGACATCCTGTTCACCCTCCCAGCCGCAGTTCCAACTGAGTTCCTCCGGCGGGCCGTCAGTGTTGCCGTGCCCATTGGCCCAGTTGTGCTTGTGGTCATACGCGACCAGATCGTAAAGCGTGAAGCCGTCGTGCGAGGCGATGTAGTTGACGCTCTGAAACGGATGATAGGTTTCGGCCAGCGCGTCGGGGAACAGGTCATCGCTGCCGTACAGCCGTGTCATGACCGAGGAGACCAACCCAAGATCACCGCGCACGAAGCGGCGGATATCGTCCCGGAAGCGCGCGTTCCACTGGGCCCAACGGGTTCCCGGGAAGGCGCGTCCCAACTGTTGCAGACCAGTGTCCCAAGGCTCGGCGATCAGGCGAACGTTGGCCAAGGCGGGATCGGCGGTGATATCGCCAAAGATCGGTGGATCTTCGAGGTTGACTTCCCCGTTGGCCCCCCGCGCGAAGATCGATGCGAGGTCAAAGCGGAAGCCATCGACGTGCATCTCCTTGACCCAGTAACGCAGGCTGTCCAGGATCATCTTGCGCACGTACCGGTTCATGCAGTGCAACGTGTTGCCCGTGCCCGTGTAGTTTGCGTAGGGATCGTGTGGATTGTCGGTCATGAGGTAGTAAGTGCTGTTATCGATCCCCTTGAAGCTGTACATCGGGCCCCGATGGTTGCCCTCGGTCGTGTGGTTGTACACTACGTCGAGAATCACCTCGATGTCGGCCGCGTGCAATGCCTTGACCATCGCGCGAAACTCGTCGTGCTGGTGGCATTCCTCGCTGGCGCAGGCATATTGCTGGTGCGGCGAAAAGAAATTCAGCGGCATGTAGCCCCAGTAGTTGCCCTCCTGTGGATCAAACTGGAACACCGGCATCAATTCGACCGCCGTAATGCCCAGATCCTTCAGGTACGGGATCTTGGCCTCCACGCCGGCGAACGTGCCCCGTTGCTCAGGTCGCACGCCGGAATCTGACCGGGCCGTGAAGCCCTTTACGTGCAGTTCGTAGATCACAAGCTCCGCTTCGTGCCGCGGGGCGGCCCCGTCGCCCCACAGAAAGCACGAGCGCTCCGGCTGAAGCAGGCCAACCGGAGCCTTACCGATGTTCGGACCGAATCCCGCGGCGGCTGCCCGACTGAAGTCCGCCGGGAAATGCACGGCCCGGGCGTATGGGTCAAGCAGGATTTTCTCCGGATCGAACGTGTGCCACTCCGTCTGACCCTCCGGGTTCGGGCCGTTGACGGAGTACGCGTAGTACATGGCATCGGCGAGATCAGCCTCGGCAAACCGGCAGTGCCAGATCCGGCCGGTCTTGTTCGTCAGATGCGACAGCGGATGCGTCGCCACTGGTTGAACCAGATCGTCCTTGCGATAGAGCAGCAGCGTTACGGCCGTCGCGTGCTTCGAGTAAAGCGCGAAGTTATACGCCCGTTCCTCGGCGATCCATGTGACGCCCAACGGCGTCGGCGTGCCTTCGGATGCGGCCCAGCTCGTCATGCGCGTCCCTTCAATATCGAGCGCGTCCTACAATATCAGGTCGGCTCGAGTGCGCGAAGCTGATCCTCGTCGATCCGTCGCGCGGGCACATTCGCGATGATTGGGGTATCGAGCGATCCTGCCGACGGCCGCACGGAGAGCGTTCTGATGCCGATTGAGGCGGGCCTCCGCGTGATCGACGTGATTCTGAAGAGAAGCGGCAGCGCCGCCGCGCGTCCGAGCGACGACAGCGCGAAAATCAGCATATAGGCCTCTCTTTGCTGACCCAGCAGCTTCAGGATCATGCCGCCGAACAGCGAACCCCCGAGGATGGCCAGTGCGTTGAGGAGGTTGAACGTGGTCAGCATGCTGGTGCGTTCCTCGTCACGAACGGTATCGAACAGCAGGAGGAACGCCCCCAGCTCATAGGCTCCCCACGCGAACCCGGCAGCGACCTGCACGGCAAGCAGAAACGCAAACGAATCCGAGACCAGCCAGAGGGCCGCCATCGGCGCTATGCCAATGCCGCCGATCCAGAGCAGGCGTTGCGGCCCGAAGCGATGGGCCAGATGTCCGAATGCGGGCATTGCGAGGATCTTCGCGGCGAATGCCACGGCGAGCAGTGAAACGTACGTGGCGTACGAGAACTGCGCTTCGCGAAGCATGAACGGGGTGAAATAGGGCCCGGCGACTTGCGTCGCGAGTTGGATGATGAACATGTACTTGAAAAGCCGGCCCTCTCCGTTACTGAGCCGTCGGACGAACTCGCGAAGCGTTACCGCTCGATCTGGGGAGGCGGCGAAGCTGGTCTCACCCTGCGCGGCCAGAAAGCCTGCGGAGACAAGCCGGAACACGCCCGCCGCCGCGAACAGCAGGGCGAAGCCGATGAATGACCGACCTGCGGCAGCGCTGAAGTGCAGTACCACGCCGCCGATGATGAGCCCCCCGAGAACAGCCAGTTGTGTGGCCAGTGTGCGCACGGCAAAAAACCGCGCTCGCAGCGGCCGCGGTATCAGACGCCCGATCCACGTATTCCAGGCCGGCCCGGCGCTCATTCCGGCGGTCCAGTAGCAGGACGCCACGATCAGGACAGCGAGCGCCGATATGTGTCCGATTGCGGCCGCGATGACGAGGGGCAGGAAGCTCAGCGACTGAACACCCGCGCACGCCAAAACCCAGCGTTTGTGGGAGCCCAGGAGCCGCACGCCGGATGGAGCAGCAAGTTGTACCACAGCGCCGACGAAGAGTGGCACGGTGGCGACCAGTCCGGCGGTGACTTCACCGAGTCCGACCGCGAGGACGAATGCCGGCAGGTAGGACTCACCCAGGCCGACCGCGAGACTGAAGACCGTGCCGTCGGCGATGCTCGCGCGCAGGTTGCGACGCAGTCGGTTTGGCCGACCAACGGGCGGGGGGATGTCCGCCGCGACCTGGGCTGTGGCGACAGTTGAACTCACCGGCGAGACGGCTCACTGGCCTGGGGTAGATTCACTTGACCGCAAAGTCCAAACTCGGTCCGGGGCCAATCGCCGGGGTGATCGCCGGCGAGACGCGGTTGGATGCGCATCTGGTAGATCTCGAACGCGTGTAGCCGAAGCTGCTCTTCATCTGCCGCAGGCCGGGCTTCGACGACCTTGGCAATCGATTTGGTCTTGGGTGGCTTTGTGCGAGTTGCGGGCACCGTCATCTCCTTACAGGATCACTGCGATTATTCTCGGCTGCGCGCGAGTATCTGGTGAAATCGGGATTAAACGAAGTTCATCCCCAAGCCCATTGCCGAGAATAAACCGACGGCGAAGCCGCTCCCGTAGACGGTCGGCGTCGTTCAGCGGGGCGGAACTGCCACTAGTTGCCGAAGTGCAGCACGCCCAGCGACACGAGCTCCAGGCCTATGGAGCCGGCGATAAGGATGATGATTATCCACTCCAGAAGTTCGGCGCGACGATGCGCGGCCAGCGTCGAGACCTTGTCGCACGCGCTCTCCAGCGCGTCGAGTTTGCGGAGGATGCTCGTGTCCCAGTCGGCCAGGTGCAGTCGCTGTGCCGCAAGCCGGTAGAGACGCGCCAAGTACTGGTCACCAATCAGCTTCAGCGCGTTGTTTACGCCTTCGAAGAGGGCCATGCTGTCCATGCGCAACCCGATCAGCTCACGCAGGCTTGCCACCGCCGGATCGGGCCAGATCCGCCCCCGCCGCAGTTGCCGGGCGAGCAACGTGTGGGCGCGATCCAGCGCGGCGTCGAGCTGATCATCCAGGTAACGCATTTCCAGCAGCTCGACATTGGCGTATTCCAACACGGCCCGGGCGTCATCGAGTGCTTCATCAATTACGATGGCGGCATTCCAGTCGACGATCGCAAGGTCCGCCTTGCCGAACGCGATACGGCACGTCAGGGCATCTTCGATCTCCTGTTCCGCGAGCGGTGTTCCCTCCGCGCGCAGCACCTGTGCCAGCGCCTCGGACCGGGTGGCGATCAGATCGGCCGCGGCGGTCACGGGGGCGATCTCACGGACGCCGTAAATCACGTAGTCCTCGACCAGCTCGGAGAGGTTGGGCTTGGTCACGGCTGGTGCGACCATGCGGAGCACCTGCGCGGCGACGTCACTCGATCGACTCAGGAGATCCTCGTTGTCGTAGAGCTGCTCGCTGAGCTCCTGCAAGCCGGCCAGGTCAAGCGTCAGAGGGAACTCAAACGTCACCGAGATTGCGCCGAAGTCGAAGAGGACCACGTTCGCACAGGGGGTGGACGCTACGCCGGCCACCGTCACAGACGGGTGGTCGAGGGCTATGCGCAGTGGTGCCGGCTCGTACTGGAAGTACGACGGCAGCTTCCGGCGCCGTTCGAATAACTTGCGATGACTGGGTCTGGCAAGCGCTCGCTCCGCGGCATCCAGGTCGAGGCCCAGGCCGATATCGTGGGCGAAGACGGCGTAGCAGGTGCCGTGGAGTGTCGGCGCTTGACTGACAGGTCTGGCTTCGCTGACACCCTCGACAGCCCTTTCGGCCGCCGGCGGCAACTTCGTTGGCTCGCTCATGCGATCTTCCTCGAGAAGTGACTGCGCGACGAGCGCAAGAGACCGAGAGTCTCCCGCAGGCTCGCGGATAGAGCCGTGAAGACGTGCTCTGTGTCGACAGGTTGGGCAAGCAGTCGCTGGCTCACTTCCAGCTCGATCCCCCAATAGGTGCCGTTTGGATACGTCTTCCGCAGCCACGTGGGCAGTCCGTCAGAGGTGCCGCGGTACGGGTAATTGCGGCGCACGCGCAGCGCGGGCGCCGTCTCGGCCAACACGTCTTGCCAAAGCTGACAGAACGTCCGTTCGCCAGCCCGGTCGGGATCATAGAGCAGCCCGACATCGGCGTTCCGCTCCACGCCAGCCAGTCGCGGCGTGAACGAATGGACGGCAACGTGCAGTACCCGATTGCCGGCGGACACGATGTCCTCGACGGTGGCCGCGACGCGCCTGCGATAACGACTGTGATACGTCGCCAGGATGCGGGATTGCTCGCGCCGGTCTATGCCGCGGGTGATCTCCGAGAACACGCTGCGGTTGGTCGGCGCTCGATTCAGATCGACCAGGAGCCGCGTGGTCGTGCTGGCAATCAGCGGGCAGCGCAGCTCGGACGCGAGTCGACGGGCCAGTGCGAGCGCGCCCGGATCGTACGCGCGATGACTGGCCAGCAGCCGCTTGTGTCCGCGAAACAGGTGACTATGTCGCCTGGGCACGCGATTGCCGCCGTGCGCGCATGTGAGCAGCAGGCGCATGGGCTTGCGCATCAAAACACCGTCCTTCGGCGAGACAGTGACACAGGGCGTCGTAAACATCCGCCAGACCCTCACGAGTGCGGTCCGCACTTAACGCGCGCACAATGCGGCGTGACAACGTACCCTGCTCGAAGATCAGGCGCAGCGGGTGGCCAAACTGCTCCTTCCACTCCGCCGGCAACGCGCGCTCATAGAGATGCGCCCAGAGGTCGCCGACGCGACAGGGTACGGGCAGGGTGCAGCCTAGGGCGCGCAGGTAGCTGCCATGCGGAATCCGCGCCTCTTCTCCATGGCGAATCGTGTCGAGCAGGATCTCCTCCAGCGGTGCGACACGCCACGATTTCTGGTCGTCGAGCGAGGAAAAACGCTCCCGCACCAAGGCCTGTAAGACGCTGACAACCATCGCGAGAATGGCAAGATCGGCGGCTGGACACTCCTGTATATCCAGCACCCGGATTTCGATCGCGCTGCGGTCGAAGCGGGCGATGGCGCCGCGCGCGTTGAGCCACTCGCGCTGCAGAATGCCATCCGGGTCGTGCGGCGCGATGTCCTTATACATGGGTTCGAGGATATACCGCTGGTAGTCAGCGCTCGTGAATATCGGCTCCGGGATGATCTTCCCAGCCACCGACGGAATGCGGCGTGAGTTGCTGCGGTAGTGCTCCATGCGCCCGTCGGCCAGGTCCAGCACCCGCCCCGCCACCACCGGCGAACTGGCCGCCAGTGCCGGCAGAATCGGTAGCACCAGGCGGATCGCGGCGTGCAGCCGGCCAAACTCCTCGTCATTGGCGAAGGGCAGGTTGAGGTGGGTGCTCTGGAGATTCGCCCAGCCGTGACCGCGGCAGTCAAAGATGCGGTTAAAGGCCTCGTAGACCGCGTTGTACTCGTGCGGCCAAAGACGCGTTTCAGTATCGGGGTTCATCCACGGGTGCATGGCCGTCGGCATGAGTTGTGCGCCCAGAGGCTCGAGGGCTGCGTTCACCCGGCGTACATGATGCTGGAATACTCGGTCGAGCCCATCCAACCGGGCGGCCGGACCGTTGGTCTTGAACTCGATCACGTGCAAGACTAGTTCGTTGGACCAGCTCAACTCTCCCATCTCGATCTCTGACTCGTGCGCACCGCAAACGGCGTGCAGCAACTGATCACAGACAGGCAGGACGCTGAGGTCGTCGCGCGCGACGATCATGTATTCGAGTTCGACTCCGAAACACTGAAAGAGACTGTACGGCGCGCTCATGCGTTGTTGTTTCCGTTGGTGGCCTTCGACTGCACAATCCGTTGCAGGAAGACCTGCATCACGCTGCGATACAGGTCTTTCTTCAACACCGTATCTTCATAGCCATGATCGATGTTGGGGTTGTCGTTAATCTCGATCACGTACACACGCCGGCCAACCTGCTTCAGATCGACGCCATAAAGACCGTTGCCGATGAGGCGTGCCGCGCGGAGTGCGGCTGTCATCACGTTCCGCGGCACATCAGCGAAAGGAACGGCGACGACGCGTCCGTCCTTCGTATGGCCGCTCTCATCCGTCTGTGCGATCTGCCAGTGAGCACGGACCATGTAGTATCGACAGGCGTACAGCGCCTGGCCGTCAAGCACGCCGATGCGCCAGTCGAATTCGGTCGGCAGGAACTCCTGGGCGATGACGAGCTCGGAGACCTCCAGGAGCTGGTCCAGCGAAGCCTGAAACGCCTCGGCGGTCTCACACTTGCGCACGCCCTGTGAGAACGCGCTGTCAGGCTGCTTCAGGACGCACGGCAGGCCAAGCCGGTCGACGACGGCGTCGCGGTTGTCCCGATGCGCGATCATGGTTTTCGGTTGCGGCACGCGGTATCGTTCGAGCAGTTCGGCCAGAAAGACCTTGTTGGTACACTTCAGGATCGACTCCGGGTCATCGATGACGATCAGTCGCTCGGCCGCGGCGCGACGCGCGAAGCGATACGTGTGGTGGTTAACCGCCGTCGTCTCGCGGATGAAGAGCGCGTCGAATTCGGCCAGCCGGGCATAGTCGTCTTTCTGAATGAACTCCACGTTGAGCTGGCACTGGCGAGCGGCATCTCCGAAGCGGTCCAGGGCCTTCTGATTGGACGGGGGGAAACGCTCGTGTTCGTCTTGCAGGATGGCCAGGCTGTAGGTGGTGTCACGGCGCGCATAGGAACGCTCACGCTTCTGCCCGAAGTACGCCTGGGCGGCCTCGGCCACGAACTCGCGATGCGGCTCGGGGATCTCGCTCGCGGCGATGGCCCGGATGCCCTGAAGACGCCAGCCGTCCTTCTCACGCTCAAAGTCGGCCCGCAGGAACGGCGCCCGAAAGAGCCGAAAGAGCTGGCTGCTCAGCCGGTCGTAGCGCTTGGCCAGGTTCTTGCCGAAGTAGATGCTCATGGTGAAGTTCGGCGACTGAACGGGCTTCAGACTGTGCTGGAGCAGTTCTTCCAGCTCCTCTGACACGATACGTTTGATCGTCAGCGACTTCATGTCCTGGATGGTCGTGATGCTCGGAAGTGGCCGGTGTCCCCGCGCCGTTGCCAGGAGCGATACGTAGTAACCCGCGGCCTGGTATCGGTACGAGCGACACAGGTTGAACACACGCACGCCGCGACGACTCGCGAACCCCGGATCGGTCAGGTACGCGCGGGCTGCGATGACTTCGGCGCTGGGGATTTTCAGTGGCCAGGTGTTTGGATTGTCAACCACAATCAGTGGCTGCATGTCGTGTCCTCTTCTGCTTCGCGTGTGGCTCGATGATCAGCATATTGGCGTCGTAGGTCAGGACGCCCAGCAGGATCGCGCACAACACGCGTTCGATCGTGATCGAGTACATCGTGCCAAGGCCGAGCGGATTCGGGTGCAACGGGTCCGCTACCCGCACCGTCCGCCGGTCTTTGTCGTAACCGCACAGCACCACGAAGTGCCCGGCGGGTAGGCCGCGTATGTCGTCTGTATCATCCTCGGGCCCGAACTCGCGCGCGGCCCGGTACAGGTAAGTGGAGCTCAGGCCGGTCAGCACCGGCGCTCCAGCCACCAGATGCTTGCGAATGAGGCGGGTCGTCAAGTCTTCGAAGCGGATGACACCGCCGCGCTTGAGGTATTCGAGGTAGGCGCCGGTTGCGATCCGCAACTTCTGATCCTGCTTCGCGGCGGCTTGCGCGACGAGCTTGGCTTGCAGGTCGACGCCCGGCTGCGCAAACCAGGTTGGATCAAAGAACTGCACATTGTACGTGTAGATCGTGGCACGATAGCCGCGCTGCAAAGCGTGGTTTGCCAGCATGACTGCGAGTGTTCCGCCGTTCTCGAGTTGCGTCACCTCGCAAATGACGGTCTGAAGGTCGGCTGGATCACCCAGGTAGCGGTAGACGGCGTGCAGGCACGTCGGTCCGCAGGCCGTATCGTCCGGTTGCGGGAGGATCTCGAGTTCGAGCGCCCCGGGCGTCGTCCCAGAATTTGTGGCGGGGTCGCCGCCGTCACTAAAAGCGTCAGGCGGTGTGTGCATCTGCCGTCACGCCGATGTCCTTGAGCCAGGCCAACAGTCCTCGAACACCGCCGGTCGCGAAGGAGATCGAGGTGTCGACCGCTCCCTGGTAATCAAGCTGATGATATCGCCATCGTCTGTAATAGAGTAGCCACACGGAAAAACCGCGCGTCAAAATCGCCAGTGCGGTCGTAATCCGCCTTGGGGTCATGATCCACTCGGGGGTGTAGGATGCAGCGGGCCGGGCGCTTCAGGTCAAACAGCGCCAGGGAAACGCCGGGGCCGCCGGACACGTGGGTCGTGCGACTTGCCGGACATGTCGTCTTCCGAGTACCGACGCTCAAAAGACCCTGGCGATCATAGTGGCCTGCGCCGGAGGGCTATACGCACCGTCACGGGCGGCGCAATATCCGTGGACACTGACACCGCCGTCTTCCTTCCATGCCAACCCGTGAGGGTTGTGGCACGCGGCCGGTTCACCAGGCTATCAGCCGCCGGTCAGCAGTGCCACGAATGGATCGATGTCGCCGTTGTTGGCGTCACCGTCGCCGTTAATGTCGCCGGCGGCAACATCGCAGTCGGGATAGGCCAGGGCGTATTACGTACCGAAGAGTTCGTGGAATGCGGCGAAGTCGCCCAGATCCACGTCCCCATCGCCGGTCAGGTCGCTGTTGGTGAAGTGCGGCGGGTCGCAGCCGGGGTTGGGCTGGTCGGGGCCGGCCAGGCAGCCACTGAGCAGTTCGAAGTCGGCGAACCGCACGAGACAGTTCTCGTCGATGTCGCCCAAGGGCGCGGCGTTGCACAGCGTCACGCTCGCCGCGGCGGGGTCGATCTGCATGAAGTCGAACAGGTCGCCGCCCGGGTTGCACTGGGTGTGGGCGGCGGACAGTGTGCCCAGCGAGATCGTCACCGAGCCGGCCGCGCCGACCTGCACGTCCAGCGTTTCGATCAGCAGGTCCGTGCCCGGGGCCATGCCATCGCCGCCGTCGCATGGCGGGTCGGTGAATTCGAGTCGCCCGAGCACCTCGATCCACGAGCCCGCACTCAGATCCTGCGGCAGGTTGTTCTCGAACGGGTCCTGGCTCGTCTTCGAGATATAGCTCAGCCCGCCGGGGGCGTTGGGGTCGGCGGAACGCGCGACCAGCGTGGCCGTCGTCCCGCCCGCGGCGCTCAGCTCGACCGCCACGGTTGCCAACGGCGCGTCGAACGTCCCGCGCAGCTCCAGCGTCACGATATCGTTCGGATCGACGACGTGCACGCCCGGATTCACCAGCCCGAGCGTGAGCGTAGGCGTGGGGCAAGGTGCGCTCAGCGCCTCCCACACAAACCCGGCGGTCTCGACCGTATCCCAATAGCACGTCCCGACTACGTCGCCGAAGTTGTTGATGTCGCGCGCGATCCGCAGATCGGTCAGCGTGTCCGGCGGTAGGGCCGCGTTCAGCATCGAGCGTCCGCCGTTGACCCAGATGCACGCACCCCACTGATCGGAATATCCGACGATCACGCCGTCATCGTTGAGCGCGTACGCCTCGCTCCATCCACGGGCGTACGGATCGAGGTCGATCATCACGCCGTCGTAGAGGAATGCGTGGCGCGTGCCGTCGGCGAGCGTCGCCCAGCCGACGATCTCGCCCAGCGCGTTGATGTCGTGGGCTTCGCTGCGGATACCGCCGAGCGTGCCGAGGTCGGTCATCACGCCCGTGTCCCAGAGAAACGCGTGGATCTCGCCGCCGGCCGTTTCGGCCGCCCCGACGACCTGCCCGGCCGCGTTGATGCCGTACGCCACGCTCCACGTGCCGCCCAGCGTGCCGAGATCGGTCCAGGTGCTGCTCTGCCAGAGGAACGCGTGCGTCTCACCGCCGGCGGTCTCGGATGCGCCGACGACCTGGTTGCTGTCGTTGATGTCGTAGGCCACGCTCCAGCTTCCGCCGAGCGTGCCGAGGTCGGTCAGCGTGGCGTCGTAGAGGAAGGCGTGCCGCTCGCCGCTTGCCGTCTCGGCCCAGCCGACGACGTCGGCGGTGGCGTTGATCGCGCGTGCTTCGCTGCGGTCGCCGCCGAGCGTGCCCAGATCGACATACGCCCCGCCGTTCCACAGCCGCGCAGTGCCGTCGTAGGCACCGACGACCTGTCCGGCGTCGTTGACGCCGTAGGCGCGGTCGAACGTGTGCTCGATGAGCGCATCGGGGCAGGTGCCGTCGCCCGCCCGCACTTCTGGGCCGTGGCCCAGCAGCATGACGGAAACCACCAGCATCATCGCGATCTCAGTTCGCGGTCGCATCGTCTCTTCTCCCATTGCAGCTAATGGCACCTCATGCAGAACCCCAGCGTCACGCGAATCGAGTGCGTGCCGTCCGGGCTTACGCGGCAATGGCCGATCTGGTAGGCCATACCGTATTCACTACACTCAGTCGCTCCAGGCTGGCCGAAGAGTGAACACCAGGAATCTGCAAGGGAGTTGTTGATCCCGCCGCCACTCACAATCCCATTCAAGAAGCCCGCCTGAAACTCCGCCGGGTCGGTGCAATCGACCGGAATCCCCGGCGCCAGCTCGGTCATGTCGAAATACGTCACCGGAATAATCTGCACGTCCGGACCGACGAACGGCGACGGATCGAGCGTCTGGTCGATCGTCGCGCCGCTGCCTGGAATCCAGAGCTCGCCCGTGGAGAGCAGCAGCGCGTACGTCAGACCAACGCCGCGGTGGCGCGGGACGAAGCCCGTCTCGCGGGCCAGGATGACATCGACCAGCGAGATCGCGCCGTCGCCGTCGAGGTCACACTCGGGGCACTCCTCCAGCGGGTTCTGCCACAGGTGCTCGCGGACGGTTGTCAGCTTCGTGTGCGGGTCGCATTCGATGATGGTCTGGCCCTGCACCTTGCCGCAGCGCGTGCCGCCCCATGTGGCGACCTTGTAGCTGTCGCCGCCGAAGTTGTAGCAGGTCAGGTTCCACTGGTTCATCTCGAAGTCGACCATCGTGTAGCCGTCGCCGCAGCATGCGGCGCAGTAGGCGTCGGCCGCGGTTTTCGCTTCGCTGAACGTCGGTGGGAACGGCGTATTCGGATCGCGGTTGGCGCAGTCGCAGTTCGAGCCGGCGAACTTGACCAACCGCACCGTCGCCGGCGGGATCGGCCCCGCGTACGGCGGCGGGCCGAGCGTCAGGCCGTAGGGCAGTTGATAGCGGGCCTGATAGAAGTAGCCGTCATCCCAGATGAAGTTGCCGTAGTATTGCCCGAGCGTGCCGGTGATCCAGTTGAGCGGGTCGTTGGCGGGGCGCTGCGGATCGCGCGCCAGCGCGCCCATGACGGGGACGAACCAGTGATGATCGCCCAGCAGGTCGTATTCGACATCCTGGGCGTAGGTCAGCGGGTCCATGGGCGGGTCGCAGCGCGAGCCGCGGTCACTCCCCTCCCTGGCAGAGAGGGACTGGGGGAAGGTCGGGATGCTGTCTGCCCGATGACTCTTCGACTTCGCAGCGATCGCCCCCCCTGTGGTCCCCCCTGCCAGGGGGGACGGTCTTGGCGTCGGCATCCGAAACGCCGCGATCGGCAGCGTGATCTCCGGCTGGTGCGGCGACGTGGTCGTGAGCGTGACGCGGCCGGACTGGCGTTCTTTGTCGCCGAGGCCGGCGGTCAGCTTGGCGACGATCTCGTAGCGCTTGCCGGCTTCCAACTCGTTGAGCTTGATCTGGAAGGCCGCGTTGTCGACCGCGGTCTTGGTGATGGTGACCGGCTCGGCGAGCAGGTTCGTAATCGTGATCTTCCGCTGCGTCGGCTGCGCCTTCTCCGTCCACGCGAAGATGAGGTTCCGGCTGGGCGTGATCTCAAAGTGTGGCTGGACACGTCCGGCCAGCGCAAACTCGATCCGCTGGGCGTGCGGCTCGGCGACCTCTACGACGACGGTCTTCCGCACATCGCCATGCAGCCGCTCGGTCTTCAAAGTCACGGGCAGCGACCACGTCCCGCCCGCGGGCACCTCCCGCTCCCAGTCGTCGGTGGTCGTGCAGCCGCAGTTGGCGCGGACGGATTCGATCGTCAGCGGGGCTGAACCAGGATTCGCCAACTCGAAGACGTGGTGGATGTCCTCCCCGGCGACTGCGTTGCCAAAGGCGTGCATCAGCTCCGGGACGGTAATGCAAGCTCGGCCCGACCACGTTTCTGACGACTGGGCGCCGCCGACCACGCCGACCGCCACAAACGCGGTTACGGCGAGTAGAGTTGCCACAGCACCTGCGATACGCAACCTGCTCACTCTCCACCTCCTTTATGGTGGTGTCAGACTGAATTGACATCGGTGGGAGCCTGTCCGGGAGATTCGGACCAGGCGCGAGGCGACGATTTGCGGAACGGCCAGGCGATTGCCGCCCCTCGAAGTGCGCTGGGTAGGCTCCGCATCCGTTTAATGTACCCGTTCGCCACGCTCAACTGCAACATGAAACACGGGTCAGGTCGTGCGTTGGCGAGCTTGTGGCGTCATTGGGAGAATCTGCGTGCTCACGTCGCCAGCACAGCGGGTGGAGATCCTGCCTCGCTGACGGGTTGTCCCAGCGGAGCAGTCATCGCGCTCCAACCGGCGACGTGCCATTACGCAAAGTCGGCCGCCGGAGACACCTGGCTCCGGCGGCCGCGGGACGCTCAGCGTGGTTCGTTGTCGGGGCCTGCTCGGTGGCTTGCCACGTCGGCGGCGGTCCAGCCAATGTTGTGCGAATCTGCGCCGTCGGCAGCGAACGATCGCTACCAGCGGCGGCGGAGCATCGCCAATACCGCGATCATGAGCAATGACGCAGGCTCGGGCACCGGCGCAATAGCGATGTCACCCGGCTCGACAGGCGGGTAACCGTAGGGGTCCCCATCGAAGTACTCGTTCGGACCGAAACTCGGACCCAGCACATAGCTCGAGCCGTCTGTCGTAAACGTATTGATCTGGCTGAAGTAATCGGGATAGATGCCCTGGCCGACGGCCGCATGATAGCCCATGTCATCGCGCGACCAGTCGATGGTCATCCCCTGCGAATAGCCCGTGTCCTGCGTCAGCGAATACAGCTCCGTCATGGCCATTCCGCTGCTCTTGTAGATCTTGTCCACCAGGTTGTCGTGGATGTAAAAGGCGCCCGTCGAGTCGATCGCAAAGCCGATCGCGCGCGGTGGATCGGGCATGCCGGTGAAGTTGCCGATGTGCGTGGTCCCGCCGGTCATCAGGTCAACGCTGTACAAGCGCATGTCCGCTCCCTGAGAGCGAATGCCGTACATCGTGCCGTCGACCGGGTTGAAAGCCAGGTCGTCGAGCGGTTGATAGCTGTTCCCGACCAGGGTTGCCTGCCCGGTGGTGGTGTCAACTGAATACAGACCGCTCGCGGCACCGCCGGTGCTCTTGTAGAGGGAGGCGTAGGCCCAGAGGCTACCGCCAGCGTCGAAGTCCATGCCGCCAAAGCCAGTGTCGGTCACGCCCATCGACCCGACAACCTCGAAGCTGGCGGGGTCGTCCGTATCGAACCTGACGAGCTCGTCCGGAGCGGAAAACGGGTACGGTCGCGGCAGTGCGTTCGGGGCGTAGGCCTCGACCGCGAGGGCACCGGTCGCCGTGCAAGCAGACACGAGTGCAAGGATAAGCAGTTTGCGCATTGGATGTCTCCTCTCTGCATCTCGACCTAGCGGCGGCGAATCACGAGACCGGCGGCGAGCAGCAGCAACGTCAGAGAAGCCGGCTCGGGTACGGTGGCGCGCAGGTCGTCAAACGTCAGACCCAGGCCGGGGCTCACGTTACCGAGGATCTCAATCCGCGCGATTGGTGTGTCGCTATGCCAGCCACACCAAGTCCACACCGGGTGAGGCAGAGTGACCGGGACCGCATCAATGACACCGCCGGCCGCATCCTTGAAGGTGAAAGTCGTGCCGACCAGATCGTCAGCGGTACCGATGTAGCCGCCGAAGTCCACGACCGGCGTGTCGAACTCGATGCAGCCCCACCCAGTTGGCAAGCCGCCCATCAGGTTGCCGTTATAGGGGTAGATGGACTCGTCGGTAATGCCGCTGTAGAGGCTGTAGGCGATCATGACCGTGTGGGCAAGGTCGTCGTCCATGGCGGCCTGCCCCCCAAAGATGTCGAGCGGCCCTGGGTAGCCGCCGGGCGAGCCAATCGCCTCAAAGCCCTCATACATGTCCCCGGTGAATTCGCCGATTGAGACAACCGCCGCACTCGCGGATCCGACCGCGATCATCAAGAGTGCGCAAAGCAGTGATCGTCGCAGGTTCATTCCTCTACCTCCTCAGTTTTGCGTGACGCTGACGCGCTACGAGCGTGTCCTCTGTAAGCACCATATATCTTCGCGAATGCCCGTGCAACCTTTTTCACGGTTTCTCGCACAAAAATTCGCACGAACAACACTGGCAATCGGTCGCAGCTTGGTTACAATACGACTTGGGTCACCGAAATGCTGATGCGGAGCTGAGGATGCCTACCCGAACACCGGAACCGCCGATAATGCCCTTTCCTGTTCACGCCCGCGACGTGATGCGCTCAGTCCGCGGAGCCTTCGCCGAGTTAGCTACCAGCGTGGGCGCTGATCCACAGGACTCTCAGCGATTAAGCAGCATTTGCGGGCTCAACAAGAATCTGGCGTGGAAGGTCTCGAAGCTCATTCAGACCGAGGATCCGGCTATCGCGATACAGCAGATGCCCGGCTCCAGTGGTATCAGCATATTCTTGCGTAGCATGGAACGGGCGGGCGCCAAGAAGGAGCTTCTTGGCATGGCGCGCGAGGCCGTCAAGCACTTCGAAGAGCTCATCAAACTCCATTCCGGCGATCGGGCCACGCTGGAAATGATGGGCAGCGCGCTGAGCACAAGCGGGCGTCAGCAGCGCGATGAGTATCACCGCAAGCTGCTCTTTCAGGGCGGGAGCTACGTCTGGGGTGCCCAGGCACGTGTCATGGTGAAAGTCGGTGTTGTCGGCCCCGGGAAGGAGGACGGTCTGCTCGACTTCCTGTCGCTGAGCGCCCTGGTGGGTTTTCGCCGACTGCGGCCGGACGTCAGTTGGACGATGGCCGCCAGACGCGCACGCCACGACGATGGCAAGGCGATGTTCCCACCGACCCCGGAGCCCATTGACCCGAGGTGCGCGGGCGAGGAAGACGCCCCTCTCATGCTCGATTACTGCTCCGGACCGGTGCCAAGCTTGCGGCGTGTTGTCGACGCGACCGGGATCAGCTTCGAGCTGCCGGAGGGCCCGGTTGGAAACACCGGCGCGATAACTTGTGTCACTGGTACGATCCAGCGCGGCATCCCGTACTACCGTTCGCCGTCGAATGACCTGGGCGAGCACCGCGCTATGTGTGACTTGCCGGCCGAACTGCTACTCTTCGATCTCTATATGCACAACAGCTTCACGTTCGCGTTGCCGCCAAGGATGGCGTTTTACAGCGATCTGAGCCCGTACGGTACGTACCCTGGGCGCGGGCGCGAGTTCAACCGCTTGCCGATCCATGAGGAATTGCAGGATCTTGGTTGTGGACCGTTACCAGTGGCAACGCCCGATGTCGCGAGCTACAACCAGATGGTGCAGAGCATGTTTGATCGTGTCGCGTGGAGCCCGACCGACTTCCACGGATACCGGGTGAAGATCGCGTACCCGGCGTGCCCCGCATCGATCGTGCTGCGGTACAACCTCCCCGAAGCGCCGTAGCGGCGCGATTACGTTTGATCAAGCTGATGGCCATTTGTCCCGGGCGTCACGCGGCCGACGTGATGCTCCGCGCGACTGGGCGCAATGGAGCAGCGGTGCCGGCGCCAACCGCGCTGCCAGCTGACCCGCATATTTCGTACATGGTCGTAATCGGGTCGGCGCGGCGTGGGTGGCGCCCGTAGCGCGGAAGCCAACGGCTCCCCGGCATCCGGCGTCTGCGCCGCCAGCGTTTGCAGCAGCGGATCGTCGCGCAGTGTTTGGTGGTCGTTGAGATCTTCGTAGCCCAGGGCAAAGCCATGCACACGCTGGGCCGGCATCGTGCGTTGTTCGTGCTGGATCAGCACTGGCTTGCTGGGATCGGGGATGACCTCGGCCAGCGCGGCTGTCAGGCCCAGCCAGCGGACGACCTCCCGCAACAACAACCCGCCCGCGCCGAACGTGATCGTCCCGCCAACAAAACCGGCGACGATGTCCTTGCGATTGAGGTTCGAAAGGCGAGCCGGTTTGCGGTTACACTCTGTCACACGCGGCCCACTTGCCTCTGGCTTCGATAGCCGTCTCAACCATCGAATACACAGAGGCCTGGAGCCCCGCGCTACTTCGGCATTTTGGCAACATATGAGATATCCGGGCTAATGAGCACCGTGACGGTCGTCCTCTTCATCGCTGGGCTCGGTTCTCTGCTTGCAGGAGCCGAAGCGCTCGTGCGCGGGGCGTCCCGATTGGCGACTGTAGTCGGCATCTCGCCACTGGTAATCGGCCTGACCGTGGTAGCGTCCGGGACCAGCGCCCCGGAACTTGCGGTCAGCGTTCATGCCGGGCTGGTCGGCCAGGCGGACGTGGCGCTTGGCAATGTGGTCGGCAGCAACATCTGTAACGTGCTGCTGATCCTGGGGGCGGCCGCGGTTGTAGCGCCTTTGATGGTCGCCAACCAGCTCATCCGCTTTGACGTCTGGGTGATGATCGGCGTATCCCTCCTCCTGCCGTTGCTCGGCTTGGACGGCAGGATCGGGCGCATCGACGGCCTGCTGCTCTTTGCCGGAGCGCTGATCTACACCGTCTGGCTGATCCGCGAGAGCCGCCGCAACAGCCCAGCCCTGCCCGAAACGGCGCCAATTGCCGTCGAGGCGACGGTGCAACGCCCGGCCCGTACCTGGCCAACGGACATCGCGCTGGTGCTGCTGGGCCTGGGGCTGCTAACGATCGGGGCGCGCTGGCTCGTCAATGGGGCGGTCACGTTTGCCCGCGGCATGGGGATCAGTGAGTTGATCGTGGGGCTGACCATCGTGGCCGTGGGGACATCATTGCCCGAACTGGCGACGTCGGTGATTGCGGCGGCCCGCGGGCAACGTGACATCGCGGTCGGCAACGTCGTGGGCAGCAACATCTTCAACATCCTGGTGGTGCTCGGACTGAGCGCGACGGTGTCGTCCAACGGCGTTGCCATCTCGCATGCGGCACTGGTATTTGACCTGCCGATCATGGTGCTTGTTGCACTGTTGTGCCTGCCGATCTTCTATACCGGCCATCGCATCGACCGCTGGGAGGGCCTCCTGTTCCTGTGCGGCTACGCCGCCTACGTGGTCTACCTGGTTCTCGACAGCACCCGCAGCGGCGTGCTGCTGTGGTACGAGTGTGGAATCGTCGGGTTGGGTGGGCCGATCGTCATCTATGTTGTGCTAACCGGCGTTGCGCAGCGCCTCAGGCGTCGGCGCAAGAGCAACGTTTAGATGCTCGTGGCTTCTCGACAACGCCGCCAAGCCTCTGCGCAGGCTCCGTGAGCAGGCGCTATCAGTGTCCGTGTGCATGATCGCGTGCAAGGCCGGTCGAGTCGGCGCGCAACATCTCTCTGCCGGTAGCAACGGATAGTGGAATCGTTGGGTTTGGCTGGGCTTGTAGCTATTGACAGTTGCATGGATGAAGCTGAGCTTTCGATCTCCGCCGTCACGCACTCCGCACTCGCTCAGCCCAACGCAGCATACACAGATCTCGACGGACACCTCGACCTAGTCGGCGATCTGAGAGCCTCTGGGAAATCCACGTGCCCCCCCGTCGCCGACCTTCTCCCGGTCTTCGGGGGCGGTTACACTGGCTGGCTTGGCAAGGCAGCACGCGTCGCCCCGCCGGCCAAGCATCAACCGGGAACCCGGCTGGAAACGGTTCTCGGCGTGGATCGGCGGTCGTCTGTTGACAGCGTGTGCCGATGTTGACTCCGTTTTGGATTGAGGGACCGATTACATGAGCACCAAGCCGTTCAACGCGTTCGCGATGGCGCAGGCCCAATTCGACAAAGTCGCCGAGAGTCTCGGGTTGGATCAAGGGACCAAAGACCTCTTGCGACAGCCAATGCGCGAGTATCACTTCAGTCTGCCGGTGCGGATGGATGACGGCACAACCAAGGTGTTTCACGGGTTTCGCGTACAGCACAATGATGCCCGTGGCCCGGCCAAGGGCGGCATCCGATTCCACCCACAGGAAACGGCCGATACCGTGCGGGCGCTGTCGATGTGGATGACATGGAAGTGTGCCGTCGCCAACCTGCCACTGGGCGGCGGTAAGGGTGGCGTGATCTGCGAGCCACACAACCTGAGCATGCCCGAGCAGGAACGTATTTGCAGGGCGTACGTGCGTCAGATCGCGCGAGATGTCGGACCGCTCCGCGACGTGCCCGCACCCGACGTGATGACGTCCGGTCAACACATGCTCTGGATGCTGGACGAGTACGAGCAAATCCGCGGCGCGCACTATCCGGGCGTCATAACCGGTAAACCCGTCGGCATGGGAGGATCGCTCGGAAGAACCGAGGCCACGGGCTACGGCGTGATCTTCGCCGTGCGTGAAGCGCTCAAGGAACTGAACGTGCGGCCGCAGGACACGATCGCCGCCGTGCAGGGCTTTGGTAACGTTGCCCAGTTCGCAATCGAGTTGTACAACGAGATTGGCGGCACCATCATCGCCGTTTCGTGTTGGGATCAGGAAGATCAGCAGCCCTACACCTTCCGAAAGAAGGACGGCGTGGACCTCGCTGAATTGCGGAAGATCACGGACCGCTTCGGCGGCATCAACAAGCAGAAGGCGGCCGGACTCGGATATGAGCAGTTGCCGGGAGATGCGTGGATTGAGCAGGACGTCGACATACTCATGCCTTGCGCCCTCGAGAACTCAATCACCGGCGACAACGTGTCGAGTATTTCCAGGCGCGTCAAGCTCATCGCCGAGGGGGCGAATGGGCCCACCACGCCCGACGCCGACCACGTGCTGCACGAGCGCGGCGTTTTTGTGATTCCCGATTTCCTGGCCAATGCCGGTGGCGTAACTTGCAGCTACCTCGAACAGGTACAGAGCAACATGAACTACTTCTGGGAAAAGGACGAGGTGCTCGGCAAGCTCGACACCATGATGACCTCGGCCTTCATTGCCGTGAGTGATATGGCACGCAAGCGCAAGCTTCACATGCGCGACGCGGCGTACACGATCGCCATTGCGCGCGTGGCCCAGGCCTGTAAGGACCGCGGCTGGGTATAGCGACGACAACCAGACAACTTGGCGGGCAAGTCGATGAGCGGTTCGCCGGATACAGGCATGTTCCCGCCATTCGACCGCAAGTTCTTCGAGTCGGATGAAGACTTCACGGTCATCGGCGGCGGCGAGTTGGGCGGAAAGGCCCTGGGGCTGGCCGCCGCGAAACGCATCGTGCAAGAGGCATTTCCGCCGGAGACAATCCCCGGCGTGCAAGTCAGCATTCCGCGCCTGACCGTGCTCGGGTCCGAGGTCTTCGAGCAGTTCATGGCCAAAAACGACCTCTACGAGGTCGCTCTGGCGGACCTGTCCGACGAGCGGATTGCACACGCGTTCGTACACGCGGAGTTGCCCGCTGCATTCGTCGGCGACCTGCGCGCCCTGATCGCCGAGATCCACACGCCGCTGGCCGTACGCTCGTCCAGCCGGCTGGAAGACGCGCTCAAACACCCTTTCGCGGGCGTCTACGCGACCAAGATGATCCCGAACAACCAGGCCACGGTGGGCGACCGTTTCAAGAAGCTGGCCGAGGCGATCAAGTTCGTCTGGGCCTCGACCTTTTTTCGAGATGCAAAGAGCTACATGCGCATAATCGACCACCCGCTCGCGGACGAGCGGATGTCGGTCATCATCCAGGAAGTCGTGGGAGAGCGCTTCGGAGAACGGTTTTACCCGGTCATCTCCGGCGTAATCCGCACGCACAATTACTATCCAAGCGGTCCCGCGGCCCCCGCCGACGGCGTCGTCAGCCTGGCATTGGGGCTCGGGAAGACGATTGTCGATGGCGGCGTGACCTGGACCTACAGCCCGCGCTTTCCGAGACATCGTCCGCCCTTCGCTTCGGCGCGCGAGTTGCTGAAGAACACGCAGACACGGTTCTGGGCGGTCAGCATGAAACCGGCGCCGTACGCCCCCATCAGTGAGGCCGAGCACCTGGTGCAGTTGGGGCTCGACGCAGCCGAGTGGGATGACGTGCTGCGCTACACCGCTTCCACCTTCGACGCCGCCTCGGATCGACTGACACTCGGTACCGCCACAGAGGGCCCCCGCGTCCTTACATTCGGCCGAATCCTGGAGCTTGGCGATGTTCCGTTGAACGACGTTGTAAATCGGCTGGCGGACTGCTGCAAGGACACACTTCAAGCGGAGGTTGAGATCGAGTTCGCGCTGACGCTGGACCGCCGGGAGGGCCTGCCAGCCCGATTTGGCCTGTTGCAGGTGCGGCCGATGATGGTGGCGCGCGATCATGTTACGGTTGATGATGCAACTCTGAGCAGCAGCCGGGCGCTGGTGGCCAGCGAGATTGTCCTGGGCAACGGTCAGAACAACGGGATCAGCGACGTTGTCTATGTGAAGCCCGCGACATTTGAGGCGAAACACACGCCGGCGATCGCCGCTGAAATCGAGGCGTTGAACCGGGAACTCGTCGCCGCCGAAGCGATGTACGTGTTGATCGGCTTCGGCCGATGGGGCAGCAGCGACCCCTGGCTGGGAATCCCCGCTACATGGCCGCAGATCTCCGCCGCACGGGTGATTGTCGAGGCCACGCTGCCCGAGATGAACGTCGACGCCAGCCAGGGATCACACTTCTTCCACAACATGATCAGCTTTGGGGTGCTCTACTTCACGGTGCGACACACGGGCGGTTACGCGATCGACTGGGAGTGGCTTGACGCGCAGCCGGCGGCGTCCGAAACTCACTTCCTGCGGCACGTGCGGTTGCGCGCCCCCCTGGACGTGCGTGTTGACGGTCGTCATGGCCGCGGCGTGATTCTACACCCCTGAGCCGCTTCACTGGCGGAGGCCTCTGATGCCTGATCCAGACGAACGCGTTGCCGACATCCTGCGCTCGCTCCAGGAGCGCGCGAAGGAGCTTAACTGCCTATATCGAGTCGAGGAGATCATCAGTGCCGAAGAGCTGACGCTCGATGACGTGTTTCAAGGCGTGGTCGAGGTCGTTCCGCCCGGTTGGCAGTATCCCGACGTGTGCGTTGCGCGCATTCGCTATGAAGACAAAGACTATGCCTTTGGTGACTTCCGCGAAAGCGAGTGGAGCCAGGAGGCCACGATCCGCGCGTATGGCGAACCGGTCGGCGCGCTGAAGGTCGTCTACTTGCAGCAGATGCCACAGGCCGACGAGGGCCCGTTCCTGAAAGAGGAACGCAAGCTGCTCGAAACCATCGCCGACCGCCTTGGGAGCTGCATCACGCACCACCGGCTGCTGGAGGCCATGCGGGATGTGCGCGGGACTGCTCGTGCCACCGCCAAACGCGGGCATGAGTGGCTGGCGATCCTGGACCTCTTGCGTCGCACGGATCAGAGCCTGCTCATGCGCGTCGCCCGGAAGATGATCAACCACCTATGCTGGAGTGGTGTGAAGGAGGCGGGCGCGCTGCTGCGCGACTTCCGTCCGCCGGGCGATGCGAACGAATCGGACGTGTTCTTTGAGTCGAATCGGCCGCGCGGCCGCGATGCGGCCCCCTCGGCGACGGACCTGGCGGATCAGGTCTTCGACCTGGCGGCCATGCACCTCAGCGACGACGAGATTATCTCGTGCGTCCACAACTGGATTAAGCAAGACCGCGCCAGCTTCCTGGTAAACACGCTGGAGAACTACCACACCTCCATCTCCGAGGTCGGCGACGCCATCCAACGCTATCAACATGCCGGCCACGGCGAAGTGGAGCTCTCACCCTCCACGCGCAAGGGTCTGCTGGTGTCGCTGGTGCGACGTTTCCTGTCGGACCAGCTTGAGTACATCAACGTTGCCAAGAACTACGTCGAGATCGCCGACTTTCATCAGCTCATTCGGCGTTTGATCTATCCGGCCCGGGGGCACGGGAAGACTGGTGGAAAAGGGGCGGGGCTGTTCCTGGCCTACCAGATCGTGCGGCGTCATCACGGCGAAAACGAACTGCTGGCCCAGATCAAAACCCCCAGAACCTGGTATCTCACGTCTGACGGCATGCACGATTTCGTGTATTGCAATCACCTCGAGGACGTGTTCTCGCAGAAGTACAAGGAGACCGACGAAGTCCGCCAGGAGTATCCGGACATCGTGCAGGTCTTTAAGAACTCGCAGTTTTCGTCCGCGATCGTCAAGGGGCTCTCGCTGGCACTCGACGACCTGGGCGACCGGCCGCTAATCGTCCGGAGCTCCAGCTTGCTGGAAGACCGCTTCGGGGCGGCGTTTTCCGGGAAGTACAAGAGCTTGTTCCTGGCAAACCGCGGCACGAAGCAGGAGCGGCTCGACGCACTGATGGACGCCATCGCCGAGGTGTATGCGTCGACCTTCGGTCCCGACCCGATCCAGTACCGCGCCGAGCGGAATCTGCTGGACTTCCAGGAAGGCATGGGTGTGCTGATCCAGGAAGTGGTTGGCACCCACATTGGTGATTACTTCCTGCCCGCCTTCGCCGGTGTCGCCTTCAGCCACAACGAGTTTCGGTGGTCCCCGCGGATCAAGCGCGAGGACGGCCTGGTGCGGCTGGTGCCCGGACTTGGGGACGCGCGCTGTGGATCGCCTGGGTGACGATTTTCCGATCCTCGTCTCTCCCGGCCAACCGGGACTGCGGGCCAACGCGACGCCGGAGGAAACCGCGCGCTACGCTCCGCGCTACGCGGATGTTATCAATCTCAACACGAACCAGTTCGAAACGATCGATGTCGTAGAGTTCCTGCGTGGCGCCGGCGAACGCATGCCCGCCCTCGAGCAACTCGTCTCCGTATATGAGCACGGCCACCTGCGCCAGCCCATGCTGGGCAGTGTGGATTTCGAGAAAGACGACCTGGTGGTGACGTTTGAAGGGTTGCTGAATCGGACACCGCTGGTGAAGCAGCTTCACGCCCTGCTCAATCTGCTCGAGCGCGAATTGCGCCATCCGGCCGACATCGAATTCGCCTCGGATGGCGAGCACCTCTACTTGCTGCAATGTCGCGCACAGGCCCCGGCGAAACACGTTGAGCCGGCCCCCATTCCGCGTGATATCCCCCACAACCGGCTGGTCTTCTCCGCGAATCGTTACGTCTCGAATGGGACGGTGCCGAACATCACGCACATTGTTTATGTAGATCCCGAGCAATACGCCAACCTCGGCAGTCGGGAGGAGTTGATTGCCGTCGGACGGGCGGTAGGCAAGCTGAACAAGCTGCTTCCCAAGCGGCAGTTCATCCTGATGGGGCCTGGCCGATGGGGCAGCCGCGGCGACGTCAAACTCGGCGTGCCCGTGACGTACTCCGACATCAACAACACCGCGATGCTGATTGAGATTGCGCGCAAAACCGGCGAGTACACGCCGGACGTGTCCTTTGGTACCCACTTCTTCCAGGACCTCGTGGAGGCGGAGATCCGGTATCTGCCGCTCTATCCGGACGACGACGAAGTCGAATTCAATGAGCTGTTCCTGACGCGCAGTCCGAACCTGCTCGCAAAACTGGCGCCGGAGCACGCCGCGCTGGGCGACACGATTCGCGTAATCGACATTCCACAATCGGCGGATGGTCAGGTGCTGTACGTGCTGATGAATGCCGAGTTCGACGAGGCTGTGGGTGTGCTCACCGAGGCCACGGAATACGTCGATCACGAAACTGACGCGCGGCGTGCGCTCACGGCCCAGGACGGGCCGGATTGGCGCTGGCGCGCCCGCATGGCGGAGAGCATTGCGGCCCGCCTCGACGCCGCGCGATTCGGCGTCAAGGCCATATACCTGATCGGCAGCACGAAGAACGCGACCGCCGGCCCCGCCAGCGACATCGACCTGCTCGTGCATTTCGCCGGGACGGACGATCAGCGCCGCGATCTCGAGCAGTGGTTTGAGGGTTGGAGTCTGTCACTCGGCGAGATCAATTACCTGCGCACCGGGTACCGAACCGAGGGTCTGCTTGACGTTCACATCATAACCGACGAGGACATCGCCAGACGCACGAGTTACGCCGTCAAGATTGGCGCCGTGACGGACGCGGCCCGTGAACTGTCGCTCGGCCCGGATAATTCACCGGCTATATGAGCGTGCGCGAGGCCTGCGCCGGTTTTTCCGGATCAAACCTCACCAGCGCAAGCTCCGGGCCGTCGTGCGCGGCAGTGTAGCAATGCGTGCGACCGATGCGCTGTGACCACGCGCCGGTGATCCTGGCCGATTCGTGGACATGGCCGTGCAGCGTAATCAGCGGCTGCCTCTCCTCGATAAACCGCTGAACGGCGATACTGCCCACATGAACGTCAAGCGGCGCGTGGTCGATCATCTTGCCGTCGAGCGCCGCGCGATCCAGCTTGGTGTTGTGAGGCGGAGAGTGAAAGAGGAAGATCGCCCGATCCACTGATCGGCTGCCGACCAACGTGTCCAGCTCGCCTCTGATTGTGGCATGACGGAGCTGACTCTCCGGAACGGGGACCGAGCGATAACCTTGCTCCGGCGCGACGCAGCCGGGGTCAACATACCGCGAAACGTCGTATCGTTCCCAGTCCTTGAGCAGGAACGGCGTGGGCGGCACATAGGCGAGTCCGTAGACATCGTAGCCCTCGAACCCAACCCGGCGATCGTGAACGTACCGCCAGATACCGGTCGTTGCCGCCGCGATGATCGTCGCCTCTTCAGATCGACTGTCATCGTTGCCGAGGATCACGAACACACGCGGGTAATCTCGGCCCAGATCCTCGCGGAGCCGCTGCAACTGTCGCACAAGGAAGCCGTTAACAAAGTCCTCGTGATCAAAGTCCAGCGAGTCCAGCGCGGTGAGGCCGGCGGGAAGCAAGTCCCCCCCCATAAACACGGCAGTCGGGCGCTCGTCGCCGATCAGCCGGAAGAGCGTTCGGTAACGGTCCAGTTGGCCGTGGAGGTCGGAAACAAAAAAGCAGTGCGCCATCCGTGCCCTCAACCGGTTAGGCGATGAATATCATGGCGAAGCGCCCACATGATACGCCTGCTCGGTCTCGGGAGCGATCATTGTCCAACCGGGCCGACCAGATTCAGGCACAGCGGCCGCGTGGGTTCATGGGACCCGATTCCTCGATCGCGTTGCAACTCCGCCCATGACCTGCTATCTGTACCCACGTAATAAGTGATGCCCGCACCGAACAGACGAACCAACACGGAGATGATGTGATGACGGACGCGCCCGCCGAGACCCTCTGCACGAACACCATTCGCACGCTGGTGATGGACGCCGTCCAAAAGGCGAACTCGGGCCACCCGGGAGCGGCCATGGCGCTGGCGCCGCTCGCCCACCTGCTCTATGGGAAGTACCTGCGGTATAACCCGGCCAACGCCGCCTTTCCCAATCGGGACCGCTTCGTGCTGTCGGCCGGTCACGCCTCGATGCTGCTATACGCCACGCTACACCTGAGCGGCTACGACGTCTCGCTGGACGACATCAGGCAGTTTCGTCAACTCGACAGCCGTACGCCCGGTCATCCCGAGTTCGGCCACCTGCCCGGCGTCGAAACGACCACCGGCCCACTGGGCCAGGGAGCGGCCACCAGTGTCGGCATGGCGGTCGCACAAAAGTGGCTCGCGAGCCGCTTCAACCAGCCGGGACACGCCATCGTCGACTATCGTGTGTACGCCGTGCTCGGCGACGGGTGCATGATGGAGGGTGTGGCGTCGGAGGCGGCTTCGTGGGCGGGGCATCTGGGGCTCGACAACCTTATCTGGTTCTACGACAGCAACAAGATCACAATCGAAGGCGGGACCGACCTGACGTTCAGCGAGGACGTCGGCAAGCGCTTCGAAGCCTACGGCTGGCGCGTTCAGCAGGTCGCCGATATCGAAGACCGCGCCGCCCTCTGCAAGGCGATTGAGACTGCGCAAGCCGGCCGCGGGCAGCCGAATCTCATCATCGTCCGCAGCATCATCGCGCGCGGCGCGCCCACTAAACAAAACACGGCCAAGGCTCACGGCGAACCGCTCGGCGACGAGGAAATCCGCGGCGCCAAGGCGTTTTACGGCTGGCCTTACGACGAGCCTTTTCAGGTTCCGGACGAAGTGCGCACGGCTTGGACCGAGGCGTCCCGGGCGCACGGGGCGGAGATTGAAGCGAACTGGAACAAGGCGTTTGCGGCATACGAGGCGGCCTTCCCGCAACTGGCCGAGGAATGGCGACTGATTCAGCAGCGCGGCCTGCCAAAGGGCTGGGATGCCGATTGGCCCGTATTCGCGCCGGACGCCAAGGGGCTGGCTTCGCGCGCGTCGGGTGGCAAAGTGCTGGTCGCCGCCGCCAAGCGCATTCCGTGGCTGCTCGGCGGCTCCGCCGACCTGGCGCCTTCGACCAAAACGCTGCTCGAGGACACCGTCGATCACCAGGCGGCGACGCCCGAAGGTCGCAACATGCGCTTCGGCATCCGCGAGCATGCGATGGCGGCCGCCTGCAACGGCATGGCCCTGTCGGGTCTGCGGCCGTTCGGCGCCAGCTTCCTCGTCTTTGCCGACTACGCCAGGCCTGCGATCCGTCTCGCCGCGCTTATGCAACAGCCGGTCATCTACGTCTTTACGCACGACAGCGTCGGCGTCGGGGAGGACGGCCCGACGCATCAGCCGGTCGAACACCTGGCGTCGCTGCGGGCTATTCCCGGTCTCGACGTATTCCGGCCCGGCGACGCAAACGAAGTCGCGCTGGCCTGGAAGCACGCCATCCAGACGACCGATCGGCCCGTGTTGCTCGCCCTGAGCCGGCAGAGCCTGCCGACGCTCGACCGCGGCAAGTACGCGTCGGCGGACGGCGTGCTCCGAGGTGGATACGTCGTCGCGGACTGCGATCAGACGCCGGACATCATCCTGATCGGCACCGGCTCCGAGTTGCAGCATTGCATCGCAGCGGCCGAGACGCTGGCGGCCGAGGGTGTGGCGGTGCGCGTTGTATCGCTGCCTTGCTGGGAGCTGTTCGACCGACAGGATGAGGCCTACCGCGCGTCGGTGCTGCCGCCGGCGGTAACCGCCCGCGTCGCGATCGAAGCGGGCGTCGCGCAAGGCTGGGAGAAGTACGTCGGAAGAGATGGGGCGATCATCGCGATGTCATCGTTCGGACTGTCTGCCCCCGCCGGCCAGGTAATGCAGCGTTTTGGCCTGACTGCTGAGGGCGTGGTGGCCGCGGCCAGGAAACAACTGGCCCGAACGCCTCACTGACGGCCTTCCATCTCGCAGAACCACGCGCTTATCACGGCACACGTGGAGCGCCACACGTACGACACATCAACGAAGCTTGGGACCGGCCCGCCGAGTGGTGGCTGTTCGCGGCGTGCCGGTTTCGGCCCGCGCTGTGCCGGACTCGACGCACTCCAGTTTGGCCCAGAAGCCGGCGTAAGGCGGGCTTTCGCCGGTGAAGATTTGTCCACATCCCCACGGGGCCTCGTCCGATCCGAACAAGTCGGCCGTGTAGCCCGTTTCCGCGGAACCGGCCACGATCCACCCAGCCTGAGCCGTCGAGAATGACACAACCATCCACACCGAGTCAGGTATGGTAGCCGGAGCGGCGGCCAGATCGGCCGTCAGAACATACACGTACTCATCGTCAGGGATACCATTCCAGGTGAACGTCGTACCGGCGATGATGCTCCCGCCGTTACCGGGACAATCCGTGTACAGGGAGACCGTCGCATCGAACGCCCCCCCGCCGTTGTTGCCGCCGTACGCCGCCAACTCGTAGGACACCAGTTTGCGGGCTCCGAGGCCCGTCAGCGTCATGTCGTCGGCGAGGTCCGCGCCGTTGCCGTAGAAGCTGGTGATGGGATCGATCTCGTTACTGTAGCGGCCGAAGGGACAGATGACGGCGGCGCAGGTGTCGCCGTCTCCGTGGTACTCACCGCCGGCGGCCACGCAAGCGGCCTCGGTCACCTCCGTGCAGACGCCGTCGGCATCACAGCAGGCTCCAGTAAAGGTCGTCGCGGTATCGAACGCCGGCTGGAACTGAGCGAAGTCGTGCACATCCACGTCCCCGTCGGGCTCGAAATCGCCGCACGCGCAACCCGGCAACAAACCGCCGCCCGGTCCGGCCAGACACGCCGTAAGCTCCACGAAGTCCCCCACATCGATCGCCGCGTCTCCATTCCAGTCACCGGTGATACGCTCGCTGACCAACACGTTGTCCGCGCTCTCACAGCCGCCGTCGCAGGAGGCGTGCAGCGTATAGGTGCCCGCGGCGTCCACCGTGGGGGTAAGTGTGTCCGCGCCGGAAACGATGTTCCCACCGGCGGACGTCGTCCAGGAAATGCTGAGGCTGCCGGCACATCCGGCGGCGCTGCCGTTCAACTGCAACGGGCCACCTTCGCAAGGCAGGCTCGTAGTAGCGCCGGCGTCAACGGCCGGGCCGGAATCGTCCAGGGCCACGATCACGCTGTCTATCGCAGCGCATGCGCCACATGAGGTGGTCAGGAAATACTGCCCGGGAGCACTCACCGTAGGCGAAAACGTGTCCGCTCCGGACACCACGCACAACCCGGACCATGAAGGGGAATGGTCGCCGGGGCAACTGCCGCCGCTGCCGCCACTGGCGTTACCCTCCAGCACAGCGGTCCCATCGGGACACAGCGTCTTGTCGGGGCCGGCGTCGGCCGAGGGTGCGGTGCAGGTGGGGCATCCGTTGTCGAGCACCAGCAGCAGGTCGTCGAACGCCGCGCCGTTGGCGGACGACGATCCGGACGAGAACTTGAGACGCACGTCGGCTAATCCCACGAAGTCGCCCAGGTCCAGGCACTCGGCGACACAACCGCCGGCAAAGCTGAAAGGCGCGTTCCAGACGGTCGAGAATGACCCGCCGCCGTCGATGCTGATTTCGATTCGCGGGCCCAGGCTGCCGCCGGTCTTGGTGTACGCGAAGTTCAGCGACGCCGCCGCGGCTGTGCTCAGGTCCAGACACGTGGTGGTCGCGGCCGAATACGGGTAACCGGTATTGAAGCTCATCGCGTAGTCGCCGGAGCCGCCGCAAGCCGTCCCGGATGTGATCCACGGCCCGTAGCCTTCACAGGTCTCAAACTTCGCGGGCCAGAGATCGCACACGGAACCGGACTGGAAGTAGTTGCCGAAGTCGGCGTTGAACTCGGTAGCACAACCGCCGCCGCCGCACGTGCCGCAGCCGAAACTGTCCACTTCGGCGACACACTGCGCATCCCACTCTATCTCGCAGCAGTAGGCATCCTGCGCGCACACGCACGCTTCGACAACGGGGTCATCGCACCCGGGTCCGCCGATCTCGCAACATCCGTGGTCCGGCTGCGTGCCGGCACAATCGCACGTCTCCAGCGACACGCGCACGTTGTCGAGGAAGAACGCGTTGGTGCTGGGTAGCCCGTGGTCGAACTTCCAGTACACAGAGCGCTCTCCCTCAGACAACGTCACAACATGCTCCGCCGAGTAACACACGCCGTCAGGGAGATCGAGGCTGCCCGCGTAGTTGTCAATGGACGCCGAGCAGTTCAAAGTGGTGTCGGGGGAAGTGGCATACTTCAGCACCGTCCCGGTGGTGGCGAACTCCCCGAAGTCGAACTCCAGCTTGACCGCGGTGCAGCCGGCCCAGCCAACGTGGACCCAGATGATCGGGTCGTGAGAGGAGGAATTCAGGCGATAAGTATTGCCGGTCAAGCATAACTCGCTGCTCGACACGGAGGCGCCGCTCTCGCACCATTCCACGCGGTAGGTTCCGTTATCGAAATCCACCGGCCCACCGAAGGATGCGAAGCCCTCGAAGTACAACTCACAGAACTGCCCCAACGCGCTGCCCGAGCACAGCAACAGAAGAGCCAGCGCGGTCGCGGTGCGCAGTTGTGCGTGACGTCGATGCGTGCAATCCGGCATGGCTTCTTCCTCCGCTTACGCAACGGCCTGCTGCGTCATACTCAGGGGTGGAACTCGAATGTCCCAGATACTCAGTATAGCAACCCTCCGGCGGCCGCAGGTTGGAGTCTTGCCAGTGGTGGTTTAAGCACCTGTCACCACCGGAATTAGCGGCGTATCTCGTGTGTGTTGGGCCGAGGCTTCAACCAGCCGTTTCCACGCCAGTTCTCGACGTCGCCCCGCCGACTCCCCGCATGGTGTGGGAAACAGAAGGTCCAGGACGACAACAGCGGAGCGCGTGTTCAAAACACGCACTCCGCCGTTGGTCACTCTTCCGCTGTTGCTCCCGGCACCTGCTACGGTACAAGCGCCAGCCGTGCCGGGGCGGGCATCTTGCGCGTCAGCGCCTCGACATTAGAACTCGATCGTCACGCTGTTTGAGCATTGGGTGGCGCTACCTTCCTCGCATACCTCGTAGGTAAACGAGCCGGTAATGTCCTTGCCCAGGCTATCGCGATAGGCACCGTCATTGGTCGTTGTCGCAATTAAGGCGCCGTTGCGATATATGTCCACGTTGGCCCCTACCGCGCCGGTCCATTCGAGATCGACCGTCTGCTTCTGGCCCAGCTTAAAGCCCACGCCAGTGAGCACGATGCCGGGACTGTCGGGCGTCGTTGCGCTGGCGGTGTTCGAGTACGCCGAGTCGCCGAACCCGTTGGTGGCCCGGACGCGATAGAAGTAGGTCGTCAGCGCGGACAGGCCGCTGTCAGAGTACGTAGTGACGTTCGCCCCAACCGTGTCGATGGTCGCCCAGGACGCACCATCGAGAGAGCGGTCGATCTCAAACCCGGACTCGTTGTCCGCGTTGTCGGTCCACCCGAGATCGATCTGGTTGTATGCGACCGCCGTCGCTCCCAGGGCGCTCGGGGCCGCCGGCGGGTCGCCCGGTCCCGTGTCGGAACGAATGAACATGTGATCGACATAGAGACTGTCCAGCACACGGTTGCCGCTGGTCTGGTCGGTGTCAACCACGCGGATGTACACGGTGCCGGCGGTTGATGCTGGCAACGTAAAGGACTGGTACGCGCCGTCATCGCTGGTCTTGACCACCGTGACCATGGGGGTGTAGCTCGCATCGTCGGTCGAATAAGCGAAGATGAAATGGTCACCCTCGCTCGTCGGATCCTGATACGCGTTGAGATAGAACGTAACCGCGGTGCCGCCGGTCACGTTGATGGTCCACTTATGCTCCAGGTAGCTGTAGCGGTTCTGCGGCTTGCCGCCCGACTCGCGCTCAGTGAGTATCTCGCTCACGCCGTTGTCGGTCTGCGTGTCCACATACGAACCGGATACCGAGCCCTGGACCGGCACGTCAGCGTTGGCAACGTCGTCCACATACTCCGGCGTTTCAGCGACCGTCACCGTTAGTTGATCGCTGGCGGTCAGAGCGCTGTCGTCGGCTTCCAGTTGAAGCACGTAAGTGCCGGCCGTGTCGAACTGCGCGGTCGTGTCCTCCGTGTTAGCGTCGCCGAACGTCACCGTACCCGGGCCACTGACCTTGCTCCACGTAACCGTGAATGCCGCCGGCGGATCGGGCAGGCCATCGTCGGTCACCGTTCCGTCGAGATTCGCGGTCTCCTGGAGCCCGATCGACTGATCCGGACCGGCGTCAACCGTCGGCGCCTGGTTCGGGCCATCAACCGTGATCGTCACATCGTCGCTCGCCGTCAACTCGCTGTCATCGGCGGTAAGCCGCAAGACATATGTGCCGGCAATGCTGAACGCCGCGTTTGTATCCTCTACGTTGGCGTCACCGAACGTCACCGTGCCCGGGCCGCTGACCTTGCTCCACGTAACCGTGAATGCAGCCGGCGGGTTGGGCAGACCGTCGTCGGTCACGGTCCCGTCCAGGTTAGCGACGGCCGGCAGCGTTACGCTCTGATCGACGCCTGCATTAACACTCGGCGGCTGGTTTGTGATTGTGACCGTGATGACCACATCATCACTTGCCGTCAGTTCGCTATCATCGGCCGTGAGCCGCAGGGTATATGTGCCGGCAGCGCTGAACGAGGCGGTCGTGTCCTCCGCATTGGCGTCGCCGAACGTCACCGTACCCGGGCCACTAACCTTGCTCCACGTAACCGTGAATGCCGCCGGCGGGTCGGGCAGACCGTCGTCGGTCACCGTCCCGTCGAGATTCGCGGTCTCCTGGAGCCCGCTCGACTGATCCGTACCTGCATCCACCGTCGGCGCCTGGTTCGGGCCATCAACCGTGATCGTCACGTCGTCGCTCGCCGTCAACTCGCTGTCATCGGCGGTAAGCCGCAAGACATATGTGCTCGCAACGCTGAACGCGGCTGTCGTGTCCTCGGCATTGGCGTCACCGAACGTCACCGTGCCCGGACCACTGACCTTGCTCCAGGTAACCGTAAACGCGGCCGGCGGGTTGGGCAGACCATCGTCGGTCACCGTGCCATCCAGGCTTGCGACAGCCGGCAGCGTTACGCTTTGATCAACGCCGGCGTTAACGCTGGGCGGCTGGTTGACCGGCTCACCGGTCAACCTGGGCGCTGCACAGATCGAGAACGCCTGGGGGCCCTGCGGCACGCTGTACCCTGTTACTTGCACTGTCCACGTGCCCGCCGCCGGGTTGTTCACCAATACCTGCTCGATGTTGTTTACATGATCGGCCTGCGTCTGGACCGCGGGCGAACTCGGGCTGGCCGGGTTGAGCGTCCATGGATACGCCGGGTGACCGAGCGGATCGAGCACCACCAAGTCCAGGTCATTCACGAGGGCCGGGTTGACGTTCGGCGTGCCGGGGTGATCGTCCCAGGCCAAAGTCACTTTCAGCAGCGACTCGCCGGCGTTTACGGTGATCGGGTAGGTGACCGTTCCGCCCTGGCTCACCTGATTCTCTTCGAACGCGCCGCTGCGCATGAAATCGATAGTGTCCTGGACGCGCACCGAGCCATAGCCGTAAACGTAATCCGGCCCGGTGTTACCCAGATCGACGGCTGTATGCGCGAGCAGGATCTTGCATGTCGAGTTGCGCGGCGCCGGTGCGGATGGGAACTGGGCGTAGTAATCCTCGAGCACCAGCACGAGGCAACCCGTCACGGTTGGAGCGGCCATCGATGTACCACACAGCGTGGTGTATGCCGTGTCGCTCGATGAGTAGCATGATGTGACGCCGTAGTCGCTGCTGCTTTGGCAGCCGGGGCCCACGATGTCGGGTTTGAGGCGTCCATCGTCAACCGGCCCCCAACTGCTGAAACTGGTCATGGTGTCATTGTTCGAATTGATGGCGCCGACGCAGATGTGGTTCTTTGCGCCGGATGGCGGAGCGGTGCTGTAGTAATCGCCATAGCCTTCGATGTCGCAGCGGCTGCCCTGTCGCTCGTTGCCGGCGGACCAGACAACGCGGAACGGAGCACCCAGGCTCCCGCCGACGATGGCGTCGATCAGCGCCGACGTCACGCCGTAGTCGCCCTGGATCGAACACGAGAACCCGTTCGTTTCGGTGTTGGTGCCGATCGAGTTATTCGCGATTTCGGCGCCGTATGTGTTGATCGCCTGGTTGTAATCAGATTCGAGATCGCCCGGGTTGCTGTAGAGGAAGATGCCGCTGCCATCGTACTGGAACCCGTACGACACCATCGTGACTCCCGGAGCCATCCCCGCATAGGTGCCACCGCTGGCGGCGCCGCTGCCTCCGACGGTGCCCGCGACGTGCGTCGAATGATAGTGCGTGCCGGAGCTGTCACGCACGGTCAGCCGTCCGCCGAAATCGTCGTGCGAAGCGCGTGCCGTTCCGCCGTCGTAGATCATCGCGGTAATCCCCGAGCCATCCAGGCCGTACGGGGCGGCTTGCACCGTGTCCGCTTGCACGCGCGTCCGGTTGTTGTCGTTGGTCACGGTCATATAGGGCAACGGCGGTTCGATCCACATCACCGCGTCGGTATCGGCCAGCGCTTCGAGGTTGGCCCGCGGCAGTTCGATCACCAGGCCGTTCAGCGAAGCAATCTCGGATACGATCAGCGCGCCGTGCTGCTCCGCGATGGCGAGCCCGTCGTCATACAGCGACACGTCACCATGGAACAGCACATATGCCGCTACAAACTCCTCATCGGTGAGCGGATCAACGCCGACTGCGAACTCGGGGTATGCGTTATTGAGGATCGCGGGTGCGAGCTTGTGGGCCCGCGCGATGCCCTGTGCGGCGCGCAATGAGGAGACCGCGCCGATGGCGCCGGCATCGCAATCTTGTCGCAGCGCGGCGAAGAAGGCGTGATCTCCCAGGTAATTCAACAGACTCAATCCGGCGTCTTTGAGTTCGGCGCGCTCAGCCGGCGTCACGGGACGCTCAAACTCAACGATTACATGCCGTTCAGCCGGTCGTTCGGCGAGCGCGGTCAACGCTTCGTGGACGGCAACCTGCGCTTGCGGGCCGTTCGCGACCGCCTCGGCTCTCCAATGAACCGCGGCGGGCACAGGGCGCGCGGCTAGAATCACCATCCCGACACCGACTATGCCGGCGAACATCACACGATTCACTCTTGCTCCCATTAGGGTTCTCCTCTCGCGAACGCGTTCTGCCCGCCATCACGCATTGCCCGTGCGTTTGTACGATTGTATCAAGCATGTGGTCACAATCGGGCAACAACTAACGACGGTGAAGATTCGGTCGCCGCTGCTGCGCGCAGTCATCTCTGCCGGCACGCGCGCAAGCGAATATGCACCCCGGGCATAACTTCACTGTAGTGCTTGGTTTACACAGCGCAGCACGCCACTGAGCGACCAACCATGGCCACCGGCCCACGACGGCCACGGTAACCAGATTCCATCAGGAATAGTGTCTGTTTGATTCGCCCCGTCCTCCGCGACAAAGAAAGGCTGGCGCGATTTGCGTTAGAGCGGGACAACCCTGGCGATATGACGTCTTGTGAGATGTGATCGAGAGCCTGTATTACTGAACCCGCAACCACCGCGCAGCCATGCACCACACACCGCCGTCCCGTGTACGCTAATCCGGATCTCCGTACAGCACGAAGGCGGACCAGTAGTATGGGTGTTCGTACGGGTGGACCGCGTCATCCGGTTCCGGCGGTCGTTGATGGGCCACTTCAGTACCGCGCTCTACCGCCGGCCCACCAACACTCATGGCGAGCGGACCGCTGCTCTGTAGCTCGCGCACCTCGGCTCGTGTCGCACAGCGCAGCCAGTGTTTCGCTTCGCGCAGCGCTGCGGCTTTCGGCATGGCAGCGCCGGCGTCATACGTGCGACCAGCAACCGCGCGCGGCGTGTCGAAGCGCCCCAGCAGGTTCTCGTAGAACCGCGTCATCAGCAGCGCCGTCGCCGTGTCATCAACCTTCCACAGACTCAGCACCAGGCTGCGCGCCCCCGCCGCGAACAGCGCTTGTGAGAATCCCAGAAAGCCCTCACCGCCGCCGGCCTTGCCCAACGCGGTCTGACACGCGCTGAGGGTCACCAGATCCGCGTCCAGCTTCCAGTTGCGGGCGATCTGGTCGGCGGTCAGTCGGTTGTCGTAGACCCGCCGATCTGCCGGCGCTGTCGCGGGAGAATCCGACGGTTCGTCTTGCGCCAGCAGCAGGGCCGAGCGCATCGAGACCTGATCATCCATCACGCCATGTGTCGCGAAGTGGAGGACGCGATAGGTCTGCAACTCACCAGAGTTGGACAGTTCCTCGAGTTTGTGCTCGCTGGCGGCGGCGCCCAGGAGAATCGTGGGCGGCTCAGTGGCTGGTAGCCCCTCAAACAGCTTCGCGACCGCGGCGACCTCGCGACGTGACGCCGGCAACGGAGCATAAGACTCGCCACGGACGGCCAGCGCACGGGCCAAACGGTGTCGGGCGTTGACGGCATCGGCAACCGGCTGCCGGCTTACGCGCAGGCCGACTTTGCCCGGCGCCACCGACAAGGATCGCGTCTGGCCGTCGCGCCACACCTGCACCGGCACGCGCGCCGGTGCAACCTCGGTAGCCGCCGCGCTTGCCTGGTCACCGGCGTCGGAATGCTCACCGGGCGCCGCGCGGCGCTGGGCGGCGGACTTTATCGCCGGTCCAAGGTCACGGGCGGTCGCCAGTTGCTGGCCATCATAGCTGAGGACAACGTCGCCGGCTCTCAAACCGCCGCGCTCGGCGTTGGAGCCGGGCAGCACGCTGGCAACCAGTACGCCGTACTCCGGCGGCTCGGACTCGGCGTCGGCATGCTTGTCCCGCTGCGGGAAGGCCGGATCACCCAGAGCTAGCAACGAGCGCCGGCCCTGCTGTTTTCCCGGTTCAGTATCCTGCCGCCGTTTTTCCACCAGCCACGCGTGCATCGTCCCGGATGGTGCATAGCTGACCGTGTACTCATCCGTCAGCACCTCGATCGGAATAGGGCTCATCACCCCGGCCGGCAGGATGATCAACTGCTTCACCGGCGGCCTGGCCGCACCACCTGCGAGGTGTGGTTGTATGGGGGCGATCCGCTGCGCGTACACCCGCTGAATGAGCTCTTCACGTGCCGCCGCCGTGCCGCCGCCCACCTGGCTGAGGGCGTTGCGGAGCTGGGGAAGCAGTTGGCTGTCCGCCTTGGTCCACGCGCCATCTTCACCACTGCCGGGCAGCTTGACCCAGGCGGGTGTACCCTGATGCCGCACCACGCAGGCCCAGTGCTCGTCGCCGGCGGAGTTGGCAAGGGCCGTGCTGTTAACATCGAGCCAGGCCACCAGGGCCGCGTCGATGGGAATCTCGCGTTGGATTTGGGACAGCTCGCGGACCTCGCCGGCCGTGGGACCGTGCCGCTCCCGCATCGTGAGGTTGAACCGAATGAGCTCGGCCTTGAGCGTCTCGCGCTCGCGCTCCAGCGTGTCGAGCAAGGCATCGCGCTCAGACGTTGCGGGCTTGGCGCGCATGACCGCGATGCGCTCATCCAACCGGCCGAAGCGACCGACCATGTTCTGTTCGGTCTCGCGCTCCGTCTTCGTCAACGGCCGTGCCTGGCGAAAGGCGATTTCGTCGAGCACGCCGCGTGCGAAGTGCGCCTCCAGGTGTTGAAAGGCAGCCGCCGGACGATCGAGGTACGCTTGAACGGCGGCGAGGGCGGTGAGCGGTGTGCCGCGCAGCTTGGCCCGTTCGAGACCGCCGCTGGCGCTGGCGTGCAGGCGCGCCTTTTCAAACAGCTCGGCGGCTTCGATCAGCAGCGTCTCGGCCTCCGCGTACTCGCCGTTGTCCTTCAGCAGGATCGCCAGGTTCATCAGGCTGCGCACCGTGTCCGTGTGCTCGCGGCGTGCCGATTCGCGGATCACCGCCAGCGCCTCGCGCAGCAAGTGCTCCGCCGCCTCAGAATCACCTCTGTCGCGTAGCAGGCCGGCCAGGTTATTCAGCGAATACACGACGTCCGGGTGGTCCGGCCCCAACAGCCGGCGTCGCATGGCCAACGCCTCTCGGAGCAACGGCTCGGCCGCGTCGTAATCCCCCTTGGCCGCCAGCAGCGACGCCAGGTTGTGCAGAGTGGCGGCTACGTCCGGGTGCTCATCGCCCAGCAACTTCCGGCGCAACGCCAGCGCTTCGCGGTAGATCGGCTCGGCCGCCTCGTAATCGCCTTTCTGCTTCAGCAACAACGCCAGGCTGGTGAGGCTGAGCGCCACGTCCGGATGCTCGTCGCCGAGTAAGCGGCGTTTCATCGCCAGCGCCTCGCGATAAAGCTGTTCGGCCGCGGTGTCGTCGCCTCGGACGTGCAGCACGTACGCCAGGTTGTGCAGACTGCTCGCCACCTCCGGATGATCGTCGCCCAATGCGCGGCGCCGCCCCGCCAGCACCTCGCGCCTGTACGCCTCGGCTTCGGCGAACCTGCCCATATCGTCCAGCAGTCCGGCCAGATTATTGAGCGAGGTCAACGTGTTTGGATTGTCCTCACCCAGCACGTGTCGACGTCTGTCGAGAACTTCGTGATAGTAGCCTTCCGCCTCGGCGTACGCGCCCATGCGCTCGAGCACAAAGGCCATGTTGTTGATCGACGTCAGAGTTCTCGGATGGTCGTCGCCCAATATACGACGGCGGGTCTGCAACACGTCGCGAAAATACGTCGCGGCCTCTTCATAGCGGCCCATTTTCTCCAAAAGCCAGCCCAGGTTGTTGACCGTGGTCAGCGTATTGGGGTGATCCACGCCGAGCACGCGCCGGCAGCCGTCGACCGCCTCACGTTGGTAGTGCTCCGCCTCGCTGTACCTGCCCAGCGTAACCAGCACACTGCCCAGACTGCTGAGCGTTGCCAGTGTTCCGTAATGCTCGTCGCCAAACACGCGCTGCCTGATTTCCAGGGCCTCGCGGAGATGACGCTCGGCCTCCGCGTACTTGCCCATCTGGGCCAACAGCAGCCCCATGCCATTGATGATCGTCAACGTGCGCGAATCTTCATCGCCACAGACCTTGCGGAACCCGGCCAATGCCTCACGGTAGTACGGCTCGGCTTCCTTGGGCTTTGCGCATGTAGATAAGCGCTGTGCCCATGCTACCGATGGCCTCCAGTGTCCGAGTGTCTTCCGGGCCCAGGACACGCCGCGCGGTCGCGATGGCCCGTCCATAGACTGTAGCGGCATCCTGGTAGGCGCCCATGTCGAGGAGGATGTCACCCAGGCCTCTGAGCGCGTTCAACGTGTCTGGGTTGTCGGGGCCAAGCAGTCGGCACCTCGCCGCAAGAGCCGCGCGGGTCAACGCCCCCGCCCGCGCAGCGTCGCCATTCTGTTTCGTCGACACCGCCAGGTTGACCAGGCTCACCACCGTATGGGGATGCTCGCCGCCCAGAGACGCCTGCCAGTGCGCCCACGCCTGTCGATAGAGCACTTCGGCGGCCTCTTCGCCGCCATTTTCCCGCAACAGCGATCCGAGATCGTTGAGTAGTCTGGCCACGTCCGGGTGCTCGTCACCCAGCATGTGGCGACGGATCGCCAATTGCTGTCCGATTTCCGCCAGTGTCTGGTCCGTTGTTGTCTCTTCTGATTCGGACCTAGCACGGTAGGCGGCGCTCAGGCCGACGCGCCCTTCAGGCGGGAGTCTCAGTTGATGACGCAAGTCGTCGATCAGCCGCTGAGCGTCGCCGATCTCGAACCAGGTAGCCGGCGCACCGTCAGCATTCGTCCAACCGGACTGATATCTCTCGCGGATCGCCAGCACACGTTCGGCCAGTTCCAGCGCCTCGGCTAACGCGGCGTCTTGCGCCTCGGTGTCGTCACCTTGAAGGCCGCTGCGGCGTAGTCCGTCGACGCGTTCCTTGAGTGCATCAACTTCGAGTTTGACATCCTCGGGCAGCTCAGGCCTCGGCAACGCGGCCCCATCGAGCAGCGCCAGGACTTCCTCCAACGTCGGGATCGGCGCCAATGAGCTGAGAATCTCGTCAGTCGTCGGCGGGCTCAGGCTCTTGATGAACGCATCCAGATCAAACGCCGCCCCGATCGCCAGCAGCTCCTCTTCACTCATTGACCGCTCAGCGCCCTCTCGAGACGCGGCGGTTTGTTCGGCATCGACGTCACCGTTTCCTCGGGAGTTCGCTGTCTGGCCACAAGCCGCATGAGCCGTGACCGTTGTCATGGATAGAGCCACCGCCAGGAAGGCGCCGTGCGTGATCCAACTGCTTTTGCGTCCCATGCTTGTTCCCCGATGGTTGATCAACGTTGTTCGTGGTCCGCGTCGTGCCGGTCTCAACTGCGCCCTGGGAGGAATCGACAATCGCTACGGCTCCCTGGGCCGAACCGGCATCGCTATGACTCGCACGGCATCAAACGCGGGGTCGCCGGCGAGTTGCCGCGCGACCGCCTCCATGGCGCCGGGCGCAGTCCGATGCTCCATCTCAATGCCGCGATTGCCGGGCTCCTGACGCCAGATGGCCTGGCCGTCCGAAGTCCACACGGTCGGCGTGTTGGCGGCGAATGAACCTGGATTCGAGCTGCGCCACGCCGCTTCGAGCAATGCGCGGCCCGGCCAGTCCGCGTAGCGCGGCAACGGCTCCCGTGAAGCTACCACTGCGAACGCTTGCAGGCCCGGCCCGTCGGTCAAGTGATAATGCACGTTTCCGCCGGGATAACGCGCTGCGGCAAGCCGATCCGGCGGAACGCCATCCTGCCGAGGGTACTTGCAGGATACGCTGCCGTTCGTGTCAAAGACCAGCAGGTAGTAATAGGCCGGTTGGCTTAACGTTGTTGCAAGCTGGACACCGTCGTCGCCGACGACCGCCCAGGAATCCACGCCGATCCGGCCGAGCAGTCGGCCGGCGGAATTCGGATCGCGGTAGTCGTCGTAACGATAGTGCTCCAGCGCCAGCGGATCGATGCGCAGGTCGCCGGCCATCGCGCGTTTGGTCTGGTGACCCTTCATTGGCTCGATGGGCTTTGGCCAGATACCGTTTGCGAATGCGATCATCGCGATCACGGCCGCGGCGATTGCGCCGATCCAGATCCACGCCCCGCGACGAGGTGGAGCAATTTCCACCGCGGCGCCCCCGGCATTCCGAAGCGCGTCGGCGACGTCCTTCATCGACGGAAAACGCTGGCTCTTGTCCTTGGCGATGCAGCGTTTGATGGCCCTGGTCAGTGCCGGTGCCACACCCCGGGTCAGCTCTTGCAGCGCGCGCTGCGGCACCAGTGACTCGTGCGGCGACACACCGGTGAGCAATTCCGACAGCAGCACGCCTAGCGCGTACTGATCCGCCGCCGGCGTACCGGGCCCCTCGGGGGGGCAGTAGCCACGCGTGAAGCCGCGCCCGCTGGATTCATCCTCGCTGCGCCGCATGAGCCCGTAGTCGGTCAGTTTCCACGCGCCGCCGTGGCGGATCACGTTGCCGGGCTTTACATCGGCGTGTACAGCGCCGCACTCGTGCAAATGCGCGAGAGCATCGGCGAGCGCGGCCCCGATCTGGGCCGCTTCGCGGGCCGGCAGGTGTCCGGCGCGGTTGAGCTTGATGCGCAGCGTCAGCGGCTGATAGTCACCAGGAACCACGACCGGCGAGCTGCCGTTGGCGTTGTCGGCCAGCGGCATGAGGGCGTAAAGCCAGTCACCGGCCGCCCCGACATCCTCGATGGCCAGCAAATGCGGGTGTTCGCCGACGCGCTGCTTGAGCGTTCGCAGGCCGTCCAACTCGAGTGGCGTGTCGCGACGGAAGAGCTTGGCCGCGCGAAAGTGCTCGGTGTAAGTGTTCCGCGCCAGCCAGACCTGGCCAAAGCCACCCTTCCCCAACAGACGCAGCAGCTCGTGGTTCGGAATCTGCACAGGCGGTTCACACGCGGTTTCGGGCTGCACAGCCCCGTCAGAGGCCGGCTGCGGGGAGGTGATCGTCTCGTCTGGCGCGCCAGGTGATGAAGTCAGCACGGGGTCCAGGTTTGCCCGCCTGGCCACGAAGTCGGCGAAGCCACCATCGAAGCCGCGCCGACAAGCCCGCTCAAAGGCCTCATGCACCGACTCCAGCCAGCCGCCATCAGTCCGGCGTGATGGCTCGTCGCGCTCCCCGGTATGATTGCTGCTGCTCGCCATGGGTCACTCCGAATCGCCGTAGAGGACAAAGGCGGACCAATAGTATGGATGTTCGTAGGGTCGGCGTACACTGGTTGCATCCGGTGCCGCGTGGTGTGTCATCTCTGTCCCACGGTCGGCAGCCGGGACATTGTCCACCATCGCAAGCGGCCCGGTGCTTTGTAGCTTGCGCACCTCGTCCCGCGTCAGGTGTCGCAGCCAACGCTTGGCCTCATCCAGCGCGGCCAGTTTTGGCATTGGCGTGCTCGGGACATACGTCCGGCCATGCACTTCACGTGGTTGGCTGTACGTCCCCAGCAGGTTCTCGTAGAACCGCGTCATCAGCAAGCTCGTCGCGGTGTCATCCACTTTCCAAAGGCTGGCGATCACCGTCTCCGCGCCTGCGGCGAAGAAACCAAGCGGCAAGGTCATCATGCTGCCACCGCGCTGTACGCCACGGCCGGTATCGCAGGCGCTGAGCACGACCAGCTCGGTGCCGTCGAGACGCCCCAGCCAGCGCTGGAACAACTCGTCGAGTGTCAGGAAGCCAATGTCGTCCGGCGTCGGCTTGTCGGGACGCGCCAGCGCCAGGCTGGCCTGCTCGGGATGGTCGGCATTGCCCGTGAGCCCGTGCGTGGCCAAGTGCAAGATGCGCGGCGGCTTTTTGCCGAAGGACACATTGCGCAGGCGCGGGGCCGATGCGGCGCCGCCAAGCAGGGTGACTGGTTCGACGCCAGCTTGATCCAGAAGCTCCGCAATCGCACCCGCTTCGCGCCGCGTGCCGGGCAGAGGCCTGAGCGACCCGCCGTGCAGGCGGATCTGGTCGAGCGCAGTGGCGTCGGCCCACTGTTCACTCGGCGCCTGATCGAAGAATGCCATTGAACGCAAGCCGGAGGCGGGCGAAGCCGGCGACGGCACGATTCCCAAGCGTCCGACGGCCAGGCGCGCTTCGAACGTCTCACCGTCACGCCACACGCCGGCAACAACAGGGCGACTGCTGTCGTCCCGGCTTTCGCCCGCAAAGCGTTTACTCGCGGCTGCAATGGCCGGGCCCAAGTCAGCGACGCTGCGCAGCGATTGCTCGGCATAGCTGAGCAGCACATCACCACGCCGCAGGCCGCCAGCAGCGGCATTGGAGCCGCGCTGCACCATCGCCAGCAGCACGCCACCCTCCGGATATTTCGGCTCAGCGACTCCGCCGCCGCCGAAATCGGGATCGCCTATCACAACTGCCCGCGCCGCGACCGCCCGCGCCCGCGCGGCGGCCCGGCGACGATCCATGGCGACGGTCGCCGATGGTGCGTATGCAATCGGCTTGTCCTCGGTCAGAAGTTCGAACGGGATACCGTGCAGCGGCCCATCCGGGACAACGATCAACGTTGCGGCGTCGGCGATCGTGGCCTGCAACATTGCCGGTAGCAACGCCTCTCGCAGCTCAGCAACCGATGTCGGATTCAAAACCCGCGCTGTGCTCGGGCGCTTGGCAAGCGGTTCTCGGAGCCGCATAACCAGCTTCTCCAGCCGCTGGACCTCTTGCGGGCCCTTGGACAAGCGCCAACCCTGCACGCCGTTCCGATCGGCCGCAAGAACCGCCACGAGGTCGTCGGTCCAAATGATTGACAGCAGCATCTCGCCGGTTGCCAGAGCCGATTGAATCTCTGACACCTGCAACGGCTCAGCGGCCGGGATCAGATGTCGAATCTCGGCGAAGACTGCGGCGGCCTTTTCGCCGAGTTGGCGACGCAGGCTCGTCACCCGCGCATCCGCTTCCGTGATAAGTTGATCGAACTCGGCGACTTTGGTCGCGCGCTCGGTATCGGTCAGCGATTCGAGCGCTTCACAGGCTTTGCGCTGTCCGCGCAGGACCGGCAGGCGCCATTCAGCGGCGCGCACAGCCGTCTGCGCCGCGGCCTCAGCTTTCAGAGCCTGTTCGAGCCGCGCCGCGGCTCCGGTGTCACTGTTCGCGCGGGCCGCGCCGATCAGGTCCGGCTCTTCGCGCGATAGCAGGTCCAATGCCGCCCGCGCGCGGCCCCGCTCAGCGACCGCCAACGCTTCCACGAAACGCTTGTCCTCAATCAGCAGATCGCAATAGGCCGCCGCGATGGCGGAGAGGCGCAGCCGGCCCGCGAAAGCCGCCCGCTCCTGCAACCCGCCGACGACATCGACGCGCAGGCGCTCCGCCGCGGCCAGCGTCTCCCGATAGAGCGGCTCGGCATCCGCCAGCCGGCCCTGCGCCGCCAGCGTGCGGCCCAGGCTGTTGATGGTCGCGAGCGTTCGTGGGTGCTCAGCGCCCAGCGCGCGACGACTTATTTCCGCCACACGCCGCAAGCAACGCTCGGCCTCCGCCGGTTTGTGCTGTGCGAAAAGCAGGGCGCCCATGTTGTTGAGCGCAGCAAGCGCGGCGGGATGTTCCTCGCCCAGCACGCGGCGGGTGCCCTCCAGGGCCTGTCGATAGTACGGCTCCGCCTCCGCCAACCGGCCCTGCAATTCGAGCAAAACGCCCATGTCGTCCAGCGAGCGCAGCGTCTCCGGGTGATCCACGCCCAGAACGCGCTTGCGGCCCTCCAACGCCTGCCGCAGGTACGGCTCGGCCTCGGACAGTCGACCACGCTCCGCCAGCAAGATCCCCATGTTCTGGAGCGAAGCCAGCGTGTCAGGGTGCTCGTCACCCAGCGCGTATTGCCGGTCCTCGAGCGCCTGCAGCAAATACATTTCCGCCTCGGTATAACGCCCCTGTTCCTGAAGCAGAGCGCCCACACTGCTGATTGCGCTGAGGGTGTCAGGGTGGCTATCGCCCAAAACGCGGCGGCGGCCTTCCAGCACCTGTCGCCAGTACGGTTCCGCCTCGGACAGTTGGCCCCGGGCCTGGAACAGGTACCCCATCCACGCAATCGAGCTCAGCGTGTCCAGATGCTCCGCGCCCAGTACGCGGCTGCGGAGATCCAGCGCCTGCCGCAAATACGGCTCGGCCTCGGACAGCCATCCCTGCTTCGCGAGCAGGGCCCCCATGTTGCTGATCAGCGTCAACGTGCTCGGGTGCTCCGCGCCGTAGACGCGCTGATGACCCTCCAGCGCCTGCCGGTAATAAGGCTCAGCCTCGGCAAGCCGGCCCTGCGCGACGAGCAAAAGGCCCATCCTGTTCATCGATTCCAGCGTCTCTGGGTGATCGGCGCCAAGTACATGCAGTTGGCCGTCCAGCGCCTGTCGGCAATACGCCTCGGCTTCGGGCAGGCGACCTTGTGATCGAAGCAGAGAACCCATTCTGCTCAGCGACATCAGCGTTTCCGGGTGGTTCGCACCCAGAGTGCGGCGACGGCCCTCCAACGCACGCCGATAGTACTGCTCGGCTTCCACAAGTTGGCCCTGCGCCTCGAACAGACTGCCCAGATTGTTGCAGCTGGTCAGCGTATTGGGGTGATCCTCGCCCAGCAAACGTTGCTGGCCCTCCAGTGCCAGCCGCCAGTAGTGCCCGGCTTCGGCCAGCCGACCCTGGGCATGAAGCAGCACGCCCATGTTGTTAACCGCAGTCAGGGTGCTTGCGTGATCCTCGCCCAGCACACGGCGGCGCCCTTCCAGTGTCTGCCGATAGTATGGCTCGGCCTCACCGAGCCGACGCTGCTCCATAAGCAGGATGCCCAGGTTGCTGGCGGCGGTCAGTGTTTCCGGGTGTTCCGCGCCCAGCACGCGGCAATAGCCCTCCAGTGCCTGCCGATAGTATGGCTCAGCCTCGCACAGGCGCCTCTGCGATCGAAGCAGGCGCGCCAGCCAGGCAATCGAGTTCAGCGTTTCCGGGTGTTCCGCCCCCAGTGTGCGACGATAGCCCTCCAGTGCCTGCCGCCAATACTGCTCGGCCTGCGCCAGTTGGCCTTGGGACTGAAGCAGGCAACCGACCCAGGACTGCGCGCTGAGTGTGTCCAGTTGCTCTTCGCCAAGTGTACGACGGCAGATGCTGAGTTTGCGCTTGGCCAGCGCCAGGGCTTGGGCATGCTCCCGGGCAGCGTAGAGGCGGGCGAGTTCGGCCTCCGCCCCATCGAGCGAGGCGATCTCAGCCCGGGAACCGGCATCGAGCGCGCGTAACCGACGCAAGCGTTCGAGCTTCCTTGTCGCGTGAACTACCTCGTACCACACGCTCGGTTCACCGGACGTTTCGCGCCAACGAACCACCTCCAGCGTGTTTCCCTGATGCTTCTCACGCAGCCCTAGCACGCGTTCGGCAAGCCGGATTGCCTCATCGAGCGCGGCATCCTGCTTCACCGTCGACTCCATCGTCAGCCCGTGCTTCTCCAAATCAGCGACCCGCTGCTCCAATCCGGCCACCTCCGCCGCGAGTTCTTCCGGCAATGTCGGGCGCGTAATTTCGAGTGGGCGGAGTTCCGCCGGTGGCCGGTTGGGGTCGGGCGTCGCTGTGGCAATGCTTGGCTGAGCAACGCAAGCCAGCAAAGCAGCGATCAGCATCGCTGATTCACTCAATCGGAGTGGGATGGCTGAGAGCATTGCCCGGACCCTCCCGAAAATGGTCCTTGCGAGATATGTGCACTCCCCAGCAGAGTTACTATGGCAGCGCGATGCGGCCGCGCCAAGTGAAACGCCGGAATCAGGCCGCGCGCGGGCGCGGCACGACGCCCCCCCCCTGAGCCGTCGTGCCTGCGCCGCGTGGAACGTGTTCGCCGACTACACGGAAAAGACTTCCCAGAGTCTGGTGAGGATCGCCGACACGAACTCGCCCGCGTTGTAGAGCAACGGCTGAATGAAGGCCTGCTGATACATGTGCAATCTCCTCATGGCACGCGTGGCCAGGCGATGAATCCGGACGATCCGAATTCCTGCTCACGGTCGCCTGCTTACCGTGGCGGGCGGTCGCGATTGTGTTGCTCAAGCAACCGCCTGCCTTTCACCCCTTCATGCGTAATTGCGGGCGGACATTGCGGAAAACTCCTGTTTTTTTTCTGAGAGAGGAACGGAAGCCGACATGGACGACGTACTAACGGGCTTCAGGAGAGTCTGTTGCTCAGAAGTGTGCCACGGCTCTGTGAGCCGTGCGTTTTGCGGCAAGGCGGTACTGCTCAAGAGCACTCCACCCGTTTCATGACGACGGCCTGCGAGGCGCAGGCCGCTACTGTGCCATACGCGCAAGACAATCGCATCGGAGACGGCGCTAGTGCGTAAGACGCCAGGGTTGCGCCGGGGAACCCACGTGATCACGTGTCGAGGGTTGCCGCCCGCGCCAGCCAGTCCTTGGCCTTCTGCCAGTCGCGGCGAACAGTCTTGACCTCGACACCCAGAATGTCAGCGATGTCGGCGTCTTTCAGGCCGGCGAAAAACCGCAGCCGCACCACCTCCGCGGCGCGTGCGTCGACGTGCTCGAGTTTGCCCAGAACGGCGTTGACATCGACCGCATCGAGCGCGCGCTCATCGACGGCGATCTGGGCGGGGTCAATATCGGCTCTCTGCGCCTCCCCGCCGCGCTTCGCCGTGCGCCGCTTGCGGGCCGCATCGATCAGCACCTGGCCCATGGCTTGGGCGAAGGCCCCGAACAGATGACGCCGGTTCGCCAGCGCCGCCTCGTGCCCGCCGAATACCTTGCAAAACGCCTCGTTTACCAGAGCCGTCGGCTGCAATGTGTGATCCTGGCGCTCGCGCGCCATCCGGGCGGCGGCCATGGCGCGCAACTCATCCACAACCAGCGACATGAGCTGGTCGAGCGCTCCCGACTCTCCTGTCCTGACCCCTTGCAGCAGTTTCGTGATCTCGGCGGGTTCCATCTGCGGGCGCTCGCCCCATCTGCTTTTGTCGGATTTGATGTCCGCGCGCCTGTACAGCGCCCGCATGGTACTACGAGGACCGCAGGGTAGCCACAGAAGGAGGAACTTCAATGCACGACCAGGCAACAGACCAGGCAACAGACCAGGCAACCGCACCGGCCCCGCGTGTTCGCACGGAAACCGGCCGCTGGCTCACGCACGCCGCCCGGCTCGTCCGCGATCCGCGGGCTGAGCTTGTGAGGCTCGTCCGTGAACTGCGCAATCAAACCTCGTTGCCAAGCGCCAGACGCCACCGAAGGCGCCACGCGGCCGCCGGGTTTGGCGGGCGTGACGCCAAGACACGTTTTGCCGAAGCAGAAGACTGAACAGAGGACGCGCGGGCGCCGGTCAGATTCTCCCGGACCATCATAGACCGCCGCAGGCAAAACGTGCGGAACGGAATGACGATCGTACGCGCCCTAGTCGATTGCCGGCTCGAGCGGCTCACCACCGTCCGGCGTTGCCCAGGCCGGCGGCTCGTCGTCCGGCCCGGTTGTCTCGTGGTTCTGGAGATCCAGGGTCGCGACAATGCGGGAAGTGTCGCGCTGCACGAACCACACCTTCTGTCCCGTCTCGTCCCGGCGCGCCTCCACATTCTCAAATCGACATTGTCCGCGCGGAACGCCAAACTTGAGCTCAACTGTCTTCACAGCCTGCTCGAAACGGAGTTGCTGGCGCGGCCTGACCACCACGCGAAGTTGTTCGCACTCGCGATCCGGTTCTCCAGCCTCATGTTCCTGCAGTCGGTCGCAGGTCAGTTCAATCTCGCGGCACTCGTCGAGTCCCGCGCTGCACAATGTCTGCATGCGGACTCGCGTGGACGAAGTCCGCGACGATGAGCAGCCGACACTTACGACTACCAATGCCGCTACCAGCCCAACCTTGCCGTACCAAGCCATAAGCTGAATCATTGTCTATCTCCCAGCCTGAGCACACAATTACTCGAATACCACGCCGACGCCCCGTGTTTCGCGCGTCCGGCTCAGATCGGCAGCTCCGCCACACGCCGGCGATACGCCTCTACCCCGGTTGCAAACAATGCCTGCGGTGAACATGGTCACCGCATTCGCCTGGCGGCAATCGAGCCGCTTGGGCGATGGACTACCGCCCCTGTCACGCGCCCGCTCTCGTCATAGCTGATCTCGATCTTCGAGCGCCCCTGGCCGATGATCTGCAAGAGAGTCGTGCTGTAGGGCGCCATCTCGCGCTCCGGCTCGCCGGGCACCTGCACGATCAACTTGGGGCCGTCTCGCAATTCCACGTTGATAATGACGCCTTGGAATTCATACTGCCCGGCAATCGTGCGGAGGAACTCAGGGTTGTTACGCAGCGCTTCATCAAACACACGGGCGAACACGATGTCGTCAATCCCGCGTCCTTCCACTTCGGGCTGAAGCTCGATCTCGACGCTTTCAATCTCGCCGAACATGCTGACCGGAAAGCGGACAGGCAGGTTGTCGAATTCTGCAACTTCGTGCTTCGTGAGGAAGATGTTGTATCTAACGTGCTCGAGTGGCGCGGCTGTCTCGCCATTGAAGATGACGCTCAGCGAACCCCCTTCGACCTTCACCGCTACACGGCCATACGCCGGGTGTTCGTACACACCGGCCAGGTCCTTAAGTTGATGCGTGGGCCCGGCGGCATGATCGCTACCGGCGTCAACCCGAGTCTGCGCGCCCGCTTCATCGCTACTCTCATCTGTTGAGGGCAAGACACGGGCTGTCCAATCATCGCCAAGGTCCAGCAACCTGTGGTAGACATGGTAGTTGAGCCAGAGTGGCAGCAACTGGTGCCCTCTGTTGCTCAGCACGACCACGCCAATGTTGTCGCGGGGCATGATGCTCACCCATGACACAAAACCATCAATCCAGCCGCCATGGTGTACAAGGTAATGGCCGCGATACGGCCGAATGGTCCAGCCCAGGCCATAGGCCTCCATCGGCCCGGAGGCGTCCTCGGGTGTGTATCGAATGGGCATCTGCGGCGTGTGCATTTCCCTCAGGACGGCGGGCGAGACGAGTTGGCGACCGTCTATCCGACCCTGATTCAAATACAGTTTCAGCCACTCGGCCATCTCCTCGGCGCTGGAGATGATCCCGCCGGCGGGAGCGGCCACGGATCTTGTGGGGAAAGGCACGACGGCCACCTCGCCGTGCTTCTTCTCGTACGGGATGGCGACGTCATCCAGCTCGCTGACGTGTCTGCCGCGAAACGTGCTGCGCTTCATGCCCAGCGGCTTGAAGACCCGCTCGGAGATGAACTCTTCCCAGGTCCCGCCGGCGACCTTTCCCACCAGGTACCCGGAAGTCATGTACATCAGGTTGTTGTACTGGTAAACCTCGCGGAGCTCCGCCGTGGGTTCCAGATACCTCAAACGCCGGTAGATCTCCTCTCGGCTGAAGGGCGTGGCGGCTATCATCATGTAGTGGCCGGGAAGGCCGCTGCGGTGCGCGAGCAGGTCGCGCGGCGTGGCGTGCAGCGTGGCATACTCGGCGTACAGGCGGAAATCCGGAAGATACTCGACCACCGGCGTGTCCCAGTCCAGCTTGCCCTCATCGACGAGCATTCCGACCGACAGCGCGGTGAACGGCTTTGAGACGGAGCCTATCGCGAAGAGTGTCTGGGGCGTAACCGGCAGGCCTTTCTCGACATCTCTGACGCCGAATCCCTCCGTGTAGATGACCTCGCCGTCTCTGACGACGGCCACAGCCATTCCCGGCACCTCCCACTGGTCCATCAACTTCTCGACATGCTTGTCAAACCCGTCGAATGCCCCAGGCAGAGCAGGCGCCGGCCCGGGGCGATCCTGGGCCTCACCAGTAACCGCGCTCGCGATGGACAGGCATACCGCGACCAGGCAAACAACCAGCGGCATTCGTCGCATGCACATCTCGTACTCCTTATGTCTGCGCTCGTATCCGGCCTGAACGCCCCGGCCTCAACCGGGATGACGCCCTCTGCGTCGGCGACGCCATCCGAAGAAGTGGCCGAGGTTCTCCAGCTCCTCTTCTGCAATCACATATGCGATCTTGATCGCACGGCGGTCCATACGTGCCTCTGGCCCCAGACTGTCCCAAACGCGCGGCGACAGCAGTATCGGCTTGCGTTGTCCACGTGTTCCCAGCAATTCTGAGCCACGAGTCACGACGCGGGTCTTGATGCAATACCGGTCGGCCGGAAACAGGACCGAGAGATCCGCGGCGATGTTGCTCGCCATCGGGTCATCGAACTCGCAGAGCGTCAAAGTCAGGCGCTTGCCGGAAGGGACAATGGTGCGGCGATCTGATGGGAGCTGCGGGTCCGGGTGAATCGCCACGAACCGAATCTCCTGCAAGCGGTGCGGCCATCGGCGTCGCACTTCGTTGTGATGAAAATACGTTGCCACGATCGGCCCGGGTGGCGGTTCACCCGAACGCGACAAGCACCACGGCCTGGCTTCCACGTCCCAGTGTTCCTCGATTTCGCGAACGTGGTCGTCGCACTGCGTCTCACTGCACTCAACGACGTGAACAACGCCGGATGTGCCGGCGTGCGCCGGCGACCAGTTGGCAAGCAAGCGCACGAGATCGTGCCGCTCAAGGCCGTGCTGCGCGCGTCCTTCGCTGAGAATGCGTTCCAGAAAGGCATCCAGCGCGCTATGCGTCCTGCGGCGTGCCGCGCGGCCCGGCGTGCCGCACACACGCGTTCCCTTTGACCCTCGGATTTCCACCAGGCCGCGCTCCGCCAGCTCCGCGTAGGCCCGCCGCACCGTGTGCATGTTCACATCCCAGGCCTTGGCAGCGTCGCGTACGGCGGGGAGTCGGTGTCCCGGAGGAATCCGCCCGGTGGCGACCTGATAGCTCAGCGCCTCCGCGATCTGGTGATACAGGGGCACCGGGCTGTTGGGGTCCAAGCTCAGCTTCATGAACGTATGATATAGAACATTAGAACGATGAGCAAGCCCCGCCCCCAGCAATTCCCGCCCTTTCTCGCCGACGCTGAAGGCGGCCCGGCACTCGGCTTTGAGCTGCGGTGATCCACCGCCGCAGCAGCCCGCGACACTCTGCGGCGCATCTGCAAAGACGTGCCGCAGCGCGGATTCTTCGCGCTGCGGCCGTGACGCGGAAGTGGGATTCCCGGTTAACTGTGACAAGTGGTAGGATAGAGGATCAGGACGCGGGGCGAGCAGCACAGAGTCCGGTGCATATCCGCCACGCCGGGCGGTAGTGGCTGATGCGGCAATCCGCCACGCCGCGCCCGGCTTCCGGCGGGCTTCGCCCGCAAATGGCGGACTACTGCGAACTCAGCAGGTTGACAAACGCATCGATATCGCCGTTGTTCACCCAGCCATCGTCATTGATGTCGCCGAGCGCAATGTCGCAGCCCGGATACTCGTTGGCGTACTGCTCGGGGAATGACAGGGCGAGGACAAAGGCGTCGATATCACCGTTGTTGACCCAGCCGTCGCAGTTCAGGTCACCCAGAGCCTGCTCCCCGCCCTCAACCACGACCAGCGTCACGGCGGATGTCCCGTAGTCAACGTTCCACTGAAGACCAGCGTCCAAGGTTGGCAGAGACAGCGTATCGAACTGACCAAAGCGGCTGCCGTAGGTCAGAATCGTGAAGCTGTCGCCCGGGCTGGGCTCGAAGCCGTTGATCAGCTCGACCGTCAGCTCACCGCCCAGGCCGACCGCCGCACTGTGGTTGATCTGGTCGTGTTCGGTACCCGCGGTCAGGCCCGCGATCTCGATGATGAGCTCGCCGGCGTAGTCGACGCTCCCGCGGCTCACGGCGGTGGGGCCGGCATATCCAGGGGCATCGGTGCCGGAGACAGTCACGTGGTCCAGCGTGCCAAGCCCCGTGACGTATCCGGTCAACTCGATCTGTTCGCCGGCGGAATTCCCGATGATGGAGCCGTCATTGAGCAGCGATTTCGTCGGATCGTTGGGCGTGTCGATGACACCGAAGCCGGAGGCGTGCAGGCTTGACGTAATGCCAAAGCCGCCCGGCACGGTCAGCGTACCGCCAGCGATGTTCGTGGAGCCGTAGACGAAAAGCAGCCCTTGCTTGTTCAGAGTCACATGGTGAGGACCAACGTCGAGCGTACCGCCGATCTGGACTCCGCTGCTATGGCCGATGTCGCCGACCACAAGATCGCCGGTGGCGGTGACTGAGCCGGTCGTCAGAAATTTGCCGTTGACTATGCCGAAATCGTGGAGGTTTGCATCCTGCAGGTTGAAGAGGTCGGCGTTGATCGTGCCGCCGCCGATAGTCAATGCGAGTACGTTCTGGACCGTGACCTCCTCGCCCACGGTGACTGTCGTGCCGGGTTGCAGCGACAGGGCGTGAATGTGACCGTCGCCGTGGCCACTGGCGCCGACCAGAAGCGATCCTGGCATGGACCAGCTCGAGCCAGCATCGTACAGAGCGACGGGTGTCGAGGCGTCGCCGATGATCGCCCCGTTCAGTGAGCCGCCGCCGGCAATGTCGAGCGGTCCGCCGGACAAATCCAGCGCCCCCGGGTCCAGCACGGTGACATCGCCCGTGATGTTGAGATAGGCCGCATCGACCTGGCCGGCGCTGATCTCCATCGAGCCTGCGCAATCCACGGCGTCCGAGGTGATGAGCCCACCGTCGGCGGTAAGCTCAGCGCCGTCGAAGATGTTCAACGTGGTGCTGTCGAGCGTCCCGCCGGACACCGCGACATAACCGCCGTCCCTGATGTCCAGGTTGTTCATCTGAACCGCCCCATCGTAAACGACGATCGCTCCGGGGTCCCAGACAGTTGTGTCCTGTGCCACCTGGAACTGGCCGGCGTAGATGGTGACGATCGCGCCTCCGCCTGCGCCGGCGTCGGTTCCGCCTACATACAGGTCTCCCTGGGTTTGCCAGTCAGCCGAGTAGATTGAACTGGGCATCAGATACACGTGAGCGGTGGCGCCCGGCTCCGACGCCAGGTAGCAGTCGCCGTTGTTGGCGAGCGTGCCATACACGTGAATGGTGCCGCTTCCGGCATCGCCGACCTGCAAAAGGCCGTTGTTTGTCCAGGTCCCCTTGATTTCAGCCGTGCCGACCGCGCCGGCGACTACGCCCAACGTCGCTGAGCTGTTGATCAGCTCGGCCGTGTCGCGGATGTTCAACTCTCCAGTACCGGCGGACCCGACTAAGGTGGGGTAGGCACTTGTCCACGTAACCGGCCCGGTGTCACTGCGTCCAAACTCGAGACGCCCGTCACTGCCGACGGTTTGACCGATGACCAGCATTCCGTCCGCGTTGACGGTTCCCGGCGGCGCGCAGTGAGACTCCCATCCCCCGCTCAGGCTCAGAGCCGCCGGCACGCCGGGAGTGACTCCGATTATCGCGGCAGTCCTCAGGAAGGTCCCCGAGCCGAGCAGCTCATACGTGACCGGTTCGTCGCACGGGTCCACTGTCTGCACGGCCATGAAAAACTCGACGCTGCCGGCGTTCACTTTCAGCAACTTGTTCGTAATGACCGGCTGCGCGAGATACAGGTCGAAGTAATCATCCTGATCGAAAACGGCAATGTCTGAACTTCCCGGTGGCCCGCCGCTCGGCGTCCAGTTTTGCGGTTGGCTGAACCAGGCTTCACCTTCGTATTGGCTCGGGCCGCAATAGTGGTATTCGTCCGCGTCCGCCGGTTGCAGGCACGCAACCGGAACCAGGCCCACGGCGACGAAGCGAAGCAGAAACGCTGCATTTGTCCTCATGAACATCCCTTTCATTCTCCGGCCTCAGTTCTTCTTTCTTGCTGCCGCAATCAGGGCCAAAGCGGCCCTGTCCGGTTACACCCAAAGGCCAAGCTCCCTGGGGTCCACAAGAGAGTTCGAACGAGACGGCGAAATCGGCCGCCAGGAGGGGAATTGTTTTCCAAATTTGTGACCAGACCGGCCAAGGACCACGGCGCGTGCAGGATAACTCGATCGCGTTCGTGGCGGCGGAGAGTGTTGGGTCGGGCACAGGTAAGAAAGGTGCGCGGGCTAGGGCTCCGCGGCAGGTCGCGCGCCGGCCTGCATGAAACGCGGTCCTTCCTGATATACGAGTGGCGCGACGTACTCCTTAATGAACCTCCGGTTTACGACGTCGGTGTGGCCCCCCGCATGACCGGCGCGTTCGAACTCCGGCACCCAGGCGATGTTTACGACCTTGGCGTACAGCCGGCGGGTCGTGGCGTTGGCGTTCAGCGGCAGACGAAAGCCTGTCACCCCGGCCGCTTTCCCGCCCACCAACTTCCGGTCGGCGGTACCTGCCAGCGGCATCAGGAATCGTAGAACCGTGTCCCGGCTTGACGTGAAAACGTACATCCTGTTTCGGACGCGCCTCAGGGCCCTGGTCAAGTCATAGTCAGCGTTCAATGAAGAACCAAGCAGAATGGCGTTGTCGACGGCGTGATCCGCACGCAGCTCTTCGAGCGCAAAGACCACGATGGCCGTGCCCGCGGACAAGCCCACAAGATTGACGGCCTCATCAGGATTCGCCTCCTGATACTCCCGAATCGCATGCGCCAACGCGCGTGCCTTTGCGCGTTTCACACCAACCGGCGTCACCTGGTCAACGGCCGCGCCGGCGCCCACCTGCCAACGGTAGTTGATGAAATCTCCCTGGAAGCCCGCCGCCTTCAGCCCGTCGCGCACGCCATTGCCCCAGTTCGTCAACCCCCCACCGCCACCCGCACCGTCCACGTAATACACACGCCCGTCTCGCCCGGCGGGGCCAAACTCAACGGTGTGATGAAGCGTGCACCCGGCGGACAGAGCCAACACGCCCGGAATCAGCAAGGCAGATAACTCAGATCGTAGCCGCATCCCTTAAGCTCCCGAGGCCATCACGACCAGCCGACACACTATCTCGGCTGTGCAATGCACGACCACCCCGGCGGTGGAGGCGCCCTCAGAAATGCCCAAATGGGCCGAGCCTAGCCTCCAGTGGGCTTAGCCGTACGCTTGCGGACTATTTTCCCGCCGACCAACACGCCGACCACAAACCCAATCGCCAGCGTGACAAACAGCAGCACGGCCCGCGGCATCTCCACGGTGACAAACAGCAGCCTGGTTTCGACGGACTGCGTGTTCTGCATGACCACGACAATGGCCAGGATCACGACGATGGCTATGGCAACGAGTTTCCAGTGTGACATGTCGATCGCTCCTGAGGCTCCATCCGCTCAAAGCTAGGCGTGTGAAGATTCCATGTCAACGGCAGACAGTCCGTGCCCCGGCCGGTTGCGATAGAGAAGCCAGTACGTGACGGGAATAACAAACAGCGTGAACACGGTTGACGCGCCGAGCCCGAAGATCAGCGCCCAGGCCAGGCCGGAGAATATCGGATCGATCACAATCGGGGCGGCGGACAACATCGCCGTCCCCACCGTGAGCAGAATGGGCCGCAGCCGCACTACGCAGCTTTCGATGATCGCATCGTAAGAGTGGACGCCCCTGGCGCAGCGACAGATGGATGAAATCGACGATGATAACCGCCTGTCGCGTCACGATGCCGGAGAGAGCGATCATCCCGATCATGGCGGTCGCGGTGAAGAACGTGGGGTCCGCATACGGGCCAACCTGCCCGCCGGTGAAGATGTTCAGCAGCCAGAAGCCGGGCATGATGCCAATCACAGTCAGCGGAATCGCGAGCATGATGACGACCGGCAGCCCGAACGAGCCCGTCTGCGCCACGAGCAGGATATAGATGCCGACCAGCGCGGCCACGAACGCCAGCCCCAGGTCACGAAAGACATCGAGCGTGATCTGCCATTCGCCTTCGCCGGTGAAAATCACGTCGAATCCTTCCGGCAGCCACCAGCTCACGTCGCCGCCGTTGGCCAGATACGTGCGATTGCCCACCGGACGTGGAGTGCCTTCGATCCAGCCGTTCCCGATCGCCGATCCTCGCGTCTGGCTTTGAGCATCGGCCCGCACGCGGTCAGTCTGCACGTCCAGGACAACCTCGGCCGGCGTTCGTCCCGCCACTTCGGCAAACACGTAGACCAGGCGCTCCAGGTTCTTGTGGTAGATCGTCTTGTCGACGTGCGTCTGTTCCCAGTGGCCGATCTCGTTCAGCGGGACGAGATTGCCGCCCTGCCCCTTGACGTAAACGCGTCCGAGATCATCAACACTTGAACGCCGGGCCCGCGGGAGACGCAGTTCGATCATGAGCGGGTGGCGTTCGAGCGGCACCTGCACCGTACCGGCGGACGCCCCTTGCAGCGCGATGCGCGTCGTCTGCGTGATGTCGGCCACCGTCACACCATTCAGCGCGGCCTTCTCCTTGTCCGTCACGAAGACCAGCTTGGCGGCGTCGGCTTCAATGCTGATATCCACGTCGACAACGCCGGGCTCCTTCGTCAGCCGCGCTTGCACGACCCGCGCCGCCGCGATGAGGTCGTCATAGCGATTGTCGGGGCGGCCACGGACCTCAGCGACCAGGGTTGCGATCACCGGCGGCCCCGGCGGCGACTCGACAACCGACAGCACCGCCCCGTAACGCTGTGCGATCTCCGTCAACTCGTCGCGCACGCGCAGCCCGATCGCGTGGCTTTGTGTCGAGCGGTTCTTCTTGCCGACGAAATTGGCCCGGATGTCGGCGACCGCGGGCCCCTCGCGCAGGTAGTAGTGGCGGACGAGGCCGTTGAAATCCATGGGCGAGGCGAGGCCCACATACGACGTGAAATCCACGACTTCCGGTGTGCGCGCCAGGTACCCTTCAAATTCGCGCACCGCCGCATCGGCCCGTTCGAGTGTAATAGTCTCGTCAAAGTCGAGGACGAACTGGAGCTCGTTCTTGTTGTCAAAGGGCAGCATCTTCAGCGGGACGGCCCGCACGGCCGCCAGCGCGCCCGCTCCGACCAACAGCACCGCCATCGCGCCGAGCAACCCCCAGGCCAGACGGTTTGAACGCAGTAGCGCGCTCATCAGCGGAGAAAAAAGACGGTACAACACACTCGCGCGAACGCTTGCGAGGTCATCCTCCTCGCCCGCGGCCGCGGCGGTGTCGGGCCCGGGAGCCGCCAAGCCGATCCGCCGTCTCAGGACGTGGAAGCACAGCCAGGGTGTGATGGTGAACGCCACGACCATCGACATCACCATCGTGACCGGGACGTTGAGCGCCATTGGCGCCATGTATGGGCCCATCATGCCCGTGATGAAGAACAAGGGCAGGAACGAGACGATGACGGCCAGCGTCGCGGTGATCAAAGGCGGACGGATTTCGGCCACCGCCTCCAACACGATCTCACGCGTCGCCCGACGGCGCAACTTGAAATGCCGGGCGATGTTCTCCACGTCCACGATCGGGTCGTCAACAAGCAGTCCCAGTGACAGGATCAAGGCAAAGAGCGTAACACGGTTAATCGTGTAGCCACACAGCAGGTTCACCGTGAGCGTCAGCCCAAAGACAACGGGCACCGCCACGGCGACAATCAGCGCCTCCCGCCAGCCGAGCCCCAGCGTAAGCAGGGCAATGACGATGAAAACGGCGACCGCCAGCGCCTCGACCAGCTCGTTGACCTTCTCGTTCGCGGTCAGACCGAAGTTGCGCGTGATGATCAACTCCATGTTGTCCGGGATCATCTCGGCCCGCAGGCGCTCCGCGGTGGCAAGCACGTCGCGCGCCACCCAGACGGCGTTGGACCCCTTCTTCTTGGCAACGGCGATCGTCACCGCCGGCTGCGCGGCGGCCGCATTTGCGGGGTCTTGAGCCGGGGCGCCAACGCACTGCCCCGGAAACCCCTCGTGGGCTGAGAATCCACGCGCAGGCCCCCACCCATGCCGCACATACCCATCGACCTCAGCCGGACCATCCACGATCTCGGCAACGTCTTTGAGGAAGATGGGATGGTCTTCCACAACGCGTACGACCAGATCGTCCAATTCCCGGGGACTGCCAAGAGCCTTACCGGACTCGACAACGTATGACTGATCCCGCCGCGTGAAGTCGCCCGCCGTGATACTGACGTTTGCCGCGCGGATAGCGCGTTCAACCTCGAGTGGCGAGACGCCGTACGCGTGCATTCGCTCCGGGTCCAGGTACACCTGCACACGTCGCGGCTCGCCGCCGACCACGTACGCGCGGGACGTGTTCTTCACCGCGGCGAGGCGCTCCACGAGCTCCTCACCGACGCGGCGCAGCGCATGGCTGTCGGCCTGCGCGCTTGTGAGCGTCAGCGTAACAATGGGCACATCGTCAATCTCGACCGGCTTGACCACCCAGCCGGCCACGCCCGGCGGGGCTAGGTCGAGGTTTTCGTCGATCCGCTTATATAGCTTAACGAGGCTGCGCTCGCGGTCCTCGCCAACGTAGAAGCGAACGGTGATAATCGCCAGATCCGGACGCGACATCGAATAGACGTATTCGACGCCGTCAATCTGGTACAGGATGCGTTCCAGTGGCGTGGTGACCAGCCGTTCCACTTCCGCTGCCGAGTGGCCGGGGAACTGAACGTATACATCGGCCATCGGCACCACAATTTGCGGGTCCTCCTCCCGCGGCGTAACCAGCAACGCCGCCAACCCCAGAACGGCGGAGAGAATAATCAGCACGATGGACAGGTTTGACCGCAGAAAAACGTGGACGATGGCGTTCGTGAAGCCGTGCGAGCGGTCGGCGGACATATCACTGCCCCCCGCCCGGCGGCAAAGCGACCCGCTCGCCCGCCACCAGACCTGCCAGGACCTCTACATCGCCGTCCTCGAATGTACGACCAAGTTGCACGCTGCGCCGGCTCAGAACGGGCGGCGTAGCCGTCTGTTTGACCACATCGACGAAGCACAACTGTCCGATGCGGTCGACCGCCGGTTCCGGAATGACGAGCACTTCTTCTGGATCGAGCGGGATCAGCAAACGCCCAAACATGCCGGTGTACAGCCCGGGTGGGCACGGTCCGGACACTTTCACCGTAAAGGCGCGGCTCGCCGACGTCGCCTCGGGAACGATCTCCCTGACGTGGCCGGTGCAGGTTTGGCCAAGCGCATCTATGCGGACCCGGATATCTTCTCCAACGCTCAGCCGTTGCGTAAGCGACTCACGCACACTTGCCGTCAATTGCATGCGCGTGGCGTCATACATCTTCAAAAGCGGCTGTCCCGGCGACGCGACATCGCCAACCTCCACCAGCTTGTCGACAACGACTCCATTCATCGGACTTCGGATCGTCGCATACTCCAGAACAGCCGCGATCTCCTTTTGGGCCTGCTCTGCGCGCTGAAGGTTGGAGGACGCCGTCTTCAGTTCGGTCTGCGCGCGCTCAAACTCAATCTGTGCCGCGTTCTTGGATTGGTAGAGTTGGTTGATGCGGTCGAATTCCACCTGGGCCTGATCGCGGGCGGCGGCGGCGCTGGCGACGGCCGCCTCCGCCTGCTCAAGTCGGGCGCGAAGCTCCTCGTCATCGAGTCGGACCAGCACAGCCCCCTGCTCCACTTGCTCGCCCGCCGTGACATTCACTTCCAAAACTCGCGCCAGGATCTTCGCGGCGATCGTGGTCTCGTGAATCGCGCTGATCGTACCCACGGCAGTCTCAACGACCGGCATGCTGACGAGGCGCGCTTCGGCCACGGAACGCGCGCCGAGCGTTCGAACCTCCCGGGCAGGCATGCCGTGTTCGGCCTCGCCTATTTTGTGGTGAAAGAAGCCGGCAAGCCCCATGATGAGCAGGCTCACAACGACTATGAAGAGCACGCTCCCCCCCAGATACCAGATCAACGGCGAGTTTCTCTTGACCATCGTTACACCTCTCTGACCGCCAGCGGCAACAGAGCTGACAAAGGCCACGGCTGACGGGCCTCCAGCATACGCGCTTTTGCCCGCGTGTTAAGCGCTCCGCTGACTACACCGGTCTTCGCGACTCAACGTGTGCCCAGGCCCCGCGGGAACGGCTGTGGGTGGCACGCTCTCGCGACACGCGCCTGCGCTGCGCCAGGATCGCCTCAGCGGCTTTGCGGCGGCTGCCAGCGCTCGACTCGCATCTGCCGCGTGCCGAAAACGACGTGTGGTCCTTCGGCTCGGCGATTGGAATAGTGCCACGTGGTGTTGATCTTTGACACCTTCACGTGCTTGGGCTCGCCGAGTAATGACAGGACCTCGACGGCATCCATTCCCGCCGTGAGTTTGGACCAGCCAATCGTCCAGGTCGGTTCCGATCGTGAGTCCGACGTCACGCTCGGGGCGGCCGCGGCGCTCTCGGCGGCCTCGGGCGGCGTCTGGCACCCGATGAACACCACGGAAGAGAGAATCACCGTGGCCAAAGTGAGGATCGTCGCTGTGCGCATCTTGTTCTCTCCACGAAGGTCAACCATCGATCCGCGATCAGTGTGCAATAGCAGTGCCTTAATGCGACCTCTTGAACGAGCGGCCCGCGCTGTGTCGAAGCGGCCATGCCGCGCGGCGCATCTCTGAAGATCCTTTGATCGGTTGCATGCCCATCCCTAGCAGGCCGCGCTGGGCGTAAACCTGCTCGATCCGGGCGCGATGTAATCCTCGGCGGCGGTTGACAGGAACTTCGACGCGCGCTCGCTGATGATTCGCGAGACGATCTGCTCGTTTGCGTCGTTTGCCTTGGCGGCAACCAGGCTGCGAATGGAGAACACGTTGACAGGAACTTCGACGCGCGCTCGCTGATGATTCGCGAGACGATCTGCTCGTTTGCGTCGTTTGCCTTGGCGGCAACCAGGCTGCGAATGGAGAACACACGTAGCGCGTCAGATACCGACCTTCGGCCGAGTCCTTGCGACCGGTGAACGGGTAGGTATCCGGACCCCGCTGGCACTGGCTGTTGATGTTGACGCGGCAGACCTGGTTGACCAGCACGTCAACCAACCGGCTCAGGCGTGTCGCGTCCGCTCCGAACAGTGCCGCCTGTTGCCCGTATGGGCAGGCGATTATCCAGTCGATCACCGTTTGTTCATCGTCATACGGAACGATCGGCACGACCGGGCCAAACTGTTCAAGCTGGCAGACCCGCATCTCGGGCGTACAAGGATAAAGAACGGCCGGGTAGTAGAGCGTCTGGTCGATCGTTCCGCCGCCGGCGTTGATCACCTGCGCTCCGCCCGCCACCGCCTCGTCCACTATCTCTTTCAGCCACTGCGGCTTGCCGGCCTCGGGCAGTGGGGTGATATTCACACCCTCTTCCCATGGCATGCCAACGGTCAAGCCCTCGACCTGCGCGCTCACCCGCTTGCAGAAGTCGTCGGCAACGCTGCGGTGGCAGAAGATGATCTTGATCGCCGTACACCGTTGTCCGTTATACGAGAACGCGCCGAGCACGCACTCGCGCGCGGCCAGGTCGAGATCGGCGTCCGGCAAGACCACCGCCGGATTCTTGGCGTCCAACCCCAGCACGCAGCGCAGCCGATTCAACTTCGGGTGCTGATGCTTCAGAATGCTCGCCACTTTCGCCGACCCGATGAAGGCCAGAACGTCGATCCGCCCGCTTTTCATGAGCGGCCCAACCACCACCGACCCATCACCATAGACGGTGTTCACAACCCCCGGCGGGAACGACTCCGCAAACGCCTGGAGCAACGGCGCGTGCAGGAGCACGCCATACTTCGGCGGTTTGAAAATCACGGTATTGCCCATGATCAGCGCGGGGATCAACGTGGTGAACGTCTCGTTGAGCGGGTAATTGTACGGCCCCATGCACAGGACCACGCCGAGGGGACTACGTCGGATCTGGGCCAGGAAGCCCGGTTCCAGGGCAAAGCGCGAGCTGATCCGATCCAGCTCCTTCAATGCCTCGACGGTGGCCCGTACGTAATCCACGGTTCGGTCGAATTCCTTGCGGGCGTCCGGCAACGTCTTGCCGATTTCCCACATCAGAATACGAACCACGCGGTCGCGCGCGAGCTGCATCCGCGGGATAAAGGCCTCGACGCGACGGATTCGATCCGCAACCGCCATCGTTGGCCATTCGCCGCAGCCCTTGCCAAAGGCGTCGCACGCGGCCTCCAGCGCGTGCAGAGACTCCACTTCGGTCATGAGAGGATAGCCCCCCAGGGCAACTTGAGCCGGACCCTCCGCGCCACGCAGGCATACCGGCGATAGCACCTCTCGCTTTGGGCCGGCCCACGGGAGCACCTGGCCGTTCAACAGATAGTGATGGCCTTCCCGCGATCGTTCGAACCTGGCCTGCTCCGGGATGGCATCTGGAGCCGGAAAGACATCTGATGGCGCTTTCACCTGGGTGGGCATGACCGCCTCCGATCTGGCACGCTGCCACTGGCAACGGCCGTCATTATTGCCCAATTCAGGCGATTGTGCAGGTCACGCCATGAGTCTTTTGCACGCGGCGGTCAAGCGCCGCGCGTGGTCGGCCACGGACGGTGAGGAGCGAGGGACAGGAAAGCACTGGCGGTCAGCAGCCAGACCACCGCCAGGACGTCAATCGTGCGGGTTATCGAATTCATCGCCATCTCCTTGCGGTCTGTACGGCCAGGTCACCAGCGGGCCGGCCCCACTGATGCCGGCCCCGGAGACCAATGCTCGGTCTCACAAGAGAGTTCGAACAAGATAGCGGATTCAGCCCCCCGAAAGGGAAAATTCTTCTACGTGCCCACGCGAGACTTCGTCCGGCTCCCATGGGGATCCGAACTGACGCATTCAGCATACCCAAGCCGTGTTCACAGCCGAAGCACCACAAGCTGGCTGATCAGTACGCCCTCCGCGATGTTATCCCTGTCGAGCTTGTCGCATCGCCGCGCCGTCGTAGACATACCGCTGGGCGATGAAGTCGCGGCTCTGGTTGCCCGAGGCCGCGACGAACTCGTCAGCCCGCCGGCAACTTAACGATGTGCGCACTCCAGGCCGCGGGGTTGCTCAAGATTTGCTGGCGACGCCTTACCCATCTCAGTACGATGGAGGGGCGTGGAGTGCCGAGTCCCGCCCCACTTCTCGGCCGTGTGATCGGTGCTCCAAATGGGAGAGCAACGTGAATCTAATCCGGCTGCGGCATCCCCCATCAAGCGTGACCCGCATGCTGGTAACCCACCTCATCGTGATGCTGGTCTTGATCGCGGGGTGTCCACGTGTTTCGACGCCGACTGCACCCGTTGCGCCGTCAGACCCCGCCACGACCGGTAACGATCAGAACACCGGCCCCGCGCCGACGACACCGGCGGACGAAACCCCGTCGCACCCCGCTCCGAACGAAGGTGATCTGAGCCCAGGCGCGGAACCGACTGATACTGATCCCAACAACCCGGCCGTAGCGGACACGCAGCCGGGGTGTATTGTCTGTCACGCCCTTGCACAAGGAGACCGTCGCGCCGTGGCTACACTGTCCGGGGCGAGTGCACACCTCGGGACTGTGACCGACGCGATCTGCCAGAACTGCCACGAGATGACCAGGCATCGCAGTGGCGTCATTCGACTGTGGGGAAGTGTCGCGGTTAAATCCGTGGTTCTCTCCATCTCGAACGACGCCGATGCGCCAACCGATCTGACGGCATTCTGTGGCAATTGCCACGCGAATACTGGTGACTTCCGGCATCCCAGCGACGGGCGAATAACCTGCAATTCCTGCCACGATGTGCATGCACCCTTGCGGGGTAATCTGGCGCTGATCCGCCAATCGGTCCTCAACCCGACCGGCCGGGGCACGACCAAGGTGGTGTTCACGGCGCGCAGCGGCGTTGGCAGCTTTGATGACGGCGACCCGGCGGCCAACGACGGCGTCTGCCAGGTGTGTCACACCGGCACGGTGTTCCACCGCTACGACGGCTCCGGCATCGCGCACTTCGCCGGCGCGGATTGCGCGAGTTGCCACTCGCATGCCGACGGCTTCATCTCCGGGGCCGGCTCGTGCATCGCCTGCCACAGCACGCCGCAAGGCACCCGCCTGGCGGTGGTGGCCGCGGACGGCGGTGGCGGGCACCATCTCGACGAAGCCGTGCTCAGCGACGACGACTGCCTGGTCTGCCACGACACGAGCGCGCACCAGGAAGGCGTCGTGCGCGTCTGGTCCGACCCGACCAATCCGACGGCGGCGTTGCCGCTGACCGGTGAGGCGGCAGAGCTGGTCTCGTTCTGCGACGCCTGCCACAGCGCGCTGACGCATCCGACGATCCACACGGTGGGCGCGGACTGGGAGCCGGTCTGCACGGAGTGTCACGAGCTTCACGATCCGCAGAACGCCAACCTGGCGCTGGTGCGTGACGTGATCCACAATCAGACGCTGAGCGCCGACCGGCCGGTGGTATTCACGGCGCGCACGGGTGGCGGCAGCTTTGATGACGGCGACCCGGCGGCCAACGACGGCGTCTGCCAGGTGTGTCACACCGGCACGGTGTTCCACCGTTACGACGGCTCCGGCATCGCGCACTTCGCCGGCGCGGACTGCGCGAGCTGCCATGCGCATGCCGACGGCTTCATCTCCGCCGCCGGCTCGTGCATCGCCTGCCACAGCACGCCGCAAGGCACCCGCCTGGCGGTGGTGGCCGCGGACGGCGGTGGCGGGCACCATCTCGACGAAGCCGTGCTCAGCGACGACGACTGCCTGGTCTGCCACGACACGAGCGCGCACCAGGAAGGCGTCGTGCGCGTCTGGTCCGACCCGACCAATCCGACGGCGGCGTTGCCGCTGACTGGTGATTCGGCGGAGCTGGTCCCGTTCTGCGACGCCTGCCACAGCGCGCTGACGCATCCGACGATCCACACGGTGGGCGCGGACTGGGAGCCGGTCTGCACGGAGTGTCACGAGCTTCACGATCCGCAGAACGCCAACCTGGCGCTGGTGCGTGACGTGATCCACAATCAGACGCTGAGCGCCGACCGGCCGGTGGTGTTCACGGCGCGCACGGGCACCGGCAGCTTCGATGACGGCGACCCGGCGGCCAACGACGGCGTCTGCCAGGTGTGTCACACCGGCACGGTGTTCCACCGCTACGACGGCTCCGGCATCGCGCACTTCGCCGGCGCGGACTGCGCGAGCTGCCATGCGCATGCCGACGGCTTCATCTCCGCCGCCGGCTCGTGCATCGCCTGCCACAGCACGCCGCAAGGCACCCGCCTGGCGGTGGTGGCCGCGGACGGCTCCGGCGGGCACCATCTCGACGAAGCCGTGCTCAGCGACGACGACTGCCTGGTCTGCCACGACACGAGCGCGCACCAGGAAGGCATCGTGCGCGTCTGGTCCGACCCGACCAATCCGACGGCGGCGTTGCCGCTGACCGGTGAGGCGGCAGAGCTGGTCTCGTTCTGCGACGCCTGCCACAGCGCGCTGACGCATCCGACGATCCACACGGTGGGCGCGGACTGGGAGCCGGTCTGCACGGAGTGTCACGAGCTTCACGATCCGCAGAACGCCAACCTGGCGCTGGTGCGTGACGTGATCCACAATCAGACGCTGAGCGCCGACCGGCCGGTGGTGTTCACGGCGCGCACGGGCACCGGCAGCTTCGATGACGGCGACCCGGCGGCCAACGACGGCGTCTGCCAGGTGTGTCACACCGGCACGGTGTTCCACCGCTACGACGGCTCCGGCATCGCGCACTTCGCCGGCGCGGACTGCGCGAGCTGCCATGCGCATGCCGACGGCTTCATCTCCGCCGCCGGCTCGTGCATCGCCTGCCACAGCACGCCGCAAGGCACCCGCCTGGCGGTGGTGGCCGCGGACGGCTCCGGCGGGCACCATCTCGACGAAGCCGTGCTCAGCGACGACGACTGCCTGGTCTGCCACGACACGAGCGCGCACCAGGAAGGCATCGTGCGCGTCTGGTCCGACCCGACCAATCCGACGGCGGCGTTGCCGCTGACCGGTGAGGCGGCAGAGCTGGTCTCGTTCTGCGACGCCTGCCACAGCGCGCTGACGCATCCGACGATCCACACGGTGGGCGCGGACTGGGAGCCGGTCTGCACGGAGTGTCACGAGCTACACGATCCGCAGAACGCCAACCTGGCGCTGGTGCGTGACGTGATCCGCAATCAGACGCTGAGTACCGACCGGCCGGTGGTGTTCACGGCGCGCAGCGGCGTTGGCAGCTTTGATGACGGCGACCCGACGGCCAACGACGGCGTCTGCCAGGTGTGTCACACCGGCACGGTGTTCCACCGTTACGACGGCTCCGGCATCGCGCACTTCGCCGGCGCGGACTGCGCGAGCTGCCATGCGCATGCCGACGGCTTCATCTCCGCCGCCGGCTCGTGCATCGCCTGCCACAGCACGCCGCAAGGCACCCGCCTGGCGGTGGTGGCCGCGGACGGCGGTGGCGGGCACCATCTCGACGAAGCCGTGCTCAGCGACGACGACTGCCTGGTCTGCCACGACACCAGCGCGCACCAGGAAGGCGTCGTGCGCGTCTGGTCCGACCCGACCAATCCGACGGCGGCGTTGCCGCTGACCGGTGAGGCGGCGGAACTGGTCCCGTTCTGCGACGCCTGCCACAGCGCGCTGACGCATCCGACGATCCACACGGTGGGCGCGGACTGGGAGCCGGTCTGCACGGAGTGTCACGAGCTTCACGATCCGCAGAACGCCAACCTGGCGCTGGTGCGTGACGTGATCCACAATCAGACGCTGAGTACCGACCGGCCGGTGGTGTTCACGGCGCGCACGGGCACCGGCAGCTTCGATGACGGCGACCCGACGGCCAACGACGGCGTCTGCCAGGTGTGTCACACCGACACGGTGTTCCACGTTTACGATGGCTCCGGGTCGGCGCACTTCGACGGCCAGGACTGTACGAGCTGCCACTCGCACCAGACGCACTTCTTGCTGTCCTTGAGTTCGTGCAGGGACTGCCACACGACGATGCAGGACGATGGCGACGGCGTACCGCCGGACGGGCGGCGCGCGGTGCTGGCGGACTTTGCCCGCGCGAGCCACCACGTCTCGGCGAGCATTGCGGACGAAGACTGCCTTGTGTGTCACGAGATGTCCCGGCACGGTCGGGGGCATGTGCGGTTGATTGACCCCGACGACGGAGTGACGGTGTATGTTCACGACCAGCTTGACGCGGATGAATTGACGCCGTTCTGCCTGCATTGCCATGACGCGAACGGCGCCACCGCCGGCAACTGGAATCAACCATTCAGCGACGGCGCGACGGTCCCGGACATCGATCAGTCAGGACGCTGGGCCACGTCGGCGCACGCGACCGGCGGAACAACGAATCCCGGGCAAGGCTGCACCGACTGCCACGGCAACGGCCACGGCTCCAATCTTCGCCACCTGCTACTGCCCGCGGACGGCTCACCAGGCACGGATAATACAAACGAGGAAGAGGGATTCTGCCTGGCGTGCCACTCAACCGGCGTAGTCGTGAACGAAGCCGTCTCGAACGGCTGGTTCGGCGGGGTGTACGCGGACTTCACAAACGACATCGCCGCGACGCTCGGCCAGCATGCATCACACCCGGTTGTCGATTCCGCGGATGGGCACGTCTTCGACCTGGGGCTGGGGCCGCAGGAGCTTGAGTGCACCTCTTGCCACAGCGTGCACCAGGACTCCGGCAAATACTGGGCGGCACCCAACGGGAAGACGCCGGTAACGCGCTGGGGGAGTGGCGAACTCTGGGGCGACGACGCGGGCGAAAAGGTCGGGCAGTTTGATCCGACTGGGATTTACCAGGCGCCGGCGATCGGTGAAGCGGGTTCCAACCTCTCCGGCGACCCGCTTCCGATCGGATTCGATGACGAGTCGCTGCTCACCGCGGATGTGCTTCCGGATTACAACGCGTTCTGCCTGACCTGCCATCAGCACGCGTTCAACGGGCTCTTGGCGATCGACTGGGCGAGTGAAAAGCACGGCGCGGCCGCCGCTGAACCCGACGGACCGGCCGGTGCTGAGCTGGCAGCGCCATATGATTCGGCGGAGCGGGGCCACTATTTCCTGGCGTGCGTTGACTGTCACGAAACGCACGGCAGCGAGAACAACTGGCTGCTGAGGCGATCCGCGAATGGAGATGTCGTGTCCACGCTGTTAGCGCCGGACACAACGAACAACTGGGGTGACTTGTGTGGCAGGTGCCACCTAACCAGCCTGCTGAACACCCACCACAATAGTGACGTCTGGCGTAACAAGCTCGGCATGCCTCCGGGCAGCCCGGATTGCCAGCGCTGCCACGAACCCGTACCCGAGGTGAGCTGCATGACGTCCGGATGCCACAACCACAACGAGTTCTTCTGAAAGCCCGAAGTCCATTCAGCCGCCGACGTATTGCCGTGCGGCGGACGCCGGTGACCCCGCATCGCGGTAACGAGCAACGATAAGCATGGGCAGGCACAGGAACCGGGTGGCCACGTCCTGCGCGCGGTTACGGCTGCACTTCGGCACAATCGATCAGTTCGCCGTTACGGTAGCAGAGCGTTTCCGTCGTAGTGAACATGGTCAGGTCACGCAGCAGCCAGCCGGCACCGAAGCTCGCCAGGTGCGATCCGACCAGCCACTCGGTGCAGCCGGTCGTTGCGCCAAGCAGGGTGACGGCGGCGACCGTCGCCACAAGCCATGTCTTTAGTCCGCGTCGCATTTTCGACTCCTGTCGCCTGGTCCGGCAGGTCTTATTCAGCCCCTGCGTGTTTCGCCGACGCCTGCTTGTGTGGGGCGGCGACCGGCCCGAATACCGCCAATCTGCCGCAAACATCCATCCGCTCGGCGTCCTTGTCGTGTCCTAACGCCGATACGCGGCCCGGCGGCTGCGCCTCCGGTTATGTCGCTTCAAGCCAACCAGCCCAAACAACACAAAGATCGGCATGATACCCAGCATGCCGCAGGCGTTAATCGGCGTGACGGTCTCAACAATGGTCAAGTCAACATCATCGACGTCGACCTCGGCCATGGTTTGGGCGGCGTTCGGTGTGGGTGTTTCCTCACAGGTGGTGCTTGCGTTCACAGTGACTTTGCCGGACACGAGCAGTCTGAGCACCAGTTCGATCTGAACATCCTCGTCCGGGATGACGTCGCCGAGCTCGATCGTAATCTGGCCATCTTCAACATAAGCGTTGAGCGGCATCGCCTGCGCCGCCTGTCCGGCGATCCACCACGCGGAGACGAATTCCGTATTCTCCGGCAGCGGGATTGTCAGCAGGACGTCAGTGGCAGTGCCGTTGCCGACATTCTCGACCGAGGCACCAAATGTCACTTCATCGCCGACGTAGGCATCTTCGGCGGGCGCGTCAATCCGTACGCGGAGGTCGGGTGCGGGATTGACTGGCGGTGGTGTCTCCTCGACCGAGGTTGTGAACACAACGTCGTCGCCATACACCGTACCGGCGCTGTTGGTGGCGTAGGCGGCGACGTAGTAGGTCGTGTTTGGGTCCAGGCCGGTGATGTTACTGGCAAATACGCCGGTGCCGGTGCCATCCGTGGTCTTGTCGTCGTCGATGGTCGGATTGGTGAACGTGCTCCAGCACACGCCACGCGTTGTGACCGCGTCACCGCCGTCGGCGGTAACATTGCCACCGGCATCGGCGGTCGTCGTGGTAATGTTGGAGATCACGGTCGTCGTTACCGTCGGCGCGGCGTCCGCCGTGAACGACACTTGGCTACCATAGCTGGTACCGATGGCGTTCGTGGCATACGCCCGGACATAGTATGTCGTGCCGGCGGTCAGCCCTGTGATGGTGCTGGTGAACTCGCCGGTACCCGTGCCGTCAGTAGTCTTGCTGTCAGCGGTGGTCGGACTTTCCGACATGCTCCAGCACACACCGCGGACGCTGACATCGGCTCCGCCGTCATCAGCCACGGCGCCCCCCGATCGTGCAGATGTAATCGTGATGTCCGACACCGCGGCGGTTGTCACGGTCGCGACCGTGGTGAGAGCGGCCGTGGTGAGGCTGACCTCATCACCATACGCCGTTCCCGCGGCGTTGGTCGCGTAGGCTCGGACGTAGTAAGTCGTGCCGGCGGTCAGGTCCGGTGATACTGCTCGTGAACTCTCCGGTGCCCGTACCGTCGGTCGTCTTGCTGTCAGCCGTGGTCGGGTTCTCCGACGTGCTCCAGCAAACACCACGCGCTGTCACCGCATCGCCACCGTCGTCTGTGACATTACCGCCCGAGTCAGCGGCTGTCTCAGTGATGTTGGAGACCGCCGTCGTCGTCACCGTCGGCGCACTGTCAGCCGTGAACGAGACTTGGCTGCCGTAGCTGGTGCCGACGGCGTTCGTGGCGTACGCCCGGACATAGTACGTCGTCCCGGCGGTCAGGCCGGTGATACTGCTCGTGAACTCACCGGTTCCCGTACCGTCGGTCGTCTTGCTGTCGGCGGTCGTCGGACTCTCCGACGTGCTCCAGCAAACGCCACGCGCTGTCACCGCGTCGCCGCCTTCGTCGTCACGTTGCCACCCGAGTCGGCGGTGGCATCGGCGACGTTGGATACGGCTGTGGTAGTTACGGTCGGCAGCGAATCTGCCGTAAACGACACTTGGCTGCCGTAGCTGGTGCCGACGGCGTTCGTCGCGTAAGCCCGAACGTAGTAAGTCGTCCCGGCGGTCAGCCCGATGATACTGCTCGTGAACTCGCCGGTTCCCGTACCGTCGGTCGTCTTGCTGTCAGCGGTCGTCGGGCTCTCCGACGTGCTCCAGCAAACGCCACGCGCCGTGACCGCGTCGCCGCCATCGTCGGTGATGTTGCCGCCCGAGTCGGCGGCTGTCTCGGTAATGTTCGAGATCGCCGTCGTCGTCACGGTCGGCGCACTGTCGGACGTAAACGAGACCTGGCTGCCGTAGCTCGTGCCGACAGCGTTGGTCGCGTAGGCCCGAACGTAGTAAGTCGTCCCGGCGGTCAGCCCGGTGATGCTGCTGGTGAACTCGCCGGTTCCCGTGCCGTCGGTCGTCTTGCTGTCGACGGTGGTCGGACTCTCCGACGTACTCCAGCAAACGCCGCGCGCTGTAACCGTGTCGCCACCTTCGTCCGTCACGTTGCCACCCGAGTCGGCGGTGGTATCGGCGACGTTGGATACGGCTGTGGTAGTTACGGTCGGCAGCGAATCTGCCGTAAACGAGACTTGGCTGCCGTAGCTGGTGCCGACGGCATTGGTCGCGTAGGCTCGGACGTGGTAAGTCGTGCCCGCGGTTAGGTCGGTGATACTGCTGGTGAACTCACCGGTTCGCCATCGGTCGTCTTGCTGTCGGCGATCGTCGGGCTCTCTGACGTGCCAGTGACGGCATCGCCGCCGTCGTCCGTGACGTTGGTCACGTCACCGTCGGTGCCGAATCCGCCGTGAATGAGACTTGGCTGCCATAGCTCGTGCCGACGGCGTTCGTGGCGTACGCCCGGACATAGTACGTCGTGCCGGCGGCTCAGGCCGGTGATACTGCTCGTGAACTCGCCGGTCCCCGTGCCATCGGTCGTCTTGCTGTCGGCGGTGGTCGGGCTCTCTGACGTGCTCCAGCACACACCACGTGCCGTAACCGCGTCGCCGCCATCGTCGTCACGTTGCCACCCGAGTCGGCCGTCGTCTCTGTGATGTTCGAGATCGCCGTCGTCGTCACCGTCGGTGCGCACTGTCCGCCGTGAACGAGACCTGGCTGCCGTAGCTCGTACCGACGGCGTTCGTGGCGTACGCCCGAACATAGTACGTCGTGCCGGCCGTCAGACCCGTGATGCTGCTCGTGAACACGCCGGTACCCGTGCCGTCGGTCGTCTTGCTGTCGGCGGTGGTCGGACTCTCCGACGTGCTCCAGCAAACGCCACGCGCCGTGACCGCGTCGCCACCATCGTCCGTCACGTTACCACCCGAATCAGCCGTCGTTTCGGTGATGTTCGTGATCGCGGTGGTGGTCACCGTCGGCGCCGAATCCGCCGTGAACGAGACCTGGCTGCCGTAGCTCGTACCGACGGCGTTCGTGGCGTACGCCCGAACATAGTACGTCGTGCCGGCCGTCAGACCCGTGATGCTGCTCGTGAACTCGCCGGTACCCGTGCCGTCGGTCGTCTTGCTGTCGGCGGTGGTCGGACTCTCCGACGTGCTCCAGCAAACGCCGCGCGCCGTGACCGTGTCGCCACCATCGTCGGTAACGTTACCACCCGAATCAGCCGTCGTTTCGGTGATGTTCGTGATCGCGGTGGTGGTCACCGTCGGCGCCGAATCCGCCGTGAATGAGACTTGGCTGCCATAGCTCGTACCGACGGCGTTCGTGGCGTACGCCCGAACATAGTACGTCGTGCCGGCCGTCAGACCCGTGATGCTGCTCGTGAACTCACCGGTTCCCGTGCCATCGGTCGTCTTGCTGTCGGCGGTGGTCGGACTCTCCGACGTGCTCCAGCAAACGCCACGCGCCGTGACCGTATCGCCGCCATCGTCGGTAACGTTACCACCCGAATCAGCCGTCGTTTCGGTGATGTTCGTGATCGCGGTGGTGGTCACCGTCGGCGCCGAATCCGCCGTGAATGAGACTTGGCTGCCATAGCTCGTGCCGACGGCGTTCGTCGCATAAGCCCGAACGTAATAAGTCGTCCCTGCGGATAGTCCAGTGATACTGCTCGTGAACTCACCGGTTCCCGTACCGTCGGTCGTCTTGCTGTCGGCGGTGGTCGGGCTCTCTGACGTGCTCCAGCAAACGCCGCGCGCCGTGACCGCATCGCCACCGTCATCCGTCACATTCCCGCCCGAGTCGGCCGTCGTCGCTGTGATGTTCGAGACGGCTGTGGTGGTCACGGTTGGCAGCGCGCTGACTGTCACATCGCGCGTATCTGTGATTTGCACCGCCGGATCACCCGCCATACCGCCGTATTCCACCACATATCCATCAAGGATGGGATCGTCGGGCAGATCGTTCCACTTTCCACCGCCGGAGGAATAAATCTCGGCGCAGTGCTCATTGCCGCCGCTGTTGTTGGGCTCCCCTGGATTCCAATTGGCAAACTGGCCGCCGACCGGCGTGCTGCCGTTCGAGAATTGCGTCCCGGCCTCGGGGCCGGTCACCCACTTCCAGACGCCCTCCACGGTTTCATCACTGCCGCCAATCCACGCGTCCGCGGCCAACTTCAGCGTAATGAAGTCGTTCTCTTCCTGCGAGGTGATGGTGGCAAGATAGCCCTGCATGCCGAACAAGGCGCTGGCGGCCGCGGCGTCCCGGGCGTCGCTCCAAGTGATCTCGTCGCTGGCGGCGTACTCGTAGAAGTGCGTGGTGCTGCCCAGTGGAATCGCCCCGCCCGCGGTGAAGGCGATCGTGCGCGTGGCCCGGCTGGCCGAGGTCGAGCTGAATGTGACCGTGCGCAACAAGGTCTGCCAATCAGCGGCGCTGGCGGTTCCGCTGAATGAGAGGATGCCGGTGGTACCGCTGTACGACGCCGTGACGCCGCCCGGCAGCGCTCCGGTGTACGCGAGCACGTCATCCGTGTCGAAGTTGGTGGTGATGCTGACCATGAAGTCGGTGATGTCGCTGGCGACGATCTCGAGGTCGGGATCCACCGCAGCAGCGTCCCCGCCAATGAAGTAGTCCGCCGAGCCACCAGATGCTGTCACGGAGATGCCGGTAGTGAACTCGATCTCGCTGCCGTAAGCAGTGCCGACGCTGCTGGTGGCGTATGCGCGAACATAGTACGTCGTGCCGGCCGCCAGTCCGGTGATGCTGCTGGTGAACTCGCCGGTGCCGGTGCCGTCAGTCGTCTTGTCATCGCCAATGGTCGGATTGGTCGATGTGCTCCAGCACACGCCCCGAGCGCTGACGGTCTCGCCGCCGTCGTCGGTGACATTACCGCCCGAGGTAGCTGTTGTGGTGGTGATCTCCGTCACGGCGGCCGTGGTGACCGTCGGGACGGCGTTGGTCGTGAACGACACCTGGCTGCCGTAGCTCGTACCGACGCTGTTGGTGGCATAGGCCCGTACGTAGTAGGTCGTGCCCGTGGTCAGGCCGGTGATGCTGCTGGTGAACTCGCCGGTGCCCGTGCCATCGGTCGTCTTGCTGTCAGCAGTGGTCGGGCTCTCTGATGTGCTCCAGCACACGCCACGGGCCGTAACCGTGTCACCGCCGTCGGCAACGACGTCACCGCCGCCCGTAGCTGAGGTAGCGGCGATGTTACTGATGGCGGCGGTGTCCACGGTCGGAGCCTGGATGATCTCGCCCCCGTACACGGTGCAGAAGATCTCCCCGCCCTGCTCGTACACTGCGACGATATCGCCATACCGGTTGTTCAGCCCCAAACTGAGATAGTTGGCGCTGGCGATGGTGACGGCGTCGTCAAACGACGCGCCATTGTCAGTGCTGATGGCGTATTTGACGCTGGCGCCGTCCACGTACCCGTCGATCACGTTGGAAAACGCGTCGACGGCCAACGTGCGTCCCTGACTGATCGAAGTGGTGCCAAAGGTCAGCGCCGTTTGCGAGTAGTCCGATACATCGATGCGCAGCGCGTCGCTGCCGCTGCCGCATGTGTAGAGGAAGACTCCGCCGTCGGTGGACGCCAAAACGGTGGTGGAATACATGATCGAACCACCGGGTGTGTATGGCCCACTAAACGTGGCTCCATGGTCGGTGCTCTTGAAGACGTAGACTGTCGGGTCATCAGTCTGAACGTAGACGTCGCCCGTATCGGGATCAACGTGTACGTCGGCATACATACGCCAATCGTCCACCGTGGTCGTGCTGAACGCCCCAGAGCCGTTGCTGCCGTTGCGGAAGAGGGTCGCCCCATCCCTGGTTATGATGTACACATATGGGGAATCCACGGCCATGTGGACGGTGCTGGAGGCGGCCCCAAGGCTGCTCGGCGCGCTGAACGACACGCCGTTATCCGTGCTGCGTGAGAAGGTCGCCTGACCACCCTCGACCCAGGCGACGTGTACAACGCCGTCAGCGTCGACGGCAATCTCGGCTTCCGCCGACGACGCATTGACCTGCACCGGAGCCTGGAAGCTCTCGCCGCGATTGGTGCTCCGCGCCACCCAGATGCCGCTGGGGTTGCGGTACAGGACATAGATGGTCCCGTCCGGTGCCATCGCGACATTGCGACTCGTGTTCGGATATGCGATGCTGTTGGACGTTCCACTATCGGAAACCGGCACGTCGGCATAGAGCACTTCGGCCTGAGCCGTTGCCGCCAGCTCCAGGGCAACCAGGACCGCCCCCACCAGGTGTCGTGAAGTCACTGTCTGTCTCCTTGGTCCACAAGTTTGCTCGGCTCGAGTGTCCCTGCTGTGCCATGCCGCAAGCAGCAGGCGCGGCCAGTCCATGAAACAGGATGTTGCCAGAGAGTCCCGCCGCTTAGAGTGGCCGGTGCGGACAACACAAGTTCGAGCCGCCACAGCCCGTGCAGTGGCAAGAGCCGGACTGTCCCACCGGGCGCCGATCGCACTTCCGCCCTGACGGCAGCCGTCCTTCGCGTTTCCGCGGTCAGGATCTCTAGTGTCAGATCGGTACCGCAGGCCGGTGCAAAAAGTTGGAGGATTCAACGCGCTGGTTGGAGCATCCAGGGGCAAGGTGGCCGGCCGGCTTTCGCAGGCCTAACCAGAAACACGGGGGAAGCATCTGCATGCCTGTGCCGCCGCCCATCAGGGTCTGGTTCAATGCGTCAACGTCACCTGTCGTGGCAGCAAACGCCCCGCCTGAGATGTCATGATCGCCGCTGAGTACTGAGCTGCTCAGTGCGCAACACGGTACCGCATTCCGGACACTGGGGTCCCGGGCAACCCCTTAGATCGTATCCACATTGAGTACACTGGCCCAGTCGTATCCTGGTGCTCAGCCGACGTTGCCTCCTCCAGACAATCAGAACATATAGAGCAGGCTGCACCGCGAGGGCTACGAACAGAAGCCACCAGGGAAGTGCGATTCCGTTCATCACGAAACCGTCTGATTCCGCCGGGTACGCCCAGTAAATCGAGAACAGTCCGGTATCCATGGGCTCATCACTGATCCAAGGACCTTCGTGACGTGTGATGACGCGGAAGATGCCATTGCCACAGTCTAACGTAAGGTCTGCGTCAGATACCCGTAACCAGAGCATGCCGGTAACGTCGCCAAGACTACTCGCAATCCCCAATGTGCCCACGACGACGAGCGCCAGCACGCCAAAGACTGCCAGCCAACGCATAACCGAAGCGACGAACGGCCCTGTAAGCCGATTCATGCGTGAGAACATCCGAGCACTCTTGTGTCACTTGCCAAGAAGATACTGCGAGAGCTTTCTTCTCTCTCCACAACCGTACAAACAGCACAAACAGAGTACAAGTGGGGACAGCCACGGACGCCTTGCTCCGCAGAATCACTCCGACTGCAAGGATCAAGCCGCTTGGGTCGTCGGAATCGCTAATGGTTAGCAGGCCGCCGATACGACCTGCACCGCCGAGGCCTGACCGGTTGGAAACCGGTCCCACAAGGCCTGACCGACCGGAGGTCGGTCCCACAGGTTCCACAAGACGAACGCGTCGGTGTCGCCGCGGCAAGGCACAAGGCCGACCGCTTCGGTTTACGTTACGGCCCGGTGAACTCCGTCTGGAATTCGGCACAGTCCTGCAGATCCACGTCGTTGTCCTGGTCAGCATCGGCGTTCGCGAAATCGCCCGGGTCGCCGCCAGGCGGCGGGATGGTGATGTCCGGGCCGGCCATGACCAGTCGGAAAACCTCGAAGTCGTCGCCGTCAACATCGCCGTCGCCGTCCAGATCGCCGAACTCAGGCAGCCCGCAGAGCAGTTCGATGTCATCGAGGTAGACCGTGAACGGCCCGACGGTATCGACGATGCTGAAGCCCAGGTGTTCGAGGACACCCTTGTCATTGTCAGACGCGAGATTACCGTTGCCGGTCATTCCGTGGATCGGGTCGGTGAGCGGGTCGAAAACGAAGGTCTGCCAGACACCGGGCATGGGTTCAACGAGGACGCCTTGTGGTGCACCGTTCACGTCACTTGCGGCACCGACCCATTCAATTGTGCCGGACGTGCCGCCGTCCGCGCCGATGTCGGCCGTCGTTCCCGTCTCGCGGATGCCAAGCGTTAAGCGCAGACGCCCCGTGTCGAGACGCAGCCGGACCCGCACCGGTCGATCGAGGGCGATCGTGGGGTTGGGCACGACTGGTGCGTTGTGCGTGGTCAGGCGCATCCAGCGCTGAGGATCAGTATCCACAAACTGCCATTGAATCGCATATGACTGCGTCGGGCTGTAGCCGCCGACCGTGTCCGAAACCTCTGCGATATCAGGCGATTCCTCCAAATCCGTCGACGTCGAACCGCTATAGCGCGGGTGATTGAAGAGCACGCGTTCGCCATGTGAGTAACCCTCGAAGTCGCTCAGCATGTGATGCGAACACGGCGGCGGCGGCAGAACCGTCACGCCCCAGGTCTCCTGGTCACTGCCGGATGCGTTCGACGCCTCCACCGTGAATGAGATCGTCTGACCCACTTCGCCAACCGTCGGCGCCCAACCACTGACCAGGCCGTTGTCCGCGCTGGCCGTTGGCGGGCCGGAAATGACGCTCCACGAACTCGCCACGCCCTGCGCGAGTTGGAGTTGCAGGATGTACTGCTCGCCCGCAACCACCGTGTCGGGGTCGGGCGAGACCTCCGCAATCACCGGCGGAAGCGGTGCGCCGAGCGTAATGTCCCGGCGTACAACGTCACCCGCTACGACTGATACAACGGGGCCGGACCCCGGACTGTAGCCTGGATGAGATGCCGTAAGCGTATAGGTCCCGTCCGGCACGAGCAGAAACGAGTAAAAACCGTCGCCCGAGGACAGCGCGGTGTAAGCTGATCCGGTCCGAGTAACCTGCGCATCGACCACCGGCAGGCCGCCGGTGTCCGAAACGTAGCCATAGACCACTGCTGTGGCCGGCGAGGTCTTCCAGGGCATAGCCGGCACGCCGGCCGCACCGGCATACGGGCCCGCCGTGTAATCGCTCCAGTAATCGAACGAACTCCAGGAAAAGACGCTGTTGCCCTGGGCACCGCGCGTGCGCGACAGATCGATCTGCTCCAGCAGCGAGGTCACGCCCTGGCTGGTGCTGTGCCCCGCAACCACGTGTCGCTCGCCAGCGCCGGCAATCCAGGTCTGAAGCCGCGTGTCCCATGTCGTTCCCGCTCCGCCGGAGAAGTACATCATCGGTACGGCGATATCGAGCGCGCCGGCGTTCACCCAGCCGAGCGCATCCTGATGCTGGTTTGTCGGAGCGGTCGCGGGATTCGAGTAGACCGCCCCGCTGACCTTCACCTGCGGCCTGACAGACATGATCTCGGCGTAGATGTTGCGGACGTTGCGCGTAATCTGATCAGCGGTCCACTGTGTCAGGTCAAGACCGTCGGGGTTGGTCTGGGGATCGTTGAAGCGCGCCATGCTGATGGGGTCATAAGATGGCTCATTGCTCCATGGCGTGCGGATGCGATCGTAATGCACGCCGTCAACATCGTAGTTCTCGACGACGTACAGCACCTGCTGGCGTATGTATGCCTGTACGTCGGGCACTCCCGGCGCGAACCAGACATACTCGCTCTCGCTGAACTGCGCGGGGGCATTGGGCACCTCATGGTGCAGCCAGTCGCGGTGGGCGGGATCGTCCGCCAGACAGTGGCTGTACAGAACATGGTTCGGGTCGGGCGGCAGCGTGTGTGCCGACGCCGGCACGCTCTGCCAGCATGTGTGCGTGTTGATGTAGGCGTGAAACTCGAGGCCGCTGGCGTGGGCGGCGCTGATGGCATAGGCGAGCGGGTCCCAACCCGGATCGGTCCCGCCGATCAGCGGCGACCAGACCTCGTACGGCGAGGGATACAGCACGTCCGCCTGGCCGCGGATCTGCCAGAAGACGGCGTTGAAGTTGGCGGCGGCGACGTCTTGCACAATCTCGTCGATGATCTGCTTGCAGGTCGCCTCGTCCGCGTCGGGCCACTCGTAACGCGTTACCCACATGGCGCGGAATTCCGGCGATTGACCGAACGATGTCGCGGTCAGGCCGACAGCGATGACAAGCAATGCGAATTGCCCCACATGGATGAACTGCCGCTTCGATCGGCGCATCGTGACCTCCTGCGGAGATAGTGCTTCCATCCCTTACTATCGTCGAGTATAGCGAATGAGAGGATGCGACCGTTTGAAGATACGAGGATTCGTCGGGCGTTTCTTCGGCCGCCGCGGAAAGCGGCGCCGCAGGCGTGCCGGCGGCCCCCGGCGCTGCGCTCTACGTCATGCCGACAAGACTCTTGACCTGCTCGACCGCGCTGACCGCGTCGAAGCCGTAGGCGTCGGCCCCGATCTCGCGGGCGAACTCCGCAGACACCGGCGCCCCGCCGACAATCGTGCGAATCTCGCCGCTCAGTCCCCGCTCGCGCAGCAAATCGACCACAGTTTTCATCGCCGGCATGGTTGTCGTCAGCAGGGCCGACATTCCAATCACCGGCGCGGCCAGCTTCCTGGCCTCGTCGATGAAGCGCTCCGGTGCCACGTCGTTACCCAGGTCGACGACGTCAAACCCCGCGCCCTTGAGCATGATGCCGACCAGGTTCTTGCCGATGTCGTGCAAATCACCCTGCACCGAGCCAACAACGACCTTGCCCAACGATGGCACGTCGTCCTTGATGAGCAACGGTCTGATCAAGTCCAGCCCGGCGTTCATCGCCTTGGCGGCCATGAGCACTTCCGGCAGGAAGATTTCGTGCGCCTTGAATCGTTCACCGACCGTGGTCATCCCGCCAATCAGACCACTGTCCAGGATCTGCTTCGCGGAGAGACCGGCGTCTATTGCCTGGCTCGTGCGTTTCGCCGCCTGGTCCTCATCGCCGTTAACGACGCTCTCGGCAAGCTCGGCCAACGTATCCATGCCGGTTCTCCATGCAGGTCTTGACGCATTCAGTGTCCAAGCCGCGCGCCGATCCGCTCCCGTACGACGGCGTCGGCGGGACCGCCCTTACTCGCCACACTCAGGCAGGCCGTCCATGCCAAACCGGCGGGCCTCAGCCTCCATGAGGCGGGTCAACTCCACCTTGATGTCGTCCGCCAGACGCGACGGCTGATAGGCGGCCAGCAGTCGCTGTACCTCGCCATGCGCCCGCTCGCGAAGACTGAGACCGCCCTCTTCCTGCCAACGTGATCGGTTGGCCCGATCAATCGTCACGCCCGGGAAAAGGTGCTCGTCACGCAGGTGGCGTCTCGTGTGCTTCGAGATCAGCAGATGGTGTTCCGCGAGCAGCTCTTCGAAGCGAGGCAGGGCCGGAAAGTCCTCGCGGGGCTCGATGCCCTTCAACATGCGCAAGGTCATCCCGCAGATTTCGTTGTCCAAGATCAGCTTCTCGATGCTCAGGCAGCTCTCGAAGTCGAGCATGCCCGGCCCCGAAATGTTGTTGATCCCGGCGAGCGACGCCAGCGTCGCACCCATGGATGATTCCAGGCCCGCCTGGGCGTCAAGCTGCTTGCTGTCACTGAGCGCGATGTAGGCCTGCGTCGGCAGCCCGACGTGCTTGCCGATCTCGCTGTACGCGCAGTCCAGCATCATCGTCTCGACAGCGCCCATCGGCGTGGTCTCATAGCGAACGTCGAAAATCGCCGGCGAGCCGCCATAGAGTATCGGCGCGCCCGGTTTGGCAAGCTGGGAGATGACCACGCCGCTCAGAGTCTCGGCGGTGTGTTGCACCAGGCTGCCCACGAGGGTCACCGGCGCGACAAAACCCGCCAGCGGCATCGAAATGAACTCAACGGGAATAGCGCTCAAGGCACAATCGACCACGTTCTGGGAAGTGACATCACTCCACTTGAGCGGCGCCGTCGGGCAACATGAGAATATGCTGAGCGGCTTGGCCGCCAGCGCCTCGCTTGATCCGCGCACCGCTAGCTGAAGATCGCGCATGATGTTGAAGGCGTCCACCGTAAACGCGCCTGTCACAACCGGCTTCTCGCAGAAAAGCAGACTCAGGTACAGGCGAAAGCTGTCGGAGATTCGCTCATGAACATCGCGCGGGATCAGCGCGGTGCTCTGGGATGCGATATTGCCGAGTTGACTGACGACTTTTGCATAACGCACATAATCATGCGTCTTGGGCGTGCGCGTCGTGTTGGAGTCATAATCCAAAACGTTGATCGCCGCCGAACCGGGCGTGTAGTAGACGTTTGAGCCGCCCAGCTCGTGGGTCTGCTCACCAAGCACGTCGTACAGCGCAAATGTTCCAGGGGCGGATTCGAGGGCTCGATAGATGATCTCGTCGGTCAAGACGACGCGCCGCACGTTTCCATCCACAGTGGCGCCGTGGTCTGAGAGCATCGAGAGGATGCCATCGTTGTGTATCTCGACGCCGATACTACAGAGGACGCCGCGTGCCTCGCGGACAATCTGCTCGATCAGCTCGTCGGTCAGGAATCTGACGGTCGGTCTCATCACCACGCTCCCGTACGCAGCCCGCCGGCGCCGCCGGCTCGGTTCGAGACAGAATCAGCCCCTGGAAGATACTTCACGAGCCCCCCGCCCGCAACGGCGCCGCATCGAAGCGCGCGCAACGCTCCGGGACACGTGCGGCGGGAATTCAGCGCCGGGGGTTTCCGAGTCATCTGCCCCGCAGGGGCATCTGAATATAGCCCAGCACGCAGTGCTGGGTTTGGATCGCGTACCCGGCCGTTGAGTCCCGTACGGGACGACTGAAAGCTCAGCCGTCCCGGTGGGACTCGGTTCTCACATGGCCACAATTCTCCCAGCACTTCGTACTGGGCTATGTTCACTGCGTCCCTGCGGGACGACATGGCTACGGTCCGCAGATTGTGTCACGGCGCCCGCGCAACGCTCTCTCTGCTCCTGAATCCCATGGCACGCTTGCCAGAACCGTCACACCTGGCCGACAATGCACGCGGATTAACCAACCAAACCAGGAGCCCTGTATGTCCCCGCGTCCTCTCAATGTCGGTCTGGTCGGCGGCGGTGCCGGCGCGTTCATCGTCCACCCCCATCAGCGAGCCATTCACTTCGACGGCACCCGGCGCGTCATCGCCGCCGCACTGCACCCCGATGCGAAAGTCGCACTCGATGAGGCGAAGAACTGGCCCTACCCAATCGAGGGCTACGCCAGCTATGACGAGATGATCGCGGCCCAGCGCGACAAGCCCGCCGACCAGCGACTCGACTACGTGCTGATCGTTACCCCCAATCACGTACACTTCGACCCGGCAATGAAGTGTATGGCGGCGGGGTTGCCCGTGTTCTGCGAGAAGCCGTTGACCGTCACACTTGAAGACGCCGACCAGCTCGTCGCGGCCGCGAATAAGTACAAGATTCCATTTGGCGTCGCCCACACATACCTCGGCCACTGGACCACGCGCTTCGCCCGCCACATCGTGCGCAGCGGCCTGCTCGGCGAAATCCGCTGGGCCGATGCGTACTACCTCCAGGGCTGGCTCGCCGACCGCACCGAGGATCAGGGCGTCATTCAGGCCGAGTGGCGCGTCGACCCCACGCGCGCCGGCGCGAGTTGCTGCGGCGGCGACATCGGCACGCACGCGCTCATGCATCTCCGCTATATCACCGGCCTCGATGTCACGCGCCTGCACGCCGACCTCGAGACCTTTGTCCACGGCCGGCAGCTCGACGACCATTTCACCGCGTATTGCGAGCTTTCCAACGGCGGTAAGGCGCTCGTTCGCGCGTCGCAGATCGCGATCGGCCACAAGAACGACCTGGGCATTGAGGTCAACGGCACCAAGGGCTCGCTCGTCTGGGTCGCGGAGACGCCGGAACACGTTATTGTCCGGCTCACCGACCAGCCCGACCGTGTGTACTACCGCGGCGCGGTGAGCGCCAACGACGGGTTCCTGGAGGATCTGCCGGCCGACCTGATGGCCGAGCCGACCATCCCCAGCGGGCACCCCGAGGCGTTTCATGACGCGTTCGCCCGGCTGCACCGCTGTTTTGAAGCCGACGTGCGTGCGTATCACGACAAACGGCCATTCGACTGCGACGGCAGCAAATACGCGAACGTGGCAGACGGCCGCATGGGCATCGCGTTCATTGAGGCGGCGGTGAAGAGCGCTCGCGCGGGTGGTGAGTGGGTAAGCGTCTAACGCCGGCGAATCGAGCCGCGGCAGGCTCATGACGTGCGAAGCCGCGACGCCACGTCTGCACGCGCGAATCCGTCAACTCCCGGAATCAAACGCGCGTTGGAACGCGACAAAATCCTGTATGTCCACGTCCAGGTCGGCGTCGCAGTCGAAGGCCTCGAGACACGCTTGCGCGTCTACCGGCGATGTATCGGGGCCGGCCAGGCAGTCCGTGAGCGCGAGCTGGTCATTCCAGTCAATCCCGCCGTCGCAATCGGCGTCACCCAATCGACAGTAGGCGACGACGAAGTAGGCAACCGGTTGGGCCATGATGGAATCGACGTACTCGAACTGTATAGTGCTCGCCCCGATGGTCCGCGGACGAGCGACTTCGCTCCCCGCTTCGGTCACCGCGAAGACACGAATGCGGCTGTCGTCGCCCCACGCGCTGGGACGCAAAAGCGTCAGGTCGCCGTCGTCGCCCCGCGGTTGGCGAATCGTGATGCGATAGTCTGCCCGTTCGAAAATCAGATAATGCGGCGTGGAGCCGGCGAGCGCCTGGCCATTGAGAGTGGTCAGCACGCCTGCAATGACCGCGCCGTTACTTTCGGCCAGGAAGCCGTCGGCGGCGATGACATGCTCATCCTGCGACATGCCGGTCGGCGTCAGGTTTGCCGTAAGCACCGTGCCGTCGCCGAAGACGGTGCACGTCTGTCCTTCGATCGCCAGGTTCTCAAAGAACGTCATGCCGGCGCCGACGAGTGTGGACACGAAGTGCTTCTGGAAAGCGTCCAACAGCTCGAGCCAATCGAGATCCAGCAGCGAAAGATCGTGCGCCAGCGAATAGCCCATCGACACGTGGTACGTCAGCGCGGGCAGGTCGTTCGCCATCGTCGCGCCCGCGAGGTTGTGCGCGTGGAAGATCAGGTTCTCGTGCGCCCAGAGCGGCGCCATCGGGTAAGGCGTGTAAGTGCCGCTCGGCCACGGGTGCCAGCCGATCGTCTGCGAATTGCAGTAGCCGCTTTCGAACCACGCCAGACGATCAAAACCTCCCTCGGTCATGATCGGCAGCCGTTGCGCGCTCCGCGCGGCTACGTCGATGAGTCCCTGAGTGTATTGGGTCGGGTCAGGCGCGGCGGGATTGCCGTCGTAACTCGGCTGGCCGCGCGCGCCGATCTGATCCTCGAACAGGAAATCACAGGGCACGGTCAACGTGAATTCGTCGCGCGTCTGATCCTGACGCGTGATGACCGCCGGCGATTGCGGAGTGACCACGTACCCGCCGTGACCGTTGTAGGTTTCGTAGATCAGGCTCCCCGTGCGATCGCGCGCCACGATACCGGTTCCCAGCGACGCCAGCGTCGGAGATTGATCATCCCACCACGTGGGATTGGTGTAAGGCATGACCAGATGCCCCGCTGACCGGGCGTAGGCCACCAGGTTCTGCAATTCGCTCTGCGTCCCCAGCGCGGCGTTGGGCGGCAGATAGTCCGGGTAGTACTCGTCAAACCCGTTCGGCCAGAACGCCACCAGGTGCAGCAGGTTGCCTGTCGGCAGACTGTCCAGGAAGCTCTGAAATGACGCGAAGGTCCACGAGCCTTGCTGGAAATCGCACTTCAGCAGCACGGCACGCGCGAGTTGTTCACGCAACGCCGCGCCGAGCTTGTCTTCCAGCGTCGGCATCGCGTCATGACCGCTGCGTGTCCAATACGCCGCCATCGCCTCATCCAGCGCCGCCCCAACGCTGAGCACTGTCGTCGGTGAGGTCCATTGCTCCGTCGAGCCGATCTCCACGTCATAATCGTGGTGGTACTTGGCGACGCCGCCGGCGTATGTGTCGTCACGCAGGATCAACCAGTTGCTGGTCTTCAGCGGTATCTGGCGGTCTTGCACCAGGTAGACGGCAAAACTGCCCACGCTCAAATCGGTGTAGGCAAAGTCCGCGAACATCTGGCCCGGGTAACGCGAACCGAAGTCGTAGCTGTCGAAGAAGCTCGGCAGCAGGCGTATGCCCTCCTGGTACGGCACGAACACACCTTCAATCTCACCGCGGCTAAACGAGAGGTGCACGGGATAAGCAAGCAGTTCCACCGCATGGCTGGAGTGGTTGGCGATCGACAGTGTCGTGTCCACCTCGGGCCCATCCGTGGGCGCGATCGAGATTGTGACATCGCAGGCGTATGTTCCGGTCGCGTGGTAGCTCAATGTCAGCGTCGTGGACGGCGCGTCCCACGAGTACGAGAAGAGCCGGGATGGGTCCGTCGGCGAGAAATCCTCGCCGTCGAGCCAGGAATCATCGCTGAAGCGCAAAACCCAGGGGCCGTGCACGTTTCCGGGCGAGACCTGCGCGCCGGTGGTCTTATCGGTGATGTAGATCAGCCGCCCATCCGCCTTGCGCATTGCCAGTTCGAAATAGTCGGCGTTCCACAGGCGAACGCGATCCGCCTCGTTGTCCGCGAAGCCGATCTGCCCTGCCGCATCGCCGGGCCAGACCAGTGCGGCGGCCAGAATCGCAGAGGCGGTGAGGAACCGGAGCCTGAACATCCAATACAAACCTCGCGCACATGATGAAGGGGCCCGCGCTTTTGCGCTGGCGAGCCCGTACGTACGTCGAGGGTAGTTGATCGCGAGCCCGAGTCCAAGCGCTTTTAGCCCGCACGGTATCAGCAGCGGCGGGACGTCGCGACCGGCAGACACGTCGTCGGAGAATGCGGCCACCCGAATCCCGGTGCTTGACCACCCGCCCCCGGACGTGCCTAGCATTGGTGTGATAACTATCGGGCCACGGAACCGCTCGGCCGAGCTACTCGGTTGTGCGGCTCCACACTCAGTCAGAAGGGAGATACCATGCACACTTGGCGGATCTTGTTGATGCTGGCGGTTGCCGCGTGCGGAATCGGGGCGGCAAACGGCACGGTGGTCAACGTCGATTTCGAGGGCGGCCTGGCCGGCGACCAGACCTACGCCGGCGATGACGCCGCCCTGAGCTCCGCCGGCGGAACCGTCTGGAACAGCGTCATGTTCACGGGCGCCGCTGACCTGCTCGATGAGTTCGGCGGGAACACGCCGTTTGACGTCGAGATCTTCGGCGACGCGGTCACGTCGAACCCGGTGGCAGGTAATGTGCTTCAGGATTCCGGCGCAGCGGCCCCAATGAACCTGCTCGGGCTCATTCCGGGTGAGACATACACCCTCGCCGGTTACGTCGACACAAACGGCGGCTTCGGCGTCACCGACGCGACCGGCCCTGTCGGCTTCTTCGCCTACGGCGCGCCCGACGCGGATGGCTGGTCGCTGCCGGGAACCGAGGGCGACGGCGGGGACTACTTCCTCGTCCAGGGACTCCAACCCTACGAGGTCGAGACCGGCAAGTGGGGCGTTTCACTCGTGCTCGACGGCACAATGACGGGGCTTCAGATCAGCGGCGCCGTTCCTGAACCGTCGTCGCTGCTGCTACTGGGCATCGCCGCCTTGCTGAGCATTCGTCGCCGCTAAGGCAGCTCCCGCATTCACACGGTGGCCGTGGCAGGCGACTCCATCCAGTTGTTACGCGCCCTGATTGCCGGCCAGTCCGGCGGTACCCGTGCCGCTGCGCAGCGCTCTACGCCTGTGACGGGCCACCGGTGCCGACTGACGAACGCCAATGCTGCAGCAGCGTGATGATCGCCCAGATGGTCGCGATGATATAGGTTGCCACCGCGCTGTAGACGAACGACCACATCAGTCCCGAACGTTCCGCCGCGGCCAGCCCCCACAGCCGTTCGATCGAGGTCGCCATCGAGACCGCGTAGTACACGAAGAAAATGATCGTGAAACACGCGAAGAAGTGGCGATCGAGCAGGCGAAACTCTGGTTTCGATTCGAGCCACGTCTCCCAGCTCGGCGTGTTCGACAGGCGCGGCTCGATCTCCTCCCGCATGAAGCGGCCGGCGCGCACCATCTGGTGGTGTTGCGCCAGAAACAGCATGATGAGCACGAGCATGAAGAACGGCAGCACAAGCCAGACCAGTGCGTCGGTGTCCCATGTCACGTAGGTCATCGTCGGTACGCCCAGCAATCCGATGATCACCGTCCAGAAAAGACGCACCTGTAGACCTTCAATCTCTCGGCGAATGGACGCGAACTGGTCTCTCAGGAATTGATTGTCTTCCATCGTCTGCCTCCTGTGACGGACGTTGTGGTGCCGATTCGTTACCGGCAAGATGTGCCCATGCGCGAATCCTACAACCGGCGGCCCGCTGTCGCCACCGGCGCATCATCTTCTGATGCCGCGCCGAGGGACTTTCTGGTGGCCAATGATGTGCGAATCCGTGTTCAGCGCAGCGGCGACGGCTCGGATGGCAGACAACCGCCGTTCGAGAGGATCACCTGCTGATACCACGAATACGAGTCCTTGGGGATGCGTTCCAGGGTCTCGAAATCCACGTAGATCAGCCCAAAACGCATGCGATACCCTTCCGCCCACTCAAAATTGTCGAGAATCGACCAGTGGAAGTAACCGCGAACGTCGATACCGTCGGCAATCGCCCGGCGCAGCGCCACCAGGTAGCGTGCGGTGAAGTCGATGCGCGGCGCGTCATGCACGTGCCCATCCACGTGTACCCAGTCCATCGCGGCGCACCCGTTTTCCGTGATGTAGATCGGCAGGCGATAACGCTCGTGCAGGAAACGCGGCCCCCAATACAGCACCAGTGGATCGACCGGCCAGTGCGACATTGTCTGCGGGTATCCACGCGGCCGCGCCGACTCGCACGGCTCACCCGCGCCCGGCGTCGATGCCGTCGGAATCCCCTGGTAGATATTCACGCCGAAGAAGTCCAGCGGTTGGCTGATCAGCGTCAGGTCGCGCTCAAAGCCTGTCGGCATCTCATGGCCGAAGTGCTGCAAGCCGCTTGCGGGGTACTCTCCGAGCACCACGGGGTCGGAATACCATGTGCTCGAGAAGCACCAGCCGGGTTTGCCCGAGACGCTCTCAAAAGCATGGCGGGCGGTCGCGACATCAGCCTCCGCCGATGTCGCCGGATACGGAATGGCCCCGTGTGGTGCCCAGCCGATCTGTGGCGAAAGCGTCGCCGTCGAGCGTATCACCTGCACCGCTCGGCCATGGGCCATCAGGGCATGATGAATCCCACGCAGCACATGTGGCTGGTCATAGCGCATTCCCGGTGCGTGTATGCCCGTTTCATGGCCCAGCCCCATGAAGCACTGCGGCTCGTTGAGGGTCATCCAGTGCTGGACACGGTCTCCCAACCGTTCGACGACCACGCGCGTGTAGTCACCGAACCAATCGACGACCTGCCGGTTCAGCCAACCGCCGCGCCGAAACAGCGTCTCCGGGAAATCCCAGTGAAAGAGCGTAATCCAGGGCGTAATGCCGCGGCTCAGCAACGCGTCCACGACTCGATCGTAAAAATCCAGTCCGGCAGCCGAAGCTGTGCCCGTCCCGTCCGGCAGAACGCGCGACCAGCTCACGGAGAGGCGATAGGCCTTGGCCCCCAGGTCCGCGATCAGAGCCACATCCTCGGGATAGCGGTGATAGTGATCGCACGCGACCTCGCCGGTGTGGCCGCCAAAAACCGCTCCCGGACGTGCGGAGAACGCATCCCAGACCGACGGGCTGCGGCCATCAGCCTCGACAGCGCCCTCGATCTGATAGGCGGCGGCCGCAACGCCCCATAAAAATCCATTTGGGAAGCTCATAAAAGGCTGCCTCGCAAGTGTGGTGAACACATCGACTTTGTTTCAGAAACACATGTGCCAGTTTAGCGACTTGAGCAACACCAATCAAGGTCGTTTGCCACAATACTCTCGGAAAACACCTTGCAAATGGCTATTATTTGAGTTACCCTGAAGGCATGAGCGGATCAGAATTGTTTCGTGAACAACCTGAAACAACACCGGATATGTAACAATGGGTACGGCAACCGTTCGAGGCATTGCGGGCAAGCTGGGCGTCTCACCGGCGACTGTCTCGCGCTCACTGAACAACTCCCCCGATGTTAGCGAGCCCGTCCGCGCGAAGGTGCTCGCCGAAGCGCGCCGCGTGGGGTACGAATTCGTCCGCAAACCCCCTCGTACGGGTCGCGTCGGCCTGCTCTTCTTTGATGAAACGACCGGGCCACGGTACAGCGGATATGACGCGCTGGTGTGGGGTAGCGTGACGCGGGCCGCGTTATCGCTGCATTATGACGTGTGCACACTCAACCCCCTCGATCGCAAGCCGGAGGAATCGTTCGGCGCGTTTGCGACGCGCAAGGGTGTTGAGGGATTGCTTGTACGCGTGGATGAAGGGTCTCGGCATGTGGCGCTGGAGATCGCCGCCGATGGCGTGCCCCACGTCGTGATTGCCGACCGCTTTGATGATGAGCGTGTGAACTACGCGTACTGCAACTCGGTGCAGGCCAGCCGGCAGGCGATCGAGCACCTCCTGCAACTCGGACACCAACGCATCGCGATCGCCCACAACACCATCCTTGACACCGATCATCGTGATCGAATCGCAGCTTACGAAGAGGTGCTTACCCGCTCCGGTATCGGGATCGATCCGGAGTTGATCGTGCCCATCAGCGCCGAGATCGGCGGTGGTGCGGCGGCGTTCAACCGCCTGGTATCGCTGCGCGAGCCCCCCACCGCGCTGTTTTTGACCGACCCGCAGTTGACGCTCGGCGTGCTCCGCCGCGCCTTGGAAGTAAACGTGCGTATCCCCAACGAGCTTTCGATCGTGGGCGTGGATGACGAGCGTCTGCGAAAGACCACCCACCCGGTCTACACCGCGGTCTGCCAGAACGCCGCCGAGCTTGGCAATCAGGCCGGCCGTTGGCTCTGTCGCCAGTTGGCGCAAGGTTTCCGGCGTAATGGCAATTCGGGGAAACTGCGTTCCGAACTGGATGCGTTTCTGGAGATCAACCAGACCACCGCACCGCCGCCGGACCGGGCGGTGCGTATGACACCCAGCGGGCAACGGATCCAGGCTGAATAGGCACGCCCCAAGGGACTCGGGCTATGCAGGCATATTCCACCTCGAACAACGCAGTGCAGCGGCCGGCCAGTCGTCAGACGGCGTTCACGCTGATTGAGCTGCTCGTTGTCGTGGCGATCATTGCGTTATTGATCTCCATTCTGCTGCCGTCGCTGGCGCACGCGCGCCGGCAAGCCATGCGCGTACTGTGCCAATCGAATCTCCGGCAGCAGAACATGGCCACGCTGCTTTACATCAACGACAATGACGAGCGCTACCCAATCGCCAAGAACTTCTTCTGGGAACGATACTTTTACAATGACCTCACATTCGCCAACTACACCCAGGATGCGCTGATTCCATACCTGGGCGGCGTGCGCGGACAGGATGTGCCCGTCGACCCGGTTGATTACAACATCATCGCGTTCTCAAAGGTCTTTCGCTGTCCGTCGGTCGAACGTCGTCCAGCCACGCCCAACACCACCGATCCGAACGGCGTCAGTTGGATCAAGAGCCCCGCGGCCAACCACTATCGCTACAACACCCACAAGGCAGTCGTTCATCCGCGCCCGCCGCGCAAGCCGCTGGGGCGTGCCGTGGGGCAGGTCGCTTCGCCGGCTATCGCGATCCTGTCGTACGACATTGTTTTCCCGCAGTGGTCACTCAAGGACATTCCGCACGGCACCGAGGGCCGACGGCAAATCAACGTGGCGTACGCCGACGGGCACGTAGCGCCGATGACGGGCGAGGAGTACTTCGAGCTCAGCCCGCATTCGAACGAGCCGGACTACACGGATGAAGGGCGCAATCTGTTCATCGCCAACGGCTGGGACAAGGTCTACGACGATCCAAACGAGTTATCGCAGGAGTAGCCCGAGTGCCGGGAACTGGAGGCAGGCAGGGAGTTTGCTGGCGCGTTGGTATCGCGCTGCTGGTGCAGACTGCGCTGCTTGCCGCGGCCGTGGCCGAACCGCTGCCTCACCTGCGCGTGTCGGGCTCCAGGCTGGTCGATGACCAGGACCGCCCTATCGTTCTCAAGGGCTGCAACCTGGGTAACTGGCTGCTGCTTGAACCGTGGATGCTCGGCGTGAGCAACCAGTTCGCCGATCAACACGAGATCATCAAAGCGTTCGAGGACCGCTTCGGGCAGAACCGGGCAGAGGCTCTTCTCGACACATACCGCCGCAACTGGATTACGCCGCGCGAGCTCGAACTCGTTCGTCACTTTCAGTTCAACGTCGTGCGCGTACCGTTCCACCACCGACTGCTCGCCGATGAATCAACGCCAGTTGAGCTGCGCGACGACGCGTTTGAGTGGCTCGATCGCGCTGTGGATATGGCTGAGGCGGCGGGCGTGTACGTCATTCTCGATATGCACGGCGCGCCCGGCGGGCAAAGCGTCGACATGACCACCGGCCGCAAAGGGCGGAACCGCCTGTGGAATGATGCGGGGTGCCAGCGCCGGACGGCCTGGTTGTGGCAGCGTATCGCCGAGCGCTATCGCGACCGCGACGCCGTCATAGCCTACGACCTGCTGAACGAGCCGTGGCACGACTACCGCACGGATGTCCGTGGCCCGCTGCTGAAGCTCGTGAGCAAGCTGTATGACTCGATTCGCGAAGTCGATCCGGAAACGCTGATCTTCGCGCCCGGCACGCTACAGGGCATTCGTTTTTACGGCGATCCGCGCGCGCACGGCTGGACGAATGTCGGGCTAACCGAGCACCACTACCCCGGCCTGTTCGGCCAGGGCGCGCCGACGCTCGCGGCACACGCGAACTACCTCACCACCTTGACGCCGGCCCGCGCCGCGTACCTCAACACGCTCAACGTGCCCTTCCTCGTCGGCGAATTCAACGTGGTGTTCGACACCGCCGCGCAACCCGAAATGATGCGGCGTTACTACGACGAGTTCGCCGGATACAACTGGCTCGCAACGATGTGGTCGCTGCGGATCGTTCGGCCCGAAGGTGGTGTCGGCGAGAACAACTGGTACCTGGCAACGAACGCAGAGCCGTTTGCGCTACCCGACTTCAAGACCGCAAGCTTTGACGAGATTGAGGCGGCGTTTGAACGGCTTGGCACGCAGGAGCTGGCCGTTGATGAGCCACTGCGTCTCGCGTTGACGCAGGCGACTCCACCGGACCTTCCCATCGCGCTGGGGGACACGGCTAACCGGAAAATCCTCGACAGCGCGCCGAAGGGGTGGCGCGCGGTCGACGTCGGCGGCGCGGCGCCGGGCGGGGGCCACTACGATGAAGAGGACCGCGCCATCCTCTTCGGGCGTGGCGGTGATTTGTGGGGCGCGCACGACGAATTCCGTTTCCTCGCGCACGCCGCCACGGATGATGCCAAACTCGTCACGTGGTTGACCGAGTTGCAAGCCCCGCACCGGCACGCCAAGGCCGGACTCATGTTGCGCGCCGGTCTTGATGCCGATGACGCGCATGTGCTGATCCACGGATTCGCCGACGGCCGGGTCGTACTGGCGTGGCGTCCGGAGAAAGGGGCCGCGACACAGGAACGCGTGCTGGCAATCACCGGATTCCCGATGGGGCTCGACATCGAACGCAACGACGGCCACATCCGTGTCCGATTCGCCGATGTCGATGGTCAATGGTGCGAAACAAGCGCCCCGGAAATCCCTGCTTTGCGCAGCGGCGGACAGATTGGCATGGTCGTGTGCGGCCATGACGAGCATGCCTATGCCCGCGCGACGTTTGTTGGCCGGGGCCGCGTCGCCCACGACCGCCCTGACGGAAAACATGAGAACCTGCTCCGCAACGCGTCGTTCGAACGGTGCGCGGCCGAGACAACCGATTTGCCGGCTGATTGGCAGCGTTGGGGCGCTTGGTTCAACCGCGAGGATAGTTGGACGCCGCGCCGTGACGGCGAGTGCGTGCTTGCGTATCACCACTGGCGGCTTGAGCGGGCCGACAGTGCGGGAATTTACCAGGAGGTGGTCGGGATCGCGCCGGGCGTCTCGACCACTTTCTCTGTCTTCGCCAATCGCGACGAACCCCGAGAGGACATGCACGGTCCGGCGAGTGTCGAACTACGGATCGAGAGCACATTGAACGGACGGATGGTCCATGTTGCCTCGCAAACGTACGCCGCCGCACAAATCGCGACCGGCGACAAGTGGAGCAAGCTGACTGTTGACGGTGCCGTGCCGAGCGACTCGGCGCGCGTCTTGCTGATTGTGAGTGCCAGTAAGGAAACCCCGCGTGATGCCGCGTTGAAGTTTGACGCCGCCGCGCTGCGAACTGTGGAGAACGCCCCCGGGCTGGTGCGCGCCGGGTCTGACTGAACCCTGTATAAGGAGGAAAGAGCATGAGGAGATTGTTGCTGATTGGGTTGTTATGTGTGGCGGTTAGTCCAGCATCCGCAAACCTGCTGGTCAACGGCGGTTTCGAGGACGGCGACACCGGCCCGATCAATGGCGATGGCGTACCGCCAAGCTGGTTCGCATGGGGCCCCGAGAGCGGCTGGCATCACAACGACGCCGGCAAGGTCATTGATACCAAGGCCGTGAAGTTCTGGTGGGATGACGTAGGCCTCTGGCAGGATGTCGCCGTCGTCGGTGGCACCGAGTACGACTTCAGCGTGATGGCGTTCAATTCCACCGATGATCTACTCACCGGCTGGAACGGGCTGCTGAGAGCCGAGTTTTACGACAGCACGGTCGGCACCGATCCGGGCGACGTGCTCTCATCGGTGCAACTTGACCGTTACTACTCGGCGACCGATCCGGTGGACGCGTGGGTCGAGATCAGCGGGCCTGCAACCGCGCCCCCGACCGCCGACATCGGCCGCATCATCATCCAGATCGCCGACTGGCAGTCATCGGGTGTAGGTGGTTCGCTGAATTTCGACAACGCGTCGATTACGCCGGAGCCAACGTCGGCGCTGGCGCTGCTGAGCCTTGCACTATTGGCACTGCGCCGCCGGTAGTCCGGCCGCGTTGTCGCGACCGAGTGAGTGGAGGTTGGGCCGCGCGTTCCGCTCGCGGGAGCGGGTGCGTCAGGGCAGTTGTGGGCTGAATTCGCCGCCGGTCGTGTCGGGGCGAGAGTGTTTTGGAGAGCGAGAATGCGCAAGTTTGGACAGCTTCTGGTGGTGGCCGCGTTGTTGGGCACGTTCGCGAGTGCCGGCCACGCCGTCGATAACCTGTTGGTTAATCCCGGCTTCGCCGACACCGATCCGAACGTCCCCGGCTATGGTGACGGTTGGGGGATGTTTGGCGCGGCCGACTTCAACGATTTCTTCGGAAACCCGCACGCGAGCTTTTACGGCGATACCGCGGGTAATACCGGCGGCGTGTTTCAGGTGGGTCTCACCGGCGGTGCCGGCGCGACCTATCAATTCACCCTGGCGAACACGCGTATCGAGGCGAACTGGGATGCCGACCTGTATTTCGGACTCGAATACTACGCGGCTGACGACACCACCAAGCTCGGCGAAACGCTGGTGCTCGCGGACACCGCGACACGCGTCGCGCAGGCACGCGTCGATGGAAACGTCTTCGCGATGGCGGGCACGGCGGTCACAGGGACAGCGTTCGTACGGCCCATTGTCAGATTCGACAATGTGAATACGGGCTACTCCAGCGAACCGTCCGCCAACACCTTCTTGTTCAATACCTTCCTGAATGTCGCGCCCTTGCCGGGACAGAACTACCTCAAGAACCCGGGGTTCGATGACCTGGACGGCGACGCGGCGTTCGGCGACTACTGGTCCGCCTATGGCGCCGCGGGGTTTAACGAGTTTTTCGGGCCAAACAACCCGCACGCGAGCCTGTTCGCCGACACAATCGGTAACTTCGGCGGCGTATACCAGCAGGGGATTCTCGGAGTGGCCGGCGCGACCTATCAACTCTCACTTAGCAATGTGCGCGTCGAGGCCGACTTCGACGGTGACCTCTTCTTCGGGCTCGAGTATTACGGCGATGATGACTACACCAAGCTCGGCGAGGACATTGTCGCCATCGATACCGTCCTCACCGGGGATGGCCTGGCGTATACGATGCTTGGCACCGCTGTCACAGGTACCGTGTACGTCCGCCCGGTGGTCTTCTTTGACAATGTGCAGACCACCGGCACACAGCGCGGCGTGTTCATTTTCGACGCCACGCTGACCGAACCGGCGCCGGGCTTTAACCTGCTGCGCAACCCCGGCTTCCTTGATACCGATTCCAATGGTGAGTTCGGTGATCATTGGGGCTCATTCGGCGCGACGGGCTTCCACGACTACTGGGGCGGCAACCCGCACGCGAGCCTGTTCGGCGATTGGTTCGACAATATCGGCGCTGTATTCCAACTCGGGCTGCCGGCGCTGCCCGGCGAGGCCTATGAGTTCGATCTGCTCGACACACGGATCGAGGAGAACTGGGATGCGGACCTGTACGCCGGCATCGAGTTCTACGCCGCCGACAACGCAACCAAGATCAGCGAGACCTTGGTGTTGCTGGACACGGCGGCTCGGCTGGCTCTGGGCCTGACCGATGGCAACGTCTTCAGCATGCAGGCCACGGCGCCCGCCGGCGCGAAGTATGCCCGGCCGATCATACGCTTCGACAATGTGAATCAGGACTACTTCGGCGATGTCGAGCAGACCAACTCGTTCACCTTCAACACGTTCATGGGCCTGGCCCCGCTGCCCGACGAAGAGCACATCAAGAACCCCGGCTTCAACGACGCCGATGGCGATGGTGGTTTTGGCGACTACTGGGGCAAGTTCGGCGCCGTCGACTTCAACGAGTTCTTCGGATCGGGCAATCCCCACGCCAGTTTCTTTGCCGACACGATCGGCAACACGGGCTTTGTCTATCAACCGTCGATCCTCGCCATCAGCGACGCGCAGTACGAGTTCCAACTGCTCGACGTACGCATCGAGGCCAACTTCGACGCGGACCTGTACTTCGGTCTGGAGTACTACGGCGATGACAATTTCGTGAAGATCGGTGAGACCGTCGAACTAATCGATACAAGCATCACCGGCGACGGCTTGTCTTACAGCCTGTACAGCACCGCCCCGCCGACCGCGGCCTACGTCCGGCCGATTATCTTCTACGACAATGTGGGGACCACCGGCGGTGAGCAGAGAAACGCTTTCGTCTTCGCCACATCGCTGACCGAAGCGGCCGGCCTCGTCGGCGATCTGAACTGCGACGGCATAGTGAACAACGGCGATATCGACCCGTTCGTGCTGGCCTTGAACGACCCCGGCGCCTACGCCGCCGCCTACCCGGATTGCGATATCAATCTGGGAGATATCAACGACGACGGAAACGTGAATAACGGCGATATCGACCCGTTTGTGGGGCTGCTGACATCGCCGTGAGGATGAAGACCAGCGCGGCGGCGCACAATTCGTGACGCGCCGACGCCGGTCGCACTGTACAATGCGCTTGGTCGGTCACAACCAGGCCGGCCAGGCGCATCTGACTATGCGTATCCTGATGTGAGCAAGTGAACGTGATGAATCGAGCTGGCCAATCGGCGTGGATGTTGTGCGTGGCGTTCCTGATCGCGCCAGCGGCCGCCGCTGATACGGTCGACGTTTGGCTCACACGGGGCGACCAGGTCAGCTTGCTTGAACAGCGGCCCGCACTCGCCTGGCAATCCGGTGACGGTACCCACAGCACCAAAATCCACGTCGATCCAAACGTCACCTATCAGACCATCGACGGCTTCGGCGCATCCGTGACCGACTCGTCGGCATGGCTGATTCAATATGAATTGAACTCCGCCCAGCGCAATGCGCTGATGGACGCGCTGTTCGCGCGCGACACCGGCATCGGCATCAGCTTTCTCCGTGTGCCCATGGGCGCGTCTGACTTCGCACTCAGCGCGTATACCTACGACGACATGCCGGCCGGTCAGACTGACCCCACGCTGGCCAATTTCTCGATCTCCCACGACGAAACCTACATCATCCCGACGCTGCTCGATGCGGCCGGCCGTACCGACGAGCTGAAGATCATCGCGTCGCCGTGGAGCCCACCGGCGTGGATGAAGAACACGCAAAGCCTGTGGGGTGGCTCGCTGGAGTCGCAGTACTACGCCCCCTACGCGCAGTATTTCGTGCGGTTCGTCGAGGGCTATCAGGCCGCCGGCGTACCGATCTACGCCGTCACCCCGCAGAACGAGCCGCTGAACGACACCACGTCGATGCCGGCGGCCACGATGCAGACCTATCAGCAGAGCGCATTCGTCGGCGACCATCTGGGACCGGCGTTTGCGACGGCTGCCATCAGCACAAAGATCATCGCCTTTGACCACAACTGGTCCGATTGGAATTACCCGGTGGTTGTGCTCAACGACGCCGAGGCCGGGCCGTTTATCGCCGGCGCGGCGTTTCACGGCTATGCCGGCGACGTGTCGCAGCAGTCGACGTTTCACACGTTTCATCCGGACGCCGAGGTCCACTTCACGGAAATCACCGGCGGCGACTGGGCCACGAACTTTGCCGACAATCTCATGTGGGGGCTGCGCAACATCATCATCGGCGCGACGCGCAACTGGTCGCGCAGCGCGCTCTTCTGGAACATCGCCCTGGATCAGAATCACGGCCCGCGCATCGGCGGTTGTTCCGACTGCCGCGGCGTTGTCACAATAGACACCGGCAGCGGTGATGTGACATACGAGGTCGAGTATTACATCATCGGGCACGCCAGCAAGTTCGTGCGGCCGGGCGCGGTGCGGATCGACTCGGATTCGCTGACGGACACCGTCGAGACGGCCGCTTTTGTGAATGTCGATGGCTCGAAGGTGCTGATCGCGGTCAACCCGCAGTCGAGCTCGCGCTGGTTCGATGTCGTGGTCAACGACCAGTCCTTCGCCTATCGCTTGACCGGCAAGTCCGTCGCCACGTTCGTCTGGGGTGTGATCGTTCCGGGCGATTTCGACTCCGACGGGAGCGCCGATTTCGACGATGTGGATGACGGGAGTCAGGGCAACGCCAACAGCCTGTTCGATTATCTCGGCCAGGCGCCGCCGGCACCTGTCCACGATCTCGACCCAAACGGCGCGTCGGCCGGGTTGATCGACACGGCGGATCTGACGGCGTTGGTCGAGGGGATCATCGGATCGGTGCTCGGCGACCTGACGCGCGACTACGTAGCCGACTTCGCCGACTTCCAACTCCTCGCGCCCAACATGGGCACCGCCGGCGGCTATTTCGCGGGCGACCTGAACGCCTCACTGGCAATCGACATCACCGACTACGCATTGATGCAAACAAGAGTCGGCACCGGAACTCGTCGATAGCCACAGCTCGCTTTCCTGCGTGCAGGAACCGGTACCGTGAACACCGTGGCCTGTCAGAATCACACGTCGTTCAGGCCGAGCGCGGGAACTAATAGTCGTAACAAGTGCCGAGCCTACCGCTGATCAGCTCAGCAGATGTGTTGCCGATCCACTGCTGAAAGCGGCCCGAGCTCAGACGCAGCGCCGTTATCGAGAACCTGCTCCGGCGTCTTCGCACCTGGTATGACTGTCTGGCACGCGGGGTGTGTCAGGCAGAAACGCAGGCTGACCTGCGACATCGTCTCGTCAGGATGCGCGTCGAATAGCGGCTGGTGGGCTTCGAGCCGCGTGAGGTAGTCGTCCAGTTTCTCTGCCGACAGATTCATGCGGCGGTGGTCGTCCGGCCCAAACGTACTCTGGCGCGTGAACTTGCCGGTGAGCAGACCAAAGAGCAACGGAATGCGGACGATCACGCCGATGCCGTACTCAACGGCCTTGGGGAAGAGGACATCTTCGGCAGCGCGCTCCAGCAGGTTGTAGCGGACCTGGATGCAGTCGAGCAGGTCGTGGTGCGCATCGAGCTGTTCGGCTTGTTCGGTTTCCCTGAACGACTGGATGCTCAGGCCGATGTGCAGGATCTTGCCCTGCCGCCTGAGCTTCTCCAGCGCCGCCCAGGGCTCATCGCGGCGCAGGAGTTCGGTGTCGGGACTGTGCAGTTGGAGAATGTCGAGTGCCTCGACTTGCAGACGCCGAAGACTCTGCTCAGCGGCAAAGACGAGGTACTTTGCGTCGTAATTCGGACGGATCGGACCGTAGCCGGCGTCGTCTTTGTCATCTGCGTTGTAAAAATCGTTGCCTGCCTTCGTGGCGATGATCACGTCGCGTTTGCCGCGTTCCTTCAATACTCCGGCGATCAACTCCTCGGAATGCCCGAAGCCGTACACATCGGCGGTGTCCAGCAGCGTAACGCCCTGGTCGAGAGCGGTGTGCAGCGCGCGGCGCGAGACATCGTCGTCAGTCGGCCCCCAATTGGCGCCGCCAATGGCCCAGGCACCAAAACCGACGGTGGAGACCATGGGACCACGATTGCCGAGTTGCTTGTTTTGCATGGCGTTTCTCCTCGCCGGTGATTGCTCGGAAGCGCTCTGCGTGGCCTGCCACTGTCCAAGACCAGCGGCACTCAGTCTCTCTTTGCGACGTCCGGAGCCGGAAGCACGGTGAACGATCCGCTCGCGCTGTGATCACCACATGTGACGGTCGCCGTGTATTCGCCCGCCGGCACGAAACGAACCTGGCCGAGATCGCTGTCCGGATGACCCATGCGCTCGTGCTCATCGGCCTGCAAGTCCCAGATCACGCGGTTCAAACCGGGGCGGCCGGCGCCCGTGAGCGTGCGCACCGTGCGCCCGGTGGAGTTCTCAATCGTCACGGACACGTCGTCATCGACTCGATCGCGGAGCCAGTACGTGATATAGGCGCCCATCGGCGGGTTTGACGCCGTGAACATCTGGTCGCCCCACAGCCCTTCATACGGCAGATACTGCCGGGGTCGCGCGTCGAGGATTCGGAACAGGTGCAGTTTGGCGTCAAGCACGTCCGGCGTAAGCTCCGACAGCGGCGAAGCGTCGTCGAGCACATAGATCGAGCGTCCGTGCGTGCCGACCACAAGGTCGCGCTCGCGCGGGTGCTGGAGAGAGATCGTCAACGGCGACGGTCGGCAGCGACTCACCATTCAGCTTTGTCCAATGGCCGCCGCGGTCGATCGAAACGTACGCCGCCTGCTCCGTGCCGCAGTAGAGCACGTTCGGATTGGCGCGGTCCTCGCGAATGACCTTGACCGGCCAGCCGTCACGCAAATCGCCGGCGACCGAGCGCCAGGTTGTGCCGCCATCCACCGTGACCAGCGCGCGCGGCTTGAAATCATCGCTGCGGTGGCCGTCGATGGAGACATAGGCGGTCTGCCGGTCGTGATGCGACGGTTCGATCCGCGAGATGTACAGACCGCCGGCTTCCGGCGGCGTCACGTCGCGCCATGTCCCGCCGCCATCCTCCGTAACATGGATCAGGCCATCATCGGTGCCGGCCCACAGCAGCCCCTTTACGAGCGGCGACTCAGCCAGCGCGACCACTGTGCCATAGGTCTCGGCGTCGGACCCGACGGTCGTGATCTTGTCGACCTCCGCGCGCGACAGGTCGTCGCTGATCCGCTCCCAGCGATCACCGCGTTCACTAAGCCTGAACACGTGGTTCCCGCCGAGATAGAGCACGGTCGGGTCGTGCGGCGAGACAAAGAAGGGGCTGTTCCAGTTGAAGCGGAAGCGCGGCTGGCCTTCTTTCGGGGCCGGCTTGATACGCTTGCGCTGGCCGGTGTCGAGATGCACGCGCACCAGCTCGCCGCCCTGCGATTCCGCGTAGACGATATGCGGGTCAACCGGATCAAACGCGACGTGAAAGCCGTCGCCATCATTGATGAAAGACCAGTCGCGGTTGGTGATGCCGATGCCCTCGGTGCTGATCGTGTCGCCGCCGGACTGCCAGATCGTCTCGCTGGGCCCGATCCAGCTTCCGTTGTCCTGGAGCCCGCCGCCGATGCGGTACGGGTCGGTCATGTCGATGGCGATGTTGTAGAACTCGCCGACCGCCAGATGGTTGAGATAGTCCCACGTAGACCCGCGATCGTGCGAGATATAGATGCCGCCGTCGGTGCCCATCAGCAGGTGGTCGCTGTCGTCCGGGTCGATCACAAACGCGTGCATGTCCACGTGCGGCTTGCGGGCGGTACGGCGGAAGTTGCGGCCCCCGTCATCCGAGACGTACAGCGTCCAGCCGAGCAGGTAGATACGCTGGTCATCGCTTGGATCAACGCGGACCCGCGAGAAATAGAACGCGCGCGGGTTGAGGTCGCCCATCCGCGTCCAACTCTCACCGCGATCCTCGCTGCGGAACACGCCGCCCGACGTGCTGTAGCTATCGAACGTACCGGGGCCCCAGCCGCCATGGTCTGACTCAACGACGGCGTAGACGATCCGCGGATCAGTGGCGTAAATGTCAAGGCCGATGCGACCTGTCTGTGGCGGGAGGCCGTTGGTCAGCTTGGTCCAGTTCGCGCCGGCGTCGGTCGAGCGGTAAATGCCCCCCTCCTGCCCACCACTTTGAAAGCTGTAGGCGCTCCGTCGGCGGGTGTACATGCCGGCGTAAACGGTGTCGGGGTCCTTCGGATCGACAATCACGTCGCACGCGCCCGTGTTCTCGTTGACGTACAGCACCCGCTGCCACGACGCGCCCGCGTCGGTGGTCTTGTAGACGCCCCGTTCTTCGTTCGCGCCCCACAAGTGGCCCAGGGCGGCGACATAGCACGTGTCAGGGTCGCGCGGATCAACCGCCAGGCGCGGGATGTCGTGCGTATCGGCCAAGCCGAGGTGTGTGAACGAAGCGCCGCCGTCGGTCGAGCGATACGCGCCGTGCCCCCACGAGGAGCTATTGCGCCCATTGCCCTCGCCGGTGCCGACCCAGACGATCTTGGCGCGGCCACGATCCGCATCGGGCTGTTCGGTGTTTTCGTCAGCCTGCTCCTGCGCCCAACCGGGCCAGTCCGGCGGCGCGTCAGCCACCACCACAGACCCGATGGAGGCGGTTTCGTAATTGTCAAAGACTGGCGCAAAGGTCGTGCCGGCGTTGATAGTCTTGAACAGCCCGCCGGTGGCGAACCCGACGTAAAACGCCTTCGGGTTACCCGGCGCCAGGGCGATGTCGGCCACGCGTCCGCTCATATTCGCCGGGCCGACGCTGCGCCATGAGAGGGCCTTCAAGTCATCCTCGCGCAGCGCTCGGCGCGCGGGCTGCGGATCAGGCTCCGACACATGGGCCACCGCGACCGGGCCCGGCTCCGCCGTCGGCGCATCAACAACCACCTGTCCGGCCGCCGCAGCGCGGGGCGCGCCGCATCCCGCCACGGCACAGAGCAGCAAACCCTGAGTCAAGTATTTGCGAACCGTAGGCAACATGGTGAATCTCCCGGTCGGCCGGTCCTGGCTAAATGTCGGCGTCGTGAGTTCACACGCTACGCCAACGCGACCACGCTCGCAAGCACCCGCCAGTGACGGACGCGCCGAATAGCGATACCGCTGATCGCCTTGCCCGGGCTGCCCTTATTCAACGCTCCTCCGCCGCCTGTTTCAACAGCCGCTGGTGGAAGGCGTGCATCTGGCGGAAGCGATGCAATAAGTGTTGTCCCGTGTGATTAAGATCCGCCTTGTACGGATCATCGGCAAACCGATTGCGATTCCAATCCGCCTCAAGCCACTCGATGGCCTGGACACAGCCGCTATCCAGTTCCCGCAGGAGCGTTTGATTCAATCTCCCATCACGCCGCACTTCAGCACTGGCCATGAAGTGCTGGAGCGTATACGCAAGAATGTCGGCCGAGTGCTCGATCGCATCCCAGGCAACGCGATTACGTTTGATGTCGGCCCGGATGCGCTCGAACCGGCCACGAACGTGCTCGAGCGCGGACAGGTGCCGCAGTGCCGCCGCTCCCAGGGCCCCGCCGGCCTCTTCCTGCGCGGCGGCCAACGTCTCATCGTCGATCCAGCAGCTTGTTTTGAACTGCTTCAGCGGCCAATCGATCCGACATAGCTCCTGCCAGGCGCCGGCCAACTCAGCTCCTTGCGCCGAGTCGAACTGCTCACGCGCAAAGCCGCGGTAGAACGCCGCCTCGTCCCAGTTGCTGCCCGCCCAGGCATAGGCGGCTGCGTAGGCGATTCCCGGCCACAGCACGTCACTCATGTAGCGCGTGGGGATCCAGATCGTCGTGTTCACGCCGCGCGCGTCATGTACTCGCGCGATATCGGCGAAGCGACGGATGTTCTCGTAGCGGGCTTCCGAAGGCAGGATCATGTGCGGATAGCACATCAGCGCCGGACAGGCGACGACCTCGAAGCCCAATTGCTTGAAGTAGATCAGTGAGTCCTCCGACACATTCGGCCCGTAGTGCCAGTCATAGATCACCACCCCGGTTCGAGGGAGGCGTTCCGCAATCCGGCGGTGCTGCAAGAGCATGTCACCCCAAAGCGCCGTGCGGCGATCGTGGCCCGCTGCGAGGTCGCGACAGCGCAACACGTGCTTCAGAAACCAGTCCGCGTGTGAGATTCCCGGGAACCTGGCTTCACAGCGCGCGCAGGCCGTCATGTCCACCTCATCGCAGCCGATGTGCAACTCGGGATACGGGAACGAGTCCGCCGCGCGGGCGTACATCTTCTTCAGGTACTCATAGGTCTTCGCGCTCGCGGGGCACAGGACATTCGTGTACCCGGGCTGATCCGTACCGGTCCAGCTTCCGGCGGGCTTGTTCTCTGTAGTCTGATGCAGGATGTCCCGGGCTTCCGGATGCCGCAGAAACACGCGCGCGTGTCCGAGAGATTCAATCTCCGGGATCAGCTCGATGTGATGACGCCTGGCGAGCAGGACCAGGGGGCGGAGTTGCTCGACGCGCCATGCCTGGGGATGTAACAGCGCGCCGTACTCTTCATTGTAGAGGCACACATTCTGGTCATCCGTCAGGTGCATGTGTAGCCGGTTTATCTTGCGGCGACCGCAGAAGCGGATCAGCCGCTCGTAGTAGTCGGCGTTCTCGTTGGCCCGGGCCGGGTCAACCATGATTCCCCGGTACGCCAGGTCGGGCCAGTCGATGATCTCCCCACAGGGCAGATCTCCGTCTTTGTCGATGAACTGGCGCAGTGTCTGAATGCCGTAGAACACGCCGGCAGGCGTCCGACCCTGGATGAGCACGCCGCTCGCGCTGATCCGGATTCGATAGCCTTGGTCCTGGATGCTGCTCGCATATGCCGACGCGCTGTGAGGGAACTCGACAGTCGCCATATCGAGCTGGATCGTAGGTCCATCATCCCCGACGAGGACCTGATGCTGATCGAGACACTCCCTCAAGATCCCTGCTTCATTGGCAAGCTCCGCGCGGGCCGGCCCGATGGCTACGCGATCGACGCGCACGTGGCCTGTGTCGGGCCGCCACTGCTTCACAAACGGCACCGCCGCCGAATCACCCGCAGCGGCAGCAAACCCTGTGAGAGCGAAAACCAGAGTGAGCCCCCACACGTGTATAAGCGAAGCCGTAGCGGACACGATTTCTCCGTGTAAATCAAACCTGCTGCTCATGTCACGTGCCATGCAACAACATCACGCCACACTGCGCAGCGCGTGTCAAGCCGTTGGCAGGTCGCGACCACCGTGCGCGCCCCTTCACGCGCAGCCGCGTGCAGCGCGTGACTATTCGCTTCCCGAGACCGCCTGGTGCCCGGCCGCGTTGATCTGTGTTCGGCGAACGCTCTCGCCCAGGTTGGCGGCCGGCCTGCGCGGCACCGGGCCTGGTTTCGTCGGGTGCATGTATAGCTCAAACCAGTGCTCGGCGTACATCCGTACGACATCCAACGGCAGGTTATGGCCGAAGCCCTCGTAGATCACGAGCCGCAGCCGCTCGGTGTCGCCGGCGTAATACGGCCGGGCGGCGTCAACAAACGCCCGTGCTGTCGCCGGGTCCACGATCGTGTCCTGCCCGCCACTGACCATGAGCACCGCCGTCGGATACAGCGTATCAACGTGCAGGATCGGGTCGCACTCGCGCAGCAGCGCGTCGGTCTCGGGCCAAAGGGTGAGCGTTTGGCCTTGCCACAGCCCGTTCGTGTGCCATGTATCGAACCACTGCCGATAGGCGCCGCTGCTTACAAACGCCACAATCGCGGCCAATCGAGGTTCGCGCGTCGCCACGGCCAGCCCGGGAATCCCCGTCGATGAGCTGCCCAGCCAGCCGATCTTCTCCGGGTGAACGTCGCCCCGCGCGATCAGATAGTCAATCACGCGACCGGCGTCGGTCGGCGCCCGCGCGCCGCTGAGCGTGTATCCGTGCGCGAAGCGCTGGTCGAAGAAGAGCCATTGCGGGCGCCGCTGTGGGTCTGGGTCGGGAGGGTGCTGCACGGTAAACGCCACAAGCATGTAGCCGCGCGCCGCCAGCCCGGTGCTCCACGCGGGCAGCTCCACCGGGTCCAACGTGCCGAGCATCAGGATCGCCGGATGCCGTTCGACAACGCCCGGCACGAATGCAAGGTTCAGCGTCGCAGCCGGTCCGCCCTCATTGAGCGTGACTCGCTCAAAATGCACTCGGTTCTGTGCCGCGCAGCCAAGCACGCAGACAACGCACGCGAGCGCAGTTGCCAGTCGAGTCAAGGATCCCATCCAGCGCATGCCTCCCTGCGGCAGAGCTCCACGATGTCACGCTCCCCAGCCAACACCGTACCCGGGCGCACCTGCAGGCTCAACCTGGTTCACGCCGGACCGGCACTGCGGATCGTCCTCGGGATGCGGCGCTGTGATCACGCCGCACGCCATCGCGTGCAGCGTTTGGCCGTCAACCGATCCCGGTGTGGATCGCATACCTCGGCAATGCGGATTAGAATCAGGTCAAAGACGCGTCCGCAACATCCCGTTAGCTGAGCGCTTCCTGATCGCGTACTGCGCGAAGCTGGCGGGAATCGAGAGCTCTTGATGGATTCGCTGCCGCCGGTCATGGTGGCGCGCCGCGCGGCGAGTGGAGACGACCGGATGATAAGAACACGCGCCGTACTCGCTCTGTGGGTCATGGCCCTTGTTGCCTGGCCACCGCCCCGGCCGGCATCAGGGCAGGAGCACTCCGGGCAACCGGTCGAACCAGCACCGACATCCCAGCCTGCGCTGCGCGAGAGCATCGCCGCGCAACGCGCCGAACTCGCCAACGAACTGACCGCCGCCCGGCGCAACCTGGAGAGTGCCACAGCGCCGGAGGACGCGACACCCCCGGAACATCTCACGAAGGAAGTGTCCCTGCTCGAAACGATCGATCTGCTCTACGGTCAGCAGGATGCGCAGGTACAACATTTCGAAGAGTCGCAGACGTCGCGCGCCCAGTTGGAAGCGGATCTGGCCACGCTTAGAGCCACCGGGCCGTCCGAGGAGCGGGCCGACTCCTTCCTGTTGCTGGAATCCGTACGCAGCGAGCTGAACGCCCACATCGACCGGGGCGCTAAGCTCAACGCGGCACGCGAGGCCACCCATAAGAGCCTGGAAAACGCCCGCGCGCAGCATGCGGAACGGGAGCGGGCCAGACGGCAGGCCAAGGAAGCACTCGCGGCAGCGACTGACGAGGCCGACATCCCCGGTTTGTCCGTGGCTCTGAGGCTGGCGGAACTCGAAAGCCGGCTCGCCGCCGAAACGATCGTGCTGCGCACGTTGGAGCAACGCAACCAGGACATCAGCGAGGCGATCTATGAACTGCGTCTCACGTTCCTGACGGAGAAAGTAGCCTGGATAGAGAGCCGGGCGCGCTTCACTCAGGATGATCTCGATGAACAGCTCGAGAAGATCGCCCGGGATGACTTCGCCCTGCGACGTCAGCTCAAGGAGGCGGAATCTGATCTGGATACCGCCGCCCGCAAACTCGCCGACGCGCGCCAAAGGCGTGACAGTGCCGCGGAAACCGATCAGGCCCTGGTCGAAGAGGTCGAAGCCGCGCGGCTCGAACGCGAAGCCCACCAGCTTCACGTGATGCTCCTTCAGGCGCGCCTCCAGCGACTCGTGTGGGTAAAGCAGGTCTGGACACGTCGTTTCCGCACGTTCAACGGCCAGGCCACCGGCGAAGAGCTGAAGTTGTGGGACGCCGAGACGCGCGACGCACGTAATCAGCTCGAGACAGAGAGCAACCTGCAAGCCGAGGAGGCCGCCGAGGCGCGCAAATCACTCGTGACCTTGCAGGAAAAGCTGTCATCGGCGGAAGAGGCCGGCCCCGGCGTACGCCGCTGGCTGCGAGAGCAGGCTCGGCAGGTGCAGGTACGCATCAACGTCTGCGAGTCAAGCATTGCCAGCATTGAGACAGCGCGGCGTCTGGGCGACAAGCTGCTGGCCGAAATCGGCGCCGAAACAACAACCACCGGCTTCGCGGCGCGGCTTGCGCGGATGCGGGAAGCCCTGCTCGGCATGTGGCGCTACGAACTGATTTCCATCGAAGATCGTCCGATCACCGTGAGCAAGATCGTCATCGGGATCCTGCTGCTGGTCATTGGCGTGACCGTGGCGCGACTGTTGACCAGGATTCTGGGACGGCGACTGCTGCCGCGGGTAGGGCTTACCGAAGGCGCCGCCGCGGCAATCCAATCGCTCCTGTTCTACCTGCTGGTGTTGAGCCTGGCCCTGTTGGCGCTGCGCATCGTCAACGTCCCCCTTACCGCGTTTACCATCGCTGGCGGGGCGATCGCGATCGGCGTTGGCTTCGGCAGTCAGAACGTGATGAACAACTTCATCAGCGGGTTGATCATGCTGGTGGAACGCCCCATTCGCGTCGGCGATCTGATCGAGGTCGAGAACCTGCTCGGGTCAGTTGAGCACATCGGACCGCGTAGCACACGCGTCCGCAGTGCCGACAACGTCGACATCATCGTGCCCAACAGCTCGTTTCTCGAACACAACGTGGTCAATTGGACGCTCTCTGATGACCGCTACCGGGCCCACGTGGTCATCGGGCTGGCCTACGGATCGCCGACGCGCAGTGCCGCCAAGCTGATCCGCCGGGCGGTCGAGGAACACGGCAAAGTGCTCAAGACACCCAAGCCGATCGTCCTGTTCACAGATTTCGGTGACAACGCGCTCATATTCGAGGCGCACTTCTGGCTGCGCATGCGGCGCCTGATGGATCGCAGAACGATAGAGAGCGACATCCGCTACCGCATCGACGCCCTGTTTCGTGAAGCGGGGATTGTGATCGCGTTTCCGCAGCGCGACGTGCATTTCAATGCCGTCAGACCCGTGGAGGTGCGCCTGTTGTCCGAGCAGCCAGCCTCCGAGCCGGACAAAACTTGATTGTCAATCGGCGGACCAGCTCCGCGAAACGCGTAAGATAGGCGGCGCGCGATAAGCACAGAGTTCTCGGTTCGGACGCACGTCCAAGCCACAGGTGGGAGACGGAATGATGAGAGGCATGACCTATGCATTTCTGGTGCTGACCGCGGCTATCCTGCCCCAGGGCGACGCCGGCGCCGACTCCAAGCAGCCGCCACCCCGGATCATCTGTATACGCGGTGGTCAGGTCATTGATGGAACTGGTGGCCCGCGGCGCGCGGCGGACGTATTGATCGAAGGGGACCGCATCGTGGCCATCGGCGAGATCGACGCCGAGCGCGCCGCCGGCGCGCGGGTCATCGACGCCCGCGGAATGGTCGTTACGCCGGGGTTCATCGACGCGCATTCGCACGGCGACCCGCTCAAGACGCCTGAACTGGAAAACTTTCTGGCCATGGGCGTCACGACGATCTGCATCGGTCAGGATGGCGAAAGCCCCGAGAAACTCGCCGAGTGGATGCGGGCTGTCGAGCAGGCACACCCCGGCACGAATATCGCCACGTTCGTGGGCCACGGCACAATCCGGAACCTCGCCGGCGTGGGGTTGAAACGCGATCCCTCGAAGCAGCAGATATCGCGCATGCGGGAGCTGGTGCGCGAGGCCATGGGCCTCGGGTGTCTCGGGCTGACCTCAGGATTGGAATACCAGCCGGGCTCGTTCGCGGACCTCAACGAGCTGATTGCGCTTGCGCGCCCGGTGGCGCAGGCGGGCGGCCTGGTAATGAGCCACATGCGCAGCGAAGATGATGACGTCATCGAAGAGGCGCTCGCCGAGCTGCTCACGCAGTGCCGCGAGGCCGGGTGTCCGGCGCACGTTTCCCACATCAAGGTGACCTACGGACATGGCGCGCAGCGCGCGGAAAAGGTCCTCGCGCAGATGGAAGCGGCCCGCGCCGGCGGTAACCGTGTAACCGCCGACATCTATCCCTACCTGGCCAGCTATACCGGCATCGGCATCGTCTTCCCCGATTGGGCGAAGCCGCCACACGACTACGCCGAAGTTGTCCGAACGCGGCGCGCCGACTTGGCAGAATACCTGCGCAAACGCGTGACCTTGCGCAACGGGCCCGAAGCGACACTCTTCGGGACGGCACCCTGGACCGGCAAGACACTGGCCGAGGTGGCGGCGGAGCTCAACAAGCCCTTTGAAGACGTGCTGATCGACGATATGGGGCCAGACGGAGCGCAGGCAGCCTACTTCGTAATGGACGCGGATTTGCAGGAGCGTCTTCTGACCGACCCGCATGTGATGATCTCGTCGGACGGCAGCTCGACGTCACGGCACCCGCGCGGCCACGGGGCCTTCGCGCGCGTCATTCGCAAATACGTCGTCGAGCGCAAGCTGCTCTCGCTTGAAGAGGCTGTCCGCAAGATGACCGACCTGCCGGCGCAAACCACCGGTCTGGCGTGGGGCAAACGTGGTCGCCTGGCTCCCGGTTATGCCGCCGATGTGCTGGTGTTCGACCCCGAAGCAGTCGCCGACAACGCGACGTACGCCGATCCGCACGTACTCGCGGGCGGATTCGCGTGGGTGATCGTGAACGGCCAGGTCGCGCGCGAACAGGATCGCGCGCTGGGGAGTCGCGCGGGGCGCATGTTACGGCGACAGGACACGGCTATTGGCAGGAAGGTCGACGAGCTCCTGCGAGATTTCGACCGGCCGAACGTGCCCGGGGCCAGCGTCGCCGTCGTGAAGGATGGCGCACTCGTCTTCGTCAAGAGCTACGGACTGGAACGCATCGAGACAGGCAAGCTCGCGACGCCGTTCACCAACTATCGCATTGCCTCGATGACCAAGCAGTTCACCGCGATGTGCATAATGATGCTGCACGACCGCGGACTGCTGGACTATGACGAGCCCATCGCGCGGTTCTTCCCCAAACTGCCCGTCGAGGCCGGTCGCATCACGATTCGCCAGTTGCTGGGTCACACGTCGGGGCTGGTGGACTACGAGGACATAATTCCTGAAGACCGCACCGACCAGCTCAACGACCGCGATGTACTGCGGCTGCTGGAAAGGCAAAGCGCCACGTACTTCGCGCCCGGAACGCAATACCGCTACAGCAACGGCGGTTACGCCCTGTTGGCACTGATCGTCGAGCAAGTGTCGGGCACCGGTTTCGCCACGTTTCTGCGGGAGAACATTTTCGTCCCGCTCGGGATGCGCGAAACCGTCGCCTACGAGAAAGGCGTATCCACCGTCAATCGACGGGGATGGGGCTACCGGGAGACCGCCGAGGGATTCGTGGATGCCGACCAGAGCCTGACGAGCGCCGTGCTCGGAGACGGCGGCATCTACACCTCGGTGCTGGACTACTGCAAGTGGGACGCGGCCCTGTATGGCACGTGGCTGGTGGGACACGAATCACTGGCCCAGGCGTTCACGACGGGAGCCCTGGCCGATGGAACGCCCACGGGTTACGGCTTTGGCTGGCGTATCGAGCAACGTGGCGCAACGCGCGTGGTGCATCACGACGGCGGCACCTGCGGGTTCAACAGTGCGGTTCGACGTGCGCCGGATCAGCGACTGACGGTGGTGGTGCTGACAAACCGGGCCGGCAAGCACGCCCGCCAAATCGCCGACGAGCTGCTGAACTGGCTGCTGACCGATGCGGCGAAGGGTAGCGAGTCACCCACGACGCCCGCCAATGACGCGGCCCCCGCCGAGTCTTCGCCCGATCACTCCCCCTGAGCGCTCGCGGCCGCCATCCGGTCCAACTCCTCCAGTTTCAGCCGCACACTCACGATGTACGGCGGCTCGCCCTCGTCCCAATGCCCGTATGTGGTCGTCACGATCGCGCCGTCCGGCAGAATCACCACGCCCGGATAGGCACAATCCCAGCGGTGCTTGTTATCCATCAGCCGCACGCGATACTGGCCTTCGCGGCCCTTGATGATGTCTTCATAAGTCCCCACCCAGGCAACCCAGTCGCCCTGGGTCGGGCTCTCCAGCGTCGTATCACGAAACGATATGAACAGGCGGCCGTCCGGCGCGTACACCGCGGTGTGCCGGTCACCGGTCAACGCCCCCGGCAATTCGCGCGGCTTGCTCCACGTCTGCGCCTCGTCGCTGGAGAACATCACGTGCGAGTTCCGCTTGCGCCGGTTTTCACGCAGCAGAATCGCAAGCTGCTTTCCGTCGGGCGAGCGAATCATGCCCGGCTCACACAGATGCACGTCACTGCCACGCCAGATCGACCGCGGCGCGCTCCACGTAAGCCCGCCGTCAGTTGAGCGCGTCTGGTAGATATCAAATGCCTCGCCGCGCTTACCGTCCTTCGCGAAGAATCGCCCGTCATCGTGGAACAGCGCAACGTAGTCGCCGTTCTTCATGCGTTCGAGACACCCCATCACGACGATTCCGCCCCAGTCGCCGGCTGGCTCGAGCGGCGACCATGTCGCGCCATCGTCCTCCGAAGTGGCCATCCGCGCCGGATACAGACCCGACCAGAGAATCAGCCTCCGCTTACCAGTCTGCGGATCGATCACGCGATGGATCGTCGGCACCTCCTGGCTGCCGGCCCAGTTCTTTGGCGTCGGGAGCCGCTTGCTCCACGTTCGCCCACCGTCGTCGCTGCGCTTCATCACGATCGCGCCGCGCCCGTGCCCCTTGGGATAAACCGCAATGATCGTCTTGCCATCTTCCAACAGGACGGTCGTTGGATGCCCGAGGTACTGCCCGGCTTCGCGATCGACGACGGTCTGGCGGTGCTTCTGGTCGGCCATATCCAGCAATGGAATGCTGTATCCGCGCGGCGGCGTATCCTGGGCCGCTGCGCCCATCGGCAGCAGCACCAACAAACCGAGCAGCGCAATCACACGTGCTGTAACGGACATATTCGCCTCCAGATCAGCTATGCGGAGATTCAAATCGCAGCGCCGCCACGCACCAAGGCCGCGCTGGCCTGGCGCCGGCCGCGGCGCGCGCCTTGTTCCTCACGGTTGCCAGGGCGCCGAGAAACTGTACTTACCGGCGGCGAGCCGGCACACGAGTCCATCGGGATCGCTGTCTAGCACCTCCACGCCAACTGAATCGGCCAGCGGCTTACCGTTCTCTGACACGTCGGCGGGACCGCTCGTGGGAAGGTGCAGGGTGGCACTCGTGTTGGCCGGGACTGTAATATCAACATTTATCCGCGAGCCTTCGATACGCCATGCGCAGGCGATGCGTCCGTTAATCGAGTGGTACTCGCCGCGCGCCCAAGTGAGGCCGCCGCCGGGGATTGGCTGGATCACGAATTGCTTGTACGCGGGCACGCCGGCGTCGGGATTGATGCCGATGATCGTCCGCATCATCCACTCGCCCACCGAGCCCAACGCGTAATGCGCAAACGAGTTCATACCGGGGTTCTGAAAACCGCGGCCCTCAACATAGCCGTCCCAGCGTTCCCAGATGGTCGTGGCGCCGTGATCGATCGCATAGCCCCAGGATGGCATCGTACGATTGGCAATCAGCCGATACGCCTCCTCGTTGTAGCCATTGCGCGTCAGCTCGTTCATCAGGCAAATCGTGCTGTGAAAACCGGTCGAGATGTTCCCGTCGTACCGCGCGAAGCAATCAACCATGCGCCGGGCGGCTGCCGCGCGCTGCTGCTGCGGCAACAACCCGAAGTGCAGTGCAATCGCGTAGCCGGCCTGAGTGTCGCCGGCAATGCGCCCGTCGGCGTCAACATAGGCCTGGTTGAACGCTTCACGAATCCGGGCGGCGAGCGCGGCGTATCGCTCGGCATCGTCGCTGCGGCCGATGACGCGCGCCATTTTCGCGACAATCTCGGTCGAGCGCGCAAAGAAAGCCGTCGCAAACACCTCCTTGGGCATCTCGGCCCCGCGCTCGGGCCATCCCGCCAGCTTGAGCGTGTCCGCGTTCAACCAATCGCCGTAGTCGTTGTTTCGCTGGTTCGTCCAGAGCAGGTCCGGATTGGCCGCGTGTATCCAGTCGACCCACCGCCGTGCGGCGTCGAAATGCTCTTCGAGCATGCGCGTATCGCCGTAATTGACGTACACGCACCAGGGTACAAACACACCCGCGTCGCCCCAGGCCGGTACGCCGGAGAAGCGCCGCGCGGGGTCGTACGGATGCGGCGCGAAGTCGGGGAAGCGGCCATCAGCGGTCTGGGCGTCGCGCAGATCGCGCAGCCACTTGGCCAGGAACGCCCCCATGTCCATGTTAAAGCAGGCGGTCTGGCAAAAGGCCAGAATGTCACCGGTCCAACCGAGACGCTCGTCGCGCTGCGGACAATCAGTCGGCACGCTGGTCATGTTGGCCCGTTGCGTCCAGAGGATGTTCTCCCAGAGCCGGTTGAGCATGGGATCCGAACACTCAAACCGGCTGACCTCGCGCGGCGCCGACTGAACCACGCGGCCGGTCAGCGTCTCGAGCGTTGGCGGCTGGGATAAGCCGGTGATCTCCACGTAGCGGAATCCGTGATACGTGAACTGCGGCTCGAACATCTCCAACGCGTCGCCCGCGAGAGTGAAGCGGTCGGTCTGAGCTGCACTGCGCAGGTTGTCGGTGTAAATCGTACCGTCGGAGTTGAGCACCTCGGCGTGGCGCAGCGTCACGGTGTCGCCGGCCTCGCCGCGCAGGCGCAAACGGCACCAGCCAACCATGTTCTGGCCCAGGTCGAATACATAACAGCCGGGTTGCGGCGCGTTGATCGCGATCGGCGTGATATCGCGCGTGACGCGAATCGGCTCGTTGGGCTGAGCGACGAGCGCACCCGGCGGCGCGTCAAACGTGCCGGCGGGTTTCCACTCACGGTCATCAAACTCGGGCGTGTCCCAGCCGGGCAGCCGGCGGCGCGCATCGATCATCTCTCCATCGAGCAGATCCGCACTTCTCAGCGGCCCCTCGGTCGTGTACTTCCACGACTCATCGCTCACTATCACCGCGCGCCGGCCATCAGCGTATTCAACTTCAAGCTGCATCAGGAACCGCGGCTGGCGGCCGTAGATGCCGCGCGGCGCACCATCCGGCACGATGCCCGCCAGGCCGATCCGGCCGGCGTACCAGCCGTCGGCCAGTTGAACCGCGATCGCGTTGGCGCCGATGCGCACCTGCTCGGTGACGTCGTAGGTCTGGTACTGGATACGCTTGTGATAGTCTGTCCACTCGGGCGCGAGCACGCGGGCGCTGACGCGCTGCCCGTTGAGGCGCAGCCCGTACAACCCCAGCGAGGTCGCATACAGCGTGGCACGGGCAATCGGCGAACCCGCTTCAACTTGAAAAGTCTTGCGCAGCAACGGCGGGACCAACGGCTCCGTACCGGTCGGACCGTGAGAGGCCAGATCGCCGTCGACCAGGCGGCGCGTCGACCAGCCGCTTGTCTCGACACTATCCGAGGCGGACACGACCGTGTTCAGCGCGACGTTCCTGCCGCCGGCCAGCACCTGCATCTCGGCCAGCGCGAAGCCATACTCTCCCTCCCCCCGCGCGCACAGGCGCGTGACCATCAGGCGCACAAAACGAGCCGGCGTTTGCGGAAATGTGAACGAAACCGCCTCGGCCCCGGGGTTTGGCAGATCGGCTGACGACTGATCGACGACAACCATCGCGTCCTGAAAACCGGCGTCATCCGCCGTCTCGATCCGGAAACGCACGGGGAAGAGAAAACCCGGCACGTCGCTCCGCCAGTTGTACGGCCGTGCTGGAAACAGCTTGACGGCGTCTATCGTCGCAGTCTCACCCAAATCGATGGCGACCCATTTCGAATCCGCCGCCGAGTCGGCAAGCTGCGTGTGGAAGCCGTTGTGCACCGCACCGAACGGGGCCGCGGGTGAAGCATCGCCGATCCACTGCGCCTGCCAGTCGGCCTCATCGAGCAGCCCCATCGTCCAACAGGCGGGCGCGCTCCATGGCGAAGGCTGTCCGTCAGCGTCCCAGACGCGCACTTTCCACCAGACCCGCACACGCGAGCGCAGCGGCCGGCCGGCGAAGGCGATCTGAATGGACTCGTTCGACGCGACTTTGCCCGTGTCCCACAGATCGCCCGAGTCCGCGGCGAGCTGCGCCGCATCATTGGAGACCAGAATCTGGTAGGCGGTCTGCTCCGCACCGCGGCGTGAGTCCACCATCTCCCACGACAAGCGCGGCTGCGCCTGATCGATGCCCAGCGGATCCACGAGATATTCGCAGCGCAGGTTCGTCGGCGCGCCCAGGCCCACCGGTGCGGGTGATGGCTGGTCACCGGCCACCGGTGTCAATCCGAACAAGGCCAGAATCGCAACCGCCATCATGCCGTTCCTCCACTGCTCGATGGACATTGAATAAGGCCAAGGCCACACCCACGACGTACGCGTGGCGATGTTAGCAAACCGCCAGAGACGCTATGATGCGTCCACGATGAACCGAACGCCAGACATGCCGCCGAGTTTCCGCCCGTCGCTCCGTCGTCGCAACGTCGGGCGCTGGCTCTATCTGCTCACTCTGACCGCGGCGGCGCACACGGCGTGTACGCCCATAATACCTGCGCCCAATCCGCCGCTCGCCAATGATGAGGAGGCCGTTCGTCTCGCCGCCGAGCAGCTCGCCGCCGCCCTCGAACCCGGCCCGCCATATATGTACCGCGAGACCAGCTTTCACACCGGGCAAGCGCGCACCGGCGAGAGTCTCCACACCGAACTGGAACGCGTCTGGACGTTCAGCGGCGTAAACGTCGGCATTCACAGCGCTAGCAAATCGAGCCCAATCGCGGATGAGCAGCGCGTCTACGTCGGCGCCGACAGCGGCCACCTGTACGCCCTCGACAAGTTCACCGGCGAACTGCTCTGGCAGTGGACGGCGCGCCCCAGCGGCAACGGCATTCACGCCACCCCCGCAGTGGACGAATCGCGCGTGTACATCGCAAACTACAGCGGCTGGCTGTCCGCTCTCGACAAGATAACCGGTGAACTTGTCTGGGAAACCGATCTCGGCGACTCGATCGGCGCCTCGCCGGTGATCGTGGGCGATCGGATCTACGCGGGCGTTGAAACGCGCCAGCCCAACGGTTACCTAGCCATCGTCGATCGGGCCGGCGGCGCGCAGCTCCGAACCTCCGCCAGATTCGGCGATCATACGCACTGCACGCCGACCGTCGATCCACAACTGGGGCGTGTGTACCTCGGTTCCAACCACGGGCAGTTTCACTGCCTCGACGCCGATGACGCCCGCGAACTGTGGCGTTTCACCGTGCGTGGCGCCGCGCTCGACTTCCCCGACAGCCTGTCCCGGCCATCGATTCACGGCCAGATCAAATCGACCGCCGCCCTCGTCGAACAGCGCGTGCTGTTTACGTCCTGGGACGATCGCCTTTACTGCCTCGACGCCGGCAATGGGGCGGAACTCTGGAGCTTCCTGGCTGGCAGTCGCTGCATGTCCAGCCCGGCGGTCGATCCCGTGCAGCGCCGCGTGTATTTCGGCAGCCACGACGCGCGGATCTACGCCATCGACTTTGACACCGGCGAGCACGTGTGGGACTTCGTCGCCGCGGCCCGGGTGTACTCGTCACCGGTGATCGTGCCGCGAACGGACGGCGCGGGGAACGTGATTGTCATCGGATCATCGGACGCGCACGCCTACATGCTCGACGGCGACACAGGCGAATCGCTCTGGCAAGCCCGCCTGGACGGGGCCATAACCAGCGTCCCGCTCGTCAGCGACCACCGCCTCTACATCGCCACCGACGGCGGCGACCTGGTGTGCTGGGAATAACCATCGACGTGAGGCCCACAGCGCGCGCGAGTGCGGCATGGCAGCGCACGTCAGTAATTCGGCTCAGCCGTGCTTCTTGGCCTCCTTTTTCTCCCTCTTCGCCTTGCGCTTCTCTGCCTGAGTACGCTTGGCCACTTTCTGTTGCTCCTTCCTGCCCTTGTCCCTTTTCCCCTTGTCACCCATTTGCGTTTCTCCTTGCCAGAAAACAACCTGCGCCGGAAATCGCGCAGGAACTGTGTTCCGAAAATCAATCTCCGACCATTGTAGCCGCCCAACCTCTGGAACGCCCCACTCCCGAAGACGAGTCTGAATCGAGTAATTGGCGCCTCGACGCAAGTGCGGCGGAGGACGCCGTTGTGTCAAGTGAGTAAAATCGGTAAGCCGCCAACGGTCTGCCGACCGTCAGGCAGGCGCCTCTGTAACCGTTCTGTTCCGCACGGCGAGGATCAATGCGAACAGGCCGGGCCGGGGCGACGTGTGGAAGTTGGCCGATTCCAACGATTCGGGAGCCAGTCTCATGCGATCACGATCTGATGAACTGCTGGCGCGCATCCAAATGCCCGCGGGCGCCGAGGACATCCTCCAGCACAACGCTGCGCGCACAATCGCCGTTCCCCGCGATCGTGCCGAGCTGATCGAGCTGTCACTTGGCGGAGCGCAGGATCGCTTCGAGGTGTCATACGACGTGCCGGGGCGCGATCCGGTGGTGGAAGCGGAAGTGTCACGCGCGCGAAACGGCGTGGCGGTCAATATGCCGGAGGCCTACATGCGGCGGCGCGACCCCGACTGCATGGTCGTCGCCGATGACGAGCCGTCGGACAAACCGCGCTTCGCCGACCGCTTCGACACACCCTTCGCGAATTGGCGCACCGAGATCTTCGCCTGGCTGGCCCAGCAGTCGCTCATCGTGCTGCCCTTCCGCGCCGGCCGACGCGAATCGAACTACGATGCGCTGCTGATCGCGCCGGCAAACGCCGCCTTCTTCGCAACCTCGCTGGCGGACCTGCAAGGCATGCTCACTCCCGACGAGTTGCCCGCCACATTCGCGCCGCGCGCCGTCATCTATGTCGCCCCCCCATTCCGCCACACGCACTGCGACGGTAAGCAGGTGGTCATCCACCACCGCCTGGCGGACGTACACGAGGTGTTCGCTCTCAACCTGTACCCCGGCCCCAGCGCGAAGAAAGGCGTGTATGGCGTGCTGTTGGCGATCGGCGCCAAAGAAGGCTGGATCACCGCCCACGCCTCCACCGTCCAGGTCATCACGCCCTATGACCACGTCACCACCATCATGCACGAAGGGGCCAGCGGCGGCGGCAAGAGCGAGATGCTCGAATACGCACACCGCGAGCGCGACGGGCGGCTGCTGCTGGGTCACAATCTGATCACCGACGAGGAAGTCTTCCTGGCGCTGCCGCGCGGCTGCGAGCTGCGCCCGGTGACCGACGACATGACCTCCTGCCATCCAAGCATCCAGAACAACAGCGGACGCCTGGTCGTGGCCGACGCCGAGGACGGTTGGTTCCTGCGCATCAATCACATCGACGGCTATGGCGTCGGCCCGCATCTGGAGAAGCTCTGCGTGCAGCCGCCTGAGCCGCTGATCTTCCTTAACCTGTACGCCGTACCGCGGGCAACCTGCCTGATCTGGGAACACACCGAAGACGCCCCGGGCGTCCCCTGCTCCAATCCCCGCGTCATTCTGCCCCGCCGGGTCGTGCCCGGCATCGTCAACGACCCCGTCGAGGTGGACGTGCGCAGCTTTGGCATACGCACGCCGCCGTACTCGGCCGACAGTCCGTCATACGGCATCGTGGGCATGCTGCACGTATTGCCACCGGCGCTGGCCTGGATCTGGCGGCTCGTCGCGCCCCGGGGCTATGCCAATCCGAGCATCACCGACTCGGCCGGGTTAAGTAGCGAAGGTGTCGGTTCCTACTGGCCGTTTGCCACCGGCCGCCAGGTCCACCAGGCGAACCTGCTGCTGAATCAGATTCGCGCGACACCCAAGACGCGTTTCGTGTTGATCCCCAACCAGCACATCGGGTGCTGGCATGTCGGGTTTATGCCGGAGTGGATCGGGCGCGAGTACATCGCCCGGCGGAGCGGCGCCCGCTTCCGTCCCGATCAGGTAACGCCGGCCCGCTGCCCGCTGCTGGGCCACACGCTGACCTCCATGCTGGTCGAGGGCATACAGATCAACCCGTGGTTCCTACAGGTGGAACTCCAACCCGAAGTCGGCACCAGCGGCTACGACGCTGGTGCGCGCGTACTCGCCGAGTTCTTTCGCCGCGAATTGGCCCCGTATCTGGAAGAGACAGACCTGGACCCGCTCGGCCGGCGGATCATCGAATGCTGCCAAGACGGCGGGACGGTCGAGGATTACATCGCGCTGCTCGGCGTGGACTGAAAAGCGCGGCCAGGATGGGGTCTGCGACCGGTCGGCCGGGTGCCACGCGCCCGAGTCGATGACGTTCAGGAGAACACCGACCACCGACCCCCTGGTGCGGACACAAAAAAGGCCGGGCTGTAACACCCGGCCAAAGCGTCGATTGAGTTCTTCTTAGCGCCTGCTCCAGGCGAAATGCGCAAAGGCCTTGTTTGCGTCGGCCATGCGGTGGACGTTGTCGCGCGTCTGCATCGCGGTCCCCTCGCGTTTGAACGCCGCGAGAATCTCATCGGCCAGCCGGTTCGCCATCGGACGGCCGCCCTTGGCGCGGATAGCTTGCAGGATCCAGCGGATGGCGAGCGACTGACGCCGCTTTGGATTCACCTGGATCGGCACCTGGTAGTTGGCACCACCGACACGACGCGAACGCACCTCAATTGCCGGCTTGACATTCTCGAGGGCCGTCTCGAAAACCTCGATCGGCGGCGTGTCGCTGATCTTCTTGCCGACCAAGTCCAGCGCGTCATAGAAAACCCGCTTAGCCACCGACTTCTTGCCGTCCAACATCAGGCAGTTCATGAACTTGGCGGCCAGCTTGCTGCCGTACCGCTCGTCCGGCTGGAGCTGCTTGGCCGATGCTGTAAAGCGCTTATACGCCATGTGTCACCCACAAATGCGTGTCTTGGTTACTTCTTCCGTTTGACCCCATACTTACTGCGCCCGCGGTTGCGGCCTTTGCCTTCTTTGTCGGTGCTGACCGCCGCGGTATCCAGCGCGCCGCGCACGATATGGTAGCGGACACCCGGCAAGTCGCGCACACGCCCACCACGCACGAGCACAATCGAGTGCTCCTGCAGGTTGTGGTCTACGCCGGGAATATAGGCGGTGACCTCGCGGCCGTTGGTCAGTCGCACACGAGCGACCTTTCGCAGTGCCGAGTTGGGCTTCTTGGGCGTCTGGGTCTTGACCAGCAGGCAAACGCCGCGACGCTGCGGACACTGGTCCAGATCGCGCACCTTGGACTTGGCAATTACCCGCCGTCGCGACCTGCGTACCAATTGGTTGATTGTCGGCATAAGTCCTCTCACTCGGACACCAGCCGGCCACACCGCGCTGCTGTCTCCCTGAACCAATCGCAAGACGGGCCAGTATAAGCGGCTCCCCGATGGATGCCAAGTCCACCAGAGTACAAAAATGGCCCTGGCGAAGCGCGCGGCCGCTGGACCGTCGGTGGGGCCGCCGGGCGCGCCTGACCGGCAGAGACTTGGTCGAGAAGGGCGATATCCCGCTCAGTGAACGAGGTTCGGGAGCGTTATCCACCCATTGCCGTACTGCCTGGGGATTTCAACGGCTTCCCGCGCCGGCCGAACGCGACCAAGCCCGATGAGAACGCCGTAGCGGCAGCGTAGCCGCTCTTCCCAATACTCGGCGGAGGCGCAGATCTGGCCCCCGTGGATCGTTCGAATGAAATCGACGCGTTCGGGGGTCAGCTCGTCGTACTGGCGTACGTACTGCGCGCGGCAACTTCCGATAATGCCGCCGCCGGCAAGCTTGAAGTGGATCAGTTGACCAGTCCCGATCAGGCCGTACGGCGCCCGCCGTGTCTGCGAAAACCGGGATTCTATGGTCTTTGACCCGTCGAGCAGCCGCTCGGCGGTCTGTGGGTCAACAATCGCAATGTGCTCGATCACGATCACAATCTCCACACGCGCAGGCAACCGGTGGCCGCGTGTCGAGATGAATATCGTCTGGCTCGGCTGGGGCAGATACCCGTGAGTTGTGGCGTCGGCGTGATCAGCTGCCGTGGTTGACCTTCAGCATCCAGATTTCACTGCCCTCAGCACTGAAGGCCACCTTGGTCATATATGACTGCATCAACATCAGACCACGCCCGCTCGGACGCTCGAGATTTTCCTCGGCCGTCGGATCAGGGATTTCGTCGGGAACAAACCCCCCACCCTCGTCGCGCACCATCACCACCGTTCGCTCGGCGTCAACGTAATAGCGAACCGTGATCCGCTTGCTCGGGTCATTGCGGTTACCGTGCTTGACCGCGTTGGTCAGCGCTTCTTCGAGCGACAGCTTGATGGCGAATATCGTGTCCGCGTCGTAACCATGGCTGACCACGGCCGCCAGAATACGCTCCTCCGGCTCCTTCGCCCGCCGCAGGTCGTTGGGTACGACCACTTCGGTCAAAACCGCCTCGTCAACACCGAAGTCTTTGGGCAACACCATCGCTCGACCATGACGCGAAAGCCCGTGTGACCCTCAGCCCGCGCTGGTCGCTCAGGCTTCGCCGAATTCCGTCAGCGCCTGCGCCTGAGTGTCGTGGATGTCGAAGACGCGGTTCAAGCGCGTGATCTTGAAGACCTCGAAGATCTGGCGGTTGATGTCGGAAAGCCGCAGGGCCCCGCTCTGCTCTTTCACCTTCTTATTGAGGTTTATGAGCATGCCGAGGGCGGCGCTTGAAAGGTGGTCGACGTTCTGGAAATTGAGCAGCATGCGAATGCCCGGCTCCGCCGCGACGATGCGCTGCAATTCGTCGCCGATTTCCTGAATCGACAACTCCTCAAGGATCTTGCGGTCTGCGAATTCGACGAGCGCGACACCGCCTGTACGTTTCACTTTCAGGTGGGTTGACGGCTGATCCATGGGTGGTGAGGCCTCCTGCTCGACGCCCAGGCCCTCGTCATCAAGGTGGCCTGCCGCACGGCGGTTCGGAACACAATAACACCGTATTCTTTATCGCATAGTGGCGGATGTCAACTCGGCTGGGAGCTTCGCGCGACGACTTCAGGCGGGACCCGCAGGCCCCCGGGTCGCGGTGGCGTGCCACAACGCTGACGGACTGCCCGGGAGGCTGCGATTGTGAACGCTCAATCCGCCCTCAGCCGATCCGGCGATCGCCAGGACGATAGCTCCAAAACGGCATTGGGCACGCCCCGCCAAAGACGGCCCCGGCCCGCTTTTTCGCACGACGGCTTTGGCACAATCATGACCACTTGGTACACTTTGGGGCTGATCGGGGGATGGTATGATACACGCGCCGTGCTGATCAGGCGCGGGCGGGTACTGCGCTCCGGCGGGTTGCCGCCGGGCGCTTGCGATTTGGCGGCAATCCGCAGACCCTGGTTCGGCCCATCCGCGTGTTTGGTGTGGCCCGGTTGAATCGTGGTCAATCAGCCACGGGAGATGTGAGCTTTGGAGCACACGGCGGTTCAGCGCTTTTACCGTTATCACGCATACATTTATGATCTGACGCGCTGGACCATTCTGCACGGTCGCCGTCGGGCGGTCGAAAAGCTGTGCCTCCGGCCCGATGGAGACGTGCTCGAAATCGGCTGCGGCACCGGCCTGAACTTCGATCACCTCCAGAACCGGCTCGATCCCGGCCGGGGACATCTTGTTGGACTCGACTTCTCACAGGATATGCTCATCCGCGCGCAGCGACGCATCGACGCGCGGGGTTGGGGAAATGTGGAGCTGGTCCAGGCCGACGCCGCCCAGATGGACCTTGGCCGGCAGTTCGACGCCATACTGTTCGCCTACGCCCTGACGATGATCCCGGATTGGGAGGGAGCCCTGAAACGCGCCGCCCAACATGTCAAGCCGGGCGGCCGCGTGGTCGTGCTCGACTTCTGCACATTCGATGGCTGGGGACCGCTGGCACCGGTCATGCGAACCTGGTTGCGGCTTAGCCACGTGTTGACCCGCCGCCCATACGTTGACGGCATGCGCAAGGTCTTCGGCGAGGTGCAGGTCGATCGCTGGCTTGGGGGTTATAACTTCACCGCTGTCGGACGGAGAGTCGACTGATGGTCTCTGTGATTGACATGCCGACCCCCAGCCCGCCGCGCAAAGGCCTCCTGAACCGTCTGGTGTTCCGCGGCGAATCGTCGTGGGATGCCCTGCTCGAGCGCGCCATCTTCAACGGCATCGTGTTCAACATGTCCTGGGAAGATCCGGAGATGGACCGCCGGGCGCTGCGCACCGGGCCCGGAGACACGGTGATCTCGATCAGCTCGGCGGGCTGCAATCCGCTGAACTTTCTGTGCCAGAGCCCCGATCGGCTGCTCACCATCGATGGCAACCCGGCACAGAACGCCGTTGTCGAGCTGAAACTGGCCGGCATCCAGGCTCTTGATCATGGGACCTTCTTCGATATCTTCGCCGCCCGCAATCCCGCGGTTGCCAGCAAGGTCTATCGACCGCGGCTCCGGCCGCTGCTGTCGCCGCGCTCGTGCGAATTCTGGGACAAGAAGCTGTGGATGGCTCATCGCGGGTTGTACGAATTCGGCAAGATGGGCATGGCCGCGCGCATCGTGCGGTTTCTGTTCCCGCTGCTCGGCATCAGCCGGTACCACATCGATCGGTTCTTTGAATCGACAACACTCGCGGAGCAACGCGCCCGCTATGCCCGGCACGTCGCCCCGCACCTCTGGGGACCGGTGGTCGAGCGGCTCTGCAAATCACGCTGGTTCATGTACCTCTGTGGCGTCCATCCCCGCCAACTCGACCTGATCGACGAACGCCATGGGATTTATGAGTACATCAAAGAGCGCATCGAATACGCCCTCACCCAGGTGCCGATCCACGACAACTACTTTCTGAGTGTTACGGCGACGGGCCGATTTCGCGGCAACCATGTGCCGCCCTACCTGCTCGCCGAGAACTTCCCGATACTGCGCCGCAACCTCGATCGCGTCACCGTCATCAATGGCCTGCTCGGCCCGTATCTCGATACGCTGCCGGCGGGTTCGATCAACAAGTTCAACCTGCTCGACATATTCGACTGGATGACCCCGGAGCTGTTTGAGAGCACACTGAAAAGCGTGCTTCGCGCCGCGGCCCCCGGCGCGCGTCTGATCTATCGCTCGGGCAGCTACGAATTGCCCCCGCCGAAATCGATCCAGCGGCATCTCGTCGAACACGCCGAACTCTCGCGTGAGCTGCTGGCGATCGACCGCTCGGCGACATATGGCAGCTTCTACGTATTCTCCGTGAAAACCGACGGCTTCAACGGCCAGCGACAAACCACCCCCAGCACCGCAAACGCCGAGACCCCCGCGGCCGTCTAGGCAGCTTCAATCCAACTGTGGCGTCGGGCCTCTGCGCCCGACGAGGCCTGTAGCGCCCGACGAGGCCTGTAGCGCCCGACGAGGCCTGTAGCGGCCTGCGCCTCGCAGGCCGTCGGCGCGCGAGCGTGCATCCTACGGCCGGCCGCTACGCCGCATCGATAAATCGCAGCTTCTCCCCAAACACGCGCTTCAACGCGGCGAGCAGGCGGCGATGCTCCGGCCGCTGAAGTGCCGGGTCTTCCGCCACGATTCCAAAAGCATCCTGACGGGCCTGCTCGACAATCGCGAAATCCTCGACCAGGTTCGCCACACGCAATTCAGGCAACCCGTGTTGGCGCGCGCCGAGCATTTCGCCGGGACCGCGCTGGCGCAGATCAGCTTCTGCGACGCGAAACCCGTCGGTCGTGTCAACCAGCACTTTCAGACGCTCGTCAGCGCGCTTGCCGTCGCCATACGCGATCAGGATGCACTCGCTATCCGCTTGGCCGCGTCCCACGCGCCCGCGCAGTTGGTGCAGTTGCGAGAGCCCGAAGCGGTCGGCGTGCTCGACAACCATGATCGTCGCGTTGGGAACATCGATGCCAACCTCGACGACCGTGGTGGCGATGACCGCGCTGAGTCGCCCGTCGGCAAACGCGCCGGTCACGGCCTGCTTTTCTTCCGATGACATGGCACCGTGCAGCAACCCAAGTTCGAGACCACGCCAGGGGCCGGAGACCAGCCGCTGATACTCCGCGTTCACGGACGTGAGCTGGCGCGACTGGTCACCAACCGCGTCGGTAGCCTCTGCTCCGATGGCCGGACAGACGACGAACGCCTGTTCACCCGCCACGAGCCGCCGGCGCAAATCGGTCATCACCGCGAGCCAATCGCGTTCACCCGCGACGCGTGTCCTGATCTTGCCGCGCCCGGGCGGCGCGCTGTCAATGACGGAAACGTCCAGATCGCCGAATACGGTCATGGCCAGCGTACGTGGTATCGGCGTGGCGGTCATGACCAGGTAATGCGGCATTACCCCCTTGGTCCGCGCATCCGCGCGCTGGGCGACACCGAACTTGTGCTGTTCGTCGATGACAACCAACCCCAGGTCGTTAAAGGCCACGTCCGGCTGAAGGAGCGCGTGCGTTCCGACCACCAGCTCGACCGCGCCGGACGCCAGCGCCTGCAGCGCGCTTTCCCGATCCTGCCTGCCAAGTCCGCCACGCAGCAACAACCGGCGCACACGACTGCCGGCCAGGTAGCGCTCGATATTGGCGAAGTGCTGCTGTGCCAGGACTTCAGTCGGAGCCATTATCGCCGCCTGATGTCCATTCGCGATCGCCATCAGGCACGCGTACAGCGCGACGACGGTCTTACCGCTCCCGACGTCGCCTTGCAGGAGCCGGCCCATCGGACGCCCGCTCATCAGGTCACGGGCAATCTCGCGCAAAGCACGATCCTGCGCCTCCGTCAGCGCAAAGGGAAAACGGGCCCGGATACGTTGGTCTATTTCCGGCGTCAGGGCCAGCTTGTGGCCACGGTGACGACCGAGCAGGTGCTGCCGGCGGAGCGCGACCGCCAACTCCATCAACAGCAGCTCCTCGTAGGCCAGGCGCGCGTGGGCACGGGCATGCGCCTCCACGCTGCCGGGCAGATGCACCTCGCGCAGGGCATCCGCACGCGTGGGCAGGCTGCGCTTGATGCGCAATGCCGACGGCAGCACTTCCGCTACCGGCAACCGCGGTTGTTCGAGCAGGGTCAGCACGGCCTTGCGGATGACCGCAGACGTCAGCCGTTCGGTGCCCCGATATACACCAATCTGCTTTGGCCCGCTCTGTGTCGGCGGCAAGTCCTTGTCGGACGCAAAGACCTGCACGCGCGGGTGGACGATTTCCAGCCGATCGCGATACTCCTGTGCCTTGCCCGTTGCGACCACAAACGCGCCGACGTAGATTCCCTGCCCACGGTAGCGCTGGTTAAACCAGCGCAACCAGCACATCCCGGTTCCATCGGTGACCTCGGCGGAGAACGTCGGCCAGCGGCCGCGCACGCGGCGAACCTCGCCACGAATTGTGGCGACCATGTCTGGCGCGAGATCAGCAATCTCAATCTCCCCCTGCTCGGATTCATAGCGAAACGGAAGGTGTTCAAGCAGATCGCCGACCGTGTGCAGGTTCACTTGCGCAAACCAGCCCGCGCGCGCCGGCCCAACGCCGCGAAGATACTGGATCGGACTGTCGGCTTCGAGCTCTCTCATCTGATGCGACACTCTCGAGCCGTCGCCACCGGCGCCCACAGAGCGGCGTAACGCTGACGCGCGTCAAGAGGCAGATGCCAGAGTCCAGTTCTCAGGAAAGGGCCACAGCCAAACCGGCCGGCACCCGCCGCCCCCCGTTCCTGTTCCCTGTTCCCTGTTCCCTGCCTCTCCTGAACTCCGACCTTCGCTGTAGCGCCCAGACGTCACCGGGCACGGCGTCACGGAACAATCAGCTTCATGCCGATGGAGAGCTTGTCCGGGTTGCTCAACCGACCTCGATTGGCTTCGTAAATGTCGCGCCACCTCGATTGGTCGCCGTAGTATTCGCGCGCGAGCCCGTACAGCGAGTCACCTTTGCGAACGACATGGGTTCGAGCGACGTTGACGTGCTCGGTGGGTCGCAGCACCTCGTCGTGGGATGTGTCGACGGTAACGCGCTCACGCGGCGCCGGCTGGGGCGGCACCGTGTACACCGGCTCGGGAGCCGGTTCCGGGGCGCGTTGTTCAGCCACATATTCCGGGGGCGCTTCGCGCTCGGCGGCTTCCATAGCTTCCAGCGGAACGAACGGTTCAGCCTGGCGTGCCTCATACTTCTCGTTAGGGTTCTGGCAGCCCGGCATCACGCAAATCGCCAAGCCCAGCATGATCGGCACATATCGGCGCATTTCATCACTCCTGTCCGCGGCCCCGCGAGTCTCACCGTGATCGTCCTATCAAACCCGAACCGCCGCCGATTGTAAAGCCGGGCGAATACCCGCGAGTTCGCGGCGCCGGCTGAGATCGACCTACACACTGCAAGCGCCATGTCGCCCGGTGTTCAGACCGGCTCATCTCGCGCCGAAGCCGCACGGGCACGCCGCCGTAGTTACGGCCGCAGGGGCCACACGCAAAGCGACAAAAGCTTACATCGGGCACATCGCATCGCGACGTGCGGCGCAATAGAATCGCCAAGAGGAAACCTTGCGCGGGTTTCACACGTACACGTCGAATTCGCGACCCAGACTGGAGGATAGCGGATGCGCAGAAGTACACTGATCTGGATTGTCACCCCCCTGACTGCCGTCGTCGGGCTCACCCTGGCGACCGCATGGGCGGCCCCCCCCGGCGACGCGGTCGCCGCCCCCGGTGCCCCACATGCGGGCAAGGACGTCAAGGCCGACAAGGAGCCACCCAAGCGCTTCAAAGATGTCGGCGATGTCACCGAAGATATGGAGTCGATCGACGGGCTGTTCACCCTCTACCGCTACAAGCGTTCGGACAAAAACCGCGATCCCGAGGCCCTGCTCGCCAAGATCCCCGCCAAGCTGCTCGACGAGGATCTCCTGTTTGCCACCAGCCTCTCCAGTGGCGGCCCGTACACGGGCTACATGTGGAATGACTACCTGATCCGCTGGGAGGTTGTCGGCAAGTACCTCAAGCTGGTCACCCCCGATGTGCGCTACGTGCAGGATCAGGATGAACCGATCAGCGACGTTATCAAACGCACTCATACGCCACGCTATATCGCCGCGGTCCCCATCGAAGCCATGACTTCCGGCGGTGACGTCGTAATCGACCTGAACGCGCTGCTGAAGAGCAACATCGCCGACGTGTCCTTCCTGGGCGGCAATGTGCGTTCCGATCTGTCAACGTGGTCAAAGGTGAAGAACTTCCCCGACAACATTCTCCTGGAGGCACAGCTCGCCCTCCAGCACGGCAGCGGCGGGTCCACTGTCGGCGTGTCATATGCCTTCCGCCGACTGCCCAAGCTCGGCAGTTTCAAGCCGCGCACGGCGGATTCGCGCGTGGGTTATTTCCTGACGGCGCGCATGGACTGGAGCAAACCGACCAACGAACGCGACACATTTGATCGCTACATCAACCGCTGGAAGCTGGAGAAGCGTGACGCCGAGCTCGAGCTTTCACCGCCCAAAGAGCCGATCGTCTTCATCATCGAGGACACGGTGCCGGTCAAGTGGCGCCGCTGGGTCCGCGAGGGCATCGAGGATTGGAACAGGGCGTTTGAGAAGATCGGCTTCGACCAGGCGATCGTTGTCCACCAGCAGACCAAGGACAACGAATACAGCAACTACGACCCCGAGGACGCCCGCTACAACTTCTTCCGCTGGATCGTCTCGGGCCGCGCTTTTGCGATGGGGCCGTCACGGGTCGATCCCCGCACCGGCCAGGTGCTGGATGCCGACATCATCTTCGATGACTCGATGGTCCGCGGTTGGATGCAGGATTTCGACATGTTTGCGCCGTCGGCGATGACCGCCTTCTACGGCCCCGGCTTTGCCGACTGGCTCGATGAGCAAGCCGACGTCGTCCCCGATTTTCTGAAAAGCGCCATCGAGCACGAGCGCGCCACCGCCCCGCCCGACCAGCTACTCTGGGATCGCGTCAATGCGCACATGCACGAACAGGGCCGCTGCACCTGCGGGTTTGCTGCGGGGATGATGCAGCAGGTCGCCTTCGGGCGGCAGGCGCTGATCGCCACCGGCCTCGGAGACAAGAAGATCCCCGAGCGGTTCATCGGTGAGGTCATCAAGCACATCGTCACCCACGAAGTCGGCCACACGCTCGGCCTGCGCCACAATTTCAAGGGCTCGAGTTGGCTGTCGCTGGAAGAAATTCGACGACGACGCCTCGAAACCGATGAGCCCACGACGGCGTCGGTAATGGACTACACGCCGGTGATGTTCTTCGCCGATGACGAGATGGAGAAAGTGCGGCACTTTACCTCACCCCAGCTCGGCCCGTACGACCACTGGGCGATTGAGTATGGCTACGCGGTGGCCAAGGGCGGCAAGGATGACGAGCTGCTCAAGGAAATCACGAGCCGCTGCGCCGAGCGCGCGTTGCAATACAACACCGACGAGGACACCTCGTGGGTCTACTCGCCCGACCCGCTCACCAACCGCTGGGATCACAGCGCCGACCCGATGGACTGGGCGCGCAGCCGGGTCGAACTGGCTGACAAGCTGCTGGCCAATATCGAGGAGTGGGCTCTCCAGGACGGTGAACCCTACCACCATCTAACGCGCGCCTTCATCGTGCTGGCCTGGGAGCGTTCGAGCTACTTCCAATATGTCGGACGCCTGATCGGCGGCCAGTATTTCCACCGCTACGTCAAGGGCGACCCCGACGCCCAGCCACCCCTCGTGCTTGTCGATCCGCAGTTGCAGCGCGACGCGTTGAACTACCTGGGCGAGACGATATTCAACGAGGCGTTTTTCGACTTTGACCCTGATCTGCTCAACAAGTTGCCGACTTCACGCTGGCAGCACTGGGGCAACCGCGTCGAGTCGCGCATCGACTTTCCGATTCACGATCGGCTGCGCTGGATGCAGCTTTTCGCACTGCTGAACATCACCGCCCCACCGGTCTTGCAGCGTATCTACGATGCGGAGCTGAAGTCGGACGCGGATGACAAGTTCACGACGGTGGAGTTGCTCCAGACCTTACGTGATCAGATCTGGGTACAGCTCGACAAGGTCAAGGGGCCGTACACGGACGCGCAGCCGTTCCTGAGTTCGATCGCGCGCAACCTGCAACGCGAGCATCTAAACATCATGCTTTTGCAGGCGCAGGCGCGGCCGCACACCACGATGTCGGCGGATATCCAGTCATTGATCCGCTATTCGTTGTTCGAGTTGAGTGAAAGAATCGGCGCTGTGCTCGACGGCAACACGAAGATTGACTTTGCTTCGCGGGCCCACCTCGTGGAGTGCAAGTCACGCATCGACCGCACGCTGGAAGCAAAATTCGACGCGCGGTAGCAGTGGTGTGATGCAGGGATTAAGGGAATGAGGGAATGAGGGATTAAGGCCAGTACTGGCCATCCCTCTGTTCCCCGTTCCCCGTTCCCTCAATCCGCAAACCCATAGAAAAACTCCCGTCGCAAGCCGCGCTCGGCCGGCGTCTCACCTGCCAATACGCCACGCAGGTCATCCAGCACGCGCGGGCTACGGCTGTAGTAAACGTGTCCAACCGGCCCCCGGTCCTGGCTGGTGGCATTGATCACATCGATGCGGCTGGTCAACAGATCCAAATCCACCTGCCGCAGCGATCCCTGCCCGAGCCGCGAGTACAGGTGCAGCCGTTGCGTGCCACCCAGCGCCCAGTCCGCCGATGAAACGTAAATCGTCACCCGCCGCGCTGCGGTGGCCATGTGCCGCGCGTAATCGCGCTCGAAAATCTGCGCATCCATGTCAGCCGCCGCGAGGATAATCTGGTCGAAGACGGCACCATCGCCGCCATCACCCGCCACCGGTGAGGATGCGCCGGCGCGGCGCGCCAGATAGTCCTTCACGGCGCGCGTCAGAACACGCGTGCCCATGCTGTGAGCCATCAGGTGGATATGTTCTGCGCCCGATTCGTTCACCAGCTCATCGAGAAACTGGGCCAGGTAATACGCCGACCATTCCGCGTTGGTCGTATCAACCAGGTAGCTGAGCAACCAGCCGCGTGAGGGCCAGCTATACAATACCGCGGGCCCATCGAACCGGATGTCATGGGCAATCTGCGCCGTACGTCGCGCCGCGTTCTCAAACGTCATCGCAAAGCCGTGTACAAACACAAAGACCTCACGACGCCGAGACTGGGCCACGGACGCGCGCAAGGATTGAAAGAACTCGCTGTGTTCTTGTGGGGCGCTCACATCGACCAGCGCCACGTGCCGCGTGGGTTCGTGCGGCGAGCCGACAAGCGGCGCTTCAAGGCGCCCCCGGCAGTGCCCCGGCGGGATGCTCACCTGGCCTGACCCGAGTTTGAGCGAATCAGAGCGATCATTGCCAAACAGCTCGGTCAGCAGTTCGGACTTGGTCTGGTTGCGGTCAGTCGCGTAATACACACGGATCAGGGCATAGGCATCCGCGTGCAACTCGCCGAGGGCCGGCGTGGCGCGCGGCTCGCAGTGAATACGCGGGTAATCCGCACAGCCGGCGACAAACACCGCCAGCAACAACACAAGCGCCACACGGCTGTTGCGTAACCTCATTGACACCCCTGATTTTGCCGGCCGCACTGTCGTCGCCGCCGAGTGCGCGTGTCGGCCTCAGAACCACTCATGCCGGACCTCGTCGGGCACCGAGACCCGACGCCATACTTGCTGCAAGTCGGCCCTAGCACGCGATCGGCGCAACGATCGGCTCGGCCACTATCTCCCAGTCCTCACGGCGCAGCTTGATTGACTCGGTGTGCGTGCCACACTGCATGATCAGGTATTCGTCTTCCTCGAGTTGTGAATCCATCACGGTGCGCATGTCGAACAAATATCCCACCGGCGGCTCGGCTCCCAACTCACAGTCGGGAAACAGGTCCGCCATCTCCTCTTCCGTCGCCAGCCTGACGCTGGGCTCGTTCAGCACCTCGGCCACGCGCGACAGCTCAACGTGCCGCGGCGCGGGTACCACGCACATGGCAAACCCCTGCATACCTCTGACGATCACCGGCTTGGCGATCATGTAACCGGTGACATGCTCAGCATCCGCCAGTCCCTGCGATGTGTACGTCACGCCGTGCGTATGCTTCTCGTAACCAATGCCCCGCTGTTGCAGCAGTTCCTCGAGTTTCATGACACAAGCTCCTGTCAGCAGCCGCTGGTGGCCCTGTCCCACGATACCAACGAGATCACGCAAAACCCGACGCCAGACGGCGACACACCACCTGGCCGCACTTCCATTGGGGTCTACCCCACGAACTGGGGCGCTGGTTGGCAGTATCTGTCACTCATCGGTTGCAACCGGCGCCGCAGGTGTTGCGGGATAGCCACCTGTAAGTATGGCCGCGTTTTTCCGTTCCTGCACGTTAACAGGTGGAAAATCGCCGTTTATCGAAGTGCCGGTAAGTATCGCCGTCCACCGGGGAGTGCCGGCTGACGATCGGGCCCGCAGCGGCAAACACCCACGTAACGGCCTGCGCCTCGCAGGCCGTCGGCGTTGAACAGCGTCTCCCGTGTTCGGCGGCCGGCGGGCCGCCGGCCGTTACATTGCCGCTCGCGTGGGTAGCTTCCGCGAGCGCCGCGGATCAGCAGCGCAGCGTGCGAGAGCCGCTTTATCTGAGGTATTCGTTCAACGCGCTTTCCAGCATTTCCTGACGCCCGCTGGCGATCTCCGGCTCACCGTTGGCCAGCGTGTACGCCTCGAGCGCCTCGAACCCCATCTCGCCGGCCTCGATCTTCGCGCCCAGCGCGTCATCCCAGCCGGCATAGCGTTCCTTCACGATCCGCTCGAAGTAACCGTCCTCTATCATCCGCGCGGCAATCTTCAATCCGCGAGCAAACGCGTCCATGCCGCCGATGTGAGCATGGAAAAGGTCGAGCGGGTCAATCGACTGCCGCCGCAGCTTGGCATCGAAGTTCAGCCCGCCGGTCGTGAAACCCCCGCCGCGCAGAATCGTGTACATGGCGAGCGTCGTGTCGTAGATATTGGTGGGGAACTGATCCGTATCCCAGCCCAACAGCAGATCGCCGCGGTTGGCATCAACCGACCCGAGCAGGTCATTCGCCACGCAGTATTGCAGCTCGTGAATAAACGAGTGGCCGGCGAGCGTGGCGTGATTGGCCTCGATGTTCAGCTTGAAGTGATCGGCCAGCCCGTATCTTTGCAGAAACGCGTGGCAATTGCCGGCGTCATAATCGTATTGGTGCTTGGTCGGCTCCTTGGGCTTCGGTTCGATGTAGAGCTGGCCCGGGAAGCCGATCGCCTGCTTGTGTGCAACTGCCAGGTGCATGAAACGGCCCAGATTGTCAAGCTCGCGCTTCAGGTCGGTGTTGAGCAGCGTGTCGTAGCCCTCGCGACCGCCCCAAAACACATAGCCCGCGCCACCCAGCTCGTGGGTAACTTCCAGCGCCTTCTTCACCTGGCTGGCCGCATAGGCAAACACGGCCGGAGAGGGGTTCGTGGCGGCGCCGGCCATGAACCGCCGGTGCGAGAACATGTTGGTCGTGCCCCACAGCAGCCTGATGCCGGTATCGTCCTGGAGCTTCTTGGCCAGCGCGACGATTGTGTCCAAACGCCGGTTGGTCTCCGCCAGATTGTCCGCCTCAGGGGCGATGTCACGGTCGTGAAAGCACCAGAACCCGACGCCCAGCTTTGTGAAGAACTCGAAGGCCGCCGCCAACGTCTGCTCGGCGATCTTCATCTCATCGCCGCCGGCGTTGTAGTTGCGGATAAAAGTGCCGGGCCCGAACGGGTCGCCGCCGAGACCCTTGAACGTGTGCCAATAGCACACCGCGAAACGCAGGTGCTCGGCCATGGATTTGCCGGCAATCCGCTCGTCGGCGTTGTAATGCTTGAACGCCAGCGGCTCTTGCGATTCCGGCCCCTCATACTTGATTCTGCCGACGCCGGGAAAATACTCAGTCACCGTGACACCTCCGATCCGCAAGCCGACTCCGCGCGCTGTCCGATACGCGAGAGTCCGAGCAGCATCAATCCGTAAACACAGCCTCGCAAGTGCAAGCCGCGTAGCACGTCATTGTGGCACAGGTTCGTAACCTGTCACTCCCACCATTCAAAACTGGTGCCGCATTGCCGCCAACGATCTCGCGCTCACTCTCTCTGCTGCGGCCACAAGACGAGATCACCGGCGCCGGTGAACGCGCCGCACCGATCTCCCTGTTCCCAGTTCCCCGTTCCCTGTTCCCTTCTCGCCCCTACGGCATCCCCGCCGTCATATCCATCACGGTCACGCCTTCCGGAGCTTCAAACTTGAAACGCTCCGGCTTGATCGCGACGTCCACCTTGATATTCGTGTGGGTCATGGTTGTCATCGGCTTGCCGTCGGGCGTGTTCATCACCATCTTCAGCATCATCCCACCCGTCTTGGCGAAGCACATGGTCATCTTGCCCATCGCCGCGGGGTTCTTGGGTGTGCCCTCGATCACATATGCGTCGTGTCCGTCGATCGTCTCGTCGGCGAGCAGCTTCAGGTCATAGTCCTTTTTCATCTGCTCGAACATGCCCTTGTTGACCATCTGCTGGTTCTTGGGATCGAGCTTGGTCTTCATTGCGGTCTTGGTGCCGGACTCCTCGGTCAACACATAGGAGTGTTCGCCGTCGGTGATCATCAGCGACTGTGACTCTTTCTTCTGCTCCGTGCCGCCCATGTTCATGTCGGTGGTAGTCTTGTGCTCCATGCGCGACAACATTTTGCCGCCCTGACGCATGACTTCCATCGTGCCCTTCACCGACATCTTCATGCTCATGGCTTCGTTCTTGATGTTCGTCTCTGACGACACGTCGGCGGTATACGACTTCACCTTCTCAGCTTCCGCAATAATCTTCGCGGACACGTCGTCGACGGCATCGGCCTGCGCCGGCAACACTGTCATCGCCAGCAACACAATCGTCCCAAGCACACACTGCGTGATCTTCATCATCTCGATATCTCCTTTGGTTTTTGAACGCACGATCGCCATTCGCTCGACCCGCGCACATTGTAGGCGCTGGCATCAGCCCCGTTAAGCCACGCAGCGCTAGGTGTTTGTGCCGAGAAACTCAGACGTGTTTCAGCGTGTGACCCATCTTCTGACGCTTGGTCTCGAGGTAGCGGCGGTTGTGCTCATTTGGGGGGAACTCGAGCGCGAGCTGCTCCACAACCTCCAGGCCGTAAACCTCCAGCCGGCGGACTTTCTTGGGGTTGTTGGTCAATACGCGCAGCTTCGATACGCCCAGGTCCAGCAGTATCTGGGCCCCGATGCCGTAGTCGCGCCGGTCAGGCGGCAAGCCCAGGGCCACGTTGGCTTCGACCGTGTCAAGGCCCCCGTCCTGCAAACGGTAGGCGTGCAGCTTGTTGAGCAAGCCAATCCCACGCCCCTCCTGGCGCAGATATACAATCACGCCACGGCCTTCCTGCGCAATCATCTCCATCGCGGCAGTGAGCTGCTGGCCGCAGTCACACCGTAGCGACCCAAACACGTCGCCGGTGAGACACTCGGAATGAACGCGCACCAGAACCGGCTCATCGGTGCTCGCGACGTTGCCGGCTTCGTCAACGGCGCCCACGCCACCACGGCAAAAGGCCACGTGCGTCGCATGATCGGCCGGCGAGCGATAGGCGATCAGCTCCCAGGCGCCGAACTCGTTGATCAACGGAATCGTCTCGACGCGTTCGACCAGCCGTTCGCGCCGGATGCGATGCTCGATCAGTTCGGCGACGGTACACATCTTCAGCCCGTGTTTGCGCGAAAACTCGGTGAGCTGCGGCACGCGAGCCATGCTGCCATCTGGGTTGAGAATCTCGATCAGCGCGGCTCCCGGCATCAGGCCGGCCAACCGGCAGAGATCGACCGAGCCTTCGGTCTGCCCCGATCGGACAAGCACACCCCCCTCGCGCGCGATCAACGGATTAACGTGGCCGGGACGCACGAAGTCCGCCGGAACGGCCTCCTCGGCGACGGTGTGCCGGATGGTCGTGGCCCGGTCGGATGACGACACGCCCGTGGTTACGCCCAGGCGCGGGGCGGCGTCGATTGTCACGGTGAAGGCGGTCCCCAGGCGCGTCGTGTTCACCGGCACCTGGGGGTGGAGATTCAAGCGGTCGCAGCGTGCCCCGCTGAGCGCCACGCACAACGTGCCGCGGCCTTCGCGGAGCATGAAGTTGACTTTCTCCGGCGTGATCTGCTGGGCGGCGCAGACAAGGTCGCCCTCATTCTCGCGATCCTCGTCATCGACCAGGATGATCAGGTTGCCGCGGCGCAGCTCCTCCAGGGCCTCTTCTATCGTGCAGAAAACGCCCTCGCGCTTACGGTCGTCCGAATGTGCACACATATTCGAATAGCTCCCAGCTTACGAGCGGGTCTCTTGCGCCAAACGTCGATTCTAGCGGTTCCCGTCAGCCATGCACAGCCGCACGCGGCTGGATTGGCGCTGGTGCCGGACCGCATACGCGGGCGAGCCGGCCGCCATGGGGCATGCAATGATGGGCGTATTCGATTACCATCAAGGCAGTGGGTTCTGTCCTGTGGAGTTCTGCGTCATGGCTGCTTTGCCCGATACGGCGACGAGGCCGGCCACCCACCACCGGCCACGTCAGACACCACGCTATAACGTCGTGCTGCTCGACGACAACGAGCACACCTACGCCTACGTCATCGGGATGCTCCAGTGCCTGTTTCACTTCACCCGCGAAAACGCTTATCGTATGGCCTGTGAGGTCGACACCGTCGGGCGCGTGGTCCTGATGACGACCGTGCTGGAGCAAGCCGAATTCAAGCGTGACCAGATCCACGCGTTCGGCGCTGACTGGCGCATCGTGACCTCGCAGGGTTCGATGAGCGCGGTCATCGAGCCGGCTCCCGGTGCGTGACAGCGGTTCCGCGTGCTAATCGCCAACGACGTTGCTTGATGTGGCGGCGGAGTCTCGCCCCCGATTGAGACCGGGTGCCACGTGCCCGTTGGCGGACGGGCCGCCGAATTCGGGTGGAGGTGTGCTGGATGTCCATCCCGCGAGTGGCGCGGACTGTGAACCTGGGACTGTTGCTGGGGCTGGCACTCACGGTCCCGTGCGTGGACGCGCGCGTACCGTCGCGCACCACCGGTCAATGGTTGCTCGATCTGGCCCGCGATCAGGGCCTGCGGGCGCGCACCGCGCCGACCGAGGCCGATCTGCTTTACATCGAAACTCTGCTGCGCGCCGCCATCCGCGTGCAACCCGATCTGTTCGAAGCTCACTATCTGCGTTTTGAATTGGCCGAGCTGCGCGGCGACCATGAGATCGCGCGCCAGGAGCTGGAGCGCCTGTTCCTGCTTGACCCGGGCCACGACGGTGTCGCAGCGCGGCACATGCGCATGGGCCTGGCCGGCCAGCAGACCACCGAAAGACGCGAGCGGTTTCTGTTGGGCATCATTGGCGATACGGCGCAGTCAGCGCATACCAAGGCGCTGGCGTGCGTGCATTTGGCGGATATTGCCGCCAGACGCTTTGAAAGCGAGCGCGTCGAGGAATGGCTGTCGCGCGCCACGGAGCTCGAGCCCGACAGCCCGGACGCCGCCATGAGCCGCTTCGAATCGCTCGCCGAGACCGCCACCCCCGAGCAACGTGCCGCGACGGCCTTGGCGTTGCTGCGACTGAACCCACTGCACGTTGAAGCTGCCTGGGAAGTCGGATTGGTTTGTGATCGGGCGGGGCTCGTCGATGCGGCCGGCGAGTTCTTCACATACGCGCTCGAGGTGTTTCGGGCCGGCAACCCCCGCGCACAGGTCCCCAGCGGCAACCTGCTCGATCTGGCCCACAACCTCATCGCCCGCGGGCTTATCGAAGATGCGACCGGTGCCATCCAACAGGCCGTCGCCGCTGACCCCGAGCGCGTGGAGGCCGCCCTGCTGTTGCACTGGCTGTTTACCAAGCAGAATCGTGTCGAGGCGGCGTCGGCATTGCGCGAGACGCTCAGCACCCGCTTTGCCAAACTGCACGATCCAACGCGTTGGCCGATCAATGAGGTGGCCCAGGCCGCCTGGTACTACTGCCACCTCGACCCCCAACCCCACCGCGCCCTGGCCCTGGCTGAGGCGGCGGCCACCCGCGCTCCGCGCGACCCGTTCGTGCAACGCGTACTCGGTTGGGCCCAGGCAGCCAATCTCGACGCGCCCGCCGCACTGACCACACTCGAACCCCTGTCCGGTGATGACCCCTACGCGGCGTACCAGGTAGTGAAGCTGCTGCGCGCGGCCGGCGAGGAGAGCCGGGCCGAAGCCGTGCTCCGGGAGTATGACGGCCGGCGTATCATTGGCCCGGCGTTGGATCTTCTAAACGAGCTTCGGTTTGGTGCCACCACGACAATGCCCACGACGGCGCCAACGACGCTGCCCACCACACAGGCGACGACCGCGCCTTCACCCTCGCCTGAAGAGGTACCGACGACGGCGCCTGCATCTCCATCGGCAGCCGCGCTTAACAAGCTGCTGGCACGCTTCGACCGCAATGTACTCGAGTTTCACCGCAATCCATCTCGTTTTCTCCAGGCCGCCGTGCGCATCGATCCCCCCAGTTTGCGCCCGGGTGAGCCGTGGTGGGTCGAGATTGCCCTGAAGAACCGCGCGACCTTTCCAATCACGCTGGGGCCCGACTGGGCTGTCAACCCGGTCTTTGTCCTCTCCTTCAAAGTCGAGGGTGATCGGCAGCGCGAATATCCGGATCTGCTCACTGTAACGCTCGAGCGCAAGGCGGTGCTCAAACCGGGAGAGTCGATGCGCCTACGGCAGACCATCGACATTGGTCCGCTGCGCAGGATCGCTCGCTACACGCCGCAACAATTGCAGAACTTCACCGTAAGCGCGATGCTGGCACCAATACGGACGCCGGACGGCCGCTGGCAGCCGGACGTGGGCGGCCAGGTGCTGAAGCCGGCGTATTTCAATCGCCGGCCGCAGCCCACGAGTGTTGATGCTTTGAACGCCATCTTCGGCGCGCTGTCGGATACCGACAACCCATCACGTTTTCGAGCGGTTGCGGTAGTCGCCGAATTGCTCGGCGAGCGTCAGCGTGCCGCGCGCGGCAAGTTAAACTACACCCCCGAGCGCATCCCCTTTGCTCGCATGCGTCGCATGTTGATCGGCGCGCTTCAGTCGGAATCATGGGAGTTGCGCGCCCGATCGCTGGATGCGTTGCACGTAATGGGGCTCGACGCCCAACTGCTCCATGTGGCGGAAGAGAACCTCAGTCATGAGCACTGGCTGGTGCGCTTGATGGCGATGCGGCTGCTTGCCCGACAGGGGGCGGGCTTTTCGAACGGCGCCGCCAAACTGGTCGCCGATGATGAGGATGAGCTCGTCCGGGATCTGGCACGCAGCTATCTTGCGCGGTGGCGTGAAGCGGCGCCCGCTGACAAAGAACCCGGTGCCACAACACCGCAGCCGTAACTCCCGGGTCGGGTCTCCGCCGGGCGCGATTCAAGCGAGGCCGTCGAACATCCGATAAAACATGCAGGCGAAACCACTGCGCCCGCTGAGCCTGGTTGGTTGGCGTTTCGTCACGCTCGGTGGTAAAAAGACGCATTCGCGCGCGGCCGCGTTCAACACGCGGGTGCCATGCCGACGGCCGTTCGCGTCGGCATGTACTTCGGCGCGGGTGCCATGCCGACGGCCGTTCGCGTCGGCATGCTCTTCGGCCAACGGGAACGTCGGCCGCTACGAAAACTGGACAGCCATTTGAACGCCGGGAGTTGCCTGTGTTTTGCACGTTGAGAAGAGTCGGGGCTGGCACGATGCTCGCACTGTTGCTGCTGGCTGTCGGCGGTTGCCAGATGATGGCCAAGAGCCACATCAAGCGCGGCGAGCAAGCCGCCGCGATGGCTGACATGGGCGCCGCGTTGGCCGAGTACCAGCGCGCCGTCGAGGCCGACCCGTTCTATGCTCCTGGACACCGGCGTCTCGCGTCCGCATATCGACAGGTCGGCCGCCTCGATGAAGCCGCCGAGTCGCTCCAACAGGCGGTGGAGCTCGAACCAAACCACCAGGATTGGGTGCTCGAACTAGGCGAGATCTACCGGCTGCTGAACAAGATGACGCAGGCGATCAGGGCATACGTGCTCGCGTGCGAGTTGGATCCCAAGAGCTTCGACGCCCATTTCCGCCTTGCGGCCTGCTATCACCAGGCGGGCGATCTGGACCTGGCCATAGACGGCTACCAGAAAGCACTGGCCCTGGAAAGCGACCACGCCCTGGCCTGGAGTAATCTGGGCGCCGTGTTCGATCACCAGAAGCGTTACTACGAAGCCATCAACGCCTACAAGCACTCGCTGGAGTGCAATGACTCACAGCCGATCGTGCTGGTAAACCTGGCCACGGTGTACCTCAATCAGCAGCGCTGGCTGACCGCGCAGCGCGCCCTGCAAGCGGCCATCCGCCTTGACCCGGACATCTCGGTCGCCCACGAGCGCATGGGTTACTGCCATTGGCGCTTGGAGTCGTACGAAGAGGCCGCCGAGCGCTATCAGCGGGCGATTGATCTGGATGCCAAGAACGCCGCGGCGTATGCCGGCCTGGGCGTCGTCCGCATGACGCAATTCCTGGATGCTCCCGGCAAGTTCGGCTATCGCGACGAAGCGATCGAGGCCTGGCACACCAGCCTGGAGCTGAATCCCAATCAGCCCAAGCTGCGCCCGTTGCTGGAGAAGTACCGCGTCAAAACCAGTGAACCGGTCCTATCAATCGACGGCGGCTGACCGCAGCGAAGTAGCGTGCCACGGCTCTGTGAGCAGTGTTTCTTGACGCGGGCACCGCCGAAAAAAGCACGCCTCGCAGACGGCAACTCGGTGCGACAAGGCGCCCCATGCGCAGGGCCCGTGACACAACCGGCGGATGGTAGCGGTGCCGTCCCGCAGGGACGCAATGAACTTAGCCCAGTACGAAGTGCTGGGGCAATCGTGGCCACGTGAAGACCCAGTCCCACCGGGACGGCTGAGCTTTCAGTCGTCCCGTACGGGACTTGGCGGCCGGGTGCGCGATCCAGACCCAGCACTGCGTGCTGGGCTATGTTCAGATGCCCCTACGGGGCGAACAACTCGAAAACCACCGGCGCGGAATTCCCGCCGCAAGTGTCACGGCCCCCCGTGCGCATCGCGCGAAACACCACGCTGGACACAGCAACCACCCAATTGCTATCCTGCGAATAGCAACATCAACGCGGCTCATCTGAGCCGCCGGACGCTGCGATACTCACCCGCCGTTGACATTTCGCTTCCGTAGCGGCGGGCAGCGCGTAGCATGCGGATCAAGCAGCGACAAGGGAGGACGGGCGATGAAGCATCTATCTTTGGTTGTCGGTTTGATCGTCTACACCGCAACGGCATGGGCGGACACGGTCCTGGTAGAACCGGTCGGTCAAATCGGCGGATTGAGCTTATCCGTCGCAGCCTCGGGCGATATTGCCTGCGTGGGGACCGGACCACGCCTGACGATTCTGGATGTGTCGGATCGGTCCAACCCGAGATTTCTGGGACAGTCTGGCATACTGCCACGAGTAGTGTCAGGCGTAGTCATCTCGGGTGATCACGCATATGTAACCGATGGGTCCGCGAACATCACGGTGATAAACATCGCGAACCCAGACTCCCCCTTCCAGGAAATCGCGTACGAGACCAACCTTAGGCTGATTGACAATCTGGTGGTCTACGGCAATTACGCGTACGTGGTGGGTATCTCGGGCGGTATCTCAGGCGGCGTTCAGGTGGTCGACATCTCGGTGCCGGCCAATCCGTTGTCGGTGAGTGAATACCCCACGAGTGGGAGGGCTTGGGACGTGGCGGTTTCCGGAAACTACGCTTACGTTGCAGACTCGGAAGATGGTCTCGTAGTACTCGACATCTCGAACCCGGCCGCACCGGTCCAAGTAAGCACGTATAATACGGGCGCGTCTGCCCACGGCGTTGCGATCTCGGGTGATTACGCTTATGTAGTAACGGACGAAGGCCTTCAGATCGTCAACATCGCGGACCCAAACGCCCCGAACGGCGCCGGTGTATATCCTACGACGACTGTCCATGCCACAACGATTTTGGGCGACTATGCCTACCTCGCGCGCTACCACTCCGGCCTCCAGGTTGTCAATATCCAGGATCCGAACGATCCCCGCTGGGTGAGCGACTACGACACGAACGGAAGGGCCGTCGATGTCAGTGTTTCAGGCGACTACGCATATGTCGCAGATGCGGAAGACGGTCTTCTGGTGCTCGATATCTCGGACCCGGCCGCACCCGACCCGGAGGGCGCGTACGACCAGAGCGGCGAACCCATGGACGTAGCGGTCTCGGGCAACTATGCCTACGTGACGGATTTCCATGCCGGCCTCTTTGTAATCAACATTTCCGATCCGAACGTACCGGTACTGGAAGCCGCGCATGATACGGCCGGCGATTTCGCTTGGGGCGTCGCGGTATCGGGTGACTATGCCTACGTAGCGGTTCACGACGCTGGTCTTGAGATAATCGACGCCTCGTTTCCACCTGCCCCCGAGTGGGCCAGTACGTGTGACACGAGTGGGTCGGCCAGCAGCATAGCGGTCTCGGGCGACTACGCCTTTGTCGCGGATGGCCAAGGCGGCTTTCAGGTATGCAATGTCTCCGACCCTGCCGCACCGCACCTGGGAAGTACGCTGCCTACGAGCGGTTATGCCCGTGGCGTCGCGATCTTCGATGACTACGCCTACGTGGCGGATGGCGACGCTGGCCTTCAGGTAATCGACATTTGGGATCCGAACAATCCGGGCTGGGCGGGTGACTACAACACGAGTGGGCAGGCCTACGCTGTAGCGATCTCGGGTGACCACGCCTACCTCGCGGACGGCACCGCCGGCCTTCAGGTGATCAACATCTCGGCCCCGTCCAATCCGGCTTGGGAGGGTGAATGCATCACGACCGGAGACGCCCGTGGTGTGGCCGTCTTAGGCGACTACGCCTACGTGGCGGATGCGGGGGCCGGTTTGCACGTGATTGATGTTGCCGATCCGAGCGCACCGTCTCGAAAGGGTGGATACGACACGAGCGGGTACGCCTACGGCGTAGCGGTCTCGGGCGACTACGCCTACGTCGGCGATGGGGATGGCGGCCTTGTCATTCTGCACGTAACCCCCGACTGCAACGAAAACGGCGTCGCCGACAGCGACGAGATTACCGCCGGTACGAGTATGGACCTCAACGGAAACGGCATCCCCGACGAGTGTGAGGCGCTCGGCGATATGAACTGCGATGGCTGGGCCAACAACGGCGACATCGACGCGTTTGTCTTCGCCATGTCGTATCCCGAGCAGTACCCCGGTGAGTATCCCGATTGCGACATCATGAACGGCGACGTCAACGGTGACGGGTGGGTCAATAACGGCGATATCGACGCGTTTGTGGAGCTGCTCACGCGGTGAGCAGGTGCGGCGAGCCGCACGCTACGGAGCCGTGGCACACACTTGTTTGAACTGGCGACGCGCAGCCGCGTATTAACCTGCATATGAGCGGCTTGAATATTATGGCCGGCGCTGCGGCCGTCTTGGTGGCAGCCGTCGCGGCCGTGGTGTGGACATTGAGCTTACGGGGTGGCCCGGCGCGGCTGACAATCACGCGCTTGGGCTTCACCGCAATTACAACCGGCGGAACAGCGGCCATTACCTGCCTCCTGCTGGCGCTGCTCGTCGCCGGCGCTGGTGGGCGCGGCTGGGCGCTGCGCGTCGTGTTCTGGTCGCTCATGCTGGCCCCCGCCGTTGTCGGCGTCTGCGTACTGGTCCAGGCCCTGCGTCGATCGCGTGGTTTTGCGCGCGGCTTTGCCATCACGGGGGCGCTGCTCGGACTGCTGGCCCTCCCCATCGGACTCTACGCCACGCTCATCGAGCCCTATTGGCTGGATGTCAGGAGAGTTGACGTACCCATCGCCGGTTGGCCGCCCGACGCGCCGCCCATCCGCGTCGCCGTCCTGGCCGACATCCAGACCGATCAGGTCGGCCCGTACGAGCGCGGCTGGATCGCCGCGACGCTGGCCGAGAAACCCGACCTCATCATCATGCCCGGCGACTTTTTCCATTGCTGGGGTACGTTGTTCGCCGATCGCCGTCCCGAGTTTGTCGCGCTGCTGCGGCAACTCGAAGCACCGCTGGGAGTCTATGCCTGTCGCGGCAACATCGATCCCCCGGAGCGCACTCAGCAGTTGTTCCGCGAGACCGGCATCAGACTCCTGCGTGACGATGTGTGCGTCGTAAACGCCCCCGGCGTGCGATTGGCGGTGGGCGGGTCCGACTACCGTTACTGGAACAGCAGCGATCCGCCCTTCCTGCACCAAATGCGCGACGTCGATGCCGATGCCCGCCTGTTAATGTCCCATAAGCCCGACGCCGTGCTGGGCGCACGTTCCGGCGACATGGTGGATCTGATCGTTTCGGGACACACGCACGGGGGCCAGGTCGTGATTCCCGGGTTCGGCCCGCCGTTCACAGCGTCGCGTGTACCGCGTGCCGTGGCCGCGGGCGGTGTACACCAGGTCGAGGGACAACAGATCTACGTCAGCCGGGGGATCGGCATGGAGCGCATCGGCGTGCCGCCACTGAGGTTCTTCTGCCGCCCGGAACTGACGATCCTGACGCTGCGCCCGCCGGCGGGGCACTGAAACGGGCGGTGTTTGGGGGGACTCCCGCTTGCGCATATTGCATGCTTCATTGGAGGTCCACTCTTTCGTATCAGGAGTAATCGGACGTGGCCGGAAGACAGATCGCATGCACGCCTATCGCCCGGCCTGTGATCACAGCGCAGACAAACGCGATGCCCCCCACACCGCGCCCGGCGTACCCGATCGAGCCGCCACGCGCGCAACTGGACGGGCTGTCCGTCGCTTCGGCCGTGTGCGGCTTTACGGCGATCATCCCGGTGATCTCTCAAGTCGCGGGGCTCGCGCTGGGTATCGCGGGGTTGCTGCGGATCAGACGTGCGCGCCGCGCGGGACGCGTGTTAACCGGCCGCGGGTGGGCGTGGGCCGGCATCGTCAGCAGCACGTGCATGTTGTTTGTCTGGCTCATTGTCGTCACGCTGTTGACCATCATCGCCGGCGCATTCCTGCAAATCGGCAACGCGCTGCCGATGACCGGCTGAACACCCAAGCACCGGCGTCACTCCTCATCCCGACAGGTTGCAACCTGTCACAATCAGCAATCAGCTTGACACGGCACCAAACTCGTGGAAGAGTTCTATAAGAGGTGAGTGCGGTGTGAGCGCATAGGCTATCATCGATTCTCATCATCAAGATACATCATCACCTCCACCCACCTGCCTCCCGACAAAAAACGCCGCAGACAACCCGCAAACGGCTGACGCCGCGCGCTCGTGCCGTGGCGACGGTCGTCAGGTGGCGGCTGTACGCCGCACGCGGCCACCGCTGCGCCCGGCGCACACCCGCAGCACAGGAGGACTGCTGATGAACCCGCCACGCCGGTCATGGTGCGCACGCGGTTTTTCGTGGTGGCTGCGGCGTAACCCAATGTATCTGCTCAGTGCCGGCTGCATGGCGGTCGGCGCACGCCTCTATCTGGTGAGCCCCTCGGCACGCGCCGGCGACCTCGGCCTGATACTGCTGACGATGGGCGCGCTGCAACTATACGAGTGGCTGGTGCTGGCAATCCTCGTCGCCCTGCGCCGTTTTCGGCGTTCCCCGGAAGACGCGCCCTCGCTCATGCTGGTCGTGGCTGTGTTCTGGACCGGACCGCTGGCGGCGACCGCCGAAATGGGAGCGCGCGATGCACATCAGGGCTTGATTTTCTCGATCGCCGTCGGGCTGTTTGCACTGCTCGAGCTCCTCCTGACACCGCGCGCCCTGACACTGCGCTTCAGCGCGGCCGTCCGCTTCCAGGCGCTGGCGGCCGTTGCCCTGCTGGTCGTCACGCCACGCGTGCTCCACGTATACGACGACAGCGGCACAAACGAGCTGTTCCTGTACAGCGTGTGGTGGTGCCTGGCCGCGCTGGCCCTGTTTGCAATCGCGAGCCTGCGCGCGTCAGCTCGCCACACAGACGGCCACGTGGAGCCGCTCTTCAGTCTGCTGCTGGTCGCCGCGGTTGTAACGCATCTGTACGGCATGAACTACGCGTTCCTGGGCCATGCGCGCCTGTTTTACGTCGCACCACTGCTGATCGCGTTGTCGGCGGTCGCGTGCGAGTACCTCGGGCAGCGCGGCACACAACCCGCATGGCGACATTGCGTCGTAGTCTTGCTGCCGGTTGCCGCGATCGCCGTTTCCTGCCAGCACTTTCACGCGGACTTCCCGGTCAGAGCGATACCGTTCTGGCTGCGCGACCCGCTGTCAACCGCGCTCATCGGCGCCGCGCTCGCGTGGTGGTTCGGCGCGCAGCGCCTGCGGTCTATCACGCTTGCTCACCTGGGCAGCGGCGCGCTGGTTGTGGGCCTGCTGCGCGCGACCGGCCGGCTGGTGCCCCAACCGGGGTCCCCGGTTGTAACACCGCTGCCGGGATTGGATGTGCGCGCGGCCCTCGCCCTGCTGCTTGGCGTCTTGACTGCGTACTTGCTGGTGACCGCTATCCTACGACGCTCACGCGCGGAAGCGCTGCTGGGCCTGATTGCGCTCCAGCCGGCCATCGGCGCACACTTCTGGGGGCATGAACATCTGCTGTTGGCCCTCGGACTGGTTGGATCGTGGAGCATCCTGCTCGGCCAACATCTGCAATCGCGCCGACCACGCGCGGCGGCGCTGCTGACTTCGATTGCACTGATGCTGGCAATCTCGTGGATCCACGACCACGACGAGACCGTCTGCTGGCAGGTGCGCGCCAACATGGCGGCGCTGGTCATGACGCTTTTTGCGGTTGGACATATCTGGCCGGCCACGCGCTACCGCAGCGTCGCCGGCGGCGTTGTGGCCGCCAACGGACTCCACGCGACGGCGCGAATCATCGCCGGCGGGCCGCAGCCGGTTGCAACGCTCGTGATTGTGGCGGCGTTTGCCCTGTTGCTCGCGGGGGCCGCGATCAGTTGGTGTAAACGAGCGCTGCTGGCGCTGACGCACGCGCCCGGCACAACTGAGCCGACGCGTCCACCAACAGCGGACTGCGAGCCATGATGGTCAGCACGATTGGCGCAGGTTCAGCAGAAGCTCAACCTCGCCCAGCGGCATATCGAGCGCCTGCGCGATCTGGATTGGTGAGCGCCCGTCATCCGCCAGGCTGCGCACCTGCTGGAACTGCTCGGTGTCCGGCACGGTGAATGACGTGTCCTCATCAGCAGCTTGTTGCCCGGGTTCGGCAACAGCGCCGCCGCTCGCGAGCGAGCGCAGCTTGTTGATGCGCTGGTCGGCGTCGCGGATAAGACACTCCAGCTTGGCCGACTTGGTGTCCAGTTGCGCATTCAGACGCCGCGTGAACTCCTCCAGTCCGATCATGAGCGTGTCCATCGAGTTACGGACCTCGCGCTCTTCACGCACCTGCTCGAGCATACGCCGCGCCGGATCACCCCGCTGCCGCGCATCGCGGCGTCCGCGCCGAACGGTCCACAGCCCGATCGCGGCGGCGACAATGACCATGAGAGCCGGAACAAATGAGCTACCCGACCATCCCTCTGCCAAGTGCAGCATCAGCACGCGCCTCGACCAGGCCGCTCGACCCGGCGGTGGTCGAACAGCGGTGACCTATGACTTGTCCAGCCGGCGCCAGGCGGCCAGCGCGGTCTGCTGGACTTCGCTCAGCGTTACGCCATGCGCTCGGGCCTGTGCCGCGCAGTCCTCGTACTCGGGCCAGGCCTTGGTCGTATCCTCGCCGCGGCACGCAACCTTGACATGCACCGTCCCATATGGGGTTTCGACCGCGACACGCCTGCGACTGAGCTTTGTGCGGCGACTCTCCCGCCGACGGACGCCCAATGTCGGCGTATGCGCAAATATGGCGCTCTCGAGCACCGCCACATCGGCCTGGCGACACAGCACGGTCAGCAACTGTCCGGGCCGACCCTTCTTCATGATTATCGGCACGATGAATGCATCGAGTGCACCAGCTTCGAAAACCTGCTCCAGCGCGAATGCTAGCGCCTGCCCGGTCGCGTCGTCGACCTGGGCCTCCAGGACCGTGACGACATCCTGCTCGCAGGCATCGTCGGCCGCCGGGATGCCGAGTATCACGCGCAGGATGTTCGCCCGCGTATCGCCCTCACGCGTGCCCGCGCCGTAGCCAACCCGATCAATTGTGATCGGAGGCGGGGCCGTGAAGTCGGTGGCGAGCGTGGTGAGGATCGCGGCGCCGGTAGGCGTGGTCAGTTCACCCGGTTCATCACACGCTGCCAGCGGCACGCCGCGGAGCAGCTCCGCGGTCGCCGGCGCCGGGACGGGCATCACACCATGCTCACACGTCAGCGTGCCGGAACCGACCGGGATCGGCGAACACAGAACGTGCGCGACTTCCAGCGCGTGCAAACCGGCGCACGCGCCGACAATGTCGACGATCGCGTCGGCGGCGCCCACCTCGTGGAAGTGGATCCGCTCGACTGTGGTGCCGTGTACCACCGCCTCGGCTTCGGCCAGCCGCCGGAATATGAGCGTGGCCCGCTCGGACACCCAGCCGGGCAGCTCCGCGCCGGCGATCATCTCAAGAATCTGCGGAAGGTGGCGATGGTGCCGCCGGGCCTGATCGCCGATCTCGACTCGCGCGCGCAGCGCGGCGATGCCGTGTCGCTTGACCCGCTCAGTCTCCAGCGAAACCCCTTCGAGCCCGAGCCGCGCGACCGTGTCGCGCAAAACTTCGATCGGGCAGCCGGCATCAACCAACGCCGCCAGGATCATATCCCCCGCCGCCCCACTGAAGCAGTCAAAGTATATGCACCGCACGTGTCATCCTCCGGGTTACCCCCTCGGCGAAGATTGTAGGGCAAAGAGGGAGATGTCAGAAGTAAGAAACGCGCTGGCGCAAGCAAACCGCCACTCGATCGCGCGTTTCTTACTTCTGACTTCTGACTTGTGACTTCCCGTCTACAGCTCGAATCATCGCCTGCGTGCCCTTCTCACCACCGCCGGGCTCTGCCTCGACGGCGCGGAAGAGCTCTTGTGCGAGCGTGGTGCCGCGCAGCGTCAGGCCGGCTCGCTGAGCAGCCTCCTGGACTATGCGGAGGTCCTTCTGGATGAGCTTGATCATGAAGGCCGGTGCGAGATCGTCGGCGGCGATCTTGGGGCCGAGATTGCTCCAGGCCCACGAGCCCCCCGCACCCCCGGCCAGTGTTCTGAGCGTGACGTCGGCGTCGAGGCCATTGCGCTTGGCGAGCGTCAGGGCCTCGCAGACACCGATCATATTGGCGGCGCAGAGAATCTGGTTGCAGGCCTTGAGCATCTGGCCGCTGCCGCTGGGGCCGACGTGCACCACGTGCTTACCAAGCAGCGTCAGCAGTGGCAGAACGCGCTCGAAGGCGGCCTTGTCACCGCCAACCATGATGGTCAGTGTCGCGTTGCGCGCCCCGACGTCGCCGCCGGTAACCGGGGCGTCGAGCAGTGTTACGCCGCCCTCCGCCAATCGGCTGGCGAGTTCGCGTGTGCGCTGCGGGCTGATGGTGCTGAAGTCAACGACGCAGGCACCGCCCGCCAACGTCGCGGCCGCCCCGTTAGCACCGTACAGGACGGCTTCAACATCGGGGGTGTCGGTCACGTTGGTGAACAGAACGCGGCACCGACTGCCCACGTCGGCGGGACTTTCACACCACGTAGCACCGGCGTCGATAAGTCCGTTGGCTTTCGTTTTGGTGCGGTTATAGACGAACAGCGAGTGCCCGGCGCGAAGCAGGTGCTCCGCCATGGGAGCCCCCATGATGCCGGTGCCGATGAAGCCGATCGACCAAGTTGCCTTTGACATGGACAATCACCGTGACGCGGGATGTCATCGCCCGGACGCCAAAGGCCACGAGCGGGACAACACCATCGCACACCGATCGGCGCAATCCGGCGCGCTTCTTAGCTTCCCACTTCGTCCATCCGGCGTCATTCGGCCGGCGGAGGCTCTGCCGAACCCTCAGGCGCCCGGGCCGGGACAGGTTCCTTGACTGGCGCCGTCGCGCTGGTCTCAGCTTTGGCGGCGGCGGCCTCACCCGCCTCTTCCGGTTCCACAGCCACATCGTCGAACGCATTCGGCACCGGCGTCAGAACCGTCACCATGTGGCGGCCGTCCATGCTCGGGTGCCGCTCGATTTTGACCTTCTCGCCGAACTCGCTGAGGATGCTTCTGAAAATCTCAAATGCAATCTCGCGATGGAAACGCTCGCGGCCGCGAAACTGCATCGTGAACTGCACCTTGTGGCCCTGCTTGAAGAATTTGATCGCCCGATTGAGCTTGATCTTGCGATCATTGGTATCCGTCTTCGGCCGCAGACGGACCTCCTTGAGCTGCTGCTCGTGGTGCTTCTTCTGGTTCTTCTTCTGGCGGTACTTCCATTTGCCGTAGTCCATGATACGGCAGACCGGGGGGCGCGCGCTTGGCGCGACCTCAACGAGGTCCATCCCGGCTTCACGAGCACGCCGCATCGCCTCGAACGTCTCGACGATGCCGATTTGCTCGTCATTGGCACCGATGAGCCGCACTGGTGATAGACGGATCTGCTCGTTGGTACGGAGATTCTGGTTGATGGGCGTCACCTTCCTTTCGTCACGACAGAGTGGCAACCTCCTCGTCGACGGGCGCACTCTCAACACCACGCCGCGAGATCTCCAACGCACACGCGTGCAAAAAGTCGACCAGTTTCGCCGAACCGAGCTGCTTGCCCTCGCGCGTACGGACGTTTACACAATTTTCGGCGGCTTCCTGTTCCCCCAGCACGAGAATATAGGGCACCTTTTCCATGGTCGCGCGCCGAATCTTCGCCCCGATGCGATCGCTGCTGTCGTCCAGTTCGACACGCAGACCGGCCGCCTGACAGGCTGCAAAGACCTTGTTCGCGTATTCCTGCGACTTCTCGCTCACCGAGCAGACAACAACCTGTACCGGGGCCAGCCACATCGGAAACGCGCCGGCAAAATGCTCTATCAGAATGCCCACGAAACGCTCAAAGCTGCCCAGCGGCGCGCGGTGTACCATGATGGGTCGATGCTCGGCGTTGTCGTCGCCGATGTAAGTCAACCCGAAGCGCTCCGGTAGATTGTAGTCGACCTGAATGGTGCCAAGCTGCCACTCGCGCTCCAGACAGTCCTTGACGATGAAATCTATCTTGGGGCCGTAGAAGGCCGCCTCGCCTTGCTCCTCGGTGTAGTGCAGACCGGCCTGACGCACGATGGCCCGCAGCGCGTCTTCGGCCTTGGCCCAGTTGGCATCGCTGCCGATGTACTTCTCGCCGCCCGCCCCGCGCAGCCCGACGCGCACCCGGTAATCATCCAACTGCACCATCTTGAGCACGTGTTGCGCCATCTCGACACAGCCGCGGATTTCGTCGGCGAGCTGATCAGCCGTGCAGAAGATGTGAGCGTCGTCCTGCGTAAAGCCGCGCACGCGGGTCAAGCCGTGTACCTCGCCGGACTGCTCAAAACGGTACACATGGCCGAATTCGGCCAGGCGCACCGGCAGGTCGCGGTAACTCCGCTTTTCGGACGCATAGATGCGTACGTGGTGCGGGCAGTTCATCGGCCGCAACAGATACCCATCCTCGGCTTGCAGCCAGGTGCGAATCCGTTTGAGCCGCTCCTCAACCGGAGCATTCGCCGGATAGCCGGCATCCTTGAGATACTCGTGCTGCTCGGCCAGTTCATGAAACAACGCCAGCTCTTTGTCTGAAGCGGTCTCGCCGCCGGCCTCCAGCGCCACCTCCCACAATTCGTTGAGCCGCTCGGCGCGCTTCGACTCAAACAACGGCGGATATTGGCTGTCCTTGTAATAGGGGTAGTGGCCGCTGGTGCGATAGAGATCAAGCTTGCCAATCTGTGGCGTATAGACCGGCTGGTAGCCGCGGCGCAAGAGCTCGCCGCGGATTTCCTCTTCGAGCGCGTGACGCAAAACGGCGCCACGTGGCTTCCAGAGCGCCAGCCCCGGGCCGACGGTCGAATCGAGCACAAAGAGGCCCAGTTCCTGGCCAATCTTGCGATGATCGCGCTTCTTCGCCTCTTCGAGTTTCCGCAGATACTCGTTGAGCGCCTTCTTGTCGGGCCAGGTGGTGCCGTACACGCGCTGGAGCATCTGCCGGCCGGCGTCGCCGTGCCAATAGGCGCCGGCGACACTCATGACCTTGAACGCCCCCACGTGTTTGGTGGTTGGCACATGCGGACCGCGACAGAGATCCTCGAAACACCCGCTGTTCGGTTCGCCGGTCACGTAAAAGCTGAGCACGTCGCCATCGGCGCGTTCAGCATTGTCGATCTTGTATTCGTTGCCTTCAGCGCGCAGCTTGGGCATGGCCTCATCGCGGCGCATCTCGTAGCGCGTAAACGGGCGGGCCTCCTTCACGATCTCCTTCATCTTGGCTTCGATGCGTTTGAAGTCGTCCGGCGTCAGGCTGTGTTCGAGATCGATGTCGTAGTAGAACCCGTTCTCGACCGGCGGGCCGTAGACAAGCTTGGCTTCGGGCCACAGCGCGCAGATGGCCTCGGCCATCACGTGGGCGCAGCTATGCCTGGCGACCTCGAGCCCTTCCTCGTCGCTGAGCGTCAGAGCGCGAAACTCGACCTCGGGTTCGGTGATCAGGTCGCCCATTTCCACTAGCCGACCGTTGGCCTTGGCCGCCACGGTCTGGCGCGCCAGCCCCTCGCTGATCGTGCCGACCACGTCGCGCGCGGCCACGCCGTTGTCAAACTTCAGCGACTTACCATCGGGGAGATGAATCTTTACCATGCTTGGCTGTTCCTCATGAGAGCAACGAGGCCCCAGCCGCCGGCACTTGATTCGATGTGATGGTCGGTGGAAACGCGAAACACGCTGGAACCTCGATGATCAACTGCATAGACACACTGCCGCCCGTGGCGGGCCTCCGACTCATGCTGGTGTTGTCTGTGTCAGTCGCATCATCTGATTCCTTCTGCTGCCGAGCGTCCCGGACAGGACGCGCTCACCGTTAATAATGAGCCCATTTCGGGGGTAAGTCAACCCGAACCCGTACTGGCGGCACACTAATTATCGGCAGCCAATGCACACCAACCTAACCGCAGGTCCTGCCCGACGTGTTGAGTATATCAGCGTACAGAGGTCAGAGGTCAGAGGTCAGCTCTCAGCCTGAGGCTGGCCGCCGACGGCGCACAGCCGTTTCTGTGATGTTCCTGATCACTGAAAACTGAACACTGAAAACTACCCCCCCCGCCACCAGCCCGACCCGCGACGCCATGGGCAACCGCCCGCTCAGACGCCGCTGATGGTATCTCCCTGCTGGTGCATGGACTGATGCGAATACGCCGTTGCCACGAGGGCCGCCAGCAACGCGGGCACAAGCAATGACCAGTCCGAGGCCCAACTGACGAACGTGTACCCCAGGCTGGGCGCAAAAGTGGCCGTGAATCCGGCGACGCCAAGCACCATCAAAACCGCGCCCTGCAACGTGGTAAGCACCAGCGTCATGGAGCGTTGGCATACCCAGGCGAACAACAGGCCCAGGCCGCCACACAATACCGCGGCACCAAACTGCCAGACGGCGTCGAGCCTGGCCTGATCGGCAAGGTATATCCCCAAAACACCCCAGACCGCCGCGGACGCCAGGGCCATCGAGGCCCGTTGGAAACGGAAGGCGGTTATCCCGCCGGCCAGCGACGCCAAGGCCGCGAGAAGTTCGGGCGACATGTCGGCGTTGATCGCAATCACCGCGCCGATCAGCCAACCGACGCCGGCGCACGTGAGGGCCAGCAGGGGCTTAAAGAACCGAAAACCATAAAACGCGTACACCATTCCGATAGCGAGGGTCAGGAATCCGACCGTACCGGATTGACTGGTGATCCAGTCCAGAAGCATATCTTGATGACCGTTCAACAAAGAACTCCGTTGGCGAGGCGCTGTTCTGGCCACTCTCATAATGGCAATGATGCAGGCGCATCAGCAACCTGAGGCGTGGAGAAATCGCGCGTGGGCCGTGCGTATTTGAAGAACGCCTGATAACAAACGCGTGGACGATGGGTAATCGCGATAGGGTCTCAAGCGCCGTGCGCCCGATCTTCAGCCGGCGACGGGCTTGGCCGCGGCCCCGGCGGGCGCGTCAGACGAATCCGCAGCGCTCGTTTTGCGCGATGTGCCGCGGTCACGGCGGCGCTGGTCAAGCAGATTGTACAGGACTGAAAACAGCCAGATGCCTCCGGTGACACCCCACGTCCACGAGCCAAGCTGAGCGGCTTGCTCGTGCAGGCCCAGCAGGTGCAGCAGCCCGTAAACGCCCGCAAGAAGTGTCAGTGTGCCAAGGGTGGCGGCCGCGACCGCCCGCGCGATCGCCGGCAACATCAGGCCAAACACGAGCCCAGCCAGCCCGGTCGAGATCGCGATCGCCAACAGGCTCATCTCGAGGTGGGGAACATGCGCTTGAAGATAGTCCCACTCAACACGCTGCATCCACCCGCCAAACACGGCCGGCGATTCTCCAGCGTCAAGCAGAGTTACGTCGACGCCCTCGCCGGCGCGGTAGCGCCATATGGCTGGATCGAGAACCTTGGCGTAGTAGAGGCCCAGCGAACCACAGGTTGCGAACAGGGCAAACAGCGCCGCCAGCCAGATACGTGCCAGAAAAACGCCCAGTAGTAACAGGGCGACTGAGGCAATCAGTGTTGTCGGCAAGTGAGGCAAGCCGGCTTGTCGCGCGACGAGCGCCCCCGCCCCGGCCCCGACCCCGGCGAAAACTATCGAGATCAGGAACGTCGTCAGCCGCGCACCCTTCAGCAGCAAGACCGCCGCCGCCAGCAACACGCCGATCGTGACGACCCAAGGTGTCCACTCGTAGCCGCCGGCCAGATGTTGGCGGGTTGTCTCGATCAGATTGTCGGCCAACTCATACATCTCTAGTGCTCTCGTCGCTGTGTCCCGCGTCTATCAGGCAAGTGGCCTAGGGCGTCGCGGGTTGGAACCAGATCTCGCCTTTAGGTCGCAAATCGTAGACGCCCGCGGGGGGAAGTTCTCCGCCGGAGCCAAACTGCTCGCGCAACCGGTCCAGCTTTTCCGCGGCGAGCGCTTCCGTCTCAAACTCCTTGCCCGGCGCGCGTCCCCAGATGATATTCACATCCGGGCTGATGGTTTTGATACGCAGTACGCCCGTCGTCGAGTCAGCATAGCCGGAGACATCGACGGCTTTCAAGACATTTCGGTGTGGCAGACGCCCATCGACACCGGCTCGGTTGAGCAGACTGACAAGCGCCAGGCCCCCTTCCCGGTCGATACCCGGCCACAGATTACCCTGCCCGGGCGGAGCGTGGTGCAACCCGTCGATCGGCAGCCAGCGCGGATCGACTCGCTCCCGCGCGATGGCAGGCCAAAGCTGATACCCCGCGTGGTCCAGCAGGTATGCGTTATTACCACGGAGGGCGTAAGTCAGCGGCTTGCGGAATTCAGCCGTAACACGGACGACATTATCGGCCCGCTTGGTGACGCGGTACACGTCGGCGATCCAGGGCGATGACGCCGCCCGGCTGTGTACCCATTCGCACAGGCCTTCGTAGTGCGGGTCGGCGTCTGCCGCCAGGCCGATCCGATCCTCTATCTCCGTCAGCACCTCGGCGTAGCGCTCATCGGCGAGCCACGCCGGCAGGTTCGTCCACTCTATACGCGTCGGGTACGTCGAAGGTTCGCCATAAGCCGACAGCGCATACGGCTCGATCGCATTAAGACCGTAGGCCAGCGCCGCGAAAGTCGCCAACCAGCCAACCCCCAGGCCTACGCGCCGTACAGCGGTGACCGTGAGCAGCGGCCCGCGTTTCTTGGTCTTGCGGCGTTTTGTCGGAGCTTTACGCGCCACGCGCGTCCTCCAATGCCATCAGCACCAGCCGTTCCACCAGCGCGTCAAAACCAAGGCCCTGGGCGGCGGCGGCTTTGGGCACAAGCGAATGACTGGTGAACCCGGGGAGGGTGTTCACCTCAAGAAACCACGGTTTTCCAGCGCGGTCCACGATCCAGTCAAGGCGCGCCAGATGTCGGCAACCCAACCGCTCGAATATCTGCTCACTGCGGGTGCGCAGCTCACGCAGCAACTCGTCGGGTTGCCCCGTCTCAAACACGTATTCGGTCGAGTCGTCGACGTATTTCGCCTTGTAGTCATAAAACCCGCCCTGGGGTCGCACGCAAACCGGCGCCAGAGCCGACTTTTCGAGGATGCCGACGGTCAGCTCGTCACCGTCGATGAACTGCTCGACCATCGCGCGGCCATACGCCGATGTTACGTCGCGGATCGCCCGGTCAAACTCATCTCGGGCATGGATCGCGCACGTGTGTACGCTGCTGCCCTGGTCCACGGGCTTGACCACGGCCGGTAGCGGCAGCGCGGTGGTGTCAACGTCGCCGTCTTCAGCGCCAACGATCACGTGTGCGGCCACGTTGATTCCAAGCGGCGTCACGGCCTGCTTGGTGAGCTCCTTGTCCATCGCAACGGCCGACGCGCGGGAACCTGAGCCGACGAAGCAAAGTCCGCGATCCTCCATGATTCGCTGCAACTGGCCGTCCTCACCAAACGTCCCGTGCAAGGCTGGGAAGATGACGTCGGCAGGGTGCTCGAGCGCGGCGAGATTCTCCTGGTCGATGTCAGCCAGGAACACCTCGTGCCCGCGATTGCGCAGAGCCTGGGCAATCGCCGCGCCGGATTGCAGGCTGACCTCGCGCTCGGCGCTGGGGCCACCGGCAAGAACAGTGACGCGCAGGTTGTGGGGGTTGGGGGACGTCATGCCGGCCGATCCTCGGCAAATCCGTTCACCAGACTTCGACCTCGAGCTCCAGCTCGATACCGTGTGCTTCGCGTACGCGATCCTTCGCGAGCGCGACTAATTCTAACACATCGCGTGCCGTCGCGCCAGCGTGCGCCAGGATGAAATTCGCGTGGCGCTTGCTGATCTCGGCGTTTCCGCGGCGCTGCCCCTTCATACCGGCCTGGTCGAGCAACATACCGGCCGAGTTGCCGGGCGGGTTCTTGAATATGCAGCCGGCGCTGCGCGCGCCGAGCGGCGGCTGGTCGGCGCTTTTCTCAAGCCACACGCGCCGATGCTCGGCAAGCAAGTCGTCGCTGCTACCCGGTGCCAGCACGAACGTGGCATCGAGCACGATTGCACCGCGTAAATCGGTATGGCGGTAACTGAAAGCCACGTCACGCCCCGCGACCTCGGCGATCGTACCGTCGGCTTGAAGCAGGCGCAGCTTCTCAATCCTGTCGGCCACCATTCCGTACTTCCCGCCGGCGTTCATGCGCACGATTCCGCCGACCGTACCCGGAATACCCGCCAGCCCCTCCAACCCGGCCAGACCGCGCGCGCAGGCTTCTTTGACAAGTTGGGTGAAGTCGGTGCCGGCACCGGCACGCACGCGCGGCGGAGTCCACGTCACCTCCTGCCACGCCGCGCCGCTCAGCATGATCACGGCGGCATCAACACCCTCGTCGCGGACGAGCACATTCGCGCCGCGCCCCAGCACGCGCCAACTGACATCCGCCATGCGGCAGCGCGCCAGCAATTCGACAAGCTCGTCTTCATCGGAGGGTGTGAAAAGCCAGCGTGCCGCCCCGCCCAGTCGATACCACGTCAGGTCGGACAACGGGGCTTCAGGCCGGCAACTGGCCTCCAAGCCTCTGTACCAAGTCATCGGCCACTTTCCAGATCGTGCCGGCCCCCATGGTCATGACCACATCACCCGGGGCCAGATCGCGTTGCACGCGGTCCACGATCGCTTTGAAGTCGGGTATGTACTCGGCGCTGCCGCCGCGCTCTTTGATGCGCTTGACCAGATCCTCGGCGCAGACGGCTTCTCGATCCCGTGCGCTGTCGCGTACGAAATATATGTCCGGCACGATCACGCGATCGGCGCGCGAGAGGCTGGTGGAAAAATCGTCGAGCAGAAAACGTGTGCGTGAATGCTGATGCGGCTGAAAGATGCACCACAAGCGTGTCGGCTGAAAACGTTCCCTGGCGGTGGCCAGCGTGGCACGAATCTCGGTGGGATGATGTGCGTAATCATCGACAATCGTGACGCCATCGATCGCCGCCCGCACCTCGAGACGCCGACTGACGCCCTCGTAGCTGCTGAGCGCCTGCGCGATGACTTCAAACGTCACGCCTGCATCGTTCGCCAGCGCGATCACGGCCAGCGCGTTGAGCACGTTGTGTCGGCCGGCCAGACCCAGCGTGAAGCACCCTCGCTGAGCGCCGTTGTGGCACAAGTTGAAGCTGTAACGCCCCTCCTCGGCGGTGAGCTGCGTGGCACGCCAGGTGTTTCCCTCGCCGAAACCGAACGTCTCGACGCGTGACTTACCACCGCTTCGCAGCTCGGAGCACGCGTCGTCATCCCCGTTGACCACGAGCAATCCGCTCCGCGGTAAGCGCTCGGCGAAGCTCGCGAATGCGCCCTGGATCGCGCCCAGGTCGGCGTAGTAATCGAGGTGGTCTTCCTCGATGTTCAGCACGGCCGCCGCGCCAGGATTGAGGTTGAGGAACGAGCGATCGTACTCGCAGGCCTCGGCCACGAAGTGCGGGCCGCTGCCGGCGGCGCTGGCGCCGGAGAGTTGCCGACTGACCGCGCCGACCACGAAACTCGGGTCAAGCCCGGCCAGGCGCAGCGCATAGGCCACCCACGCGCTCGTGGTGCTCTTGCCGTGTGTCCCGCTGATCGCGACGCCGTCGTAACGCTGCATCAGCGCGCCCAGAAGCTGGGCGTAGCGCATCATCGGGATGCCGCGGCTTTGCGCGGCGAGCATCTCCGGATGCGTCGGCTTGACGGCGGCCGACGAGACCAGGAGCTGAGCCCCCGCCGGCAGCATGACGGATGATTGCTCGAGCTGGATTTCCGCGCCCTGGTCGCGCAGCGACGCAATGATCGGCGACGGACATGCATCCGTGCCCGTCACGATCGCGCCATGGCGCAGCAGCAACGCGGCCAGGCCAGACATGCCGCTGCCGCCGATGCCGACCATGTGGACGTGATACCCCGCCAGCTTGCACGGCAGGAGCGACGGCGTGGAGCTCGTGGTGGGATTAGCACTCATGACCTGGAGAGTATCGGCAAACCCGGCTTGCCTCAACATGGAGAGCAGGGAACACCGAGAGCCGTCAGCTTCCAGCGATCAGCCATCAGCTATCAGCTACAACAACTGACTGCGCCCGACGAGACGCTGTTTCTGTGGCTGACCGCTGAGAGCTGATCGCTGACCGCTGACCGCTGAATACTGACGGCTCCTTTGCACTTTGCGGGCATACGTGGTAGTTAACGGGCCGCCGGGTGAGCCAAAGCCCGCGGTTGGCCGGCCCGCGAGCACATGGACAGAGGGTTCGATGAACGACCCTGCGGTCAGTCCTGTCTCTTCAGATCGTGACGCGCGTTTACGCCTGGCTATCTCGCGCGCCGCGGGGATCGCCACGCTGCTGCTGCTTGTCGGCACGATGTTCCTGAGCAGCCCGCGGCCCGATCAAACCTATCCCGGCCAGCTTCCTTGGTCTGAGTATTCTGTTCTGCGCGGGCTGATCTGGGTCACGACCCTGGGCTGGTCCGTGGAAACCGCGCGCGGCGTCGAGATCAAGGATCTGGTGTTCCATGGGGCCGCGGTGCTGGGACTGCTGCTGCTCGCCGCGCGTACCCTGCTGTCGCGCCAGCCGGTACGTATCCGAGACTGCGTCAAACAGCCCTGGCTGGCGGCGCAATTCCTGCTACTGGCGTGGGTGGCACTCTCGCTGGCCAGCGCGCTGTGGTCTGGTGATGCGGCGCTGTCAATCGGGCAGGGGGTGCTGTATGCGCTGGCGCTGGCCTGGGCCATCAGCCTGGCCTGGACGCTCGAACGCCGGGATCTGCCCTGGATACTCGGGGGTGTGGTCGCGATCTCTAGTCTGTGCGCGCTCACAACCATCTGGTACTACATTGAACGCAACCCTCATCACCGGCCCGGCTTCCCGATCGGAAACCCGAACTCGCTGGCCGCGTGCCTGCTTCCGGCGATCGTGATTGCGCTCAGCGTGGCCGGCTCTACGCTGCGCCGGCGCTGGCGGGAAGGCGGCTGGCACGACGTCCGCCAGGCCGCCTGGTGTTGTGTCGCGCTGCTGCCGCTGCTCATCGGCTTCTGGCTCGCCGGATCGCTGGCCGCAAAGATCGGAGTCGTAGCCGGTATCGGGACGCTGGTGTTCCTTCAGGTCGGGCCGCGCCGGCGTTGGTGGGTGATGCTGGCCGCGCTGTTGATCGTGGCGTCCGCGGTCACGTACCGCTTCAGCGGCGTCGGCGGTCTCTCGATGGGTCGCGGGGCGAGCGCGCGCTTTCGCCTGTACGCCTGGCGTTACGCATCAACGCTGTGGCAAACGCATCCCTGGTTCGGCGCGGGGGCCGGCGCCTATCCGCGCCTAGCCAACGGCCTGTCAATCGAAGACGAGATGCTCGACCCGGCGGCGTTCATGGCCCCGATGCGCGGACATGCCCACAACGAGCTGTTCGAAATACTGGCCGAGGTCGGCTTGATCGGCGGCACGGTGTATGTGGCGGGCTATCTGGCCACGCTGGCGGGCGGATGGGTGCTGTTGCGCCGCCGCCAGACCGGCACGTCGCGTCTGCTGCTGCTGGGAGTGCTGGCTTCCGTGGTTGCACTCATGGCCGACGGAGGGGGAAGCGTGGGCATGCGACTGCCGGGCGTGCCGGTGCTGTTTTACACGATGATTGGTGTCATCTGGGCGTTGGGACGCTGCGACGCGCGTGGGGATGGCGTCGCCGAGGCGATCGCGGCGATTGTCGACCCGCGCGCCGCACAACGTCCACGCGCCTATCTGCCGCGGGTGGCGGGCGCGGCGGTGTGCCTGGCGGCCGCCTGCGGCGCCGGTTATTTCACGACCAGCAATTGGATCGGCGTCATACGCGAGCGACAAGGGCCGGCACTCTCCGCTGCCGGTGATCTCGCCGGCGCACTCCGCGCAACGCTGGATGCCGAGTCGCGCCTGTTGGATCCGGTTCGACGTCTGGGAGCCGACGAACGCGTTGTGCGCTACCGTTTCGCGATCGCCGTACGTGCGTTTTATGCACTAGGTGGCGAAGACACGGACGAAGCCGCCCGGCAGGCTCATCGGGCGCAAGCGGCAAGGCTGCTCGTCGAGGCCTATGAGGCAGCCGTGTATTTCGACCAGCGTATCCCCAATCTCGGCGACACCCCCACTATCGGCGCGCGTTGCGCGGAAATGCTCGCCCGCCTGGCGGACAATGATCGGCCGGACGAAGCACGCCAGTGGCGCCGTCTGGCCGCGCAGGCCTGGGCCTGGCAGAGACGGCACAACCGCTATCACGTTGACGCGCTGCTGGCGCTGTCGCAGCCGCTGTATGGCGCGACGCTGCCGGTGCGCGTGACATTTCTGCGCGACGCCTTGCGGCTCGGTCGCGCCAGCGATGAGCGTTGGATGCGCTCCCTGCGTTGGTTAGCGCGCGAGCCGGGCTTTGAGGCCGCGCTGACCCGGGTTGTCCAGGCCGCCGGCCCGATCGACCCCAGGACGAGTGTGGACGCGATTGTGGCCTCCATGGCGCCGGAGGCCTATCGGCTCTCGGCGGCGTGGCGCTCGTTGCGTGGGGAGCACGCTGTCGCGGCTGAACAGGCCGCGCGCGCCGCGGCGCTTTACGAGCCGCTGCACGCGCGGTTCCCGACGCTGCGATCGGTAGCGCTCAGCGAGCAGGCCGAGTGCCTGTTTCGCGCGTCACCCCGGGAGACGACACCAGCAGCCGCGTTGGTGCGTCAGGCGTATGATGCCTTGCCAAACATCCAGCCACAGCAATTCGACGCCCTGGCTCGACCCTATTACCTGCAGATCGTGGGCTATGAACTGCTGGCCCCCGGGCGCGAAGATGAGGCGCGCCAGGCGTTCATCGACCAGGGTTTGGAACCGGTCGCCGCGCTGGCCGACGCCTACGTTGATCTGGCAAGAGCATTCATCCACGCGCCGCTGACCTCGCGACCTGCGACGGTGGGCGTCTGGCTGACACGGGCAATCCAACTTGAGCCCACGCACGTCGAGGCCTGGCAGTACGGGGCGTGGCTCGCGGCCGAGACGGGCCGAGGTGAGGCCGTCGCCGGCGTGCTGGCGGACGCGCGGAAGGCGGGACTGACCGATACCGATATCGCGCGTATCCGCGCGCTATTGGCTGCGGAGTTTATCGCCCCAGGCGGCGGCGCGCGGCCGTGATATTCGAAGCCAAGTGCCGGAAAGCCGGCACCCACGCACCAGGAGCAAGCGCAATGACCATCGGATCTTCGAGCCTGGCTCAACTGGCCCGTATTCGAGACTTCAAGTCCCGCCGCACAAGCAGCTATGACCGCAGCGGCGGCAACTTCGACTGGGTCGAGGTCGCGCCGGGGAAGCGGCACGTGCTCGCAGACGTTGACGGACCGGCGTGCATCAAGCACATCTGGTGTACGCACAGCCTGGCACACCAGCGCGAGGCCAATCGCAGCATCGTCTTGCGCATGTGGTGGGACGCCGAGCGCACCCCCAGCGTCGAGGTGCCCATCGCCGACTTCTTCGGCGGCGGGTTCGGCATCTGCAAGGATTTCTGGTCGTTGCCACTTCAGATGAACCCGGATCGCGGGAGAGCGATGAACTGCTGGTTTCCCATGCCGTTTGAAAAACACGGGCGCATCGAGATACACAACGAGTGTCACGAACCGCTCAACTTCTACTACTACGTGGACTACGAGGCGTACCGGGCCTGGGAAGGCGATCTGGCGTATTTCCACGCGCAATGGCGCCGCGAGAACCCGACGGCCGGATGGGGGCGCAAGGACATCAAGGGCCCACAGAATCGTGATGAGTTGCGCAAGGCCTGGAAAACGCCCAACACCACCGGCGTGGAAAACTACGTCATTCTCGATGCGACCGGCAGCGGGCAATACGCCGGCTGCCACCTGGACGTCGATTGCTTTCAGCGGGAAAAGAACGACTGGTACGGCGAGGGCGACGACATGATCTTCGTCGATGGCGAGCCGTGGCCGCCGAGCCTGCACGGCACGGGCACCGAGGATTACTTCTCAACCGCCTATTGTCCGCGGACGGTCTATAACTCGCCGTATTGCGGGATCACGCAGTACAACGGAACGGACTGGGGGCCGGAGGGGGAATGCTGGCCGTTTCGCGGAAAGAACTCGCTATACCGCTTTCACGTTGAGGACCCGATTCGATTCGAAAAGTCGATTCGCGTAACGATCGAACACGGTCACAACAACAAGCTGAGTAACGACTACAGCAGCACGGCTTACTGGTATCAGTTCGAGCCGCACAAGCGGTTTCCAAAGCTGCCGCCGGCCAAGGCACGCATCGCTCGTCCGGACTTTCCGACGTTTACGGCGGCGTCCGGCACACCGGCCGGTCCGCCGCCGTCGGCGCGCAGCTCTCGTCGCCGGCGCCGCTAGTCATCGTAGTAGATTCGCACGCCGGCGCGTCCACTACGGTAGCGTGGCGTTGTGTAGACCCGATCGCGGTGGCGTACATAACCGCTGCTGCGATAGTGCGGGGTGCTGTAGGCGTGGGCGCGCGTGTAGGTGCTGTACGAGCGGGGGCCGTAATGCACGTAGGCTGGGCGGTAGCGGCTTCGCTCATACACGACCACGGGGGCCGAGCGATAGACGCGCGTGGGGCCATAGTAATACGATGAGCCGTAGTAAACCGGCCGCGATCTGTAAGTGTGCACGCGATAGGCCGGTCGGCTGTAGCAACGGCCGCCGTTGCTGTAGCCCAGACTGATGTGGAAGTCACTCGCGCCGGCCGGGGCGGCCATCAATGCGGCGAACGCGGCCGCCGCGGTCCCGAAAACAAGCTTACGAACCGACATGTTGATCTCCTGGTTCAGAGCACATCAGATGTCGCGCTCTCAGAGTCATGATATCACACCGGCGGGCCGCAGATCCGCATCGTCGCGGCGGCCGGCCCGCGCTCCTCGATGGCGGTTTAGACACATGGCGGCGCGCGTGGTTAGGAAAACTGCCGATGGTCTGGTAGGGGAATGCGACGGTGGGCGTGCCGGATGCGCGCGACAGGCAGGCTGCGCCAGTCGGCCAGCCTGACCCCCGTTGGACGTAACTGCCTTTTTGGACGATGGTTATGTCGCATCACCGCTCTCCCGATGCCAACGCTGGGTCGTGATTCGGGCCGCGGGATGGCTATTGTGGCCGATGGCGCCAAACCCTACGATGGAGTGCCAACCCCGTTGTCAGGAGGACTGTGCCGTGAAGACGATTTTCAGATTCGAGCGCGCTCTGGCGCTGTGCGTTTGGGCCGGCTGGGTAGCCATCGCGACGGCCCAGTCGGTGAGCTATCTGACGCCCGGCCACTACACCGCCCGCGTCGGCGATACGCTGCCCGTGCGCATAACTCAAGGTGCCGCGGCGCGGGCCACGCCGGTCGCCTGGCCGGCGGCTGATCTCAAGTGGTTCATGATCCGTGGCGGAGACACGCAGCAGAATCACCATGCGGTCAACCCGTCGCCGAGTGACCCACAGGTAGTCAATGTGCCGCTCCAACATGCGGGCGTCACGCTGATCGCACTGGATGCCGACCGTGTGGAGACCGCGGTTGATTCCAACGCGCTGCAACAGTTCATCGCGGACCACATCGCCCCCGCGCAGATCCCCGCCGAGTTCAAACACGTAACGGCGTCCGATCTGCCGCGTATCCGCCGGGTGGTGTCGAGCAAGACGCTGGTGCGCGTGAGCTCAGCCGACGGTGAGTCTGGCCCGCCATCCGAAATGGCCATCGCCAAGACCGGACAGCGCGCCGAAATCCGGCTGATGATCGATCCCACGTATACGAAGGTCGGCAGCGATATCCCGATCAAGGCGTATATCGACGCCGGCGGCGCTGGCAAGGTTCAGTTCCAGGCCACGCACGTACCGACCGGAAAGACCCAGACATTCATCGCCAACCAGGGCGGTGCCGGCTACTTTCGAATGTCCGACGCCGGGGAATGGCGTGTGGAGTTTCATGACATCCGGCCTGCCCGCAAAGACCCCGACGCGGACTGGCTGCTGTCCAGCGCGACGCTGACGTTCGAAGCACAGGAGGCGAAGAAGTGAAGAGCTTGACGATTCGCCAGACGATGATGCGGGCGCGGTCCGCGGCGCTGCTGGCAGTGGTTGGTATTGGCATCTCGGCCGCAACCGCCACCGGGGGCGGCTGGACCGAGTTGGGACCGGCCCCAATCACCGCCGGCTTCACCGGGCGCGTGTCCGCGATTGTGTGCAGCCCCACTGACCCGGATACGTTCTATGTCGCCGGCGCCGACAGCGGCGTCTGGCGTACGACGACCGGCGGGGCGGCATACCAGTGGCAGGCGCTGACCGGTGACATGCCGACCACCGCGATCGGCGCGCTGGCGCTCGACCCGACAAACGAGAGCATCATCTACGCCGGCACCGGTGAGTCCAACTACGCCAATCACAGCCGTTACGGGCTGGGGCTGTACAAATCGACGGACGGCGGCGCAAGCTGGCTGCAACTCGCGGAGAGCACGTTCGCCGGCCGCTGCTTCTCGCGTATCCTGGTTGACCCGTCGAACACGCAGACCGTCTACGCCGCTATCACGCGCGCCGGCGGCTTCCCGGAAATGGCCGCCGCCAAAGGCCATCCGCAGGCGGCCGGGCCGGTGGGCGTCTTTCGTTCAGATGACGGCGGCGTCACCTGGACACATTTGACCAACGGCCTGCCGGCGCTTTCCGCCACCGACCTGACCATGGACCCGGTGGACCCCCAGGTGCTTTACGCCGGCATCGGACGCATTTTCGGCGACGCAAGCAATGGCATCTACGTGACGACTGACGGCGGCGCGTCGTGGACCAAGCTGGGCGGCGGGTTGCCGACGACCAATGTCGGACGCGTCAGTGTGTACGTTGCGCCCAGCATGCGCCAGCGCCTTTACGCCCTGATCACAGAGGCCTGCGATGCGGCCGGCGGCGACGCCGAGATGGAAGGTGCCTATCGCAGCGACGACAGCGGGGCCACGTGGGTTTCGCTCCCGCTGACCAACCCCCAGGCAACCTACGGATGGTACCTGTCTACCATCACCGTCCAGCCCACGAACCCGGACGTCGTGTTCATGGGCGGTGTGAGCCTCTGGCGTTCGACCAACGCGGGGCAGAACTGGGGCACCGTCACACCTCAGCACGTCGATATACACGCCACCGTGTGGAACGCGGATGAAAATCTCGTGTGCGGCAATGATGGCGGCGTACATGTCTCCGACGATCTCGGCTCGTCGTGGACGGGCGTTAACACCGGCCTGGGGACTATCCAGTTCTACGCCGGCTTGTCCATAGATCCGCTCTACTCCAATCGCATCCTCGGCGGAACGCAGGATAACGGCACCAACATGAACCACGCCGTGTGGCAGTGGAATCACTTCCTCGGTGGAGATGGCGGCTGGACACAAATCGACCAGGCCGAACCCAGACGTCTGTTCGGCGAGCTCCAGGGCACGGGGCAACTCTATCGCTCAACCGACTGGGGCGAAACGATGGTTGGTTCGGCAAACGGGATCGTGGGCGCCGATCGCAATTGCTTCCTGCCGCCCTACCTGATCGACCCGACCGACTCAAACAAGATGATCTACGCGACCCATCGCCTATACCGGAGCAGTGACGGCGGATCGTCGTGGACGCCGGTGAGCGGAGACTTGACCACCGGCTCGGGCGCGATCCGGGCGCTGGCGATGGCCCCCTCAAACCCGGACGTGATTTACGCGGCAACCAACGACGGCAACATCCAGCGATCGGATGATGGCGGCCAGACGTTCACGTTGATTGACAGCGGCGTGACGGGTTGGCCGCGTGTCACGCGCGAGCTGTTTGTCGATCCAACCGATCCCAACACCGTGTACCACGCCATCGCCACTTTCGGGCAAACGCAAATCCGCCGCACATACGACGGCGGCCAGAGCTGGGAGGCGCTGGATGCCAGCTTCCCCGACGTACCGGTCAATGTCGTGATTGCGGATGTGCGCGGCGTGCGTCCGGTGATTTACGCCGGGGCCGACAACGGCATTTACTGGTCGCTCGACGAGGGCGGCACGTGGACGCGGTTTGGCACGGGGCTGCCAAACGCGCCGGCTATCGATCTCGTCTTCGATTTCCCCCGCAATCGGATGATCGCCGCCACACAAGGCCGTGGCGCCTGGCTGATCACCATCGGCACCATCGGCGACATGAACTGTGACGGAACGGTCAACAACGGCGACATCGACGCCTTTGTGATGGCGCTGACCGACGAAGCAGCCTACGCCGGTTCGTACCCGAATTGTCACCTGGAGTTGGCGGACTGCAACGGCGACGGGTGGGTAACAAACGGCGATATCGACCCGTTTGTGGATTTGCTGGCCGAACGCTAGGGCGAAACACCGGCATCCGTCCCCCACGGCAAGCCGTGGGGCACCCTGCACGAGATAGAGGCCCGGCACCTGTGTCAAACCGGTGCCGGGCCTCGGTTGTCGTGCTTACTTGCTGAGCAACGCCACAAAAGCGTCGATATCCGCGTTGTTCAGCAGGCTATCCTGATTGCAGTCGGCCAGGTTGATGTCGCAGCCGGGATAGGTGACGCCGTACACACCCGGATCGGTGATCGCGAGCAGGAACGCGTCGATGTCGCCGTTGTTCAGGAGTCCGTCGCAATTAATGTCGCCCAGAGCATACCCGCTCTGCGCCTGCACACCCCAGATCTCCACGTCGTCGATGTTCCAACCACAATAGCGCCACGATCCGTCGGTGGTGCCCATGGTCCAGCGGATGTACAGGTTCGGCGCGCCGTCGGCCTGTGCGGAGATGTCATACTCCACGAGCTGCCAGGTCGAGTCCTCGACGTAATCGCTGTTCTCCCACACGGTCGTGAAGGTGGTGCCATTGGTGCTCACGGCCAGATAGGCGTGATCGTACGCAGGCCTTTCCACGCCCAGGTAGCGACGGAATCGCAGCGTGACTTGGCTCAGATCCGTGCAGTCGATCGCGGTGGTCGTCAGATGCTCCTGCCCGAGATTGTTGGCGTAGTCACCGGCGAGGTTGTAGCCGTAGACGTAAAGCCCGGTATAGCCGCTGGTCGGGTCGCTGGAGCCATACTCGCCGCCATCGCCTGTCGGCTGGCCGAACGCCCATTGTCCCTGCGTGGTCCAGCTCGGGTCGGTGTCCATCGGGAAGCTGTAGATCAGCGTCGGTGTGCCGACAGTCAGGCTGACGTCGCGCGTCGTGTCACCGTCCCCGTCCGCCAGATTCTGGAACATCAGCGTGTCTGAGTAATCGCCGTTGGGCAGACCATCGGCGGTGGCATTGATGGATGCCGTCACCAACTGCGAGGCGCCGCCCCCGAGATAACCGGTTGCGTTTGTCAGCGTCAGCCAGCCGGCGGTCTTGCTGACGCTGTAGTTGAAGCCGGTCGTACCGAGGTTTTCGACCGTGTACACGATGCTGGCGGGCGCGAACGGGCCGCCGTTGGGGCCTTCGGACGCGAATCCCGTGCTGGGCGTGACCTTCATACCGGTCAGCGGCGTCCCCCCATACGCATCCAGCGCCGTCTGTCCGGTACTGAGCGGGTCAAGCCAGTCACTGAGCCGGGTTGACGAAGTCCCGCCGCCGCTCCACGAGCGTGAGAACCTTCCGTACCAGTCGGATGAGTCGTTGCCGCAAGCCGCGTAGCCGCCGTGCAACTGCCCGACCACGCGCTGATTCTGGTCGAACAGCGGCGAGCCGGACGAGCCGGGCTCGGTCGTACCCAGATCCCAGTCGATCACGCGGATGTGCGTGCCATCGCCGGGCGTGCTGGTGCCCAGATAGCTGGTTGTCGTACAGGCGTCATACTCGAAGCTGATCGATTTCTCGTCAGTGCTCGGATGGTGGATCGCGACGGCGCTGGTCGGGTTCGAAGTGCTGCGGTCCCAGCCGGCGTAGACGACGTCAAACGCCTCGTCGGGCAATTCATCGAGTTCGACAAGCGTGAAGTCCGAAGTGCTGTAGGTCGCGCGGAAGTATGAGCCAGTCTGGTTCTGCGCGAGTGACCCACCACCCTGCTGACCGCAGGTCGGGCTCTCGAAGTTCCAATAGACAACCAGCGAGGCGGCGTTGCCCGAGTTGATGCCGCAGTGATTGGCGGTCATGAAGTACGGCGTGCCGTCCTGGGCCGTGTTGTTGACCATGAAGCCGGTGCAGAACGTTGAGCCACCGGTGGAAATCACGCCGACGGACTTGATCTGATCGCGCCAGCCATCGCCCTCGGGGCAGACGACGTCAATGTTGCACGAACCGGATTTGTCGGCGAGGATTTCACCAAAATAGCGGTAACCGACGTTGATGGCGGTCAACTCCAGTTCGAGCTGATCCACCAGATCGCGCGCCAGCGTAACCTCAACGACGATGTCATCCGACAAGACGACCGGCGTCCAGAGCTCTCCGTGTGCCTCGTTGTCGGCATCGCTGAACGTCTGAAGGCGGTAGCTGCCATCAGCGGCGTAGATGAACAGCTTGCCGCCCGGCGGCATCATGTAGCGCGTGAAGCCCAGGTTGAGTGACAGCGCGCCGGGGGATGTTATATGCAAACGCCACAGGCGCGTGTTCTCGTCGAGATCCTCCCAGGTCCCGTCGAGCGCCGGCACGAGCAGCGTCTCGTGCGGCACGGCAAAGCGCGGCGGTAGTCCCTCGCTCTCACGCAGGTCGTCTTCGGCACGCACGTCTTCGAGGATGAGTGCGGGAAGGTTAACGCTGCTGACCGCTTCGAGCGGCTGGCGCGCCGCAGCCGATGACACGGTGAGCGTGAGTAGAAACAGACAGATGATGGCACAGGTACAACGACGGTTTCCGAGCATTTGGTTTGCCCTCCTTTAGTGCGTCCGTTAAGTGCCCAACGTTTGACCCGTTTGATCACAGATTGTCGGGGCCGTCTCGTGCAGAGATACGGCGAATTGCGTCGACGACCACCGGCCGAACCTCCGCGCGGCATCCGCCGGCTACGAGATTAGCGCATAAAGACAGCGCGCGGCCACAAGCAATTGTATGGCCTGCGACGCCGGAACCCAAAGCGAATCTTCAGATGCCAGTGTTGCCGGGCAATCCGCAGTCGCATGAGCACTCCGCGTGACGGACGCGCGCACAAAAAACCCGATCCGCCGGCGGCGGGGCGGATCGGGCACGTCAAGAGAGAAGGAGGAGGGTAGGTTCTCAGGGACGCCGGCGCGGCCGGCGCTAACCCGTTTCATCCTGCTTTGGTGGCCGGCGCACGGCCGGCGGCTCCGCTTCAACAATCGCCATGCGCGGGCGATAGGGGAATACCCCCAGTTCGCGACGGATTCGGCCCGTGCGCGTCGCAGGCCGTGGCAACTTGGCAGCAAGGCCGTTGCTGATCAGGATTCTGCTGACGCGGCGGATCATTGGTCTTACTCCCGGTTTGCTTCGCAACTACCAATCGCCGACTTCACTCGGCCGGCCTACCAACTGTTAGCGCGATTGACGGCGGATCTGACACAGATTCGCCAAATAGCATGACGGCGCGCTAAGGTATTTCCCCGATGCCGAGGATTCCCCCCTGGCAGCGCGCGATCGGCTTGCCGTGGACGATCAGTGCTCAGAGTGTTCGCGGTGGGCGATTCTACAACAAAGCGGAGCATCGCCCGGTTGACGATGCCCCGCTGCCGTGCAGTTACTATTGAAAGGTGGTCCGCTAGTGGTCGTTAGCTTGTCGGCGTGACCTTTACCCACCTCGTGACGCTTTCGAGATCGCGGATCACATCCAGCGTGGCGCGGACGTTGTACTGCGTGCCCGCACTCAGATCCACGTTGGGACGCGAGCGCATCTGGTGATGCCACCAGCGACCGCCTCGGATCTTCTCCTGCCACGACGGGCGTTTGTCCTTCATCACGCGGTGAGATTTCGCCACGACCGGGTCCTTACGGCAGACCCGAAAGAGCGTTTTTTCCGCCGCCGCCTTGCGCGGTGTCGTCGTTATCTCGATGCGGACCATGCTGCCGGGTGTAATATCCATCAGGGTACTCCCACAATGACGAATTACAGAGCACCGCAGTATATCGACCCGCCCGCGCGCTGCCAAGGCCCCGCTCCGCAAATCTGCCCGGCGCCGGTGGCCTCAGCCGTAGCGTCGAACCGCTTCCAGGAAAGCGACGATGTTCTCGCGCGGGATGTCCGGCTCGTCAATATCGTAGGCCGGGCACAGCACCAGCCCCGCCCGCCCCAAGGTCTCAATGCGTAATCGGACCTCCCGGCGGATTGAGTCCGGCGTATCCAAGCTGAACGTGGTCTGGCGACCGATCGTGCCCCACAGCGCCAGATTCGGCCCATGCTTTCTCCGCACCGCTTGAGCGTCCATGTGCTCGGGCTGCAACGGATTCAAGGCGTTCACGCCGATTTCGACCAAATCCTCGATGATCGGCGTAATCGTGCCGTCGCTATGGTAGACCACGCACAGGTCCGGTTTTACGGCGCGGGCGTCACGAATGATCCCGGCCATCCTCGGCTTGAAGAACCTGCGCCACAGGTCGGGACTGATGAACATCGTACCCGGGATGCCCACATCGTCATCCAGCGCCAGCAAGTCCACGCCGGCAGCCGCCAGCGCCACGGCGTTTCGCCGCGCCAGGCCCGCCAGCCTATCGAGCAGGAAATCAGCCCAATCGGGGCGTTTGACCAGGTCGAGCAGGAACGCCGACAGGCCGCGCAGACGCCACGCCGACTCGAACAGCTCGCCGCCCAGATGGGGAAGGTTGCCCCCCACAGCCAGGCCGCGGGCGTGCCAGGCTGCAACTTTCTCGCTCAAATCGTCAACACGATAGGGACGACTCGTGTCCGGAAAGGGATACGCGCGCAAGTCGTCCAGTGTGCGGGCGTGTGCCAGGGGGTTGCGATCGTCCAGCGACTCGGGGTGATAGTCACAGCGCTCGTACGTTAGGACCTGCCCCGGCGTGCCCAGGCGCGTGTCGAACGGCAGACGTTCAACCCGCTCCGCCAGCGCCCGCTCCTCTGGCGACATGGGCGTCCGGATGAAGTGTATATCTACCAGCTCATCCCACTGCGCGCCCCGCGGCGCGGGGTGCGCAAGATCGACATGGTAGAAGCCCAGCGCACATGGAACACGGTCCGGCGTGCCGCCACGCAAAGCGGTCAGGAGTCGCTCACGCGAGTTCATCAGGCTCCTCGCCGGCCGACTGTCTGGTGCGGGAGGTTGCGGATGGGCAACCTCCTCCGGCGGGTTCTGCGCCCCGCCGCTATTCCTGCTTCAGCCGACGGATCTTGATATTGCGATACGCAACGCGATCGCCGTGGTCTTGCAGGGCGATGTGACCCGTTTTCTCCCGGCCGTAGTCGGGCATGCTTTTGAACTTGCTCGCATCGTAGCGCTTTTGCCAATCGGCGCTGAACAGCTCGTATTCGAGGAGCTTCTTGCCGTTGAGCCAGTGCTCGATGTGGTTGCCGTCGGCCACCAGTCGTGCCTGGTTCCACAGGCCCACCGGTTCGGTCACATCCTCACACGGTGCATGGAGCGCGTAATTCGACCCGGCGGAGGTCAGCGCATTACGGCCGTCGGCGTGCTCGGTGTTGTCAAGCACCTGCATCTCGGGGCCGGTCCGCCAAACCGCGTCGTACTCTTCGCTGACGCGGAAGAATATGCCGCTATTGCCGGCGGCGCAGATGCGCCAATCGATCCGCAGCTCAAAGTTATCGAACTGCTCAACAGTGACAATGTCGCCGCCCGAGCTCAGACGAGTCAGACATCCGTTGTGAACCTGCCAGCCGTCGGGCATGTCCGGCTTGCGGAATCCGCGCCAGCCGGCGGTGGTCCGCCCGTCAAACAGCAACTCCCAACCCGCGGCGCGCTCCTCGTCCGTCAGCACATTCTGCGGCGGTTGAGGCGGCTGCGGCAGCGTTTCGCCGGCGCGTTCCCGCGGGAGCTTGTGCAGCGTGTACCAGGCTTCGGTACTCAGCGGCGGTTCGCCATCCTCCGAAATGCACGGTGGCAGCAGACGCACATAAACCACGTGTCCGGGCTTCAGCTCATCGACGGCTAGAAACACACGCCGCCGATCCGCTGAGACGCCGGCCGACCTTACAGGCGTTCGCGTTCCGTCGCGCGCCGGGCGCTGTCCGGTGGTGATGTCGAATGGCCACTGCTCGACGAGATATGATTCGGGGTCCCAGCCGACGCGCGGATCGAGCGGCCTGGTGAACTCGATCTCGAGGCCGTTGGTCATCATGCGCACGCCGGCGATTTCAAACACTGTCTTGCCGGTCGCTTGCAGACGTTGCCATTGCGGCGTACCGGCCGGTCCCGGTCGTTCAACGTAGATTTCGCCATCTTTGCCCATGAGGATTGAGCGAACACCACCCTCCTGTGGGCCGGCGAAACGCAGGACGCAACCCGCGGCCCGCTCAGAGTACTCGTCGGCGAATACGCGCCAGATGCCACCGTTGACAAGATCACCGACGAGTGTTTGCCCGGCGAACGGCCCCTCGGAGACCACGCGCACGGCGCTCTGCATGACCGCGCCAACCTCAGCGGGCAGCCAGGCATAGACCGGCACTTCCGGCAAACTGTTGCGGTTCATCGTGGGAAAACGGCGGGTGCTGTGGGCGGGCGTCGTTTCGGTGGCCAGCTCGGCGCGGCCGGCGAACACGTCATACCCCGGGTGCATGCCCTCCAGCGGCGAACCGTCACCAGGACGGCCCCGCCGTAGCGGTGTGACAAACCGTTTCCGGCCCGGCGCAGTTTCGCGTGAAGCCGCGGCGTCATGTTTGAGCTGCCGCGCGGGCACCAGCGAGAACTCGCCCGCCTTGGCGGACGGCGGCTGCCACTCGAGCAGCAGACGTTCGCCACCCCCCATCTCAAAGTGCCGGATGAGTAACGTGTGCAGCCCGCTCGCCAGCGTGATGGCTCCGTCCTTGGGCGTAGCGCCGTGTGGGCCATCGTGGTCGACCACCAGCTTGTCGTCGATCCACAGCTTTGAGCCGTCATCGCTGATCAGCCGGAATACATAGTCGCCCGCCGTCTCGATCTCGACATATCCGGCGACGGTGGTCAGGAAGTTGTCTTTGAAGTCGCCGAACCCGCCACTACCATCACCGAAGTCGATCGTCGTGCGGACCTCGGCCAGGTTGGGCAGTTGGCCCGGCACGAGATCGGGCAAGGCGTAGACCGCCTGCTGAATATCATAAAGTTCGAGCAGTACGCCCGGGGCGGTTTCCGGCACAGTGACGGGTTCGAGCGGCAGGTCGCGCTGAGCTCGACCTACCCGACTTGGTTGTGCCGTAAGCGGGGTGGTGGCGAAGAGTGCCAGCAGGCAGAACGCAGTTGTTTGTCGCAGCATGTGGAGCGTCCTTTGTGATCGGGTGTTCGACTTGTACTGAACATCGACAGCATATCGCGGCGGCACAAAAGGCGAAACTCCACGCCGACACGCAAGCCACCAGGCCGGCGTCGCCGTGCTCGACGGCCCTTGCGAACCGGGGGTATCATTGCGACGGCAATATGCCGTTGAAAATCCACCAGGCGCTCGACATTCCACCAGGAGTACAGCCACGATGAACTTCGGTGCCCGCATCGCCGACTTCTGCGTACGCAAATACGGGCTGGTAACCGCGGCCATGCTGATCGTGACGCTGGTCATCGCCGCCGCAGCCGCCCTGCCGTCCATCTGGCCGACCGCCTTCCCGTTTCTGAGCGGCGTAACCGTCGACACCGATCCCGAGAACATGTTGTCGCACGATGAACCCGTGCGCGTCTTCCACGACCAGATGAAGAAAGAGCTCACGCTGCACGAGATCGTCGTGGTGGGCGTGGTGAACGAAGACCATCCCAACGGCGTCTTTAATGCGCAGTCGCTGAAACGCGTGTATGAGCTGACTGAGTTCGCCAAGACGCTTCAGTGGGAGGAGGACGGCGAGACCGTCGGCGTGGTCACCGCCGATCTGATCGCGCCTTCGACCGTGGACAACATCGAACAGGGCGGATTGGGCACGGTGAAGTTCGAGTGGTTGATGCCCGAACCGCCGGACACCGACGAGGCGGCCGAGGCGGTGCGCACCAAGGCACAACGGCTGCCGTTTCTGGATGGAACCCTGGTCTCTGAAGACGGCAAGGCGGTTTGCCTGTATCTGCCGTTGACCAGCAAGACGCTCAGTTATCGCGTATACAGCGAGCTTAAGAAGAAGATCGCGACTTTTGAGGGCGACGAACGTTATTACATCACCGGACTGCCGGTGGCGGAGGATACTTTCGGCGTCGAGATGTTCATTCAGATGGCGGTGTCGGCGCCGGCCGCAATGCTGGTGATTTTCCTGCTGATGCTGCTGTTCTTCCGCCGGCTGGTGCTGGTCATCTCGCCGATGATCATCGCCATGGTCTCGGTGATCTTCACCATGGGGCTGCTGATCATCTGCGGATTCCCCGTACACATAATGAGCAGCATGATCCCGATTTTCATCATGCCGATCGCCGTGCTCGACGCGGTACACATCCTCAGCGAGTTCTTTGAGCGTTACCAGGCGACGCGCGACCGCCACCAGACCATCGTCACGGTCATCGACGAGTTGTTCATGCCGATGCTGTACACGTCGCTGACGTCGGCGGCGGGGTTCGCATCGCTGGCGTTGACACCGATCCCGCCCGTGCAGGTCTTCGGCGTGTTCGTGGCCGTGGGGATACTGGCGGCGTGGGTTTTGACGATCGTGTTTATGCCGGCGTATGTCATGTTCATCTCGCCGCGGGCGCTGGAATCGTTCGGGGCGGCACACGATGCGGCTACCGGCACGGCCGCGGCCGACACCTGGCTGGCGCGGCTGATGAACTGGACGGCACGCGTGACATACGTGCGGGCCAAGCTGATTCTGGCGCTGTCGCTCGTCGTGCTGCTCGTCGCCGGCTACGGTATCAGCCGGATCGTAATCAACGACAACCCTGTGAAGTGGTTTGAGAAATCTCATGACATTCGTGTCGCCGACCGCGTTCTGAACGAGCACTTCGGCGGCACGTACATGGCGTATTTGGCACTGGAGGCTGCTGAGCAAGCGTTCAACGCCGGCGGCGACGCCGCCGATTTTGGCGCGCTGGCGGTGGCACGCGCAGACGAATTGAAGGCGGAACTGCCGAATGCCCCAACCGTTTTCGCCGAACTTAGCACGCTGGCGGCGGAGCTCTCAACCCAGGCGAACACGCGTGCCGCGTGGCTCGGCCGGTTGGCCGAAAGCGTCATGGCGCGCGCTGATGCGGCTGACGATGAGCTCGCATTCGCCTGGGAGGAAGCGGGCCTGTTCGTTGACGAGCAACGCCAACGCGCCGAAGTCTTCAAGGATCCCGAGGTGCTGCGCTACATGGCTGAGCTGCAGGACGTGATGCACGCCAGCGCGGTTGTCGGCAAGTCGAACTCGTTGGCGGATATCGTGAAGACCGTACACCGCGCGCTGCTCGAAGGCGAGCAGAGCCAGTTTCGCATTCCCGAAAACCGGCGCATGGTCGCCGAATGCCTGATGCAGTTTCAGAACGGTCACCGCCCCGACGATCTATGGCACTTCGTCACGCCCGACTATCGCACGTCGAGCCTGTGGGTACAGCTCACCAGCGGCGACAACCGCGACATGCGCAAGGTGGCCGACACGATCGACGCTTACGTGGCCGAGCATCCGCCGCCGGCGGGCATCACCCACCGTTGGTTCGGTCTGACGTACATCAATATTGAGTGGCAGCAGAAGATGGTGGGCGGCATGCTTCAGGCGTTCGCCGGCAGCTTCCTGGTGGTGTTCATCCTGATGGCGATCCTGTTCCGCTCGGCGCTGTGGGGCCTGCTGTCCATGATCCCGCTGACGGTCACGATCGTGGCCATCTACGGCGCGGTGGGTCTGGTCGGCAAGTCGTACGACATGCCGGTGGCGGTGCTGTCGTCGCTGTCACTCGGTCTGGCCGTCGACTTCGCCATCCACTTCCTGGCGCGCAGCCGTCGATATCACGAGGAGCACGGCACGTGGGAGCGCACCGTGCCGGTCGTCTTTGGCGAGCCGGCGCGGGCGATTATGCGTAACATCATCGTGATCGCCACCGGCTTCACGCCACTGCTGCTGGCGCCGCTCATGCCGTATAAGACGGTGGGCGTGCTGCTGGCCATCATCCTGCTGGTGTCAGGCGTGGCAACACTGCTGATTCTGCCGGCGGCGATCCGTGTGCTGGAAAGCCGGCTGTTCGTGACGAAAGGGACCGATCGGCCCGGCCTGCAATTGTGTAACCTGTCTGGTGATCTCGCTCGCCGCGGTCTTGCTGATCGCCATTACGCTGCATCAGGCCGGCTTCAGTTACAGCCTGCTGACCTGGGCCGGCATCGTGGCCATACCGCTGATGGCCCTGACCTGTGGAGCGCTTTCACGCCGATCGGCGTGCCGGATGCTTGCGCCCGCGAAAGGAGAGTCAACATGAGCACGAACCTTGCTTCGCATCACGTTGATCACGGTGTGGCTGGCGACCGCGGTCTGCGCTGACGAGCCGGCCACTGCCGAGCTGACCGTGGACGAGATTGTCGCCAAGACCAACCGCGTTTCGTACTACCAGGGCGCCGACGGCCGCGCGCAGGTCGCGATGAAAATCGTTGACGCCCAGGGCCGTGAGCGCAACAGGGAATTCACGATCCTCAGATGGGACGAGCCGAAGGAAGGAACCACTGGCGACGAACACTGCGGCGACCAGCGCATGTACGTTTACTTCCATAAACCGGCCGACGTGAACAAGATGTCGTTTCTCGTCTGGAAGCACCTGGACAAGGACGACGACCGCTGGTTGTATCTGCCCGCGCTGGATTTGGTAAAGCGGATATCCGCCGCCGACAAGCGGACCAGCTTCGTCGGCTCTCACTTCTTCTATGAAGACGTCTCGGGCCGGCATATCGATGACGATCACCACGAGCTGGTCGAGACAACGAAGAACTACTACGTGCTCAAGAACACCCCCAAGGATCCCAAGCCCGTGGAGTTCAAGTACTTCAAGATGTGGATTGCGAAGGGCTCATTCGTCGTCGTCCGTACGCGGTTCTTCGACAAGGACCCCGAAGCGGACGGCAGCGATCCACCGCCTTACCGCACTTACGAAGTGCCCGCGGACGGCTTCAAGATGATCCAGGGATATCCCACGATCGTGAAATCAACCATGACCGACCACCGCACAGGCGGGCACACCGATCTGGAATACAAAGATGTCAGCTACGATATCGGCCTGCCGGACGAGATCTTCAGCGAGCGGTATCTGCGCAAGCCGCCGCGGAAATACCTGCGCTGACCGCATCGTCGCGGAAGCCACATGCCGACGCGAACAGTCGTCGGCATGCCACCCTACAGGGCGTTTTCAATCAGCTCGCAGACGCGGCGGCTGGCGCTGGTGTCTTCCAGCGGGCGCACCACCTCGTCAATCTGACGGACCATCAGCTCGCGCCATGGCTGGTCGCCCAGAAGCTGGCCGGCAACGTCGGCGATGGGTCTCAGGTCGCGAATAAACGGCATGAATTCGGGCACCACTCGCCGCTGTCCGAGAATATTCACCAGCGACAAGTGCGGGAGATTGATCATCAAACGCCCCGCCACGCGGTAGGGCCAATACAACAGCCGACCGGCATCGTACATGACAATCATCGGCTTGCGGTAATGCGCCACATGCAACGTGGCGGTTCCCGAGGCGGTCAATACCAGGTCGGCGGCGGTGAGAAGACTGGCGTTGTCCGCCACGACGACTTCCGCCGCCACATCCTCCTCATGCAGACACACGCGAATCTGCTCCTCGCGATCGGGGGCCACACACGAGACAATCGGCCTGATGTCATGTCCCATAGCGCTCAGGCGGCGAATAATCCCAAGCTGCAACGGCAACATGGTGGCGATCACGTGCCGACGGGAGCCCGGCAGCAGTGCGACAATCGGCCGCGCGGCCGCACGCCAGTCGGCGATGCGCCGCTCATCGGGCTGTTCGTCACGCAGCGTCTCGAACAGCGGGTGGCCGACAAACTCGGCGCGAATGTTGTGCCCGCGAAAGTACGCCTCTTCGAAGGGCAGAATGCAGGCCACCTGGTCCACGTACTTGCGAAGCTGGGTGTTGCGCCACGGCCGCGAGGCCCAGGTCTGCGGCGCTATGTAATAGAGAACCTTGAGACCGAGGCGATGAGCGCGCTTGGCCATGCGCAGATGGAGAGCCGACGAGTCCATCACGACCACGACGTCCGGGCGTCGTCGCCGCCATGCCTCTTCCGCCGCACGCAGCGCTCGGCGGGCCGTGCCGACAAGTTTGACCACTCCGGCCAGCATGGCGGCGTGTTGCGCGAAATCAAAGACCGTTTCGGCGCCGGCGTCGCGCATGCGCGGCCCGGTCAAGCCTTGAAACCGCCAGTCGGCGTGCAGCTCGGCGGCCGTTCGCATCAGCCGCGCCGCGTGTACATCCGCGGAATCCTCGGCGACGGATATGAAGATGTGCGGGCCTTCAGGCACCGCCAATTCCTCCGTCGGTGTTTCCGCGTGGTGGGCGGCGGCCCGGTACACGAGGCCCGTGGTGTCCGGCGCCGCCGACGAAGCAGCCTGCGCCGCCAACGTAGCGGCCTGCGCCACCAATGTAGCGGCCTGCGCCTCGCAGGCCGTCGGTGTGAAGAGCCGCTTCCAACGCGCTACGGCCGGCGGGGCGCCGGCCGCTACGCTGTTTGACCGCGTGTACCACACCGACGCCGAATTGCCCGGGCGCGACCGGCGGCGTGCTACTCCTCGCCATCATCGGCGCCCGGCTTCGTGGGCTTGTCCGGTGCAACATCAACCTGCTCGCCACCACTGTCAACGTTGGCCTTGGTGTAGATCCGGGTCGGCAGCGTGATGCGCCTGGGCACCTCCTTGCCGTTCAGGATATCCACGGCGACATCCAGCCCCTTCTCGCCAGGCGTCGGATAGGCAACCGTGGCGGCCAATTCGCCGGTCTTTACCCAGCGAATCCCCTCATCGGGCAGCGAATCTATGCCGACGATCTTGATTTCATTCTGGCGGTCGGCGGATTTGGCTGCCAGGTAAGCGCCATGGCCCATCGGGTCGTTGTGCGCATACACGACGTCAATGCGCTCGTGGGCCTTCAGGGCCGCCGCAAACAGCGTCTGGGCCACGTCTTTCTTCCAGTCGGCGTCAAGGCCGCCAAGAACCTCGATACCCTTCTCCTTATCGATGAGCTCGTGGAAGCCCGCGCGGCGTTCCTGGCCGGGGGTGGAAGCCAGCCCGCCACAGATTTCATAAACGACACCCTCGGCCTTTCCCGGACCGCCGAGCAGGTTGACGATGTACATGCCGGCGGCGCGGCCGATGACTTTGTTGTCACTGCCGACAAAGCAGTTGTAGCCCTTGAAATTGACGTCACGATCAAGCACGACAACGGGAATGCCTGCTTCGACGGCTTCCTTTACGACCCCGGTGAGTCCGGGGGCCTCTTTGGGGCTGACCAGGATGGCGTCAACGCCACGCCGAATGAAAGTGCGCATCTGGGCGACCTGCACCTCGGTCTTGTCGTTGGCGTCGAGCACCTCGAGCCTGACGTCGGGGTGGTTCTTCTTTGCGTGATCCACCAGACGCCGATTGAACTCGACGCGCCACGGTTCCTTCACCGTACACTGCGAGAATCCGATGACGTAGCGCTCTTCGGCGAAGGCCCACCCCGGACCAATGCTGGCAAACGCCATCAGCGCCAGCGCGGCGCAGGGCATGACAAGTGAGCTGAGTTGTGACCTGTAGGCGTTTTTGCGCGATTTCATATAGTGCCCTCGTGAACAGCCGTGAGTCGTAGTCTGGCTCGGCCCACAGCGCGGCGAAGCAGCCGCCGCGCCCATTTCATGTACCGAGGCGTACAGTGCGGCGCATCGATGTCATCAAACCGCCCAGCCCTCCAGTCTGGATGGCGGCGGCGCCGACTATGATAATGCCCTTCAGGATTTCCTGAATCTCGCTTGAAACCGAACGCAGGTTCAGGATGTTGGTCAGGTAGCCGAAGATCATCACACCGACCAGCGTGCCGAAAATGCTGCCGCGCCCCCCCATCAAGCTCGTGCCGCCTATGACCACCGCGGCGATCGCGTCAAGTTCCATCATCTGGCCCGCGTCGGCCTTGCCCTGCATGTACTTGGCGCAGTAGAGCACGGCGGCCACGCCCGCCAGCATTCCGCTGGCCGTATAGACGAAAACCTTGATCTGTGCCGTGCGGATGCCCGAAAGCCGGGCGGCCTCCTCGTTTCCGCCGACGGCGTATATGTGCCGGCCGAGCGGCAGCTTGTGGAGCAGAAACGCGACCAGCAGCCAGCACCCGATGAAGATCAGCCCGGGCAAGGGAATCAGCTTCACGCTGCGGACATTACCGCTGCGCTGCGTCACGGTCCCGACTTCGAGCAGCTTCAGGTTGCCAAGCCGTTCGAACGAGGGCGGCGCCCCGGCCACCTCGACCTCTCTGGTTTGCTCATTCTCGTACGCGGTGTAGATCGTGTGAATGCGACCGCCGTCTCCGGCGATCCACTTGGCCAGTCCGACCGCCAGAATCATCATGGCCAGTGTGACGATAAAGGGCTGGAGCCGGGTGCGCGCGATGATCAGCCCACTGGCCATACCCAGCAGCCCCCCAACCGGTGGAACGACCAGTGCCACGCCGAGCGTCGTGAATCCATCCGTCAGATAGCCGCGGGCAACCTGCACCACCAGACACGCCACGATCACGGAGACCCCGACCGCGACAGTGACACCCAGCGGCGTCAACCGTGGCCGCCTCCCCAGCGCCCGCACCATCGGTGAGACAATCAGCCACGCGATTAGGCCGCCGAAGATCGCCAGCGCGGGCAACAGGATCAGGTGGGCGCGCGTAAACGTCCCGCCGAGAGCACCGTCGGCGTCAAAATCCGGCGGCATGATCAGCATGGCGCACACCACCGTGCAGAGCGAGAGCACGCTGCCAACCGACAGGTCAATCCCCGCGGTCAGGATGACGAGCGTCATGCCCACCGCCAGAATGCCGTTGATCGCCACGAACTCGAGCACATCACGTTGATTGTCGACGGTGAGAAACTGCGGGTGCAGAAAGACACCGGCGGCGAAGATGATCCCGAGCGCGATCAGCAACGTGAGCTGCCGGAGAAACACGCCGGGCCTGAACAAATGGCGCTTCGCCGACGAGGTATCCGCGATCTGTGGGCTTCCCGTGGGCATCGTCAGCGCGAGAGAGTAGCCGCAACTTCGGGCGGCGGCAACGCCGCGCCGGGCCGCCAATTGGACGGCGGGGCGCTAAACGCGTAAGTTGTCGAGGCGCGCTGTTGACGAAGCTGCCGGTAGAGACAATCGCCATGATCCACGAATGGAACCTGACCGAGACAAACCTGCATCGCATCTCGCAGCGGAAGTACGAAGTCGCCGTGCTGCCCGTCGGCGCGACCGAGGCGCACAACCGCCACCTGCCACAGGGTGAGGACGTGCTCGACGCCACGCACGTCGCCCGGCGCTGCTGTGAGTTGGCGTGGCCGGCGTGCGAGTCCGTCATCTGTTTGCCAACGCTGCCCTATGGCGTTGACTGCAACCTGATGGCGTTTCCCTTGTCGATCCATGTTTCGCAGGCAACACTCGACGCGATCGTGCGCGAGATCATCATCGCCCTGCACAAGCACGGCATTCGCAAGATTGTGATTGTCAACGCGCACGGCGGTAACAACTTCGGCCCCCTGGTGCGACAGATTCAGTGCGATCTGCCCGTACACGTGTTCCTCTGCAACTGGTGGCTGATCGGAAAGGACCAGTACGACGCCATCTTCGATACGCCCGACGATCACGCGGGCCAATGGGAGACATCCATCGCGCTGGCGCTGCACCCGGAACTAGTCGAGACGGAAGTCGCGGGCGACGGCCACATGCCCCCGTTTCGTTTCGAGGCGCTGAAAAATGGCTGGGTCGTCACGAGTCGCGACTTCGCGCGGCTCAATGATCATTGCGCCGCCGGAAACCCGGCCGGTGCCTCGGCCGACAAGGGTCGGCGGTATCTCGACCTCGCCTGCAAGCGGCTCAGCGCGTTTCTGGTAGAGCTCGCCCAGACCCCCATCGACCAACACTTCCCACACATTCCCACACCCTGAGCAAACGTGCATGTGCACCGGCGCCGCAATGGCATCGCCGGCCCGCGTGCCCAGTCAGTGCCAGCCAGCCTGATCGATCCGCACGAAGCGATACCCCCGCATCGCCAATGCCCGCAGCAACGGGCCGACCTGCGTGTGCATCTTGTCCACCCGCTGTGAGCCCAGGTGCAGCAGCAGAATAAAGCCGTTGAGCCCGTTGTCGGCAGACTCCTCGAAGGCCAGGATGTCGTGCTGGATTTGCTCGGACGACACCCAACGCGCGTCCGTCTCCGGGATCCAATCGCGATTCGAGCCGCTGCCCGGCGTGAAGTTGAAGAGCGTCACACCCATCTCGCGCGACCAACGGACCTGATCCGCGTTGTACCACTCGTACGGCGGGATGAAAAACACGCGTTGCCCTGTCGGCAGGGCCCCAAGCCCGCGCAGTTGGCGAATGTTGCGCTCGAGGTCCGCAGCGAAATTCGCCCGCGTGACAAGCGTGTGTTCGCGATCTTCCCACGAGCAATACAGCGGATGCGCGTGGGAGTGCGGGCCGACGTAGTGCCCCTCAGCCGCCATGCGCCGGACAAGAGGTTGATACTCCTGTCGCGCGAGATAATCACCGGTGACAAAGAACGCGGCCTTCGCGTTCAGCGCGCGGAGTGCGTCGAGAATCGGTTCGGTGCCTTCGCCGTGCTCGCCGCCGGTGAAGACAAGTGCAATCTGCTTCCGCGTGCTGTCTCCGCGAACCAGGGCCCCGTGATCATACGTATACGCCGGCCGCGCGGCGCACGCCGCCTCGTTCTCCCAAAGGTGCAAAAGCAGAAGCAGCGAGACCGTTCCGTCGATGATCGGCTCGTTGGTCGAAAAATCCTCGTAAACGTCGTGATAGACGGCGACGTCGGATTGAAACCGTGCTAGGCGGTCAGTGCCGAAGTCGGAGAATTTCAGTGAGTCATTGATATCCTTGTACACCGGGCCATCCACCAGACCACCGACCGGCAACAGGTCGGCCAGCTTGTGGCACAGGTGGTGCGGCCGGCTGGCAGCGACATCAGTGGTCGGTACGCCGATGACGAAGCTAATGCCCCACGGGTTTCGTCCGAAGATCCAGTCGCGCGCCTCGGTTGCCAACCCGCGATAGGTGCTGTCGCCCGTCATCTGCTCGTAGAGCACGGCCTGTGTCGCGAAGGCGATGACGTCGTTGGTCGAGCACCACACCAGCGGCGTGCCCAGCCGATAGGGGTTTCGCTCGGCGCGGGCGCGGACGCGCTCCAGTCCCTTCCGATAGAACGCCGCCAGTTCCGCCTGCGTTTGGGGCTCGACCAGTTCATGGAGCCGCCAGTGCGCGAGGTTCACATAGGGGAAGAACTCGTAGTGCCCGTGGCGTTCCATTCCCATCCACTGGCTGGCCCCGGCCCGCCGCGCGTGGGCCACGGCCTCGCGCAGGTAGCGCGGGTCGTTCGTCGCGCGGTAAAGCTCCGTCGCCGCCCATTGCAGGTCATCGTGATAGGTGCTCTCGCCGTAGTAATACGGGGCGCGCACGGGCACCGACATGGCGCAACCGGGATGGGCCAGGCCAAGTTGGTACAGTGACTTCGCATGCTCGACATCACCGTCCAGCGCAAGCGCCGCGGCACAGCGTCCCGCAAGGCTGGCGAGCCCGCTGGATGCGTTCTTGTGCTTGGGGCCCTCGGGCGCACCGGTCGCCCGCCACGCCGAACGCGGCCCGCCCGGCCCCCAGCCGTAGTCGCTCTGATCCGTGTGCCAGAGTGTCTCCGGCGGCATATGGTCGCGGTCATCACCGATCTGCACATAGAGCGTTTCGCTGTCGGGATGAATTCGCCGCAAAAGATCGGCGCCGTACGCCGCCTCGTCGGTCGCGCCGGCCAGCTTCAGCGCAGCCACACAGTACGACGTGGTGATCATGTGTTTGAGGCGATCGGCGGCGTCGTGCCAGCCGCCGACGAGATTGACGTGTTTCTCCGTCTCTGTGTCGAGCGCATCCTGTTGATGGCACTTCTTGCCGGTAATGGGGTTGTCGCCGCAGCGCTGCAACCGCATGAAATAGAGCAGCTTCGCCGGAACCTGCGCATACGCGTCGGCGCCGATGTGAATCTCGGGTGAGACGGTATCACCGACACGCAGCCGGTAGCTGCCGGGCGTGCGCAGCGCGCTGAAGTCGAGCCGGTAGTTGTGCGCAAACGGCCCCCACGGCCCTTGGTCGTCGCCGATTTCGCCCGAGAACCCGCCGACCGTGAAGCGCCCGGCGAACGTCTCGTCACTCGACAGCACTGCGATCTTCGTATCGCCGGGCAGGTAGCCGACATGATTCACGCGAATCCAGGCGTGCTGCGGCTCATCGGTGGCGATCGCCGGTGCAACGGCCCCCCCAAACACCAGCGCGAGCAGAATCGAAATGCGCTTCACGGCGGTCTCCAGTCAGGTGCGAAACACTGTCCGGCCAATAGCCAGCCATGTGTCGCGATGCCGCGTGAGAGTTCTCATCTATCGAGCCTCGATCGGTTACCTTATCCGAACAACCGCGTGCCCCCAAGCAGGCAGCGCGGGATCTGGTAGGATGGCTGAAACTGGTCGATGCTCCACTGATCCTCGTTCAGACAGGCTGGCGGAATGGTCATGGCGGGACTCACGTGCGGTGTGCGGATTGGGGGCTGGTGGGCGATGCGCGCCGCGGTTGTCGCGGCGCTGACATTGCCGACTATCGCCGGATGCACGCCATTGCGCCATCAACAGCAGCGCGGGCGCTCTGAGGGTGCGGGTGTTCAAGCACGCGGCGGTGCGCGGCCACTCACTTGGGATGCCGCGGCTAATCGCGTCATCGGTCAGGCGGACATGTCGCACCCGTTCGCCAATCGCCCCGATGCGCGCGGGCTGTTTCGGCCGGTGGCGGTCGCGGTAGATGCCAGCACGACGCCCTATCGACTGTGGGTCACCGACGCCGGCAACCACCGCGTGCTCGGCTATTCACAGCCCAGCCAGCCGGATCGGATGATCAGCGCAGACCTCCTGCTCGGCCAAGCCGACGCTCTCGGGGCGTTCAGTGATGAGACGGCGGCCGCGCGCGACAGGCTGCTCGACCCGAGCGGTCTGACTTCCGCGGGCACAGGCGACTTGTGGGTTGCCGATGCTGGTCACAATCGCGTTCTGCGCTTCAATCGACCATTCGAGACCGACGTGCTGGCCGACTACGTGTACGGGCAAGCAGGTTCGTTCGACACGCTCGGCGCAAATCAGGGAGGTCTCTCGGCCAATTCGCTAGCCGAGCCGCGCGGCATGTGCATTGCCCCCAACGGCGACAGATGGATCGCCGACACCGGCAATCATCGTGTGCTGCGTTATCACATGCACTCTGGCCGCACAACCACGGCGGCCAATGTAGTCGGGCAACCGGACATGTGCTCCGGACAAAGCGACGCCGAGCGACCATCGCGCCTCACGCTGCACTACCCCGCGGCGGTCGCCGCCAGTGGTGAGTACCTTTACGTCGCCGACACTGGATATGCCCGCATGCTGGTCTACCAGGACGCACCCTTCACCCCACTTCCGACGCACGTATACGGTCAGAACGGTTTGTTCGATACGGCGGAAGTTGGTTGCTCACCGTATCGCCTCGCCGGCCCGACGGCGCTCGCCGCGCTGCCTGACGGCCGCTTTCTGGTGGCCGACACGCCCAACCACCGCGTGCTGCTGTTTGACCGGCCGGGCTCGCTGAATCAGCAACCATTGGCGCTGTGGGGCCAGGGTAGTGATCTGCACCGTGGCGTGCCCAATCGCGGCGGTGTGGGCGCGGGTTCGCTTCACTCACCCATGGGCATCGCCGTCGCCCCCGACAACACACTCTGGCTGGCCGATCGCGACAACAATCGCGTGCTGGGATTCCTCGGCGGCATCGATGGCGACCGAGAGGCCGACATCGTCATCGGCCAGATGGACATGAACCACGCGACGCCCAATTTCGTTGACGGCCTCGGTTTGTCAGAGCCGCGCGATGTGGCGCTTGACCGCTCGAGCCGCCCCAATCGGCTTTACATCTGCGACCGCGACAACAACCGCATCCTCGCATACGCCAACGCGGCGGCTGCCGACCACGACACACCCGCCGACCTGGTTATCGGCCAGCCCGATGCACACTCGAATCAAGCCGGCGTCGGGAGGACCGCGCTTTGCCGACCGAACGCTCTGGCCGTGGACCATGATGGCAATCTGTTCGTCGCGGACAGCGACAACAATCGCGTGCTGCGCTTCGATGATCCGTTTGGCACCGATGTCGTGGCCGACGGCATCCTTGGTCAACCGACATACGATGACAACGCGCCAAATCCGGCGGGCGCAAGTGCGCGGACGCTGCACCGGCCCAGCGGGCTGGCTATCGACGCCGCCGGCAACCTCTACGTGGCCGACACGCGCAACCATCGCGTGCTGCGGTTCGATCGGCCCGTCGTGTCGGACGATGTGGCTGATGCGGTCTGGGGGCAGGCGGGCCGATACGACACCGGCCGCGAGAACGGTGGCGGCGGACCGCGCGCCGACACGTTCTCATACCCGATGGGGCTCGACATCGATGCCCGGGGGCGCCTGGCTGTTGCGGACACGGCGAACCATCGCGTGTTGCTGTTTGACACGCGCGCGGCTGATCCGCTGACCGCCAGGCGCGTGATCGGCCAGGCCGGCGCGTTTGACCAGGCCCGCGATAACCGAGGTGGCTGCTCGGCGGAGAGCCTCAGCGGGCCCGAAGACGTCCGGTTTGTCGCAGGTGGCCTGCTGGTGGCAGACACGGCCAATTGCCGCGTTCTCTACTACGCGAATCCGCTCAGAGACAATGTGGCGGCCGGCTTTGTCTTCGGGCAAGAGGGCCGCTTCGACCGTGGCAACCGACCGCTCAACGCCACAAACGCGCATCGACTCTGGTTCCCGTCCGGCATGGACCTCGACACCGCCGGACGACTGTACGTAGCCGACCGCGGGCACAACCGCGTGCTGGTGTACGACGCTATCGGGCGTCGATAGCTGCCATCCCCGAGTTGTGGCACTGGTTTATAACCAGTGGGGGGCCCCACCGGTGTGGCACTGGTTTATAACCAGTGGTGGGCTCCACCGGTTTCAAACCGGTGCCACAGGGCTTTGCAGACAGCTTCTGAACACCTACGGGCGCAGGCCGTCACGTGGTCCGCCACGTCGGGCCCGTGACAGCATCGGCGGCGCAACCGCCCGATCCTGCCGCGTGGTCTGCCCCGCAGGGGCATCTGAATATAGCCCAGCACGCAGTGCTGGGATCGGTTGCCGGCGCGAACAATCCAGTCCCGCCAGGGACGACTGAGCCTTCAGCCGTCCCTGACGGGACTGCCTCCGTCGGTGGCCACGATGACCCCAGCACTTCGTACCGGGCTATGTTCATTCTGTCACTGCGGGACGCCCACCGCGACGAATCCGCCATTCGTGTCACGCACCCCGCCGCGCCAGGAGCGGATCGCGGGCGTTTATCCCGCGTGTCGATTCAGTTACACTGGAGACTGGTGCACAGAGGCACATCTACCCCCGCCCAGGAGGTGATCGAAGCATGGCTACTCGTCTACCCGGAATCCCAAGCACCGTTCTTGTAATCACGCTGAGCGGATTACTGGCCACCGGCACCGCGCCGTCGCTCGCCGACCCCGGCTACTCGGATCAACTCGCGGTCCCGCAGATTGTCCATCCGGATCGCCTGGAGTTGGAGAGCGCGTTCGCGCAGGCGGCGGATGACTACGGCGTACCGGTCGAGCTCTTGCACGCCGTCGCGTTTGTCGAGTCCCGCTGGGTACACAGCGGCCCGACCATCGACCAGGGCTACGGCATCATGCACCTGGTCGACAACGGCACCGCACGCACGCTGCTCGAAGCCGCCGACGTCTCAGGATATTCGGTTGAGGCACTCCAGACCGACGCGATTGCAAACATCCACGGCGGTGCCGCCCTGATTGCACACTACGCCGACGAGACGGTTGGCAAGCCCACGTCGTTGGAAGACTACTGGGACGCCCTCCTGCTGTTCACGGGCCTTGACGAAGACGTGCGCGAAAAGCAGGTCGCCGAGTACTACTACGTGCTCGCCGATGGCGCCAAGGCGCGCAACAGCCTGGGCATGACGATCGAGCTACCGGCGGTCGATGAGCTGATCGATATCAGCGATCGCCTCACGCCGGTGGTACCGGCGCGCTCGACCGACTACCCCCCCGCCATCTGGGATCCCGCGCACTCGTCCAATTACTCCACCGGGCGTTCGGCGGCCATCGACCGTTGGGTCAACCACTGGGTCGGCGTCGGCACATACGCCGGGGCGATCTCGTGGTTCAAGAACGCCAGCTCAAACGTCAGCGCCCACTTCGTGATTCGTCAGGTCGATGGTGAATTGACCCAGATGGTGAGAATCGCCGACACCGCCTGGCACTGCGGCTCGTGGAATTCGCGCTCGATCGGCATCGAGCACGAGGCCACGCCGGACTACCCCTGGCCCACCAGCTACTCGGCACCGATGCTGGTCGAGTCGGCGACGTGTTGTGCGTACTTCTGCGACCTTTACGGCATCCCGAAGACGCGCACCTACATCGTCGGTCACAACGAGGTGCCGGGATCATCGACCGCCTGCCCCGGGCCGTTGCCGTGGGATATTTACATGGACCTGGTCAATGGTATCACGCCGGGACCGCAGTTCACGAACGCCTTGGCCAACGGCGGATTCGAAAGCGGCTTCACCAGTTGGGTTGAAGGCGGGAACACCACGTATCAAATCCTGACCAGCGGGGCCCATGGCGGCAGCCAGGCCTGCCGCTTCTATGACAGCAGCGCCGGATACGCCACCATCTGGCAGAACCCGTATGAATCTTCCGGCACGACCTGGCGTACCACCTGCTGGGCCTACTATCAGCCCGGTATGACCAGTACGGAGTTTGGATTCAAGGATCAGTCAGGCAACACGGAAGCCTCAACACCGATCACATCCACCGGCTGGCAGTTCTACTCGGTGGACTGGCTGGTGGCCGACGACATTGACACGCAGGCCTGGGGCACCGGGTCGGCCGGCGTCGTGATTGACGATGTACGCTGCGGCCCCGCCAGCAAGATGAACTGGATCACCAACTGGATCTGGAACGGCCCACACGCCGCGGATATTGAAACCGACTATTTCGCCGGCGATGGCGGCGAAACCAACATCTACCCCGACCCCGGCGACTCGCACGGCGGATATACCTGGACAACACTCTCACAACCCGACGGCTTCATCAATCTCGACGAGGCCCTGGGCGGTGATGCGAGTTCGTGCGTCACGTATGCCCATGTCTACGTCATCGCCGACACGGCCAAGACCGGCGTCAATCTGCTGGTCGGGGCCGACGACGGCATAAAGGTGTTTCTCAATGGCGTCGCCGTCCACACCAACGACGCCGCCAGCTCTCATGACTACTTCAACCCCGACGAAGACGTGATCAGCGGCCTGACGCTCAACGCCGGCGAGAACCGGCTGATGATCAAGGTGCGCGAAGCGACCGGCAGCTACTCCTTCTCGGCGCGGTTGTGCGACAACGACGGCTTCGCGATCAGCGGCCTGTCTTACTCCGTCACCGGCAGCGGCGCCCCCGTGTCGGATATCATCGTCGAGAGCCGCTCCGGCGGGCAGAACTACGCCTGGTACTCGGAAGAAGGCGAGTGGGCCGACAGCGCCGCCACTAGCTCCGCGGCTGGAATAACGCCCGGCATCGGCGCGCGTTACGGCTCAACCTATCGCTCTGTCGCGGGTTTGAAGCGCGCGTATTACGAGCCAGACATCGGCGTCGCCGGCACGTGGCAGGTCTATGTCACGTGGCCGGCCGGAGCGAACCGCCGCAGCCCGATTCTCCACCGCATCTACCACGCCGACGGTTACGCCGACCACAACGTGGACCAATCGGTGAATGAAAACACGTGGTATTCGCTGGGCACGTACAGCTTCGGCTCGGGCTTTGGGGCGGCGGTGCGAATCTCGAACGACAACATCGACGAGTCCGGCAGCATGTACACATCCGCCGTCAAGTATGTGTTCGTGATGGCCGACGCGCTCGCGGATTTCCACGCTTTCGCTACCGCCATGGCCGGCCCCGATGTGCTGACGCCGCCGGCAAACTGCGGCGAGGTTCAGTTCGTCGAGTCAGACGAAGACAGCGATGGCGACGTGGATACCACCGATTTCGCCGTCTTTCAGGCCGAGTTCAGCCCCGGCGAGTGACTTGGCGCCACCCGCGCATGGTGAGCCAGCGAGCGGCGTTCCCATCAGGAGCCGGTGAATAAATGTTGAAACTCCGCGACGTCGGCAATGTCGGCGTCGCCGTCCGCCAGCAGGTCCGCGCTCTCACAGCCGGGTGCGGGGACCACGTCCGGCCCCGCCAGACAATCCGCCAGAATCGCGAAGTCATCGCCGTCCATGTCTCCATCGCTGTCCAGGTCGCCGGGTTCGGGGACGCGCTCGTAGTAGTAGATGGGCTGGGATGAGCCTTCGCTAACGGTGTAATAGCCGCGGCCCAGGCCGTGAAAGCCGATGGCCTCGCCCTGCGGTTCGGTAGCCAGCGGGACATCAAACGCGGTCTGGGCGAACGCATCCCACAAGTCGGTCCCCGGCGGGCGGCGCCAGAGTGACGCGTTGTTGTAGCCGCGCACCAGGATCTCGCCGCCGTTCGGCGAAATATCTCCGCCGGTAGCCCAGCCCCACGGCAGCGACGCGCGATACTCCATCACGATCGTCTGGCTGGTTGATTGCGGGTACGCCGCGCGATACAGCCGTGACGGCGTCTCGCGTTTGCTGACGATGTACAAATCCGCGGTCGCCGGATCGACGAACAGCGTCTCGGCGTCGCGCGGACCGTCCGGGTACTGGAGCGTGATTGTGGCCACGCCCGACAGGTTGACGTTTACGGGCGTCTGTGACGAGACTGACCGCCGGCTCGGGCACGCGGTATACGCGGATGGTGGAGCGCACGGCGTTGTTGTCGCCGATGTCCCCGAGACATAAGTACGATTGCTCCGCCACCGGTCCCGGTCCAATCGCCATATCCTCCCAATCGGTGGCTGACGCGCCGATGAGGTTGTAGCTGCCCAGGTGCGTGCCCTGTTCGTTCATCGCGAAGACGCGCGCCGAGTCGCCGGAATCGTTGTGGACCCACAATACGCCGGGGTTCGCCCGGCTGGCGGCCAGTCCGGACGCCTCGTTGATGGAAGCATGCTCGATCGTGCCAACCTGCTGCGCGGGCAGGAATTGCGGCCCCTGTCCGGCGGCTCGCCCCAGCGTGCCACCAGCCACCAGGATCGTCGCCAGAATCACCATCCGCGCAGTGTGTCGCATGGCGTCTTCCCAGCCTCCGCCGATGCTCGCCGAGAGCGCGAAAGAGCGCCCCGTGCGGCCGCTCACGCCGGCAAGCACACTAATTATACCGAGCTCACCGGGCTGGAGCGTAGTCCGGCGTTGTCACCGCCGCCTCGGCGGGCGGCTGTTTTAACGGATCGTGCGACACGTGCTCACGAAGGCAGCGGCTTTTTGACCATGAACTTGGCGGTCGCCGTAACCCGCACCTGGTCTGCCTGCCGCAGTTCAGCACGCATGGTAAACAGCGTCCGCTGCGCGCGCTCAATCCAGGCGCGCAACGTACACGCTTCACAACTCGTCACCGGGTGCCGGTAGCGCAAGCGCAGATCGGCGGTGACGCCGCAATGGCCCTGGGCGAACAGGCAGTTGGTCATGGCCGCATCCAGCAGCGTGGCGATGATGCCGCCGTGCAGCATGCCGTCATAGCCCTCCAGCGATGGGTCGGGTTGGAAGGTCGTCTGTACGCCGCCGTCGGAGGTCGACATGAAGCGCAGTCGCGGCGCGTGGCCGTTTGTGGTTCCGCATGCGATGCAGTGAGCGTGTGCATCCCGGCGTGTGCGGTCAAGACGCTCCTGCAGAGCCTCAATGGTCACAGGGATTCGCTCCCGCCTGAAGCGTACCGTCGAGAAACCCCGCGACAACGGCGTCCGCTGCGTCGGGCGGGGCGCCGATCACGACACGGATGCCGTGCTGCGTAAAGAGGTCCTGGGCACGGCGTCCCATGCCGCCGGCGATGATGACGTTCGCGCCTTGCTCGTGCAGCCAGCGTGGCAACAGCCCCGGTTCGTGGGGTGGTGCCGGCAGCGTCGTCTTGGCCTCAGTCGTCTTTCCGGATTCATCCACCTCGTAAAGGGCAAACTCCGTGCAATGGCCGAAGTGCGCGCTGACACATCCGTTGTCGATGGGGACTGCAATCTTCATGTGTGACTTCTCCACATTCAAGAAAGTGGTCGAAACAGCACCATGGTGAAACAACGTCTACTGCGAATCACGTCTACGCGTAGCGTCCGACCCCCGAGTCGGACGTGTTTAGCCAGCCGGCATTCTCTCAAGGTCACGGCCGACTCGGGGATCGGCCACTACGCTATAAGGCAAAGCGCTCTATCGGGGCTCGACTCCGACGGCGGCCGATTGCAACAGCGGTTCCACTGTCCGCCAGACAGCACGGACGTCTGACGCCGCGCCGTTGGACGCAAATTCCACGAGCGATAGCTGAGCGAACTGGGCCTGGGTGACAGCTTGATCGTAGCGCACGCGGCCCGCTATCGCGATTCCGCGGTCCTGAGCGAAAGCCTCAATCTTCCGGGTCATATCGGCGTTCAGATCCCACTTGTTCGTGCAGATGGCGGTTGGCACGCGGAAGTGGGCGGTGACCTGGGTGACACGTTCCAGATCGTGCAACCCGCTGATCGTCGGCTCCGAGACCACGAGCGCCAAATCGACACCGGTGATCGAAGCAATGACCGGGCAACCCAGGCCCGGCGAGCCGTCGATCAGAACGAGATTCTTGCCATCTGCCTTGGCCACGGCGCGGGCGTTGTCGCGCACCAGACTCACCAGCTTACCGCTGTTCTCGGCCGCGGGCTTCAGGCTGGCGTGGACCATCGGCCCCAGACGCGTTTTTGAGACAAACCACTCGCCGCACTCGCGCTCTTCAAAGTCAATCGCGAACTGCGGGCAGTATCGCACACAAGCGCCGCAACCTTCGCAGGCCGCCGGGTCAATCGCGTACGTCACCAACCCACCCGGCGGCTCCGAGCGCCGGATTGCGTCGAAGCGGCAAAGCCCCGCACACACGCCGCACGCGTTGCAGTCCTCAGCCCGGATGCGCGCCTCATGACCGCTACAGAACGTCTCGTGACGTTCGATCTGCGGGCTAAGCACGAGGTGCAGATCGGCGGCGTCGACATCGCAGTCGGCCACGACAACGCTGTCGGCGAGAGCCGCAAATGCGGCAGCCACACTGGTCTTGCCCGTGCCGCCCTTACCGCTGATGATGACCAGCTCTTTCATACTGCTCCCACTTGCTCGGCGCAAACACGGCGCTGTTGCTAGACGGTACAATCCACATGCTGATAGTAAGCCCGCTCACCGTGCCGCCGCGCGATGATCGTTCCGGCGCGCAGCAGCTTCTCAACGTGCTTCGCGGCCTCCAATCGGTGAACACCCAGACCGGCCGCCAGGTCTTCGAGCGTGCACGGTCGGCGTCGCAACAGCGCGACAATCTCGCTGGGCCCCGGGGCGCCACCCTTCTGTAACTCCCCTGGCGGGCGGCGCGCAATCACTTCGGCCCCGCCGCCCAGAACCTGTGCGGCTCGCGCGAGTTCGTCGGCCGATGCCGGCTGAACGCCCGGCTCGCTGGGCGGACGCGTAGCACTATTCAACTGGACTCGGTCGGGTGCAATGCGCCGCACAAGCTCTCTGATCGTCGCGGTCTGATCATCGGTCGCGGTCAGCCCGCCAAGCAGAAGAACCTCGAGCCAGAGCTGGCCCGCAAAACGCCGACGAAAACTGACAAAGCCGTCAGCAACCTGCTCGAATCGAAGTTGCGGATGCGGCCGATTCACGCGCTGGAACATTTCGTCGTCGCCCGCGTCAATCGACGGCATGACCAGGTCGGCTTCCAGCAGATCAGCCTGCACATCCTCACGCCACAGCAACGAACCGTTCGTCAGCACCGCCACAGGACGATCGGTCAAAAGCCTGATTCTCCGAATCAAGACCCCCAACCCCGCATGCAGCGTGGGCTCTCCTGAGCCGGAGAGCGTGATGTAGTCCGGCGCGGGCCGCGTCGCGAGCTTGTCTTCGAGTTCCCGTAGCACGTCGGCCGGCGGCGCGTATGGACCGCGGTCAAGTGTCAGGTTGGTCGTCCGCCCCAACTGGCAGTAGATGCAATCGTACGTACACGTCTTGTGCGGAACGAGATCGACACCCAGCGATCGCCCCAATCGCCGCGATGGCACGGGACCAAAGACGTAGCGGGCTGTGTCGGTCGCGCGCAATCTACTCTCCGCAGGGGGGGCTGTCACACCGCCCCTCACGCCCGCAACAAGTCTGCGACCGGCCACAATACGGGGTGGCCCCGGAGGATGTCTTCCCGCGCGATCCATGCATGAGCACCGCGGCGCCGGCCCCAATCAGCCGGTGTGCCGGTTGGCCGCAGGCTGGACAGGGCTGCTCGGCATCAGCAGACATCGGCAAGAACAACTCGAAACGCTCTCCGCACTCAGCGCATTCAAACTCATAGGTCGGCATGATCTGATTCTCCCGTCGCGACCCGCTCCGCAACCTGTTCGTCAAGCCACTGCCACAGGCTGAGCAGTGCGGCGCGTGTTTCCGGCGCCGCGCTTACCATCAGTTCACCGCGCGAATATGCCTCGGCTATCCGACGATCGTCGAGGATGGTCTGCAACACCGGAATCGCCTCTTCGGCGCAATACCGCTCGACGCGATCATCGCCGACGTCGGCGCGGTTGACGACGACGGCGAACGGCAACTCGAGTTGCCGCATCGCTGCCACGGCCAGCTTCAGATCGTGCAGGCTGAACGGTGTGGGTTCGGTCACCAGGATGACGAAGTCGCAGTCGCGCACCGCCGCTACCACCGGGCAGGCGGTTCCCGGCGGCGCGTCGATGATCTGCCAATCCACATCTGTGACGGCCGCGCGTACGGCGCGAATCACCGGCGGGCTTTTGGCCTCGCCGATGTTCAGCCGCCCATGATAGAACTGGAGCCGCCCGGCCGATCCGACCTCAACCGTCCCAACCTCGCGCGGCCGCTCGATGATCGCGTTTCGCGGACAGGCCATGGCGCATGCGCCACAGCCGTGGCACAGTTCTGGGAAAATGAGCGGCTTCTGTCCAAGCCAGACCAGCGCGCTAAACATGCAGATCGCCCCGCACTCTCCGCACTGGTCACAGGCCTCCGCGAGCACCTGCGGGATCAACAGATGCACCGGCGTTTTCTCGCGGATCGTCGGACGAAGAAAGAGATGCCCGTTAGGCTCCTCAACGTCGCAGTCGACGTACGCGACCCGCCGCCCCGCCTCGGCCCCAACCACGGCCAGGTTGGTGGCGAGTGTGGTCTTGCCGGTGCCCCCTTTACCGCTCGCGATGGCCACCTTCATATTCACGATCCTTCCGCCGGCGACCGACGCTTCAGACGACGCGCAAGCCACCTCGGCACAAACGTCAGGGCCGCCATCAGCGCTCCGAGCGCCCCCGCGCCGAACAGCCCGCCGCCACAACCCGATTGTCCGCAAAAGGGACAAACCGACAGCGGCCCGAGCAACACGGAGAAGCTCGCCCACCACTTGATGAAGCGCACTATCGGCGTCCGCCAAAACGACCGCCGTGCTGTGCGGTCACTGTGGTCGTCTGGGCACTGCGAGCATGTCATGAACCGCGCCGCATCATCGGCCACCACACCCGCCGCCTCCTCCGCGCCCGCGGCGCATCCCGCCGCCCCCGCCACGTCTACCACGGCCCATGCCACCCCCGCCGCCACGCCCACTTCCGGCGGGCGGCGGTGTCGGCGGTGCTGCCGCGGCAGCGTCTGTCCCCGGGCCCATACCGTGGTGTCCCGCAACGTTCGGCGATTCGGAAACCTGCATCTGGCCCGCGGCGAATTGCTCGACCATCTCACGGGCCGTTCCCGAACACCCCGCCACAACACCAATCCCAGCCTCCGTCAACGTCTGGTGCGCGTTCGGCCCGCAGTTGCCGGTCAGCACGTACTTCACACCATGCTCGGCCAGCAGCCGCGCCGACTGAATACCCGCTCCCTGGCCCAGCGCCTGGTTCGAGTTGTCGATCGCCTCAAAGCTGAGATCATCCGTCTCGGCAATCAGAAAGAACGGACATCGGCCGAAGCGCGAATCCATTTCGGAGTCGAGCGTCGGCCCGGCAGTGGTGACTGCGATTCTCATGCGTCTCCTCGTTTTCCTGTGTCGCGCGGCAAGTGTCGTTGCGCGCGCCGCCACTTCATGCGCGCTACACTACACGCCCGATTTCTCCGCATCCGGAATGTTGAGCTCCTCGATTCTCTTGCGCAGTTGCTCGGCACGCTGTTCAAGCCCGCGCAGGTCGGCCTGTAGCAAGCCGAGCTCCTGTTCGCGCGTGAGCGGGGGCGTTTCAGCAATCGCGGGATAGGACAACGGTGCGCGCCAGCCGCGGCCAACTCCGCCGCGCTGCCAGCCGGTGAGGCCCGTCGCGTAATATGTACGCCGCCAACCGTGACGGCCGCCGCGGCCACGTCCCATCCCCATACCAGGGATCGGATTCGCGTAGCCGGGCATGTCATAGCCGGCGCAGTAGCCGCCCGCGCGGCCTGTTCGTGGACCTTGTCCAAGCGGGCCCGTGTGATCACCACCAGGCATATCAGTACTCCTTGTTCAACGTCGTCGTGGCTCGATATCTGTGGTCATGCGTCCGGTGCGGCGCTCTGTCGTTCATGTTGTATGCGCATCAATATCATGCTGACTCTGCCCACGGTCACACGTACGTCGCTGTTGTCGGCGCCGGCGGCAACATCCCGGCATGAGGTAGGCCGTCCCTTTGAGTCGACCCGCAAGAAACGCCCCGAGCACTTCGTCCGTCGGGCCACATACTCTTGGGATCAGCCGGACCCCCGCATTCACGAGCGCGATTTCAAGCGGACGCGACACGGCCCCGCAGATCAGCACCTGCACCCCAGACTCGCGCACGGCGGCGACGCGCGCGGAGCACGTAGCCCCCGCCAGCACTGCCTCATGCCGGGACAACTCGCGCGCGCCTTCAACGTCCACCACCAGCAGACGCCGCGCAACATCCAGCACAGGCGAAACACGCTCCTGATGGGCAGCGAGACCAACTCTCATGGACTGCTGGGCTGCAAGTGGCGGGCCAATAGCGATCGAATCTGCACTGAGGAGCGCAAGTCTTTACGTATCAAAGTATTACGCGCGGCCCCCTGAGCATGCCGAGCACGCCAATGCGTGCATTGTGCAATGCCGCCACATCCGCGACGTTGCATTTTGCACGCTCATGTGCGGCGTATGATGGAGCGACATGAGGGAACACGAAACTGATCCGATCCCGGTGGATGGCGGTGGCCACATCGGGTGCGGTTGAGCAATGCACCGCGCTCAGGACTGCCCGCGGGGGTGTCCTCTCTCGGCGTCCAGGCCGAGCGTCTTGAGCTTGCGGAAGAGCGTGCTCGGGTTCACGCCGAGTTCGCGCGCCGTCGCCGCCCGGTTGCCGGCGTGACGGCGCAGGGCGTCGGCGATGTGGATCGCTTCGAGCTCACGCAATGTCAGACCGGTCTTGAGCAGTTGCGCCGGCAATCCGCTCACGGCTTGCAGCGCCGGAGGAAGATGCTGGGGCTCAATCAGGCCACCTCGGCACAATACGAATGCGTGCTCGATGATGTTCTCGAGCTCGCGCACGTTGCCGGGGAAGTCATGTGCCATCAGCACGGCGAGTGTGCCCTCTGAAACGCCGATCACGTCCTTGCTCTGCACGCGATTGAAGCGCGCGATGAAACGGTCGATCAGCAGCGGGATGTCTTCGCGGCGTTCGCGCAGGGGCGGCAGGCTGAGCCGCACCACGTTGATGCGGTAGTACAGGTCTTCGCGGAATTGTCCTGCGCGCACCAGCTCGTCCAGATCTCGATGCGTAGCCGCCACGACCCTGATGTCCACGCTGACCGGCTCAACCGATCCCAGCGGCTCAAACACGCGCTCCTGCAAAACACGCAGCAAACGCGTCTGCATGGCGGGCGAAACGTCTCCGATTTCGTCGAGCAGCAGCGTGCCCTTGTCAGCTACGGCCAGCCGCCCCGGCTTGTCTCGCCGGGCATCGGTGAAAGCGCCGGCTTTGTAGCCGAAGAGCTCTGATTCCAGCAGCGTATCCGGCAGCGATCCGCAGTTGATCGCCATAAAACGCTGCTTGGCGCGTGGCGACAGACCGTGGATAGCCCGCGCAACAAGCTCCTTGCCCGTGCCGCTCTCGCCTTCGATCAGCACGGTGCTGGCGCTCTCGGCCACCTGCGGGAGGAGCTCAAACAAACGCTGCATCGCAGCGCTACGCCCCACGATGTCGGCAAACGTGTAGCGGCCTTCGAGCTCCTTGCGCAGCTCCTCCACCTGGCTCAGGTCACGAAAGGTCTCAACGCCGCCGACCACGCGTCCGGCCGCATCCTTGAGAACCGTGGCGGAGATGCTGATTGGCAGTCGTTGGCCATCCGCGGTGAAGATGTAAACCGCCTTGTTTACAATCGGCCGGCCCGTACGGCGGGTCCCCTTGAGGGCGCACTCGGTTTCACAAATGCTGGCGCGAAAAACATCGCAACAACGCCGTCCCAGTGCTTCCTCACGCCTCACGCCTGTAATCTGCTCCGCCGCCGCATTGAACGATGTGATCCGCCAGTCGAGATCGACTGTGAATACACCGTCGGCGATGGAGTCGAGGATAACCTGATATGTGTTCGCTCCAGCGGTCGTGCTCATTCTCTGTCCTGAAGCAGGCATTTGGCGGCACACGGACGGAGTGGCCGACCGCCCGGTGTGTGCGCCGTATCCTCAGAGAAGCTGGTGCGGCGCGCCGCACCCTGCCTGGTCTTGCGCTGAGATTCTACGAGAACGCGAGGGCGTGGGCGAATTGCGGCGTGCCTGGGAGGCCGCCGAATATCGGGCCAACCAGCCGGTCACCGCGGCACGTGGCTCGCTCAGCCGTCAGTGTGATGGTCACCGGCTCGTATTATAGACCACGGTCCAGCTCTTCTCATCGGGACGCGCGACGTACTGGACGTCTTCGGCAATGCCCCGCAGAGCGCCCCTGAGTTCCGCTTCCGTCGGGAAGTTCTTGATGATGTCAACGGCCCGCCCGTCAGGCAGCGGCCGGCGTTCGAGCGTGTTGCCGTCGGAATCCTGACTTCTGATATGGCCCGCATAGGGCAACTGGTCGACAAACATGACAACCGCCCCCGGCACGAGCCTGCTGTGCAAGGCGGTAAGAAAGGTGGACACGTGATCTTTGGGCATGTGCGACCACCACCAGACCCCGAGCGCCGCCGTAAAGCCCGTAGCGACACCTTCGAGCGTGTACGCGTCGGCGGTTTGAAATCTGATGTTGGGCAGACGCCGGCATCTGCCTTGTGCTATCGACAGCAGTGATCCGTTGATGTCGACGCCGGTGACCGCGCGGGCCGTTTCGCCAACGACCTCAGTCCAGTACCCCGTGCCGCAGGCCACCTCCAGCACATCCCGTCCCGCAAACAGCTTGCGGTACCTGGCCTTGATGGGTTCACGAAGCTGCTCGGCAACCGGGTCCGTGTACCCCGCGGTCTCGTCGTAGACCGGGGCCCGGTCGGCGTAATACCGCGCTACTTCGTCCACGTGCGACATCCGCGCCTCACCAATGGCCCTCGCCGCGTCCCGTGACCGCCACTTTAGAAGACCGGTGCGGCGGGCCACATCCTACTTTGTCAACCGGGTAAGCTGCTCCAGGCTCAGCTCCATCACGGCGACGGCGTGCTTCAGGCCGTAGCTTTCGAGCACTTCCGGGTGCACCTCGCCCATCAGGCCGATTTGCCGGCCGGCCTTGTCAAGCAACGCCGCGCAGCGACCGGGTATGAAGCCGTTGTGTTCGAGCGGTCGCACATCGCAAGCCGTGTGCAGCTCGTGAATGAACGCATCGGCCACCGCGCGGATATCCGCATAACCAACGTGTGTGCCGATCAGGGCGACGGCGGCAAACCGCTCCTCGCGCGCCCCGGTCTCGACAGCGGCATCGACAAAACAGCAATCGCCGACCTCGAAGAGATGTTGCGGCAGGTCGTGCTGCTTATTGATCGCGAAAGTCTCCAGCAAACCGGGCAGCAGGCTCACGCGACACATGGTCTGTTCGACGCTGATCGGGTTTTCAATAATCACCCTGTCCGGGTGTGGTTCGATGCGCCACTTCTCGAATGCCGCCGCTTCGCTGGTCAGGACGAGCGTCATGACCTGGTGAATGCCGAGGCCAATGAGTACCTGCCGGGCCGACGCGGCGCTCTCTTCGATCTCGCGCGCGGTGCCGACCGTGAATGTGCGCACGAGCTCGGGCGTGAGGTTGTCGTAGCCGTAGGCGATGGCAACGTCTTCGATAAGGTCCACGGGGTGCATGACATCGTTGCGGTATGACGGCACCTGCACGGTCAGCTCCGTCTCCGAGGCGTGTGCCACGCCGTGCCCCATGCGCTCCAGCAACTCGCCCAGCCGCGCCGCGTCGAGCTCGACGCCGATCGTCTCGGCCGCATTGCCGACATTCAGCTTCATCTCGACCGGCGACAGGTTGGGCGTGACACACGGCCCGTCGGGATACTCGATCGTCACCTGTTCGATCACGATCTCGGGCACCAGCTCTTTCATGCTCGTAACCAGCACATTCAAAGCGCGCTCGGCGGTACGCCGCGACAAGCCGGTTACGTCACAGAAAAGCTGCCGGCTCTCCATCGTGACGCGCGTCGCTTCGCTGTTGATGATCGGCGGCATCGACAACACAGTGCCCTCGCTGTCGCGCAGCAGCGGATATGCCTTCAAGTGGTTGAGCAAATGAGCATACGCCTGGCCGGTCTTGTGCCTTTCGAGGATCTCACGCGGCGTCAGCGCGGAATCAGGATCATCCGGCGAGAACCCAAGCGGGACAAAGCGTAACGCATCGGGGCCGACTGCGTCGTAGTGAAACGCCGTCCCGCTGAGCTTGTCGAGATCATAAACGCCGATCGAGGCGAGCTTGCGATCGCGCCCCAGCGCCCAGTGCAGATCCTCCTGGAGGTTCATGAGGATCTTGATCAGATCGTGTGTCAGCTTCACGTTGCGCATCACGGCACACGCGATGTACGGGCGCCGGCTCGCATCATCAGACAGCTTCGGGTCGACCTTGACGCTGATGGTCGGAGGGGACAAGGCGTAGTCGCGCAGCCCCGGCTCAATCCCCAGATAGCCGCGGATCATGCGCCCCATGCCGCCGGGATCGAAAATGTCCGGCCGCACGGCGAGCATATCGAGACGCACGGCCCGGCTCGGCCCGAGACCGGTGAGCGCCTTTACGTTCTCGCGAAAATCGGTGCCGCACGAGCTGCACGTAAGCGGCGCGCCTTGGGCCTCGGTGCGGTCACACGCCTTGCCGCAGACTTTGCAGACATACTGCTCAGTCTCGGCGATCTCCTCGACCTCGCAGCCAAGCTTGATCAGCTTGTCGGGCAGATCATTCTCAGCAAGCGGCCGCGCCACCCCGGCGTTAACCTGGGCCATCAACGTTTGAATCGGCATGTCGATTATCGGCATAGCGGCGTCTCCCGCAGCCATGGCATGTGGGCGAAGAACAGGTCGTTCAGCGACTTCACGTCATAAAGCAGCATCGCCAGCCGGTCGAGGCCCAGGCCCCAGGCCAGCACGCGGTCGGTGACGCCCATCGGCAGCGTCACTTCCGGCCGGAAGATGCCCGAGCCGCCCATCTCGACCCACGAACCGCGGCTTTCCATGGACAGATGCACCTCGGCCGACGGCTCGGTATAGGGGAAGAAGCTCGGCGTGACATGCACTTTGGAGAAACCCATCTTCTGGTAAAACGCCGACAGCGTACCGATCAGCGTCGCCAGGCTCGCATGCTTGTCCACGATGATGCCGTCCACCTGGTGGAAAACCGGCAGGTGCTTGTAGTCCACCGTTTCGCGGCGGAAAACCGGGCCGATGATGAAATACTTGCCGGGTTGGCCCTGCGTGTGCTTGGCCAGCGCGCGAATCGTGGCGGCCGTCGTGTGCGTACGCAGGACCGGCTTGTGGGCGCGCTCGTGATCCCAGCGATACTGCCAGCCGGTCGAACCCGTGCCGCCGCCATCTTCATGCGTCGCCTTGACGCGCTCGACGAGTTCGTCGTCGGGCAGCCGGCAACGGTCGGGTTTGGCGACATAGAACGTGTCCTGCATGTCGCGGGCCGGGTGGTCCTGCGGTTGAAACAGCGCGTCAAAATCCCAGAAGCTCGACTCGACCCACGGGCTGACGATCTCGGTGAAGCCCATCTCGAAGAAAACACGCCGCACCTGGTCCAGCGTGCGCTGAAATGGGTGCAGTTTGCCGGGATAGCGTTTCTTGGCGGCCAGCGTGACATCGTATGGCCGCAGATCAACGTTGCGCCAGCCGCCGTCGGCCAGCAGCTCGGGGCTCAGGCGCGTAACCGACTCACGGCCTTCGGCGCCCGCGCTGAGCAGCTCGCGGCCGGCGTCCGTGATTGTGACAAAGCGGTTGGTCCGCTCCTTGATGACCAGAAAGCCCTTGCGCTTCGCCAGCAGCTTGATGGCGGCGGGCACATCTATGCCCTCCGCGGCCAGCTCATCCTGCCGGGCGACGCGTTCGCCGGCCAGCGCCCGGATCAGCGCCTCGTCGGGTTCGGTGCCGTCGAGCCCGGCCTTGCCGCCGTCGAGCAGAACCAGCGTGTCCTTGTCCTTCCTGGCCCAGCCGCGTTGGCCCAACCAGCGCAGCGACTGCCCCACGTCGCCGGCGGTCAGGTCACAATGGTTCGGAACATCCGTGACCTTGCAGGAGCCCCCCTGCTCGTCCAGCACGCCGAGCACCACGCGTTCCGGCAGCGGCTGGTCCACAAACGGCTGCGCCGCCGGCCCCAGACGCAGCTCGGCGAAGGCCTGCTCATCAACACTCACAAACGCCTGTTCCTGCAACATCGTGACGGCGGCGGCGACCTGCGCCTGATCGGTGGCCAGCCCCGCAGCCAGCGCGGGAATCAACACCGGCTCGGCGGCATCGTGAAGATGCGAGAGCACATCAAACTGTATCTGCGGCAACTGCATCGCATGCGCCTCCAGTGGTCCGTGAGCGGCTGGTGTAGCGGATCGCGCGCGTGCGCTCAAGCGCCAACAACCTGGAATCCGCCACCGGGTCGTGAGCGAGCCCGAAAATACCTGCCAGACTCCGTTCGTCGGCGACCTATTAGCAAAACTTGAGAAACATTCTCACACCAGGTTCTTATAAGAAATGACCCGTGATTACGCCAACCGTGCATCCGGCAAAAATGCCCGCGCAGCCCCGGTTTCCCCGGGTTTCTGACGCATCGACGGCGACGCCGCGACGCGCCTAGAATGGGGTGAAGTGCCCATCCACGAGGGCCTTCAGTGAGCGGCCACAGTCGCCGCTCACCAACCGCGTGGCGCACCGTGGAGGAGTGGAAAGATGGACGAAGCGACATTCCAGAAAAAGCTGGCCGAGCTCGTGCAGGAAATCGAGTCGCTGCCGGATGGGGAACGCGACCGACTTCGGCAACTCGCCGCCGAAACCAAGCAACGTCACGAGCAGATCAAGAAAAGCATGAGCGGCCTGCAGGAGAGCATCGACTTCCTGCGTCTGAGCATCAAGTATCTGCTGTTCGACCTTGAGGCCACCCGGCGTGAAAACGGCTACCTGCGCAAGATGCTCGAACAGGATCCCGGCAACAACAACGAAGGCAAGGACAAACGCGAAACCTGACGGACCCTCCCTGCATCGGGCTGGCGCGGCATCAAGGAAACGCCGCGCTGTCTGACCCACAACCCCGATGGCTGCCGAGCCCGAGCATGTGCTCCTCGGGCTCGTTTTTTTTTGAATGCAGAATGCAGAATGCAGAATGCTGAATGCGGAATGCCGACCGCTGATCGCTGACCTCTGACCTCTAACCTCTAACCTCTAACCTCTAACCTCTAACCTCCGACCGCTGATCAGCGATCGATCGGTGGGTCCGGCTCGCCGGCGCCTGTTTCCCGCTCCCCACCGTCTGACGTCGATTCCGCCATCCAGTCCACACGCGGCGCGTCACCCCACAAGCCCGCCAGGTCGTAGAACTCGCGGTGTGCCTCGTCAAACAGATGCACCACCACGTCGACGTAGTCGGCCAGCACCCACTTCCCTTCACGCGTGCCGGCGGTCTTGAACGGCGAGCGGTTCTGCGTGCGGGCGTGCGCCTTCGTCAGATCCGCAACGGCGTCCATCTGGCGGTCGGACGTGCCGGTTCCGATCACGAAAAAGTCCGCGATGGCGCTCAGGCCACGCAGATCGAGAACCTCAACGTTTTCCGTCTTGTTGTCGGTGGCAATGCGCGCAATCTGGATCGCAAACGCCCTCGCATCGGCCGCCTTGGATTGTGCTTCGGGTGGCATGGAACGGCCTTCGGTTGGAACCATTGCTTGAGTATACGCCCCTGCGGCCAGATTAAAACCGGCCGGCGCCGACATTCATCGGCGCCGGCCGCATAGCTGTCAACACACCATGCCCGCTAATGCGATGGATGGCTAGCCAAGGCCGAGCCACGCGCCGATCTGCGGGCCGTACCTGACGATCAGGCCGGCGAAAACAACGCTGACCATGCTCATAAGCTTGATGAGAATGTTCAGGCTCGGGCCGGACGTATCCTTGAACGGGTCACCCACAGTGTCGCCCACCACGCCGGCCTTGTGGTCTTCCGACCCCTTGCCGTACACGATCATGTCGGGATTGCCGGTCCGCATGGCCATCTCCGCCCGGGTAACGAGATCGGCGCGGATGCTCGGCGGGAGCCTGTCCTGAACACTCTTATCCTCGACGACCTGCTTGGCGGTTATGCGTCCATAGGTCTCGATGAGCTTCTTGGCGTTGTCCCAGGCGCCACCGGAGTTGGCCATGAAGATCGCCAGCGCAAAACCACTGGTCAGACCGCCCGCCAACAGCCCCATGACCCCCGCCACGCCAAAGAGCAGCCCCACCGTCACCGGCAGAATGATGGCGAGCAGGGCCGGCATGATCATCTCATGCTGGGCACCGGCGGTGGAGATCGCCACGCAGTTTGCGTAGTCGGGATACTGGTGATTGTCCACGGTCACGCGCTTCGGCCAGTTATCCGGGTTCTGCACAAACGCCTCGTCCTTGCCCTCATTGCGCAGGAACTGGCGAATCTTCTCAAACTGCACGCGGCACTCGATCATCATGCGGTTGGCCGCCCGACCGACTGCCTTCATCGTCAGCGAGCAGAACAGAAACGCCAGCAGCACTCCGGCAAAGAGCCCGCAGAGCACCTTCGGGTTCATCAACGTTACGTTGTAGAAAGTCATGAATTGCGGCAACGATGCCCGCCGCGTGGGAACCAGGTCGAGCACGACCGGTTTGTCGACGTCGATGACGGCGGACTTGCGTATATACGCACTGTCCTTGTCGGTTTCGGGGCCGAGCAGGACCTTGGTCTCGCCGGGCACCAGTGACGTAACGACCTCCGGGCGGGCATTGAGCAACATAAACGCCCGCACATCGGCGGTTCCGGGCAGCTTGTATTCGCCGGCCGCGCTATCTTTCTGCTCGCCGTGGATCCAGCTTCCAAACTTGCCGTGACCGAGATATACCGCCTGGGCGGGGTTGGGAGCCTCGAACACCTCGGCGACGCGGTCGCGCGACTCAAACAACTGACCAAAGCGAACTTCCTCAATATACGCCGCCAGCAACGCCAGCGCTGTCAGGGCGGCGGAACCGATCGCGAAACCCTTGCCGGTGGCCGCGGTCGTGTTGCCCAGGGCGTCCAGTGCGTCGGTGCGCTCGCGAACGTGGGGTTCCTGGCCGGTCATCTCGGCGTTGCCGCCGGCATTGTCGGCGATCGGCCCGTAGGCATCGGTCGCGAGCGTGATGCCCAAGGTCGCGAGCATGCCGACCGCCGCAAAACCGATGCCATAGAGTCCCAGCATGAACTCCGTGCCGCCGCCGGCCCAGGTGTAGGCCAGCATGATCGCGACGATGATCGTGCCCAGGGATGCCCAGGTACTCTTCATACCTTCGGCGATACCGCTGATGATGATCGTCGCCGGACCGGTGATGCCCTGTGCGGAGATCATCCTGGTGGGCTTGTAGTCATAGCTGGTGTAATACTCCGTCGAGAAGCCGATCACGAGCCCGGCCACAAGCCCGGCGAGAATACTCCCCCAGATCCCATACCATTTCACCCCTTCGATATCGCCCAGCAGCAACCAGCAGACCAGGCCCGCCGCCAGCGCGATGAACACGCTGCTGCCCCAGATGCCCTTGTTAAGTGCCCGCATGAGCACGGCCATCGTGGCCTTTTCTTCACTCTTGACCAGGTAAATACCCGCGATCGACAGCAGAATACCGACGCCGGCGAGGACCATCGGGGCCGCCAGGAAGCGAATCGCGGCCTCAAAGCCCGGGCCGCTGGTCTCGGTGCCGAAGAGCGCGGCCGCGGCGGCAACGCCCAGAGCGGCCGTCGCAAGAATGGAGCCGCAATATGACTCGTACAGGTCGGCCCCCATGCCGGCCACGTCGCCGACATTGTCACCTACGTTGTCCGCGATGGTGGCGGGGTTACGGGCGTCATCTTCAGGGATGCCGGCCTCAACCTTGCCGACCAGATCGGCGCCAACGTCCGCGGCCTTGGTGAAAATCCCACCGCCGACACGCGCGAACAACGCTTGTGTTGACGCCCCCATGCCGAACGTGAGCATGATGACCGTAATGGTCGATAGGTGCAGGCCGCTAAATGTGTAGAGGATGAAGAACCAGGCTGTGATGTCGATAAGTGCGAAACCGACGACCACGAGCCCCATCACGGCGCCGGCCCGAAACGCGACTGTCAGCCCGTCATTGAGGCTCTTGCGCGCCCCGGCCGCCGTCCGGTTACTCGCCATCGTTGCGGTCTTCATGCCCAGATAGCCGCACAGACCGCTGAAGAACCCGCCGGTGAGGAATGCGAACCAGACAATGCTGTTCTGCACCTTGAGGTAATAGCCCATCCAGGCCAGGATCGCGGCAAGCACGATGAACACGACGAATACGACAGTGTATTGGCGTCTCAAGTACGCCATTGCCCCGTCGCGCACGTGTCCGGCGATCTCGATCATCTCGGGATCACCCTGATCCGAGGCGAGCACTTCTTTGTAGAATTTGCGCGCGAACACCAGCGCGATGATCGCGCAGATCGGCGCCACCCACCACACGGCGGGAAGATCGCCAAGGCCGTGATGAACACCCGCCGCAGCCTCGACCGGCAGATCCGTCGCCGCCATCGGGGCCGCCGGTACGTCCTGCGCCAGGGCCGCCAGTGGCGTGACCAGGCCCACGAGAAGTCCGACGGCGCATATCGCGAATAGATTTCGGTGTCGTCTGGTGATACCGCCCACTGAATTGCTCCTACTAGCGTTCGACGCGAGATTTTGACCCGGTTGGCAAAGCTATCGAGGTCGACCGAAGCCGCGGCCCCGCGCCGTGGGCGCGGCTTCAAAGAGAGACCGCGTAATGTACTGGAAACCCGCCGCTACGCAAGGCCGCGCGGCGGCACCAGGCAGCCAAACCGGGCGGCCGCCGGCGCCTGGCGTCTGCGTGGCGCGCGTTGACCCGCGCAGGTGAAGCCACTACGCTGTGTCGCATTGGGCCGTATAGGAGTGGAACAAGATGACCCGCGGTAGCGTGTCGGGGGACTCGAGCGTCCAGATGCGGCACGATAACACCGGGGATGCGCCTCCCGAGTCGCCGGCGCAGCTCAAAGCCGTCATCGCCGGACTGCAGCGCGAGCTCATCCTCGCCCAGCGTCTCGCCTATGCCGGCACGGTATCTTCGATGCTGGCCCACGAGTACAACAACCTGATGACGCCGATTCTGGCGCGGTCGATGAACGCGCTCAGCCGTGGCGATGCGGAGACGATGCGCAGCACGCTCGATCGGACCGTGACACAGGTGCAGAAGGCGGTCGAGCTGAGCCGGCACCTGCTGAAACTGACCGACTCCACGCGCGACGTTGACCAGCCCGATGATGTCTGCGTCGTGGCCACCGCTGTACAGGAGGCTGTCGCCGAGGCCGTACGTCCGTTCGCCAAGGACGGCCTGGAACTGCGTATTTCGGTGCCGGAGGATCTACAGGTCCGGGCCCGGTCGCTGCTGCTTGAACAGGTTCTGCTGAACCTGCTGGTCAACGCGCGCGAAGCAATGGACGGGCGGGCCGGCTCGATCAGCGTTTCGGCCCGGGGCACCCACGGTTTCGTGGAGATTGACGTCAGCGACAGCGGACGTGGGTTGCCCGATTCCGCGGATGCGTTTAACGACTTCCTGGACACAAACGCCGAACGCGATACGCGGCGCTGGCAACAGGTTGGCCTGGGCCTGCACGTGTGCCGCCTGCTGGCACAGCAGCACGGGGCGAGTATCCGGGTGTCGAATAACGATGGAGTTGGCTGCACATTTACGCTGCGCTGGCCGACGCCCGATAACTAAACGCGATATCCACCCCGCGAAAGCCCTTTCGCCTAGCGCCACTTCACGAATAATCCTATACTTTAGGAGTTGGAGGTGTGGGTCAGTGGCGGCGTCCGTTTGGCGTAACCGCCACGCCATCTCTTGGTAAACCGTCCCGTAAACCTGGGGTCACGGCGATGTCCGGACAACGAAAGCTCCTGGTGGCGCTCGGCACATGTGTCGGGCTGCTGTCGGCCACGCCTGCGATACAGGCTCAAGAAGCGGCTAAACTCCTGATCGGCAACTACTTCAGTGATGAAGTGATCGCAATCGAGCACAGCGGCAGCAGCGAAGTCGTTTACACCAGCGCTGACGGCCTGAGCGGTCCCTTCGGCTCAAATGCCCTGGTCTTCGACACTGACGGAAACCTGTTGGTGGGGAATTTCAACTCACACGCGGTTGTGAGGGGCACCGACGGCCATGTCGTGGCGGACGCGGGCGACGGTGTCGTGAGCCCGGATGGTCTGGCATACGGCGCCGATGGCACGCTCTACATCGCTAACCGCGACGGTCTCAACATCCTGAGCGTGACCGGCGACGGAACCGTCGCGGTATTCGACGATTCACTGTCGCTCGGGCGACCAATGACCATCTCGGTCGGCGGTAACTGGCTCTACGTGGCCAACGATGCCGGCGAGTTGCTCCGCTATAACCTGAGCGAGCCCGCCGCGCCCAGTGTCGTCGGGACGTTTGGCGTGGGTGGCGGCAACGTGGCGATAACCGCGCTCGCCGGCGGCAATCTCGTGTACCTGGTCGACGATGGCAGTGTTAAGGCGATCATCCCCGGACAGACCAGCAGCGTGCTGGCGACGTTGCCCGTCGGCGCCGATGAGGGCATCGCCCTGGCACCTGAGAGTTTCGCGAGCAGCCGGCTTTACGTCGCCGACTTCAGTGGCTTCGTCTACGAAGTCGACACGACCGACGGTGACTGGTCCGTGTTCGCTTCGCGCGACACGCACGGCCTGTCCGGACCGAGCGGCCTGCTGTTCTTCGATCCCGCGCCGCCCGATCCCTGCGCCGGATTCACCAGTTGCGACACGAACTGCGACGGGTTCATCAACAGCGGCGACATTGATCCCTTCGTCATGGCACTCGATGACCCGCCGGCATATGCCGCAACATATCCTGACTGTGACATGCTCTGCACCTGCGATGTCAACGGAGATGGCTTTGTGAACGCCGGCGACATCGACCCGTTCGTGCTCTGCCTGAGCGGTCCGTAGTGCGGGCGGCCGCATCATGACCGAAGGTGTGGTTGTCGTCGTTCGACGCAACGGGCGTTTCCTGGTGATCCGCCGCGCACTGCACATCCGTGCCGGCGGGGCCTGGTGTTTCGTAGGCGGCGGGATCGAACCGGGCGAGTCACAGGCGGAAGCGGTCGTGCGCGAATTCGCCGAAGAGGTGGGGGCCGACGTCCATCCCGTACGAAAAGTCTGGGAATACGTGCGACCCGATGGGGAACTCCGCCTGCACTGGTGGTTGGGTGATCTGACTGACCAGGATCTGCGACCCAATCCGGCGGAGGTCTTGGAACTGCGCTGGTGTACGCCCGCCCAGATCGAGGCGCTGCCCGGCCTGCTCGACGGCAATCTGGCGTTCATGCACAAGATCGGTCAACAATTGGTGGACAAAGCGCCCCCGTCAGCACGGTTATCCTGAACATCGCGATCCGCAAGCCATCCGCAAACCGGCAAAAGCAATGGCCGTTGGCTATCCGCCCGGCGAACTCTTCAGCCGCGTGCGCAGGTTATCCATGACGTTCATGAAGTTGATGTAGGAGTCGTAGGGCGAGTCATACGGGTTGAAATAACTGTGTACGTCGCCATCTTCGAAGAACTTCGTGCACATGTAGTAAAAGTGGTCAGAGCTCTGGAGCCGGCGCCAATCGTTCAGCAGGTCGGGATCGCCCGACTCTTTCACCTTGGGCTCCAGGCGATAGAGCTCGTGCAGCGCGTTCGACTGCATCGCGTTGCCCAGCCAGGCGGAAAGATCGCGCTCGGTGTCGGCCCATGAAATCATGTGCGGCACGTCGTATTCCCCGCTGGTCGGGAATCTGTCAGCGGCCTCGCTAGGGGTGAGGAATCCGTTGCCCGGCGTCTTGAACACTTCCTCCGGCATGTGACGTAGGAAGTCAAAAATGCCCGTGTCGGCCCACTGGTGTTCGCCAAAGGTCTCGTAGTCCATGAACAGATTGACCAGATAGCCGTCACCATCCACCGCGTTGACGCAGCGTGCGAACTTGTCGGCGGTCAGCGGCCAATCAGCCCAGCTCTGATCGCCGAAACGAAACGCGATATCGTCAGACAGCCTGTAGTTTTTCAGCAGCAGCTTGGGCGCGCGCAGTTCGGGAGGCGAATAGACGTGTGTAGATGGCCGATAGCCCAGCAGATGATCGGCCCCCTCACACAAAACCGCCTTGTATCCCAGCTCCGCCGCCGCATGTGCCAGCTCATTGCAGTAAATCAACTCGGTGTTACGGAAGACGGTCGGCACCTGCCCGAACAGCTCCTCGACGCGTCGGCGGTGCGCCATGACCTGCTCGATGAACTCCTCACGCGAGTATAGGAAGCTGAGCGAGTGGTGGTAGGTTTCAGACAGGAATTCGACCGCGCCGGTGTCGGCGAGTCGCTGAAACGACTCCAGCACTTCCGGTACGTAGCGCTCGAGCTGCTCGAGCACAACTCCCGACAGGCTGAACGAGACGCGGAATTCGCCGCCGTAGCGCGTGATCAGCTCATATAGCAGCCGATTGGTGGGTATGTAGCACTTCTGCGCGACTTTGCGGATCACGCCCTGGTTGGCCCCCTCGTCGTAATACGCGTGGTCCTCGTCGAAGATGCTGTAGCGCCTCAGACGATACGGCTGATGGACCTGAAAATAGAAGCACAACGATGCCATGACTGCTCGTTAGGCGCTGGCGGCGGCGTGTACATCCCGGTAGACCCGGAGGCAGTGCTCCGCGGCATCCAGCCAACTGAATCGACGCACCTCGATGGTGCCGTGGTCACGCAGCGTCTGCTGCAACGGGGGATGGCGCAGGACGGCGAGGATCTTGTTGGCCATCTCGTTAACGTCCCAGAAATCCACCTTGAGCGCGTGCGTGAGCACTTCTGCCACGCCGCTCTGCTTTGAGATCAACACCGGGACGTTGTTCGCCAGCGCTTCCAGCGGCGCGATTCCAAACGGCTCGGAGACCGATGGCATCACGTACAGGTCCGCCATGCGGAATACCTTGCGTACGTCGTTGCCGCGCAAAAAACCCGTGAACAGCACGCGATGGCCGATGCCCATTTCGGCGGCCATTTCGATCATGCGCCTGGCGAGGTCGCCGCTGCCGGCCATGACGAAACGCACATTGTCCATGATCTCCAGGACCCGTTTCGCTGCGGCCAGGAAGTATTCCGGGCCCTTCTGCATCGTGATCCGGCCGAGAAACAGGACGATCTTGTCGGACTGCGTGATCGGCGGCAGCGAGCGCGCCGATTCGCCGTCCGAGGTCTCGATCGCGTTGTAGACAACCTCGACCTTGCGCGAATCGACGCCGTAGTGCTGTACGATGAGATTGTGCGTCAGATGGCTGACGGCGATGATGCGGTCGGCGGCGTGCATCCCCGCGCGTTCGATATCGTAGATTCGCTGGTTGACGTGCGCGCCCGACCGGTCGAATTCCGTGGAGTGAACATGCACAACCAGCGGTGCCCCGCTCACATCGCGCGCCGCGACGCCCGCGCTGAAGGTCATCCAATCATGAGCATGGATGACCTCATGCTCTTCTTCGGCCGCGATAGCGCTGGCCGCCCGCGCATAGCGATCGATTTCAACGAATATGTCACCGCTGTACTCCTGGCCCGGACCCGAGTATTTGGACGACGGCTCCCGGGTAGCGCGGCGGCGCGGCGATTCGCTGGCGTCGCCGCGCGCATCCAGCGGCATCTCGTCACGCGGACGGCCGTAAGGCTGGAGGTTGGCATCGACGGTGCGAATACGGATACCCGGGGCGGTGCCCGGACGCGCTTCCTGATCCGGTTCGGCCGGCGCTTCGACCAGCGGCTTCCGCGGCTGACTGACAAGATGAACGTGTTCCGGCTGTTCGCCTGAAACCGGTCGCGGCAAGACAAACGTGATCTTCGCGCCGAGTTCGTCGAGCCCGCGCGTCAGTCCATGACAGGCGGTGCCCAGGCCGCCGCTGATATACGGCGGAAACTCCCATCCGAGCATCAGAACTTTCATCGTTCCCACGGCTCCGGTGGCAAGAGATGTACGCCCAACCGTCCAGGCATCGCGTACCACAGTTGTCAGCAAGGTAACTACAGGGCACACCCCTGGCGCGCGCCGGCTGTGCTCCGGCCGCGCGTGCGCGGGCTCCCGAGACGCCCGAGAAGTTACGGAGATGCGCGACACTTGTCAACGCGGGAGCGAAAATGCGCAGCTCGGACGGCGACCACACGGGCGTATCGTTGGCACGCATCGTGCTTGCGGCGAGCCCCGTCAGAGCCATAATCGCATCATGGCTCCCGGGGACAGCGGCACGAGGTACGCAGTGATGGGCGACTGGCGCATGGATTGGCGGATTCTGCTGAGCACGTTTGTACTGATTCTGCTGGCGGAACTGGGGGACAAGACCCAACTTGCCGCGCTGGCCTCTTCGGCCAGCAGCAAATCCACCTGGTCGGTCTTTGCCGGCGCCTGCCTGGCGTTGCTCCTCTCGACTCTGGTGGCCGTTCTGGTGGGGGCCGCATTCAAGACGTATTTGCCGGCCAGAGCGATCCACGCGGCCGCCGGCGTGGCCTTTGTGGTCATGGGGATACTCTGGATCACGCGGGCGATTGCGGGGCCCGTGGAATCGTCGGCGTCCGCCGCCGCCGGCGGCCCGTCGATTGTGACACGTCTGGCCATGGAAGCCGCCGCCAAGTTCGAAGCCGCCTCCAGCACCAACTACCTGGATCTGGCCACGGCCACCGACAATCCCAAACTCCGCGACCTGTTCACCGAGCTGGCCTTTGAAGACCGCTGCCATCTGGCCCGCGTGCGCTCGCTCAAGGAATCTCATGGCGAGACCACGCTGGCAATCGCGGCGGCGACTCCGGTAGCGCCGCCCCCGGCCGCCCCGGACAGCCTGACCGAGATCGACCGCACGACTATCGCTTCGGCGGCCGCCCACGAAGACGCCACCGCACAGTTCTATTTCGGCCTGGCCGAGGCCACCGCAAGTCGCAGCCTGCGCGCCGCGTTCCTGCGACTTGGGGAGGAGGATCGCGCCCATGGACAGCGCCTGCGTGCCTGGATAGGCGCCTCAGGTTGATGTTTTGGGCTGACACGGCGCCCAGCAGGCGATGCCCGCCGGCTTGCCGACGGCCCCCATCCGTGGCACGATATACAATCTTGGACGATTTGTGGCGATTGAGGTTACTGGAAGCACATGCGGAGCTCTGATGATGACAGCAGGTGAGAAGGGGTTTGTGGCGATTGTCTCTGGTCTGCCGCGGTCCGGCACGTCGATGATGATGCGGATGCTCGACGCGGGAGGCATCCCGGCGTTGACCGACAACATCCGGACGGCCGACGATGACAACCCGCGCGGCTACTACGAGTTTGAGCCGGTCAAGCAGACCAAGAAAGACGCGTCCTGGCTAGCGCAGGCACCCGGCAAGGTCGTGAAGATGGTGCATCTGCTGCTCATGGACCTGCCCGAGGGCTACGAGTACCGCGTGGTCTTCATGCGCCGCAAACTGGAAGAGGTAATCCGATCGCAGGATGTGATGCTCGAACGCAAGGGCAAGGGCAGTGCCGGACTCTCGGCCGACAAGATGATGTCAATCTTCCAGAAGCAGATCGACGACGTGGATGCGTGGGTAAAGGAGCGGCCGCACTTCAAAATCCTGCACGTCAGCTACAACGACATGCTCACCTCGCCCGCTCCGCTCGTGCAGCAGGTGAACGAGTTCCTGGGTGGCGATTTGAACATCGAGGCGATGAACGCAACCGTTGAGCCCAAGCTGTACCGCCAGCGAGCGTGAGATTCGCAACTCGCGTGATCTGACACCTGGCGTTTCCCGTTATCCGGAGATCAACACATGTACAAGCTGGTCCTACTGCGGCACGGCGAGAGCATCTGGAACAAGGAAAACCGCTTCACCGGCTGGACCGACGTTGATCTGTCGGAAAAGGGCATCGCCGAGGCCACCAGCGCCGGGAAGATTCTCAGAGAGCAGGGCTTCACCTTTGACCTGGCGTACACGTCCGTGTTGAAACGTGCCATCCGAACGCTCTGGATTGCGCTCGATCAAATGGACTTGATGTGGATTCCGGTCGTGCGGGATTGGCGACTCAACGAACGCCACTACGGCGCGCTGCAGGGCCTCAACAAAGCTGAAACCGCCGAGAAACACGGCGCCGATCAGGTCAAACTCTGGCGGCGTGCTTACGCGATCCAACCGCCCGCACTAGATACCTCGGACGAACGGTATCCCGGACACGACCGCCGCTACGCCGCCTTGACCGATGCCGAACTACCACTGACCGAATGCCTGAAGGACACCGTCGAGCGCTTCCTGCCGCTGTGGCACGAGAGCATCGCCCCCACCGTCAAATCGGGCCAGCGCGTGATTATCGCGGCCCACGGCAACAGTCTGCGCGCGCTGGTCAAATACCTCGACAACATCGGCGATGACGAGATCGTCGGGCTCAATATCCCCACCGGCGTGCCGCTGGTTTATGAGCTCGACGCCGATCTGAAACCGATCAAGCACGAATACCTCGGCGACCAGGCGGCGATCGAGGCCGCGATGAACGCCGTGGCAAACCAGGCCAAGGCCAAGCCGTAGCATTGGCAACCCGCGCCGCTGGCGCGGCGCCCCCGGACTATCGGCGTGCTTCCTCCGCTGACTCAAGCTCGCGAGCGAGAGCGCTTTCGAGTTTGTGGAGTTGGCTGGCCTTGCACCGCTGGAACCCCGCTTCCCGCTGCTCACACTCCTCCGGGCCGGAGAAAAGCCGCGCAAGCAGCCGGCTGGTACGTCGCCACAGCAGGTGTGGGTAACGGTGGGACAGCTCATACAAGGCATGTACGCGCGCACGCATGAAGTTCAGCAGCCGGCGATGGCGTTTTTGCCAGACCAGCGGCTGCGTGGCGTGCAGGCGCAGCTCATCGATGTAGGCTTGGACAACGTCGTAGTGCAGGCGTTCGAGCAGAGATTCGCGGGGCCCGGTGTAACTCAGCATGGGCGATCCTCCACAGCACAAATCGCGGAATTCCGTGGAGATATACGCCAAAACGCGAGGGCAGTTGCGTCGCTACACAGAAAACGACAAGTGGGGGGGAAAGGAAGGCAACGAGGCAACCAGGCAGCAAGGCAACAAGGCAACAAGGCAGGAAGAAGAAACAACGGCTTGGCTGCCGATGCCTTTTCTTGTGCCTTTGTTGCCTGGTTGCCTTGTTGCCTCGTTGCCTTCTTCTCCCCCCTATGCCCGGTAGACGCGGCTGGCCGAGCGTTTCTTGTGGCCGGTCGCGTTGCGCGTATCCACCACCAGCTTCGCGTGCTTGCACACCATGTCGTAATCGACCGTGCTGTGATCGGTGGATATCAGCACGCAGTCGTACATTCTCACGCGGGCTGGCGTTAGCGGCACACTCCAGAGGTGCGTGATGTTGTGCTCGCGCATCTCCTTGGCATGCGGGATGTGCGGATCGTGATACGAGACCCGCGCCCCGTGCTCCAGCAGCCGCTCGATCAGCACAACCGACGGCGACTCACGCACGTCGTCAACATCGGGCTTGTAGGCCAGGCCGAGCACCAGCACCTTTGAACCCTTCAGCGATTTGCCGTGCTCGTTCAACGCGTGCATCGTTCGTTGAATAACGTAGTCGGGCATCGAGGTGTTGATCTCACCGGCAAGCTCTATGAAGCGCGCCGGCATGTTAAATTCACGGGCCTTCCAGGACAGATAAAACGGGTCGATCGGGATGCAGTGACCACCCAGACCCGGGCCGGGGTAAAACGCCTGAAAGCCGAAGGGCTTGGTCTTGGCCGCCTCGATAACTTCCCAGACGTTGATGCCCATGCGATCGAACAGCATCTTGAGCTCGTTGACCAGGGCGATGTTAACGCAGCGATAGACGTTCTCGACAATCTTGGTGGCCTCGGCGACCTCCGCGCTGGACACCGGCACGGGCGTATCCAGTGCCAGTCCGTACAACGCCGTGGCCAGCTTGCCACTGGTTTTCGTCAAGCCCCCCACCACTTTGGGAATAGTCTTGGTGGTATAGTCGGTGCGGCCGGGATCCTCACGTTCGGGCGAAAAGGCCAGGAAGTAGTCCTTGTCGAGCTTCAGGCCGCTCTTGGCGAGGATCGGCTGGCAGACTTCGCGCGTCGTACCCGGGTAGGTCGTCGATTCCAGCACCATGAGTTGGCCGCGGCGCAGGTATTTGGCGATCTCCTCCGTCGTGCAGCGCACATAGGTCATGTCCGGCTCACGCATCTTGTCCAGCGGCGTCGGAACTGCGACCAGAATCGCGTCGGGCTGTTTGAGCTTGCGCATGTCCGACGTGGCGGAAAACAACCCTTCTTTGATCCGGTCCCTGAAGTAGCCGCCGGGCAGGTGCTCAATGTAGGTCCGGCCGGCCTTGAGCGCCTTGATCTTGCGCTCATCAACGTCGAAGCCGATCGTCTTGATGCCGGCGTCGCAGAATTCACGGATGAGCGGCAGGCCGACGTAGCCCAGGCCCATTACACCGACCACGACCGAACGGTCTTGGATTTTCTGCATCAGTGAATCAGCGGCGTTTTTCATCGTTATCTGCTCCCAACGGGGTTCGGTGAGACGGGCGGCTTTGTACCTGATAACCTGAAGATCGGCAAGACAACGCCGGGCCGGCGCGCGTTGCCAGTCCTGATCCGCCCGACGCGCGGGAACTGCGCGGCGCTGCCGCCGTAGCGCGGTCGGCGGATGCCTGTGACTCAAACGAGCCCCAGATCGGCCGCAACTGGCTGGAGGGCCGCAACCACGTTGCGGATATGATCGTCCAGCTCAACTTCCAGCAGCTCGGCACCGGCCCGGATGTCGTCGCGCGACACCGCGGCGGCAAACGCCGGCGTCTTCATCTTCTTCTTCACGCTCTTGGGGGCCAGTCCTTCGAGGCCGGTCGGACGCACCAGCGCGCAAGCCACGATGAAACCGCTCAACTCATCGACGGCGAAGAGCGCCTTGCGCAATGGACGGTCGCGCGGACACTCCTCAGCGTTCCAGTCGGTGTGCGATAGAACCGCCGTCACGATCTCCTCATCGACGCCGCGCTGGCGGAGGATCTGCGCGCCTTCGCGCGTGTGCTCGGGCGGTTCGGGCCAGCGTTCGTAGTCAAAATCGTGCAGCAGCCCGACGACGCCCCACAACTCCGGATCACCGCCGAGAATCACGGCATAGTGGCGCATGGCCGCTTCGACGGCTAGCGCGTGTTTTCGCAGCGAGTCACTGGCCGTGTATTCGCAGAGGATTTCCCAGGCTTCATCGCGAGTCATGATGTCCTCCCGGTGGAAATGATGAATGCGGAATGAGGAACGCAGAATGCAGAAACCCGGTCCGGCACCCGCGACAGAAGGCGACTATTCCAGATCCTCCGGCGGTGACAATGCCCGGCATGCGCACTTCTGCATTCTTCATTCCTCATTCTGCATTCTCTGTTTCACGGCCAGATCTGCGCTGTCGGGACGTACTTGCGCACGACCCCCAACTGCCTCCAGGCTTCATCATACGTGGCGTAGCGGCCCACGAGCACGACGTTGCTCATCACGCCGCCACGCGGCTCGCGCCGGCGGTGGGCGGGCAGGCCTTGCCGTTCGAGCTGGCGCACGAGATTGTCCGCCGAGGAGGCGTTGTTGAACACACCGCACTGGATCGCGAAGTGGCTGGCATCCAGGGCCAGGCGCCGACGGGCGGGTTCGGCCAGTCTGCTCCCGGGGAACATGCGCACGAGTCGCTCGTAGGGAGCGCGCGTGCGGCTCCACTGTCCGCTGCGTTCCAGCGACTCACCGAAGCGCCAGAGCACGTAGTCGAGTGGCGGTGTCGGGGCCATGCGCGCCGCCGCGGCACCATAGGCCTCCGCCGCGGCCTTCCACATTTCGTCTTCGTAGTACAGCGTGCCCAGCGCCACACAGGCGTTGCAGCGGACGCCGCCATCCGGAGACTTGCGCAGCGCCTCCTTAAAATCGGTGTACGCCAGCTTTCGCCTGGCCGACTTCGCGAAGGCCAGCCCCCGCGAGTAATAGGCCCGGCCGACGTCCAGGCTCTGCGGCTCGGCGTAAATGAACCGCGACAGATCGGACACGGCCTGCTCGTAGTTGCCGGCGGCGGCGGCGCGTTCACCGGATATGAGCCACTCATGGTGCTCGCCGTCACTCGTACACCCACCGAGTTGGCCCAGCCCAACGGTTAGAATCGTGCATGTCAGTATCGTGCGCATCATGTGGCGTAGCGTACTGCGCGGCGCGCACCTGGGAAAGCACGTCGAGCACGGCGAGATGCGCCGGTTTGAGCGTCCACGGCGGCAGGTCGCGCTGCGGCGGGTACCGTCATCGTACGGGACCAGAATCTGCCATGCTCGTCCCAAAGGCCGGCGCCGGTGGACATAGGCACATCCGGCCGCTAGTCTGGAATCATGAAGCTGACCTGGCAACGCGTGAAATGTCACACGCGACATGCCTGGCGAATTGCCCGGCCGGGGGCATCGGCGCGCGGCAATGTCGTCGACCGGATTGTCGTGACAATCGCGCACGACGGGGTCGTCGGCCGGGGCGAGGCGGCACCATCCCCCTACTACCGGCAGTCCTTGGAGTCGGTCGAGGAGGTGCTGGAGCAGGCCGAGCCCATGCTCGGCGATGATCCCGGCGACATTGACGCGATCGTGGACCGCCTGCTGGAACGGTTCGACGACCAGCGTGCCGCCGTCGCCGCCATCGACGAGGCTCTGCACGACTTGTGGGGTCGGCGGGCAGGGCAGCCGGTGTGGCGTCTGCTCGGCGTTGATGCGGCCGCTACGCCGGCCACGTCGATGAGTATTGGCATCGACGCGCTGGAACTGCTCCCGCAGAAAGTCGCCGACGCCGCGGATTTCCACATCCTCAAGCTGAAAGTCGGCACGGCCGACGACCGCGCCACGCTGCAAACCGTGCGGCGTCTGGCGCCGAGCAAGCTGGTGCGGGTGGACGCGAATTGCGGGTGGTCGGCGGACGAGGCGGTCACGCGCATCCGCGCGCTGGAGCCCTTTGAGCTCGAATTGATCGAACAACCGATCCCCGCCGGACAGTTCGACGCGGTCAGGTCGATCCGCGAGCAGGCGGCCGTGCCGCTCATCGCCGACGAGGATAGTGTGCGGCCGGCGGACGTGCCGCTGTTGGCGGGCGTGTACGACGGCATCAACATCAAGCTTTCGAAGTGTGGCGGCATTCGTGAGGCCCGGCGGATGATCGAGTCGGCGCGGGCGCACGATCTGCGGATCATGCTTGGCTGTATGGTCGAAACATCGCTGGGCATCGCCGCGGCGGCGCAACTGGCGGCGCTGGTTGACTACGTCGATCTGGATGGGCATCTCCTGCTGGCCGACGATCCGTATTGCGGGCTGATTCTGTCCGACGGAATCGTGCGACCCGGTGACGGGCCAGGATTGAGTGTGCGGCCGGTCGCGGAGAGTTGTGACGAGATGGGGGATTAGGAGGCACGAGCCTTGCGCGGGCTTACGCTGATCGTATTGACCACCATGTTAATCACACCGGCACAGGCAGGCGACGACCAGGCACTCAACGACCTGATTGAGCATGCGATCGCCAACGGCACCGTGCCGTGGCGCCCGCCGGACAATGCGCTGCGCGGTCTATCGGTGAAACTCGTGTCGCTCGGCGGCGACGCGCAGACAGCCGCCGCGCGCGCCGCCGATGAGATGGGCCTGCTCACTGCGCGCAGCCTGTATCACCTGATAAGGCGCGCGGGCGGCTCGGCGTCGATTGCGTTGACGCCCGATGCCGGTGCGCTATCCGAATACGCCCGGGATACTGATTTGTGTATCGTGGTGCGCGGCGAGTTGTGGGATGGTGATGCAAGTGTACAGGTGTTGCGCCTGGGTGGCGGTGACGCATCGGACGGCAGCCGCACGCTTGCCGAGTGTCTCAGCGCGGCGCTCGGGCTGAATAGTGCGGCCGAACCGGTCGGCGGGTTGCAGGTCGCAGCGCCGACGTGTGAGATTCTCTATCGCTACCCGGCAAGCGATCAGCGCGTTCATGCGCGCGCTTACGAAACCTATGAAGCCAACGCGCGCGCGATTTATGAAGGCCTCGTGCGCTACGTCGCCCAGACGCGGGCCACCGGCGGTGAGACGACCGACGCGCCCGTCGCCGAGTTGACTGGCAAGATCGCGCGGCGCGCTCGCACCCTGGTACCCGATGGCCGTCTGGCTGACGAACGTGTGGCGTGGTTCTGCGAAACCTACGCGCGCGTGTCCGTGACAAGTCACAGCCTGACCGTATTCTCGCCGTCGGCGGAGGTGCGGGATGGGCAGGTCATTCTGCGCGGCACAACCAACTTCCCAACGCTGATCGACGGGCTCACCGAAGCCCTGCGCGCCGTCGGCCGTGACGAGATCCGCAACGAGATGCGCGTGCTGCCCAACCGCCAGGTGTTGGGCGACAAGCTCTTCGGCCTGTGCCGGGTCACGATGGCACTCACCTACAACCGGCCGGGCGGTGCCGGCGGCTTGCAGACCGAACTGCTGCTCGGCGAACCCGTGTTCCTGCTCGATCGAGTGGATGATGAGTACCTGCTGCACGCGGGAGATGGATACTGGGGCTGGGTCGCGGCCAGTGCGGTGCAACCGTTGACCGCGGCCGAGTTTGACGAGTACCTCGACCACCCGCGCGGCGTTGTTGTGGCGGACATCGAAACAGAGAGCATCCGGGTTCCGCGCGGAGCCCGCTTGCCACTCGCCGCTGGCGCCGGCGACCGCCACACGCTGCTGCTGCCTGACGGCGAGCGCGTCAGCGTGTCTGCACAGCAGGTGCGCGCACTGGACTCCAGCGCATCGACCGCTGAGCACATCCGCGCCGCGCTCGATCTGCTGCACGTACCATATGTCTTTGGCGGCCGTTCGCCGTTGGGCCTTGATTGCAGTGGTCTGATAACGAACATAATGACGCAGAGCGGACAGGCCCCGGCGCGCGACGCGTGGCAACAGGCACTGGCCGGGGAGTTGGTGGCAACACCCTGGTGCCGCGAGCGCATCCGGGCCGGCGACCTGCTCTACTTCATCGACCGCGGCGGGCGGATTTACCACACGGGTATCGCGCTGAACGCGACACACTTCGTCCACGCCACTCCGCCGGCGGTGCGCATCGGAAGCCTGCACCGTGGCGATCGGCTGTACGACGAGGAGCGCGACCTGGCGTTCTTCATGGCCAAACGACCTTAGCAGCGCGACGCCCCCGCCGCCATGTGTGCCCCGCAGCCTGCTGTGGGGACCGACTGTGTTTCAGTAATGCCTACTTTCGGAATAGATGCAGCGACGAACATGCACTTCGCGGTCGTCGCGCTGCTGGTGCTGGTCGGCGGTGTGCTCGCCGACGCTGAACAGCCGTCCGGGCCCGCAGCGCCCGAATCGTTCAACGACGCCACGGTGATGGAGCGCTGGTCGTTCAGCAACGGCCCCGAATGGCCCGGTGCGCGCGGATCACTCAAACAACGCGGCAGCGGCGGCCATGGCGGCGACGGAGCGCTCGTTCTCACTTACGACTTCGAGCAAGGCGGCAACTATGTCGCCGCGATTGTCGATCTGCCGGATGGCCCGGCGGTCCGGGCTGTGCGGCTCTGGGTCAACAAGCCGGCGGACAATCTGATGACCTTCCGCGCGCTGGACAGCTCCGGCGAGTCATTCCAGAAGAGTCTGCGCTTCGAGTTCGATGGTTGGCAGCAACTCGAGATTGCACTCGCGGGCTGGACATATAGCTGCGGCGGCGACGGCGTGTTCGACGGGCCGCCGCGCCAATTCCACATCCTCATCGAGAATCAGGGCCGCAGCCGCCGGGGCGACCTGTTGATTGACGATGTGCAGTGGCTGTTCTCGGACGTGGCGACCAGCGGCGATGATGTTGCCAGCGCCACTTTCACCGAGTCCACATTCGCGGACTCGGACGGTTGGTCAACGCACGGCTCCGCGGGCAGCTCACTGACCGGCCAAAGCTGGCGCTATCACTTCGATGGAAGTGCCACCGAGACTCATCTGCACTGGGGCAAGTCGATCCTCGGCCGACCGAAGGCGCTGCGCCTCACGGTAATCAGCGATGGTTCCGGCCACACGCTCGGCGTTATCTGCGGCTCGCACTTCCAGGGATTCAAACGCACCCTCGGCGTGCTGGATGAGCCCGGCGAGCGCACATTCGAAGTCCCCATGGGCGACATGACAAGCTGGCAGCACTTCGGCGGTGAGAACGACGGGATTGTGCGCTATCCGCTACGGCTCGGCGATATCATGCTGCGCAAGACCGGGCCACAAGCGGAAGGCGCGGTCACCCTGATTCGCCTCGAGTTCGTCACGCAATATGACCGGCGCCGGCCGGTGACGATCATTCCAGCGGTTTCGCGTGACGATCAAGAAAACGCCGTGTTCAAGGCCGAGCTGCGCAGCCTGCACAGCGCGCCGCTGGCTGGCGTCGTGCGCTATGCATTCAAGACAACCGAGCAGACACTGGAGCGCGGTTCGGCGAAGATCACGATTCCATCGGGCGGACGAGCTCGTTTTGAGCGGGTCGCGTCGCTGGGCGCGCACCAGGTGCTGGAAGGCGAATTCGAGTTTGTATCCGAGCAGGCGATCGCCGGACCGCAGTCAATCACCATCGGGCAACCGCCGCCCGCGCCTGCGGACTACGCGCCAAACCCGGGCAGCCGCATGGGCGTCGGGATGTACCTCTATCGCTATCGCACACACCCCGACCGCAAAGCGTGGATGGAGCGGATGTGCCGATTGGCGGCGGCGGCCGGCGTGAAATGGACGCGCGAGGAGTTTAACTGGAATTGGATCGAGCCGCGCCAAGGCGAGTTTGATTTCAGTTTCTATGATGAGCTGGTCGACACCGCCCTGGCCCACGGCATCAGCGTCTACGGTCTTGCGGCCTACTGGACGGAATGGAATCACCCGCCGGTCACCGACGAGTTCATCGAGAACTACTGCCGATATCTGCGGGCGCTGGTCGGGCGTTATGGCGATCGCATCAAGCACTGGGAAATCTGGAACGAACCCAACATCTTCTTCTGGCCGGACAAGAAGGAACGCTACCCAGTGCTGCTGAAGCGGGCATACGCGGCGATCAAGGATGCGGCCCCGGACGCTGAGGTGCTCGGCTGCTCGACGGCGGGTATAGACCGGGGCTTTGTCGAGATGGTGTTGCAACACGGCGCGCCTTTTGATGCACTCACCGTACATCCATATCGTCAGGCGCTCGATGCACCGGGTTTCATCAAGGAGCTGCGCGAGACAAGCGCGCTGGTTGATGGCCGAGATATCTGGATCACCGAGATGGGCTGGCCAAGCCATATCGGCGGATTGAGTGAGCGCGCGCAGGCCGGTTATGTGGCGCGCACGTACATCGCGGCCCTGGCTGCGCCGGCCGTGCGCACCGTGGCGTGGTATGACTTCCGCGAGGATGGCGCCGACCCATTCTATAACGAGCACCACTTCGGCCTGGTACGCCAGGACCTGACGCCGAAGATCGCGTATCACGCCGTGGCGGCGGTCGGTCGGTTGCTGGGTACGGCGGAGTGCATCGGCGCGCTGGATCTTGAGCGAGGATTGCGCGGGTATCAGTTCCGTGACGGCCCACGTTGGATCGCAGCGCTGTGGTCGCCGGACGATACGTGCCTCGCCAAACTGGCGCTGAAGCCGGCCGGCGCGCGCGTGCTGAACACGCTCGGCGAGCCCGCGGCACTTTGTAACAGCGATCGTGGGGCCATCCTACGACTTGAGCAGGGTCTGCCGGTGTATATCCTGAGCGCCGCGCGGCTGGAGGTGCGCGTGCCGCCGCCGCCACTGACGATTTCGGTCGACCGCCCGTCGGTACATCCAGGCGAACGTGTGCGAGTTGCGTGGCAGAGTGATACGGATGTGACAGTCGGCACGCCGATCCTCCCAGGTGGCTGGACTTCGTCGCAGCAAGATGCGGAGGACGGCATTGGGGTGATTCCACCCGAGACGACGCCGCGGGGCACGTACATCATCCAAGTTCCGGTTACGTGCGATGAAATGCCCACGGAAGTTCCGATAATCGTGAAGATCGTGCCGAGGTTATTACGCGGATAAGCAATACTCAAACCGCTGCCAAGGAGTGTGGGTAATGGCACATTTCGATTTGCCCCTGGAGGATTTGCGGGCGTATCAGGCCCCCGCCGCCGAGCCGGCCGACTTCGACGAGTTCTGGCAACGAACTCTCGCCGCCCACGCAGACACGCTCAGGAAGCCCACATTCGAACGCTGCCAGGAAAGCGTGTATGCACTCGTCGATGCGTATGACGTCACGTTTGCCGGGTTTGGCGGACAGCCGATACGCGGCTGGTTCATCGAGCCGGCTGGAAACACCGACCCTCTGGCGTGCATTGTCAGCTTCATCGGCTATGGGGGCGGACGCGGGTTCCCGCTGGATCACCTCGCCCCGGTGGCGGCCGGATTCGCCCACTTCGTGATGGACACGCGCGGCCAGGGTGGCGCCACCGCCGACGATCACCCGGCCGGTCCGCAGTGCCCCGGATTCATGACACGGGGAATCGAGTCGCCTGAGACCTACTATTACCGGCGTTTGTTCGTCGACGCCGTCCATGCGGTCGAAGGCGCCGCGGCCCATCCTCATGTTGACGCGTCCCGCATCGCGCTCCGTGGCGGCAGTCAGGGCGGCGGCATCGCGCTGGCGGCCGGGGCACTGGCACCCGAGGCGGTGAAGCTGGTCCTGGCCGACGTTCCATTCCTGTGCCATTTTCGACGGGCGACAACGCTCGTGGACGCGTATCCATACCGGGAAATCGTGGATTATCTGAAGTCGCACACCGATCGTGTCGAACAGGTGTTTTCGACACTGGCGTACTTCGATGGCATCAATTTCGCGCCGCGCATCCGGGCCCGCTGCCTGTTTTCCGCCGCGTTGATGGATGAAGTCTGCCCGCCGAGCACCATTTTCGCCGCTTATAACCGCCTGACGGCCGCCAAAGACATGGTGATCTATGAGTTCAATCAGCACGAAGGCGGCCAGACACGGCAGGTGCTGGCCCAGCTCGAGTTTGCCCGGCGGCATCTCTGACGCCCATTTGCGACATAAAACGTGGCGGTTTACTGGACTTCTCGGGCTAATTTCGCGCGGATTTTTGCGACGGTTTCCTGTATAATGCTCGAAGCGGCGCCGCCGCCGAGACGAAATAACAACGCACCAGGAGGTTGCACCCATGCGAGCACGCTTTCTTATGCTGACCGTCGCCGTCTGTGTGTTTGGGGCCGCGACAGTGGCGGCTCAGACAGTCACGCTGACGTTGGAATCAACCCAGAACGGTCAGACCGTTGCCCCTGGCGCAACGATCGACTGGACTATCAAGGTATTGGTGTCTGACGGTGACAATGACGGGCTGGCGCTGGTCTGCTGTGACCTGACTCAGGCGGCCGGCAATCCAGCCAAGCTCGACATTCCGCCGGCCAGTGGCGTTCCCACCGGGATGGAGAAGTTCAGCCGACCGCTCGGCGTGACGAATCCTCCTGAGACAGATCCCGTCACCGGCTACATGGGCGTGCAGCGCGGGACCGCCGGCGAGATGAACCTCATCCAGATCGGCGGTGGGCAGAACACGTTCGGTGAGGCAATGTCGCCCGGGACCGGCATTGCGGAAAACGCCGACGTGAGCGCCGGCGTGGCGCAAGGTGGCACGCCGCAGGTGGTGGCCACCGGGTCGTTCCTGGCTCCGGCGACCACGGGCTCGTACACGTTCAGTATCGAGAACCTGTTTGGCAACGTGCTGGTCCAGCGGAATGATCCGCCGGCATTCTCTCCCGTCGTAAAGATCACTCCGACCGCGGCGCCGTCAAGCTTCTCGTTTACGGTGGGCGCGGGTTATCAAATCGGTGACCTGAATTGCGACGGTCTGGTCAATAACGGCGACATTGACCCGTTCGTGCTCGCGGTCACAGACGAAGCCGGCTACAATGCGCAGTATCCAAGTTGTGACCGTAATCTGGCGGACTGTAACCAGGACAGCTTGATCAATAACGGCGACATCGATTCCTTTGTAGCATTGATTGCGGGGTAGCGAGCATTAGGGCTCGTGGCGCACGAACTCGGCTCAGAGCGCTCTGACTCATGCACCTGAGATTCGAGTTGCGCCGCGGCCCTCACGAGGCCTATCCAACCCGCCGTGGAAAGCGTGACCGACGCACTTCGGTTGTGTTTTCCGCGGCGGTTTTTTGCGCACACCCTCCGGCGCGCTTGGCGCCATCCGGGTCAACGCCGAAGATCATAGCTGAGTAAACACAGGAGACCCGACCGTGTTAGAGAGCAACCAGCAGCGGGCCGCGGCCCCGGACCCTGCGGAAACGCCGAAGCCGAGCAGTCGAGTCGAGCAAATTGCGCTCGAGCACAGCGGATACGAGTTTCTGTATCGCCCCGATGAGCAGGTGCCCTCCATCATAGTGGACAACTTCCCCGCGCTGGGGCGTCTGACGGCGGCGCGATTCCTGGAGTGGGTGCTGGAGAACCCGGAGGGCGTGATCTCGCTGCCAACCGGCAAAACGCCCGAGCACTTCATCAAATTCGTACAGCACTTCCTGCAGACGTGGGATACCAGGGAGACGGGTAAGGCACTCGAGTCTCTGGGACTGTCGACGCAGCGCAAGCCGGATCTGTCCGGACTGCGTTTCGTTCAGATAGACGAGTTCTACCCGATCGATTCAAAGCAGCAGAACAGCTTCTACTACTACGTACACAAGTACTACATCAAGGGGTTCGGGTTGGATCGCGCTCGAGCGCTGCTGATCGATCCACTGACAATCGGATTGCCGCCAGGCACATCGCTCAAGGAGATCTTCCCGGACCTGTCGGTCGACCTGTCACTGCGCATTCGGCGGGCAACATCACTGCTCGAGAAGCGGCAGCAGCAAGTCGTACGGGCCGTGGATGATTTCTGTACCGACTACGAACGCCGTATCACCGAGATGGGTGGGATCGGCTTCTTTCTTGGCGGCATCGGCCCCGACGGGCACATCGCGTTCAACATCCGCGGCTCCGATCTGTTTTCCACGACGCGACTGCTTGACCCGAACTACGAGACGCGCGCCGCGGCGGCGGGCGACCTGGGCGGCATGGAGGTCGCGCGGCACAAGAGTGTGATCACGGTCGGTCTGGCGACGATCACGCGTAACCGCGACGCGGTGGTCATCATTTTCGCCGCCGGTGAAGCCAAGGCGCGCATGGTGGCCCAGACGATCCACAGCGATTTGTGCAACACCTATCCCGGCTCGGTGCTGGGACTTCTGCCCAACGCACGCTTCTATCTGACCAGCGGGGCGGCCCGGCAACTGACCAGACGGGTCTTTGTTGACTTCGCGCGGCGTGAGGAGGTTCCGGACGAGCAGCTTTACCGCATCGTGATGGATCTGTCCTTAAGCCACCAGAAACCGATCAAACACCTCACCAAGGAGGATTTCCAGAACGATCGGTTTGGGGCCGAGTTGCTGAGCAAGACGCAAAGCACATCTGAGGATTTGGCCGCGCGAACCGAGCGGCGCGTGCTGGACAGCCTGCAACGCGGCCATGCGCCGGTCGAGCACAAAACGCTGCTGCACACCGCGCCGCACCACGACGACATCATTCTGGCGTACCTGCCGTACGTCACGAATGCGGTGCGCCGCCGCACAACGAAGCACTGCTTCGCATATATGACTTCCGGATTCAACGCGGTGACCAACAGCCACATGCACGCCGCGATCGTGGATCTTCTGCAGCGCCTCAGGGATGGCGCGTTTCGCGATATGGTCCGTCCCGAACTCTACGATGCTGACAACGCCCGCGCGCGGCGAATCGACACGTCACACTATTTCCAGGGCGTGGCGCGCACGCGCCTGGAGGTACAACATCAGGCGTCGGCACAGCGTCTGCTGCGCAACCTGATCGAACTGTACGAGGATGACAATCTCGACAATATCCAGCAGCGCCTGACCGAACTGGAGAACTACTTCCACACGCAGTACCCCGGCAAGAAAGACACCGCCGTGGTGCAGCAGCTCAAGGGACGTACGCGCGAGTGGGAAGCGGACCTGAAGTGGGCGTATTACGGATTCACCGGCGAGACAGTACGACACCTGCGGTTGGGGTTCTACAAGGGCGATGTCTTTACCGAAACTCCAACGGTCGATCGCGACGTGTTGCCGATTCGTGATCTGCTGTTGGAAGTGGCTCCGGACATTGTCACCGTCGCGTTTGACCCCGAAGGCAGCGGCCCCGATACGCACTACAAGGTGCTGCAAGCCGTTTCGGCGGCTCTGGGCCTGTACGAGAATGAGACCGGCCGGCACGAAGTCCGCGTATTGGGCTATCGCAATGTCTGGTTCAAATTCCACCCCGCCGAAGCGAATCTCTACGTACCGGTGTCATTGACGCACATGAATGATCTGGAGATGTGTTTCGATACGTGTTTTGCCACGCAGCGGACGGCGTCGTTCCCAAGTCACGAGTATGACGGCCCGTTCTCAAAGCTCGCCCGCAAGATTCAGGCCAAGCAGCATACGCAGATACGCACTTTCCTCGGCGAGGACTTCTTCGTGTACAACGAAGACCACGGGCTGCGGGCCGCTCGCGGCATGGTTTTCCTGCGTGAGATGGATCTGGCCGAGTTCTACACGAAGTCTGCCGAGCTAAAGCAGATGGCCGAGGATGTGCGCCGCCGATAGCCGCGCGCCGGCCCATCCGCTTGACGCTCCCTACGCGCGCGCCGCGGCTTTGTCCAAGGCCTCGGCGATCTTGCGGATGAGTACCTTTGGCTTGACCGGTTTGGTGAGATAACCCGAACAACCGGCGGCAAGGCAGCGCTCGGCGTCACCGGACATGGCGTGCGCGGTGAGCGCGATGATCGGCAACGTGAACCCGCGCTCGCGCAACACGCGGGTGGCCGTGTAACCATCCATCACCGGCATCTGCATGTCCATGAGGATCAGGTCGAAATCCTCGGCGACGGCCGACTCGACGCCCAGTTGTCCGTTCTCGGCAGTCTCAACCCGCGCCCCCGCACGCCGCAAAAAGATGCTGATCAGCTTGCGGTTATCCGGCCCATCCTCCACCAGCAGGATGCGCGCATCCAGTTGTGGCGGGCTCTCATCGGAGCTTGCGGCGCGCGACTTGGAAATAGCTTCCGTGGTGGCTTCATCATCGTCAGCCGCAGCCTGGTAACGGCCGGGATCGATCTCCAACGTAAAGACACTGCCGCGCCCCTCCTCGCTGGTGACGGTGATGCCACCGCCAAGCAATGCGGCGATTCGGCTGCTGATCGCCAGCCCCAGGCCGGTGCCGCCGAACCGGCGCGTCACCGAGGTGTCGGCCTGCGCGAACGTGTCAAAAATGACGTCCAGCTTGTCGGCGGGAATGCCCACGCCGGTGTCCGCGACACTGATGGTCAAGCGTTGACCTTGCTCACGCTGCGCCATGGCCGTGCTGATCCGCACGCTGCCGGCAACCGTGAATTTGACAGCATTGCTGACGAGGTTCCATACCAATTGCCGGAAGCGTGTGGGGTCGGTCTCGATTTTGTGGGGCACGTTTCGATCGAAGTCGACAATCAGGTCGAGCCCCTTATTCATGGCCGGCACGCGCATGCTTGACGCGACGTCGGCAACGATTTCGTGGGGGCTGCACTCAATGCGCTCGATCTCCATCCGTCGCGCCTCAACCTTTGAAAGATCGAGGATATCATTGATCAAGCTGAGCAGATGCTCGCCGTTGGCGTGGATCGTCTTACACCACTCTTCATGCTCGGCGACCTGGGTCTCCGTCTGGCCAAGCAACTCGGCGAACCCGAGGATCGCGGTCAGCGGCGTGCGCAGCTCATGGCTCATGTTGGCCAGAAAGTCGCTCTTCGCCCGGTTGGTCTGTTCGGCGGCCTCCTTGGCCTGACGCAAACGCGCTTGCGCCTGTACACGCTCGTTGGCCTCAACCGCCAGCGCGACAAGATCCGCCATCGAACCGGCGAACTGCTGTTCGTCAAGCGTCCACTCACGCATGGGGCCGACGTGCTCGTGACACACGACGCCGATCGTGACGCTACCGACTCGGACTGGAGCGTCAAGCAGCGACGTGACCGCGTGTGTTCGCAAGTACGTGTCGGAGAATTCGCGGGTTCGCGGATCGTTGTGCGCATCGTTGGCCGCGATGGCCCGGTCCTGCTGAAGCGCCGCAAAGTAGTTCGGGAAGTCCGCGGCATCGACCTCCACACCCTCCGAGTGTTCGTCCCGGTCGCGGCGATAGAGGTCAATGCACTGCAGCTTCGTCTGGCTATCGTCAAAGAACCACACGCCGACCTGGGCGACTTCGATCGTCTGCGCCGCTGTGGCCGTGATGTCCCGCAGTGCCTGGTGCAGGTCGCCGCGTTCGGAGGTCTTGCTCTTGGACAGCGCAACCAGGGCGTCGTTTTGCCGGCGCAGGCGTGCCTCGCTCGCGCGCAACGCATCCTCGGCGCGGCGTCGTTCGGCGATCTCCACCTCGAGTTCGGCGCGGCGCTGCTGAAGCTCGGCGGTGCGTTCGCGCACCTTGCGCTCGACAGACGCATACGCGTGCTGCACGCGATCAGCCATGTGGTTAAACGCTCTTGCCAACACGCCGATCTCGCCGAAGGCCTGCTCACCCGCGCGCTTGTCCCGCTCACCGTTCGCCAGCGCCGTGGCCGTCGCCACCAGGTCGCGCAATGGCGTGAGTAGCTGCCGAACGGCAACGGTCGTGAGGGCGATGCCCAGCGCGGTGACCAGTGCCGCAATCAGCACACTGGAGATCGCGCGCCGGCCCAGCTCGGCATGGATGTCGGCGAGGCTGTACGTCAAACAGACGAACCCGAGAGGTGCCTCTTCCGCGGACTGAAGCACAGGTTCTTCGTCGAGAAGATCCAGCTCGATCTCGTCGTTACTTCGCCAGATCGGAACCACCACGAGGAGCTGGTTGGCCGAGCGTTCGACGCGCGCACTGCCACGCGAACGCAATCCAGCCATCGGATTGCCGGTATCGATGGCAATCTCGGCCTCGAACGACCTGTGGCGCTGGGTCACCACCATTTCATCGCCGGCGGCGTTGAGTATCTGGGCATGGACAACGTTGTGATCCTGAGAAGCCATCTGCGCGACGCGTTCAAGCGCCACGGCATCGTTCAGCAGAACGGCCGGTTCGGCGCCGTGGCTTACGGCGCGAGCATGCACTACCGCGCTGTCCGTCACACGACGTAACGAATCGCCGTAATTCTGCCGGATGAGCGCCGCAGACAAGACACCGACTGAGCCGAGCAACAACGCCGCACATAGCGCGATAGACCGGCTCTTTAGCCCTCCACGCATGCCAGCGAACATCGAGGCGACTCCCAAGGCTATGCCCAGGCGGTCCAGATAGAGTGCAGCGCCCATGGTCGACGTGCGCTGTCCGGCCCAGTTGAAACGTTGTCAGACACCGGCCATTGGATCGACCAAATCGGCGGGTCACATGCGTTGGCGATGTCATGTTGCTGTGCCGACCGGCCCGTAAGCGCTCCCGGTGCCACGTGTGCGGATAATTCCACCCTGATGCATCGGTTGACCTGACCTGGACAGACCGTTGTGCCGATAACAGAGTCAAGTCAGCGGGACAACGGGTGGTAGGCGTTCGCGCCGCGGTGGGCCCGTTGCACATGCCCCAACAGGGGGCCCTGTTGAATTCGTTGAGGTACGACTTGCGCGCACACACGACCTGCACAGGCACTCGGCTCCGCCCGTGGATCACGGGCGCGGTGCTGTGCGCATACGCGGCCTGCGGCTCTGGACTGGCCGAGTCGCAGCGGGTCGGCGTGGTCTACGGAGCCAAAGGGCCATACAGCGTGGCTGCCCGGAAACTCGCGGAGGATTTGGGCAAATCCGGCTATGAGTGTCGCCTGTTTGAACTACCACCGCACGACGACGCGGCGCAGAAGAAGGTAATACGACAGCTTGTCTCCTATGAGCCCGCGGCACTCGCTACCGGCGGGACAACGGCGACCATGATGGGGTTGGAGTCGCTGGCGGGTGTGCCGGTGATTGCGTTCATGGTGCCAAACGCCCTGGACGCCCCGTTTCTCCAGCGCGACTACGCCCACCGGGAACGTGTCGTGTGCGTTCCAAGCGACATCGATCCCGCCACACAAGTCGAGTGGATAGCGCGCACGCGGCCGGGCTGCAAGCGTATCGCAATCCCGTGCAGTGCGCGCACATCGAAGACAGTGGCGTCTATCACACAGGCCGGCCAGGCGCGCGGGCTGGACCTCAAGCCTGTCGAAACCAGTGCCAACGACATACCCAAGCTGATCGACACGCTCGGTAAAGAGCGTTTTGACGGCCTGCTCATGATTCCGGACGGCCAGGTCTATAACTCACCCAACGTGCAGCGGATTCTGCTCTGGGGTGTGCGGCAAAAGAAGCCTGTCTGGGCCTTCTCGACGAATGTCGTCAAAGCCGGCGCCTTCAGTGGTGTGTCGTGCGACAGCGCTGCGGTGGGCGCGCAGAGCGCGGCCATGGTCACCAAAGTGCTGAAAGGGGCGCGGCCGGCAACGCTCGGAGTGCAGTACCCCGAGCATGTCGACCACGCGGTGAATGTACATACGGCCGAGATGATTGAGGCCCCTTTAGACGGCGACGCGTTCGACAAGCGCGTGGCTCGTCTGGGAGAGCGACCATGATTCGGACAACGCCCCGGTCGCGCATAGTCGGGGGGGGATGCACGCTTTGGATTCGCCGAGAGTTGGTGCTGGCACCGCTGCTGGCTGCGCTGCTTGTCGCGGTAGAGGCTGGAGCACTGGATGACCAGCTTCCCAACGACGCGCCTTCAACGGCACAGCCACCCGGCGAACAGGCGGCCGAAGCTGTATCCGCAAGCGAGGTGGTCCCGGACGAGGCGGAAGCCCCCGCGGCCTTCGAAGACTTCGACGACATCGGGCTCCTCGAACTGGAGGTGCCCACTGTCACAACGGCCGCCCGCAGGACCCAGAGCATCACAACCGTGCCGTACGCAATCAGCATCGTAACCGCAGAGGACATCCGCCGCTGTGGAGCGCGCAGCGTGGCTGATGCGCTTCGACTCGTGCCGGGTATGGACGTCGCGGACATGACGTTCAACGTACCGGCAGTTTCGCCAAGGGGTTTTCACGGTTTTCTGTCGCGACAGGTCCTGGTGCTGGTGGATGGACGTCAGATTTTTGATTCGGTGTTCGGCGGGACACTGTGGGCCAGTTGGCCGTTCCAGTTGGAAGATATCGAACGCATTGAGGTCATCCGCGGCCCGGCGGGCGTGACGTGGGGAGCCAACGCGGTCAACGGCGTGATAAACATCATTACCAAGAAGCCGAAGGACCAGGCCGGAGTGACTTTCAGGGCCGGTGGCGGGTCGCGCGGCTGGCACATGGGCTACCTGGGATACGCATTCGCCGACGATAAGCTGCAACTGCGCGTTTCCGGTGACTATGAATACAGTGACGGGTTCCTGCGCGGCGGGTCGCCTCTCAGGACTTTGGACGACGAATACCGCGCGGGGCGCATGTCGGTACACGCGCTATATGATTGGGGCCCGGATGATGAGTTCCTGTTCTCCGCCGGAAGTGCGACGTTGGATGGTGGATATCCGCGCTCCCCATCAAGCGGGCTGATCGGGCGCTCATCCGGCTCGCAGGCCAACTTCGTGCTGGGAAAGTGGACGCATCAGGTTGCCCCAGACAACACGTTGCAGGTGACGGGATATGTCAATGATTCCTTCCAGTCACCAGGCATGCGGGCGATCGACTACCGCTACCAGCAATTCGCTTTGCAGTTGAGCCACACGTTCAAGCCGTCCCAGGCCCACACACTGACCTGGGGTGTTGATGGGCGCGTGGACCTGCTGGACCTCACCAATGCTGACCCCTTCATGCTTTCGCGGGCGTACGTCAAGACCGGCACGATTGGCGCGTACATTCAGGACGAGTGGCGACTGGCACCGAAGTGGGTTCTGAATCTGGGAGGACGACTCGACTACGACACCTATGGCGGGTTCGAACCCAGCGGACGCGCGGCGGTCTCATACCAGATGAGCGAGAGCACGGCCATCTATGGCGCGGTGTCGCGGGCATTTCAGATGCCGCCCGGCGGGCTGCGGTTCCTGGACATCCCGATGCTCGACGGCCTCGCACGTGTCAAGAGCCACAGCGACCTCGAAGCGCAAACCGTCATGGCGTACGAGTTGGGCCACCGTGGTCGGTATCTGGATCGGCTGGACCTGAATGTGAATCTGTTCTGGAACGAGCACTTCAACGTCACCACGGTCAGTCCGCGACCTGGTCCGCCGGGCTTTGTGCGGTTCGACGAAGACAACCGCGCCTCGGCCACTATCTACGGCGCCGAGCTGGACGCGCGCTATGCCGCTTCAGACTCGCTGACGCTCCTGGGCAACTACACCTACCAGCAACTCGACTGGGAGTCGATTGCACGCGTCTACGAGAAGGACATCATGTCGCCGCCACGACATAAGTTCATGGTTGGCGCCCGCTACGACGTCACGGACGATCTGCACCTGTCCAGTCATCTGTACTATGTCACCGAAGTGGAAGGGGCGAACCCCCACTTCCCGTTCGTCTCGCAGACCATCGATGAGTACTTCCGGCTCGATCTTCTCGCCGAATATGAGTTTTGGGAAGATCGCGCGTCTATCGCGGCGGGTGTTCGTAACCTGCTGGATAATCATCACCCCGAGGGCAGCACGGTGTTCCTGAACGACGCCGAGGTGCCGCGCATGTTCTGGGCCGAGCTGCGGCTCAGGTTCAAGTAGCCCTGATGCCGCGCCAGCCTCAGGTTTGCCCGGCCCCGAAGTGATTGGCGCATTGCAGCACGGGCGGTGCGCGCAGTGCGTCGGTATCGACAGCCGCCGGCACGCGAATCGAGAACACGTGGCTCTCGCCCGGCAGCAACGTAACCAGATTGTCGTCCACTTCCGCGCCCGCGTGTACGCGATCAACGCTGAGCAGCACATCACGCAGCAGCGTCTCGGCGTGCAGGTGTAGCTGAATCTGACCGGCGGCCTCGGTGATTTCGGTGCGCAAGCGCGGCGCCGGGTAGCGAAGCCGCCGATCATGCTCGAAGAACCAGTGGGCGCACAGGTCATCCGCGACGGCCACGAGCAACTCGCCACACCGATCGTCAGGTTGGCCGAGTATATCGGCCAGTTGCGCGACGCGGGACGCACAGTGCGGGGCAAGCACGCGGTCAAGCTGTTCTTCCGCCAGAATTGCCCCATCAAACCGCCGCCGCGAGACGTCCAGGTGCAGGGCCCACGGCTCCGCCGTATCGTTGACGGCGCATAGCGCGGGCGCGCCATCAAACGGCTGGATGGTCAGCAAGCGCGGGGCGAATGCGCGCCGGGTTGCATACCAGAGCGGCTTGCGCCGGCCAGCATCATCAATCGCCGACCAGGTGTGCCCGGTCCAGCAATCGTTGAGCTGCCAGTACAGCACGCCCATGCAGCGGGGGCTGTTCGCACGCAGCCATTCCACCGCCAGACCGACAGCGCGGGCCTGCATCAGTTGCGTCAGATAGTGCCAATCATCGAAACTGCCGGGCGCGGCGAAGTGTTCGAGCACCGGCTGCGTGAGCAGTTGATCGTTGCCGCTCGAACGCTGGCGATGCGCCATAGCCTCGCTGTCAGGCGCGAGCTCCTCGCGCTCGACCGCGTCGCACAGTGTGGCGTAATTGGCCGGGCGCCTGGTGCCCGAACTCGCTCACAAAACGCGGGATGAACTGGCGATAGCCCTCGACACGCCTATCCCAGGTGTGGCGGTTACCGTGGTCCGGGTCCAAAACGTCACGCTCGCGGGAGCCCGAGTATGGGCTGTTTGGCCAATACGGCCGCGTTGGATCAAGCTCCTTGACCACACGTGCCAGCAGGTCGAAGTAGTAACCGCCGCCCCAGCTCTGGTCGGGTTTGAGCCGCTCCTTGTAACCCCAGCTCTGGTAAGCCCAGAGACACTCGTTGCCGCCGCACCATAGGGCCAGGCTGGGGTGTGTGCAGAGGCGCGCGACGTTGTAGCGCGCTTCGCGCTCGACCTGCGCCCAATAGGGCTGTTCCTCGGGGTAGGTGGCGCAGGCGAACATGAAATCCTGCCAGACCAGGATGCCGTGCTCGTCGCAGGCCGAATAGAAGGACTGATCCTCGTAAATGCCGCCGCCCCACCCGCGCAGCATGTTCATATTCGCATCGGCGGCCTGTGTGACACGCCGGCGGTAATCATCGCTTGTGAGCTCTGACGGGAATAGTGCGTCGGGGATCCAGTTCGCACCGCGGCAGAAGATCGGCCGGTCGTTGATGCGAATGGTGAAAGCCGAGCCGCTCTCATCCGGTGCCGTATCAAGCGTAACGGTGCGGAAGCCGATACGCCCCGCCCAGGAATCGAGCACCTGCGCCGCGCCGCCGGCGTCCGATTTCACAAGTGATACGCGGAGGTTGTAGAGGCTCTGCTCGCCATAGCCGCGCGGCCACCAGAGCCGTGGGTCGGCGACGGTGAGCGCGAGGTCCGCATCGGCGGCGTTTGTCGAAAGAGGAACGCGTCCCGTGGCCACGACGCAAGCATCGTCGGCCAACTCAGCGATCAGTTGCACGGGCTCGGCGCCAGGCTCGCCGCCCGCGTGTTCCAGCACCGCCCTGATATCCACGCGCCAGTTTCCGCCCCGTTCCCTGATCACCAGCGGCCGCACAACGTCGAGCCGGGCCGTGTTCCAGCCATGCAGCCTGATCGAGCGCCAGATGCCGGCTGTGGCGACGTGCGGCCCCCAGTCCCAGCCGAAATTGCAGGCCATCTTGCGAATGTAGGGATAAGCGCACAAGTCGAAGTTGGCGGGGCGCGGGCCGTGTTGTTCGGTCATCGCGCGCGTGTGGCGAAGCGGCGATTTAAATACGACCTCGAGGCGGTTCTCGCCGGGCCGCAGCGCCGGCCGCGCGTCGAAGCGCCAGGCGTGGAACATGTTGTCGGCCGTGCCGAGCTGCGTGTCATTGAGCGTGATTGTCGCGAGAGTGTCCAGCCCATCGCAGACCAGGGCGACGCGCTCACATTCGACCAGGCGCGCGTCAGCCACGAACCGGCACTCATAATGCCAGTCTGATTCGCCGATCCACTGGCAATCGCGCTCACTGAATCCCAGGTTGGGGTGCTTGATCAGGCCGGCACGGATCAGGTCGGTGTGTACGCAGCCGGGGACGCGCGCGGGCAGCACGCGCTGCCGGATATCTTGTGGTACTTCAGTAGCGCCGTCGGCCGCACGCAGCAGCCAATGCGTCCAGTTAAGCGATTGATCCATCTGCGATTCCGGATGCCGGTAAGGTCACTAACTCCCGGCGCCACCTGCCAGGAGCTCAGGCCCGCGTGGCGGCCAGCGTGATGATCTGGAACGGCCGAATGCTGATAACCGTCTGTTTGTCGGCGGGATGATGCACAAACCCGGCCACCGCGAGCGGACGCTCCAGCAAATCGACCGTCTCGACCGCGCTCACCGGCAGATGCCACCGCAGCGTAACAGTGCCACGGGCGCCGTGCGATTCCACCAGCCGCAGAATCAGACGCTCATCATCCTCGGCGCGCTTGAACGCTGCAATGACGACATCGGCCGCGCCGGCAACGGCAATCTCGATCGGCGCCCAACCATCGTGGCAGGCGCCGGGCTGGTCCGCGGCCGGCGAGCACATCAGCAGCGGCGTGTTGAGGGCCTCGGCCTCGTGCAGGACGCCGGCACCACGCCAGTCCCCGTCGTGCGGCATCAGGCTGTACGTAAACTCGTGCGTGCCACGGTCGGCATTGTGGTCGGGGAACCGCGGACTGCGCAACAGGGTCAGCCCCATTACGTTATCGCGGCATGAGTGGCCGTACTTCCCGTCATTCAGCAGCGCAACTCCAAAACCAGGCTCCGAGAGGTCCACCCAGCGGTGTGCACAGACCTCAAACTGTGCCTGCTCCCACGATGTGTTACGATGCGTGGCGCGTTCGATATGGCCGTATTGAATCTCGTAGGTCGCGCGGCGGCTACGGACATCCACGGGAAACAGTGCCCGTAGCAGGCACTGACGCTCGTGCCATTCGATATGCGTCTGAATGTCGAGTCGCGGCGAGCCGGCGGCCAGGACGAAACGCTGCGTCAGACGGCTGCCCTGGCCCAACGGTCGCACGATTTCGATCGCCGCGCGCAGCGGGCCCTTCTCGACCACGCGGCACGATTCGGCCGGCGCGTCAGCCAGCCGCGGCTTCTCGACATACTCGCGATCAATCTCCCAGGCGTCCCAGGCCCGCGGCCGATCTTCATACAGCACGAGTTGGTTAAGCGGGCTTCGCGTGCCGTCGGGCCGCGGCGCGCCGACTTCGCGATCCGAGTCAAAGCGTTTGAGCCGCGCGACGCGGCCTTGCTCATCAATCGTTGCTTCGAGAACGCCGTTCGAAAGCGTCATGTTCCCGGCGGTTGCCGGCGCCACGCCGGGAGGCTCTGTGGCATCGACAACACGCACACCCATGGGTGGCACCTGCGCGACGTAGTGCAGATCGCCATCGTGCTCGACCACCCCCGCCTGGACGTGCGACGTGGGGTTAAAGACCATCAGCGGTCGGCGCAGGCCGGTGGTGTCGACGGCAGCGGCCCAGCGCTGGAGACCCGCGTCGGTCAACGCCCCGCAGGTCTCACGGATCTCGTCGTGGTGCTCGCGCGCTTCGTCATATACCCAGCCGATCGACGAACCCGGCAGGATGTCGTGGAACTGGTTCAGCAACAGGAGCTTCCACGCCCGGTCGAGACGCGGCATGAGGACCGGCCCATCCTCGGCCCGGACGGGGCCGGCGAAACTCAGGCACTCGGCGACTCCCAGGCCGTGCTCGGCGAGGCGGTTGGCCCGCTTGAGCCAGCTCTGCGTGGTATATGTCCCGCGATGGTATTCGAGGTACAGTTCGCCGTCCCAGATCGGCAGGTCGCGGCCTTGTGTCTGAAGGTTCTTGCGTTCCTGGCGCAGTGCTTCACAGAAAGTGCGCGTGCCGGCCAGCCGCACATCGGGCAGGCCGTCACATTTTCGTGCGTTCACCGCGTTCAGAATCTGCCAGTCGGTTGGCCCCCCCCCGCCATCGCCGAACCCGAACGGGTGCAGCCAGACGCCCGTATCGGCGTTGTCCTTGCGCGCAATGTTCTGATCTCCGCGGTGGAGATCGGCCGGCGTGTTGCTGGCGTTGTAGTCGTGGCCGGGCGTGCAGTGTGCAAGGACCTCGGTGCCGTCGATGCCGCGCCAGCGGAAATTGGTCAGCGGAAACTCGTTGGTGTCGTTCCACGAGAGCTTGTTGGTTATGAACACGTCAAGTCCGGCCAACGCCATGATCTGTGGCAAGGCGGCGCTGAAGCCGAATGTGTCGGGCAGATAGACGAACTGCTGTCTGCCATGATCGCCAAACCGCGTCTCCCAATAACGCGTGCCGTGCAGAATCTGGCGCGCCAGCGACTCGCCCGAGACGGTGTTGCAGTCGCACTCGACCCACATGCCGCCGCCCGGCTCCCAGCGGCCTTCGCGAACACGTTCGGCGATGCGTGCGAACAGCTCGGGTGTTGACTCTTCGATCCAGGCGTATTGCTGGGCCTGGCTGCACAGGAACCGGAAATCCGGGAAGCGCCCCATCAGGCCGAGCACGTTGGCAAAGCTGCGCTGGCACTTGCGGCGTGATTCGCGCAACGGCCATAGCCACGCCGTGTCGATGTGCGCATGGCCGACGGCGAAGCAGTGCGAGCGCCTGGATACCGTGTCGGTGCTCAGGGCGGCTTCGAGGATGGCCAGCACCGCGCCGGCTGTGCCGGCCACGTTCGCGGCGTCGAGGCACTGCGTTGCGCGCCGCAGAGCCTGGTCGAGCATCTGGCCGCGAAGATCGTCATCGGTAAATAGCAGCATCGCTTGTCGCGCGAACTCGTACGTGCGCCACAAACGCCACACATTGGCGTGGTAAACGGTCAGTTCGCAGCGATCGAGCCGTCCGGGCGTGGCGCCGCTCCAGCGGCGATACTCGTCGGAATCGACGTTGACGAAGCTGGTCGTGCCGAACGGATGGTTGCAGGCGGCCTCTATGTGCAGATCGACCTTCTCGCCGCCGACCGCCGCGTCAAACAACACATGCGCGTCGCGGTTCGGGTCAAAGCCCTGCCGCGCGACGCCCCCCTCCCAGAGCAGCGCTTCAGTGGCGCTGGAAAACCGCAGGGCCACGCACTTCCCCGCCCATTCGGCCGGCACCTGGCCGGTGATGTGAAACCACGCGGTGGACCACGCCGGCCCCCACCGCCAGCCGATCTCCACGGGCTCGTATTCGGCTCCGAGCGCCTCAGCGTGCGGGATCGGCTCGTCATACCGGCGAGCACCGATGCGCAGCTGCGCGGTAAGCGAGAATACCGCCGGCGCGAGAACCTGTTCGGCGTAGACGGCGTAACGTTGTGCGGCGGATTCAAGCTGTTTCATGGCACCGGCACGGGAACGGAGTCGTTCATTGCGCGGGCAACGGCCCACGCGCGGTGCGTATCGTAGCGGAACCCGTCGGCGCAAGACAGTCCGGCTTGATTCGCGCCCACGCCGGGAAGTTCCGCCCGTTGGCGCGCGTGCCCCACACGTTTCGGTGAGCCGCGCTCGCCGCTACAATTGTGCGGCACGGTCACATCCCGCTGACACAGAGGTCTGGTTGATGACACGAATGATGCGAACCTTGGCGGCACTGGCAATCGGGGGTCTGGCAATATCGAGTGCGGCACAAATGAGCGACACGCCAACTTCCCCACTCGGCGAAGAGTCTCAGCAGCAGCGCGACCTGCGCATGCAGTGGTGGCGCGAGGCCCGCTTCGGGCTGTTCATTCACTGGGGCCTATACGCCATCCCGGCCGGTCAGTGGGGCGAACAGACGCACCACGGCGAGTGGATCATGAACACGGCCCACATCCCGCTGGAGCGCTACGAGCAGTTTGTCGCGCAGTTCAACCCGGTGAAGTTCGACGCCGACCGGTGGGCGCAAATCGCCAAAGACGCGGGCATGAAGTACATCGTGATCACGTCAAAACATCACGACGGCTTTTGCCTGTTCGACTCGGCCCAGACCGACTACGACGTCATGTCCACGCCATTCAAGCGCGACATCATGAAGGAGCTGTCCGAGGCGTGTCGGCGACACGGGCTCAAGATGTGCTGGTATCACTCGATCATGGACTGGCACCACCCCGACTATCTGCCACGACGTGACTGGGAAGAGCGCTCTGCTGAAGGAGCGGACTTCGAGCGCTTCCGCACCTATCTGAAAAGCCAGGTGCGCGAGCTGCTCACGGACTATGGCGAAATCGGCGTCATGTGGTTCGACGGCGAGTGGGAGGCCACCTGGAACCACGAGTATGGCGCGGACCTCTACAACTACGTCCGCGGCTTGCGGCCCGACGTCATCGTTAACAACCGCGTTGACAAGGGCCGCGGCGGCATGGCCGGCATGACCAAGGACCGCCGCTTCACCGGCGATTTCGGCACACCCGAGCAGGAAATCCCCACCACCGGTCTGCCTGGCGTCGATTGGGAAACCTGCATGACGATGAATCACCACTGGGGTTACAACAGGCTCGACGACGACTGGAAATCGACCGAGGACCTGATCCGCAAGCTCGCCGACATCGCCTCCAAGGGCGGCAACTTCCTGCTCAACGTCGGTCCAAAAGCCGACGGCACCTTCCCGCAGGAGAGCGTTGACCGCCTGCGCGCGATTGGGGCCTGGATGAAGGTCAACGGCGAGTCGATCTACGGCACGAGTGCCAGCCCGTTCAAGTCTCTGCCGTGGGGCCGCTGTACGCAGAAGCGGCTGCCGACCGGCGATACGCGGCTGTATCTGCACGTGTTCGACTGGCCCGCGGCCGGCGATCTGACCGTGCCGGGCATCTTCAACGAGGCGCGACAGGCGTACCTGATGGCCAACGGCGACGACGAGAAGCTCTATGTTCGGCGGAAAGACGACGCTCTGATCATCCGTTTGCCCGCGGATGCGCTCGACCCGATCGACACCGTGGTCGTGCTCGACGTCGCCGGCAAGGCCGACGTGGCTGATCCGCCGGTGATTTCGGCCCCGGCGGACATTTTCGTCGACACGCTCGAAGTGACCGTGTCTTCCGACCGCGAGAAAGTCGTGCTGCGCTACACGACAGACGGCAGCGAGCCGACGCCTGAGTCGCCACTCGTCAGCGGACCCATTCGGCTCACACAGACAGCCACGGTTACGGCGCGGGTATTCCGCGCTGATCGCGCCGTCAGCGGCGTCAGCAACACCACGTTCACCAAAGTCGTGCCGCAGCCGGCGGTAACGGTGCCAGACACCGTCGCGGGCGTAAATTATGAGTATTACGAAGGAGAATGGGACCGCCTGCCGGATTTTGACGCGCTGACACCCGTAAAGACCGGCACGCTCGACGGCTTCCTGTTCTCGCCGTGTGAGCGCAATGAGCGCTTCGGCTTCCGCTACACGGCCTATGTCCGCGTGCCGACCAGCGGAGTCTACACGTTTTACACGCTGTCGGACGACGGTAGCCGGCTTTACATCGGCGATGAACTGGTCGTGGACAACGACGGTCTGCACAGCCTGCACGAGGCGAGCGGACGGATCGCGCTGGACGCCGGCCTGCACACCATCACGGTCACCTTCTTCGAAAGGACCGGCGGCGACGGGCTCGAAGTCACATATGCCGGCCCCGGAATAAAGAAGCAGCGCGTGCCGTCGAGGGCGCTATTCCGTTCGCCCACCGCCGCCATGCTGGTTCCGCATCCGCGGCAGATGGCGTGGCAGGAGATGGAGGTCCACGCCTTCGTACACTTCGGCATAAACACCTTCACCGACCGCGAATGGGGCGACGGCACCGAGAGCCCGACGCTGCTTAATCCGACCGAGCTCGACGCCAACCAGTGGGTCCGCGACTTCAAAGACGCCGGCATGAAACAGGTCGTGCTCAGCGCGAAGCACCATGACGGCTTCTGCCTGTGGCCGAGCGCGTATACCGAGCACTCTGTCAAGAACAGCCCGTGGCGCGATGGCCGCGGCGATCTCGTGCGTGAGGTGGCCGACGCCTGTCACGCGGCAGGGCTCAAGCTGGGCATCTACCTGTCACCCTGGGATCGGCACGAGCCGACGTATGGCGATTCGCCGCGCTACAACGAGCACTACAAGAACCAGCTTCGCGAGCTGCTGAGCAACTATGGCCCGATCCACGAGGTCTGGTTCGACGGAGCGTGCGGCGAAGGCCCCAACGGCAAGAAGCAGGTGTATGACTGGGACGGCTACGTGGCGCTGATCCGCGAGTTGCAGCCCGACGCCGTGATCTTCTCCGACGCCGGCCCGGACATCCGCTGGGTCGGCAATGAGCAGGGCTTTGCCGGCGAGACGAACTGGTCAATGTTGCGGCGTGACGAGTTCTACCCCGGCACGCCGAAGCACAAGCAATTGACCGAAGGTCACGAGGACGGCACGCATTGGGTTCCCGCCGAGTGCGACGTCTCTATCCGCCCCGGCTGGTTCTATCACGCCGGCCAGGACGATCAGGTGAAGACGGTCCCGCAACTCGTCGACCTCTACTACCAGTCCGTCGGCCGCAACGGCGTTCTGCTGCTGAATGTGCCGCCCGACCGGCGCGGCCTGATTCACAAGGCCGACGCCGCCCGGCTGCATGCCTTCGGCGAGGTCATCAGCGAGACGTTCCGGCACAATCTGGCGGCGGGGAAACCAGCGACGGCGACTAGCGGTCAGACGCCGGCGAGCGCGGTTGATGATGACCCGCATACGTGCTGGGCCGCCGCCGCCGATGACAGTGCGCCGGTGTTGACCATAGACCTCGGCAACGCGGCGACGTTCGATCGCATCGCGCTGCAAGAGGACATCCGGCAGGGGCAACGCGTACGTGCGTTTGCCGTTGAGGTTTGGAGCGGTCAGGACTGGGACAACGTCGCCACGGGCACCACGATCGGCTACAAGCGCCTGCTGCGGATCGATCCGGTAGCGGCGACGCGGCTGCGCCTGGTCATCCGGGATATGCGTGCCGCCCCGATGATCAGCGAAATCGGGCTCTACAAGGCCTCGCCGCGAGAACGTCTCGCCGGCTAGCCCCACGGATGCACGAGTGCGTGCGCGGCGAATGCGCGCATCGCAGAAGGTAGGAAACGCCTATGCAACTCGCCCCGCTTGATTGGGTAATCGTCGTCGCGTTCTTTGCGACATCGCTGACGATCGGCTTCCTCGTGGCCCGCCGGGCCGGACGCAGCACGTCCGAGTTCTTCCTCTCCGGCCGCTCGATGCCCTGGTGGTTGCTCGGCATGTCGATGGTCGCGACCACGTTCTCGACCGACACGCCCAACCTCGTTACCGACATCGTTCGCCAGAACGGCGTCGCGGGAAACTGGGTCTGGTGGGCGTTTCTGCTGACGGGCATGCTGACCGTCTTCGTCTACGCCCGACTCTGGCGCCGTTCGGGTGTCACGACCGACGTTGAGTTCTACGAGCTGCGTTATTCGGGCAAGGCCGCCGCCTTCCTGCGCGGGTTCCGCGCCATCTACCTCGGCGTGTTCTTCAATGTGTGCATCATGGCCACGGTCTCGCTGGCGGCGATCAAGATCGGCGGCGTGATGTTTGAGTTCTCGCCGATCCAGACCATCCTCGTCGCCTCGGTCGTAACGGTCATCTTCAGCGCGCTCGGCGGCTTTCGGGCCGTCGTGTTGACCGACCTGCTGCTCTTCGTGATCGCGATGATCGGCGCCGTCGCCGCGGCGGCTGTCGCGTTGCGGCAGCCCGAGGTCGGCGGCCTGAGCGGCCTGCTCGCGCACGATGCGCTGGCCGACAAGCTCGCCATCTTTCCACAACCGCTCGCGACCGACTCCGGCGGCATGAGTTGGGAGCCGGTGATCATGCTCCTCGTTATCCCGCTCGCCGTGCAGTGGTGGAGCGTGTGGTATCCCGGTTCAGAACCGGGCGGCGGTGGTTATGTCGCACAACGCATGCTCTCCGCCAAAAACGAGCGGCACGCCGTCGGTGCGACGTTCTTCTTCCAGGCGGCGCATTACGCACTGCGCCCGTGGCCCTGGATTCTTGTCGCCCTCGCCTCGCTGATCGTCTTCCCAGACCTCGACGCGATTGCCAGCGCATTTCCGCACGTCGCCGCCGACAAAATCGGACACGATCTGGCCTATCCGGCGATGCTGACGTTCCTGCCGACCGGCCTGCTCGGGCTGGTGGTGGCGTCGCTGATTGCGGCGTACATGTCGACGATCTCCACGCACCTGAACTGGGGTTCGAGCTACGTCGTCAACGACTTCTGGCAAAGGTTCATCAGCCCGCAGGCGAGCCAGGGCCAACTGGTCTGGGTCGGCCGGGTTTCGACGGTGTTGTTGATGGTCCTCGCCGGCGCGCTGGCGCTATGCCTGCAAAATGCCATGCAGGCGTTTAACATCCTGCTTCAAATCGGCGCGGGCACGGGGCTGCTGTTCATCCTGCGGTGGTTCTGGTGGCGTATTAACCCATACAGCGAGCTCGTCGCCATGGTGGTTTCGTTTGGCGTGGCGCTCATCATGCAGTTCACGGCGGCCGCCGCGTTACCGGCGTGGCTGCAATTGCTGATCGGCGTCGCGTTCACCACGTGTGCCTGGTTCGCTGTGACATTCGTCACGCCGCCCAGCGACGCCGCCACGCTGCGCCGTTTCTACAAGCTGACGCGGCCCGGCGGCCCGGGCTGGCAACGCGTGCTGGCCGACGCCGCCCGCGACGGCGAAGACCTCGCCGGCGACGAAGCCACCCATTGGCAGGTCCCGCGCGGCATCCTTTGCATGCTGCTCGGCTGCGTGGCCGTCTATAGCGCCCTGTTCGGCACGGGCTATTGGATCTACGGTAACGCCCTGCTCGGCTGCGTGTTCACCATGACGTTCGTCGTTAGTTCCGTGCTGCTGGCGGTCGCGTCGCGCGGCTTGCTTAACTCGCACAATGAGGCACCATCGGCGCCCTGAATCTCACGCCGGAGTCAACTGACATGTTCACCGCGATAGGATTGATCATGACCATGCTCACCAGTGAAGTCGCTTACCCGATTATCCCCCACCCCGCCACGCTCGAACCGCGCCCCGGCGCGTTTGCGCTCAAGTCTGACACGCCGTTGATCGCGACATCGGCCGACGCGCAGCCGGTCGCCGCTTATCTGTCCGAACAACTCGCCGGCGAGTTCGGCTTGAAGCTCGACGTCCAAACCGCGCCGGACGCACCAGCCCGCGCGATCGTCTTGACACTCGACACGAACCTCACCGCCGGCGATGAAGCCTATGTGCTCGACATTTCACGTGAAACGGCCCGGCTCAGCGCGCCGCATCCGCACGGCCTGATTCACGGCGTGCAGACGATTCGTCAGCTTCTGGCGAAGGATGACGGGAACTGGCGGCTGCCGGCGTGCCACATCGAAGACCAGCCGCATTATCGCTGGCGGGGCATGCTGCTCGACTGCGGGCGGCACTTCATGCCCAAGGAATTCGTCAAGCGCTACATCGACCTGCTGGCCTATCACAAGATGAACGTCCTGCACTGGCACCTGACCGAAGACCAGGGCTGGCGCATCGAAATCAAGAAGTACCCCAAGCTGACCGAGATAGGCGCATGGCGGGACGCGACGCGCGACTCAGAGCAACCACGCGACGGCCAGCGCTATGGCGGCTTCTACACGCAGGACGACGTGCGCGAGATCGTCGCCTATGCCGCCAGCCGTCACATCACCATCGTGCCCGAAATCGAAATGCCCGGGCACAGCGTGGCGGCGTTGGCGGCGTACCCGGAACTGTCCTGCACCGGCGAACCGCTAGAGGTAATGACGCAATGGGGCATACACCGCGACGTGTACTGCGCGGGTAACGAGCAGGTCTTTGAGTTCCTCGAGGACGTGTTGACCGAGGTGATGGAGCTGTTTCCGTCGGAGTACATCCACGTCGGCGGCGACGAGTCACCGAAGGACCGCTGGAAAACCTGTCCCAAGTGCCAGGCACGGATCAAAGCCGAGGGGCTGGCTGACGAGCACGAGCTGCAAAGCTACTTCATCCGGCGGATGGAGAAGTTCCTCAGCGCCCACGGCCGCCGACTGGTGGGCTGGGACGAGATCTTGGAAGGCGGCTTGGCGCCGGGTGCGACGGTGCAATCGTGGCGGGGCATGAAAGGGGCGATCGCCGCCGCCCAGGCCGGCCACGACGTGATCTCATCGCCGACCAGCAACTGCTACCTCGATTATGCGCAAGCGGACGCGCCGGGCGAGCCGGTTCGGATGGGTCGCCTGAGCCTCGAGCAGTGCTACGCGTTTGAGCCGACGCCGGCGTCGTTTACGCCCGATCAGGCCAAACACGTGCTGGGCCTCGAAGGCAACATGTGGACCGAGCACGCGCCGCCGTCGCGCGTGGATTGGCAGGTTTTTCCGCGCCTGTGCGCGCTGGCGGAGGTCGCCTGGTCGCCGGAGGCAACGCGCGACTGGGAGAACTTCCAGACCCGCCTGCAAACGCACTATCGCCGGTTGGATGCCCTGGGCGTAGCGTATTTCATTCCACAGCCGACTTGTCTACCCGCTGAAACGGACTTCACGGACACCGTTGATGTTGTGCTTGAGAGCCCGGTGAACCACGGCTCACTGCGTTACACGGTTGACGGCAGCGAGCCGACCGACAAGTCATCGATTTACGAGCGGCCGGTCAGCCTCAACAAGAGCGCAACCATAAAGGCCCGCGTGTTCCTCGAAGACGGCAGAGCCGGTCTCACCGGCGAGTGGAGCTACAAGCGAAAATAGCGTCGTGTCGTCCTCAGAGGCGCTCGACGAGACGTTGGAGCTCATCTTCCCGCCGCACGATCGACTCGATCAGCTTGAACTGCGTGCGGCAACGGTCGAGATTGTGGCCGGGCCGTGAGGTTTTGTAATACTCGTCTCCGTTCAAAAAATCGGTCAGGAAGCGCACGGCCTGTTCGAGCGTGATCAGCTTGCCCGCGAAGACGAGATGGTCGCGCTCGACAGCGTTGAGCATATCGCCGGTTGCTTCGACATACCCGCGTACCAGCGCCTCAAACAGCGGCACCTGTAGCTCGACGCGCGACAGGTCGCGCTCGTCCTCATCTGTCGGACTGGTCATCGACCGCACCATGTCGCCGAAGTCGAACAACGACAACCCCGGCATGACCGTGTCGAGGTCGACCACGCAGAGCGGCTCAAGATTCGCCTCGTCGAACAGCAGGTTGCTGATCTTGGCGTCATTGTGGACAACGCGCTCGGGGATCTCGCCGCCATCACGCAGGTTCAGCAGAACGCCGGCCAACCGCTGCCAGGCCTGGGCGGCTTTGATCTCGGGCTTCGCCTGCGCCGCGCGGTTGCGGCGATCGGCGGAGAGCGCACGCTCGAAGGCCGCATAACGCAGCGGCGTGTTGTGAAAATCGGGGATCGTCTCATGCAACGGCGGGGCGGGCAGATCCGCCAGCAGATGCTGAAACTCGCCAAACGCCCGGCCGGCCTGGTAGGCCAGCTCCGGTGATCGCACGGCCTGGTGCGTCCGCGTCCGCTCGACAAACCGGCAAGCACGCCAGCACGCTCCCTCGTCGTCGCGCCAGAAGACACCGCCGTCGCATGTCGGGACGAGTGTCAGCGCACGGCGTCTGAGATCTGGCACGTTTTGCGCCTGGAGCTGCGCGGCCAGATATTCGGCGACGCGCTGAATGTTGGACATAACCAGCTCGGGCCGCGGGAAGACGCGTGTGTTGAGCTTTTGCAGCAAGTAGCGCCGGCAATCGCGGTCGTGCGCGACCGTGACAATGTGCGAGTCGTTGATGTGGCCGCCGGCCAGCGGTTCGGCCCTGACGAAGTCCCCTGCCAGGTCGAAGCGCGCGGCGACGGCGCGAATGTCGGGCGTCATTGCGTCCCCCAGAGCGGTGCGGGGTAATCGCCGCGCTCGACAAGCTGCCGAATTATCTCGCTCACGTGTTGTGTGTCGCGCGGATGCGTCACACCACACCAGACGCTATTGCTGGCGAGCGTTTTGACGCGCGCACGCCCGTCGCGTACGCACTGCTCGATGGCGTGCGGCAGATAATACTCGGCGTCGGGCGCGCGGGCATTGTCCGCCAGAAAATCGCGGAATCCGCGTTCGAGTTGCTCAAAGACCGCGGGTGTGAAGCCCCACAGATTCATGGAGACGCGCTGGTCGCCGTCGATCAACTCACTCTGCCCACCGGGCGCGCTGATGCGGCCCTTGTGTCCGTCGCGCTGGATGCCGACGACCTCCACAATGTCGGTGAGCCACCCCTCCGGCGTCGCTCGGAGCATCGCGCGATTGACCGTCCCGGCCGGGGGCAGTGTGTCGCGCAGCGCGTATGTGACCAACCCATACGTTGGCACGCCGCTCTCGCCGGTCAGACCGTCGAGAAAGCCGGCGATTGCCTTGAATGCACCGGCCCCATAGAAATCGTCCGCGTTGGCAACCGCAAGTGGCACGTTCACAACCGCTCGGACTGCCAGAACCGCGTGTCCGGTGCCCCAGGGTTTGGTCCGCCCCGGCGCGGCGTCACACTCTTGCAACGCATAACTCACCGGCACGCAATCCGCGTAACGCCGGCCGATGCGCGCTTCAAATTCAGGTTGCATATCGGGCCGAATCACAAATACTACGCGGTCAAACCCGGCCTGTACGGCGTCATAGACTGAGTAATCCATCAGGGTTTCGGCGCACGGGCCGACGGCGGCGAGTTGCTTCAAGCCACCGAAGCGGCGTCCGAGGCCGGCGGCAAGAATCACCAATGCGCGACTCATCTGGCTCTCCGTGATCGACGCGAACGGCATGACGACGTTTTCACGTGCGCGACCGGCGACGACGCCGCTCTCACGCTATCATGTTAGCCGTCAATTCGCCGCAACGACACCAACGCGAAGCTTGTGCGAAAGGAGTCAGCCATGAGTACAGAGCCGCCGCCCCAGGATTCACACGTGAACCTTGGTCGCCGGGAGTTCATCAAGCTGGGAGCCCTGGCCGGTGTTGGCGCGGCGGTGGGGCTTGGGGGCACGGGTGGCTGCGCGAGCCTGCGTCGGCGCGTCGGCACGGCCCCAGTGCAGCCGTTCGCTGCTGCGCCGCTGGAGCGCGTGCGCATCGGCTTCGTGGGTGTGGGCGGGATGGGCACACATCACGTACGGAACCTGCTCAAGATCGAGGGCGTCGAAATCAAGGCAGTGTGCGACATCCGCGCGGCACACGCCGAGCGCGCCCGCGACCTGGTCACCGAGGCCGGCCAACCGCCGCCCACTTTGTACACGCAGGGCGAGCGCGATTTTGAACGACTCTGTGCGGAAGAAGACCTCGATCTCGTGTTCACCGCGACACCGTGGCGCTGGCACGTGCCGGTCTGTGTGGCGGCAATGAAAAACGGTAAGCATGCGGCGACCGAGGTGCCCGCGGCGGTAACACTCGACGAGTGCTGGCAACTCGTCGAAACCGCCGAACAGACACACAGGCACTGCGTGATGATGGAGAATTGCTGCTATGACCGGGCCGAGATGATGTGCCTGAACATGGTGCGCAAGGGGCTGCTCGGCGAGATTGTTCATGGCGAAGGCGGCTATCTGCACGACCTGCGCGGCGTGAAGTTCAGCAAAGGCGGCGAAGGCCTGTGGCGCCGCGAACACTCCACAAAACGCAATGGCAACCTCTACCCGACGCACGGACTTGGTCCTGTCGCACAGTGCATGAACGTCAATCGTGGCGACCGCTTCGATTACCTGGTCTCGATGAGCGGCAAATCGCGCGGCCTGCAACTCTACCAGACAGAGCATTTGCCGAATGACGATCTTCGCCGCGATGAAAAATACGTGCTCGGCGACGTCAATCTGACGCTGATTCGCACAATCAACGGCTGCACGATCTACCTGGTACACGACACGAATCTCCCGCGGCCTTACAGCCGGCTGCACATCGTTCAGGGCACGCAGGGCATTTTCGAGAAGTGGCCCGAGCGCGTTCACATCGAACGCCGCAGCCCGTCGCACGCCTGGGAGACACTCGACAAATACGCCGAGTTTGAGCATCCGCTGTGGAAAGCCGGCATCGAAAAAGCCGCCAGCGGTGGGCATGGTGGAATGGATTACCTCGAGGATTACCGTCTGATCGAGTGTCTCAAACGCGGCGAGCCAACGGATATGGACGTGTATGATGCGGCCGCATGGAGCTGTATCTGTGAACTGACCGAGCGGTCAGTCGCCAGGCGCAGTCGCCCGGTGGACGTGCCGGACTTTACAAGGGGACGCTGGCAGACGAAGCCACCGCTGGGCATCGTCGAAACGTAGCGGCCGCGACGGAGTGAGCGGGTTGTGGGTGCGAGTAGGTGCGAGATGGGAATCTCGCACCAGCGTTGCAAGGCGCTCGTGCGAGAATCCCTTCTCGCACGTCCTTCTGTGGGAATCCGTTCCCGCGAGCCGGGATGCGGGAGGGGATTCCCGCTGGCGTGGGTGCGAGATAGGAATCTCGCACCAGCGTGTCTGGGGGTGCGAGATGGGAATCTCGCACCAGCGTATCTCGCACCAGTGTTGTTCCGTCACCCCACGGCAAGCCGTGGGGCACCCGCGTAACCGTGGGGTACGCATACGACAGAGGGCGGCCATCACAGAAACTCGCCCATCCAGGAGACGCACAATGCACCGATGTTCCACACAGCCATCTCACGTCGCGCTCAAGCACCTTGGCCTGGCTGCACTACTCATGCTGGTTGGTGGCCTGACCTTCGGCTGCGCCGCGCCGACGGCGTCGCGTGGTGTCGAGACCGGTGGCCCACAGTCACCGGCAGACACGGCCGATGTCTCCACGACCACGCTGCCGCCCGGGGCTATCTGGCTTGAAACGTTGAACCTGGACGGCATTGAGCAATCCTGGGGCAGCCCGCGTGCCGGCCTCTCCGTGGATGGTCACCCGCTGGTCATCGCCGGACGCCTTTATCCGCATGGCGTCGGCACCCACGCGCACAGCGAACTGATCATTGATCTCAATGGAAGCGCCAAGGAGTTTCGCGCTGTGGCGGGCGTGGACGGTGAGGTGCGCGAGCTTGGTTCGGTGGTGTTTGTCGTGCGTGTCGACGGACAGGAGGTACAACGCACTCCCGTGCTGCGCGGCGCCGGCCCGTCGTCCACGGATATCACTGTCGACCTGACCGATGCGCAGCGAATGACGCTGATCGTCGAAGACGCCGGCGACCACATCCATTATGACCACGCGGATTGGGCCGACGCGATGCTCGTCCTCTGCGAAGGAACCACCCAGATCCCGACGGCGTTCGTACCTGACCCGGGGCCGCCGCCGCGCATCGTGCGTGACATATCGCCGAAGCCGATGATTCACGCGCCGCGCATCACCGGCGCGACGCCCGGCCGCCCGTTTCTGTTTCGCATTCCGGCCACCGGCGCGCGGCCGCTACGCTTCGCGGCCGAGAACCTTCCGCGCGGCCTGCGGCTGGACGAGGAGACCGGGATCATCAGCGGCACACTCGAAACGGCCGGCGCCGTGGATGTCACGCTGACGGTCACCGGATTGCACGGCGTGACGTCGTCAACCCTGACGATCGTCGGCGGCGAGCACTGCCTGGCGCTTACGCCACCGATGGGGTGGAACTCATGGAACGTCTGGGGGACAGCCGTTGACGACGCCAAAGTACGGGCGGCGGCGGACTGGATGGTGCGAAGCGGGTTGGCCGCCCACGGATATCAGTACATCAACATCGATGACGCCTGGGAAGCCGAGCGCGACGCCGACGGGCGCATTCAATCCAACGAGAAGTTCCCCGATATGCGAGCGCTGGCCGACTACGTACACAGCAAGGGCCTCAAGCTGGGCATCTATTCGTCACCGGGCCCGAAGACCTGCGCCGGGTTCGCCGGCAGCTATGAGCACGAGTATCTCGACGCGGAGACCTATGCCGATTGGGGTATCGATCTGATCAAGTATGACTGGTGTTCCTACGGTGGAATCGCCCTGGACGATAGCGAGGCCGAGCTGCGCAAGCCGTACGAGTTGATGCGGGCGGCGTTGGACGCGTGTGGGCGCGACATCGTGTACAGCCTGTGCCAGTACGGCATGGGCCAGGTGTGGACTTGGGGGGCGGATGTCGGAGGGAATTACTGGCGAACGACGGGCGACATCACCGACACCTGGACCAGCCTGGCGCGGATCGGGTTTGGCCAGGCGGAGTTAGCCGAGTTCGCCGAACCAGGGCATTGGAACGACCCGGATATGCTGGTCGTCGGCATGGTCGGCTGGGGGCCGGATTTGCACGCCAGCCGGCTGACGCACAACGAGCAGGTGACGCACATCACGCTCTGGTCGCTGTTGGCCGCCCCGCTTCTGGTCGGGTGTGATCTCTCGCAGCTTGACGAGTTTACACTGGCGCTGCTGACGAACACGGAGGTGCTCGAAGTCAACCAGGACCCGCTCGGGCAACAGGCGCGCCGTGTCGCCGTTGACGACCAGCGCGAGGTTTGGATGCGCCCACTGGTCGACGGCACGCTGGCGGTCGGGCTGTTCAACCGCGGCCGCGGCGAGACGACGGTTGCGGCACGGTGGGAAGATCTCGGCTTGTCCGGGTCACAGCGCGTCCGGGACTTGTGGCAGCGGCGGGATGTGGGCGCGTATGAAGACGCGTACTCGACGCCGGTCTCCGGCCACGGGGCGGTCATGTTGAAGATTGGCGAGCCGGCCGGCGATTGACCAGCCCACGACAGCGCTCGTGTGCGAACGTGCTCGTGCGAGAATGCTCGTGCGAGAATCCTTTCTCGCACGTTCACCTGCGGGAATCCCTTCCCGCGTGGAGTGGAATCTCGCACCAGCGTTGCAGTGCGAGATAGGAATCTCGCACAAGCGAGAAATGTGGGAAAGGACTCCCGCGAGGGTGGGTGCGAGATAGGAATCTCGCACAAGCGAGGTGCGAGATGGGTATCTCGCACCAGCTTGCTCGCACCAGCGTGGGATCTACGGCCGGCGGGGCGCCGGCCGCTACGGCGATTCGGCTCACTCCTCGATCATGCCGAGTTGCCACATCAGAAACGTCCAGGTGTCGAGCTGACGATCGATGTACTTGCTCATCGGCTCGCCGGCACCATGGCCGGCCTTGGATTCGATCCAGAGCAAAACCGGGTTGCTCGATGATGTCGCCGACTGAAGAAGGGCCGCCATCTTACGCGCGTGCATCGGGTCCACGCGTGAGTCACCGTCCGCGGTTCGGAAGTAGACGGCCGGATAGGCGGTGCCTGGTTTGACATTGTGATAGGGTGACCAGGCGCGCAACCACTGGAAATCCTCGGGCAGATCCGGGTCGCCGTACTCGGGGATCCATAGCCGGCCGATTTTCTTCTCGTGATAGCGCAGCATGTCGAGCAGAGGCACCAGGCAGACGACGGCCTTGAACAATTCCGGCCGCTGCACCATCACGGCGCCGACGAGCAACCCTCCGTTGCTGCCGCCACGCATCGCCAGCCGCTCGGGATTCGTATAGTTGTCCGCGATGAGCTTCTCGGCGGCGGCGGCAAAATCGTCGAATGTGTTCTGCTTGTTGCCAAGCCGGCCGGCGACGTGCCATTCCTTGCCGAATTCGCCGCCGCCGCGGATATTCGCCACCGCGAACACGCCGCCGCGATCAAACCACTCAAATGCGGCCCGATAGAAGAACGGCGTCTCTATGTGGTTGAAGCCGCCGTAACCATACAGCAGCGTCGGATTGCTGCCGTCGCGGACGAGTCCCTTCTTGTGTACGACGAACATCGGGACGCGCGTGCCATCCTTGGAGTTAAACCAAACCTGCGTGGTCACGTATTCGTCCAGCGCAACGCCCACATCCAACTGATCTATGATCTCGAGCTCGCCTTTGCGAACGTTGTAGCGATAGTTGGTCGTTGGGTGGGCGAACGAGTCGAATTGAAAGAAGAGGTCGGCGTGCGTCGATCGGCCACTCAGACGGCTGACGGTCCCGAGCGTTGGCAACTCAACCTCGGACTCAAGCGTCCCATCCGGGTCGTAGATCAATAGCCGCGAGTGGGCGTTGTCCAGCACGTGTAACACGAGCTTGCGCCCAACCACCAGCATTGCGCGGATGACATGCTTCTGCTCGGGTATCAGCTCACGCCAGTTGTCCGGCCCGGGATTATCCGCGTCGGTTACCAGCACACGATAGCGCGGCGCCTGGTAGTCCGTGTGGATGTAGAGCTTATCGTCGAGCGTATCGCCGCTGAAACGCCCATCGAGCCCGGTTGCAACGGTCTCGAACCGCTCGTCGCCCATGCGGCGGATGTAGAAGTCGTTGGCGGTCCAGTCGCGTGAACTGCTTATGTACTGGTAACGATTGTCGGTGGTGCTGCCGATATCGTTCCAGATCTCCTTGGCCAGATCCTCACCAAAAACCTTGGGATCATCCTCCCAGTTGGTCCCGAAACGGTGGTAGTAAACGTGCCGATAGAACTGCTCATCGCCCGCCGGCACACTGCCGACCTGGGGATAGCGCGTGTAATGAAAGCCGTGGCTGTCCGGATCCCAGGAGACGGAACAGGCGCGCGTGCGCGGGATCTCGAGGGCGAGATCTGTCGCCGAGGCAACATCACGCAGGTGCAGCGTGCTCAGTTCGCTGCCGCCCTCGGATTTGCCGTAGACGACCAGTTTGCCGTTGGGTGACGGCACCCACCAATCCAAGGCGCTGGTTCCGTCCTTGCTGAACTTGTTGGGGTCGATGACGACCGTGGCTTCCTTGTCGAGTCCGTGCGGTCGCACGTATACGACGGCGTGGTTCTGATCGGCGCTACGGCGCGTGAAGAAGTACTTGGGACCTGAATCGCGGTCGCCATACATCGCCGGCGGCGTTGTCGAGGTCACGTAGTAGAGCTTTTCGAGCCTGGCTTTCAACGCCGCCCGCGTTACCGCAAACCGGTCCAACTGAGCGCGCGTCAGTGCGTTCTGTGCCTGGGTCCAGGCGATCACTTCGGGATCTTCCGAATCCTCGAGCCAGCGATACGGGTCTGGAATCTCGACGCCGTGCAGCACATCGACAACGTCGACCGTGCGCGTTGGTGGATATTCCAGCGGCTCGGCGCGCGCCGGGCCAGCGAGTGGGTTGAGTGCCAGTAATCCGATAGCGGCGAAACGAAGCACGTCCGATCTCCTTTATTCGCGACGAGCGCCGTGCCCATAGAAGACACGCGCGCACGACAGAGTATAGCAGCATGGCGCAGGTCGAGCGCAGCCGGACCTGCCGCCGCGCGCGATCAGCTCGGTCTCAGGAATGGATATGCGGCGGGGCTTTCGCTTCCGAAATACGCCAGCACCGGACCTGCGAACCAGGCATCGATGTGCAAGCCGAATGTTCGCCGGCCGTGCAGGGCAGCCGTATCAAGATGACGGCGCGCGCGTGTGATCAGCGTCGCCGTCCCACGCGTGATGCCTCGGTGCCGCTGCAAGTGGGCTGCTGAAACCTGGATAAGGCATTGCAGGGCGTGGCGGAGTGGGTGGGCGAGTGCGAAACAGCGCCAGATACCCTCCCACACCTCGTGCGCCTCCCACCAGTACGCATGGTTGTACAGATCAACGCCACGGCAGAACTGCGCGGCGTTGCGCCACCGGCCGGCTTCGAGCGCCTCGGCCTCGGCCGCACAGTCCACGGCGGACGCACCGTGCGAGTGTCCCGCCGGATCGAGCACAGGATGTGGGTTCACCCCCGGGACAAACCGATAGGCCGGCAGCGGTTGAGTGGTCAGACGCGGACATCGTGGATCAGGCGGCAGCGGCTCAGTCACGGTGTTTCAACATCGCCGGGACTGGATGGTTCGATGATGCGCAGCGGTTCGATGATCTCCTCGAAGCCGCGCGGCGTCTTGATCTCGAACGTATCCGCGGGCACCCCCTTGTTGAGCTTAACGTCATCGAACGTCACCGTGATGTGCGCGTCGATGCGCCCGGTTCCCGCCTTTTTCGATGTCTTGACCTTGAGCGGCAAACCGTGCAGCCGACCTTCCCGCGCGACCCAGAAATGCATCGTTGCATAGCGCTTGTGCGTTTGTGTACCGACGTGAGGCGTGAGCACAAGGTGATCCGTATTCTCGGGGTCGTCGTCGGACGGCGGTGCCAGCTTGACGTCGAACTCATTGAGAATATCGCTTTTTGTCTGGCCGAACGGCACCGGGAACGGTCCCTCGCCGAGCTTGTATGGATCACTGGTGTCGTCGGCCTGACGCACTTCGCGCCGCGTGACGAACTTCGTGTTGGCATCCAGTTCGACGTACCAGCGACCATCAAAAAGGTACTGTTCGTCCATCGGCCGGCGGACGCGGCCGACTCGATGGCGAAAGTGTACCTTGAATTTCGCGACCGGGTCCGCCTGCGCATACCACAGCATGCCGCTCTTTACCGTCTGTTCATCTTCGTCATCGATCTCGTGGCGCAATGTCCACGTGATTTCGGCTTGCAGATCGTGCACCTTCTGTCGCTCGACCTGCATCAGGATTTCGTCGACTTTGGGGTCGAGCGCGGGCCGCGACGTCGGGCGCGTGTCCTGCCCAGCCGCGACGCCAAGGCCCACAGCCGCTATCATGCTGGCCGCCACGTACGTGTGTATCATGCTCTGCATCCAGGAGACCTCCACTGCTGCGCCGCTGAGATTCTAAGGGCAGCGAGAGAGCTGCGAAACCGCCGTGCCGGCGTTTGGCGCGGTACAACCAGGCGCGATTCCGTTTGCCATGCCTTTGATATTTGACCTGATCTACGGGCTGTTGGTTTGTGTCGGCTGGCCATATCTGGTCTACCGGCGGCTCACCCGTGGTCCGGGGAGCCTGGCGCTGGGTGAGCGGCTGGGAGGCGTCGCATCCCGCCCGGTCGGCGGCAACTGCGTATGGTTGCATGGCGTGTCTCTGGGCGAGATCAACGCCACCGTCACGCTGGTCAAAGAACTGCGCCAGCGCTGCCCGGAAACCGTTGTGGTCATCAGCAGCACCACCAAGACCGGCCTGGCCCGGGCACGGCAGCTATATCCGCACCTGACCGTCTTCCGCTTCCCACTGGATTTCTCGTTCATCATCAGACGCCTGCTGCGGCGCGTGCGCCCCAGCGTTATCGTCCTGATGGAACTCGAGGTCTGGCCCAACCTGATGGAAGTTGCCAATGCCCACGACATCCCCATCATGGTCGCCAACGCGCGCATCACCGAAGACGGCAGCATGCGGCGTTTTCGCAGTCCGGCACTGCGCTGGCTGGCTCGCCGCATGTTCGGTCAACTCGCCTGGATCGGCGCGCAAGACGAGGCGTATGCGTCGCGTTTCATCGAAGTCGGGGCCAAAGCCGATCGCGTACACGTCATCGGATCACTCAAGTACGATACGGCGGCCGTCACGGACGAGGTGCCCGGTCAGCGGGAAGTTGCCGAGGAAATGGGGATCGATGTCGCCAGACCATTGTGGGTATGCGGCAGCACGGGGCCATCTGAAGAAGCCGTGATCCTCACCGCGCACACGCGTCTCCGTGAGCACTTCCCAGAGCTCCAGCTCGTAGTCGTCCCGCGCAAGCCTGAACGCTTCGACGAGGTCGCCCGGCTGATCGTCGCGGGTGGATATGCATGTCTGCGGCGAAGCGGTGGTCCACCGAGCCTGCCGCCCGATTCGGTCGAGCCCCCGCCCGTGTTTCTGGGCGATACCATGGGCGAGCTGCGGAAATTCTACGCGCTGGCGACCATCGTGTTTGTGGGGCGCAGCCTGGTGCCAATGGGAGGATCGGACGTGATGGAAGTGGCCGGCCTCGCCAAGCCGATCCTCGTGGGGCCCCATACCGATAACTTCACGGACGCGGTCAACCTGTTGCGGGCCGAGGGCGCCTGTCGCGTTGTGAACTGTGCCGACGGGCTCGTGGCGGCGATCTCCGACCTGCTCAGACACCCTGAGAAGCGTCACACGATGGGACGGGCCGGACGGGCCGTGGTGATATCGCGTCAGGGGGCCACATCGCGGACGGTTGACGCGATTCTGACGCGATGCGGCATCTAGGCGGGATTGCTTGGGCCGATAGAAGCGCAAAAAAACGATTGGACGAGCATCGCGGAGGGGCGTACCTCGTCCAATCCGGGCCCTCCTCCATCAAGTCTGTGTGGATGAGAAGGCCGTTGCCACGAGAGCAGGCAATACCTGAGCTCGTTCACAGGGACGCTGACGCGCGGGTAAAGCGCCATCACGGGCCCTGGTTGCTACCTAGCTGAAAGTCCCAGCCGGAAGCGATTCCAGACAATACTAGGCACCCAAGTCCGGCAAAATCAAACTCGAAAGCGGGAAGAAAAATCCGAATTGGGCCAGACGACGACACCGAAAGGCGGCAGGGCCACGACACGCCAAAGCGTTGAGGGGTCTGGCGCGAACCGCGACCTTCGAGCCGGTTTACGGTAATATTGCTGTGATGGCACGACGCGAAAATCACCAGCTTGACGGTTGGCTATTCATTAGCGCCTTGGTTGGTATATGGCTGCTACCCGCCACTGGCTGTCAGCATCCCGGCGAAGCCCGGCGGGCGGCGGCGCGGCGCGAGGCCAGCCTCGCGCACACTTTCACCATCTACATCAACGCCGAGCAGCAGCGACCGCAGAAGTTTGCTCGTACGATAGACCTGATCGAGCAGCGCGTTTCCACCGACGCCGCCCGCACCGCAGAATGGCCCCGCAGGTTGTCTCGGTTGATCGAGCGCGACGCGGAGCGCTTTGCGCGGCGGCAGCCGGTCTACCGCGAGGAGATTGTCCGCACTTTCAGCGGCCACCCCGAGCGGATGGAGCACAACGCGATCGTGCTGTTCTATTGAGCTGCCGGCACGGTGGCTTTCAGGGCATCCCCGATCCCGATAGCGGCGCGCTATACTCAATTCAATCAGAGGCGCCCTGACGAGAATGACCGCGGTGTGTGAGAAGAACGACGTCGACAACTCGATTGACGCTGGCGACTGGCCGGCCGGGGCCGCCGCTCAAGGTCCGGTTGCGCGCGTGCCGGTCGTGGCGTTTGTGTCGCTGGGGTGCGCCAAGAATCTGGTCGACTCTGAGAAGATGCTGGGCCAGATCGCCGAATCCGGCGCGGTGCTCACCGGTGACGAAGCCGCCGCCGACACTATCGTGGTCAACACCTGCGGCTTTCTCGATTCCGCACGGGAAGAGGCGCTCGAAGTGCTTGGCGAATTGGCCGAACGCAAGCGCGCCGGTCGCCTCCGGCGTATCGTCGTGGCTGGCTGCCTTGTGCAGCGCGATGGCGAGCGCATCCGAGACGCCGTTCCCGAGGTGGACGCGCTTGTCGGTGTCAACAACCGCGCCGATGTCGTGCGGGCCGTGTGGCGGATGGACCGCGATGCGGAAGTGGAACTTCATCTCGGCGACTATCACCCACAACCGTGGAACGACCAGGGGCGCCTGCGGCTCACGCCACGTCACTACGCATACGTTCGCATCAGCGAGGGTTGCGACCAGAAGTGTACGTTTTGCACGATTCCGTCCATACGCGGGCCGATGCACAGCAAGGCCCCGGACGCCCTGGTGGCCGAGTGCCGCGAGCTCATCGCTGACGGCGCTCGTGAGCTGGTGCTGATCGGCCAGGACACCACGAGTTATGGGCGGGACATCGAATATGCCCCGGGGTTGGCTGGATTGCTGCGTCGTTTCGACGCGGACTTGGTGGACGCGCGCTGGCTCAGGTTGATGTACGTTTACCCGTCCGTCATGACCAACGATGTGATTGACGCTTTGGCCGAGTGCGAACGCATCGTGAAATACGTCGATATTCCCCTGCAACATATCAACGACCGGGTGCTTAGGCGCATGGGACGCAGGGTGACGCGCCGTCAGACAGAGACACTGCTGGAAAAGCTGCGCACACGCATCCCGGGTGTCACGCTGCGCACCACTTTCATAGTGGGATTTCCAGGAGAGACCGACGCCGAGTTCGACGAATTGGAGACGTTCGTCAGCGAGTTCGGCTTTGATGCGGCGGGCGCGTTCATGTTTTCGCTTGAGCCCGACACGCCCGCGGGGCGCATGGTGGATCAGCTTGATCCGGAGCTGATTGCGGCTCGCCACGAGCGACTGATGTTGACGCAGCAGGAGGTGGCCTTCGCCAAGGCCCGGGCGCTGATCGGCGCTAGCTTTGATGTCGTGGTCGAAGGAGCAAATGATGCCGGCGAGGCGAGTGCGCGTCATGCCGGACAGGCCCCAGAGGTCGATGCCACCTGCCTGCTGACTGAAGATGTCGGCCAGGCGGGCACTCTGGCCAGGGTGCGTTGCATCGACACGTCGGACTACGACCTGGTCGTCGAGCCAGTCCGCGAGCCGGCGGGCAGCGACGAGGGGATCTGATACTGCAAGCCGCTTTTGCGCGAGCGGGACAGGCACGCCGTCACTGACGCCTGCGGCAGTGTTGCCCGGCTTGATTCCGCCAGCGACAACCCGGAAGGACTCCGCGGGCCGGCTTGACGAATGCGCGGTTTTCGCCACTTGCATCTATGCTGTGATGGGGACCATGCTCCGAGAATATCTGCGCTCGCCCACCATTGGCGGGTCCGTCACCGTGTGCCCGATACCTTATGGGGCCACGCTCAGCCCGGTCTCGTCGGTCGCCCCGTACACGCCTCAAGCGTCGTGGCATCGTCCGCCGATTTCCAAGGCTGTCAGGCAAGTCATCATGATTGAGCCTGGCACCCTTCGGAATCTTCCACCGGCGAAATGGATGAGCCGGGTGATAGTCTGATACCCGGAATTAGCCTGCCGGGTCCGCGTGGAGTGCGGCGCATATCGCGGGCTGTTGTCGCTACGGAGGCGCATCCATGACCGTTCCCCTGCTCACCCGTTATCTGCAACCGCTGCTGGCTGGTCGTCGCGCTGAGTGCTTTCAGATGATCGCCGCGGCCGCTGACGATGGACATGCGGCTGAAGACCTCATCTGCAACGTCGTCTGGCCGGCCATGTCACAGGTTGAGCGCCTGTACCAGGACGACCGCATCAACGCCGCCGTCGAGCACATGGCCCACCGCATCAACCGCACGGTTGCCGATCAGTTGCAGGCTCGCCTGCCCGTTCGTGAGCGAAACGGCCGCTGTATCGTCATCGCCTGTGCCGACCAGTTTCGCGAGGAGCTGGGCGCCCAGATGCTCGCCGATCTTTTCCAGGCTGACGGCTGGGAGGTGTATTTCGTCGGCGGGGGCATCCCGGACGATGAGCTGCTCACGGTTGTCGGACAACACCGCCCGCAGGCCTTGCTCATCTTCGGCACCGATCCACAGCAGGTGCCGGCCACGCGACGTATGATCGAACTCATCCGCGAGATCGACGTGTGCCCCACGATGAACATAGTCATCAGCGGCGGGGTGTTCAACCGCGCCGAAGGCTTGTGGCAGGAAGTGGGTGCGGACGCCTTCGCACCGACCGCTCTCGAGGTCATCCAGCTCGTCACTGAGCTTCCGCCGCGCGTGCCGGGACCGCCACGCCGCGGAACCGTCAAGAAGCGTCAGCGGCGTCGGCGCGGCTCAGCGAAGCAAGCCACCAAGACCATCTCGAAAGATGAAATGCCCGTGCCGCCGGTCGTGGCGGAGGCTCGCCAGGCCTCGTTGCCCGGCCTTGCGGGATTGCCACGCGTATAAGACCTGCGCCGGCAGGAGATCCGCGTTGCGGCGTATGGAGCGACTTCCATGGAATTGTGGCGTCGCCCCGCGCGTCGCACGCACACCGGCCCCGCCACCTGCGGTTGATCGAGGCGGCGGCGGCCACACTTGCAACGATCAGGCCCTACCGGTTGACATCATCGGCACCTACGCCGATCGCCGATGCCACCGCGTATTCACCGGCGTGTGAGATGGACATGAGAATCCGGGAGATACCCGCACTGCGCGCGGCATCCGCCGCGGCGTGATGCAGGGTCACCTCGGGCTTGCCGAGTGCATCCGGCAGCGTCTCTATCTGCGTCCACTCCAGCCCGCCGCGCAAACCGGTCCCCAGCACCTTTAGAACGGCCTCCTTGGCGGCAAAACGCCCGGCCAGCCTCACCGCCGGGTACTTGCAGTCGAGGCAGTAACGCTGCTCGGCCGGCGTGTAGAGACGCGCAAGGAACCGGTCGGCGTGCGTGCGCCACATACGCTCGATGCGCTCGCAGAGCACGATGTCCACGCCGTGGGCTACTGTGTTCATACGGTACATTCTCAGAGCCTGGGCGGGGGATGACAAGGGACTCAAGGGAACAGGGAACAGGGAACAGGGAACGGCTGTGGGCGTCTTGCGCGTGAGGTCGTTGTCGGAAGCGTCGAATGTGCCGCGGCCACGTGACCAGGCAGTTGATAGACAAGCGGGCTGGGAGCCGCGAATCACGACTCCCAGCCCGCGCTGGTTACCTCACAGACAGGTTACCACAGTCTATCACGGTGACAGCAGCACGACGAACGGATCGATGTCGCCGTTATTGACGTAGGTGTCACCGTTGATATCCGCCAGATTGATATCGCAGTCCGGGTACGCGGCTGCGTACGCGCCGGGGTCATTCAACGCCAGCACGAACGGATCGATATCACCGTTGTTTACAAAGCCGTCGCAATTCATGTCGCCCGCCTCATAGGCTGGTGCGGCCGGCATCAGCAAGATGTCCATCTTGATCGGCTTGGTCATATCGATGATCGGGCTCGGGACGTTGGTCACCGAGCTCGTCACGATGCGTGCCCAGCGCTGGTTGTCAGTGTCCAGCCAGAACCATGAGAGTTCCTGGGACTGGCCGGGATTGCCCTGGGCGGCGGTAGTGATGCTGTAATCCGGCGGCTCGACCAGGTCCGGATCGGTGCTGCCTGAGAAACCAGGCTCCTGGAAGAGCGTCTCGGAGTTCGGGTCAAAGCCCTCAAAGTCGCAGACGGTGAAGTCCGGCGAACCGGCGCCCACGTTGATGACATTGTCCACGTACATCACATACGCACCAGCACTGCGATCGGGCGAGTTGGCATCGACCGAGACAGCCAGGTGCTCGATGGTGCCGTAGGTGCCATCGAGGATGCCATCGCCGGTCCAACCGGTAACGTAATTCGGATCGGTCGGATCGAACACGAGCGTCTGCCAGTCGTTCGACGGACTGACCGCCATACCGATCGGAGCACCACCGGCGGTTTCACCCGTGGCACCGATCCATTCGATGGTGCCGGACGTACCGCCTTCAGTACCGAGATCGGCCGGACCGAGCAGGCCGTTCGGGTCAACCTCGCGGACACCGATGCAGATCAGGATGTCGCCGTTACCGTCGCCGACTTCCTGCGGCACCGAGGCTTCGGTACCGATGGCGTTGGTGACCTCGGCGGTGATGCGCTCGAGGTGAACCAGCGCACGGTTGAGCCCGATGTCGATGCTGCCGGTAGTGACAGCGCCGGCGTAGGAGCCGAGCTCAACATCGTTTGCATCCTTGACGCTTACGTTGGTCACGTCGTCATCGATGTTGATGATCGTCACCAGCTCGTCGCCGGCCATCGGCGGCGCTACCGCGGGCGGGTTCGGCGGCCGCACACCAAAGCGGACCGGTCCCGTCTCGATGCAGTAGTCGTCGTAGTAGCCCGGCTGACCGCTGTAATAACCCGGACCGATGCGCGGAACTTCAAACGTCGGCGCGCCGTCGGGCAGCGGGATGTTCTTCTTCGAGAGCTTGCCATCGACATATATGTCGATGCGCTGGCCCTTGTGGATCACGGTGAACACGTGCCAACCGACGCTACGATCCGGACCGTCGTACTCGTCAAGATCGGTCCAGTTTGGACCGCCGTTACCCACGGCGCGGAAGTCGTAGTGAACGTTGTCCGTGTCCGCCCAGCCGAGAATACCGACGTGCATGTAGTACCAGTCGGTTGTGCCGTCGGCATTGATCTGGGCAAACTGGTTGACGGTCCCGAGCGGATCGACACCAACCGGGTCGTAGATGTTGACGTTCCAGACAACCGGCTCGGTTTCCGTAGCGGTCAGCTCGCCAATTACGCCAGTCGGGGCGGTAACGCGAGCGCTCGTGCCGCCGGGTGCGAACAGTGACTTAGTGCCACCGGTGGTTGTGTTCTTGTCGGTCACAAGATCGAGCCGTGTGGTTCCAGTCGGCCAGGCGGCCAGATAGGCGGCTTCGTCATACTCGAAGTCGTCGCAGAGATACTGGACGGTCGTCGCGGTCGTCACCTTCTCGTACTCGGACTCAACGCTGTCGATGGCGCCGACCGTGTAGTACGCCGTAACGATATCGCCCATTACCAGGCCGCTCACGGACACGTCAACGCGTCCCGGGAAGTTCGGATCCACGGGCGTGCTGTGGAAAGCCTGGTCGTTCGGGTCGTTCGGGTCGGTAACAACGATCGTGGCGCTGTCGGCCGCCGCATCAAGCTCCATCACATGTATTGACGTGTCACCCTGTGCCGGCGCCTTGTAAATCACCGGCGCGGTAAATGCGACGGTGACGGGCGCGCTCAGAGCACTGGTAACGCCGTTGACCGTCTGCGTGGCGGTCAGGACGTCGCCGGTTACGACAGTGGAATTGAGCCAGACCACCTGCGTGGTGCCGGTTTGAGCCGGTGGCGGTGCCGTGCCACCCAGGTTCGGATCGCCGTTGACGTACACCGTCACCGAGTCGGCGCTGGCATAGGCCTTGTCGAGAACGTCAAACACGGTCACGACGCCTGACCCGGGTGCGATCGGTGATTGAAGCGTCGGCGGAGGCGTCACAGCGAGGACGCCGAGCGGATACGCCGCATCGCTCTCACCGGCCGGTAGCGTCTGCTTGGCCGAGATCGACTGGCCGGGTGTGAGTGTCAGGCCGGTGAAGTCAGCCGTGCCGGCGGTTGGCGTAACCGGGGCCACGAGGTTCGGATCACCATCGATGTAGAGCGTCGCCGATAATGGCGTTCGGGTCGGTGAGGATGCGGACCGTGGTCTGGTTACCGACAATGATCGGCCCCTCGACCTCGGGCAGCGGAACCGGGTTCGTCGACTGCGTGCGACACACCATGTGGAACCGAATCGTCGCGGTGCTGTCGGGAATCAGTTGGCTGGTCCCGCACTGCCACCCCACGCGCTGAAGCATGCCCAGCGAGGGGGCTTCGTGGGAATCAGGGTTGTTCGGATCGTATTCCGGATACGTGTACACGCAGACGGTGACTCGTGTCCGCCGTCAAGATAGGACAGCGTCGAAAGCGCCGAAACGGACGGGATGCCTTCTCCCTGCGCGTCGCGGTCGTTTTCCAGCCGGTTAACGCCGTCCTCCATGTCGAGGATGGTGTCGGTCACCGAGGCCGTTGGGATCGAGGAGCTGCACCTCGTCGATGAAGATCTCCCAGGGACCGAGCGCATCACCGGTGGCTGCGTTCGCGATCGTGAACCAGATGCTGTCCATCGTGTAGTTGCCACCCGCGGGCGCGAGTGAGCCATCACCGCCCAAACCGGGCAGGATGATGCCGTTGTCGGTCAGCGGGATATCCACGACCTGCCATTGCGTGTCGTCCGGGAAGAGCAGCGAGGTACCCTGCGGCTGCCAACCGGGACTGCCGACGCTGGTTACGCCGACCCATTCCCAGCCGTAATTGTAGTTGCAGCTACCGGTACCACCTTCGTCAACCAGGATCGAGAAGGTGTAGGGCGGCGCTTCGGCAAGCACGAGCACACCGTCCGAGTTTCCACTGGTTATGCTGGTGACACTATCGCGCTGCGTAGCGTAGTAGGTGTTGCCGGCCTGGGCGCCACCGGCAATGGTGAACACCACATCGTTCGGATCGGTTACGTTCCGCTGTTCAACCTGCCCGCCGTCGTCATACAGCGTGACCTGGTCTACGGTGGTCATCAGGTCGGTAACGATGACTTCGGTGTCGTCGGCGATAATCGGCCAGACCACGCGTGGCGGCAGGACCGGATCGGGGACGGGCGAGATGAACTGGAGATCGTCAATGCTTAGCTCGATGTCATCTGCGACATCGTCCGGATCGTTGACGAACGCGATGTGTTCGAGCGTGCCGTAGGACTCGGTGATCACGCCGTCGCCGGTCATGCCCACAATGCCGCTGTTGGGCTGTGGCGAACCATCCTTCGACACGACGCCGGTGGTCAGATCCCACTCGAGTGTCACCTCGACAGCGTCAAACGGGTGCAGTTCGATCGCCGGGACGGGCGTCCGCTCGCCGATGGCATTGATGAAATACCCGTAGCGCAGCTCGTCATCGGGGGTCGGTGTCGTCTCGATCGTGCCGTTGGGGCCGGGGCCGATGACGGCAACGTTCGGACTGAGAATGTTGGGGTCGTTGGCAACGTCGTAGCTGACCGGGTAGATCTGAACATCGTCGCCCGTTGCGGTCGTATCGACGATGCCATCGGCACCTGCGATGATGGCGTTGGGTACGGTGCTGACGCCGATCCACTCGATCTCGCCGTTCAGGCCGCCGTCCTCGAGCTGTGGCTTGACAACACCTGTCTCGCGGACGCCAATGCAAACGCCGAGGTTTCCGTAGAGGACTTCACTCTGGTTGGTGAAGCAGAACTTCACCTTTCCGCCCAGGTGCAGCACGGGGTTGGGGTAGATCGCGCCGTTGTAGGTCGTGAGTCGGACCCAGGCATCCGGATCGGCCGGGTCAACCCACTGCCACAGGACCTTCAGCGAAGCGTCGCCGTTGCACTGCAAGCCGCTTGCGCGGAATGCGGAATTGTTGCCGTAGGGGTTATTGGGCTCATTGAGCACGACGAATGTGTGGTTAGGCCGAGTAGGTGGACCCGGAGGTCTGCGGGATCCGGAACATCTCCTGTGCATCACCCGGAGAGCCCGGCCCATCGAAGGTCACAACCGCCGATGGATAGTTGGGGTCGGCCCAGGCCGCGGGTGCTGCTAGGAGCACCACGACAGCGCCGAGCGCCGCGATTCGTAACGTACGTGACATAGACATATTCCTCCGATGGGTTGTTGGGGGGCATCCGCCGCACGCGGCGGCAACCGCATGTCCTGTTGGTTGTGCTGTAGGTTTACTAATCGGCCTTTTCGGGCGCAAGCCTGCGTAGCGCAACGCCCGGCGGCCACAGAAAAACACGCTCCGCTCCGTCGTATTTAGGACGAAGCGAAGCGTGTTTGTTCAACAACGCAGATGCGGGAAGCTGGTCAACTCCGATAAAACCTTGTCACGGTCGGGCACAAACATGTTCCCGCAAGACCACTCCCCGAAGCTTCGTGTCCGTACCTTCGTCCTTCGCCTAGCGACGGCGAATCAGCGCCAAGCCACTGAGCAGCAGCAGCAGTGTCGTCGGCTCCGGAAGCTGCGCCAGATAGATGTCGTCGAAGTTGCCGCCACCACCGGCCGATGAGAGCCGACGGGCCAATCCGAGACGGAGCCCGCTGCCGTCAGACCGGACGTATACGTCGCCGGTCAGCGGCAACTGGGTCGTCGTCGAATCGATGACGCTGTCGGGCAGATCCAAGTGAAACGATGCTGCTGCCACTGAATGTGGCCTCAACTCATGCCAACCGGTGCGGATGGTTGGGTCGCCGTTGAACGGCATCCAGCTCGGGCCTCTGGCCCGGGAAGCTGCTGACGCGGGCAGTAGTACTGCACGCCCTGGATCGAGTTGTACACCCATCTCAAAAAGCGGGAACGTCGAACCGACCGCAGACGCCGATCGTGAAACGATGCGCTTGTTGCCTACAGGCGTCGTCGCAAGATCTCGCCATTCGCAGATGACCGGCTGGCCGCATCCGACGGGATCAAATCGGCGGCGAGGTTGATGATGTTGTCCGCGCCACCCGGATGGCCATCGACTTCGTGCCGCTAAACGCATTGTTGGGATCAAGCGTGCCCAGACCGGCCGAGCCCCACACCGTCTGCATTGCGGCGGTGCTGGGATACACCTCAAAGTCATCGTCGATGTAAGTTGTCTGTGCGAACGCCGTCGAGGCGAGGGCAGCGATCGCGGCCAACACTAGAACATTTTTCATCTGTTTCTCCTCCTAGGAACAAGTGATGTGTGCCGAGATCAGCTTCTTGCCGCCAGCGCCCGACACGCTCTACCTACCCAATCCACCTTGCGAAATACACTCGAAACACAGTTGTCAGCATCCATCCACTCGTCCTTGCGTATGGTGTCCGTACCAAGCCGTACTTCCCTTCCGACATGTGCGTTACAGCCTGAAAACTTCATCCCCTATTGCACTTTAAAGCATAGCGGTTTGGTGGGGTGGTAGCAAGATAAACCGCAAATCGGATTAAATCTATTTTTCGTCCGATAACACACAGTGACCCCTGTTTGTTTGCAAAGCACGCCGATTTCGCTGTGCGCCAACCGGCCCAAGCCGTTATGATGGAGCGGCCGCTGGGATCGACCTCTGGCGAGTCATCTCGCGGCTGGTAATGCCTCCGTTGGCCACGTTTCAGCCCACATCGCCCCACCAGGCACGGGAGAGAAGCAGCATGGCACAGACACACCGAACCAGGCTGGGTTTGCGACAGATCATGTTGAGTATTGCTGTCGCCGCCCTGACCGCCGCCGCTACGGCGCAGACCGTCACCGTCGACAACAGCGATCCAGAGTTCTCCATCCTCTATGGGATCTGGAATACGGGCACCTACGGCACGCCTTACGGCGACGACTATAACTGGGCGGAGACAACCTACACCGGCGAGGACCCGGCGGCTGTCGAATGGCGTCCCGATCTGCCCCAGGCCGGTGCGTACAACATCACCATCTGGTACGTACAGGGCACCAATCGCGCTGTTGACGCCACCTTCACCGTTCATCACGTCGGCGGCTCAACGCCGGTGGTGGTCAATCAACAGATCAACGGCGAGACGTGGGTGAACCTGGGCACTTACGACTTCGCGGCCGGCACCGGTGGATATGTGACGCTGGACAACGACGCGGGCTACGCCGTGGTGATCGCCGACGCGGTGCGATTCACGCTCGAGGCTGAGACGGTCGAGCTGACCATGGATGTGAGCCCCGCCGGCTGGGGTACGACCGTGCCTGCCGAAGGTGGGCCGTACACGGAGTACCTCAACGAAGTCGTGCCGATCTCGGCGCAGGCCGGCGGCGGATACGCGTTCCACCACTGGACCGTCTCGGCGGGTTCCGCCGTGGCCAATCCGTTGTCACCGGTAACGACGGTAACGATGGATCAGGACAAGACGGTTACGGCCGTTTTCGAAGAGAAAACGGAGAACGTGGAATTCCGCGGGTTCTGGGCTGATGCGTTTCACGCCGGCTTTAAGAGCACGGCCCAGATCGACGAGATGGTGAGTCGCGCCGCCGCCGGCAATTACAACGCGATTCTCCCCGAGGTGCTAGCCTATCAGGACGACGCTGGATCGGCGCACGGCGCCTACTGGAATTCGGCGATATTGCCGAAGGCCGGCGACATCGTCGGCGGGATCGATCCACTCGCATATCTCGTGCAAGAGGCGCACGCGCAGGGCATCGAGGTTCACCCCTGGCTGGTCGCCTTCCGCGTGTCCACCACCTGGCCGCCATCCGGCAACACCACGCTCAGCGCCCACCCCGAATGGCTGATGGTGGTGCGCGGCGACATCGGCGGTGGACCGGCCACCGTCAGCGACAAGTACACGCTAGACCCCAGCTCGCCCGACGTGCAGGATTACCTGATCTCCATAGTCCGGGAGCTCGTCACCAACTACGAGATCGACGGCGTACACTGGGATTACATTCGCTACACCGATTCATCCGCGGGTTACCCGGCGTACACGTGGTACGACCAGTCGGGGCTCGAGCGCTTTAAACGGATCACAGGGTACGCGGGAACGCCGGCGATCGACTACGGGCCGTGGGAGGACTTTCGGCGACGCGGCGTCACCGAACTCGTGCGCAGAGCCCAGGCCGAGGTTGCCACGAACATGGCTAACCCGCGGCAGCCACTGCGACACACGGCGGCGCTGATCACCTGGGGCGACGCGCCGTGGGATTTCGAGGACACCAGCTCATGGGCACGCTTCCAGAACTGGCGCGAGTGGATGGAGGAGGGCTTCCTCGACGCCGGCATCCCGATGACCTACTACAACTACAACACCTACCCCACGTGGTATGAGAACTGGGTGGATCGCGAGTTGTACTGGCGCTATGACCGGCACATCTTCGTTGGGCCGGGCATCTACCTGAACAGCTTCGCCAACAGCAATACCGAGATCACGTACGCGCAGGCCGCCGGTGCCGACGGAATCTGCACGTATTCCTACAGCGGAACGTATGACGGTGGTACGGACTGGTCGTGGTACCCCTACGCCGCATCGACCGTGTTCGCTGTGCCGGCGGTCACACCCGAAATGCCCTGGCGCGACCCGGCCACCGCGACAAAAGGGGTCATCTACGGCCGCGTCGTTGATGGGACCAGCGGAGACCCGCTGGATGACGCGACGCTATACGTCGGCGCTCAGCCGCTCGCCCGGACCGACGGAAACGGGTTCTACATCATCACTGAACTACCCGCGGCCGCCGGCGGAACACAGGTGGCGGTGACGGCCACGTTCTCGGGGTTCTCTGGCGAGGTGCGTCCGGCGGTGCTGGTGCTGCCGGCTTATTACACCGAGGCGAACTTCTCGCTGGGCACGTGGCCGGCGGGTGACTATGACGTTGATGGCGACGTGGATCTCGACGACTCAGACCGGTTCCTGCCGTGCCTGACGGGCCCCGACAACGGCCCGCCGGGGGCCGGCTGTGACTTGTTTGATTTCGACATCGACAACGATACCGACGTACCCGATTTCGCGGTCCTCCAGGAGTCGTTCGGTAGCTGATACGTTGCCTGACGCGGCCGTATCGACGGGGCGCCGCTGTGACGGGGCGTTGTCGACGTTCGGCGGCCGGCGAGGCGCCGGCCGTTACGCGCTACATCGAGGCGCCGGCCGTTACGCGCTACATCGAGGCGCCGGCCGTCACGCGCCGCGCCGAGGTGTGGCACGAAATACGAGGCGCTACCGGTCCAAGCGGGATTAGCGCGGGTTCAGCAAGTCGACAAACGCGTCGATGTCTCCGTTGTTCACCCAACCGTCGCCGTTGCAGTCCCCGTCCATGATGTCGCAGTCGGGGTAGTCGACCGGGTATTGCCCCGGCTGCGTGATCGCGACCACGAATGGGTCGATGTCGCCGTTGTTGACCCAGCCATCGCAGTTCAGATCACCGAGGTTGTGCTCGGGAACCTCAGACACACGGAACCCGAGGTTGCCGTGCTCGCTCGCAGGGTCGAGGCTGCCGCGGAACGACGCGGGCAGGAAAATGTCGAGCATGTTGAACGATCCGCCGCGCAAGCCGCGATACGACCCGATAGTCGCCTCATTCCACTCCCCCACGTTGCCACCCTGGTTGAACGTGCCGTACGGGCTGTCGGACCACTCAAACTCGCCCACAACCGTCGTGTAGTACGGCGAGTCGATCGGCCATGGGTCTCCGAAGTAGTTCGCATTGTTGCCCGGATTCGTGCCCTCGTTCATGTCGCGACCGGGCACGCTGTCACTGCTCGTCGGGTAGTCCCAATACCCCGCGATGACCCCGCCGCCCTTGTAGTACGCCGCCTTGTACCACTCGTCCTCGCTCGGTAGAAAGACCTGCGCGCCAGCCTTGCGGACCACGCCCGATCCGAGAGACATGTCGTACGCGCCGTCCTCGGTGGTCGAAGTGTCCTGGGCCCCAGTCAGCTGACCGTTGTGCATCCAGTTCGCAAACCGCAGCGCGTCGTACAGACTCACGTAGTTCACCGGACGGACCGCCCGATCCGGCGAGACGCTATAGCTGTAACTTCCGGATGAGCCGGTTTGCTCGATTTTGCAGCCCAAGCCATGCGACCACATGTCTGTGTTGTACAGACCGTAAATGTCGTCATCGGCTACCGCGTTGAGGAATTCCGTGTACTGACCGGCCGTCACCTCGTACTTTCCGATGTTGTACACGTAGTCCACGTTGCCGTAGCCGGGTGTTTCGTACCTCGTGTCGGGCGCGTTGCCCGGGTCGCCGACAGTGACGGTGTCGATCACGACTTCCGCCTGCGCGGCGTCTGCGGATGCCAGCACCAAACCCACAATCCCCGCCAGCGTGGCTATTCTACGCATGTCCCTTCCTCCTCGATTCGCGACATACACCTTCCCACTAGTTACCCGGCGAGCGACGCGACAAAGGGATCGATGTCCGCATTGTTGACCCAGCCATCGAAGTTGCAGTCGGCGAGGTAGGGGTCACAGTCGGGATACGCCGCGATGTAGGCGGCTGTGTCGGTTACGGCCAGCACAAAGGGATCAATATCCCCATTGTTGATGAGGCCGTCGCAGTTGAGGTCTCCCGTAGCGGAGGCTGGTAGGGAGAACACGTACGCCGAACCTGAGTCAACGCCATTCTGGTCCTCATGCCAAGCTCCGCCCCAAATCGTGTCGCCATTGACGGACACGGACCGGCCGAGCTGGTCGCCAGTCTCCGCATCAGAGGCTATGAGCTTAGCCGCCGGGCCCCAGTTGTCAGGTGCGTGCCAATTGCGGTAGAAGACATACGCTGCACCGGCGTCGATGCCACCAGCATTGTCGTCCCAGCGTGCTCCAGCCACGATAGCATCCCCGCTGACCGATACTTGTGCACCGAGCCCAGCGCCCGCCTCCCCATCGTTGGCAGTCCGCTTGGCGACTTCACCCCAGCTATCCGGGCCCGACCAATTGCGCTCATAAATGTAGATCGCCCCAGCGTTACTGCCCATCTCATCTTCTTGTGGTGCCCCGATGACGATTGTATCCCCACAGATCGAAACAGCATGTTCGCTGAAGTAGTCGTACGGCTGACCATCACTGGCAATCAACTTCGCGACCTCACCCCAGTTGTCCGCACCGCCCCAGTCACGCTGGTACACAAATGCCGCCCCAGCGTTAGTACCTCTAGTGTCATCTTCCACCGCCCCCACCACAACAGTGTCGCCGTTTACTGAGACAGCGTTCCCGAAGTAATCCCCCGGGTTGTGGGCAGGTGTTTCTTTGACCTCGCCCCAGGCATCAGCCCCGCCTTCGTTGCGGTAGAAGATGTACGCCGATCCGTAGTCACTTGCACTGTCGTGCCCATCCGCTCCGACGACGAGCACGTCGCCGCTGAGCGAAACATCGGCACCAAAGAAATCCCCTGCCTCGCCGTTGCTCGGCATCAGCTTCAACCGTTCCCCCCAGGCGTCCTGTGTGGGCCAGTTGCGGTAGAAAATATACACGGAACCTGAGTCCCTGCCGTAATCGTCGTTCTGATTTGCTCCAACCACGATGATGTCACCGCTGATTGAAACGGATACGCCGAAGTGGTCTTCCGTGAAATAATCCGAGGCGTTTAGCCTAGCAACTTCACCCCAGTTGTCGGTTCCGCCTGAATCGCGATAGAAGACATACGCTGCACCTGCGTCGCCTCGGCCAAGGTGGTCGTACCAGTAGGCACCAACCACAGCGATGTCATTGTCCACCGCGACGGAGTGGCCAAAATAGTCGCCCGCCGCACCATCACTCGCAGTGCGTTTCGTGTCCTCGTACCCAGCCCACGCTGTCGATGTTACTACGAATGCCGTGATGATCCGCAGAAAGATCACCGCTGACGCCGCCGGGCAAGTTGCCACGTCCGCGTCTCCTTTCAAACGGTCAATTGATGACCTGTGAGCCTGTATCGCCTCATTTGCAGACGACCGCGCCAACGTAGGAATCCTGCGCATGCCCCAATCCTCCTCGATTCGCGACGTGCGCCCCCACTTGGCGTGGCCATCCGCCTCGGTGCCCGTGGGGGCGGAGAACGTGTCTTTCATGCTATCCAGAAGGACCGCGCGCCACAAGCGCCGCGTCAAGGCACGGCGGCGCTTGCCCGGCGCGGCGCGGCGCGCACAATGCACGTTCTCACTGCTGCAGCACGGCGGGCGGCCCGATACACGCCGCTCATCGGTGCTCGACAGCCATCGAACGCGGAGGTTTACCCATGCGCAAGACGACCAAACGCATCCTGATTCTGACTCCTCTGGTTCTGATCGCGCTTCTGATCGGCGGCGGCTTCTGGGTCTGGCACTTGATGAGCGCGCCGCTGTATCGACCGGGGATGGTGCGCGCCGCGGAGAACCTGCGCGGACCGCTCCAGCCGCCGACACAAACCGGCGAGCCGAACGTCTGGCGGGTCGAGAGCGACATCGACCTGCACCACTTCTCCCACGGCACCGGAACGCCGCTCTTGTTCGTTCACGGCGGCCCCGGCTTTCCCGCGCGCGAGCTGCCCGCCGGGCTGGCACGGCTCACCGGCGAGTACGAGATTCATTTCTACGATCAGCGCGGCTGCGGCGATTCGACGCGGCCATTCGACCGGTTTGCATCCAGCAATTTCTACCAGAACATGCTGACGCTCGACAAAGGTCTCGGCATCGGGGCGCACATCGCCGACATCGAGCGCATCCGCCGCATACTCGGCCGGGACAAGCTGATCATCGTCGGACATTCTTTCGGCGGCTTTCTGGCCTCGCTCTACGCGGCCGAGTTTCCCGAGCACGTCGCCGGCCTGGTGTTGCTGGCGCCGGCGGACCTGGTGGTCTTTCCGCAGGAGCACGGCGGTTTGTTTGAGGAAATCCGCGGCCTCTTGCCGGCCGAGCGCCTGGATGAGTACGACCGTTTCGTTGAAGAATACCTGGACTTCTCAAGCGTTTTCACCAAGAGCGAGGCGGAGTTGGCCGCCCGGAACAGCAAGTTCGCCGAGTTTTTCCGGCTCGCAACTGGAGCGGATGCAGCCGCCGCCACGCAGCCGTCCGACCAAGCCGCCGGTGGATGGGTGGTGACGGCGGTGTATCTGAGTCTGGGGCTGCGGCATGACTACAGCGCTGCGCTGCGCGATGTAACGGCACCGGTATTGCTCGTACATGGCGACGCGGATCTCGTGCCGGCGTCGGTCAGCGAGAGCTATGCGGAGCTATTCCCCAACGCCCGCGTCAGCGTCATTGAGGGGGCCGGTCACATGACGTTCGATGATCGCCCGAATGAGTTCGCGGAGATCGTCGGCGAGTTTCTGCGCACGCTCGCGGACTAGCCTCGATCCGGCGATTGTGGCACAGGTTTGAAACCTGTGGTTCTCACTGGTTGAAAACCAGTGCCACAGCAGCGTAGCACTCCCGCGGCCCAGTGTTACGGCCGAGCGCGCTTTGTGCGCCGTGAGTCACGGCTGCCCTCGACAGCAACCTTGAGATTGGCGGTCCGGCCGTCGTCTATCTGGAACGTGCCGCGCACGCGTTCGCCGCCCCGCCCCTTGCAGCTCAGCTCAACTTCCCGGCGGGTCATCTTCAGTTTCCAGCGACCGAGGCGCGTCGCCTCCGCCACCCGGTTCTTGGCCACGTCGGGCGGCAGCCAGTCATCATCTGACGTCTCGATTTTCCGCGCCTGGGCCTTGGAGAAGAACTCACGCGCCGAGCTGAAGCGCTGCCCGTGGCGCGCGGCGAGCGCCAGGTAGTTGATGAACGTGCTCGTCATGGCCTCGATATTGCCGGCGCGCGTATCCTCGACGGTCATGTCCAGCCAGTACTCCCGCCATTGCCGCTCGAGTTCGTCGATCGGAATCGGGAAGTGCTCGGCCCAGGCCTTGCTCCAGGCGCGTCCGGCGCCGGCCTGCTGCAAGACCTTTATGAACGGCGCGCGATAGCGGCCGTTGTCGTAGTGCATGATGAAGTAGACAAAGGACCACGCCTGGCGGTAGTTGCGCCGGGCCTTGCTCTTGATGTCCATGTCCTTGTACCAGCCGTAACCGCCGATACTCAGCAGCTCCTCGATGGGCTTGTAGCGATTGCCGCGCAGCTTGTACTGCACGTCCTTCATCGCGTCCTCGTCGATTACTCCGACGACATACCCGCCGCCGGTGAAAACCGCGTGCCCGAAATACTCGGCCAGCCCCTCATTGGCCCAGGTGGGCACGCCGCCGCCTATGCGGCGGTGTACAAACTGGTGAAAGGCCTCGTGCTGGAGAATCCGCCAGGTGCGCTCGTTGGTGCGTTTCTCGGAGAGCACGAACAACGCGCTGCCGGTATACAGGCCGCTGGATTCGGGCACGCCGGTGGCTTTTTTGTACTCGGCCTTGTTGGTGAAGATGACGATCGGGTACTTTTCGGCGATATGTCCGGTGAACTGCGGGGTGTGCTGCAGATAGGCCTCGAATAGGGTATCAACGCGCAGCTTGGCCTCGCGCACACCTTCCTCATCAAGGTCGGTGTGGATGGTGTAATGTTCGGTTTCGTAGGACTTGAGTTCGGCGATGACGGGGCCTGTGACGGCGAGGGTGGTTGCCAAGATCAGGATGGCAACCAGGGAGTGGCGTACACACATCGCGTGGTCCTCCGACCGAGGCGTCTGTTAATAGTGTAGCACATTTTCGGCGCGCCGTCGGAGAATTCGCCGGGAGGAGTGCTGTGGGCGCGGTTCTGGGCGGTTGCTGCGGCCGTGATCGCGGGGGCGCGTGGCGCAGCGAATCTTCTCAAGCGTCCGCCGTTGGTCTTAACCTCGCGGCGTGCCCCGCCGTCGGAGTACGACCGGCAGCAACGGGGCCAACACCCCCAGTGTGCCGGGCTCAGGAACGCCGGTCAGCGTGGCCGTGCCGCCAAGGTAAACGTCGCTGATGTCCCACTGTGCCCAATAGGGCCAGCGCACCTGGTTGAATGCATCGCCGGCAATCAAACCGCCATTCCAGTCGAACAGGGTAAAGGTTGTTCCGAGCAGGCTGTCGATGTCCGTGCCGGGCGCGAAGTCGAGGAGAAGCGTGCCGGCGAGATCCGCCGCGACGCCGTCGGCCAGCGTGATGGTTGAACCCCAGTCGGCGTCGGCGAAGAGCAACTCCAGCATCGCGGTTGCATCGAGCGCGAGCGCATCGTCCACGGTGATCGCAATGTCGCCGTCGTAGTCACGCACCTTCAACACCTCGTCTGCGCCGAGGTCAAGCCCGGCGATGTGGCCATCGGGTAGAATGGTGTCGTTGGTGATGGCCGACGCCAAATCCGAATCGGTCAGGTTGAGTGCGCCGCGGGTGTCCGCCCAACTCAGGTCAGCGTTTGTCAGCGTGGCGTACCGAAGACTCGCGTCAGTCAGGCTCGCCGCGCGCATGTCGGTGTTCACCAGTGTTGAGGCAACGAAATTCGCTCTGGTCAGGTTCGCTCCGCCTAGGTCCGCGTCCGTCAGCGTAGAGAGATAGAGTAACGCATCGCTCAGATCCTGGTTGGCCAGATTCCAGCCGGTCAGGTTGTTGTTGTCCAGTGCGATCCCATGTAGATCACCCATCAGGTAACTCGCGGTCGCATAGAGTTGCCCTCCGATAAACCCGCTCGACGTGGTCTCACTGAAGCTGGCCCCTGAGACGGTCGCCCCGCTCAGATCGGCATTCGTGAGGGTAGCTTCGGCGAGGCTCGCACCGGTGAGATCTGCGTTGCTCAGATCGGCGTCAGTCAGCGTAGCCTGGGAGAGATCTGCGCCCGACAGGTTGGCCCCGCTCAGGTTAGCGTTCGATAGCGACGCACCCACGATGCACCCATCGGTCAGGTTCGATCCGCTCATGTCCGCGTCGGCAAGCGCGGCCCACTGGAAATCAGCGCCCGTCAGCCTCTGGTTGGCCAGGTTCCAGCCAGTCAGATCGTTGCCGCCCAGACGAATGCCATGTAGGTCCCCAGCTTGGTAACTTGCCGTCGCGTAGAGCTGCTCCCTGGCAAAGCCCCTCGACGTTGCGCCACGGAGGTTCGCCTCAGCTACGGTCGCCCCGCTCAGGTCCGCATTCGTCAGAGTGGCGCGGTAGAAGTCGGCGCCAGTCAGGTTTGCCCCGCCCAGGTCGGCGTCTGTAAGTACTGACTGCGAAAGTGACGCGTTGGTCAAGTCTGCCGCGCTCAGGTTGGCGTTCGCTAGCGTAGCGCTCGCGATGTGCGCATCAGTCAGGTTCGCCGCGCTCAGGTCGGCATCGGTGAGCGTGGCGTCCATGAAGTGAGCACCGGTCAGGTTCTGGTTGGCCAGATTCCAGCCGGTCAACAGGTTGTTGCGCAGCGAGATACCGCGCAGGTCTCCCATCTGGTAGCTGGCGGTCCCGTAGAGTTGCGACTGAGTGAAGCCCTCCGACGTAGTTCCATCGAAACCCGCCCCCGCAACTGTCGCCCCGCTTAGGTCAGCATTTGTGAGCGTGGCGTAGCCCAGTTTCGCATTAGTCAGGTTTGCCCCGCCCAGGTCGGCGTCTGTAAGTACTGAATTCGAAAGTGACGCATTGGTCAGATCCGCTCCGCTCAGGTCGGCGTTCGTCAGCGTAGCGCGGAAGAAATCCGCATCGGTAAGGTCCGCCCCCATGAACCAAGCGTCGTCCATCCAACTCCACAGGAACAAACTCCCGTGAAGGTCCAGCCCGCCGGATAGGTTGGCATAGCGCAGATTGTGCGACGGCGTGTTCCAGGAGGATAGGTCCGTTTCCGGCCCCGGCGTGATGTTCTCCGTCCCCGGGATCACTTCGCCGGTGCTCCAGTTGTAGATCTGCCCCATCGCCGGTAACGCCAGAAGGCTGGCCATGATCACGGGGATGCCCCTTGCAACCTGCATCTGGTATATCTCCCCTTCAACGAGGGCGAGAGCCCTCACGCCCCAATAGTGCTTGCACGCCACGCCGTTTGTTCCCCGGCAATCCAAGCGCAACGTCGGCCGCTGGATCGCCCCTCTGAGCCGACGTTGGCACGTTCCCGTCAGATGCGACAGGCAAGGCGCCGACAGAAGCCGAGCATGCTCGTGCTCGAAGAGCAGGACGGGAGCGGCTGCCAGAGTCTGTCACTAGCTTATAGGTCTCCCCCGAGGGCGAATTCAATGTGAGCAATGGTGCTTTTCTCGGTATGCGCGCCCCCGATCACGGAGGGACCGCCACCAGACAACGCCCTGCGAGATGCGCCGACACCCGTGCTGCCGTGGCGGTATCGCATCGATTCCGCCCAGAGCCTGGCCACGATGCCACGCACCGCCGGTGTCCCCCCGCGCTTACTTATGCCCGTCGGGCCGCTGCTTGATGTATTTGTCGATCACGGCTTGCTGGATATCCACGCCCTCCACGTTGGCGATCGAGCAGAGCCAGGCGAACACGTCGGCAAACTCCTCTTCCTTGTTTTTCTGATCGTCGCCGGCGATCGCGCTGGCCAACTCACCGAACTCTTCGGTCAGCCAGAGGAAAGTCTTGGCCGCCCCGCGGGCGCGGTCCTTTTCGGAGTACATCCGGTCGATTTGCTGCTGAAACTCGCGAATCTGCATGTGCATGGGCTCCTGTGCGGCTGGTGGCCGACGGCTTGACCCTATCGCACGAACCGGCGGACAGTCAACTCGGCTGCCCGCTTCTTCGGGCGGACGCGCGCCGACCAACTCGCGAGAGTATATCGCGGGCGCCCCGGTCAGGCCCTGACCGGGCACGACCGGGCGCATTGGGTTACAATCGTCCACGGTCAGCCGCGCGGGGCATGCCGGTTGCGACAAAGGCGCGGCAAAGCGATCGAAACCAGCGAACGGGAGCCACACCATGTCCATACGACGCTTGTCAGCGCTGCTGGTCGTGTCGGTTACCCTGGTGTGGACCGCCGCCGCCACGGCGCAGCGCGCGCCACGGTCACGGCAACCGGTGCCATCATCGACAACCGCGACACCGCCAGGGGTAATCAACGCCATGGGCGTCGCCGACCTGGAGGTTGACGTGGATGATGTCGTGATCGTCTTTGGCCTCGAATCCTCGGACGCGAATCTGCGACAGGCCCAGGCCCGCATCGACGCACTGGCCGCCGGGCTGATCGAGGTCGCGCGGAAATACAAGATCAAGGATCCTCAGATCAAGCCGGACTTCCTCCAGGTTCGCCCACTGCACACCGACGGCGCTGTCACCGGCTATGACGTCCGCAAGGACATCCGCTTCACGCTGCACGACGCTGATCAGTTCGAGAGCTTCTTGCTGGATGGGCTCGAAGCGGGCGCTACGCATATCCGCGACGTACGGTTTTTGGCGCGCGAATCGCGCCGTCATCAGGAACGCGCGCGCGAGGCCGCCCTCGAAGATGCCGAACGCAAGGCCCGCGGGATGGCGGACAAACTCGGGCTGTCGCTGGGCCGGCCCTTGAGCGTCACGCAACGTGAGGACTGCTGGGTATGCGGCGCATACGGCGCCTATCTGCCGTTCACCGGGCCGACGGCCGAAGGCCGCATGACGGCGGAAAGCACCTGGGATTTCACGGGCGGCGAATACGACGACGATCCGATCGATCCGGGCCATGTCGTGTATAGCGCGCGGGTCGCGGTCAGCTATCAGCTCGAGTAACTGGTGCGGTAAACACGCTCGGAGGATTACGTAATGAGTTTTGAAGTCACCAAGACCGACGTCTGGGCCGGCAGAATCGAAGATCACCCGGGCGCTCTGGCCGACAAGCTCGAAAACGTGATGCGGGCCGGCGCCAATCTGGACTTCATCATCGTGCGGCCGACCGATGACGGATCGGAGGCCGGCGTGGTCTTCATGGCCCCGATCTTTGGCAACGAGCAGGTGGCGGCCGCCGCCGAGGTCGGGCTCGACAAGACCAATATCCACACGCTGCGCCTGATCGGCCCGGACCGCCCCGGACTGGCCGCCGGCATCGCGCGCAAGCTGGCCGAGGCCGGCCTGAACATAACGGGGCTGTCCTCGGCGGCGATTGAGGACAAGTGCCTGTTTTACGTGCGATTCGGCAGTGAGGATGATCTCCGCGCCGCGGCACAGATCTTGACCTCCAAGCTGGCCTGATCGGTACGCGCGCACGCGAGATTCGTGTTCAGTCGGCGGCGGGACAGGTTCGCCGCCTGTGTCACTCACCGGTTGAAAACCAATGGTGTCCGGGAGTTTGCCGGACATCGGGTAATACCTAACATTGTCCGTACTTGCGCCCGGGGCGCGTTTCTGCTCTACTGTGGCGCATGGCCCACAAGGACACGCAACGCGAACGGACGGTGACGCCGATTCCTCGGCGGCCCGACCAGCTTGACGGTCGGCGGCTCTTCCGCCAGATCGACGAGCACCTGCGCCATCTCCACAGCTTGCCGGCCCACGGCAACCGCACCTTCTTCTACGACCAACTCGTGGTCGCCCACCTGCTGGCCTTCTTCAACCCCGTGCTGCACAGCCTCCGCCGTATCGAAGACGCCTTCGACCTGCCCAGCGTGCGACGCCTCTTCGGTATCCACGCCGCCGCCAAAAGCACCGTCGCCGACGCCCAACGCCTCTTCGATCCGCAACGGTTGCAGCCGATTTTCGAGGACCTCAAGCACCGCGCCAACATCCAGCCGCACGACGCCCGCCTCGACCAACTCACCCGGGAACTGATCGCCGTCGACGGCACGTTCTTCAACGTCGCCAGCCGCATCCCCTGGGCCCTCTACAACCGCAAGTCCGCCGGCGACGCGCCCAAGAAGACCGGCCGCCGCGGAAAGACCACCCGCGGCAACGTGCGCGCCCACGTGCATTTCGACATCCTGCGCGGCGTGCCGGAGCACTTCACGCTCACCGGCGGAACGGCTTCGGAAGGCGGGCAACTGCAAACCAGTCTGCGGCCCGAACACTGTTACGTGCTCGACCGCGGCTTTCAGTCTTACCACCTGCTGGGCGACATCATTCAGGCCGACAGCGATTTCGTGGTGCGGCTGCGGAAGAGCGCCCGCTGCGAAGTGCTTGAGCCGCGCGGGCTGACCGCCGCCGACCTGGCCGCCGGCGTGCAGAGCGACACGCTGGTGCGAGTCGGCTGGCGGACCGAGCGCACGGCGGAGTTGCCGCCCTTGCGGCGGGTGGCGGTGAGTGTGGCCGACAAGGACGAACCGCTGGTGCTGTTGACCAGTTGCGTAGACCTGCCGGCGGAGCTGATCGCGTTGATCTACAAGCATCGCTGGCAGGTTGAGCTGTTTTTCCGCTGGTTGAAGTGCATGGCGCACCTGGAGCACTTTTATTCCGAGTCGCCGCAGGGCATGACGCTGCAGCTTTACGTGACGCTGATCGCGACGTTGCTGATCGCGCTGGAGACCGGGGCGCGTCCGAGCGTGTATGACTTTTCGTTGATGAGCATGGTGATGAACGGCATGGCCCCGCTGGAAGAGGCCCTGGCCGTGGCGGCCAAACGCCGCACCGAGCGCGAGCGTGCCGCCCGGCGGCGACGTGAAAAGGCGGCGCAAAAAAGCAGCGACTAGGCCCCCGCGCCGGTCCGCGCTCGGACCAGCGCGGCCCGGAGTATGCGCCCCAGGCGCTCGCCGCGGCGCTACGCCACGTCGTCGCCCCTTCCATGTTCGCGTCAATCTCACCACAATGCACTCAATCTACGCGCCCAGAAAGCAGGTCCCGGACACCATTGGTTGAAAACCGGTGCCACAGGGGTCTTGCGGGTGCCACAGGGATATTGCGGGTGCCCCGCGGCTTGCCGTGGGGGACCGATCGCCGGTACAAACCACACAGTCACGACGCCGGAAAACAACCAGGATGCTCACATGAATGACGATGTTCTGCTGATCGGAATCGACGGTGGTGCCACCGAGGTAAAGGCGCACGCCGTCGCGCCCGGAAACCTGAGCTGGCCGACCGAGTTCGAACTGCGGCCCGAAGCGGCGTCGCAGGTCTATCCGCGCGCCCCCGGCTTCGTGCCGCTGCCGGTCGCCGAGCAACTGGCCCAGCGTGACGCCGATCACCTGCAATTCACCCCTGACGAACAAGAACAGGGGCGCATGTGGGTCACGTCGGCGGCCGAAGCCGTCATCGGCGTCGTGCGCCAGTGCGCCGCCTCGCGGGTGCTGGTGGGCATGGGCATGCCCGGCCTGAAGACGCCTGACCAGCGCGGCATCTGCGTGATCAACAACGGTCCGCGCATCCCGGCGTACCTGGAACTGCTGGAGCACAAGCTGGCCGCGGCCGGCATCGAACTCGTCAAGCCGGTCGCCGCGCTCGGCAGTGATGCCGACTACTGCGGCCTGGGTGAAGAGCACGCCGCCAACGGGCTGTTTCGCGATGTGGCCAACGCGTATTACGTCGGCTGCGGCACCGGCGTGGCCGATGCACTCAAGCTGCGCGGCGGGCTGGTGCCATTCGACGCCGCCAAGGCATGGATCTGCAAGAGCTGGCAAATGCCCAGCGCGCTCGGGCCGACTTTCGAGAAGCTGGTGTCCGCAAAATCGCTCAACGACATCTACGCCCGCCTGTCCACGCACGAAGCTTCAGATGTAGCGGCCGGCACCTCGCCGGCCGACCAGCGTAGCGCGGCGCAGCGCTATCCCGAGCAAGCCGCCGCCACCGGCAACGCCATCGCGGCAACGTGGCTGAACACGGCGGCGCTGGTTCTGGCCGAGCTGATCTTCGAACGACTGTGGACAATCAGGAACGGACGGGCCGACGCCACCCATCGCGGCGACGCCTGCACGCAGCTCTCGACCGACCACGAGTATCGCGGCCTCATCCTCGAACGCATCGTCATCGGACAGCGACTGGGGCAGATCTACGCCGATCCCAGGTATGGCGAGCTGTTCGGCCAGACTCTTGAGCGCGGCCTGGCGACGTTGATCGCCAACGGCGGCGATCGAGAGCTCGGCGATGCGTGCTTGTCACCCAACGCCCAGCTCAAGAGCGGGTTTGTTCAGGCTTCGAAGCTGCGCGCTGCGCCGGCACTAGGCGCGGCGGTCGCCGCACTGCGCGCGTTTTGTGGCGATTGATGTTGCCACGCGGCGGTGCGGCTACAGTGGTTCCAAACGGCGTTTGTGATCCGACGGTGTGCCACGGCTCTGTGAGCCGTGCGGTTCGCGCCCGAACTGCACTGCTCAAGCGCAGTGGCACGGCAGACGGTTTCCGAGAGTGTTCTACAGCCAGTAGTTCCAGCGTCGCCGCAGCTCGTCCAGGTTGAAGTTAGCGCCGCACTCCGGGCAACGTCCTTCCGTGCCGAGGCCTGTCAGGCAATATCCACACTCCGTGCATAACGCGAAACCGGGATCCTCCAACTCGCGTGCCAGGCGCCGACGATCGCGCGCCAGCAACAACACGCCAACGGTCAGGCAGCCAGCGCAACCAATTGCCAGCGCCGGAAACGAAAAGCACGGCAACAAGCCGACGCCGACACTATCGATGATCATGGCTAGGTACAGCAGCGCCAACCCGAATAGCCAGGAGAATACGAACAGTGTGGCGGTTGCCCGGCGACGGCGATGAAGCGCCGAGGGGATGTCGGGATTGTACTCCGGCGTCTCGTCTGATTCGTGTCTGTCCGCCACGACTTCCCCTACAACGACGTAGCTATGCGAGTGTACCCGCAGTCACGTGACACAGAATTCGGCGCCGCCTTTGTGCGCCACCAGCCGGTTGCCCCCTGGTCGGCCGCGGATCTTCCGTAACCGTCGTCGGGCACGGGGGCCCGACGCTACAGATGGCGCGCACTATTTGCGATGAAACTGCCGCTCGAGATCGCTCAGTGCCAGGTGCAACGTCGTCGGCCGGCCGTGCGGGCAATGGCTCGAGCGCTCGGCCAGCTCACGCCGGGCCAGCAAGGCCTCGATCTCCTGCGGCGTAAGCGGATCGCCGGCCTTGACGGCGGCCTTGCACGCCATCATGTCAAGAACGTCGTGAACCAGCGTGTCCGCCTCGGGCCGGCTGCCGTGCTCGCTGAGCAGGTCGAGTATGTCGCGCACGAACTCGCCCTGGTCAAACCCGCGCTCCTGGAGCAGCGTCGGAAACGCCTGCAAGGCCACCGATTGCGGCCCGACGGCGTTCAGCTCGATACCCAGCCGCACCAGCATGTCCGCGTGCGTCTCCAGCACTTCCAGCCGATCGGCCGGGACGCGGACGACTTCGGGGATCAACAGCCGCTGGGCTTCCAGATGTCGCGATTTCACCCGCTGACTCAGCTCCTCGTAGAGAATGCGCTCGTGCAGGGCGTGCTGATCGATGATCATCAACCCATCGCCGGTCTCGACGAGTATGAACGCATTGTGAATCTGCAAGGCGCGTGGCTGTGCGCTGCGCTCGGACGCGTCGACATCCAGCCCGGGCAATTCGCTCGAGAATGTCGATGCGATTGGCGAAAGAGGCGCTGCGTCCGCCGCATCGACATCGGCGGTGTCAGGCTGACCCGCCACCGCCGGGTGGGGCGGCGCGGGCGCCGGCTGCCGCTGCTCATATGGCCGACCAGGGGCCGCCGTCGGCTGTTGGGTCGGGCGCTCGGGGCGGGCCTTGGTGAAGAAATCCACCATCGCTTCGCGCACGCGCTGGCGATACGCGTCTCCATCGGCGCGCGGCTTGAAGCCGTGGTCGAGGTTGGTGCTCAGGAACTTGTCGCGCAGCGCCGCCAGCACCTGCCCATGTACGTAGTTCGAGTCGCGCCAGCGGATCTCGGTTTTCATCGGGTGAACGTTGACGTCGATGCGCTCGGGGTCGATCGTGATGAACAGAAACGCCACCGGGTAGCGCCGACCGTCGATCAGGCTCCGATAGGCCTCTTTGATCGCGTGCGACACGAAGCGATCGCGCACGTAGCGCCCGTTTACGAAGACATACTCCCACTTCGTCGAGCCGCGGCTTTCTTCCGGCGGCGCGACAAGACCCTCCACGACCACGCCGTCACCATCGCGACGAATCGGCAGCAGCACGTCGGCCAGCTCGCGGCCGTAGAGATCGCCGATCCGCCCGCGAACGTCACTGGTCGCGCGCAGGTCGTGTACGCTCCGCGCGCCGCTGCGCAGTGAGAAGGCCACGCCCGGGTGGGCGAGCGCGATGCGCGCGAATTGTTCGGTGATGTGCCCTGATTCGGTCTGTGTGGTGCGCAGGAACTTCCGCCGCGCGGGAACCGCAAAGAACAGGTCGCGTACTTCGACCTTGGTGCCCGGCCTGGCCGCGCAGGGTTGCGGCGCGGTCACCTTGCCGCCGTCCACGCGGATCGTGTGGCCGACGTCGGCATCGTGCCGGCGACTGGTGATTTGCAGCCGCGCAACCGCCCCCACACTGGCCAGCGCCTCACCGCGAAAGCCCATGGTGCGTATGTTGAACAGGTCGTCGTCGGAGCTGATCTTGCTGGTGGCGTGCTGCGCGATACAAAGGCGCAGGTTCTCGCGATCCATGCCGCTGCCGTCATCCACGACTTCGATCAGGTCGCGGCCACCATCCTGCGTTGCCACCGTGATGCACTTGGCCCCGGCGTCCAGCGCATTCTCGACAAGTTCCTTGACAACGCTGGAGGGCCGCTCGACGCATTCGCCGGCGGCGATGCGGCTGATCAGTTCGGGCGGCAACAGGCGGATCTCCAGCATAACGCCAGATTCTCGCGGGCCGCGCGCGGCGGGTCAAATGTCACCCGGCGACGGCACCATTGCCAGTCGCAGCATCCTGATACCAAGGCGGCGCGGGCTAGCGACGTAGGGTGGGGCGAGCTACGCGTTGGCCGGCCGATCCACGGGCTTGGCGCTGCCCGTAGCGGCGTCCGGGACGCCGAGTTGGCGCAGGATTGTCATCGCCGGACACCAGTTCGTAAACGCCGACTGAAACAGGTTCAACCCGACAAACGCCGTAAACAGGTACCAGTACGGGCTGATCCAATAGCCCAGCGCCAGGGTGAGCAGCACGAAGAAACCGGCCATCATCCGCAAAACACGTTCAACCGTCATCGATCTGACTCCGTCAATCGCGGCAACCATCGCAGGTGAATGACCGGCGTCATCGCCGCCCGCGAATGCTGCCCGTACGCGTGTGCTGCCGATGCTCCAGGGGAGATTGGGCAGCCTATGCGTGATGTTATTCACCTGCATCGAGAACATTTGTCGCGGACAGAACACGAGCGGGATTATATGGGAGGCGTTAACGGCGCGAACGCTGGGTCGCACGGGTCTGCTCGGCGTGCGGAGAATCTTGGCGGCGTTGTGTCCGGGAGCGCATAAGAAGGGCGGTAGGTACTCCTCCCCCTGTGTAGCGGGAGGTGTCCAGCCGCCGCTTCCCGGAGCACCACCACGGGGGGAGCCTAACACAGCAGGTGGTGTCCAAAAAAAAAGGAAAGATCAGCGAATCCCTGCCGATCCTTCCCTCCAAGTTCGGCTCTCAAACCCTAGGCTCCCCAGCTTGGGCCAAGAACCTGCTCTCACCATACTTCTAGCCACTGATCCGCCGGTGTTTCTACTGGGCTTCCGAAAAAAAGTGGTGCGTCCCGAAGCATGCGGCACGTCGCGTCGTGTTAAGCGACGAGCATTGCGGCAGTTAGGCGCGATCGCGACCGGGAGCGGGCACGGAAATTTATTTTATCTTTCTTTCGGCAACCTCCGATAACCCTCCCGGCGCTCGTGTCCCGCGGTTGCCCCCAGCCGCCCCGCCGGCTCTCCGCCCCCGTCTTGACCATCTAAAAAAGCACTATTAGAGTTCGGTTTATGCGACGGCATGCGGTCCGGCATGCCGGCTTCGGAAATGTAACCGCTCATGGAGGCATGACGATGAATAACCCGCGCGCGAAGCTGTTTGTGCTGCTGTGCACCGCCCTGCTCCTGTCCCAGATAGCCGGTTGTCCCGTGACGCCCGGCGATGGTACCGGCGACGGTGACAGCAATGACGTTACCTCGGTCACAATGGACCAGACGGCGCTCGAAGGCCTGGACGTCGTCATTACCGCAATCCCCGTGTTCTATGATGCCTCGCTCGAAGCCGGCGATGACCTGATCGCTTTTGGCACCGGCAATCTCACCGGCGTCGCGTATGTCGTACCGTCCGAGAACCCGACGGCGGCAACCGAGATTCAAGGCAACTACGACAGCGCCGGCTTTGCCATCGCCGGGAAGAAGATCCTCTTGTCCGACGAGGACAGTGACCTGGTGGTCTTTGACACCGTGACCGACACCGTCGCCCAGTTTGCGGATGGCGAGTTCTACCTCGACCGTATCCCCAGCGACGAAGGCGACGATCTGTTCAGCCCGATTCGCGCGAGCGGCAACCTGGCGCTGATCCGCAACAACGCCAACGAGGTTGACGACGGCATGGCCCTCAAGCTGGTCGATGTCAGCGCTGCGGTCCCGACCGTTACGCCGCTGGAGAATCCGCCGGTGAACGTCTATCAAATCTGGATCGATGCCGACGAGCAGGTCGCCGTGGCGCAAGGCGGGCGCAGCTTCTTTATCTACGACCTGACGAGCACGGCCACCGCGCCGCGTGAGATCGACCTCAGCAACAGCGACGGCATCGGCCAGGGCACGACTTTCGCCTATGACAACGGCCGCATCCTCTACTTCGCCGCCTCAAACACCGACAACGTGCGGCTGTTGAACCTCACGACCGAGACGGCGGCGGTGCTCGCCGAGGAACCGGCCCGGCGCAACCCGGGCGTGGCGATGGCCGGCGGCAAACTGGCGTACTTCCTCGATCGCGACGCCTACGACGCGTATTCCAACACCGACCCGGCGCTGCCCGACGTCTTCGCCGAGATATATCGCTCGGCCATCGGCCTGCCGCCGGCCACCGCCATCACCGAGGGCGGCATCGGCGGCGCTGATCCTGACACGGTCGATCTGCCGTGGTTCGCCTATGGCAGCGACCTCGCCATCCCGCCGACCGGCGACTGGATCTTCATCTCGGGCAATGAAGAGGTGAACCGCTTTGTGGAGTACATCCAGGTAAGCACCGGCAACCAGTTCGCCGCCTGGCCGCTGCCCGGCGTGGACAACTTCTACATCCCCGGCACCGACGTAACCGCCAGCGCATCAGTAGTCGCCTTCAAGACCGGCGACCACGAGCAGACGATCCTGGCGTATATCGAGCTGCCATAGGGATGAAGGACAATCCAGGCGTGCCACATTCGCAATGGGCACTGTAGCGTCGGGCCTCGGTGCTCGACGAACAGTTGTGGTGTGCGCATCGAGTGCCGGAGGTGATGGCGCTCATCAATAGATGATGCGCGGCTCCATTGGGGTGAAAATACTGGGTGCAGTGCACGCGTTGTCCGTGACACAATCGGCGAATGGTAGGCACGCCGTCCCGCAGGGACGCAATGAACATAGCCCAGCACGAAGTGCTGGGGCAACTGTCGGCACGTGAAGGCCCAGTCCCACGGGGACGGCTGAGCTTTCAGTCGTCCCGTGCGGGACTCGGCGGCTGCGCAGGCGATGCAAACCCAGCACTACGTGCTGGGCTATATTCAGATGCCCCTGCGGGGCGAACAACTCGGAAACGGCGGGCAAGGAACTCCCGCCACAAGTCTCACAGGCCCATGCACACGGACCGCGGCGCGAAATACTGGTGGTGGCCGGGCCAAGCCGGTTGTTTTGTGGGGGCTTAGTGGCGTGCTGGTGGCGACGGCCCGATACACGGATTACCGGAGTATCGTGGTGGCGGGGGTGCGCCAGCATCGCAGGAGAGGTACTGCTCTGATGACCGTTCACGCCATAAGTTCGACGCAGATTACGCGTAGCAGCCCCACGCTTGCCAGGGCCAACCTCAAGCCCGCGAAGGCCAGTCCGATGGAAGCAACGCGAACGGGCACACGGGAAACCGCCGAGCTCGCGCCGGTCTCCGCGGAGTCGATGCGTACGGGCAAGAGCGGGCGCGCCCACGGCGTGCTTCGTCTGCTGGCTGAAGGTCACTTCAAGGCCGTGCCGGAAGCGCGTCTGCGCGCCAACTTCGCCGATCTGCTGCCAGCCGCCGGTAACGCGACGACGCCGGATGCCCAACCCAGCGAGCCGCGTGCCGAAGAGTTGCCTGCTGATACTCCTCCGGTCGAGGCCGGCCCATCGATAACGCTGCTCGGCGGCTGCGGTAAGGAGCCGGTGCAGACGACGCTGTCGGTGAATCTGCTCGCCTGATTCAGCAACACAGGCCCATCACGAGTAATACCGCACCGCGATGCTGGGTGCCATGCCGACGACTGCTCGCTGGGTGCCCTGCCGACGGCTGTTGGCTGGGTGCCATGCCGACGGCTGTTCGCGTCGGCATGCGCTTCAGCCACCGTGGTCGCGTGGCACATGCGCACACTGCAACCCCACACGAAGGCTTCGCTATCAGCCACCTGCCGCATCAGGGTCTGCCGTGAACCAGTGCGGCGCGTCATACGGTTATGATATCCTCATGCCGACGCGAACGGCCGTCGGCATGGCACCCAGCAGTTGGTGACGACGGTCGGCAGGCCCGGCGCCACACCCTCTTCTGGAGCTAGGCCCCTACCGGACTCTCGCCATCGCCTTCTGATCCTCCGGATGCGATGCCGTAAGCAGTCGCCAATCCGAGAAACGCGAACAACGCGTCAAGCAACCCCAAGTCGGCAATGACGATCTCGGTGAACGACTCTTCCGCCAGAACCGAGTCGACGAACGTGTCTATCTCCCGCTCTCGCCACTCCTCGTACGGCGGCGGGTCGGCGTGGAGTTCGCGGAGCTCGTCAACCCAGCTCTCTTTGAAATCGGCGAGCAACCGCCGGGGCTGCCAACGCCGCGCTGGGCGACTATACTCTGCGCGCACACAATAGCGGCACTTGGAGCGTGTCAGGGTCAACGACACGCCCCGATCCCCGCGGAAACGGAGCAGAGAGCGCATGAGCAGTTCAACGGTCGAGAAGGACGCCGTCATCGCCGCCCTGCGCGGCGTTATAGAACCCAAGTCGCAACGCGACGTTGTCAGCCTCGGGCTTGTCCGCCCGATTGCACTGTGCGCCGGCGTGGCGCGCATCACATATCAGTTGCCAAAGGAAATCCTCTCGCCGGACATCCAACAGCAGCTTGTCGACCAGACGCGCGGGGTTCTGAAGGAGCTTGAAGGAATCAACGACGTCCAGATCGATTTCGCCGTAAAGCCGCCCACGCGCGAAGCCGCCGGCCTGCCGGGCGTCAGGCATGTGCTGGCGGTCGGCGCGGGCAAGGGCGGTGTGGGAAAGAGCACCGTCGCGGCGATGCTGGCCGTCGGTCTCAAGCAACGCGGACTCAGCGTCGGCCTGCTTGACGGCGATGTCTATGGACCGTCACTGCCTAAGATCACCGGCACCGAGAACATGCAACCCACCGCCGACCCGGAATCGGGCATGATCCAGCCGCCCGAGTTTCACGGCGTGAAAATCATGAGCATGGGCCACCTGGTACCGCCGGGCCAGGCCGTTATCTGGCGCGGCCCGATGGCGCAGAAGTATGTCCAGGAGTTTCTCGATCGCGGAATCTGGGGTGATCTCGACTACCTGATCGTCGATCTTCCTCCGGGCACCGGCGACATCCCGCTCACGCTCGCCCAGAGCATCCCGCTGACCGGCGCCGTCATCGTCTGCACGCCGCAGGATGTCGCACTCGCCGATGCCACCAAGGCGATCGGCATGTACCGCAAGCTGAGCGTGGAACCGCTGGGCATGGTCGAAAACATGAGCTTCTTCTGCTGCCCCGAGTGCGGGCATCGGCAGGAGATTTTCGGCCACGGCGGCGCACGTCAGGCGGCGGAAGCGCTCCACGTGCCGTTCCTGGGCGAGTTGCCGCTGAACATGGCGATTCGCGTGGCCGGCGACGAGGGCCGACCGCTGGAGATCTTCAAGAGCGCTACGCCACACGTCACCGAAGCGTGCGAGCAGATCGTCACCCGGCTGTTGCACGAGGTTGCCGAGCGCGCCAAGAAGAGCACGCCTCTGCCGCAACTGAAGGTACACTAAAGGCGCTTCCGCTTCGACAGTTCCGCGCGAATGGCACTGTAGCGGCTCGCGCCTCGCAGGCCGTCGCTACGAGATGGCGTTGCCGACATCAGGCGGCCGGCGAGGCGCCGGCCGTTACACGTTGAACGGCGCGAAACGCATCCAGCGCAAACGGCGCCAACACACGTTGGACGGCCCCGATCGGGTAAGGGAGACCGGTTGAGCCGGTCTCCCCTGCCGTGATCACGGTCCGCGCGTGTCGCACTGTAGCGGCCTGCGCCTCGCAGGCCGTTGCTACGAGACGGCGTTTCCGATTTCAGGCGGCCGGCGAGGCGCCGGCCGTTACACGTGACGCCGAAGCGCGGCGCGAAACGCATCCAGTGAAAACGGCGCCGGACGTTACGGGCGGATCACAGACCCTCGATCTCAATCTTGCGCGACTTGGCTTCGGCCACCTTCGGCAGACGCAGCGTCAGGACGCCGTCCTTGAGTGTGGCTTTGACCTGAGCAACCTCGACCGCAACGGGCAGCGTCAACGAGCGCTCGAACGAGCCGGCAACGCGCTCCTGCCGATAACAGCGCGCGTTCTCGGGGCATTCAAGCTCGCGCTTGCCCTTGATGGTCAGTTGGCGACCATGCACCTGGATTTCGATGTCGTCGGCGCGCATGCCGGGTACATCTACCTCGGCGACGAGCGCTTCAGCCTCATCCCAGAGATTCATGGCCGGCGTAGTGTGGCTCGTGGGGGCCGTGCAATCGCACGCGTCATCGAACACGCCAGCAAGTTGACGCCGCAATCCATCCATCGCGGCATACGGCGAACTGGCTCTGAGCAACAACATGTCTATCTCCTTTTCACAGCGTCACTAATGGTTTCCCGGCGCTGCAGTTGTCAGCGTCACTGGTACAGATGGCACGGGACGCGCCAGTTGGCGGATATGCCATAAATAATTACACAACAGAGAGTTGCGCCACGATGCCAGTGAGCGTGTGGGCTTGAGAATACGTCGTTTTGGCAGCGTGGCAGGCAGCCGCGGGTTAGAGGATGGCGCAGGATGGCACGCGGTGCTACTGGGGAGGTTTGCCCCGGTCGAAGAGCATTGTCTGCATGCTGACCAACCAGCCGAGGGGGTTATACAGGGCTTCAATCTCGCCCCGGCAGTTGTACCAGCACGCCCGGCAGCGGCGTGGCGTGTAGTCGGCGCGCAGCCGACTGACAATCTCCCTGGCCGAGTGCTCGTACAGGTTGGCCACCGGACGGGCCTTTTCTTCGACGCACACGGCGATGTCGCCGGTCGAATCAATGTTGAAGAACCCCCGACCGGCCATGCACCCCGGCACACCGCCGTTGAGGGCGGCGTCGAACTTTGAAAGGAAATAGGGATTGCTCAGGAAATTGGGGTACTTGCGGCGCAGCTTCATCAGGTGGGCCGATACGCCGGCACCATTCGTGTTTACGAACCTGCTGCTGCCGGTTTTGCGGACGCCATAGGGCTGCACCATGAAGTACGCGCCGCGATCGGCCGCCATCTGGATCATGGGTTCGAGCTGGTCGATGTTGTCGTCGATCAACACGCTCATCCAGTTGACGCGCTGCCATTTGTACTTGCGCGCCCGGGTAAAGCAGTCCATGGCGCGCAGGGCGCGGTCGAATGCGCCGGGCATGCCGCGCTGCCGGTCGTGCCGCTCCGCGTCGGCATAGTCAATGCTGATCGAGACGCCCCACAGACCCGCGCTGCACAAGCTCTCGGCCAATTCGGGGGTCACGAACCAGCCGTTGGTGGTGAGGAAAGGCATATGCCACTGCGCGAGCACGCGCACGATGTCGACGATATCCGGCCGCATCAACGGTTCGCCGCCCGCCAGGCTGATCAGCACCGTCCCCAGGTCGGCCAGCTTGCGCCCGCCGCGCTCGAAGTCCTCACAGGAGAGTTCGGGGCGGTCGCCGAGCGGATCGATCCAGTAGTGGCAGAACGTGCACCGGTAGTTGCAGCGGTAGTTCACCTGCCATGAGCACCAGACAGGAGCGCCGCTCGCCCAGGTGCGCAGCAGTTGCAATTTCTTGTGAGCGGTCGTACGTGCCACACAAGCTCCCGGCTGTCGGCGTCGCGCCCGGTGCGCGCGTGTTATGAACCCATCGCGGCCCGGACGACATTCTCCTGCGTCGCCTGGTCGCGGGTCAACTCAGTCTGAATCCGTCCGCGGTGCATCACCAGGATGCGATCGGACAAGTTTAGCAATTCTGGCAATTCGCTGGTGATCAGGACAATCCCCAACCCGGCCGCGGTCAGTTCGTTCAGCAGATTGTATATGTCGGTTTTGGATGCGACGTCGATACCGCGCGTCGGCTCGTCCAGCAGCAACACGCGGGGCTCGGCCAGCAGCCAGCGCGCGATCAGCACCTTTTGCTGATTGCCGCCCGAGAGTGTGTCAACCTCGGCCTCGAGCGACGGCGCTCGGATTTGCATGCGCTTGATGTATGCCGCGCTGCGGCGGCGCTCTGTGCGGCCGCTCAGCAGACCAAGACGCGTGCAGCGGTGCAGCGTCGCCAGACTGACGTTTTGCAGGGCTGACATGGGCAGCACCAAGCCGCTGGCCTTGCGATCGTTGGTGAGCAGCGCCACGCCGGCATCCAGGCAGTCGCGCGGCGATAAGTTCGCCAGCCGACGCCCCCCCACCGTCACGCTGCCGCGGCTTAATCCACCATAGCGTCCGAATATCGCCCCCAGCAGTTCGCTGTTGCCGGAACCGACCAGACCACCAAGCCCGACCACCTCGCCTGCCCGGACCGAGAAACCGGCTGCCTGCACCGCCCAGCGGCTTCCGCCCGGTTCCGCCACCCAGAGATCCTCGACGCGCAGCAGTTCCCGGCCGGGCTCAGCGACGCGCTTGGGGAAAAACTCGTCGATTGTGCGCCCGACCATCCAGTTGACCAGTTTGTCCAGCGGCAGGTCCTGCGCGGCGGATGTCCCGACGGACTCACCATCGCGCAAGACGGTAATGCGGTCGGCAAGCGCGTAGATCTCGTCCATTTTGTGCGAGATGTAGATGATGCTCACACCCACATCGCGCAATTGGCGAACAACCGCGAACAGGCGCTGCGCATCGCTTTCGGACAGGGCGCTGGTCGGTTCGTCCATCACCAATATGCGCGCGTCGCGCGACAGGGCTTTTGCAATCTCCACCATCTGCTGCGTCGCGATCGGCAGGTCGGTGATACGGCGATCAACATCGATATCCAATCCCAGCCGTGACTTGAGGAGGGCGGTCGCGCGGCGGCGCATCGCGGCCCGGTCCAGCAGAGCAACTCTCCGTGGCTCGCGCCCCAGGAAGATGTTCTCGGCCACCGTCAGATACGGGACCAACGACAGCTCCTGGTGAATGACTGCGATACCCTCGGCCTCCGCATCGCGTGGACCGTCGAATCGCGTGCGACGTCCGTCCAGCGTGATCTCGCCTTGATAATCGGTGTGTACACCGGCCAGAATCTTGATCAGCGTGCTCTTGCCGGCGCCGTTTTCACCGACCAGCGCGCGAACCTCACCGGGCTCGAGCGCGAAATCGACGTCGCGCAGCACCGTGACGCCGGAAAACGCTTTGCCGATGCCGCGCATCATCAGTCGCGGCGTATGCTTCTTACCAGCCACGCAACACGCCCCATGTCATCTGGCACAGGCCATCAGCCTGCGATTGGGTCCGCAAGATGCCGGCACCGCACATCGTCGGGCGGCCCCCGACCATCCCGCGCGGTGCCCATTTACGCCGATTGCGGCGGGTGCGTCAAATCGTATGACAGGCGGACGTCATCGAGGTTAGCCGGACAACTGTCGCGTATCGGCGCGGACGGCTAAACTACGTGGCCATGAGCCATAAGGACCCCTACGAGATTCTGGGCGTGAAGCGTGACGCGTCGCGCGATGAGATCAAGCGCGCCTATCGCGTGCTGGCCAAACGCTACCACCCCGACCGCAACCCGGGTGACAAGAGCGCCGAGCAGAAGTTCAAGGACGTTCAGGCCGCCTATGAACTGCTGGACGATCCAACGAAACGCGAACAATACGATCGTTTTGGCGCCGGCGGCCCGATCCCCGACTTTCAGAACTGGGGAGCCGGCTCCGGCACGCCGTTTGGGGGCGATGTTCAGTTTGATTTTGGCTCACTCGGCGATATCACCAGCATCTTCGAGCAGTTCTTCACACGTCCGGGCCCCTCGGCCCGCGGCGGGCACCGCCGAAGTGCGCGAGCGGCGCGCCGAGGCGCCAACATCGAACACACGATCGAGGTCACGTTTGAGGAGGCGCTCAGCGGTACAACCCGCGAGGCGCTCCTTTCCGCCGGCCCGGGCGGCAAAAGCGAGCGCATCGAGTTTCATGTGCCGGCGGGCGTGTACGACGGCCAGCGCATCCGCCTGCGCGGCAAGGGGCAACATGGGGCCGGCGGCCGCGGCGATGTTCTGGTCACCTGTCGTGTGCGTCCCCATCCAAAGTTCCGCCGCAATGGCGCCAACATACTCGTCGACCTGACGCTCGACATCGTCGATGCCACGCTGGGGGCCAAGGTCGAAGTGCCGACGCCACACGGCCCGGCCATGGTGACCGTACCCCCCGGAACCAGCTCCGGCGCCAAGCTGCGCCTGCGCGGCAAGGGCATGCCCGCGGCGCGCGGCCGTGAGGCCGGAGATTTGCACGCGCTGGTCAAGATCGCTGCGCCGCGAGAACTCTCGCCACGCGCGCGCGAACTGCTCGAAGCCCTGCGCGACGAGTTGCGTCAACCCTCTGAGCAGTGTTGAGGGGCTGGTATGGCTGATCCGCAACCCCAAGTGCGTAGCCGCCTGGCGATTGGATTCGTGTCGGTTGGCGCCCTGCTGGGTGTGTTCCTGCTGGCGCAGCTCGTCTGGACGCCATCGCCACAGCCCGAGGAGCTGACCGCCGCGTCCCAGCCGGCCACGCCCGATCTCATCACCGAGTCGCGGCGCACGATTTACCTGCTCGCCGCCAGTCTCGCGACTCTGCTTGTGTTGACGCTCTTTTTTGTCGGCCTGTACTTGCTGCTGCGTTTTGGGCGCGAGCTTAAACGCCCGAGCGTCGGAGGCAGGCGCACACCCTACGTTGACATCTGGCGCAGCTATCGTCTGAGTGAAGACGAGATCGCGCGCGCGACACATGAACAACCGGGCGACGCCCCCGGGGAGGACGATCCACCACCAGGCGTCTCGGAGTAACCGCCGCCATGGCTGCCAGGAACAAGCCCCGGGTCATCCGCACGCACCGGCTTTCGTCACAGGAGATCCGCGCGCGCGACGTGGCCGCGCGCACACTCGTATACAGGGTCACTGCGGTCGTGCTCGTTGGCGTCGGCCTGATCGTGGGCGTATTCGTGATTACCGGCGCACCGCGGCGGAGCACGCCACAACCAGCTTCGGAAACCGTGTCGCCACCCGACACACCCGCGGCACGATCGGAAACAACCGTCGAACCTCCAGCTCCGCCGGAGGACGATGAGGCAACCCCCGCGCCTATTCCTGACGAGGCATCCGCCGAGCGCGTGTCCGCCGATGAGGCGGCGCGTCTGCTGGGCGCCGTGCTGAAGCCTTCTGACACGCTCGGCTTTGAACTGGGCAACGCGCAGGCGGCCCACACCGCCGACGCGCGCCTTTCGGCGGCGCAAAGCCAAGGAGAGTTGTCCACGGCGACTCAGGTCCGCTATGCCATCCTCGTTGCGTTGCTTGATCAGCCGGCGCGGGCGGCGGCCCTCGCAACTCAGATCGAGCAGGCCGGCGGCGACACGGCCCCCTATTACCGAACGCTGGCCCGCCACGCACTTGCAAACCGCGAGGCCGACAGTGCTTTGGAGCTCGCGACGGCCCTGGCCCAGCGCGACGGCTCGGCCACGACCGCGGTTCTGCTGGCCCGTGCATTCAAGCTCCACGGTGACCTGATATCCGCCGCCGCCGCTGTCGATGCGGCCGGCGCGCTTGATGATCTGTCCAGTGCGGACGCGTTACAGCTTGGGTACGTATATGTTGCGCTCGAGCGTTGGGAGGAGCTGCGCGGGCTGTTGGCCGGCCTGCCGCGGACCGAGAACGAATCGCTGAAGTTCGAGTCGCGCTTGCTGGCGACGATTCTGCGCGCGGTGGACCGTGAGCCGGCCGAGGCATTGCGACGACTGGACGCGTTGGCCGCCCTTCAACCACAGCGCTATAACGTGCTGTTGTGGCGTGCCCGCACGCTGGAAATGCTGCCGGACCACAATGCGACGCGTGCGGCTTACGTTGCCACGACCCAACTGGACCCATCCCGTCCGGAGGCGTTATACCGCCACGGCGTGTTTGAATTGAACATGGGCAACCCCGCCGACGCCATCCGGCTGCTCCGGCGAGCCGTCGAAAACACACCCGCCTACGCGGACGCGTGGGAAGCTCTCGGGGCGGCCGCCCTGAACGCGGGCAACCGGCGCTTGGCCCTGGAGAGCCTCTCACAGGTGCTGCGCCTTGATCCGGGTCGTGCGACGGCCCACTTCCTGCAAGCCATTGCCTACGCCAAGGCGGCGCGGCCTGAGCCCACGTTGGACGCGCTAAGGTCGGCAATAGCGCTCGCCCCGGCACTGGCGGGGCAGGCTTGGCAAACCGAGGCCATTACGACGCTGCTGGCACCCGACGTTCTGGAGGCGGTACTCGGTCCGCCGCCGGCTGAACCAACCACCACGCAGCCGGCCATGCCATAGCGCAACCCGAATGCCGAGTACCGGAACCGTCAGGGGGTTGGAGAGGCAACGTACTTCCACGTACGCGATAAGATCGGCGTGGTACTGCAGTCAAGCGCGGCATCACTTGCAGGGGAGGCACAAGCGCGCCCGGCAGGACTCGAACCTGCGACCTGCGGATTAGAAGTCCGCTGCTCTATCCAGCTGAGCTACGGGCGCATGCCATCGCTTGGTGGCTGATCAAGGTGTCCCGCCGATCCGCAATCGGCCGGCCCTGTGCGACGCACGCGAGTATACCCGAATTCGGAGGCAACGTGCTGTGGATGCGCTTTGAGCGGCATGCCCGTGGCAACGACCCGATGCCGGTGCCGCGCGGGTGAGTGTTGATTCCAGCCAGCCGCCGCCGGGTTATTTTCTGGAGGCGTGTCACATTTGCGGCGGAGATGTGAATAGCTGATGAGTCGATCGTGTCGACTCCGGCAAATGCTTCACTCCCCCAGCGTCACCCGGCACGCCGAACCGCGGGCCGGGTGTTGCTGCGCGCCGCCGCCGACGCTGTGACAGCCGCAAGCGCAACGCACTTCTTGCGTCAACACACCGCAAATGTATGATGGAGTGGTATCGTCCGGCACGGGTGACACGGGGCATGTCGGCCGATGCCTTATCTCGGGGTCTCATTCGTGGATCTCCGACACTCAGTCGGCTGTGCGGGTATTGTGCCATCGCGCCCCGCCCGGCCCAAGGAGGAACCCATGCAGTCCGCGCAGAAGTCCAGCACTCGCCTGGTTGAGTACCGCAGATTCTCGATGCGACACCGCAGCCGCCGCCGCAGGTTGGCACTGCTGGGCTTGACCACGGTCGTGGCGCTCGGTGGTTGCCCGCAGTCCGGTAACTCGCCCGGCTCTCCGCGCGATCCAAACCCCACGCAATACTACGATCTGACCATACAAGTCGTGGGCCAAGGGGCGGTGCTGCCATTCGGTGAGGGCACATCGTCGCACGCCGGCGGGACCGTGCTGAACATCTATGCTGAGGCGTATGAGGGATGGGACTTTTCGCACTGGGAAGGTGATGTTGATAGCGTAGCCAGTCACCTGGAAGTCGCGATGAACAGCCACGTGACGGTACGAGCGACTTTCACAGAGCAGGAGGGAGGGGCGGCCGATGAGATTCCGGCTGATGGCGTCGATCCGCTTGATGATCCGGTCTTCTGGACACTGACGGTTGACGTTGAGGGCGAGGGATACGTCGATGTCGACCCACCCGGCCCCTACCAGGCCGGTGACGCCACGGAATACCGCGTGGCTGTAACCCCGACCCCGACCGCCTGCTGGCGCTTCCTGGAGTGGCGCGGCGATCACGTTGAGCGGGACGACTTCGCCACGATCGGCAGCGGTCATGTCTACGTGTCCGGCAACCGCCATATCACAGCCGTGTTCGAGTATAAGGACAGCGACAGCGATGGCACACCCGACTGCAATGATGAGTGCCCCAACGACCCGAACAAGACGAGCGCGGGCGAGTGCGGCTGTGGTACGCCGGAGACGGATTCTGACGACGACGGCACGCCCGACTGCAACGATGAGTGCCCCGACGATCCGAACAAGACTAGCAGAGGCATGTGCGGTTGCGGCAACCCTGAGACTGACGAATGGTCAGATGTTCTCACGGTCGCGATCGAGCCGGATGATGGTGGCACCGTTCAATCGGAGATAGTCGCTCAAGGATCGAGCAGTTGGAAAGTCTCGCTGACGCCACAGGCCGGCGACGGCCTTCGATTCTCGCACTGGCGCTTTGCGAACGAGGGCACTTCAGAGCACGTCCCATACGAGCGATGGATATACGCCTGCGGGACCGCCGATGAGATCACCGCCGTATTCGTCGACTCGGCCATAACGGTGAACGTGGCTCAACAGCCGGCGTCCGCCGGCGAAGTCAAGCTGTGGATGGATGGCGAGGAGATCCCGCTCCAGCCGGGCGGTAACACGCTCGAATACGGTGACGCCATATCACTCGAGGCCGTCGATGCCGGGGTGTACACCTTTCATCACTGGACCGTCAATGACACCGATCACTACGCCAACCCGCTGGAGATAGACCTGGAGGAGAATCTCGACGTCACGGCGGTCTTCAACGCGCAGCCACCCACGATTCACAATCTTGACGCGCGCGATTTTGAGCCGTACGTCGTGATCTTCTCGATGCGTCTGCGCGACGGTGGCGGGCACGCCATCTGGCAAGGTGTGACGCGGGACATGTTCACAATCGAAGAGCGGCTCCACGGTCAGGGCGAGGACGAATATGACGAGATCTCCGTCGAGACGGCCAAGTTTGTCACGCCGGGCAAACAGCTCCCGCTCAAAGTCGTGTTGGTGCTGGACTATACCGACTCGATGAAGCAGGCCGGGCATGTCAACACGATGGCCCAAGTTGCCAAGGAGCAGGTCATCGCCAGTCCGAGTTTTACCGGCGCACACCACATGGGATGTGTCGAATTCCATGGTGATGGTGACAGCGAATTCTCTGAATTGGCCCCGTTGCGGCGCATGGACCCGGCAGGCAAACAGGATCTCGCCGACCGAATCCTGGACGAGAGTGACTACAACTTCGGATTTACCGCCGGCCTGACACGTTTGTGGGACGCGGTCAACCTTGCCCTGGACATGTTGGAGCAGACGCAGCCCGAGTCAGGAGAAGTCTGGTCGATCATCTTCATGACCGATGGCTGGGACACCAGTAGCAAACGCGACCCGGAAGGTGATCTCTTCCGTCAACGGGTCATGAACCAGATCCATAACGGGCTCGACATCGTGCTGTACCCGGTGGGCTTCAATCCGCGCGACGATCACAAGGCCGTGCTGGAGAGCCTGGCGAACGACACCCACGGTTTGTACCACGAATGGACGAACGCCGATGAGCTTCAGCAGATATTCGCCCAGATCGTCCAGGATCTTGCCGGCCAGTGGGATCTGACCTACATCACCGAGAAGCGCGCCGGCGCGATCGACGCTCGCGTGACATTCGACTACCTGGGCGGCACAGACAGCTTCACGCACAGCTTCGATGTCACCGAACCCAGCGAGCAGACTGTCAACACCGGCGTAATCCACATTGTCGAGCGCACCGCGGGCGATCGGCCGAACTCGACCAAGTTCCTGCTCAGCGCCTTCTACATGCCGCGCAGCATTAACAGGCTCAAGTTCCAGCTCGCGGGACACACCGGCATCGGTTTCAACGTTTGGGAAGCCGCGGATGGCGGCGTGCTGGATGGATGGGCGGTGACCGATGACTCGGTCATTGACATTCGCGAACTCGGCGGACCTGAGCTCGAGATCGGCACGCACGGGTTTATGTGCGAGATAACCGTTGACGGTGATCCGGCCGCGACAAACCTCAATATCGTCTCGGACGATTTAATCTACGCAGACCCGGACAAACCCAATGAGCCTCATCGGTGGATTCGATTTGAGAACCACTACGCACCGTAGCGGCTGACACCTGCGCCGTCCGTCGTCACAGCGGAGATCCCCCGCGCGCGCTGGTGTACGGGGCGCTGTGCGCTGCTCAGGAATGGTCCACGGTGTTTATATAACAGATGCGGCGGGCCAGTCGCGCGGGCCGACAGAAAGCAGCAGTCCGTCGCCGGTGATCGGACACTGTTCCAGGTAGCGCGCGATGCTTTTCTCGTTGACCGCCTCGACCGCGGCGAGGCGTGCGGCGGCCGGACGTACGTACCCGCGCGCTTCGATGTCGTCGATGAGCTGCATCAACCTCGTGCGCGGATTCTCGCTCTCAAGAGCGAGCTGAGTGCGCCGGCGGTTCGTTACGCGCTCAACCTCGTCGGCACCTACACCGTTTTTCGCTACCAGACGGATCTGCTCCCGCAGAGCGGTAAGCATCTGCTCGCAGCGCTGCGGCTCACCGTCGGCGTAAAACGCCAGCAGACCGCAATCGCCGTAGGACAGCCACGCGGCACCAGCGTGTGTGCAAATGCCCTTCTGCACGATGTTCCAATAGCAGCGTGAATTCGCGCCGCCGAAGAGCGCTACGAAAGCGTCGATGGCTTCGTCGTGGGGGCTGCCTTCGGGCAGGGAAGGATAGACCAGCAGCAACGATTGCTGCTTGAAGCGCGGCAGCGCGTGCGAGCGCACGCCGGTCGGCATCACGTCGGGTGGTCGCGTGTCAACTGCCCCATTCGTGCCGCGCCGCCATTCGCCACAGTGGCGTCCAACCGCGGCGATGAGTGCCTCGGCATCCACGGCGCCGGACGCCAGCAGGTGCATGTTGCCTGGCGCGTATCGGCGGCTGTGGTAGTCAATCATGCTCTCGCGCGGCAAAGTCTCGATGGTATCCTGTTCGCCGAGAATCTCATGGGCGAGCGCGTGGTTTTCGAAGCAGGTCTGGTGCAGGAAGTCGGAAACGCTGTGGTCGAAGCTGTCGCCGGCCATCGCGATCTCTTCGAGCACGACGCGCCGTTCGGTTTCGAACTCTTCATGCGGAAGCGTGGGCCGCATCATGTCGGCCAGCAGCTCGAGTTGCGCCTCGGCGTGGGCGGCGGGCACCCAGCCGTAGTACACGGTGTGCTCGCGTCCGGTGAAAGCGTTGTAAATGCTGCCGAGCTGGTCGAAGGCAACGTTGATCTCGCGCCCGCAGCGTTTGGCGCTGCCCTTGAAGCACATGTGCTCCAGGAAGTGGCTGACGCCGTGCTCCGCGGGTGTCTCGTGACGCGCCCCCGTCCGCACGAGGAACGCGACGGCGGTGGAGCGCACCTGCGGCATGGTCTCGCTGATGACGTGCAGGCCGTTTGGCAGCAGGTGTTCGGCAAAGCTGGATTTCATGGGGGTGATTCTACGCTCAGGCAGGACACGGGCAACAGCGGCGCGGCGCCGGCTCGCAGGGTAATTGGCGCGGACGGGCGCGCACGGGCAAGGCCGGATAAATCGGGCGCCAGCCCCTTCACAAGCACGGCGGGGAGAGTACAGTATGTTGTTGCGGTCTGATAAATCGGCGGTCCCGGCTCGGAGAGCCGGCTGCCTGTGAGCACGACAGGCTTGCGGGTCAACACCGTCGGCGGCAGCGCTATGTTGGCGCTGCTGGCAAAGCGAGGTTCAAGCAAGGAGGCAATGGATGGCCATTCTAGACTTCATCAGCAGTATTTTTGGCTGGGTGTTTCAGATTCTCGAGGGAATCCTGGGCGCCTGGTGGGCCTAGCGGCCCCGTAGTGGCCCTTTAGCGGTCACACGCGAACAACATGGATGCGTGTGCCTTGTATCGAGGCACACGCATTTTCTGCTTTATGGACGCACTACGTCGCCGCCACACCGCCGGGAAGCTGCATCGACACCGCTCCACAGTCCAGCACGCCAAGCACGCCCGACGATCAGAAGTTGACAGTACGCACCTTGAAGGGATACTTTCGCGGGCAGCACCACTGTGCGTCCAGCGGCCGGCCCTTCCAGGGAGTAACGTGCCCAGCCATTTCGCCAATCCCGTCCGTCCGCGCCCCCGACGCCCTCGGCGAATCGCACCAGGAGAACATCATGCCCCAACAGCCCACGAAGAATAAAACGCTGACCGGCAACACGGGGGCTACGCCTGTCTCCGGGTCGCGCGGCATATCCCGGCGACGGTTCATGCAGCGCTCGGCAATTGTCGCCGGAGGGATTGCCGCTCCCTGGATTGTGCCGAGTTCAGCACTTGGCCGAGGCGCGCGGCCGGCGCCGAGCAACCTGATCACCATGGCCAGCATCGGCGTGGGCGGCATGGGCAGCGGCAACATGCACAACTTCATGAACCTGGATGATTGCCGAGTGCTGGCCGTCTGTGATGTCGATCGCGAGCACGCCGCCGGCGCCAAGCAGCGCGTGGACGAGAAATACGGCAATCAGGACTGTAAGGTCTACCACGACTTTCGCGACGTGTTGGCGCGCGATGATATCGACGCCGTCGTGATTTCCACCCCCGACCATTGGCACGCGGCGATCGCGGTTGCGGCGGCGGCGGCTGGTAAGGACATTTACTGCGAGAAACCGATCAGCCATTGCTATCTGGAGGGCCGGGCGATCGCCGATGCGGTGAAGCGTTACGGGCGCGTCTGGCAGACGGGCAGTTGGCAGCGATCCGTGGGGAACTTTCGCCAGGCGTGTGAACTGGTCAGAAACGACCGGATCGGCAAAGTACACACCATCGAGGTCGGACTTCCCGTCAATGGCTCGTCGCGGGAATACGTCCCCTTCACCCAACAAACGCCGCCCGACCAACTCGATTATGAATTCTGGGTCGGGCCCTCGCCGCGCGTGGCCTATCAGGAGAAACGCGTACACTACCATTGGCGCTGGCATCTGAACTACGGCGGCGGCGCGCTGCTCGACTGGATCGGGCACCATCTCGACATCGCCCACTGGGGCATGAACTGGGATCACTCCGGGCCGATCGAGATCGACGCCCACGGCGTGTACCAGGGCAACGGGATCTATAACGCGGCGCATCAATTCCACGTCGCCATGAAGTACCGCGGCGATGTGTCGTTAACCGTTTCCGGCAATGAGGGGATGGCAACGGGGACGAAGTGGATCGGCTCCGACGGTTGGGTCTATGTTGATCGAGGTCGCATTGACGCCCATCCCAAGAGCCTGCTCAAAGAGCAGATGGGGCCACAGGACACACACCTGCTGCACTCGCCGGGCCACGGCAGGAACTTCATCGACTGTATCAAGCTGCGCAAGCAGGCGTTGACGCCGGCCGAAACGGCCCATCGCTCCGTCGCCCCCGGCCACCTGGGGCAGATTTCCATGCAGCTCGGGCGAAAACTGCGTTTCGATCCCGACACCGAACAGATCATCGACGATCCGACCGCGACACGCATGCTGGGACACGGCATGCGCGCGCCGTGGTCGCTTTGACCGGTAAGAAGAGGTCACCGTGGCGGCTGACGGGTTCATCAGCCGTGGCGTGCCGAGATCACCGCCGGCGCATCAGGCAGAAGAGCGGAGGCGCGATATGAAATCGACAACGACGCAATTACTAGTCGCAGCACTGGCCGCCGCGCTCGCGACCTGCACGGCATCCATCGGTGCCGAGCCGCAAGCGGTTCCCGAAGAGACTGTGCAGCGAATCATGTCGGCCTTGCCGGAGGAACCCTGCGCGCCGCCGCAAGCTCCACGCCGCGTGCTGGTGTTCCAACTGTGCCAGGGCTACGCGCACGGGTGTATTCCCGTGGCCAGCCGGGCCTTCGAGCTGATGGGCCGGAAGACGGGCGCTTTTGAGACGGTCGTCAGCACCGACATGAAAGACATTGCTGCGGAGAATCTGAAGACCTTCGACGCGATTCTGCTGAACAACACCACGCAGTTGACGTTTGAAGATCCGGCACAGCGCGAGGCGCTGGTCGAGTTCGTCAGGAGTGGCAAAGGGCTGATCGGCATACATGCGGCGACCGATTGCTTTTACGACTGGCCGACGGCGGCACTGATGCTGGGGGGGCTGTTTGACGGGCACCCGTGGGGCGCCGGCGGCACCTGGGCGGTGAAGATCGACGAACCAGACCATCCGCTCACCGCGTCATTCACCGGCAAGCCGTTCCTGATCAAGGACGAGATTTACCAGATCAAGGCCCCCTACTCGCGCTATTCGCTGCGCACGCTGCTCAGCCTTGACATGTCCGACGCGCGAAATGAGCAGCCGGGGATGAAACGCGCGGACCGCGACTTCGCCATCTCGTGGGTCCACCGCTTTGGCCGCGGGCGTGTGTTCTACTGCTCGTTGGGACATAACCCGGAAGTGTATTGGAACGAGGCGGTGCTCCGGCACTATCTGGCCGGCATCCAATACGCCCTGGGCGATCTGACGGCCGATGACACGCCCAGCAACCACGGTGATCGCGCCCGCGCTTTGCGCGACCTCGGCGCGTACGACTTCGACAGTGACCGTGGACCGCTCAACGCGATTGATGCGCTGATCAGCAGCGCGGTCGGCGACGGTGCGGCCCTGGCGACACTCGAACAGGACTTGCTGGGCATCCTCTCCGCACCGGACACGTCCTTCGCCGCGCGGCAGTTCGTTTGCGCCAAGCTGCGAGTCATCGGTACCGATCGGTCGGTTCCGGCGCTGGAAGCAATGCTGGAGGATGCCGAGTACTCAGACATGGCGCGATATGCGCTCGAACGTTTCCCGGCGGAATCAGGCGCCGGACGGGCGTTGTGTGGTGCGCTTGCGCAGACCACGGGCGCGGTACGCGTCGGCATCATCAACACGCTCGGCGAGCGACGCGAGCGCGAAGCCGTTGACGCACTGGCGCGTCTTGCCGGCCAGACTGACCGGGCCGCGGCCGACGCCGCCACGCTGGCCCTGGGTAAGATCGGCGGTCCCGCCGCGCTGGCCGCGTTGCGTGCCGCGGCCGACCCCGCTGATGCGTTGGTCGCCCGGGCGCTGCTGCGCTGCGCGGAGCAAATGGCGGCCGCCGGTGATACGACCGCCGCCGCCCAGGTCTATCGCGACGTGTTCAATAACGAGAGTCTTGCGCTGACCACGCGCGCGGGCGCTTTTGGCGCCTTGGTCGCGCTCGAACCGTCGTCGATGCGCACCGAGTTGCTGGAGATGCTCGGCGATGCGGACCCGGCCATGCAGGCGCTGGCCGCGCGCAACGTGCGCGATTTGCCGGGGACGGATGTCAGTGCGGCGTTTGCCGAACGGCTGGACAATCTGCCGACAACCGGCCAAGCTGTGCTGGTCTCCGCACTCGCCGACCGCGGTGAGGCGGCCGCGGTGCCGGCTTTGATGCGCGCGGCGCGGCATGAGGACACAATCGTGCGTCAGGCGGCGTTGCGCGGGCTGGGAATTCTCCCGGGAAATGCGGATGTGGTCGCATTGCTGGGTGACATAGCGGCCGAGGCTTCGGGCGTTGAGCGGGATGACGCGCGGGCAAGTCTGACACGGCTGAGCGGTGCGGGCGTGCCCGAGGCGATCATCGCCGGCGCGCAAGCGGGAGAGAGCGCGCAACGGACTGAACACATCCAGCAACTTGCCGGTCGCGGCATGGCACAGGCGCGAGATGTGCTGCTGGCCATGTCCACCGATGCGGACCTCGATGTGCGAGTGGCGGCGCTGGAGTCGCTCCGCAAACTCGCCGAGCCGAGCGACTACGCGGCGCTCATCGCCTGGCTGTGCGCTGCCGCGGAAGATGCCGAGAGAACCGCGGCCGAGAATACGGTCCTCGCGATCGCCCGGCGCTTACCGACGGCCGAGTCGCCCGCTGCGCCGTTGATCGCCGCCCTGCAAGACGCCGACGCGCGCACGGCGATCTCGCTGATCCACTGCCTGTCGAGCCTGGGAGGCGCGCAGGCACTCGCGGCGGTGCGCGAGGCGGCGAACGCAACCGAGGAAGACGTGGCGGTCGCGGCGGTGCGTGGCTTGTCCGCCTGGCCCGATGCAACGCCGCTGCCGGACCTGATGCGCATCGTCGAAACGTCCGAGCTCAAACGCGCTCGCGTGCTGGCGCTGCGCGGCGCCTTGCGCCTGCTCGAGATTGCTGACGAGCTGTCCGTGCCCAACAAGCTTGAACGCGTCAAGACGCTTATGAGCAGCGCGGATAGCGCCGAGGATCGCACGCGCGTGCTGGCCGCGTTGGCGCAGATCGATGACGAGCGCGCCGTGCAAGCCGCGGAAGTCTATCTCGACAACCCGGAGCTCAGTGGCCCCGCGGAGCAGGCAATCAAGCGGATTCGCGAACAGCTCTCCGGACCACCACGGCTGACGGCTTCTCACAACAACGATGCCGCGCCGCGCGCGATGGATGGTGACATGAGCACGCGTTGGGACAGCGGCACGCCGATGAAGCCGGGGATGTGGTTCATGATCGATCTGAAGGCCACCCGGACGATCCGCGGCCTGGTGCTGGACACGGCCGAATCGGCCGATGATTATCCGCGCGGCTACGAGGTGTTCGTTGGCGACGATCGCGCCGAACTCGGCGACGCGATTGTGAGTGATCGGGCGACAAGTCCTATAATCAAAATCCTCCCGCCCGAGCCGCCGCGCGGGCGGTTTATCAAGGTTGTGCAGACCGGCAGCAGTGACCACTGGTTCTGGTCGATTCACGAGGTGACGATCGACGCGGTCGAGTAAGCTCGCCGCCTCGCTGCACACGCATGTACACCACCCCCACCGGCCATGCCCGCCGGCATGGCGGTCGTGGAATCCCTATCCCTGCGGTATCGGAGCCGACGACGCACCGCGGGCCGCGCGGTGCTCAAGTAGCGTGCATATCAGGTCGATTGGCCGGCGCACCAGGAGTCCGCACGCACCGGGCAGGGACCGATATATGCACACACAGGCGTTGCCATTTGGCCGTCCTAGCGCATCATGCCGGCGCGCGGCCATTCTGGCATCGATTTCCGGACCTGCCATCTGGATTGTCACGCAGCCATGCGCCGCAATCGCCATCACGTTCTGCCTGGTACCGTTGCTGCTGGCCATTCGCGGCCAGAAGGCGCGGCATGCGTTTCTGCTCGGGTGGCTGGCCGGCACGATCGGCTTCACGCTGATCGGGTTGGGCACTCTGGATCCGCTAACGAACTACTACAACCTCCAACCTGTCGCCGTGATCATCCTGGCGAGTCTTCTGGCACTATCCGTCGGTCTCCCGCTGGCGCTGTTTGCCGCGTTCATGGCCCGACTCGACGGAGCGGTCGGCCCTACGGCGCGCGTGATCCTGGGCGCCGCCGCGCTGGCGGTCATTGACACCGCGGCGGCGGACTGCTGGCTGCCATCACGAACAACACAACTCGCCGCCACGCTCTGGCCACATCCCCAGTGGCTACAGACGGCGGCCCTGTTCGGAACCGCCGGCCCGATGTTCGTCTTTGCGGCCGTGAACATCGCCATCGCCGAACTGATCGGCTCCTCGCGCGCTGCCGGAATGACCCGACGCGCACTGCCGGCGGCGGGAGTCGCATTGATGACCGTGGTGGCGGCCGTCGCATATGGAGCGGAGCGTCAGCGCGCCTTTGCGTCCAACAGCGTCCACACGCCGAAAATCCGTTGCGCCGAGCCGTATCAGGCGCCCGCGCTGGCGACCGGTCCCGCGAACCAACGGGCAACGCTCCTCCTGCTTCCCGAGACCTATGTGGATCTTAGCAACTCCACACATGCCGCCTGGCTCGGCAACGTCATCGCAGACCGACAGCCGGGGAACCCAGAGCTGCTGCTGGGCGTGCGGCGCGTCTTGCGCGGGGGGATGCGGCAGAACAGCGCATTGCTGATTTCAGACGACGCGCTCACCTGGTACAACAAACGGCGCCTGTTTCCATTCACCGAGCATTACCCCCTGGGACGTTTCGACCCGCTTGGACGACGGCGGGCCGGATTCCCCGGGATGCAGATGGGCGACGGTGATCAGCCCTTGCTGCGCCCCGCGAATTGCGCCGTGGCGACGCTGATCTGCGTCGAGGTGATGCACCCCCACCTCGCCGCCGACGACGTGCGACGTGGCGCGCGCGCAATCATCGCCTTGAGCAACGAAGAAGCGGTTCGCTCGGCGTCACTGGCCGACCGCGTCGTCGGTCAATGTGTGTTGCGCGCGATCGAGAACCGCCGGCCGCTGGTGCGCACCGAGCGGACCGGACGGTCGCTCGCGGTTACGGCAGATGGTGACCTGTGCGCCACTGCGCCGGACGTGCAACCGCAAACAACGCACGATATCCGACCGGCACGACAAGGATCGTTGACATTCTACAGCCGGACACAGCCAATCCAGGCGACCATCACCAGCTTGGGTGCCGGCATCGTCGCGCTGGTGTGTTGCCTCCCCGTTTCACGCCTGGCGCGGATGCGCGCCGCGGCACCGGCGACACCGAGGCGGCGACCCGACGACCATCACCTGTTCCAGATTGTTGAGGTATGACTGCGATGTATGCTTATGCGCGTCTGTGGAAGTTGTTGGCCGTGGCTGCTGTCGCCACTTTTGTGATCATGGCCCCAACGGCCGCGATCGCCGGCGGTGGAGGTGGAGCCGGTGGGGGCGGGGACGATGGTGGGGACGGAGGGGGAGGGGGAGGGGGTGGTGGTGGCGGGGCTGCGACGGCGCCGGAGCCCGGCCCCGTTGCGCTTACGCTCATCGCCGGCGCCGCGGCCATCACCGGAGCGGTATTCAACAGACGAAGACGGCCCCAGCGCGGCGGCGGGCCTGACGAGTCGCAGGGATGATACTCGTCTCGCGTCCTCTCCAGCGGCCGGCCGCAATCCCGCTCGTGATTCTCTTGTTGAGCGCAGGCGCGATGGCGGCGCGCCTCGCGCTCGCCCCCGCGGGCCGCTGGAAGCTGGCGATGATTGCGCTGCCGCTTTTGATCGCAGCCGGACTGCGCTGGCTGCAACTGGCCGGCGAACTCCCAGTGCGCTCGCGGCGAGCGCTCTTGCCGGTCTGGATCGGCGTAGCATCAAGCGCGACCGCGACATTTGTGCTGCCGCTGGAGCTTCTTGGCGTTACTTGGGCTCTCACGTTCCTGGGAACATCCGCCGCCCTGTTCGGTCCGTGCGGTCCGCGCCGCATGGCGGCCGCCTGCTTCGGACTACTGCTTGTCGGTCTCCCTCTCGATGTGCCGGCCGAGCTGATCCCTCTCCTGCAAAACACGCTCGCGTCGGCTGTGGCCGGCATGTCGCTGGTGGCGGGGGGTGAGCTCACCGCGCACGACGCGATGCTGCACTGGCCGGGCGGACAGGTCTGTGTGGCGCCGGAGTGCTGTGGACTGAACACCTGGCAAATCGCGGTCGCCTGGGCGTGGTTTCTAGCCTGTGCCGGCGACCTGTCATTCCGGCGGGCAGCCGCGTTCGTCGTATTCGCAGTCTGTCTGGCCGGCCTGGCGAATGTGCTGCGCGTTGTCTGTCTCGTCGCGCTGGCACGGCGATTCGGAACGGAAGCCCTTGAGGGAATCAGTCACTCAACGGTCGGCTTGGTGATTTTCATGGTGATGTGGGCGGTGCTGATCGCCTTGTGGCGAAGATGGCAGACCGATTGGCAACCGCGGAGCGCGGCCCCGACTGACGCACACCCTGGAAGACCGCCGTCTGCGTTTTGCTGATCGAACGGCGCCAAATCAGGACACATCCCGCCACAGGCCGTCGACCAACTGCCACAACCGCAATTCGTACAGCGCCCAAACCACGCTGACCGACGAGACCAGCAGAATGGCCGCCTTGACTCGGAACACGCAGCGCTCGAATGCGCGCAGCTTGTCGGGCATCGCCGCGAATGACTGAACCAGTCGCACGCGCGCGGCGATCGAACCGTGTCGCCAACTACCCGACTCAGGAGGAATGCCGTTGAGCATCGCCACATCGTTCAGCGTCGTGCCGTAGACCTGAGCAGCGGTGAGGCACAGCGGCGCCTGCGGATCATTCATGGAGGATGACGCCGTGGCTGGTTGCTTCGGCGCGGCGACCTGGGAGTCGTGCACGTCGAGGCGCGCTTCGGCCGGCGACTGGCCGTGCATCGCGCACGACTGGTAACACGGCAGGCCGCTGAGCGCGAGTGTGCGCACGCCATAGACGTCGGCCTGACACTCAAAACGCCGGGACACCCAGCCAAACAGCACGCCCCACTTCACGAACAGGACTACGCCCAGCACCGTGCCCAACGTCTGGTACGTCGCGGGCGGCGCGCCCTGCGTGCGGACGGAGAATACGGTCACAAGACACCCGCTGATCAACGCAAAGCACAGCAGGTGGAATATGTGATGGCGCTTGATGTGGCCAACCTCGTGACCATAAACCGCCTCTATCTTCTGATCTTCCATCTGCTCCAGCATGCCATCGGTGATCAGGACATAGCGCAGCGGAGCGATTATGCCCATCACGGCGGCGTTCACCAGCGTGCCACCGGCGCGCCAGATGAGAATCTCGCGGCAACGCACGCGCACCTTTTGGCTGACGGCCAGCAGACGGTCACGCAGCGGGCCGTCGGGTAAACGCGTGGTGACCCAGACGTGCCTCAGAATCTCGGGCGTGATAAGCGCGACCGCCACGGCCGCACAGCCCAGCAGCATGTCGGGGAAGAACTCGTAGCCGACCAGATCGCGCAGGTCTTCCGTGTACCACTGCACCACATCGCGCGCGGCGAGGATCATCAACATCGGGATCAGGATGAAAAGCACCTGATGCCGCAGGTTATGGATGACGTACTCACCCAGCGACCAGACCGGATGCACCGGCTTACCGCGGAACAGGTAGACCTCGATGGCGATCTGCCGCACGGCGCGGTCCGCCGGATAGAGCGCCACCCACACCAGCACGATCGCACAAAGAAACGGCGCGATCGCCGCCAGGCTGGGCACAAGCAGCCAGTTTCCAACAACCGGGATGCGGCAGCAAAGCACCTGCCAATCGGTCAACAGCAGCAAGCCGGCGCTCAGCGCGCCGAGCACCCACTGGACGATGAACGACCCGCGCGCGAATATGAACTGCCCGTGCGATGGATCTCGTGGGTAACGATCAAGGGCCGTGATGACGCGGCGTTTTACCCAGAGAGCGAACGCGGGCGGCGTCAGGACGGCGAGGGCCACAGCCAACCAGATCAGCCACGGGGCGGGCAGGACGTTGTAGACCGGGGCGCGGAAACGCCAGCACGATTGAGAGAATGCCGATGACGACCATTAGCATGACCGAGGGATGATACGGGAAAGCCGGGCCGAGCGTACAGGCTATAATGCGGATAGCCCTAGCCTGGTGGTGAGCTGGGGATTCGAAGACAGCCTTGCGGGCAGACCTTATGGTCTGGAGTGCGTGACGCGATGCATGTGAAAATCTGCGGCATCACCCGACTTGAAGACGCACTGGTCGCGGCGGACGCGGGGGCGGATCTCGCCGGGCTGATACTGGCTGACAGTAAGCGGCGAGTCACCATCGCGGGCGCCACCAGCATCGCCGAGCGGCTGCCGACCACAACCCAGCCGGTCCTGCTTTTCCAGGATCAGCCGTTCGAGGAGATCGAGGCGGCGCTGGATGCGACCGGCGCGCGATGGGTGCAGTTGCACGGCCTCGAACCGCCAACACTGATCCAGTCGCTGCGCGGGCGCTTCCCCGGGCTCGGCGTGATCAGAGCCTGGGATATCGGGCATATCAGTGACAGCGAGCATCTGCGCAACTATCTGCTGGTGTGCGGCTCACTGGGGGCCACCGTGGACATCGTGATTCTGGACGTGCGCAAAGGCGCGCCACACCCGGGCTATGACTGCCTGGCCGCCGCGGCCGGCCAACTTGCCGGCCAGCAGCCCGAATTGTGGCTGGCCGGCGGCCTGACGCCCGACAACCTCGCGGAGGCGGCCGATCGAAGTCTGTACCACGGGGTGGACGTGGCCAGTGGCGTGGAAAGGTCTCCGGGAATCAAGGATCACGACGCGGTGCGCGGGTTTGTCGCCGCCGCACGTAGCTTGCGTGCGGCCCCTCGATCGCGCTCCTGAGCTGCCGGCGGACGATGGCGTGGCGTGGTTGTCTTGCGCTAAACACCTGCGTGTTCGGCGGCCGATACGAGATTGGCGGGCAGGTGATTGGAGAAGAGCTCCGGTGTCCGATAACGAGCATGGTGAAACGCGGCCGACTGACAATGCCGGGGGCACTCAGCGGCCGTACCTCTGCGTCCACTTCGAGTGCTGCAACGTCTACTCGCGCGTATATCGCCGACCGGACCAGCAGTGCTACACCGCGCGCTGTCCGCGCTGTCTGCGCAGCACGCGCATTCACGTCGGGCCGGCGGGCACGTCGCAACGATTCTTTCGAGCTTCCTGAATCCCTGACACTCCGGCCACGTCGCGCGCTTGGCGCTGCCACGTCGCGCGCTTGGCGCTGTAGCGGCCTGCGCCTCGCAGGCCGTCGCTACTAGTCGGCGTTTCCGACACCCGGCGGCCGGCGAGGCGCCGGCCGTTACATGGCATGCTGCGCCGAGCTGTAACGTGCTGCGCCTGGCTGTAACGCGAGACACGAAACGCCTCTGGTGGAGCCCCACCACGCGCGGGGCACGGCGCGGCCGGGTCGGGGGATTGCGTAAGTCTACTGGTCGTTGGGGTCGGCGAAACCGCCGTCGTCAGCTTCGCCTTCGGCTTCGTCGACTTCAGCCTCGGGGGTATACCCGGTCTTCTTCACCAGGTAGTTGCGGAAGATCACCTGATCAGCCACGTACGGGCTCTGCTCGCGCCCGTCCACCGCGGCATAGATGATGCGCGCCGCCTCCCACTGCAACTGATCGCGATCCTGCTCCAGGAGCTTTGACAGCAGGTAGTACGCGGCCGCCTTCGATGATTCGGCGATCCACTTGGTCTCCGAGCGCACATCCCAGGCATCGTAAATCTCGATCGCCCGATTGACAGCGGTCTCTCCCTCGGTGCGCGCCGTGTCCATGCCCTCCAGGATCACCGTGTCGTCAAACGTGCCGGCGCCGACCAGCTCGCTGACCTGCACCAGTGTCTCGCGATGACGGGTGAACCCGTCGAGCCGCTGCGCGTGAATGCGGCCCTCCAACATGCGGGCGGCGGCCTCGGCCATCTTGGCGTACTGATCAATCGAACGGTCGCCGACGATCCTGTCCAGACGTTCGTTCTTGTTCTGCGGGTCGTAGGTGGTGCGCGTTTCCCGAGCCGCGGATTTCCAATCACGGATGGCGCTGTCGGCCTTGACGAACGCATCGCGCGCGGCGTGGGCCGCCCGCAGCGCCTCCTCTTCCTTGTTGTTGGCCGCGTTCGCGAGTTCCTTCAGCACCGGATGAACCGCCTGCATCTGCTCCATCAATTCGTTGAGCCGATCCGTGTAATCCACGACTCCGGCCCGGGCCTCGGCGGATGCGGTCTGCATGAATTCGATCTGATCATCCAGTGCCGTGATCGCCGTGTCGTAGCGCTCGGCGAGTGCCACGTGCAGGGCGTGTTTGCGGCGCAACTCATCAAGACCGAGCACGGGCTCATCATCGTCCTCGGACAGGCGGCCGAACAACAGATTTTGCTCGCGCGTCTGAAGCTGATCGAGACGCCCGAAGATGGCGCGGCACTGTTCGCGGAATCTCGCAAAGGCCGCATCGTCACCGGCCCGAAAACCCTCCTCTTCGAGCCTGAGACGCTCATCGCGCGCGGCGCGCAGCTCTTCCTGAACCGCGGCCAGATCTTCCTCGCGCTGGGCGACGTCCTGGGCGAGTTGTTCGGCGTCGGCGTGGGCCTGCTCGGCCTGAGCGCTGATCCACTCGCGGCCGTGCTCGCCTTCACGCAGGTCGTCCAGGATTGGCTCGATCTCCAATTCCTCGAAATAGTCGGCCTTTATCCGCACAAGCCGGTGCTGCGCCCCGAGCCGTCGGATTTCGCCATATGCGTCACTGAGCCGGCTCCTGAGATGCAGGGCCTCGTTCAGCGCGGCCTCTCCCTCCAGCAGATGGGCCATCCCGAGAATCATGTCGACAGTCGCCTGGGGTGGGCGCTCGGGCGTGCGGGCCGCATCACCCGCCGCGGCCGTGGCATCGACCAGTAGCTGGCGGTTGGTGCGGAGCAGCGCTTCGAAGCCGGCGATTCCCTTGCGCATCTCACCTGCGGGCACCCCGTCGGCAACGTAGTTCGGCTCCAGCTCTTCCCCTTCGGCCTGGGCCTTGATGCGGGCCTGGGCCGTGCGCAGGTGCGACGAAGCCGACTCGAGCGCGGAAAGATCAGCGTCTTTCAGCTCGTCGAGCGCAACATGCGGCTCCGTGACCGGCAGGGTTGGCGAGTAGCGCGACATCTGCCGGCGAGCCAGTTCGGCGCTGGCGCCGGCGGCATCCGCCGCGCGCGCCGATTCTGATTGCAGCGTGGGCACAAACACCCACACCAGCACCACCAACAGTCCCAATACGGCGCCAATAATCAGCGGTGGCTTCAACTTCGTGCTCCGGTAGTTGGCGTTAGCTGGTCTTCGGGCACACACACGCTCCCGAGGCTTGTCGCCGGACACCGTCGTGCTCGCGGCGCAGTGACATTGGGAGTTTGACGGCCGGGGCCCGCGCTGTCAATCGGGGCTCCCGCTTGACAAAGCACGCTCGGCCAACTCGCGCCAGGCATCGCCGGGGCCGGAGCCGACCAGGAGGCCGTCCGCGCCACGCACGAACACGAACGGCACGCGGCGCACGCCCCAGCGCCGCGCGAACCAGGTTGCGCGGCCAAGGCCGTCGTAAACCTGGGGCCAGGCGATGCCGAGCTCTGTCCGGGCGGCCTCAAACCGCTCGCGCGTGGGGTCAACGTTGACACCGATGACCACGATCTGGGGGTGAACGCGTCGAAACTCCTCGATCTGCGTGACGCACGCGCGACACGCGGGATTCATGCTGTCCCAGATGACCACCAGGGCCGCAACACCGACCGCCTCGTGGGTGGCAGTGACAGCTTCCGGTCGCAACTTCAGCGGGAACGGCCGGCCGACTGCCGCCAGGCGGTCCAATCGCCCCGCCAGCAATTCGCCGATCTGCCGACCGGAATCGTGGCCCCGCACCACCGTCACCAACCAGCGCATGCGCTCGCTGTCGCCGCGTCGCATCGCGTCATCAAACAGGATGACAGCCAGACGGGGCGTGTGGCGGCTGGCGGGGTAGTCGCGCACGCATGCGTAGTAGTCGTCGAGCAGCGCACGCGAGGGTTCGGTCAGGCACGTTGTCGGCTGCGCTGCCGAGGCGCTATCGGCGTGGCGGCATACGACTTCCCAGTACGCGGCTTCATGACGCACGGCCGGCGGCCACTGCCCCGCCAGGTAGGCCTGCACTCTCTCACGCAACGGCCCAATATCGCCGCCCGTCAGCGCACCAATCTCGAACAGCGTCTCCAGCTCACGTTGCACCGCGGCATCACGATGCGTCCCGCCGGGATAGAGTTGCACGTACAGTTGAAGTTTGGCCAGAAGCCGGCGGCGTTGCGCGACGGCCCGCGAGAACCACTCCTGCCCGGCGGGCCCTTGCGACAGCGATGCGTCCAGCGCGGTAACCTCTTGCCAGAGCGTCTGCTCCGGCGAGACGTGCCGGTCGTCGGCAATTGCGGAGACGGCCAGAAGCAGGCATAGAATGCACGCGGCGTCCCCCGACGATAATCGCTCGGCCCGGCGCGGCATTACCAGAAAATCCAGTCGTGGGTTTTGACGACATAAATGTACAGCGCGAGATTCGTAACGCCGTGTACGATCACGAGGAACAGGATGCTGCGTTTCCAGTAGAAGAGCAGGTTAAACGCCATCCAGCAGAAGATGCTGACCGCCCAGTTGTCGGGATGTTGCACGGTCGAGAGCAGCGCCGTGCCGACAAACGAAAACCAGGTGAACTTGCCGAGCGGCACTTTTTCGAAATCCGCCCAGTTGATCAGTGCCCGCAGCAGGAACGCACGCCAGAAAATCTCCTCAACCAGCGGCACGGCGATGACGGCGACGGCGATGCGCGCCGTGATGGTTCCCCAATAGAGCTTGTAGTGCCCCAGCAAGTCACGTGGGTCGACAATCGGCCCGGGCTCACCGGCGAAGAAGGGTAGCGGCAGACGATGGGGAATCCCAAGGTAATCAGAGAAGTGCTGGCCGGCGACCCAGCCGGCGGCGGCCAGGAAACCCGCCGGGATCGCCAGATACCAGTGAGGGCGGCCCCAGGCCGGCAGGTGCTTGCTAACCAGCCAAAGAGCGATCAGGGCCCCCACGCCGCGGATAAGCGACGTGATCCAGCGCTGCTCATATGTAAAGCCAAACCAGGAGACGTCGCGCAGCGCCAGCAGCAACAGATAGACCATGATCGGCGCCATCAGCACGACGTCGGGCCGCTCGCTCAGAAAGGCGTCGAGGCGCTGGTGAAGCGACGGTTTGCCGTTTGATGATGACGCGGTAGCAGGTGGCGGCACGGCAATCCTCGAGCGTTTGGGGGGCCGTCCGGTGCGGGCGAATCCGGTCGCACCGCTCGGGTTTTCGACCCATCAGGCCTGCTCAGGCCGGGCGAGCGTCACTATAGCCGCCCCGCGACAAGCACGAAATGCCGGCGCCCGCCAGGCGGCCGATTTGCCATATCCGATTTGCCGGTATGATATTGTCCGCGCGACGCACACTAACCTGCGGGCGCGGTCCGTGTCAGACTGTTTCATACGCAGCGGGCGGGCTTTCCGTTGTGCGCCCCGACGGCACACCAGGCCAGCAGAAGGACCATTCAGATGAGAACCGCACAAATCGCCCTGCTCGGCATCTTCGCGGTTATCAGCACCACCAGCGCGGCTGCACAGGATGTGGAACTGCAGAAACTAATGTCCCGGCGGGCCGCGGTCGCGGATGCCTACCGCCAATTGGCCGAGACGGTCTACGGTCTCCAGATCAACTCCTCGACCACAGTCTACGACTTTGTCATGGAGAGCGACCTGATCCACAGCGCGGTTGACGAGTTCGTGCGCGGCGTCCGTATCGGGGAGGCGCGTTACTTTCCGGACAACTCCTGCGAAGTGCAGGCGGAGCTGACCGTCGCTGACGCCGTCGAGACGCTACGGGGCGCCTATCAGCAGCACTACCGGGGCGACAGAATCGACACCCGCGACTTTGATTCGATTCCAACGCGCGCAGAGAAAAAGACGCTCAAGACCATCGGAATGGGCGCCCCGCGCGATGATCTGCCCTTTGGGCTGCCCAGCGGCGTTGTGGCCCTGCTGCCCAAGCTGCCCGGCGGCGACAGCGCAAGCGGCGGCTCATCACTGCCTGGCGTATGGAAACACGTGCCGTCGCGGGCCCGCATGATGGCGGTCCGCGGCGCCAAACAGGACGCATGGCGACAGCTCGCCGAGCGCATCATGGGGCTGCGTCTGACGTCCACCACGCTCATCGAAGACTTTGTCACGCAGAGCGACGAGATCCGCACCGAGATGGATGACTTCCTGAAAGGCGCCGAGCCGGTAGGCACGTACTATCGGGGCGACGAGATGATCGTCGAGGTCACCATGCGCATCCCCGCCGAGCAGGTGATCAGGATCGTCGAGCAGCTTCACGGCCGCCACTACGAAGGTGATGATATCGAGGCGGCGGAGATCGGACGAATAGCGCGCGATGTGGTTCATCGCGATTTTGAGGCAACCGGCATGTCGGTCCCGCCGGCCAAGTACCTGACGCCCCAGGCCATCGCTGACGCCACCATCGCGCGGCCAAACTGGGTCGAATCGAGTATCCAGGCGACGGGGGAGGCAAGCGACGCGGCCTTTGACACCGCCCAGGGCCGGCTGAAGGCACGGCGGGCCGCCGAACTGGTTGCCAAGCGCAATCTCGCCCTGCAAATCGCCGGTTTGCCGATCGACGACCAGATGCTGGTGCGCGACCTAGTCACCAAGGATGAATATGTATCGACGCGCGTGGATGCCGTTCTCATCCACGCGACCATCGAGGAGACGCGCTTCACCGACAACGCCGCAATCGTTACGGTGTCGATCCCCGGCGTACACGTGTGGAGCGTTGTCGGTGACGAGTATCGACGGCTCAACAGAGAGTAATCGCAACGAAGCGCGAGCAGTATCGCCGGGAGAGATGACCGTTGAGTAATGAATATGTAACCAACACCTTGTCCCGACGAAACTGCCGTGTGCCACGGCTCTGTGAGCCGTGTTTCTCCCATCCCCGCGCGGCACGGCTCACAGAGCCGTGGCACGCGGTTGATTTCACAGGATCGAGGGGACAGAGTCCCAGGAGCCGCGTTTCGACCCCGGCGCATCTGCACCGCAGCGCCTGCGTCGGCTGGTGCTGGCTGATGTTGGTCATGTCGGCGATGCCCGCGTCGGCCGCGCCGCCGCTCTCCTCGCCGGACCAGGCTTTCCTCACGCGCATGAGCCTGGCCGATGCGCATAGCAGTCTGGTTGAGGCCGTGTTGGCGCTGCCGCTGAAGGACGGTGCCACGATCGGCACGTGGTTGGCCGGCAACGTCGCCTTGGACCGGGCCCTGCGCCTGGAATTGCGTTCGCGGCCATGCCACGGCCCCGTACGCATTTATGGCGATGGAACGGCCGAAGCCGATCTGATGATCCCGCCGGATGAAGTCGTGGAGTTGCTTGTCACGTTGCAGCAGAAGTACGCGCCCCCGCGGCAGCAGGCCCTTACTCAACGCACGCTGCACGCCGCGGCGAGACAATGGCCCTTTGTGTGGAGCACCGGCGTGGCGGCGCTCGATGAGCGTGTGGATGATTCAGCCAAGCCGGAAGGTTGGCAGGATGTCGCGCCTGAAGGGCTCGAGCTGGCGCGCCGCGCGGCGACCGCCGACGCATTGCAGGCCCTGCTGGACAGCGCAGCACAACTGAAAATAACCAGCGCGCGCCGTCTGGCGGAATTTCTCGACCACGGACGCGAGATTCGTCAAGCGGTCCTGGCCGGCCTCGCCGACACCGCCACCCAGTCCGTGTCGCTGGACCCGGACCAGGTTGCCACGGCGACGGCGGAAATTCGCGTGCCGGATCTGATTCGCATCCTCTCCGAGGTTCATCGGGATCACTATGACGGCCACGAGTTCCACGCGGCGGACTTTCGCGAGATGGCTCTGCTGGTTAACGCCACGACCATCTCCGCTACGGGGCTGGCCACGCCACCCCCACGGCACATCTTGCGATCGGCATACGAATCACGCGAGCTTGATGTGCCCAGGTGGGCCGACGGCCTGGTGCGCGCCACCGGCCGGTACGTGCCAAGTGTCGCCGTTGCTGACCCGCCGATGGATGCCCGGATTCAGGCGGCCCGTTACGACGGCATGGATCGTTTGCGGCAACAGGTCGTCAAACTGGTGATTCGCAACGGAGTTACCATCGAGGCCTTTCTGGCCGAGCGACCGGAGTTAAAAGAAGACGTGGTGATGTTCCTCACCGCGGCACGGATGGTCGCCGTGGCTGAACCGACACCCGATGGCGTGATTGCCGTCCGGGTCGAATTGCCGATGCGGCGATTGTGGGAGATTGTCAAGCGCGGGATGCGCCGCATCGAAGTCGACCCGCCCGAGGCCGCCGTGGATCAGCCCACGCCTGACGCAGAGGTGCAGCCATGAGAATCCTCACGCTGGTCGCGCTAGCCATCGCGGCTTGCGCTGCCACGCCGCTCAGCGCGCAAGACGATCAGCTCGTGAAAGTGCGTGTAAAGGCCGAGGGGCTCAGTCGCGACGATGCGATTCGTCAGGCCCTGCGCGCCGCGGTCGAACAGGGGGCCGGCGTGCGCATCGAGTCCTACAGCCAGACCGAAGACTTCGTGCTGGTTCGTGACACGATTTACAGCCGCGCGGCGGGCTTTGTCTCGGAATACGACGTTCTGGACGAGAAACCGGGGGCGGACGGCACGGTCGTGGTGGAAATCGAGGCCTTGGTTCGGGTCAATGGCGTCGTTGAAACCTGGGGGGCTGTGCAGCACCTGCTCGACCAGATGGGCCGGCCCAAGATGATGGTGCTGATCGACGAGTATGTTGACGGCAGGTTGCAAGCCGACTCGTTCGTCGCCGCCCGCATCGAGCAGATGTTCACTGAAGCGGGCTTTGAGATGGTCGAACGGAGCGCGATCGAGGAGTTGCGGCGCCGTGAAGACAATGAAGCCCGTCTCCGGGGCGATGACGGCAAGCTCCAGCGACTCGCCAAGGACGCCGGCGCGCACATCTTCATACGCGGTACGGCGCATGCCAATCCGGCCGGTCTGGAAGACCTCTATGGCGTGCCGGCCGCGTTTTACAACTGCGATGTGATCGCCAAGGCCTATTGGACCGATACCGGCAAGCTGATGACCACACAGTCGCTGCCCGTAACGCGCAAAGGCGTGCGCAGCCGCACGGCATTCAGCCCGCAGGCGGCCCGCGCCGCGCTCGTCGCCGCCACGTTCCCGGAACAACGGCGCGCCAATACTCCCACGCCGTTGGCGATTCGGCTGCGCGACGCCATTCTGGAACAGTGGTCAACACAACTGACTGTCGGCGGTGACATCACGGTGGAACTCGCGGGCATGAATTTCGGCCGGTACAGCAAGATCAAGACGGCGCTCGCCGAGCATGAGCACATTGACGGCGTCAGCGGCGACCTGACGAATGGCACGGGCGTCTATCGCGTCACAACCAAGCTCTCGGCCGAATCGCTGGCGAAGCTGCTCAGCAAGCCGCCGTTCGATGACCTGATCGAGATCACCGACTTGAAGCCAAATCGGATTCAAGGCAAGGTCATGCGCCGCTGAACGAGCGCGCAGTCGCCAGACAACCGACTGCGCCCGTCACCGCTGTGATACCTGCGATCCTCTGACGTTTGTGACTATCGCGGAATTGACGCCACGACCACCCTCGGCGACCGATGCGTTCGACGCGCACCGGCCACCGGGGTGGCAACCTGCCATGCATGATGCCGCGCGTGGGATCAGCCGCCGCTCAGAATCGCCACGAACCCGTCGATATCACCGTTGTTGATAAGACCGTCTTGATTTACGTCGCAGTTGTTGATGTCGCAATCCGGATAGGCTGCCACGTACGCGACCGGATCGGTAACGGCGAGCACGAAGGCATCGATATCACCGTTGTTGACCAGCCCGTCGCAGTTTGCGTCGCCGAGCAGCGCGGGCGGTGCTTCAAAGGCCTGGTAAACGCCTAGCTGTTTGACATCGACGAAGTCCTCGCCGCCACCGAGCAGATCCATTCCGTAGAGCCCAATACGATCGACGCTGGTCGGGTCAAAGTCGCCGGACTCGACGTAGGAGGACGGGTCTCCCGCGAGCGGCAGGATCTTCTGCGTCCACAGCGGATAGGCGGGATCATCCCACTGCGTGCCATAGATGAGTCCGTAGTCTCGGCTGCCGAGCGGGGTACCGTCGGTTGCCAGGTCGTACAGGCGCACCCCGATGGGCGCATCCACATACGGGTCCGGATTAGTCTCGGCGTCCTGGTAGTAGCGTAGTTCAGCCCGCAGGTTGGTAGTCGGATCGCTCACATCGACCGCACCGATCCCCGCCGCGTTGAGATCGACGTATGGTCCTTCAAAGGGCCCAGGGGGCACGAGCGACAGGCGCGTGAAGCCTTCCATCTCCGGCACACCATCTGCGAAAATCTCCAGCGGCATACCCAGCGGCGAGAAGATCGCGTCAACCGTAGGATGCGCGGGATCAAGATTGAGCTGCTCGTCCATCGCGACATATGCCAACGTAACGTCCGTACCGCCGACTTCGGCTTGTGCCTCGCCGTTGCCGTTCATGTTGATCTCGACGTCGAGGTCGTGTCCATCGAAATCTCCCAAGTCATAGTCGAAATCGGTGCTGATCGGAAACGGTATTGTGAGCGGCAGCGCGGTGCCGACCGGTGGCAGTACGCCGGCGTAGGCGTCGGTCGCGACCGATTCGGTCACAACACCATTCTCGGTCACGAGCTTGACGTAGCCGTTGGGCGTAGTAAACGGGCTGGTCAGGTCGACTTCGAAAACGACGTCGGTGTCGGCCCCGATTTCGAGGATATCGGCTTCCCAGCCAAACTCGCTGAGCGGATTGCCAGGCGCAGCCGAGCGCGCGTCGACCTTGATCGACAGCAGAGTTCCGTGAAAGACCTCACCGGTGACGAGGTCGGTTACGGTGTATTCGATCGGGTCACGTTGAGAGCTGGCAATGGTGCTGCCGTGAAGCTGATCGCGCACGGTACGCGTCCACTTGATCTGCCCGTTTCGCAGCAGGCGGCCGCCGCGGGCCTCGACTGCGGCCATGCTGAACGCATAAGCCCGCGCGGAGCGCGCCGGCGGGCGAACCGCCTCAGCAAAACCCCAGCACTTGAGCTGCCCGCTCACTTTCGTGCCGGCGGCAAACGCGTCCACGCTGATCCGCGTGTTGGCTTCGGCTGACGAGGCGCAGGCGCCCTGTGCCGTGACCGTGTAGTCAGTTTGCGCAAACCCGGCGGCGGGAATCACGATCGACACCGTGTTGGCCTCTACACCGCCACCCCCGGTGAGCTTATTGGTGCGGACGACGCCGCGGCGGCGTAGATAGTCGCGGCCGAGCTCCTGCCAGTCAGCCGGCTGACCGACCGGTCGCACGTCCCAGGAAGCGCAGTCTGGTTGAAACTCCTGGACCCAGGCATGGCAGTAATACTTCACCGTGACTTCAGGCACGACGCTTCCCCCCGGCTTCAGCTCGAAGTCGTGCTGCACGGGGCCATAGTCACGATGGACTATCTGGGCCGAGGCCGGCAACGCAGCCACAAGCGCGGCAATGAGAATAGTGGCAGTGGGCAACGCGGCAATGCGACAGTGTGCTTTCGTCAACATGTTATTCTCCCTGATCTTTGACCAGCGGCGTGCATATCACGTCGCTCGAACCATCTGAAGATGTCAGTGCGAACCATGCGGCCAGCGTCGCTGACAACGCCGCAGTCGTTCGTACCGGCTTAGATAGAGACGAATTAGCACTTGTTTGACTTGCGCTGTCGGATTTGGCGCCTGATAAGGGATAATCCGGAGGAGTGTTAATGCAGTACCAGCGGAACGAAACCAATCCGCGTGGCCGGCGTGATCAGGGCGACAACGACTGGAGCGCGTGATCGATGTAGGCCTGACGTGCGCGCGCCTGCTCAATCACACCAGCCACATACAGTGGTCAGCACGGGTCGCCAGACGAGCCTACACCGTTCGTACGGCTGGCGGGTGTACACGCGGCTCTTGACGCTCGTCAGGCGACGCGGGCGCCGGCCGCTACCTGGCAGGCCCGGTGGCGATCACGTCCAGCTCGGCGGCACTGGTCCACGCATTGCCGGCTACTTCCGACTTCGCTACCAAGCGTAAATAGCGGGCGGCGTGCGGCGGATCGAAGACCACCGTTTGCAGCGACGCCGTGTCTGGAAAGCGCCCGACGCTGACCGGCGTGCCCCAGTCGCGCGCGTCGGCGCTCAGATACAGCTCATAGTCGGCGATGCGCCCGTTGTGATTGCCCTGGCGCGGGAGGTACGTAAAGGCACTCAGCACGTAGTGGTCACCCAGATCGATCTGGATCTCGTGCGGATGGGACGGCTCACCGGGCCCCCACCGCGTGTGCCAGTAACTGCCCGGCTTGCCATCGATCGCGTGACGGGCTTCACCCTCACCGGTGTGCTCACTGTCAACGAATGTGATTCGCTTCTGGTTGCGCGGAATGAGGAAGCCGAATGTGGTGCGGCTGATGCCGCTGGGGATCAAACCATCGCCCAGCGCGACCGCCATAATCTCGCCACCCTCCGCGAAATCGAACGGCTTAGTGTATTCCCGGCCATGTGCGCCCGGATCACGGCCGTCAGTCGTAAAGTGGATTTGCACGTGGGGGGTGTCGCTGGTCAGCATAATCACGCCGGCGTCATCGCGTACGATGCTCACGGGCGCGGCGATCGGCACGCGCGGGCGCGCCACATCGGCCAGGCTGCCCAGCGCCGGCCGGTATGGGCGCAGGCTGAAGCTGAAGCTCACCGCGCGCGGGCGCAGGATGTAGCTGGACAGCGGCGCCGGCCCACAGCTCGCGCCGCCAAGCCCGTTCTGAGCCACGTCGAGACACAGGTACACTTCATCGCGCGGCGGCAAATCAACCGGATGCCGGGCCGCGGTGAGGTCTTGCGCGGTGTGGTGCAGCGCCGTAACACTCATCGTGGAGCCGGCGACAACCAGCAACCCCGCGCCGTCGGCGCTTGTCAGCGCGGCCCACCGCACATCCTCCTTGTTGCCGGTCTCCTGGGTATCGGGGTAGGGCACGAACTGCTCGGCAACCGTCGAGCGATACACCCCGACATCAGCACTGGTCTTGCGATCGACGTAGTTCTCATGCGGGCCACGGCCGAACCAAGTGAAGTTGTCCAGCGCTGGTGGCAACTCCAGCCGCAAGCCGATCTTCGGCAGGATCTCGGGCGCATGGTGTGGTTCGATGCGGCTGCTAACATCGACGCAACCATTGCCGAGCACGGTCCAGGTGGTATGCAAGTCAAAGCGGCAGCCACCCCGGCCGCGTGACTCGACCAGTGTTTCAATACGGAACGCGCGCGGATTGCTCGCGTCGAGCTCGACCCGCCGCACAACGCGTTCAAGCGCGTCCAGACCCGCGTCGCGCCAGCTAGCGTCGCAGTATCTGTCGTTATTGACGGGAGCGCGAAACGCGTTGAGCACCGGCCCGCGGATTGTGCCGCCCTCATCAGACACCACGGTTTGATCGGCATAGCGCAGGGCCGCGATCGTCGCGGCTTGCTTGCTGAAGCGCAGTTCGAAGTCGTCGCCCGTGATCGCAATCCGGTCGCCCTGCTCGTCACATTTGAGCTTGGGCATCTCGTCCAGCGCGAGCAGCGGTGCCGCCGGCATGTCATACGGCATGGCCAACTGCCGCCAGGCGACTTCGTACCCCTGGTCTGCCCAGCGCGTGTCAGCTCGCAGGTGGAAACTCACGCGCAGGAAATAAGCACTACCGGGTTTCAGCTCCGGCTGTTCGATCGGAAGCGTAACGACCGCATCCGCCTGCGGTTCAAGGTCCAGCGCCGGCAACACGCCGCTCTGAATCGACACACCATCCGCCGTCAGCTCCCAGCGCCCCTCAAACTCGCGCAGGTTCGTGAAGAAGTGCTTGTTTATCACGCGGATTCGGCCGGCGGGCAGATCGACCGGCTCGATACCGACGTACTGATAGACACGCTTCATCTCCCACATCTTCGGCGGCACGGTTCGGTCAGCGAACACCATGCCGTTGATGCAGAAGGAGCCGTCGTTGGGCACGTCGCCGAAATCACCGCCGTAGGCGAAATACTCGCGGCCGTCGTCGGTCGTCCGGCGGAGCCCCTGGTCGACCCAATCCCAGATGCAACCGCCGATCAGACGTTCATGGCGCTCTATCACCTCCCAGTATTCGGCGAGATTGCCGACGGCGTTGCCCATGGCGTGTGCGTATTCACACATGAGGAAGGGCTTGGGGGAATCGCTGCCGCCTACCTGGTCAAGCCACTCAACGCGCGGATACATCACGCTGTCGATACCCGCCTTGGCGTTGTCGCGTTCGTAGTGGATCGGCCGCGTGGTGTCGAGCGCGCGGATCGCGTCGCGGCAGGCCTGGAAGTTGCGCCCCGGACCGGCCTCGTTGCCCATCGACCAGATGATCACGCTGGGGTGGTTCTTGTCGCGCTGCACCATGGAGATCTGTCGATCGACGTGCGCCAGTTCCCAGGCGGCGTCGTGGCCGAGTGACTCCGCGCCATAGCCCATGCCGTGCGATTCGACGTTGGCCTCGTCGATTACGAAGATGCCGTATTCGTCGCACAGGTCGTACCAGGCCGGCTGGTTGGGGTAATGGCTGGTGCGAACGGTATTGACGTTGAATTGCTTCATGAGCCGGATGTCGGCGAGCATCGTGTCCATGCGCACGGTGCGTCCGCGATCAGGGTCGTGCTCGTGCCGGTTCACCCCTTTGAGCAAAACGGGCACGCCGTTGATGTAGAGCTTGCGGTTTTTGATCTCGACTTCCCGAAAGCCGACGCGACACGTCTCGACCTCGATGACGTTGTCGGCAGCGTCCCTGAGCACGAGCAGCAAACGGTATAGATACGGCTTCTCGCACGACCACAGCCTGGGGTGCTCAACATTAACCGCTATCGACGGCAACGATGCCTCGCCGGCTCCGACGCGCGACAGCATTATGCTGGCCATGGGCTCACCACCGACCGGCGCGCCGGTGTCATCAAGCAAGATGATTTCGATAGAGTGCGCGCCGGCTGGCGCGCCGTAGCTCTGCAGCGCGGCCCGCACGCACATCGTCGCATTGCGGTAATCGTCGTCGAGTTCGGTGGTGACAAAGAAGTCGCGCAAGTGGACCCGCGGCGTGCTGTAGAGGAAGACGTCGCGATGTATGCCGCTCAGCCGCCAGAAATCCTGATCTTCCAGGTAGCTCCCATCGCTCCAGCGATAGACCTCAACCGCCAGCACGTTTTCGCCGGGCTCCAGGTAGCGTGTGATGTTGAACTCGGCCGGCGTCATGCTGCCCTCGCTGTAGCCGACGCTTCGGCCGTTGACCCAAACGTACATGGCGCTCTTTACGCCCTCGAAATGCAGGAAAACCTCGCGGCCCCGCCAATCTTCCGGGATGGAGAATGTCCGGCGGTAAGATCCGACCGGGTTGGGTTCGCTCGCCGCGGTCCAGTCCGCCGGCGGCGTACCCATCACGCGCGGCGGATCCTTGCGGAAGGGGTATCTGACATTCGTGTAAATCGGCGTGCCATAGCCTTTCAGCTCCCAGCAGCTCGGAACCTCGATCTCGTCCCAACCGCCGACGTCATAGTCCGGCTTGTGGAAATCGGCCGGACGCTCGTCCGGCTGTTTGACCCAATGGAACTTCCAATCGCCGTTGAGTGAGCGGTAATACGGCGACGCCTCGCGCGTGCCGGTCTTGGCCTGCTCGATGTTTGCATACGGTATGAGCGTGCAGTGGGCGGGCTCTTTGTTCCGTCCAATCACGTCCGGGTTCTCCCAATCGGGAATCCGGGCAAACGCGGGCACAGCGATCAATACGACAGCGGCGGTGATGGCGATTTGCATTGGTGTCTCCGGTTTTCTGCCGGGCCGCACGAACGAACAGGTGCGGCAAGCCGCACTCGACCGCATGTGTATCAAGCGGCGCGCCAGGTATGTTACGCGCCGTGCCGGGGTCACACAAAGAACCGTCTCGCCCTTTGCGCGACGGTGGTTTCCGGGTAGTCATATCCAGCGGGGTGCGGCCAGGTGGCGTGCCGGCATCACCGGCATGGGATGCCGCGGCCAGGAGATACGCTATGCGCGTGCTGATAGCAGTCACCGCGATTGTCACGCTGACCACCGGATGTGCGTCGCCCGGCCGAACCGCCGCCGGAGGACAGGCCGACCAGCCGCGGCGTTATGTGTGTCGCCAGGCACTCGGCCCGATTCAGATCGACGGTCGCATCAACGACCAGGCCTGGGCCGCCGCACCATGGACCGCCCTGTTCGTTGACATAGAAGGCAGCGCGAAGCCACCGCCGCGCTACGCAACGCGCGTAAAGATGCTCTGGGATGATGAGTGCTTTTACATCGCGGCACTGCTCGAAGAACCACACGTCTGGGGACACTTAACCCAACATGACCAGATCGTCTTCAACGACAACGACTTCGAGATTTTCATCGACCCCGACGGCGATACGCGCGAGTATTACGAGATCGAGGTAAACGCGCTCAACACCATCTTCGACCTCTTCCTGGTGCGCACGTACATTGACGGCGGGCCGGCGCTGCACGCCTGGGACTGCAAGGGCATGCGCAGCGCCGTGTTTGTCGATGGCACGCTCAACAACCCGGCCGACCGCGACCGCGGCTGGTCGATAGAGTTCGCCATCCCCTGGAAGACGCTCGCCGAAGCGGCCCATAGGTCCAGCCCTCCCGAGGATGGCGACATCTGGCGCGTGAACTTCTCGCGCGTCGAGTGGCGTTGTGCGATTGCCGGCGGGCGGTACGCCAAGGTGCCGAACATGCCCGAAGACAACTGGGTCTGGTCGCCGCAGGGCAAGGTCAATATGCACCTTCCGGAACATTGGGGCTACGTTCGGTTTGCCGCCCGACCCGATTGAGCGCCGCGGGCTCTGTTGAGTCTATGCCATGCACATGCACTGGATTGACTGGGGCATCGTCGCGGCCCTGCTGGGTGTGCTCATCTGGGGCGCCGCCACCACCAGACGCCATGCGCGCAGCGTCTCCGGTTTCCTGGTGGCGCAACGTTGTGGCGGCCGTTACATCATCGCCGTGGCCGACAACATGGCGCAGCTCGGCGTCATCTCGCTGGTGTGGTTTTTTGAGCTGAACTACCAGGTCGGATTCACCTCGCTCTGGTGGGGGTTGATGGAGGGGCCGGCGGCGATTGTCATGGCGCTGTCCGGGTGGGTCATCTACCGTTTTCGCCAGACGCGCGCCCTCACGCTGGCGCAGTTCTTCGAGATGCGCTACAGCCGCAACCTGCGCATATTCGCCGGCCTGGTCGCATATCTGGCCGGGATCATCAACTTCGCGATTTTTCCATCAGTCGGCGCCCGGTTCTTCATCGCACTCTGCGGACTCCCGGAGCAGGTCGCCTTCGCCGGCATCGAGGTGGGAATGTACCCGCTGATGATGATCCTGCTGCTGGCCATCTCACTGGTGTTGCTGCTGGCCGGCGGGCAGATCGCGGTCATGGTGACGGATTTCCTCCAGGGCGTTTTCTGCAACGTCGTGTTCATCGTGTTGACCGTGTTCCTGCTGATGACGTTCGGCTGGGACCGCATTTCGGACACGCTGCTGGCGGCGCCGCCCGGACAATCTTTGGTGAACCCGTTCGACATCGGGGCGGAAAAGCACTTCGACTTCTGGTACTACGCCATCGGCGTGCTGATCCTGTTCTATTGCGCCCAGGGTTGGCAGGGGACGCAAGGTTACAAATGCTCGGCGCTCAACGCCCACGAGGCCAAGATGGCCGGCATCATCGGGGCGTGGCGTTTCCGCGTGTTGATGCTGGTGGTGATCGTTGTGCCCATGTGCGTGCGGACGATGTTGCAGCACGCGGACTTCACCGAACAGGCGGCGGTGGTGCAGGCGTCGCTTCACGGGGTAACGTCTGAGGCGCTGCGGAATCAGCTCCGCACGCCGATAGCCTTGGCGGTTCTGCTCCCGGCGGGCCTGCTGGGCGCGGTTTGCGCAGCGATGCTCGGGGCGTTCATCAGCACGCACGACTCCTACCTGCACTCCTGGGGCGCCATTCTGGTGCAGGATGTGATTCTCCCGCTGCGCAGGCGTCCATTAACGCCGCGGCAGCACCTGCTGTGGCTGCGCGTCTCGATTTTCGCCGTCGCAGTCTTCATTTTCCTGGTCAGCCTGTTCTTTCATCACGCGCAGTACATCGCGATGTTCTGCGCGCTGACGGCTTCGGTCTTTGTGGCCGGCGCCGGATCAGTCATCATCGGCGGGCTGTATTGGAAACGCGGCACGACGGCCGGCGCGTGGGCGGCGATGATCACCGGCATGTACGCGGCGCTGGCGGGAATTGTGATCAAGCAGATTAGTCCCATATTACTCATCGTCATTGGGAAACTCCCGCTGGCGGGGCCGTTCGCACGGACGCTCCACTGGCTGCGCGAGCACCTGACCGGCCAGGAGATGAGCTTCTTCGCGATCGTGCTGGCCGTCACGGTCTACGTGCTGGTCTCGCTGCTGGGCCCGCGGTCGGTACACGACATGGACCGCCTGCTTCATCGCGGCAAGTACGCCTCCGCCGGCGAGACCGCCACTTCCTTCCGCGATGCCACCACCTGGCTGCAACGGCTCGGCTTTACGCGCGATTTCACCGGCACCGACCGCGTAATCACCTACATCACGGTCGGCTGGCCGCTGGTATGGACGGTGATCTTCATCGTCGGCACGGGTTACTGTCTCACGTACGGCGCATCGGCGGCCGCGTGGATGACCTATTGGCGCTGGTGGACCTGGTTCATCCTCGCCTGCGGCGTCGTGGTGACTGTCTGGTTCACAATCGGCGGCGTGCGCGACATGCGCCGCCTCTACCGCGAACTGGGCACCCGGCGCATCGACACGACCGACGACGGCCGCGTGGCCGAATCCGCGTCGAGCGCGTAGCAGGCCCCAAAGCTCACAATCCGCTGGTGCTCGCTGTGCGCTGGCGCGAGATTCCCATCGTGCGCTGGTGCGAGATTCCCATCTCGCACCCACACACGCAGGATTCCCATCCTGCACCCTCAAGTCGCGGGAATGGATTCCCGCAACAGGACGTGCGAGAAAGGATTCTCGCACGAGCGAGAGCACGAACGAGCGCGAATTCGCGCAAGACGCCGTGACAAACCGCGATACGGAGCGCAATCTACTGAACAAGCCGGGAGACGGGAGCGGCCACGGCGGCATCGCCGCTCTGGTTCCGCGTGTTACCCTCCCTACTGGTTATGCGACCTATGCGCCAGCATGAGGGTTCGACTCCCTACAGTTCTGTCTCAGGGGACCGGCGGCGACGCAACGAGCTTTCGGCCTTGAAGGTTAAGACCTCCGCCGAGACCTTGTGGTCCCTTGGGACAGGACATTTCGGAGGTGCGACATGGAAAACGTATTGACGATTCTCGGCGTTATCGTGTTGGCGATCCTCCTCGCACTGGCGGTGAGACGCATAACCGTACTGGAGTACGAAAGGGGGCTGAAGTACACGAGAGGAAAGTTCAGATCAGTGTTGCAGGCTGGACAATATTGGTACGTGCCTTTCTTCACGATCATCCGGAAGCTCGATGTTCGCCAGCGGTTCGTTTCCATCACGGGGCAGGAGGTGCTGAGTTCTGATGGTGTCACGCTGAAGGTCAGCCTGGCAGCCAACTTTGAGATCACTGATCCGAGCATCGCCGTGAACAAGGTGAAGGGCTTTGAGGAAGCCCTCTATCTCGAGCTCCAACTCGCGCTGCGTGAGATCATCGGAGCGACAGATATCGACACGGTGCTGAGTAGCCGGAACGAGCTATCGGGGAAGCTCATGACGATCACAGAGCCCAAGGTTGGGGAGTTCGGGTTGAGGCTGATCTCGGTCAACTTGAAAGACATCATGTTTCCCGGAAAGCTGAAGGAGATCTTCGCCCAGGTCGTCAATGCCAAGCAGGCGAGCCTGGCCGCTCTTGAGGAAGCGCGAGGAGAGACAGCCGCCCTCCGCAGTCTGGCGAACGCCGCCAGGATGATGGAAGACAATCCCAACCTGATGCAGCTTCGGTTGGTGCAGGCACTCGGCGAGACATCTGGAAACACACTCGTTTTTGGAATGCCGTCGCAGTCAATCCCGGTTCCCGTCGCAAAGGAGCGGCCAACCGGGAAACCCAAGCGGAAACCGACAAAGGAATGACCGGACGCCGACGCTGCACGCTGGTGCGAGATTCCCATCGACGCTCGCACCCACACACGCAGGGTGGGCGCTGGTGCGAGATTCCCATCTCGCACCCACACACGCAGGGTGGGCGCTGGTGCGAGATTCCCATCTCGCACCCAACACCTGCAGGATTCCCATCCTGCACCCTCAAGTCGCGGGAGTGGACTCCCGCGGCGGGACGTGCGAGAAAGGATTCTCGCACGAGCGTGTGAGCGTGAAATCGATAAAGGAATAACAGTTGCGTAGGGTCGGACGCTGGTGCGAGATTCCCATCGACGCTGGGGCGCTGGTGCGAGATTCCCATCTCGCACCCACACACGCGGGATTCCCATCCTGCATCCTCTAGTCTACTGCTCGGCGTCGAGCAATTCACCAATCGTCCGCTCCAGCAGCTCCGCGCCGCCGAAGTGCATGCCGAGACTGCGGAGCTTGCCGGTCTCGATCTGGTGGCGCGGGCGCTTCTGCTCGCCGATGATCCGCGCGTCTGAACCCGAAAGACGCCTGGCCGCAGTCGCGACATCGTACTGCGACACGTACATGTCGCAGCAGTTGTACGCCTGGCCGGCGATGCCGTCGGCGTCCAGCAGCAGCGCGCAGGCCTTGGCCACGTCGGCGGCGTGAACCTCTTTGCCACCACCCGAGATGGTCACCTCTTCGCCCCGCTTCACCCGCCGCACGATGTCGAACCACCGGCTGTCGGCCACCGGCCGGGCCACGCCATAGATTCCCGTCGGGCGCAGCGAGCAGATATCGTAGCCCTGGCCAAGCCCGTAGGCGTGTACGAACTTCTCGATGGCGGCCTTGTGGGCGCCATAGTGGCTGAGCGGCCACAACGGGTGGGTTTCGTCAAGCGGGCGATCGTCGAGAATAACGTCGTGTACGGCGCAAGTTGCGATGAAGATGAAACGGCGGACGCCGGCGGCGCGTGCCGCTTCGATCAGCATCAGCGTGCCGATCACGTTTTTCTCGACGAACTCGAGGACGTCGCCCTCGTGCCCGGTAAAGCCGGCACCTTCGCGGTGCAGGGCGGAATGGACCACGGCGTCCGCGCCCTCGACGAGGTTAAGCGCCGCGGTTTGGTCGCCGAGCTTGCCTTTGATCCACTCAGTACGCCCCTCGACGGCGTCAAGACCGCCGCGATCGCTGCCGGGTCGGCACCAGCAACGCAGACTGTGCCCCTGGGCTCCCAGGTGATTCACGATGTAGCGACCGAGGAAACCGGTCGCGCCGGTGACGGCGATGAGCATATGGCGCTCCAAGCTGGTATCAGACGCGCGAGAAACCGTCCGGCGTCATGTCTATTCGGCCACTTCGTATATTCAGCACTGTAGCGGCCTGCGCCTCGCAGGCCGACGGCACTGTAGCGGCCTGCGCCTCGCAGGCCGTCGACGCGAGATAGCATCTCCAGTATCCGACGGCCGGCGAGGCGCCGGCCGCTACACGCAAGCACATAATGGACACAACAGGGTCGAGCGGACCGGACGCTAGTTCATCGCGAGCTTGTGCAGTTTGTCGAGAACCTCCTGGTGCTCGGGAAAGCGCCCGGTTTCGTACTTGCTATAGACGATGTGTCCGTCGAGCTTCACGTCGAATATGCCGCCCGAGCCCGGGATCATCTCGGCGTCAGTATCGAACTCATCTTTGATCGCTGCCGCCAAACTGGCGGCCGTGGGGAAGTAGTTTCACTGCTGGCAATAGGTGATGCTGATCTTCATTGGGTGGTCTCCGTGGGTATTGCTTGGTACGTCACCCTATGCTAGCGCAGTCGGTGGGGGATGGCAAATGTGGAGGGAACAGGGAACGGGGAACAGGGAACAGATGGCAACGAGGCAACTAGGCATGAAGGAGGCAACGAGGCAAGAAACAGAAACAGCGCGGCCGCAGAAGCTCCGGTTGCCGTGCTGCCTCGTTGCCTCGTTGCCTCGCTGCCTCGCTGCCTTGCTGCCTTGCTGCCTCGTTGCCTTCTCGCCCTCTTGCCTTCTCCGCCGCTTGGCTACTCGGCCGGCTCTAGCGCGTAGTGCTTTCCGTCTGGCTCTGCCGTAACCACCGGCGTGCTGATCTCGTGATCGATGGCGATCAGCCAGCGCTCCCGGGCCACCTGAGCGAGCAGGCGCAACTTTGTCGCGCGATTGTCAATGGGCAAGAGGTCATAGCTCATGTTGAAAGCCGCCCCCACGTGGGCCGCAGTCGGCATGAGATCGCCGGCAAACACCAGCGTACGATCAGAACCGGCCACGACGATGCCTTGATGGCCGCGCGTGTGCCCCGGCAAACACAGCGCCCGCACGCCGGGCGCTATTTCCTCGTCGCCATCGAGCAGGCGCCAGCCGTCAATTTCGTCGATCGGTGTGAAGTTCTCTTCGCGATAGGTGGCCGTCATGACGCCAAAGCCGCCGCGCGCATCTTCAAACTCCCGGCGTTGCACGTGTACGCGGGCGTTGGGAAACGTCGGCGACAACCGGCCGTCCACGTCGTGCGTCAATCCGCCGGCGTGGTCAAAGTGGAGGTGCGAAACCGCGACATCGGTGATCGATTCGGCGTCAACGCCGTACGCTCGCAGCGCGGGCAGTAGCCAGCGCGCGGGGTCGATGTCAAAGATTCTCTGCTCTTTCTCGGCGTAGTGCGTGCCGTGGCCGGTCTCGATGATCAGGCGCCGGTCGGTTTCTCCGCCAAACTCGACAAGCAGGCAGTTGCAGGCCAGCCCGATGCGATTGTGCTCATCGGCGGGTGTGGCGCGTGACCAGAGGGCCTTCGGGATTATTCCGAACATCGCCCCACCGTCCAGCTTCAACGCCCCACCGTTAATAAGCGTGACCGTGCGATCGCCGAGATCCCACTTGTGCGGCTGGTCCGGTTCAGAATGCGCGGCTGATGGCTTTGGTGCGGACACGGTGTCGGAGTCTCCGTTGCTGGCGCTGGGAACTGTAGATTCTTGCGGCCCGATCACGCCGCCACGGATGCAGCCGCGGGCCCGTCGGTTATGATATGCCCCTGGATCGCCTCGGCCAAACGGGCGGCGCGGGTTGTGCGGAGAGGTCGATGGATGAAACTGCCAGTGAGGCGCGGTTGAGCGAGATTCGTTGCCTGGTTCTTGATGTAGACGGCACCCTGACCGATGGTCGGCTGTTCATGGATGCGACCACGGGCGAGGAGTGGCGCGCGTTCTACGTGCATGATGGTGTCGGAATCCGCATGTTCCAGGACGCCGGCGGCGTGGTGATCTGGTGTACCGGAAAGTCGGGCGGCAGTGTCGCGCACCGGGCGCGCACGTTGAATGTCGAGCACGTCATCCAAAACAGCCATGACAAGCTGGCCGATCTGACCGCACTGCTCGACAAACTGGGCATCGGATTCGAGCAGGTGGCAATGATGGGCGATGACCTGAACGACGTTTCGGCGATGCGCCGCTGCGCGATGCCCATCGCTCCCGCGAATGCCCGTCCCGAGGTGCAGGCGATCGCTCGGCTGGTCACCGAGCGCAGCGGCGGAGACGGCGCGGTTCGCGAGGCGATCGAGTTCCTCATGAAAGAGGACGACCGCTGGGACGACGCGTTGCGCCGTTTCGGGGTAGAGCCATGACCGCGGGCAGCGCCCATACCGGTTCCGGTTCGGCCGTCATGCGCATACAGCGCTGTAGCGGCCTGCGCCCCGCAGGCCGTCGGCCCAAGTCGGCATTCTCTATGCGCGGCGGCCGGCGAGGCGCCGGCCGTTACACTCTCGCTACGGCGCGGCACGGCTCGCAGAGCCGTGGCACACGACAATCTCGGCGGGACAGCATACCGGGCGCGTTCGAGGCAGCGCGACACTACTGTGAGGCACAGGACTGAATGGCGCGGAACGTGATATTGCTGGTTTCATCGGCGGCGATCCTCGTCGCGCTCTTCCTCGGCTATTCATGGCTGGTGCGCGATCCGGCCAGTGACCACTCCGCCGGAGCTGAGCAACGCGCGCTGCCGGATGCACACGGCGATCCCAAGAATGCGCTGGAAATCGGCAACGGCGAACGAACCATGCGGCTACCGGGGGGTGAGGCCATCGTCTACACGCTGTTTGACTCACGCACCGGGCGCGCCCGGCAGATCGTGCGCTTCGCCGACTGGACCAAGGTCCCCAGCTCGGACAATGAGATTCTGGTCACGTCGCCCGAGATGACCATGCTGCTGCCCGGCGGGCAGATCGCGACCATCTCAGCCGCCGAGGGACAGATGGCCGTCGACGAAATCCGACGCTCCGACATGCAGCCCCAATCCGGCTGGCTGCGCGGCGGGGCGCGGATCGTGATCGACCGCGCCACCGACGTGGACCGCGCCCCCGCCGACCAGCGCCCGGACGACTTCATCACCATCGAAATGGACGAGCTGGAATTCGACATCACCGATGGACTGCTACGGACCGCTGGCCCCGTCAGCGTGGTCAGCACCGCGGTCGAGCTGCGCGGCGTCGGGCTTGAACTCGTCTGGAACCAGACACACAACCGCCTCGAACGCCTCCGTCTCGAACACAGCGGCGAACTTATCATGCACAACGTCGGCGATCTGCTCGGCGGCACGGCGTCGCCGGACGACCGTGCGCCAACCACCGCGCCGAGCGAACCGCCGCCACCGCGCGACCAGCGCCAACTCACCAGCTACCTGTGCAGCCTGAACGACAACGTGTCGATCGAGCAGCAGGTGGCGGGCGTGGTTGTCGGGGGGCTCACGGCCAGTGCCGTGGACATGCTGTTCGACGGGGGGGGTGGCGGCACTCGCTGGGGCACCGGATCGCAGAGCCGGACCGATGCGCCCACAACCGCCGCAACGAATGATGCGAATGGAACCCAGGCGCCGGCGACCGCTGCGAACGGCGAACAGCCACAGCAACAGCTCGTCGCCCGTTGGCAGGGACCATTGACGATTGCCCCTCTGACCGTAGCGGGCAACGTCGATGCACCCCGGCGCCGACTCAGCGCCAGCGGCGGCAACGTGCACCTGTTTCGCGGTGAGCGCAGCGTGTTGTGCGGCCGCCTCGAGTTTCGCGAGGACACCGACCAGATCTGGCTGCACCCGCGCGACGATGGCCGCGTGCTGTTCCGCATGGGCGATGACCAGCGGCTAGGCGTCGAGGCGTCGGCCGACAACGCATATGTCGATGTCGCCGGCAATCTGGTCAAGCTCATCGGGAACGTGCGGCTTGTGGACCAGCGGCACACCGGCGCGCGATCGGGCATGGCGTTGCACTGCCGGCTCTGGGCCGAGTTGCATCTGGCGCAGCCCGAGGAGGGTTCGAGGTCGCTTACGGACGCGGCCGAAGGAGTCGTCGCCCTGAGCGGGTTGCGTGCGGCGGTATTCGTCGGCGACGTAGCGCTCAGCATGGGCGATCAGCGGCTGCGCGCGGCGCGCGTCGATCTGAGCTTCCGCACCGGCACCGACGACACGCCCATCGAAGGATTGCTCGAAAAGGCCACGGCGGGCGGCAACGTCGTGCTGATCGAGCGTCTGCCGGGCACGGTCGAGCCTTTGACGAACATGCTGCGCGCCGGATTGTGGGTCGCCCTGAGCGGCACACATACCGCAGATGCACATGCCGCCCAGGCGCTGCGCTGTGACTGGCTCGAAGCCTCGTTCGCCGCCGATGCTGATGGTGTCATTCACACACGCGAGGCGGTCGCCAGCGGCGCGGTCGAGTTGCTTGACCGCAAGGCCAAGGTCGCCGCGCGCGGGCGCGAACTCACGGCGCACTTTGACGAGGACGGACAACTGGCCCACGCCGTGGTCAGCGGGCGCGGCAGCCGACCGGCCTGGGTCTACGCCGAGCCGTTCGCGGTGCGCGGCGAGCGCGTCGATCTCGATCCGCACACGCAGTCACTACACATCCCCGGTCGCTCGCACGTCAGTTTTAAATCGCGCGTCAGCCTCCAGGGGCGCAGCCAGCGCAGCGAGACAGCGACGCAGGTCACGAGCAGCCAATCCATGCGTCTCAGCGGCCCGGACAACACGGTCGCCTTCGAGGGCAACGTGGTCGCCACCAGCGGTGATGAGCACCTGTGGTGCGATACGCTGACATTGCACCTGGAAAACGCCGACGCTCCAGAGCAAGCGACGCCGAACGGGCTTGGGTCCGCATGGAAGCTGCTGACGCGCGGCGGCGCAAACGCTCAGCCGGCGCCCGCCGATTCCGGCCTGATGGCCCGGCCCCGCCGCCGGCAGTTCGAGCGTAAGCGGCCGGTACGGCTGGTCGCCACCAATGCCATCGTCGAAAGCGAAAGCTACGAGCCCGGCGACCCATTGCCGATCATGCACTCGAGCATCAGGGCACCGCAACTGGTCGCCGAGATCCCGCAGCGCATCGTCAAGACCACCGGCGGCACCGAGCTGCTGATGACCAGCCGGCGACTGGACGGCGATGTCAACACAGAGCAAGCCGTGTCGGGCGTACCGTCGGGCCTGGTGACCCGCGGGCCCAGCCAGACGGCGATGAAGTGCGACGGCCCGATGACGTACGTGATCGGCTCGGAGGGTCCCGAGCGGCGCGACTATGTCCTGCTCGAGGACAACGTCTTGTTCGTACACCGGGCCGGCCGCGAAATGCACAACTTCGACGAGATGATGCCGAAGCTGGCCGACGACCCGGAGCGCATCGCCACGCTCCAGAACCGCAATACATATATGACCAGCCAGCGGCTCGAAGGGGTTTTCGCGGTCGAGCACACCAGCCCGCAGCGCCGCGCGCGGCAATCCGCCGGACCACCGCTGGCGCTGAGCCGACTGATTGCCGGCGGGGGCGTGTTCTTGCGCGATCGGCAGGGAACGGGTATCCGCGAAGTGCACGCGAACCAACTCGAATACGACGCCACCAGCTCGCTCATCCGCGTGCTGGGAACCGAGGGGCCCCCACCCGCACCGGCGCGCATTTACTACAGCAATCCCGAGACCGGCGAGTTCCACAGCCCCGGAATCGGTATGGAATTCGAGATCGACCTGCGGTCAAATCAACTCCGCCTGCGCGCCCCAAGCCTGGAAGGCACGATCTACCAAAAGCAGGACCAGTAGGGTAGATCGAGCCCGGCGAGGCCGGCCGGCGCGAGAGGGTCCAGGGTTTAGCAGCCACGGCCCCACCATCCCCCTGCTGCCTCGTTGCCTTGCTGCCTCGTTGCCTTCTGTCCCCTCCCCTACATCCTCTCGATCGCCGCAATACCCAGCAAATCAAGCCCCAATCGCAGCGTGCGGGCGGTCAGGTCACACAGCCGCAGCCGGCTCAGGCGCGTCGCGTCGTCCGGCGCGTCGATCACCGGACAGGCCTCGTAAAACCGGCTGAACTCCTGCGCCGTCTCGAACAGGTAGCTGCACAACACGTGCGGCGTGAGGTCATCGGCGACGATGTCGAGCGTCTCGCGGAACCGCGCCAGACGCAACGCCAGCGTCTGTTCCTGCTCGGTCGCCAGCGCCAGCTTCACATCATCGGCGTAGACATCCGGCATACCAATCCGCTCGGCCGCCTTGCGATAGATCGAACGAATCCGCGCATAGGCATACATCATGTACGGCGCGGTGTTCCCCTGAAACGCCAGCATATTGTCCCAGTTGAAGACATAATCGCTGGTCCGATCGCGCACCAGGTCGGCATATTTCACTGCGGCAATGCCGACGGCCCGGGCGATACGCTGCCAATCAGCATCGCTCTGCTCCCTCAATCCCTCAGTCCCCTGTCCCTCATCCCCTCGATCCCTCTCAACCAACACCGCCAGCGCCCGTCGTTCGGCTTCATCCAGCAACTCGCGCAGCAGGACGTTTTCGCCGGCGCGCGTTTTGAGCGGTTGGCGGTTGTCGTCCAGCACACTGCCGAAGTGGACATGTTCGAGCGCAACGTCGTCAGATGCCCAGCCGGCGGCGCGGGCGGCGGCGAAGAGCATCGCGAAATGCTGCTTCTGCCGCGCGTCGGTCACGTAGGTGATCCGCTGGGCGCCGAGCTCTTCGATCCGGTAGCGCAACGCCGCCAGGTCGGTCGTATCGTAGTTGTAGCCGCCGTCGGATTTCTGCACGATCATCGGCAGCGGGCCGCCCTCGGGGTTCTTGAACTGCGGCTCGCCGTGCTCATCGCGCAAGTAGATGCACTTGGCACCGCGATCCTCGCGAAACTCGGCCCGCGGGTTTGCCTCGGGCTTGAACGTCTCCGCCAACTCCGCCACCACCGGCCCGAGCCGATCGTTGTAGAAGCTCTCGCCGCACGTGTCGTTGTGGTCGAGCAACACGTTCAGCCGGCGGTAAAGATCGAGGAACGCCGCCTCGCTCGCGGCACAGATGTCCTGCCAGACGCGCCGGGCCTGTTCGTCGCCCGACTGGAGCTCGGTAACGCAGCGCCGCGACGCCTCCTTGAACTCGGGCTGCTCGTCGAACATCTTGCGCGCCAGGCGGTAGTCGTCTTCGATCGCCCCAAGCACGTCCTCATGCGAATCACCAGCGGGCAGCGGGTGCGTCTTGTAGTAGTGGATCAGCATGCCGAACTGCGTGCCCCAGTCGCCGACGTGGTTCTGCCGAATGACGTCGTGGCCCTCGAAGCTCAACACGCGCGCGAACACATCGCCAATGATAGTCGTCCGCAAATGCCCCACATGCATCTGCTTAGCAACGTTAGGCGACGAATAGTCAATCACCACGCGCAACGGTTCACGTACTGGTAACATCCCCAGCCGGTCGCCCCCCTCGTGGCCTGGTGGCCTGGTGGCCTCGTGGCCTTCTCCCCTCCGTTCCCCGTTCCCCGTTCCCTGTTCCCCGTCTTCGGTTCCCTGTTCCCTCTCTTCCGGCGCCGGTATCCTCCCCAACCACCGCGCCACAAACGCCGCCCTAAGCCTCACATTGATGAAACCCGGCCCGGCGATCTCCAAGGGCTCGGCTATGTCGTCCAGCTCGACGGCGTCGACGATGCGCTGGGCGATCTCGCGCGGCTTGGCCTTCAGCGGCTTGGCCAGCGACATCGCCACGTTGCACTGGTAATCGCCGAACTTCGCATCGCCCGACGGTCGCACAATCGGGTCACGCTCCTCGCCGGCGACCAGGGCAACGGCGGCGGCAAAACGGTCTCGCAGCAGGTTGATCAGGCTGTTGGTTTTCATGATTGGGAGTGTAGCGGAAAGCGGGTTCAGGTGTGAGGGTTCAGCGTTTAGCGGCGTTGGCGCCGGGCGTCCGGAGACAGGCAGGGAATGTCGAGCAGGTAGGGCATATCGAGCAGGTAGAGCATATCGAGGGAAGCGAGACACGCCGCTTCAGGTACCCGGTGTCATGCCGACGGGTGTTCGCGGCGGCATGCCGCGCGGCCACCGTGTTGCCACATCGGCCGCTCGCGCAACGGCAGGTCTCGCTGCGCTCGACCTACCCTACAGCGTTATCGCCGGCGCTGGTGCTCGTTCAACCTGAATCGCCGTCGGCCTCCTTCTCCTCCATGGCGGCGGCCAGCGGTGCGAGCAGGCGAAAGGCCCGCCGGGCCAGCCAACGCATCGGGTTGACCGTGAAGACAGCGACAACGCCACCGACCAGCACGATGACCGCCCCGGCTTCGTTGAGTACGACCACCGCCGCCCAGCACACTCCGATGACAGCCAACGTGCTCACCGCTACGACAACGACCATGTACGCCTGATGATGCAACAGTGTGCGCCAGGCCCCCTCGATATCTCGAAAGGCGTAGCCGATCGGCGGTACGAGGATCATCGACCAGAGCAACAGACCGCCCGTAAAGGCGCACACGGCGGCCTGGCTCGCACCGCCGATGAGCACTGCCACACCGATCGCGACGAACACACCGATCGGGATAGCCGCGAGCAACCCGGCCCGGTGAAGTTCGCCCTGAATCTCCAATGCCCGGCGGTGTCCGGCCAGCCGGGCACGCAGCATGGCCCGCGTCACCGTCGCGCCGCACTCCGGACAGCGAATCGGATCGCCCACCAGGCCGCGCAGGTTGTAGCCGCACCCGGGCCCTGCGCAGCGGACGTCACAATCCAGCGGCTGATCAGGTTGCAGGGGCACACGATCCATGCCGCGAGTATAGCCGCGCGCGGCACAACCAGCGCGGCGAGACATGCCCGCTTCAGGCGACGCGCGTCGGGTTATCAGCAGAATCGAGGGCGCGCACCGCCCCGAAGGGGCGCGGGCACTTGGCCACGGGTGGAGCGAAGCGCAACCCGTGGGCATGAGTCGCCACCCCGTGATTTCCGCCCCGCAGGGGCGGGGGAGCGCCTGTTCATCCGACGAGATAGCGCTCGTCATACTCCACGCCGTGAGCCTCCAGCAACGCCCGCAGTTCGTCCACGAATCCCTGACGCCGATGATGAGACGCTTGACCACGAATGTACCGCTGCACCGTCTCGAATTGTGAAGGACTGACGGTGAACGCCGCGTAGCCCTCCTGCCAGGCGAAGCCGCGCATCGTTGAGAACGTTGTGTGCACCCAGCGCGAGGAGTTCGCTTTCAGCCGACGCATGAGCGTCGCGAGCGCTTCATCCGCACGCCATTGGATCAGCAGGTGAACATGGTCGGCCACGCCGCCGATCTCGTGTGCAATACCACGTTCGCTGCGAATGGTGCCGCCGAGGTAATCGTACAGCCGCGGCTGCAACTCAGCGGCGATCGCGTTGGCGCGGTGCTTGGTGCTGAAGACGATGTGGTAGAGCAATCGTGTGTAGGTTCCTGGCACGGGCGCCTCCCCCGCCCCTTCGGGGCGGAATGGTGGTTGGGGACGCATCGTATCCACGGGTTACGCTGCGCTCCACCCGTGGCCATGCGCCCCCGCCCCTGTCGGGGCGGGATCGGTGTCCGACAGGCTCACGGGCTACAAGCGGCGCGGGCGCTTCAACCCACAAGCTTCGAATAGTGCGACGTGTGCCACCGCCCCGAAGGGGCGCAGGCGCTTAGCCACGGGTGGAGCGAAGCGCAACTCGTGGGTATGAGTCGCCGCCTCCCGTAATCTCCGCCCCGGGAGGGGCGGGGGAGCGCCTGTTCATCCGACAAGATAGCGCTCGTCATACTCCACGCCGTGAGCCTCCAGCAACGCCCGCGGCGCCTCCCGCGCCCTTTCAGGGCGGAACGGCGGTTGGGGGCACATCCCATCCACGGGCTGCGCTGCGCTCCACCCGTGGCCATGCGCCGGCGCCCCTGTCGGGGCGGGGTGCTCCACAACACCGAGCCGGTACAGTGCGGCGGCAGATCTTTCTGCGCTCGACCTACTCTGCAGCGCTGCTCGAAAGCGCTGGATTACAGACGGCCGAGCGTGTGAAATACGGGCATGATTGATGACTTCGCAAATCGGCGCGTGACCGTGATGGGGCTCGGCGGCTTTGGCGGCGGCGTGGGTGTGACGCGCTGGCTGGTTGGGCGTGGCGCCAGCGTGACGGTGACCGATCTGGCCGAACCGGAGAAGCTCGCGGAGTCTCTCGCCGCAATCGCCGACCTTGACGTGACGCTGCATCTGGGCGGGCATGAGGAGGCGGACTTTCGCGACGCCGATCTGCTCGTCGTGAATCCCGCCGTCCCGCCCAACGTGCCATTCCTGCAAGTCGCCCGCGACGCCGGCGTACCCATCACCACCGAAGTCAATCTCTTCGTCGAGCGTTGCCCCGCAACATGCGTCGGCGTCACCGGCTCGGTCGGCAAGAGCACGATCACCGCGATGACCGGCCACGTGCTTGAAAACGCTCAGCGCGAGCGGCGCGTCTGGGTCGGCGGCAACATTGGCCGCTCGCTGCTCGACGCCCTGCCGCAGATGGGCCGCGACGATCTCGTTGTGCTGGAGCTATCCAGTTTTCAGCTTCATTGGACGCCATTGGTCAAATGGAGCCCGCACGTCGCCGTCGTCACGAACATCACGCCCAACCACCTCGACTGGCATGGCACTTTCGCGGCGTATGTCGCGGACAAGCTCAATCTGCTGCGCTTTCAGGCCCCCGCGCGCGACGTAATTGTCATCGAGGATGTGCCGGACCTTAAACAGCATGTCGAATCGGCCGCCGACGAATCGGCTCCCGTGTGGCGTTACACTGCCGACGCTGACGACCTGTCTGCGATCAACCGGGCCGGGCAGCGACTGCGCTGGAAGGATGTGCGACCGGCCATCCCCGGTCAACACAACCGCCGCAATGCCGCCGCCGCTCTGACCGTCGCCGCCACACTGGGTATTGACCTGGATCGGGCGATCGCGGCGTTGGGTTCGTTTGAAGGATTGCCGCACCGGCTGCGGCGTGTCGCGATTATCAACGGTGTGACCTACTACGATGATTCCAAGTCCACTACGCCCGAGGCGGTTATCACGGCATTGAACGCGATCGACGGCCCGATCCTGTTGATCCTCGGCGGCTACGATAAAAGGACCGATCTGACGCCGGCGATCGAGGCCGCCGCCCGGCGCGTCAAGTTCACGGCGTGCATCGGCCAGACCGGCCGCGGGCTGGCCGCCGCCCTGCGCGCGCGCGGCGCGGCAACCGAGCTGTATGATGAGCTCACCGCGGCGGTCGCCGCCTGCCAGGCCCACGCCGTCGACGGGGACGTCATACTTCTGTCTCCAGGCTGCGCATCGTGGGACATGTTCAAGGACTATCGTGACCGCGGTGAGACGTTCGCCCGCTGCGCCCGCGGCTCGTGAAACCCGCCTAGGATTGCCCGCCGGCGCCGCCGCGCGTTATAGTCTCAACCTGCTGTGTGATCACCGCGCAACAGAGCCCAGACGATGTGGGAGATACTGCAATGTATGGACGGTTGATTCTTGGCTCGTGGGCCGTTCTGGCGCTGCACGCCGGTGTGGCGTGGGCCTCCGACGATGTCAGCGTGGCGCTTTACAAAATCACCGAGGTGCGCGAGACCAAGCTGATCAAGGATGACGGCGAAAGCATGACTTTCAGCTTTAGCGGCGCCAAGCCGGGATTGACGCTGACACTCGAACTCTCCGGCACCGTCGCCGCATCGGCGTCACACTACGGCCACATCAAGCTCGATAGCGCCAAAGACGATCAGGGCACCGCGGTGGAGTTGCGCACCGGCGGCTTCTCCATGAATGATCCGGTCAAGGAATTCGTGCGCATCGATCGCAGCCAGATGTTCTTCGGCCGTGACGAAGAGGCGCGCAAGGACAGGCTGGAAATCGAAATCCCGCTGGAGCTGCCGGCGCGCAAGGCCGAGCGGCTCGCGGTCGTCGAAGGCACGCTCAAGCTGCGCGGCGGCGAAACGAAAGACGTTCTGCTAGCGAATGTGCGCGGCAAACCCGGCACGGTGCTCGAGAACAAGCTGCTCGAGGAGTCCGGCCTGAAAGTGCGCATCGCCAAGGCCGGCGACGGGATGCAACCGGACGACCCCGCCAAGGCGGTTTCAATCGACGTTAAGGGCAAGCTGGGGGCGCTGCTCAAGGTCGAGCTGGTGAGGCGCGGAGGGAGATGTGCTCAACGCGTCATCGATGTGGTTCGGCAGCGACGGACGCCGCACGTATACGCTGGAAGCCGATGACAAGCTCGCCGACGACGTTCAGCTCAAGCTGACCGTGGTGCCGGACCTGCACGAGATCGAGGTGCCCTTTCAGCTCAAAGATGTGAAACTGCCCTGAGCGCCGGCGCCGGGCCGGACGCTCGCCCGGTTTCAACAACAGTCCGTTGCCCACAGGCGGGTGGGGCGGGCGTCCCGCCCGCTTATGTACTGCTTTCGTCGAAGTCGGGCGAGACGCCCGACCCACCCCAACCGAGACGCCCGACCCACCCCGACAGTGTAAGCCACCGCGTCATTACTGAAACCGCTCTAGTCGATGAAGCTGCCGGCGCGAAGTCGGCGTCGCACCGCGCGCACCTGTTCCACGTTGCGCAGCGCATCCTGAAGCTCGTCGATCCGCGCGATCGGACCGGTGACGCGCAGTTTGCCCAGGTAGATGGAGTCTCCGCGAAAGATGTTCCACCGCTCGCACACGAGCCCCATCGAGCGCACCAACTCCTCGATATGCTGGCCGGCTTCGCGCGTCGGCTCCAACTTGAGCTCAAAACGCGCCGTCGTGCGCCAGCGACTCATCCACTGTTCGACGTGAGCCAGCCCAAAGAGGATTGCCACCACAAACACCGTCGCAACGGCGCCCACCAGAAACAGCCCCGCGCCGAAGGCCATGCCCACGCTGGCCACCGCCCAGATGGTGGCGGCAGTGGTCAGGCCGATTACCTGGCCGCGAGATTGGATAATGGCCCCGGCGCCGAGAAAACCAACGCCCGTGACCACCTGCGCGGCGATGCGACCCGGATCGCTGATACCGGTGGTGGCGGCGACTCTCTCGGAGATCAGTGTGAAAACCGCCGCTCCGAGGCAGATAAGAGTGTTGGTGCGAAAGCCGGCGGGCTTGTCATGTAACTCGCGCTCGTAACCAATCAGCGCTCCGGCCACGGCCGCCGCCAAGAGCCGCAGAAGATCGGCCGGTTCCATACCCGTGTCACCTCGCAAAGAGTCCAGGTTCAGTGCCGTGGCGAATTATAGCGGCGAATCGCGCACATTTACACGGCGTCAGGCGTGCTGCTTGACGGCGCTAGGGCCGGCGATAAACTGCATGGTCCGGGCAGGATTTCGCGGTCTCCGTAGCTCAATTGGATAGAGCGCTGCCCTCCGGAGGCAGAGGTTGCAGGTTCGAATCCTGCCGGAGACGCTTCCCGACCGCCAATGCGCGACTCAGACAACACGGCACGCGCTGTGCGCCGGCGACATCTTGTCGGCGAAACGTCCCCCTGTCGTCTGCCACTCACGCACAATCCACGATAGCATGCGCGTTGATGTCAGATACACCATCAGATTCACAGGAGCCGGCACCGCCGGCTGAGCCGCCGAGCGAGCCCCGCGCGGACATCGCTGACGCGGAAGTTACGTCGGACGCCGATAGCGCGCCGACGGACGCCGCGCCCCCGGTGTTCGCCGATGTCTGGTCACGCACGGAACCGCGTTACCGCGTGCGCGCGTTTGTACTGCTGGTAGTCAACTTCATACTCTTCTGCGGCCTGTGCGTTTTCACGCATTGGCTACACTCGGCCAAGCTGTTCAGCTTCTCGTACGAGAGCTACATCTACCCCTTCCGGTTCTGGGGGCCAGAAACCCAGAGCCTCAATGACTTCCTGCTCGCGCCGATCAATGTGGTGCAGACGCCGATCCATGGCGTCGTGCTCGGACTGCTGGTCGCGTCAATCGTCGCCGTGCCGATTGTGGTGGCGATGCTCTACCGCTTTCCCGCGTCGGTACCGTTCGCGGCCGCAATCGCGGTGTTCGCACACATGCCGTGGATGGGCGTGACGCTGATGGCCGGCTGTGTTCTGGCGTCGCTGAAGCCGTTTAGATTGAGCTTTCGTTATGGCTCAGCCTTGCTGGGACTGTTACCCGTGCTGCTCTATCTGTACATGGCGACACGCGTCTCACCCGATCAATTGGGCATGTATTCGACACCCGAGCAACGTACCTGGCTGATTGCCCCATGGATTGTGGCGATTCTGGCGGCGGCCGCCATGCTGGGGCTGATCCTGCTGATCTCTTGGATCGTGAATTACCGCCCGGGTGCGGTTGCCCCGGTGCTGGCCGGAGCTTTGTTGCTGCCGAGCGTGATCTTCCACACACAGGTGGGCAGCGACGAGCTTGCCTACCGCGTGATCGAGGCCAACTATGGGCCGCGCTCGCCGCGCTTCAAGCCGGTCGAAGATGTTGGCACGGAAATAGTCCTTCTGATCCGGCAGTACCAGTTGCAGCCGGGTGATGTGATGCGGGCCTTGAAGGAAGGGTTGGGTGGCTTTCGCCGTCGTGCGATCCGGCACTACATGATCGAGCTGTTACAGGACCGCAGCGCCGCCAACCAGGCCTGCGAACGCTTCATCGTCGAGCACCCGACCAGCCGGTACATTCCGTGCGTGTTGTATGTGCAGGCGCGCGCGTTGGACACGCGCCTGGCCGAGGAATCGCTGCTGCCCATGCACGCCGATTCCCTGCCGGTCCGCGAACTCTACACCGACTTCCCCCACCCCCAGTCAGAGCGCGCCTGGTCGGTGTTGTGGAATCAGTACGCCGACTCGCCGCTGGCCGTGGTGGCGGCGGTGCGCCTGGCGGAATTGCACGTGCGCCGCGGAGAAGTGGACGCGGCGCTGCTGCGCCTGCTGCCGGTGGTGAACCGCGCCCAGGCGTTTGCGCCGGTGCTGCCCACGACGACCCAGCCGTCATGGCGCGGCCTGCTGGCGTCCGCGCCGGCCGAGGCAAGCCTGGAGATCGAGCCCGAGCCCTATCTGCGTGACGCGCGCGGCCTGCACCGACTCATAACCCTAAACCGCAACGATCCGAAGTACGCCGACGAGCCCTTGATCGCCTATCACAAGCTGAACGCCCGCCGCGCCGGATATCGCGCACAGTTGCTGGTGCTCATGGAGCAATTCCCCGACAGCTTCATGTACGACAACCTGCTGGAGGCCTGGGCCAGTTCGGCACCGGAGATCGATGAGCGTGCCTGGCTGCTCGAAGGCTGCATCGCACGCCTTCCCACCGGTGACCACTTTCCGAACGGTAAACCCATCGCCGACGCGTGGCGCGACGCGCTGCCCGAGGCGCTGTACCATCTCGCCGGGCTCGAGATCCAGGCCCTGCGCGAGAAGGATCCCGCGGCGCGCGCCCGCGGCATTGCGCGGCTGCGCGAGCTCATCAATCAGCACGGACGGACAATCTGGGCGCTGCGCGCCGCTGACGACCTCGCCCGGCTCGAACCCGGACCGCCTGATGTTCCCGAAACGGAGTCACCGTGAAGCAGATAGTAATGGCCATCACGGGAGCGAGCGGCGCGCCGTATGCGCGCCGGCTGGTCGAGTGTCTCGCCAACGCCGACGCACACGTACACCTAGTGATCTCGCCGCACGGTCGTGAACTGCTCGGCCAGGAGCTGGGTATCCGCCGGCCGACCGCCGAAGCGCTCGCGGGTCGCGCCGCGGCCAACATCACGGAACACGCATACAACAACCTCGGCGCCGCGATCGCGAGCGGCTCACTGATTACCGACGGCATGGTGGTCTGCCCGTGCAGCAGCAACACGCTGGGGGCAATCGCGGGCGGGCTCGCCGACAACCTGATCACGCGCGCCGCGGCCGTAACGCTCAAGGAAGCCCGCCGATTGGTGATCGTACCCCGCGAGATGCCCGTGAGTCAGATCGAGCTGGCGAACATGCTGCGACTCAGCCAGGCCGGCGCGGTCATTTGTCCGGCGAGCCCCGGTTTCTATCTACGGCCCGCAAACATCGACGCGCTGGTGGATTTCGTGGTCGGCAAAGTCCTCGACCTGCTCGCTGTTGGCCACGACCTGGACACGCGCTGGGAACCGGGTTCAGCGGACGATCGCTGAGTTTGTCATGTCACAAATGATCGCGACGATGCGAACGTGGGGCGAAATGGTCAAGTTCGCCCATTCCGTCTTCGCCCTGCCATTCGCGTTGTTTGCAATGTTCCTGGCGGCGGCGCCCGCGCGGCCCTCGTTGTCGCAGTTCGCTCTGATCGTCATTTGCATGGTGACCGCCCGCAGCGCGGCCATGACGTTCAACCGGATCGTTGATGCGCGTCTTGACGCGCTTAACCCGCGCACCGCCGATCGGTCGATTCCCGCCGGACTGATCACGCCGCGCGCCGCCTGGGCGTTCTTTGTCGCCAGCGCGGCGGGCTTCGTTGTCACCTGCGTTGGCTTTCTGTTGCTGCACGATAATCTCTGGCCATTAGCGCTGAGTGTTCCGGTATTGGCGTATCTGTGCTTTTATTCACTCACCAAGCGTTTCACGCGCTGGTCACACATCATCCTGGGATCCGGGATTGCCTTGTCGCCGGTCGCGGCGTGGATCGCGATCAGCCCGGACACGCTGGGGCTGGCGGCGTGGCTGTTGATGGCGGCCGTCGCCTCCTGGATCGGCGGCTTTGATCTGATCTACGCCTGCCAGGACGTCGCCTGCGACCGGCAGTTGGGGCTGCACAGCGTGCCGGCCAGCATGGGAGTCGGCGCCGCTCTGTGGCTGGCGCGGGTCCTCCATGTCATTACCGTCGCCGCGCTGGCCGCCGTCGGCATCACGGCCCAACTTGGCGGGCTGTACTTCGCCGGTGTTGTCGGCGTTGCGCTCCTGCTGATCATCGAAAACGCGCTGGTCAGCCCGCAAAACCTGAGTCGCGTTAACCTGGCGTTCTTCACCGTCAACGGCATCGTCGGAGTCGTGTTTGGTGCCGTCGGCATTGTCGACGTGGTGCTGTGATGACGACCGGATCGAAGACACCCCGCCGCACGGGTCACACCAGGCGGCGTAGTCAGGTCTGGAAGGTGCTCGTTCTGTGGATGCTCGCGATGGCACCCTTGCTGCGCTGGGGGCTGCCGACCAGCCGGCACGACGATCTGCTCTTCGGCGGCCCGAGCTGGGAAGCTGAGCAATACGCGGTCGACGAGGCTCTCGCCGCGCTGCGCGCGCGTGATGCCGGCGCGGACACCGACCTCAACGCGCTCGAGCCGTCCGCCGAGTTGATCAACCTCACGGCGGACCACGCCGGCCGCGCGGAAATCCTCCAGCGCTACCGCCTCTACTCGCGCCAGCCTGATGAGATGATCACATTCAGAGCATTGCAGCGGATGGACCCACGCCGCTTCGATTTTGATCCCAAGCTCTATCAGTATGGCGGTGGCTACATCTATCTCGTTGCCGCCGCCCTGGTCACGACTGCGATGCTGGGGATAACACAGCTCAGCGGTGACATCGGGATCTATCTGCAAAGCCCGGAGCTGTTTGCGCGCTTTTACGTCGTCGCGCGGTGCATCTCGCTGGTTTTTGGCGCGCTGATGTTGCTGGCGGTATATAAGCTGGCCACGCGCGCCGCCGGCCGTGGCGCGGGATGGGTCGCGCTGATCCTGTGCGCCGCCACGCCGGTCTTCATCTCCGACGCTCTCGAAGCCAAGCCTCACCTGCCGTCGGCGTGCATGGCGCTGTGGGCCGCGTGGTTCGCGCTGCGCTATCATGACCGCATGCGCCGCCGTGACGCGGTTCTGCTCGGCCTGACCGCCGGGTACGCCGCGGCGCTGGTTCTCACGGGTGTGGTTGTCGCGGCCTCCTGGCCCCTGCTGCTGATCGCGCTCTGGAAACGGTGTACGCACGGCTCCGATCGGTCACGGCTCTTCGTTGACCTTGCGATCTCTGTGGCGATCGCCGTCGGTGTTTACGCCGCGGCCAATCCATACGTGATTGCGAACTTGCTCGCCGGCGGCGCGCTGGGCAGCAATATGGCCAACTCGACCGCCATGTACAACATCGGGCAGATCCCTGCCGGCCTGGCCACAGTGACCCGGCTGCTGCTGGAAGCCGGCGGGCTGGGGCTTCTCCTGGCGGGCCTCGCCGGTTTCATCATCCTGGTCTACCGCCATGGCTGGCAGACACTCATCGCGGCAAGCGGCGGCGCCGTGTTGCTGCTTATCTGCGTGCTGCTCGGAGCCGGCAAACCGGCCGAATTCGCGCGGTTCCTGCTGCTGCCCACAGCGTTGTTGACGGTGGCCTCCGCCGGCTTGCTAGCGATGCTCGCCCGGCGCAGTGTGATCGCGACTCTGCTGGTCACGCTGCTCATCGGCGGCAGCTTGCGCACATCGGCATACGTACACTCGTTCATCGCGGACGCCGGGGTTACCGGCGAGTCGCGCTACCTGGCCGCCCAGTACCTGAGCGCTGCGGTGCCCGCCGACGCGACAATCGGCGTGGTGCAGGTTCCGGCGCCGTACTCCGTCCCCCCGCTGGATTTCGCTCATCGTCGCATCGTGCTGGTCCCATCAGGGGACATGTCTCCCGAGACGCGCGGAGAGCTTCCCGAATGGCTCGTGCTCACGGCGGACGACGCAACGCGCCACCAAGCCGCGCCCTGGAGAGACTCATACGAGCTGACGCGGCAATTCGCAGCCGCCGAGCATCAGCGCAGCCCGATCACCTGGGCCAACAAGCCGGTGTTCGTCTACAAACTGAAGAACTCGCAGTAGCTACGCCGGCGCGGGCGCTGTGGCGGCGTGCTCGCGATATGACTGGAGCAGAATCCGGTGGCGGCGCTTGTGGGCGCCGAAGCCGAGCGCATCCATCTCCTGTTCGGCGCTATGCGGGTCAAGGCCGTCGATATGGACGCGGTACAGCGCGCAGAACATCAGTGTGCGCTGCTGCCCAAGCCGGCAATGAACCAGAACGGGGCCGCGCGCCGGATCGCGGCATATATCGAGAAACTGCTCAACTTGCGCGCGGGTTGGTGGGTTCTTGTGGTTGCAGGGGATCGTCACGAACGCAACACCGGCGGCGTCGCAAGCGCGCCGTTCGTCAGCTTCCCACGCGTCTGGATCGTCACCGGCGCGCGCGCCGCGCAAGCTGACCACGGTCCGCAAGCCATAGCGCGTGATGAGCTGCTCGAGTTGCGCCGGCGTAGGCTGGCCACAGCGATAGAGCCGGCCTTCGGCAACCGTGCCAAGATGCCGCATGCCGTCGAACGGTGCTTTGAACAGCCGGCGGATGAACCGCGGTACGTTCACCAATGTGTCCTCCAGGCCGCCCGAGTCGCGGCGCGGCCCGGGGACTAGCGGGACACAACCACGCGGAACGAGGTCTGGCCTTCGGCGACCTTCTGCCCCAGTTTATCCTTGATTGAGACATTTACCACATACTCGCCCGGACTCAACGTACCCGGCAGGTGTACCTCGCGCGCGATGAAGAAGTCGCTGCGCCGGCGGCGGCAACTGTCGGTGATGTCATTGTCCTTCAACTCAACGACCGTGTCGCCCGCACGCGTCAGGACAGTGGTGGACATGGCCAGCTCACTGTGTACCAGGCCGTCGTCGCGCGCTTCGCTTACGAGATTGTCGACCTCACAGTACGTGGCGAACGCAATCGGCGCCCCGCCGGTGAACTCGGGCGGATCATAAGGAACGTAGCTGCCAAACCCGTTCACGCGCCGACACAGCACCAACGCCGGGATTGACAGTTCGCTGGTCTCACGCAGCGTGTCCAGCAGTGGCTCGATCTCCTCCAACGCGCGCGTGGAGCCCTCAGGCCAGTTGCCCTGATGCGCCTCGCGCACGGCAATCTGCACGTCAATCAGCCGGCGGGCAAGTTCCTGTTGCTCCGCCGTGACCATTTGCAGCGGCTCGCGTGCCCCGCTGTAGTCACCGGCCAGCACCCGCGCCACACGCAGGTCGTACTGCGCGCGAAACGACTCATCGGTGTCCGCGCTGAAGTATTTTTCCAGCATCTCATCGAGCGATGCCGGCGGCAGCGCTGCAAACGCACCCTCGTTGGCACTCGCGTCCGGCGTGCGCTCGTTCGACGCGGCGGGCAACGGACCGATCGCACCGTTCACCGACAGCCCGACCAGCATGGGAGCCTCGGTCGCGGCGGTGGCGGCCGGCGGATCGTCCTCAATCACCAGTGCCGGGTCAGGAGTGGCAGCCGTCGCGCCACCATCATCGGACGGAGCCGGGGGCACGATCGGACGCCGTGCGGACACCACCGGCGGCGGCCAGAAATCCGGTTCGCTATTGGGCTGCTGCGCCGCCCCATTCACGTTGTCGACATATTCGAGGACCAGTTGGTCCTCGGCCGACAACTGTGTTGCCGAATCGTCATCCGCCGGCGTCAGCTCATTGGCGGCGTGAACAGGCGCGGGGGACGATGATTCGCCCGATGAATCGGATCGGGCGTCGACCCCACCACTTCTCCAACCGAACAATTCGCACCCGGTTGCACTCAGCAACGCGAGCACACACAGGACCACCAGGCACTTTCGCGCATCCATGCGGCACACTCCGGATCCATCCGCCCCCCGGTCCCCGCCCGCCTGTCTTCAGCCGGCATCCTCCGCCAGGTCGATCAAGACGCCCTCGACGCCTGTTTCTATCGACCGCGCGCCGGTCTTGGCTTGTGCATCGAGGTCGGCGAGCACGCCCAGCATGCGCGTCAGCCTTTGAAAGGACATTCGGCGCAGGATGGTCCGCAGCGCATCCACTTTGCCATACATTCCCACCTTGGGAGCGATGTCTTTGGGCGTCATTCCGGCGTGGTTCAAGCGCTGCGCATTGAGCCAGCTACGCAGTTTGTAAGCCATCCCGCCTACCGCACGGTACACGGCGTCCTTATCGGTCGTCAGCACCTGATGCCACAGCCGTAGAGCGTCGGCCAGGTGCCCCTCGGCCGCGGCGTCCATGGCCGCAAACACCTTCTCCTCGCGCGACTGGCCCACCAACTCGTCAACGTCCCGGGACGTGATTTCCGAGCGTTCGCCGACGTACAGGCACAGTTTTTCAACCTCGCCAGCGAGCATGCCCTGTTCCTGGCCGACCAGGGCAACCAGCTTATCCGCCGTGGAGCGATCGATGCGTTTCTGCGCGGCACGCGCCTCGGTGGCGACAAATCCGGCCAACTCCGACGCGTAGAGCTTCTTGCACTCATGGATCTGGCCACCGGCAACCTGGGCGGCCTTGTACAGCTTCGTGTTTCGCGGAAAGCTCCGGCACTCCATGATCAATGCCGCGGTCGGCGGTGGCGCGGCGAGCCAGCGTTCGAGCTTTTCCCGCGCGGCCGTGATGAAGCGATCAGCCGACCGAACCACGACGACCCGCCGATCCGCAAGGAACGGCAAGGTCGCCAGATCATCGGCGATCGCCGCGAATGTCGGGCCGCCCTGCTCGTCCGGCAGCGTGCCGTCGTATTCGCTGAGCACCATGGCGCGATCGATCTCGGGCGGCAAGAGGGCGTCGAGCGTTCGCTGGACAACGGCCTGTTTCTGGTATTCCTCTTCGCCAAACACGACGACGATCGGCGGGACTTTGGTTTTCGCTGTTGGCATCTATGGCACGGAGGCGGAGAGCCGGCGGTCGCCATCGGGCGCGAAGAGCTTCAAGCGCTCGGCGACCTTGGCTCGGATGTCATCTTCCTCGTCCGTCACCTCGCCGGCCTTCTGCCAGGCACTGATCGCCCGTGACAGGTTGCCCAACCGGTGTTCCATGTCACCGTAGTGCAGCCATGTCCTTCCGGACTCGGGCGCCTGGCGCAACAGCCGCTCAAGGTGCTCACGAGCCTCAGGGTAACGCCTCTGCGTGGCCGCGACCAGTGCCAGCCCTTCGATCGCGGCCTGGTTGGTCGGTTCGGCTTTCAGGGCGGCCTCAAAGTAACCCCGGGCATCGCCGGTCCGCTGTGTTCGATACACCACTTCCCCCAACGCCACCAGCACGTCGGGGTCGCCGGGAGCCAATCGCAACGCGTCTTTCAGTCGCGCCTCGGCGAGCGAGTAGCGACCTTCGCCGACATACTGCTCGGCCGACCGCCTGAGTGCCGCAACACGTGGCAGATCGCTCAGCGAGACTGTTGGCGGTGTGGCGGCCGCAGCCGCGGGCTCCGCCTGATCGGCCTTGCCGGCGAGTGGCTTGTCGTCATGATCGGCCACGCCCGGATCGGCGGGCAACGCCGGCGGCGCAAGGCGGAGGGTGCGAATCTCGCCGGTGGCGCGATTGCCGGCCAGGTCGGTTACGAGCAAGCGAATCTGGAGCTCTGTGCAGTCCGTCCGTGGCAGGGGCCACTCAGCGACGTCATCGCGAACCGTGATGCTGCCCCCGTCCAACCATACGGCCGTCGGAAAGGTCCTATAAAACAGTCGTACGCCATCCCCGTGCAGGTGTTCATCGATCAGTGTCACGTGCAAACGCAGGACCGACACGCCCAGGTCGGTCTTCCCCGACTCCACGCGGTGCAACTGAAGCAGCGGCGCGATGGTATCAACGACCACGACGCTCTGTGGCTTGCTGCCCACCGTCGGGGGCGCGCCCGAGATGCCGGCCTCGTTCGCCAGAACCACGTAGAACCCGTAGCGACCGTCAGCGGGCGCCTGGAATCGCACGCAGCCACGCTGGCTCGTGTCGGCCTGCACGTCACGCATCCAGGTGCGGCCGCGATCGGTCGTCAGCCACAGCCGTACATCGGTCACGCTGGCGGCGTTGGCCGTACGATAGGTCAGGACCACATCGTTGGAGTTGACGAAGCGCGGCGTCTCGGCGCCGGCCACGGCAACGCTCAACGCCGCGAATAGCAGCAGGTGGGCAGGTCTCGCCATCCTTGGCAGTCTCCGTGTCCTACACGTTGGGTATCGGAGACTGGTGCCCCGCGAGCACCGTTGCGTGCGCCCCTTCGCGCGGCCCATGCGCCCACCCGATAACACATCCGGCGGCAGTGCGGCCGGGGCCGCGTTTTTCGGGCCGCCAGCGGGTAGGATGCGCAAGAACCGACAGTACCAATCGCCCGGCCGTCGGAGCACCAGGCGCGATTGTGGCACAATCCGATTGTGGCCCACGGCAGCCGGGAACTTAAGCGGCGGGAGTATGCACGGTATGACGCCAAACAACGACATTCAACAGGCGGTTGACGCGATCCAGGTGGTCGACACGCACGAGCACCTCGAAGAGGAATCACGTCGGCTCAAGCGCACGATCGACTTCGCCACGTTGTTTGAGCAATACGCCTCGGACGATTTGCGCTCGGCGGGCATGACGGAGCGCGAGCGCGAGCGCTGGCTGGCGCCCGATACGTCGCTCGACGAGAAATGGCGATTGTTTGAACCTCACTACCGTGCGGCACGCAACACGGCTTACTTCCGGGCCGTCGAGATTGCGGTCCGCGACCTGTACGGAATCGACCGCATCGCCGTCGATACGATCAGGCCGCTGTCCGAGCGTATCGCGCAGCGCAATCGTCCCGGCGTGCTGAAGTGGATTCTGCGCGAGCAGGCGAACATCGCGCTATCACAGGTGAACGCGGACGAGATCTTTATCCGCGAGGAGACAGATCGCGAGATATTCCGCCAGGATCTTTCGGTCGTCGCGCTGCTGGGCTGGCCGATTCCATTTGCGGAGCTGGAGCAGGCGGTGAATACGGCCGTCAAGAGCCTGCGCGGATATGGCGCGGCAATCGACGCCGTGTTCGCGCGCTACGCGCCGCAAGCCAGCGCGGTCAAGCAACAGAGCGCCTATTGGCGCATCCAGCGGTTTGACGACGTTTCAGATGTGACCGCCGAACGCGTGTTTGACCAGGCAATCCGCGATCCCGAGGCGGTCAGCGCGGATGACCGCAAGGCGCTGCAGGATTGGAGTTTTCACCGCTGCATCCGCAACGCGATCGAGCACAAGCTGCCCGTCAAGATCCACACCGGCTATCGGGCGGGTGTTAACAACATGGTGATGGAGGAAATCCGCGCGGCGCACCTGGTCAACCTGTTCATGCAATATCCCGAGGCGAAGTTCGACCTCTTTCACATCGCGTATCCCGATACGTCGGAAGCCGTCGCGCTGGCCAAGCACTTCACCAATGTGTACGTGGACATGTGCTGGGCGTGGATCATTGACCTGGCGGCGGCGCGGCAGTTCCTGCGTCAGTTCCTGACCGCCGTCCCGGCCAACAAGCTTTTCGCCTTCGGCGGCGATTTCACCGTCGCCGAGCCGGTATACGGGCATCTGCGTCTGGCGCGCGACGGCATCGCTCGTGTGCTGAGCGAGTTTGTCGAGGAGGGGTATTTGAACATCAACGACGCAATCGAGATCGCCCAGCGCATTCTGCGTGAGAATGCGCTCGAGGTCTTTGGGGACTGACGCCGCGCAGGAGTGCCTCCGCGGCGCCGGTCGCGTCAACGCACGGTGTTGGGCGGCTCTTTTCCGTTGAGCACGGCGAGCACGTTTTCCGCCGCCATCGCTGACATCTTCTCGCGCGTCGCCGTCGTGGCACTGCCCAGGTGCGGCAGCAGCACGGTGTTTGGCAGGTCGGCGAGGCCCGCGTACACACGCGGCTCATCTTCGTAAACATCAAGACCGGCCGCCGCGATTTCACCGTCCCGCAGAGCGGCGGCCAGGGCGGCCTCGTCCACGATCGGGCCACGCGCCGTGTTGACCAGAATCGCCGTCGGCTTCATCAGCGCAAGCGCGGCCGAGTCGATCAGGTGGTGGTTCTCGGGCGCCATCGGCATGTGCAGAGACACAACATCGGATTCGCGCAACAACTCGTCGAGTTCAACCCGCCGGGCGCCGCACCGCGTCTCGATCTGTTCATTGCGCCGGGGGTCGACGTAAACCACGCGCATGTTGAAGCCGACCGAACGCAGCGCGGTGGCCGTACCAATGCGCCCGGCCCCCACGATGCCGAGTGTGGCGCCGCTGAGTTGCAGACCGAGCAGTTGCGTGGGACACCAGCCGGGCCAGTCGCCGGCGCGCATAACGCGATCCCCGGCGGGTACGTGGCGCGCGGCGGCGAGGATCAGTGTCCAGGCCAGATCAGCGGTGGCATCGGTCAGCACACCGGGCGTGTTACTGACCTGTACGCCACGCCGCGCACACGCCGCGATGTCGATGTTGTCGAATCCAACGGCGTAATTGGCGACGATCTTCAACCCCGCGCCGGCGGCTTCGAGGAAACTCTCATCCACCCGATCGCTGAGCATGGTGATCACGCCGACGGCACCCCCTACGCGCGCGAGCGCGTCGGCGCGCGGCAGCGGCCAATCGGTGGCGAACTCGTCAACGCTGACGCCGGCTTCCGCGAGCATTGTGGCCGCGGGCGGCGGCATGCGGCGTGTGATGACAACGCGCTGAGGTGACATGGACAGACGTTTCCTCTACGTGGCGGCCGACCCAGGTGGCGGCCGTCATTGCCCAGGTTGCAACTGTGCGCCACGGTTCTATGAGCCACGTATGGGCTCACGCGTAAACAGAGCACGGCTCACAGAGCCGTGGCACACGTTGAAGATGTCCACCACACGGGGGCTACTTGGTCTTGAAGTAGATCTGGCAGCTCTCGCTCTGGTCGGCGGAGACGGTGAACACCAACAGGTATTCGACGCCCGGCCTGAACTCGACACTGCTGACTTCGTTGTCCTTCTTGTCGAGGATCTTGAACTGGCCGCCGAGATTGCCCAAGTCGTAGTCAACGCCGGGCTTCATGTTCTGCTCGGCGTCATTCATGCCGCGCGGGAAGATCGTGTAGTCGGGCAGATCAGAGAAATCCGCCTCGAACTTCTGGTGGACCTGCATGGTGACGTGCTTGATGAATCCGAACTTCTTGGGCTCGATGATCTCATACTTGAAGGTCGGCGAACCGGTCACGCTTTCGCCAATCTCAAATGGAGAATAGCCCATGATTCCCTTGCGGAGTGTGTTCTGCTTGGCCTGCTTGCCGTCGAGGAAGATCCGCAGGTTGGTGTCTTTGCGCGTCAGATTCTTGCCAATGCCAAAGGCCGACCAGCCGGCGCTCGAGGCGCTGCAAGCGGACAGAAACAGGAGAGCCGAGGCACCGACGGTAAGGCCAACGAGTGCGCGTTTCATAGCAGTTTTTCCCTTCGTATTGGTGTTTAGTACCACGAACCGACAGTCCGACTGGTTGGCACCAAGCCAGACCACGCCATCAACGAGGTAGTTTAGCGTGCGGGCGGCAAGCGACAAGCGCGCCGTCCGCGTCGCGTGCGGCTATGCCCAACCGGCGCGCTCGACGTCGCGCGCCACGGCGGCGGTGTGCGCCAGCAACGCCGCTGCCGCATCGGACAGATCGAGATCGCGCCGATCCATCACAACCCGCGCAATGGTGATAGCCTTGTCCAGTCGATACTGCGTCATGCCGCCATCCGCGAGCCAGGCGAAGGACGGTACAAACTTCGGGACCGCGGTCTGCGGGAACACGTTGGACGCCACCCCCACCACGCACCCGGTCGGCAGAATCGTGCCGATACCGGTTTTTGAGTGATCGCCGATCATCGCGCCGATCAGGCACTCGGCCGTCTCCACCCCCTTGCCGTTCAGGAAGACGCGAATCGGGCCGTAGGTGTTCTTGAGATCACTGGTGATGGTATCGGCGCCGATGTTCACCCACTCGGCAAGGTAGCTGTGACCGAGGAACCCGTCATGCTGCTTGTTGCTGTAGCCGTGAATTATGCTGGCCTCGACCTCGCCACCCACGCGACAGACCGGCCCGATGGTCGTGCCCGCGCGAATCACCGCACCCGGTCGCACGATCGACTGCGGCCCAACGTAGCATGGCCCCTCGATCACGGCGTTGGGCAGAATGAGCGCCTCCCGATCGATCCAGATCGGCCCGTTCTCGGCGTCGAGCACAGCGCCCGGCTTGACCAACGCTGAGGCGGCGACGTGAATCTGACGATCGCTGAGCAGATGCGCCCCCGGATAGACGGTCCCGTCGATCACGCCGCCATCGCGGCACTGACGGGCGAGCTCGGCCTCGTTCGCCAGCGCGAGCTGCCACGGATATTCGATCAGCCGGATGCCGGCCGGCGGACGCTCGAGCCTGTAAACCTCGAGCCATTGCCCGAGTCGCGCCGCATCCAGGAACAGGTCGGCCGTCAGCGTCGTTGCCACCTCTCCGGGGATGCTGAGCGCGATCAGATGCCCGTTCTCACGCCAGCCCGTGCCGACCGGCGGCGGTTGCAGGTCGCTCGTGACGAACGCACGCGCGTTGATCAGGCACCAGTCGGCCGCCGGCGACGGACTAGGTAGTTCGTGGCGTTCGGCGAGCACCGCGGACAGTTCGGGGCGCGTCAGCAACCGGACGACCCGGCCCGGCAGATTGTCGGTAATCTTGTCGATCAGGCGATCGCGACCGCAGCACAGCTCGCACGCCGGCCGCAGCCAGGTCAGTGGCAGCAGTTGTTGGTAGCCGTCATCCTCGAAAAGCGCGATGTTCATCACGTACCTCTCGGTTCGCCGCCGCGCGGCCGCCGCGGGGGGTGATGGCGACGTTTCCGCGCGGCCCCTGCCAGACAAGAGTGTCGCCACCATCGTAGCGGCACGCTAAACTCACGACCATGGCCAGTGGGCGAGGCGTCAGCCCGGTAAAGCTCTTTGTCGGCATGCTCGGCAGCGATGCCGATCTGCTGCGGCGCGCCGCGCACCTGCTCAGCCAGCAATACGGCCCGGTCGACTTTGCCAGCGAGCTGTGGCCATTTGACGAGACCGACTATTACGAACCGGAAATGGGCCCGGATCTGAAACGCCGATTCGTCAGCTTCCAGGATCTGATTCAGCCCGATCGAATCGCGGAGATCAAACGCGAAAGCTACGAAATCGAGCGACAGCTCGCCGACGACACGCTGGCCGCCATCCCGCGCCCGGTGAATCTCGACCCTGGCTACCTGGATCTTAGTAAGCTCGTGCTGGCAACGACGAAAGATGCATCGCACCGCGTATATCTGGGGGCGGGGATTTTCGCCGAGGTCACGCTGCGCTACGCGCGCGGCGGCTGGCAGTTGCTGCCGTGGACCTACCCCGACTTCCGCAAGGACGAATATCACGAGCTGTTCCGCAAGCTGCGCGAGCGATATCGTTCACAACGACAGGCACTCATGAATACCCAGACGCACCCCGACGGGGAGTTGCTGTGAATCCAGTCGCGCTCGCAACCATCCTGGCCGCCGCCGGCGCTGTCAGCCTTGTGCTCGCACTAATCGGAACCAGGTTGGCCATCCCGTTGGCGCGGCGGATTGGCTATGTTGATCAACCAGGGGCGCACAAATCGCACACACTGCCCACCCCGTACGGCGGCGGATTGGCGATCCTGCTCGCGACCTGGTTGCCGCTGGCCGCCGTGGTCATCGTCAGTTGGCTGGTTTCGAGTGACTGGATCGCCGAGACATTTGGCGCGGCGTACGTGCCTTATTTCGGCGGCCTGATCGAGCGGCGGGGACAGGCGCTGGTGATTCTGGCGGGCGGCCTGGTCTTACACGTGCTCGGGCTGGTGGACGATGTTCATCCGCTGGGCCCCGTGCCAAAGCTGACCGTGATGTTCGCCGTGGCGCTGTTTGTGACCACGGCCGGCGAGGTGCGGCTGGCGGAATTCGCGGGCGCCTGGATCGCGACCATCCTCTCAGCCGTGTGGATCGTCGTGATCATCAACGCGTTCAATTTCCTGGACAACATGGACGGCCTCAGCGCGGGGGTTGCGTCGATCTGCCTGGGGTTGATTGTGGCCTGTGGAGTTCTGGCGGGGCAGGTGTTTGTTCCGGCGCTTGGCTGCGTGTTTCTCGGCGGCATCCTCGGTTTCCTGGTTTTCAATTTCCCACCGGCGCGCATCTTCATGGGTGACGCGGGGAGCCTGGTTGTCGGCTATATGCTCGCGGTGACGTCGGTCCTGACGACGTATTTCGAGTCAGGAAGCGGCGCCGCGCCTTATGCGCTGGCCATGCCGATCATAATCCTGGCCGTGCCGTTGTATGACTGCCTGTCGGTTACGATGATCCGAGTGGCGGAAGGTCGTCACCCGATGCAGGGCGATCAACGGCACTTCTCACATCGGCTGGTCGACCACGGACTCTCACGCCGCTTTGCGGTGATGACGATCTACCTGGCGACCGCCGCCACCGGCTTGAGCGCGACGCTGCTGCCGGGCTGCGGGCTGCGCGAGACAATCACTATTCTGGCATTCGTCTTCATGGTGCTCGCGATCATCGCAATTCTAGAGATGCCGGTCGGCAAGTCGTCATGATGCGTCAGACGGATAGCAAACACGCCGCCCCGGCACCACACGGCGGCGGGGCATTATTCGATCACCTGCTGTTCAGCATACTGCTCGTATTGCTGGGCGTGCGACCGATGATCGCGGAGGTCTTCGAGCGCAGCGAGCTCACCTTCCTCGCGGATGCAACGGCGACGGTTGCCGCGCCCACGCCGGCCACAACCGCCTGGCTCGACTTTGCGACGCTGACCGCCGCCCTGGTGGTTTTCGCGCGGCGCAGCGGCGGACGGCGTTGGCGCTGGTATTGGGTGGCGATGGCGCTCGTGACTCTCGCAGTGCTGATATCGTCGCTCGCCGCCGGCGAACAGCGCGTGGCGCTCAACGCCGGCATGAATCTCGTTGTGATACTGCTGGCGGGTGGCGCGCTGCTGCGCGTGATGCGCGCGCCGTGGATGCCGCGCGTGTTGATCTCAGTCGTGCTCGCCACAGGAGTCACCAGCGCGCTGCACTGCGCCGCGCAGAAATACGTCTACCAGGAGCAGACCGAGATACAGTGGCGCGAGATCAAGGCCCAGCTCATCGAACAGGGACGCGATCCCAACGACCCGATGCTGGTCAATTACGAGCGCCGCCTCGCATCGGCACAGCCGAACGGCTTTCTTTCGCACCCCAACACAACGGCCTCGCTGTTGAGCATGTGGATTCTCGCGGCGGCCGGGCTGGGTGTTTCGCTCATGCGTGGCAACCAGACGAGCCGATCGACACGCCCACTCGCCTTGGCGCTGCTGTGCGGCGCCTTGGTGCTTATGCTGCTGGCGCTATGGCTGACGGGTAGTGCGGGGGCCGCGGCCGGGTTGGCGGCCGGTGCGGCATTGCTGGGGGCGATCGGGCTGTGGTCCGGGTTTGGCGCGCGGCGTGTCGCCGGCGTGACGATCGTGCTGACCGCTGCGTATGTGGCGTTGATCGTCGGCGGCGCCGCGTACGGCATCGTCAAGGGCACGCTGCCCCGCTCATCACTCGCGTTTCGCTGGAACTACTGGACCGCCGCCGCGCGGGCCTACGCCGAACACCCCCTCACCGGCCTGGGCCGCGAGAACTTCCACGACGCGTACATGCGCCACCGACCGATGGAGAGCACCGAAGTCGTGCGCAATGCGCACAACCTGTGGGTCACGGCGCTGGCCGAACTCGGACCGCTCGGATTGTGCGGACTGGCGCTGCTGGCCGTGGGTACACTCGTGGCGCTGTTGCGGCGGCTGGCGCAACCGGACGAACCCGCGGGCGCCGGCGGCCAACCAGGCCGGCTGATGCCGGGCGTGATCGCCGCCTCAATACTCACACTGCAACTGATCCTCTCCGGCACCGCCGGCAGCGGTATCGCCAGCGGAGCGCTCTGGTCGGTGATGGTGCTCTGGCTGACAGAGATCGCCGCGGTGTGGATAGTCGTGTTTGCGGCGTGTAACAGGCTGTTGAGCAACGACGTGACGACCGGGCGCTGGAGCGCGTCTGGTTGCGTCGCCGCCTTCGGCGCCGTCCTGGTTCACAATCTGGTTGGTTTCTCGTTGTGCCGGCCGGCCGGGCTGTCGGCGCTGGTGCTGCTGGTTGTATGGGGCTTGGCGTCACCGACCCCAGTTGCCGCTCGGCAACAGTTGTTCCGCCGGGCCTGGGGCCGGCACCGCGCAATAGCTATGGCAGTGATGATATTGGCGAGCGCATGGCACCTCTGGGCGATCGCGATTCCGACCGCGCGCACGACTTACGGACTTTCCAGGCTACGCGCCGCGCTGCACGCCGCCCGCTCGCTCGCGGATGTGGAAACGGCCGCAAGCGCGGCGCTGCGCACGGTGTTGGCGGACGAGTGGGACGCGGATCTCCCGCGGGCGGTAGCGCGTGAGTACGCGCGGGTCGCAGCCGCAAACGGGTTAACGCCGCAGCGACGGCTGACGTGGTGCGCCATAGCGCGCGACATGGCATCGATTGCGTTGCAGCGTAATCCGGCGTCCCACGCGACATACCGTCTGCAGGCCCGCCTGGCGGATCAGTTTGCCGAGACATGTCGCGGACTGTGGGAAGAGCAAGAGGTGGCGCGCGAACTGATCGCCGCCTGCTCTTATTGGGAATCCGCGACGCGCCTGCATCCGACTGACCCGCGTACGCGTATCGACGCGGCCGCCGCACAAATGCGCGTCTGGCGAAACCTGGGCCGGCGCGACAGCGGTGAGCGCGCGCTGCAACACCTGATAGCCGCGCTCAAGATCGACGCGACGCGCCCGCCGGAGGAGGTCCTGCGTTTGCGTCCCGCGGAACTGCGGCAGATCGACGCGTACATGAAAGAGCTGCGCGAAGCCGGAATCAATGGCGAGACTGCGGACTTGCCTGGGGAACCATAGCAACCCGGTGAGCCAGACAAGTAGCGGCCTGCGCCTCGCAGGCCGTTGGCGCGCAATGGCGCTGCCGATGCTCCACGGCCGGCGGGGCGCCGGCCGCTACTTCGCAACGTGTCTATGCCAAACAGCTGGGGACGCTAGGGAACCAGCGAAGGAGTCGAGCACTCTTCAGGCCTGAATATCAAGGCCACCTTCCGACTCCGGTGGTTCCTCGGTCGCTTCATCAGGTTGCTGTTCTTCCGGCGACTCGGAGAACGGCCGGCCCTGGCTGCCCGCGCCTTCGCCATCCGGATTGACCTGCTTGTCGCCATCCGCCGTGTCGATGACGTTCTGAAGGCGATCGGCGAATGAGGCGTTGTCGGTGGCCTTGGCCTGGTCGGCGCTCTCTTTGTTCTTGGCTTCCGCCTGCCGGTTGGCCGCGGAGGTCCCGCCGACGATGGATGAGCCAAGTCCGGTCGGGATCGAAGACATGCCGGCGCCTCCTCTGGCAGCGCTCAGCCTTCCGAGGCGAATTCGCGTTTGCGCGCCTGGAGTTTGTCGCGCAGCGTCGCGATGATCGCCGAGTGCATCTGGCTGACGCGCGACTCCGATAGATCGAGTGTGTCCCCGATCTGCCGCATGGTCATTTCTTCGTAGTAGTACAAGACGACGATCAGGCGTTCTTCGCGGCTGAGCCCGTGCGTAACCAGGTCGCGCACGTCCTTCTTCTGTGCTTCGAGCACCGGATCGACGCTCTGATCATCCTGAAGCACGTCGATTTCATGCACTTCGCGAGTGGATTCGTCATCCGCAAACCGCCGCGACAGCGACACCTGCACGGTGGCGGTCGCATCGCGGATCAGCTTTTTGAATTGGGTCGCCGTCATCTGCAAGCGCCGCGCGATCTCGTCGTCGCAGGGCATGCGTCCCAACTCGACTTCCAGGGCGCGCGTCGCGTGGTTCAATTGATGGGCGCGGTGCCGCACCAGGCGCGGCACCCAATCCATGCTGCGCAACTCATCCAGGATCGCGCCACGGATGCGCGGCGCGCAATAGGTCTCGAATTTCACGCCGCGCTCGAGCTCAAACGCATCGATGGCATCCATGAGGCCGAAGATCCCCGCGCTCATCAGGTCATCAACATCGACCTCGTCAGGGAGTTTGGCGCCTATGCGTTCGGCGTTGTAGCGGACCAGGTAGAGGTAGTGCTCCATGAGCTGATTGCGCAGGAGTTCATCGTCTTCGTTTTGTTTCAATTTCCGCCACGCGGCCTGCACGGCGGCGTCATCGGCGAAACTGCGGACCGCGGGAGTGCGGGTCACGCGACGGTAACGACCAACAGGGAGCCTGCGCTCTGTCATGGGCCTCACTGTGTCTCGGCTTCGCCGGCCCGGTCGACGACGGTGTCATCGGACCGGGGCGTGGCGTTTGCCGCTGCGGTAACCTGGCGTTGAGCCAGATGACTCTTTTCTATCCCCGTCTTCCTGGACAACAGATAATCACGCAGCACCGCTCTGGTAAGCCAGACCGCCACCTGGGCGGCGATCGAGGCCACAAACATGCACACCAGGGCCCTCGTCAGAACCGTCGTCGGCGCGTTTCCCGCGCGGAGCCCGGCCACGATAGTGAGGGCGAAAACCAGAAGAGCGACCTGTGCGCTGATGCTTTTGACCATGTGCTCGTTGTTCCTGTAGTACCCTATCGGTTGCCGCCGGAGTGGCCTTAGCCCCGGGCAACGACCCGGGGCACAGACTGTCCACACGCCGCCTCAGTCGCTGGTTGAGGAGCCTGGATCGCGGGATTTGACGGATTTTGCGCGAGAACAGTCTTGCAGAATCCCCCTTGTCGCTGGTGACGGCGCTGCCCTCTCCCTCGGGCACTCCCCTTCGTGGATATCCCTATCAAGGCTCGATATAGACTCTCGCGCCGCATAACAGTCACGCTCCGTCGGACTGCCAGCTATGTTGTGTTAGCTAAGATTAGGTCGGTAAAGCGGTTAACGCAAGCTTCCTGGATGTCGCTGGGGACTTTTTGGCCATTGGTCACATACGACAGGCTCAGCTTCAGCTTGTCCATCACGTTCAGAATCACGCCGAGTCCGATAGCGTCATCCAGGTGGGTAAGGACCACGCGCGAGACTCCCAGCGCGGCGAATGACTGAGCGATACGCTCCTGGGTTGTGGGGGTCAGCGATGCCGGCGCCACCAGGTGTACCTCGTGAGGCCGACAGGCGCGCAACAACGCTCCCAGCCGCGCGAAGCGGCCGTCATCGCGCAAGCCGACGCCGGGCGTGTCGATCAGGATCAAGTCAACCGCCCCAATCTCGCCCAGGCGTTGCTTCACCTCTGCCACAGTCTGGGCGGTGTACACCGGGACGCCCACCAGTTGCCCATAGCGCTGTAGCTGCTCGTGGGCGGCCAGGCGGTGCATGTCGAGCGAGAGGATCACAACTTCCTTTTTTCGGCGCAATTTGAAATTGGCGGCCAGCTTCGCCAGTGTCGTGGTTTTTCCACCGCCGGGCGGCCCAACCAGCGCCATACGCCGGGTGTCGCCCGGTTCCAATTGCAGCCCACCCACTGTCGGCAGCATGCGCTGGATGAATTCGCGCACCGTTTGAGTCAATGAAGTGTTATCGGCGGCGCCCGTAACGCGCGCGTTTTGCGCGGCTTGAGCGACCAGTCGACGAGCTAACTCGTCGGCCACGTCGTTCTGCACCAGTTGCGTGTAAAGCGCCTCGCGCTGGTCCGCATTGCCGCCGGTGGGAATCGCACTCGGCCACTGGTACGCGCTGACCATGTCTTTCGCGGGGTGGCACAGGCGTCCCGCCTGTGGATTCACGGGCGAGATGCCCGTGCCACCGGTGTTGCGGGGTGCATCAGCCGCCGGTACGGCGCGTTTGGCATCGCGAGACGTTGGCTTGCCAGCCACAGCGGTCGCCGGCGGCGCCGCCGTGATCTCAATCTCACGCCGTCCAACCAGACCGCCCAGACCACCGCTGGCATCGCGCGTGCCCAGAATGACGGCGTCAGCGCCAAACTCCTGCTTGACCGCGGCCAGCGCGGCGGCCATCGACGATCCGCGAAAAGTCTTGATGTCAACCATTGATGCTCACCACTCCATGGGCTTGCACTTCAACCCCTCTGACGACCTCGTGCAGAGCCAGCACCGGCGTCTGCGGCAATACGCTTTCAACAATGCGCCGCACCCACAGGCGTGTTTGCGGCGAACAGAGCACGACAACCGTGGCCCCGCCGGCGGCCGACGAGGCACTCTCCACCTGCTGGCGCGTCTTCTGCGCGAGCTCGGATTGTTTATCTGGCGGCAGGATGAGGGTGGAGCCGTGGTCAAGGCGTTGGATGTTGCCCTGTACATAGTCTTCGGTGGTCGGGTCGAGCGTCACGCAGTGCAGCACGTTGTTCCCGTCTTTGTATTGCGCGCAGGTGACGCGCGCCAGTGTATTGCGCGCGTACTCGGTGAGTATTTCGACATCCTTGGTCTTGGGGGCCCAGTCACCGAGCGTCTCGAGGATCGCCTCGAGGTCGCGAATCGGGACGCGCTCGCGCAGCAGGCTCTGCAAGACCTTCTGCACGTCGCCGACGCTGAGCAGATTGGGGATGACCTCCTCGACGACCGCCGCATTGCTCTCCTTGACGTGGTCGATCAGTTTCTGCGTCTGCGCCCGCGTGAGCAGGTCGGCGGCGTATGACTTGATGACCTCGGTCAGGTGTGTTGCCAGCACGCCGCTGGGTTCGACGACCGTGTAGTGCAGGCGTTCGGCGCGCTCGCGATCATCGCGGACAATCCAGGTGGCCGGCAGGCCAAAGGCCGGCTCCTTGCCTTGAATCCCGGCCAGAGTTTCTTCGGCCAGCCCGGAGTCGATGGCGAGCAATTGGTCGGTGAACACCTCGCCGCGCGCGACTTCCTGACCGCGCAGCAGCAACACGTATTGGTTGGGCTCCAGTTCGGCGCTGTCGCGGATACGCACGGGCGGCACGATGAGACCCAGCTCGACGGCCGTCTGCTTCCGAATGGACCCGACGCGGTCGAGCATGTCGCCGCCACGCGCCCGATCGACAAGCCCGACCAGCCCATAGCCGATCTGCAACTCGAGCGCGTCAACGCCCAGATGCGACTCGATGCGCGGCGGCTTGGCCGTTTCGCGCGCGCGCTGCTCGTTGACCCGTCGCAAGTCGGCCTGCTGGTGTGAGCGCTGGAGGAAGAACGCCAGCGTCCCGCAGCCACAAGCCAACGTGAACAGCGGGATCTTCGGTAGTGGCGTGAGAGTCATTGCAATCAGAAACGCGCCGGCCATCGCCAGGGCGGTTGGCTTCGAGAGCAACTGCCCGAGCACCTCTTCGCCCATGTTGGTCTTGCCGGTGCTGCGCGTGACCAGCATGCCGGCCGCGATCGAAACGATGAAGGCTGGAATCTGGCTGGCGAGCCCGTCGCCGATCGTCAGACGCGTGTAGACGTCGAGGCATTGCATGACCGGCATGCCACCTTCGAACATGCCCACGTACAGTCCGCCGAGGATATTGACCATGGTGATGACGATGCCGGCGATGGCGTCGCCGCGCACAAACTTGCTGGCACCATCCATCGCGCCATAAAAGTCGGCCTCGTCGGCGATCTCCTGGCGCCGGCGGCGCGCCTCGGACTCGTCAATCATGCCGGCGTTCAGATCGGCGTCGATGGCCATCTGCTTGCCGGGCATGCCGTCCAGTGTGAAGCGCGCCGCGACCTCGGCGATACGCGTCGCCCCCTTGGTGATCACCACAAACTGGATCACCATGATGATCAGGAAGATGATCACGCCGACCGCCAGCGAGTTGCCGGCCACGAAACGTCCGAAGGTCTCGATCACCTGGCCTGCGGCATTGGTGCCGTTGGCGCCGTTGGTGAGGATCAGCCGCGTGGTCGCCGTGTTGAGCACCAGGCGCAGGAGCGTCATCGCCAGCAGCATGGAGGGGAAGCTCGAGAACTCCATCGGCGACCGCAGATACATGACGGTCATGAGGATGATCGTCGAGACCAGGATGTTGGCGACGAGTAGAAAGTCGAGCGCCGTACTCGGCAGCGGAATGAGAATGACGAAGATGAGAGCCGCCGCCGCCGCCGGGAACAACATCCCGCGGTTTCTAACGATAAAGCGGACTAGGGGGCTATTCTCGAACATCCCTGCTCATCAGCGCGGGCTCCGCCCGCCGCGGTCGGATCGGCACGCACAGATTGCGCCCCTCGCGCAAGACGCGCCGACACTTCCACGATCGGCCGCGCGTCGGGGTAATCTGTCGCGCGGCCCCGGCTAACCGGCCTTCACTGCGCGATTTGAAAGTTGATAGACATATGCCAGCAATTCCGCGACCGCCTTGTAGAACGTGGGGGGAATCTCCTGGCCGACTTCGCACTGCGCATAGAGTGCGCGGGCCAGCGGCGGCCGCTGGACCACCGGGATGGCATTTTGCTGGGCAAGCTGGCGAATACGCAGGGCCAGCAGCTCGCGCCCCTTGGCCAACACGCGCGGGGCCGCCATCTGAGATTCGTCGTATCTCAGGGCCACGGCATACTGCGTCGGATTGGTCACCACCACATCCGCCTTCGGCACCTCCGTCTGCAGCCGCCGCATCGCCACCTGCATCTGCACGTCCCGCTGGCGGCGCTTAATGTGCGGGTCACCATCCATCTTTTTGAGCTCGTCGCGAACCTCCTGCTTGGTCATCTTCAGGCTGCGCTCCAGATTCCAACGTTGATACGCATAGTCGGCCAGGCCCAGCAGCAGCAGAACCAGTGCGAGGCGCAGCGCCAGCTTATAGAGCGTATCGCCGGCGGCGAAGAGTATGCCCCACGCGTGCAAGCCCCCAGTGCCAAGCACGTCCGCAAGGTCGGCGCGGATGGTGTAGTACGCGACGGCCGCGACGATGGCCAGCTTTAGAATGCCCATGCCCAGGCGCATGGCGGCCTGCCCCGAGAACATCTGCTTGGCACCCCGCAACGGGCTGAGGTTGTTCAGATCGGGCCGCAGTTTCTTCGCGGTCAGCAGAACGCCAAACTGCATCGTCACGCCCGCCGCCGTGATGATCATCAGAACGGCGATGAACGGCCCGAGCAGCATGAGGGCGTGCCAGGCAATGCGGGAGACCGGCACCGCCAGATCGCCGGCACTCGTAATCGGCTCACCGCCGATTTCGTTAATCATGCCGAGCATGTGACCCAGCATGCCCTTGCCCATCATCCCCAGCAGGACGATGCCTCCGGCCAGACCGATGCCGGCGGTCAGATCCTGGCTGCGCGCCACGCGGCCATCTTTGCGCGCCTCCTGGCGCCGGCGCGGCGTTGGTTGCTCCGTTCTCTCGCCGGCGTCCTCAGCCAATCCACAACCTCCATTCAGCGCGGCACATCAGAATCGGCCACGGCCGCCCGACGCTACGGGCTCACCATGGCGTATAGACCATCGAGGGTCTGTTCGAGCACGTCCAGGAACGCGGCCGACGCCGCCGGCAGCGAAATCGCGATGATCGCAAACCCGATCAGCGACTTCATCGAAAAGCCCAGCGTCATGATGTTGAGCTGCGGCACCGTTCGCGCTACAAACCCCATCGCGAGGTTCACCAGAAACAACGTAATCACCGCCGGAGCGGCGACTCTCACCGCGATCTCCCCCCCCAACGCCAGCGTGGTCAGGAGCAGCTCTGTTCCGATCGGCGTCAGATCGGGACCACTCAAAAGCGGGATGCCGCGAAACGTTTCGAGGCTGGCGGCCACGAGTGCCCGGTGTCCCCCGGCCACCAGAAAGACCACCGAACCGAACTGGAGGTAGAAGCTGCTGAGCACGTTCATCTGGTCGGAGCTGTTGGGGTCGGCCACCTGGCCAAAGGCCAGCCCGGACTCTTGCGCCACCAACAGACCACCCATTTGCAGCCCCAGGAAGCAGACCGCCGCGACCAGCCCCATCAACCCGCCGATGAGCAGTTCGCGTCCCATGCCGACGGCCAGGCCGGCCAGCGTATCGGGGAGGGCGGCGGTAACAGCGGCATATGGCAGCGCGATGACCGCCAGCGCTATGACAAGCAACCCGCGCGCCTGCATCGGGATGCCCAACGAGCCCAGGATCGGCTGGAACATGATCAGCGCACTCAGTCGCGCGAAGACCAGCGCGACCAGCGGGATGTTCGTGTAATAGCCGATCAGCTCCCAGGGCATCGTGCACCCGCGTCAGCGCGCCGTCAGAAACCGGCAAACATAACTTGCGTGTACTCCAGCAGCCGCATGGCCAGCCACGGCGCGAAAAAGACGGCGGCGGCGACCATGGCGAAGATCTTCGGCACCAGGCTCAGTGTCTGGTCCTGCAACTGCGTCAACGTCTGCACGAGGCTGATCAGCAAGCCGACCAACACCCCGGTCCCCAGCACCGGCAGCGCGATCTTGAGCGCCGTCAGCAGCGCCTCGCGCGCCACATCCAAACCCTCGGCCATGTCCATCGCACGTACTCCCAGGTGCGGCCGCGACAACACCGCGCGCAAACGCTGCCCCTCTTAGACCACACTCTCCATCAGCGACCCCACCACCAGGTGCCATCCATCGGCCAGCACAAACAGCAGCAGCTTGAACGGCAGCGATATCAGCACCGGCGGCAACATCATCATGCCCATCGACACCAGCACGGTCGCGATCACCATGTCGATCACCAGAAACGGAAGATAGACGCGAAACCCGATGACAAACGCCGTCTTCAGCTCACTCAGCAGGAACGCCGGTATCAAGGCAATCGTGTCAACCTCGCCGCGTGTCAGCACCTGGTCGGCGGGCACGGCCGCCTGGCTGGCGTACTCCTGCATCATGTAGATGTCTTGCTCGTTGCTGGCCGCTTCGATCTGCTCGAACATGAAGGCGCGCATCTCGCCGTTGGCGACGGAGAGTGCGTCGAGCTGCGCCATGTCACCGCGGATGTATGGCTGGATGGCCTGCTCGTCGATGCGCTGGAACGTCGGCGCCATCACGAGGATCGTGAGGAATAGGGCCAGGCCCGCGATCACCTGCGACGGCGGCAGTGACTGCGTGCCCAGCGCCTGCCGCAACAGCGCCAGCACCACAATCATGCGCACAAAGCAGGTCATCATCAAAACGATGCTGGGCACAACCGCCAGCACCGTCATGAGAACCAGGATCTGCAACGAGCTGGTCAGCGACTCCGGGCTGTTGGCCTTGGGAAGAACGCCGGAGACGTTCGGAATGTAAAACGGATCTGCCGGCGCCTCCGCCGCGGATGGCGTCGTGCCGACCTCGTCAATTTGCGCCGCCGCCGTTGGCGCGAGGCTCCCGACGACCAGTGCGCCCAGGAGCAGCGCGGCTCGAACCGCCCGAGATGGTCGGGTCAGCGTCATCCAAGCGCCCCCATGCGCGTCCGCAGCCGGTCCAACGTGCCCGCCAGCGCTTGCTTCGCATCCGCAACCGCTGATCGGCCGTCACTTGTGATCAGGCCGTGTACATCGTCATCCGTACCGGCGTAGGCGCCTGATTCGCCGGTCAGACAGCCCTGGAAGGCGGCGGCGCGACTGTCATCCGGCTCATCGACGGACAGGCCCAGCAGGCGCGCGGCAAGAGCCTCGTCCTCTATGACGTTCAGCACATTCATGGAGTCCGGCCCAACGCCGACCAGCACCAGGCGCGGCCCCAACCGCACCAGGCACAGCGATTGTTTCGGGGACAGCGGCGCACGCGCGACGACCTCGATCAGATGGGCTCGACGCGCCTTGCCGAGCAGCGTCATCCGCGTACCCGCGCTGCCGATCAGACGATAGCCCCACATCAGCAACAGGACGAGCCCCACAACAGCGGCCAGCGAGCCGAGCGTTCGCCACCACCCGACACGATGCTGTGACCCGCTGTCGACCACCACCTTGTTTCCAGAAAGCGACGGACGGGACACGGCCAACGACTCCGACGAGTCGGCGTGTGCGGCCTGGATCGGCGCGTCAGACCTGTCGGGCGCGGGTTGGGAAGTCGGAGTAACTGCTGAAATCGGTGACCGCGGATCAGGAGAGAACCACGTGTCGTCGTCAGCCAGGCTGAGAAGGTCGTGGTCGCCGCGTGCGGCGGTTTCGGCGGGTGGGCTGTCCGCCAGCGCGACTGCCGCCAACAGACCCGCGACCCAGCAGACAATTGCCATCCTTGGCATGCTCGGGCACATGGGCGCTACGCTCAGGAAGCCGGGATCGGCGACAGAATGTCGTTAATGCGGACGCAGAAATTCTCGTTGAGCACGAGCACCTCGCCGCGCGCCACAAGCTGTTCGTTGACAAACACGTCGACCGGGTCACCGGCGAGCTTGTTTAATTCCACAACCGAGCCGACGCCAAGTCGCAGGACGTCCTCAATGTACATCTCGGTGCGTCCCAGCTCGATTTTGACGTTCAGTTCGACGTCGTCTAGCAGCTCCAGGCCAGCCAGCTCGTCCGATTCGGTCCCGCCGTCGAAACTGGGCATCTCGAACTCAGCGGCTTGATCGGTGCCCAGCCGATTGAGCTCGCCGCCCACCAGTGTGGGCTCACCATCGTCTGAGTCCACCTGATCGGCCGCCGCAGGCGAAGGATCGGCGCTGGCGGCGGTCGGCTCGTCGGCTGTTTCCGCCACCGGTGTGGACACGGCTGCTTCGTCGTCCGTGGCCGGCGCGCCGGCTTCGGTCTGGTCGGCGGGCTCGGCAGCGGCATCCGGCGAGTCGTCGGGCGTGGCCTGGTCTTCCTGGGACTGGTCAACCGGCTCTTCGGCGGGAACCTGCGTGTCGTTGTCTTCGTCAGCCATCTGGGGCACATCCTTTTGCAGAGGTTAGGTCATCCTGACCGGGACACGTTACTCGTGTCACCTCACGTGCGACGGCGCGGCGCGCCGCGCGGGCTGTCAGCCGGTACGGATCGGCACGCAACGGGGAATCAGCACTTTTCTGACGATCTCTGTATCGCGCAGCACATCCGAGAGGGCGTGTTCGAACTGGGCACGCAGCGTTTGCAGATCATCCTCGCTCAGCACTCGCGGCGTAGCGGCCCGCATGATCTGGGCGGCCCGGTCAGAGATCTCCCCGATGCGTCCGTCGATCATGGTCTTGAGCTCTTCAAAGCTCTCGTCACTCTCGGCCGGCACAACCACCGTAACGTCGAGGTCGTAGATAATCGTCTGACCGCTCTTGGTATTGGGAACGCGGAAACCGCGCAGGAGTTCGATCTCCTTGGTGGCCACGTCGCCGTCGGCCGACGCGTCGTCAAGCACGTGCTTGTCGGCCCCGAAGGCATCCTCGGTCCCGCCGCCCATGAATTTGATGACACCGAAGAACAAGGCGGCCTCCGCGATGGCCACGCCGGCCACCAACCCAACGGTGAACATCGATCGCTTCGAGCCTGTCTTCTGCTCGGGACTCGGTGCGGATTCTTCAGCCATGGTGTGCGGCCCCTTCAGTTGCGTCAGTACCAGTGCCAAACCGTCCCTCACGTTATCGACGATTGCGCGTGAGAGGTTCACCGGTGCGACGAAGGTGTGGGGCGGCGGCAGGTGTTATCAGACACCTGCGCCGCAAACGGCAGCGCTTGCGCCAAGCGGGTCGGTTTTGCGCTATGCACCGGAAGTGACGCCCCGCACGGGCCGCCGGATGCGGACGCGCTCTCAGGCAACCTGGAAGGTCCGCACTGAGCGGCCATACTCAATCGCGCGGGACACAACCTCATCCAGATCTTCCTTGACGACGTATTGCTCGCCGCCGAGCAACGTGATCAGCGTGTCGGGTGTGCGCTCGATGGTCTTTATCTGCTCGGCGTTCAGCACGAACTTCCGGTCATTAAGGCGCGTCAGTTGGATCATTGCCTGCTCCCTCGTCGGCACTAGCGAATCAGCAGCAATAGCTGGTTGAGCAAGTCGCTGCTGACACTGATCACGCGGCTGGATGCCTGAAAGCCCGTGCTGGCATTGACCAGTCCGATGAATTCCTGGCCCAGGTCGACGTTTGACATCTCCAGCGCCCCGCTGCGAACCCAGCCGGCGCCGAATTGCCCCGGAACCGTAATCGCCAGCGCCCCGCCGTTCGGGCCGGCCGAGAAGAGGTTCTCGCGCTCGGCTACAAGCCCTTCGGCATTAGGGAATACCGCCAGCGCCACCTGGCCGAGCGTGCGCGACAGACCATTCGAGAATGTCCCGCTGACAACACCGGTCTTGTCAACCGAATATCCACTGAGCGTTCCGGGCGGGTAGCCGTCCTGCTCGTTGAGGATCACGTTTGACGTGGCGGTGGAGAGCCCGTGGATACCGTTGAAATCGATGGCGAATGACAGCGGTGTGGCGGCTCCGGTCTGGTCGAGATCGAGCGTGATCTGGTTACCGATGACCTCGCGCACATTGCCGTTGGTGTCAAAGGCCACCGTGCCCGTGCTCAGGGCGCGCGTCTCACCGCTGGCCTCGGGGGATTCCACAAAGAACCGCCAGACCGGGCCCAGGTTCGGTTTGTCTTCGAGTGCGAACGTCACCTGCACCGAGACCGGCGTGCCCAGCGAGTCATACACCGTGAATCCGGTGAAGAGTGACGAGCCGTTGGCCGCCGCGTCCTGCGTGAACTGGAACGGCAGAGGCGTGGTTGCGTTCGTGCTGGTCATGTCGTTGTTGGCGATTGTGATGCTGTTCTGAGTGCCGGCATTGCTGCGTACCACCAGCGCCCCGTTCTCGACCAGCACGCCCGGATCGCCCGGAACGCCGGCGATATCCTGAACGCCCAGCACATTCTGTAACCAGGTGGCGTAATCGCCGAGCGTCGTTCCATCGGTGCCCACGACAAACGTCTCGGCGGGCAGCTCGCGATCGCCTTTGGCCACGCCCGAGAGCGTGATCGTGTCACCGTCTACGAAGAGCAGCGTATCGGGCGCGTCGGCGGAACGCAGGTCGGTCAGCGCGGTTGTGTCGGTGGCCGCCGCCCCACCGCCGGCCACCAGCGCCTGTGACGAGGTCTGGGACGATTGTGCGGACACCGCCCCCTCAGCGCTCAGGTCACCGTCCAGCGAGACATTCTCGGTCGCATGTGCCACGGTCGTCGAGCCAAGCGGCACGACGATATCCTGGATCGTGGTGGGGTTTATGTTATACGCGTCATCGACGCCATAGCCTTGCACGCGGTATCCGTCGGCGCTGACGAGTTGATTGATGGCATCGAGTGAAAAGGCACCGTCGCGCGTGAAGCGTGTGTCGTTTTCAGCCGTCTGGAGAATGAAGAACCCATCCCCCTCGATAGCCAGGTCGCCGACGAGTCCGGTAGTCTCGATCGGCCCGTCGCCAAACATCTGCTGCGTGGTTCCGACGATCACGCCGTGCCCGACCTGCATCGGGTTAACGCCACCCAGCTCGTCGCTCGGCGCCGTACCGGCCTGCAGCGTCTCGTAGAACTGCGTCTGAAAGAGCGTGCGCGAGCCCTTGAATGCGGTTGTGTTGACGTTGGCGATGTTGTGGCCGATGGTGTCGATCCGCGTCTGGTTGGCACTCAGTCCGCTCAGGCCGGTGTACATCGCTGATGACAAACCCATGGTCGTTCCTCGTTATGGCGCGGTGCGCCGCATCTGACTACTCTCGGCCACCTCGCGCGACCGGCGCGGCGCCGGCCGTCACACAGTCACCAAACCGCGACCCTGCGCCCGAAGCCTGTCTGGCGGAATCCGCGCTAGAGACGCAGTGTGCCGTCCAGTTGCAGCCAGCTCGGCTTCGCCGTGTTTTCCTGCTTCGCGGCACTGTCTGCGCTCGCGTCGGCGGAGTTGTCGTCGTCCGCCGTCTCATCCGCACCCGCCAGCGCTTCAACTCCCATCCGCTCCAACCCTTCGAGCGTAGAGATCAACTCCACATCCTGTGCGCCGATCGTCTGGCCAGTATCCAGCTCCAGCACCACCTGCCCGTCAGCCGCGAACTTCACCGCGGTGACAACACCTGACACGAGCTGCACGGAGCCGTCCGACTGCTCGACCTGGCCCTCGACATACTTGCCCACCAGGTCCGCGGCTCCCAGGTTGCGCTGCTGGTCGGTCATGAGTTGCAGTGTGTCTGTAAGCTGCCCGGACAGCTCAATACTGCGAATCTGAGAGACCTGGCTGATCATGTCAGCGGTCTTCTGCGGCTCGAACGGATCCTGATTCTTGAGCTCGGTGACGAGCAGCTCGAAGAAGTCCTCGCTGTTCATGCTGCCGAAGCTGCTGTCCGAAGTCTGCGCAGCGGCCCCAACGCCCGCCGCGATCGCACTGGTCTGCATTGCCCTGACCCTGTCAGCATGGGGCCCGCGCAAGCGGCGCTCCGCGCGCCTACGCTACAATGTTCACCAGCGACTCCGCCGCCGGCCCTGGTTCTGGGAGGCCATCCGTGGCCACTTCGCGGTCGTCAGGTTCCGACGCCGCCTGGTGGGAGTCCATTCCCGCGGACGAATGCTCCGCATTCGCGTGTGCCGCGCCCTGGTGACCCTCCTGGTCGGTCGCGGCCTGCTGCGATCCATCGGAGTCGAGCGAGACATCGGCGGTTGCGACGAGAGGTCGCAGCTCGACCCGCTCCAACTGGATCCCGGCGGACTCCATTCCTTGCCGGAGTGATTCCACATGATCTCTAAGCAAGCGGTGTGCCAGTTTGTTGTCCGCTTCGATGCTCAAGGTGACGGATTGCTGCTGGGTTTGCAGTTCGACGCGTATTTTTCCCAGCGCGGGCGGGTCGAGGCGTATTACCGCGCGCGCCCGATCGTGCCCAATCTGCGTGCGCACAAAGCGCATGATCCGCTCGATGTTCGCGTCATTCTTGCTCGCCGATGTATCCGGCGCCGGCTTGGCGCGGACCGCCGACACGGCGGCCGGACGCGCCGCGTCTCGGGCCGACTGTGGGGCGCCGACCGTATTGGTGAGTCGGCCGGCCGCGGACTGGACCGAGGACGTCGACGGCGCGGTGCGTGACACGGCCACGGTCGCCGATGAACTCGTTGGCGCTGCCTCAACGCTCGAAACCGCGCGGGCGGTGGGTACCGCGAACGTCTGTGGTGTCGCCGGCCGGCCCGCGGTGTCACCTGTCTGAGCGCGCGCCGGCGTGCTGCCCGGCAATGAGATATCACGGGTGGCCGAACGCGGTGATTCGACAACCTCACGCCGATGCGCGCGCGCCGGCGGCGCCTCTGATTTGCCAGCCTGGGAATCCCCCTCGGCTTCAGAATTCTGGGCGGGCACTGGGGGAGACTGTGGCGCGGGACGCGGCGCCGACGCGCGATTCTCTTGCCGACTCAGCGAGGCATCTTCGAGCGCCTGCTGAAAGGCCGCCTGCTCGCGCACAATGCCCTGACGCTGGGCCAGCCCCCCCTCACGCCGCTCCCAGGCGCGGCTTCCGACTTCCATGCCGCGTTCCGACTGCATGACGTCGGCGAACATCTGGGCCGCCCCCGAAGCGGCGTGCTCGTCATTGGCGCGCGCCTCGCGCTCGCGGCGCTCGTCGGGAGACTCGCGATCGCTCCGGCCGGGATCGAGCGGCTGAAGGCGAATTCCCATCAGTTGCCCTGCGACCGGGAGCAGCGCGTGCGCGGCGCCGCCCGCTGCAAGGCCGCCCGCAACGGGTGGCCGATTGACCTGCATGCCAACACCTGTCAGCCGGTGTTGCCGCCAGTCTTCCCTGACTCAGGGGCAAACGAATCGAGTTCCAGCAAACGCAGCCGCTCCAGCAGCCCGTTCATGACTTGGGTTTCCTCGGCAGTTTTGAACTGATCGAGGATCCGCTGACGCCGCGAGGGTGACAACGCATTCAGCATGCGCACGGCGTCGGCCGGCTCCTTGTTCCACATGAAGATGAAGTGTTCCTTGGCCTGCTTGGGCGCCATCTTCTCGACGGTCTCCAGCGCGGCCTTGAAGCCCTCCTCCACCACGGCGTTTCGCAGACGATCCTGCTCCCCGATCCACGCCTGACGCCGCGCGTCAAACTGCTCGCCGCGTGTGATCAGCTCCTGGAGAGTCTGGTCGAGCAGCTCCTTGCGTGCCGCCAGATCACCCATGGCGCGCTCGAACCGGGCGTCGAGCAGTTGCTGCTCGTCGAGTTGCGCACGCAGCGCGTCGGCGGTGCGTTGACCGGTCGGCAACGGCTGATCCTGCTGCGGATCGGCCGCATCGGCACCCTCGGGGTCGTTCGGTTCGGCAAACAGGTCATCATGCTGACCACGCAGCGTCTCGACCATCACGTTCCAGCGCTGGGGCGTGAGATGGTCGGCGCTAACCAGGTAGCCCACGATCCCGCTCGTGGAGAGGATCGTGGCGATGCAGAAGACCGCTATTGCGCTGTAGAGTTTTCCCATCATCGCTAATCACTCGGCGGCCGGAGCGCAGCTCACGGCGCGCGAAACAGCGTCGTCGAACTCCCGTGCAACCGGCGCGCCACTTCATCGGTCTCGGCCTGGGTCTGCTTACGCACCTGGTGCTGATGGGCCTGCCAGCGCCGCTCGCGCAGCTTCTCTATGATGCGGACGTTCTTGTGCGCCTCGCGCCAGGCGTCCTGTAATTTCTCGAGTTCCGTGCGCAGCGCGGCCTTTTGCAGCTCCGCGCGGGTAATCACGCCTTGCTGGTGCGCGATCCATGCCCGCCCGCGCACCACGCCCGTCGTATCAAGCGCCGCCTGGCGCTGCCGCCCGAGCAGGGCCTGACGCTCGCGCTCGATAGCGGCGATGGCCTCATCACGCTGGCGTTCAGTCCGCGCAATCTCCGCCTGTTTCGCGGCAACTTTGCGCTCGGCGTCCTGCTCGCGCAGCTCGCGCACACGCAACAGTGTCGCCAATCGGAATACGAAGCGCTTCGCCACGCGGGACTACTCCTTCTGAGCCCGGGCCTCGACTGGCCGACGTTTCTCCGCACCGGTCGCCGGCTGTTTCTTGATGATTGAATCACGCGTTTGATTGATCGCCGCGGCCAGTGACATGAGCTCCGCCCGGCTTTGCTCGAAGTCAGCGCCGCTGCCGCGATCCTGGCGCAGGTATTCATCGATCAGCTCGCGGGTTTGGACGGCGACGTCGTAGTCCGCGTTGGCTCCCGGCACGTAGGCGCCGATGCTGACCAGATCCTCGATCTCGTGCCAAACCGAAAGCACCTGGCGCACGCTCGCGGCCGCCTCCCGCTGTGGCGCGTCCACGACATCGTCAGCCACGCGGCTGATGCTGCCCAGCACGTCAATCGCCGGATAGTGCCCGCGGTTAGCCAGTCGGCGGGCCAGCCAGATGTGGCCATCCAACACGCCACGGGCGGCGTCGGCCAGTGGCTCATCGATGTCGTCGCCTTCGACCAGTACCGTGTAGATGCCGGTGATGCTGCCACGTTGCGTGCGCCCGGCGCGCTCCAGCAGTCTGGGCAGCATCGCGAAGACGCTGGGAGGATAACCCTTGGCCGTCGGCGGCTCGCCCGCCGCCAGGCCGATCTGACGCTGGGCCATGGCGAAGCGCGTCAGTGAGTCCACCATCAGCAACACATCGAGGCCCTGGTCACGGAAGTATTCGGCGATGGCCGTCGCGTGCAGACATACGCGCACGCGCAGGGCCGGCGGGGCGTCAGATGTGCAGACCACAACCACGCTGCGGGCCAGGCCCGACGGGCCCAACTGCTCGCGCACAAAGTCTCCGACCTCGCGGCCGCGCTCACCCACCAGGACCACCACATTCACATCCGCGCGCGTGTGCCGGCAGATCATCCCCATCAGGATGCTCTTGCCCACACCGGTGCCGGCGAAGATGCCGAATCGCTGGCCGCGCCCAGCGGTGAGCAGCCCGTCAATCGCGCGCACGCCCAGCGCCAAAGGTTCTTCAATCGGTCGCCTCTGCATCGCCGGTGGCGCATCGCAGATCAGCGGATAGCGGACATTGAGCAGTGGCGTCGGACCGTGATCCAGTGGCCGGCCCTGCGCATCAATCACACGCCCCAACAGGTCAGCGCCGACCGGCACGCGCGCCGGCCCCGACCGGCAAATCACCGCGTCTCCCGGCGCAACCCCCGTTGACTCACCAAACACCGACAGCAATGTCTGCCCGGCCAGCAAACCAACACTCTCGGCTTCGACGCTCCCGTGTCGGCGCGTCCGGATCTCGCAACGCGCGCCAATCGGCACCGGCAAGCCGGTGGCACCGATCGTCATTCCCCGCACCGATGCCACCTCGCCGGTTATCGACTCGCTGATTGTCCCGGCCACCTCGTCCGCCAGGGCCTCGAACAAGCCTACGGCCGGATCGGTGCCATCAATCGTCTCGGCGTGAGCGCGCATCAATCATCCCCCCCCGCTCCTTCTTCGCCGGCCTCACCGCGCAAGGCCGCCGCCACCCGCTCCAACTGAGTTTCTATCCGCGCATCGATCGTCACGCCTCGACCGCGCAGCACGCACCCACCGGAACCCACGTCCGCGTCAGCCACGACCGTGACGTGGTCGAGGCTCTCGCAATGCGTCACGAACTCCGCGACCCATTCGGCCAGATCGTCGCGGTCGCGCGGATTAACGTGCAGGTCGAGGTCGCCTTGTTCACCACACATCTCCAGCAGACAACGGGCATTGGCCTTGGCCGCTTCAATCAGCGCCGGCGGCTCGAGTTTGCAGACACGCGTGGCGATGGCGAGCGCCAGTTCGATGGTGCCGGTTTCCGCGGCGGCGAGCAAACGGTGTTTGCGCGCGTCAAAATCGGCCAGCGCGCTGCTTAGCACGTTGATCACGCGCTGGGCCTGTTCGCGTGTTTCGGCAAACACGGCGTCACGTGCTTCCCGCTGCGCCTCGGCGGTCCCGGCCTCATAACCTTCGCGCTGGCCGCGTTCCGCGGCTTCCCGCTGAAGCTGGGCGATCTGCTCGCGCGCGTCGAGACGGGCTTGCGCAATCAGGGCGGCCGCCTGGGCGCGGGCGTCGGCGATTAACTTCTCGGCGCGCTTCTCGAGATCGTGAAATGAGAACGGGCTTGTGGTGGCGAGTTGCTCGCGTTTGATCACGCAGCCCATCGGCAGCGCCTCCTGGCCCGATCCGTGCTCGCCGGCAAGTGGGAGCGGCTTGATGCCCTCACGCGGCAGAACACTAGACAATCATGTCCTTTTCCGAGCCCTTGCCGCTGATGACCACCTCGCCGGCGTCCTCCAGACGCCGAACGATGTCGACAATCGCCTGCTGGGCCGCCTCGACGTCGCTGACGCGTACCGGCCCCATGAATTCCATCTCTTCCTTGATGAGCTGTGCGGCGCGCTCGGACATATTCTTGAAGAGGTGCTCCTTGAGCTCGTCGCTGGCGGTCTTCAGCGCCATGGCCAGCTCCTCGTTGGCGACGTCCTTGAGAACCGCCTGGATACCCTTGTCGTTGACGTGCAGGATGTCCTCGAACACAAACATCAGTCGGCGGATTTCTTCGACCAGGGTGGGGTTGTCCTGCTCCAGGCCTTCGAGGATGGCCTTTTCCGCGGCGCGGCCCGCCAGGTTGAGAATCTCGGCCACCGCCGGCACGCCGCCAACGCGTTCAAACCGTTCTGAAACCAGGCCCGCCAGGCGTTTCTCCAGTCCGTGCTCGACCTCCTTGATCACGTCCGGGCTGGTCTGGTCCATATTGGCAACCCGGCTGACCACGTCGATCTGGCGATCTGTATCCAGCCCCACCATGATCTCGCTGGCCATGCCCGGCGGGACGTGAGAGAGCACCAGCGCGATCGTCTGCGGGTGTTCCTCTTGCAGGAACATCAGCAGGTTTTCTTTCTCGGTCTTCTGGAGAAAGCTGAATGGCTGCTTGTGAACCTGGTGTTCGATGGTCTCAATGATGCGCCTGGCTTCATCCGGCGGCAGCGACTTCAACAATAATGAACGCGCCCAGGGAAGCCCCCCCATCTTCGAGAACTGCCGGTCCTGGATCAGCTTGTAGAACTCGCGCACAACCTCCTGGCGCACACTGCTCGTAACACGATCCAGGGCCACGATCTCGCGCGAGAGATCCTCGACAAACTCAGCCGGCAACGCCTTCATAAGCTTGGCGGCCGCATCCTGGTCCAGCGCCAAGAGCACAATGGCGGCCTTTTGCTGGCCGGTGAGATCCTCGACCTTTGTTATCCCGGCTTCCTCGCCAGACCGTCCCATTGCCATCACCATTCACCGGGGGTTAGTCGTGGTTCTCCACCCAGCGCTCCATCAGGCCGGCCACCACGCTTGGATCCGACTCGGTCAGATCCGCGACTTGCTGCATCATCTTCTGCATCTGCACCACGGATTCCTCAACCTCTTCGGCTACCAACACACCGTCCGTGGCACGCGACTTTCTAAACGTCGGCGAAGTTTCGTCGTCGTCATCTTCCGCGTCGCCGGTGGCCCCCGAGGCACGCGGTGAACCGGCCTTCTTATCCTCGGTGGCTGACTGTCGGGCCATCTCGATCGCCTCCTTGGGTAAGCCGAGCTCCATCGCGTACGCCTCACCCGCCTTCGAGCGGCGCGCCATCCGCAGCATGATTCCCAGCGACATCAGCGCCAGCAGGCCCAATCCAGCCTGTGGTCCATAACGTTGGGCCAGGTCGGCAGCGCCGTCGAGTGAGCTCGCCGCGGCCGTAGGCACATCACCCGGCACGCGGTAATACCAGTGCAAGGCGATCGAGTGTTCGTCTATGCGCGTCTCCTGCCCCCAGATAAGCATGCGAACCTGGTCGCGAATGCGTGGCTGCTCCTGTTGGAAGACCTGCTCTAGCTGCTCGTACGTCGGCTCCGCACCCTCTTCCACATCGGGGTTCATGCGCGCGTAGATATTGCTCAGGTAGTAGTCCGACAGGAATATCGCCGCGGTTATTTCCTCGACGCCGCCACTGGGGGTCTTCTCGATCTTGGTCTCGAGTCCGGGGGTGCCGCGTGTTTTCGTGGTGTCCTGGTTGGTCTGCTCGCGTAGCCCGGCGTTGGCCACGGCCCCGGTCCCCGTGTTGGCGCGCACACCCGGCTCGCCACTGACCTGGCCAATCGTCGAGGTCATGCTGGTCGTTTCGGTTTCGATCTCGACGGGTGTGGTCGGTGACTCCGTTGTCATCTGCCGGCTGGTGGCATTCAGTTTAACGGTCACCTCAGCCCGGGCATGCGGGTCGGGCATGTGCCGCAGGATTTTCTCGGTGATCTTGAGTTCGCGCTGTAATTGCTCGCGGTAGAGACGAGACGCGCTGCCGTCGGCGTCATCCTCAGGGTTCCAGGCCCGCCGACCGCGGCTGTCCAGCACATCAACATCTTCCGCGCTCAGACCACTCACGGCCCCCGCGACCAGGCGCGCCGCGGCTATGGCCAGGCTCCTTGCGACCGGGGTGCCGTCTTTCATGGTCAAGGTCACGCTGGCCGTACTGTGATATTCGTGACGGGCCACCAGCGTGCGCTTCGAATTGAGATTGAGGAAAACGCTGGCCTGCTTGACGCCATCGAACGTGCGCAACACGCGCACCAACTCCTGCTGGAGCGCGACTGTCCACCGGCGCCGATTCTCCTCCTGGGAAATCCACGGATTGGATTCCTGCACCAGGGCTGTAAACCCCGAGCTGATGTCGGCGGGCATGCGGTTGTCTTGCTGCAGGCGCGCCAGCAAGGCCGGGCGGTTGGCCGACGCGCTGACATAGACACGCGAGCCTTCGACGCTCACGGGCTCGTTCATCGCTTCGAGCCCGGCGCGGATAGTCGCCAGTTCCTCAGGCTGTAAATCCTGCCCGAGCAGGGCCACCATCTCCGGCTTGGCCGCCCACTGCGCCATCCACACGACCGACGCCGCAATCAGCACGGCGGCGAGCACGATCGCCAGGCGTTGCGACAGCGTCATGCCTTGAAGCTGCGCCGCGACTTGCGCGAGGATTTTCTTGAGTGACTCCATTCGGGCAACTCCCGGTCGGCTCCGCCAACCGCCCACCCCGCTGTCGCGCGGGCACGACCCCGCGGATCATCAGTCGCACTCTCAAGCGTCGTCCGCCGGGAGCATCCCCTGATGCGGCCCGGCGCTACCGGTTCGTATGCCGCGCGCTAGACGCGCACCTGGCGAAGCTCTGAGTAGGCGTCCACCAGCTTGTTGCGAATCTCCATCAAGAGCGTGAAGGCCACCTCGGCCTTGCGCGCCGTGGCGAATACCTCGGTGATGTTCTGTGACTCGCCGGTCAAAAGACGCTGCACACTGTCGTTCGCATCCGCCTGCATCTCGCTGACTTCGGCCAGTTGCGACTTAAGCGCGGCGGCAAAGTCGGTCGCAGCGCCCCCGGACGGCTTGGCCGCCGCGCCGGCGGCCCCCCCTCCACCACCAACCGGTCGTACGCCCTGGGTAGAAATCGGATCGATCATGGTCAGCAATCACACGCCCGCGCGGGGGCTATCAGGCAAACAGCCTGATCGTATCCCGCATCAGTGTCTTTGAGATATTCAGGACGGCCAGGTTTGCCTCATAGGCGCGCGTGGCCTCCATCGCGTCGATGTATTCCATCGTGATATTCACGTTCGGCAGTTGAACGTACCCGTCGGCGCCGGCATCCGGATGCGCGGGGTCGTGACGAAGCTGGAACGGCGCCTGATCCTCGCGAACCTTCGTTACGTGTACTCCCGGGCCCCCGTCCGGGGCACCGGTCATAAACTCGACGAAACGCCGGCGATACGGCGTGCTGCTGCCGTCTTCCTGGCGCGTAACATGCGCGTTGGCAATGTTGCCGGCTATCACGTCCAGCCGCGTGCGCTGCGCAACGAGTGCCGATGTGCTGATGTCAAAGGCGTCAATCATCCGCTCTTGCCTCTTATGGCGGTCAGTAAGGCACCGTAGCGAGTCTGTAGCAAGTTCAGTGCCATCTGATGATCGAGTGCGTTGCGGGTCACTTCGGACATCAGTGTTTCCAGCCGGGCGTTTGTTCCGTCGTGAAAAAGCACGTTCGGGGCGCTTGTGACAGCGGGTCGCACGGATACCCGACCGTCAGGTCCACCGCAAAATTGCGCGTTTCCGCGCAAGTCCAGTCGTTGCAGCCGATCATCGCGCGAGCGCTTTAGCGCCTCGCTGAGCGACTTCTGAAACGCCGAGCGATCCAGTTGGCGGGCGCGGTAGTCGGGCGTGTCGATGTTGGCGATGTTCTCGGCGAGAACGCGGTGCCGCTCCTCGGTGAACATCGCGGCCAGTTCGACGGCGCGCGTCGTTCGAGATGCCAGAATGCCGTCCAGCCACATATCGCCACACCACCGCCGTGTCACACCCCATCGCGAGCGAAGCAATCCGCGTACCAGCCAGGGTGTCAGCGGATGGACACGGACTGACGACGGGGCGCAAATTCCTCCAACGTGCCCTCGTCACGCCATTTCTTCAGTTTGAGCCCCAGCGTCCGCAGACCAATCCCGAGTGCGCGGGACGTCTTCTCGCGATGGCCGTTGAAACGCCGCAACGCGTGCATGATCAGGTCACGCTCGGCGTCGGCCAGGATGCGCCCATCGCGATACTCCAGCGCTTCTATAGGCGCGGCGGCGGTCTTGATCGGTCCGGCCAGCAGCGGCGCGACGGCGTTCGCGCCAACCTCCTGGCCGGATTCGAGCACGCACACGCGTTCACACAGATTCTGGAGTTCGCGCACATTCCCCGGCCACGCGTACTCGCCCAACAGGGCCAACGCCTCACGCGTGAACTTCGGCCGCGGGCGGCCTTCACGCTCACAGACGCGTCCAACAAAATGGTCCATGAGCAGTGGCGTATCTTCGGGCCGTTCCCGCAACGGCGGAACCTCGATCGGCAATACGCTCAGACGGTAATACAAATCGGCCCGGAACTTCGCCTTGGCCGACCAGTCGCGCAGGTCGCGGTTGGTTGTCGCGATTACGCGCACGTCGGCGCGACGCGTTACCGAGCTGCCGACGCGCTCATACTCGTGCTCCTGCAAGACGCGCAGCAGCTTCGCCTGGAGCGTCGGCGCAATCTCGGAAACCTCATCGAGCAGCAGCGTCCCGCCATCGGCCAGTTCGAAGCGCCCCTTACGCAGGCGGTCCGCACCGGTGAACGCGCCCTTCTCATGGCCGAACAGCTCGCTCTCGAGCAAGGTCGGGGACAGCGCCGCGCAATTCACGCACAGCATCGGCTTGTCGGCGCGCGGCGAGGCGGCGTGAATGGCACGCGCGATGAGCTCCTTGCCGGTACCGCTCTCACCGGTGATCAGCACCGTGGCCGTGCTCTGAGCCAGACGCTGGACCTTTTCGAGCACGGGCTTCATGGCGGGCGAATGTCCGATCAACTGCCGGTCGCGCATCATGTCTTCGAGCGTGCGGCGCATAGCCTCGTTGTCGCGCACCAGGTCCCGGTCGCGCACCGCCCGCTCAATCAGAATCGCCAGCTCCTCGGAATCGAAGGGCTTCTGGATGTAGTCAAACGCGCCGAGCTTCATGGCCTCGACCGCCGTTGCAACCGAGGCGTGCGCGGTCATGAGCACAACCGGCACATCGATGCCCAGGCGGCGCATCTCGCGCAGCAACCCGACGCCGTCCATGCCCGGCAGCCGCAAGTCTGTCAGCACGACGTCGAATGATCGCTGGCGGATGCTGGTCAGCGCATCCTGGGCATTATCGAAGGCGAATACCTGGTGGTCCTGGGCGGCGAGTGTCGCCTGGACCGACTCACGCATCAGGGCCTGATCGTCAACTACACACACACAAGCCATAATTCGTTCCCTTTCACTCCTGGCTAGGCCGCACTGATCCCTGGTTGGTCAGCCGGCGGGACTGCCGTTTGGTCGTTGTCGCTGGGCGTCGGAAATTCGATGGTGAATTCGGCGCCGCCCTCGGCGCGGTTGCGCGCCACGAGCGTTCCGCCGTGTGCCTCGATGAGCCGGTGCGCGATGGTCAGCCCCAGCCCGGTACCCTGTTCCTTGGTGGTGAAGAACGGGTCGAAAATGCGATCGAGAACCTCGGGAGCCAGACCGGTCCCACGGTCGCTCACGCGCACGCTCACAAAGCCACCGTCGGCGCAGCCCGCGTGTACGTCGACGATGCTCTGCGGCATGGATGCCTGGGCCGCATTACTGATCAGGTTCACGATGACGCGTTGCAGACCATCCGGATGGCCCATCACGCTGGCCTGCGGATCGTCGAGTGTCAGCTCGAGCGTAACGGCGTGATCGTGCAACACACCGTCGCAGACGTCGATGGCTCGTTCAATGATCTCGCGCAGCGAGCACGCGGTGCCACGACCACCGCGCGGGGCCAGCGCCAGCGTGTCGCGAACCACGCCATCGATAGCCGCAATGCCCGTCTCGATCTTGTCGATCAGTTTCAGCGCCTCGGCCGCGTGCCGGCCGCGAACCTCGCCGCGCAACAGCCCGCTATAAAGCTGGATCGCGCCGAGCGGGTTACGGACCTCGTGGGCCACTCCGGCCGCCAGTTCACCGAGCGCGGCGAGCCGCCGGCGCCGCTCCAGCTCGCGATCCTTCGAGGCCAGCTCCCGGCGCAGGCGTTCGACTTCGCCGCGTAGCGTCTCGTGCGTGGCCTGGAGGCGTTGCGCGACGTCCATATACTCGCGCAGCACATCACTTAACGCGTCGGGCGTCTCAGCATTCAAATCTTGCGTAGCGGTTTGCGCTACCATCGCATCCTCTTGCCGGGATGATCGGCGTCCGGTTTTTCACGTCCACTTGGACCCCGGCCCCGGCTCGAACACCGGCCTGTAACCGGGGCCACACACCCCACAGATCAGCCGCTGATATCTGCGGTCGGATTACCGCGTGTGCGGTTCTGCTTGGCATACGCCGCATTGGCCGTGCGTCCGCCGGTAACACTGTTGGCCTCCGCGGCGATCATCTGTTTCTTCACCGAGAGCAAGGCGCCGTCCTCCCGGTCGGCCTTGAGGATCACCTGCAACGTCTTGTTGATCTCCTCGAGGATCACGCCGGCCTGGTTCCGCAAATCCTCGGGCAGCGAACCATAGGTGCCGCCCCAATTGCGCCGATACGGGGCAAGCTGCATGTTGAGCTGTGCGAGCCGGCCGACGAGGTTCTGACGCTCGCGCAACAGGTCGAGCAGCTTCTCGGGCTGGTCGCCGGAGATGAGCCCGCGCTGCTGGTCCGCCAACTGGCGCAGTCGCCGGTACAAATCGCGTTGCTGAGTAAGCAGCTCCATCAAGCGCTGCGCGTCGATCGCTTCGGAAGTCTCTCGCATATCGGGGCTCCTGTTAGTGGCTTCCTGCCCGTTGCTATCAATCGGTCAGCATCTCTCGAAAGAGATGCGATGAGGCCACGGCGGTCAGGTATTCGTCCCACTCACCGCGGTCGGTTCCTTCACCAAGCTCTCTAAATGCCTGGTCCGGGATGTTGCGCAGCAGCCACTGCGCGCGCACGACGGCCCGAGCCGCCTCCGACATCTCCCCCAGCCGCAGGTGGATGTTGGCAAGTTGCACCTGTGCGGCCAATGAAGCCGGCTCTTGCTCGTAACGCACTGCGGCCTGTTCATACGCCTCCAGCGCCTCCCGCAGCGCGTCAACGGTGCTCAGCGCCAGCAGACAGTCGCCGCGGTTGAACCGGGCCAGCCGCTCGAGTGTTGCCGCACTTGGTCCCTGCTCACCCGGCGCGGGGATCTCGCCCAGAAACGCCTGATACAAGTCGGCGGCCAACCGCAAGCGCCGCTGAGCCTGCTGTTCGTACGCCTCGGGATTCTCGCTGTCGGCCGCTTCGGCGCGCAGCGCCAGCGCGCTGCGCCGGTATGTTTCAGCCAGCAGAAATCGAGCCTTCGCGCGCTGGCTGCCATTCGGGTAGAGCGTGTCGAGGGCTTCGAGTTGCGCGATGGCGTCGGCGTAACGCCCCTCGCGGTAAAGCAGTTGACAACGCCGCAATAAGGCGGCGCGGAATTCCTCGGCCTCCGGACCGAAGTGCTTTCCGTCCAGCAGACCATCCAGCATCTGCTCGGCTTCTTCGTAACGCTCGGGGCCCAGAGCAATCAGGCAATCCGACGCGTGCAGCATCGCCCGAGCCGCCTCGGGAAGTGCGGGGAGCTCGTCGATGAGCCGGCGATAGGCCGCCACCGCGTCTTCGAGTAGCCCATCCACCTGGTACCCACGGCCCAGGTTCAGCAGCGCCTCCGCCAATCGCGGATCGTCATCGACCAGGTTCACGAAGCTGGTGAGCATACGCCGCGCGTCTTTCACCAAGCCGCAGCGGTCGTATTGCTCCGCGGCATCCCAGAGCAGTGTCTGGTAGCGTTCACCATCCTCAACGGCCAGGGGGGCCGCCGTCTCGAAGCTGCGCGCCGCTGAACAGCGATACTCCGCCTCTTCGACCCCCGGCGGCATCTGGTCGGCAGCCTCGACGTATGTCCGGCCGAGACGCTCGTAGAGCACCGATCTGATCTGCGGCATGCTCTCGGGCGTAAGCTCGACCGCCAGTTTCAGGTATGCCAGTGCCGGCACCAACGCCCGCCGCTCGTGCTGACGCTCAAACAGCTCCACCAACGCCACGCGCAAGGCCGTTCGTCCACGCTGGGTCAGCGACGGCCGCACGGCGGTCTCCGCGGCGGCGTCGCGAAGGGCCTGCAATGCGGCCGAGTGTCGCTCGAGCATGCTGAGCGCCTGCCCGCGACCGACAGTCGCCGAGATCCACACATCGTCCTCGGGGTGCATCTCCAGCGCGTCGCTGAAAGCGCGCAGCGCATCGCGCGGTCGCAGTTCGGCGAGCTCCAGCTCGCCGAGCAGGCAGCGGTTCAAAGCCGGCAGATTCCCATGCTCAGCCAGCGCTTCCATCGGCAGCGGCGAGGCTTGCAGCCATTCATCCACCCACTGGATCACCGGCGCCGCTTCGTCCATGCGCCCTTCGGCCACAAGCAGCGATGCTTCGAGGTATTCCGAATAGGCCTTCAGATCGGAGCTCTTCAGACGATCGCCGAAGCGTTCCAACAACTGCCGGGCCAGCGCCTGATCGCCGACGGTGAGAGCATCATCAAAGGCGCGGCGTAGAGCCCACCAGGTGTCGTGGGGATCGGCGCCCTCGTCGGCCAGTAGCGTGTACAGGTAGCGCCGACGCTCGGCGGCGTCATCGGGTCGTCCCCCCAGCAGGGCAACCAGGCGGCGGATCATCCGCCGACGCGCGTCCGCTGTCGGGTCTTGGTCGAGCGCCGCGCGATAGCCCGCAATGGCGTCGTCCGCGCGCCCGCACCAGTCGCGCGCGGCGGCAATGCGCTGGAGTCGCTCCGCAGTCGGCGGCATCCCCATCTGCTCGGCCTGCTCGTGGTGCTCGACGAGCAGCGCCAGATTCTTGGGGTTGGGGACGTCGCGCCGAGACTCACGCTGATATATCAGGTTGGCGAGGAAATCATGCAGCCGTGCCTGCTGAAGCGCCGGCAGCGGTGGATTGTTGGCGAGCAGGTTCGCCGCCGCGTCAGCCGCATCGCTTTCCTCTCCAGCGCTGGCCAGAAGCTGGATGTCCGCCATCAGGGCTTCAAAGCGAGGCGGCACTGGCGGCGGTCGCAGGCGATACAGCGCAACGCCGATCATCGCAGCGGCCGCCAACGCGACCGGGACCTGCCAACGACCCGCCAGAAACTCGGCCAAAGCTCGGCCAGTTCGCATGTTGCTCATCCAGAGCGGTAACCGGGGCATCCTGCCTGGCGGCGCGGACTCCGTCCTTTCTGTCAGGCCCTGACAGACAGCCGCCACGAATAACTAAGACACTCTATCGGCCGAATGCACGGGATGGCCGCACCGAAAGCCCCGGGCGTCGTATGGTGGATAGCGGTGGTTACAGATTGAGGCTCGGCGCAGCCGATACTGATGCAGGCGTCCCGAGACGGGGCTGACTATGTCCGATAATCGAGCAGACGTGGTGCTGCTCACGACAGACGAAACCGTCATTTCCGCGGTGATCCGCAGGCAGCCGCCCGGCGCCCGCCTCATCACGCTGGCACCTGGGCATCTCGAGGACCAGACGGTCGGTCCCTGCCTCGAAACCGAGGCCTGCTGGGTCGATCTCGACGACACCCGCCCGGTTGATCTGCCTGACGCTCATGCGTACGTCTTCTTCCATTCCGACGACAGCGTGACCCGCGAAACGCATCCCAGGGGTATCCTTGTCCGCAAGCCCCTCACCGACACCGCGCTGGATGTGCTCTGGGCACAGGCCACGTTGCCGGCACGCCGCGTTGATGAGCGCAGCCTGCCGGAGTGGATCGTCGAGTTTCATGAACAGCACCTGCCGGAGTTCTGCCGTCGGTGCGTCAAAAGCCTGCCGCAGCACCTCGGCTACCGCCGCGTGTCGCTGTATCTGCACGAACCGGAGCAGGATCTGTTAAGGCTGGCCGAGTGCAACCACCCGGAGCGTGTGGCCCTGGCTGTCCCCATGACGACCACGCCCGCGCCGCTGATGGTGGATGTCGTGCGCAGTGGGCAGATGTTGATTTCCAGCGATGTTGATGCTGAATTCAACATACGCCAGTTGCCGACGCGCGGCCGCTGCCGGCGTGATGACGATCGAGCCTGCCTGATAGCGCCGCTGTACAGCAATGGCGAATTGCAGGGTGTGCTCAATTTCAGCGAACGCGCCGATCGCGAAGCCGGCCGGAAATCGCTGCCCCTCGACGCGATCTTCCGCTTCCTCGGCCGCGCGCTTCAGCACGCCCGCGATCATGATCGCGCTCGAACCGAGGCGACCATGGACGGGCTCACCGGGCTCTTTAATTACCGCTGGATCGTCGAGACGCTCGAACGTGAAATCAGGCGTGCCCAACGGTACGGCACGCAAGTCTCGATCGTGCTGCTCGACATCGACGGACTGAAGGCGATCAACGACACGTGGGGCCACGCCGCCGGCGACGATCTGCTACGCCATGTATCCGGCAAAATCACGAGCGAGCTGCGGCGGTTTGACTCGGCGGCACGTATCGGAGGGGATGAGTTCGTAATCCTGCTGCCCTCGTCCGACCTGCCCGGCGCCCGGAGAGTCGGTGAGCGCGTACGCACCTCCATACGTTCAGATCCGGCCATGTTCCGCGGCGAGCCACTGGCGGTGACAACCAGTGTCGGCGCAGCGGAATGGCGTGCCCCCTGGACCGCCAGAGCTCTGATCGAGGCCGCGGACCAGGCCATGTACGCCGCCAAACGCAGCGGTGGCGATGCCTGCGCGTGCGACGTAGATCTCCCCGCGTCAGACCCACAAGCGGCCCTATCGGCGGCGCGCCTGCCCAGCGCGCGCGGACACACGCATTAGCGCGGCCTTTGAGAACTTCCATCACGCGGCGGTGTATCACGGCTCTGTGAGGCGTGAGGTTCGCGTCAAGACCGCGTCATTCAAGCCCAGCGGCACGCCTAGCGCGGTTTCAGCAACAGTCCGTTGCCCATACGCGGGTGGGGCGGGCGTCCCGCCCGCCTAGGTACGCGAAACAAATAACGCCGGTTTCACTTGACAGACGCCGATTAATGTATTAGTGTTATAATACATTAGTTAACTAGGACACAGGTACGACCGGCGACATGACGACGCTCAGGCAGACGACAAGAAACGCGACACTCCGGTGCATCGGCAATCCCTGGCGGGGATCGCCGGCACTGAGCCGCCGACACAGGCGCGGCGCACAGGTGAGCAATCATGCACTTCGAGCTTGATCCCAAGAGCGGCGTGCCGTTCTACCGGCAGATCATTGATCAAATCCAGTTCGCCATTGCCGACGGGCGTATCGGCAGTGGTGATCGGTTGCCGACCGTCCGGCAACTCGCCGTCGAGCTCAAAATAAACCCGAACACGGTCGCGCGGGCGTATCAGGAGCTCGAAATCAAGGGCATTGTCAACACGCAGATGGGCAGTGGCACGTTCATCGGCAACGGAAAAGTCGAAATCTCGGAGATCGAGCGCAAACGCATGCTCGACCAGATCTGCACGGAACTACTGTCACGCGCGTCCACCTACGGCTTCACGCTGGCCGAGGTGATTGCCGCTCTGCGCGAACGCGAGGAAGAACGGCCGGGATGATCAACGCGTTCGGACATTACGACACGACACGCGGCTTGCCGCATATCCAGCCGCTCCGCTCGCGGTTGCGGCGAATGCGGCGACCAGTCCTCCAGGCGCTGCTCGTGGCGGCCGCGGGCGCAATTGTCTGGCTGAGCCGCTCCACGAATGGCACCGGGGCGGGAGAAGGTGTGCTGTCGTCGGCCGGCACATGGCTGAGTAAACCGCAGCCTCTGTTGCCAAGGGCCATCTGTGACGGCCGCGACGAGCACCCGTCGACCACCGAAGCGAGCAGTCGCTGCAAACTGACCATCCGCCTGCCGATGTCGGACGGTCGCACGTTTGCGGCGGTTGAGTGCAACTATGAACGGGTTTTACGAATGCCGCCGTCGGCAACCACCGACGCACCGGAACGGGCCACCGCGAGCCACCCACGATGGGTGTGGCTGGTGTGCGCGCTCGTGCCAATTCTCCTGGCCTGCGTGCTGGTACCGGAGCCAGAGCAGCCCATCAACTCGAGGAGGCCCAAACCGTGATTGAGAACACACAGAACATCTTGGGTCGTTCGCTGGAGAAATTCGCGATCAGCTCACGCGCGGATTACCGCTTCGCACCGTTTAACGCGCTCTTGATGCTGGCAGTCATGCTGGCCGGCCTGGTGACGCACGTTATCGTGTATGAGTTCGAAGTGGCCGCGGTCATCTACGCCATCGGCGCCGCCCTCGTGCTGCTGGGGACGTTCAGAGTACACCAGATCTGGGAGAGCGTGGTGATTGGCGGCGCCATGGTGGCGCTGGCCGGTTACCTGCTGTTCGACCACCTCGGCATACCGCCCCGTGTGCTGGTCGGGTCCACCGCTCTGGCCACCATCATCGCACCTAGTATTCAAATCGCGTACCAGTGGGAGCGCGGCGTGCTCTTGCGTTTCGGGAAATTCAAGGGCATCCGGGGAGCCGGGATCTTCGCGGTCGTGCCCGTGGTCGACAAGGTGGCTCAGTTCGTCGATCAGCGCATCCGCGTGACCGACTTCCGCGCGGAGACCACACTCACCAAGGACACGGTGCCGGTGAACGTGGACGCGATCGCCTTCTGGATGGTCTGGGACGCGGAAAAAGCCGTGCTGGAAGTCGAGGACTTCACCACGGCGGTCACGCTGTCAGCCCAGACCGCTCTGCGGGACGCAATCGGCCGAAGCGAGCTGGCGGAACTGCTGTCGCACCGGGATCGTCTGGGCAAGGAGATCCAGGAAGTGCTGGACGCCAAGACGAACCCCTGGGGCATCACGGCCCAGTCCGTCGAGATCCGCGACATCATCATTCCCAAGGCGCTCGAAGACGCCATGAGCAAACAGGCGCAGTCCGAGCGCGAGCGCCAATCGCGCATCATCCTCGGTACGGCGGAGACGGAGATTGCCGAGAAGTTCGCCAAGGCGTCGGAAGCCTACCGCGATAACCCCGTCGCCCTGCACTTGCGTGCGATGAACATGGTTTACGAAGGCCTCAAGAAGAAAGGCTCGATGGTCATCGTGCCGTCCACGGCCGTCGAGACGATGGGCCTCGGTGCGCTGGGCGGCCTGACAGCGTTGGGGCAACCACGCGCCGACATGTCCGCGGAGGCCGCACTGAGTGAGCCCGACCGACCGGAGGCCGGTCCCACAGACACTTCGGCCACGCAGCCTTAGACGCGCCCCCAAGACTGCGGCACCGGCTTTCAACTGTGGCACTGGTTTTCAACCAGTGCGTATCACCGGTTGAAAACCGGTGCCACATGGGTTTTGGGATAGCTTCTACTGTGTGATGCGGTGCAGGTGCGCGACGCTGTCGATGCGGCTGAGTAATTCGCGGTCGGCAATCGGCCGCTCAGACGCCGCCGGAACGAACAACGTGAACCCGGCGTGCAGCACGTGGGCGTAGTCGCAAATGTCGCGCAGCGCGAAACGATGCACGGTCGATGTCATCAGCGGGTGCGGCGTCGAGTAAACCGCCGAGACGACGTGCTCGGGCGGGTAATAGCGCAGCAGGTGTGTCCGCAGGCGCTCGAGGCGAACCGGTTTCGAGACGCGTGTCGTGTGCAGACACGTTTCCACGGTGCCAATCTGCCAGATGAGGGCCGGAACGTCGGGTTGCAACGGCCGACGCCGCAAGAGCAGGTCCGTGGCCTCGTACATCTGTAGCCCCGTGACACACGGATCGATCATCAACTCCGCGAACAAGCTGTCCATCGCCGAGATGCCCGGTAACACGCGAACCGTAAGATTCAGCAGCCCGGCCATGTCGCGGATCAGGAAGGGTGCGTAAACGCCGACGATCGGGTGCCCGTGCATCGCAAATGTGACCGGCGGGTGATCCAGGGCTGCGTCAATGACACGCGCGGCCATGTGGTGATAGGCGCCCAGCCGGTGCTCGCCGTCCCGATAGCTCGTCTCGAAGAGCCCCGTAACGCGCGGGCATAGGGTCTCCAGGAACGGACGCGTCGCCACGCCCGTATCCACGTAGAGCACTTCATTTGAACGGCGGATGGCCCGCTCGGTCTGGCGTGTGATCTGGTCGACGTTCAGGACGCCGAGCCCGACGATGTAGATATCAACCACGGTCATCCCCCTCTTGCAGGGCGTGGATCAACCCGAGCAACTTCTCGTACCGCCCACCGGCATCGCTGGCACGGACGGCCCGCGCGGCTGCCTTCGCCGCCGCCGAATCGACATGATGATTCCACGGTGGATTCGCCGCAGCCGGCGGCTTCGGCTTGTCCGAAACGGCGTCGAGCGGCTCGATCGCGGCGGAATACGCCACCGTCAGCCCCTCCTCCCCTGAGGCGACGACCGTGGGCGTGAAGCGGACAAGCCACTCGATCTCCGGCGGTGCCCCGCTGCTCGGCTGGTCAGCGCGCGCATCGCGATCTGCGGGCCATGTGTGCAGAGAAGCCGCGTACGCGACATTTGCGCCGGCCCCCGGCGTCTGGGCCACCTGCGGAGCCAGTCGCAGCAGCAGCTTGACTTCGGGCAACTCTGGCGACGGCGCAGCATCCGCCTCCTGAGATTCGCGCTGTGGCGAGTCTTCCGCCGCCGCGTGACCATGCCCCACCGCGCCCCCCAGCAGGCCCAGCAGACGCTCGTCACGGCGGATCAGGATGTCCCGCTCTTGCTCGCTGAGGTCATAGCCTTCGAACGCCCGCTCCGGATCGGTCAGCGCCAACTCACAAAACGCATCGTCCAGCGCCGTCCGAACCAGAAAGTCAGCCACCGACTTGCCCGCCATCTGTATTGCCCTCACACGTAAGCGTGCGCTGTGCGTCTGACATTGTCGGATGATCACCGCACTATAACGGCACACCCGGCCGCGGGAAGTCTCGGACCGGTGGAGCACCAACTGGCAAGGGAAGAGCTGGTTGGCGTCAGAAAGGCAGGTGAACAGAACGCACGCAGCGGCAACGCCGCCACACGTCATCACCATCGCGTACGAGGGCATTGGTGCGGCCGGATACCAACACGGCGGCCCGGCAAACCCCGCCCCGGAGGGGCTTGGGCAAATAGCCACGGGTGGAGCGCAGCGTAACCCGTGGATAGTAACGATCCCCAATGAACCTCCGCCCTGAAAGGGCGGCGGAGGGACAGCCGATTGGAGTACCGCCGGGTTCCTCGGCAACTCCGTTCCACCGCCCTTCCAGGGCGGGATGCGCGACAAGAACACACCCGGTCCACGGGTTGCGCTGCGCTCCACCCGTGGTTACACGCCCACGCCCCATTGGGGCGACGGCGCGGCTGCGACTGGTCGGGACGCTGGTCATGACCGTCGGATCGGCGTTGATCATCTTTGCCCGGGCCGCGACCGGTGCGGGCTAGGCAACGGCGTCACGGTGGGCGCTCCGCCGAATCACGTACGACGACACGGACGCCGCGCGGGCGATTACTCGCTAGAATTGACCAACGGCCCACAATAGACCGCCACACGGAGCAGCCATGCCCCCTCGCAAAAAGACTCGCCAGGTTCTGGTCGGAAATGTCAGGCTCGGCGGCGATGCGCCGATCGTGCTTCAATCCATGACCAGCGGCCACACGCACGCGATCGATGCCTGCATCGCCGAGGTGCAGAAACTCGCCGCCGCCGGCGCCGATCTGGTTCGCGTCGCCGTCCCCGACAAGAAGGACACAGAGGCCCTGCGGCAGATAATCGCCGCCAGCCCGGTGCCGATCGTCGCCGACGTACACTTTCATTTTCAGCGCGCCCTCGAAGCGATCGAAGCGGGCGCTCACAAAATCCGCCTGAACCCCGGCAACATTCAGGACCGCGCCAAGGTCGAGCAGGTCATCGCCGCCTGCAAGGAACGCGGCATCCCGATCCGCATCGGCGTTAACGAAGGTGGTATCGTCGAGCGGCGCGACAAAGACCTGCGCGCGGCGGAGCAGCAGATGCTGCGCGGCGACCATCACGCCGGCTTGATCAAACTGATGCTCGACAAGCTGGCGGAGTATCTGCGGATTTTCGACGACAACGACTTTCACGACCTGGTGATCAGCGCCAAGGGCATTGATCCGCGGCTCGTGATCGATGTCTACACCGCGATCAGCGAGCGCTGGGACTACCCCCTGCACCTGGGCGTAACGCACGCCGGCACACCCGACACGGGGCGTATCCGTACGATCGCGGCGTTGGGGACGCTGCTGGCCAACGGCATCGGCGACACGATCCGGATCAGCTACGCCGCCGACCCGGTGTACGAGGTTGAGGACGGCAAGGAGTTACTGTGCACGCTCGGGCTGCGGGCACGAACGACGCCGGAGCTGATCGCCTGCCCGTCGTGCGGACGCATCGAGGTGGACTTGTTCAAGCTGGTCGAGGACGTCAAGCGCACGATCCTGACCGAGATCGGGCTGCCGATGAAGATCGCGGTGATGGGATGTGTCGTCAACGGCCCCGGCGAATGCGAAGGCGCCGACGTGGCGATCTTCGCCGGCAAGGGACGCGGGATCATCTATGTCCAGGGCCAACAGAAGGCGACCGTGACCGAAGACAAGATGCTCGAGGCGCTGCTGCACGAGTGTCGGGAGTTCGCGCGCCGAGTCGAGCGCGGCGAAGCGCGGCTCATCAACGCCCCAATGGACATCACGGCCCCGTAGCGGCCGACGTCCCCGTCGGCCGTCCAAACACCGAAGGACGGTTCCACACATGTAGCGGCCTGCGCCCCGCAGGCCGTCGATGCGCGAAGAGGTCTGCGATATCGCCACGGCCTGCGAGGCGCAGGCCGCTACGGAGCATTACATCGGACCATTGAGTATTGCGCGGAACGTTGGCTCAACGGGCGGGCAACTGGGGATAGAGGATTCGAACCTCTACTAACTGATCCAGAGTCAGTCGTGCTACCATTACACCAATCCCCACGACCAGAACAGTTTACGGCCGGGATAGAGGATTCGAACCTCTACTAACTGATCCAGAGTCAGTCGTGCTACCATTACACCAATCCCCACGACGAGAACAGTTTACGGCCTGAACGGCCGGCGATCAACACCGTGTGCGCTGCTCTTGAGCGGGGCGGAAATCGGACTGGTGCCGGCGCCGCCGCTGATCGGCGCGCTCACAGCCAGCCGGCGATCGGCTGGACATGGCGGGCAAACTCGCGCGTGGGCATGTTCACCGTGCCCCACTTGGGCGAGCGCATGCGTGCGTGAAGCTGATAATCGTCCAGCGGCACACCGGCAAACACGTAGCGCTCCTCCCGGAAGACATGGACGATGTCGGGTGGCGGCTCAGCTTCGACTTGCAGCCAGTAGGCGAAAACGAGCAGCGCCCGGAAACCGTCGCCGAACACACCCTGCCACTGGGCCAATCCGTCCAGATCATCCTGCGTCACCCAGTTTTCCCAGGCGGGCTTGCAGGTGCGCTTGCGGGCGGCCCAGCGCCGCCCTTTCACGTCGACCAGCCAGTTGGTGTTGCTCTGTGAGTAAACGATGAAGTCGAAGCTCTTGAGTTTGGCGTCGCGAAAGGCGGCCCGCTTGGCCTCGTCCACGGCGACGTAGGGAACCTGTCGAGCGCGGAGATAGTCCTCGAAAGCGGCCTCGTAATGAACGTGCGATTTCACGCCGACCCCTCGCTAGCCTCGCAGAGTGGGAACCGGCGCATTATGCGGCCGGCGCTCGTGATCGCCAAGTGAAGCCCGCCCAGCGCCTTGCCAAATGCGCGGCCAGCCCGGATATTCCGGCCTCGCGGGCGAAAGCCCGCCCTATGTGATCGAAGCAGATATGTGTGGAGTTCTCATGGCACAGAGCACAGACAACCCGGCCGAGTCCGGCGACCTGGCCAATCACTACGAACGGCAACGCGCGGAGGTTCTCGCGCGCCGCGCGGCGGATTGGCGCAACGGGGCCATCGTCTACCAGGTGATCGTGGATCGCTTTGCCCCCGCGCTCGACCTCGACGCCAAACGACAGCTCTATCCCGCGCCCAAACGGCTACGTGAGTGGCACGAGAGCCCGGCGCGTGGCGAGAAGCTCGACGACGTGCAGGTTTGGAGCCACGAAGTCGACTTCTGGGGTGGCGATCTTCAGAGCCTGCGCGGCAAGCTGGACTACGTCGAGGAAATCGGCGCCGACGTGCTTTATCTCAACCCGATCCATAGCGCCTACACGAACCACAAGTACGACGCGCTGGATTACTTCGCCGTCTCGCCCGAATACGGCACGCGCGATGACGTAAAGGCCCTGGCCGACGATTGCCATCGCCGCGGGATGAAGCTGGTGCTCGATGGCGTCTTCAACCATGTCGGGCGCGCATCGGAGTGGTTTCAGCAGGCGATCAATGACGCAGACAGCCCGTTGCGCGAGTGGTTCTACATCGGCGATCAGTATGAGTTCGGCTATCGCGGCTGGGCGAATGTCAAAAACCTGCCCGAGCTGCGCCTCGAAAACCCCGCCTTGCAGGCCAGGATATTCGGCGACGCCGATTCGGTGGTACAAGGCTATCTGCGCGACGGCGTTGACGGTTGGCGGCTTGATGTCGCCTTTGATATTGGTTTTGTGATCCTCGACAAACTAACCACGGCCGCCCACGCGGCCAAGCCCGGCTCGCTCGTCGTCGGCGAGATCTGGAGTTACCCCGAGGAGTGGGCTCCGGCGCTAGACGCCGTGATGAACTTCCACGCGCGTCAGATCATTCTGCACCTGGCGCGCGGGCATATGTCAGGCGCGCACGCGGGCCGCCTGCTGGAGCGCATGATCACCGACGCGGGCCTGGACGCGATCCTCAAAAGCTGGATCATCCTCGACAACCACGACACGCGCCGGCTCAAGGCCGAACTGCCCGAACGTTGGCAACAGCGCCTGGCGCAGGCGCTTCAATTCACACTGCCGGGCTCGCCGTGTGTTTACTACGGCGTCGAGCTGGGCATGGATGGCGGGGACGATCCTTGTAACCGAGGTCCGATGCGCTGGGAGCTGGTCAGCGATAACAATGCGGATTTGCAGTGGATGCGGAAGCTGGTCGCGCTGCGACGCGGCAACCGCGCGCTGAAGTTGGGCGATTTCCGCCTGCTGGATTCCGAGCGGACTCTGGCGTTCATGCGCCGCACGGACCGGCTTCACGAGACGACTATTGTGGTCGCAAACGCGACCGACGGGGAACTGACCGACGTGATCCCGCTACGCGACTCCAAGCTGATGAACTGGGACAAGCTGCGCGACGAGTTGAGCGGAGTCGAAGCGATGGTGTTCTCAGGAATGCTGCGCGTCACCGTGCCGCCGCGGACAGTCCGCGTGTTTCGGCCGATTATCGCGGACACGGGTGAATACTCGGCCCACAAGCGCGTGCAGTAGCGTGCGGCTTGCCGCATTGTCTTACTGAATACCACACGAACACACGCAGCCCCGCCTCCGGAGGATTCTGTCGTGGACGAATCAGGTGGATATGCCGAGCAATTCGTTTCGGAGTTCTACGACCAGGTAACAACGTACGACGATCGGCCAGACGTTGCCTTCTGGGTCGATTACGCGCGCAAAGCCGCCGGTCCGGTGCTGGAACTCGGCTGTGGCACGGGGCGTGTACTGATCCCAACCGCACGCGCGGGCTGCGAAATTACCGGGCTCGACCTGGCTGAACCGATGCTGAACGAGTGCCGTCGTCGGCTGGCCGCGGAACCGGACGACGTGCGCGAACGCGTCGAGCTGGTGTCAGGCGACATGCGCGACTTCGAGCTCAAACGACAGTTCAAGCTGATCACGATCCCCTTTCGCCCGTTCCAGCACTTGGTGACCGTCGAAGACCAGATGGCTTGTCTGGCGTGCATCAGGCGACATCTGGCCGACGACGGCCGCTTCATTCTCGATCTCTTCAATCCGTCCATCCCCCACCTCGCCGATCAGGCCCGGCTGGAGGAGTACGGCGACGAGCCGGAATTTACCATGCCCGATGGCCGACGGGTGGTGCGTCGCGAGCGCGTACGTTCGCGCGATTACCACAACCAGGTCGCTCAGTGCGAGTTGATCTACCACGTCACCTATCCCGATGGCCGCACCGAGCGTCTCGTACACCGCTTCCCCATGCGCTATCTCTTCCGCTTTGAGACCGAACACCTGTTGGTCCGCTGCGGGTTCAGTGTCGAGAGCCTGTTCGGCGGCTACGACAGGCAGCCATATGGTGAGGAATACCCCGGCGAACTGGTCTTCGTCGCAAGAAAGGCGTAGCGGCCGAACCCCGTGTCGGTCGTTGTTCAGACGGAAGTGGCGGCCGACGTCTTCGTCCGCTGAGGAACGCATGCGTCATCCGGCACCCCACCGCCGCCGCCGGCACACGATATGGAGCATTGAGTCATGACGGACCCAGCGAACCTCAAGCCACTTGTCGTACGCATGAATTCCTTCGGCGTGAAGCTGGTGCTGGTGGATGTGGTCCACGGTCGGCGTCTGCTGCTGAATGACAGCACGCGGCATGGCAGCCAGGCGCTGGACGCCGGCGCGCAGCCCGAACCGCTCGACTACTACCACCGTGAGGGACCGCTGGCCGACGTGTTCGCGGCGCGTAACGCCATCGATCCCGGCGGTGCGGTGGGCATCATCGGCCTCGGGGTCGGCGCCATGGCCGCATATGCCGAACGCGGACAGCGATTCACGTTTTTCGAGATCGATCCGGCGGTGGCCGAGATCGCCAGTGACTCGCGCTACTTCGGCTTTCTGAGCTCCTGCCGCGGCCAGTGTGAAACACGCGTGGGCGACGGATTGGAGCTACTGAATGACACCACGCCGGGCCAGTTCGGCCTGCTGATTCTCGACGCATTCAGCGCCGACACCGTGCCCGAGCACCTGCTGACCAGCGCGGCGATTGATGTGTACGCGTCCCGACTCGCCGAAGGCGGCTGGCTGCTGTTTCACACATCCAACGTACACATCGAACTGGCCCCCATTGTCGCCGGTCTGCTGAACGCCGCGCGATTGCACGGCCTGGCACGCGACGACCTGGCGATAAGCGACGAGGAACGCGCGCGTGGCAAACTGCCATCGCAATACATCATCGCCGCGCGCCAAGCCGCAGACCTGGGCTCCCTGACCACAAACCCGGCCTGGCACGCGCTGCCAGGCATTCAGTAATCCACCTCTCCGAATGGCGGCCTGCGCGCCGCGGGCTATCGGAGCGGCGCGGCGTTTTGTGTGTTCGTTGGCCGACGAAAACGTCGGTTGCTACTTTGTCTTTCCCGGCCGCCAGACGGGGTCGTGCTCGTCGATCTTTGCCGGCTCGAACCAGCGGGTCAGCGTCATGCGCTGCTGGGTGTTGAAGGCGATGCCTTCCTTGCCCTGGATGTGCAGGTCGCCAAAGAACGAGCCCCTCCAGCCGGTGAACGGGAACCACGCCATCGGCGCCGGCACGCCGACATTGATTCCGATCATGCCGGCGCTGAAGCGGTGCTTGAATTCGCGCGCGGCCCGGCCATCGCGTGTGAAGATGACGGCTCCGTTGCCGTATTCGCACAGCGAACCGAGCTCAAATGCCTCTTCAAGCGTGTTAACGCGGGCAACCGAGAGCACCGGCCCGAAGATCTCCTCCTTCGCGACGCGCATGTGCGGCTTGACGTGGTCGATGATCGTCGGGCCGAGAAAGAACCCGTCGGGGGCGTCAGGCACACTGACCGAGCGGCCGTCGAGGGCCAGTGTGGCCCCCTCTTCGGTGGCGCCGTCAAGGTAACCCCGGACGCGATCGAGATGCGCGCGGCTGATCACCGGCCCCATGTCGACTTCCGCATCGGTATCGGTCCGGCCGGTCTTCATGGCCGCGGCGGCCTCGCACAGCCGGCCGACAAACTCGTCGGCCGCGGCCCCCACCGGCACAGCCAGGCTGCCGGCCATGCAGCGCTCGCCGGCGCAACCAAAGGCCGAGTGCTTCATCCCCCGCACGGTCGGGTCCATATCGGCGTCGGGCATAATGATGACGTGGTTCTTGGCCCCGCCGGCGGCTTGCACGCGTTTGCCGTGGGCCGTGCCGGTCTCGTAAACGTGCTTGGCCACCCTGGTCGAGCCGACGAACGAGATTGCCCGGATGAGGGGATGTGTCAGCAGAGCGTCAACGCACTCTTTGCCACCGTGCACGATCGACACCACACCCTCCGGCAACCCGGCTTCGAGAAGCAACTCGCCGAGTCGGATCGCCGACAGCGGCACGCGCTCGGACGGCTTGAGAATGAAGCAGTTGCCGCAGGTGACGGCCGACGGGAGCATCCAGAGCGGCACCATGGCCGGGAAGTTGAAGGGCGTGATTCCGGCTACGACGCCGAGCGGGTAGCGTATGGTCTCGCTATCAACGTCGGGGGCCAGGTTCGCGACCAGTTCGCCGCCGATCAATGATGGAATCCCGCACGCAAACTCGACCATCTCGATGCCGCGCTGGATGGACGCGCGCGACTCGGCAAACGTCTTACCATGCTCGCGCGTGACCAGCTGGGCGAGTGACTCGGTGTGCTGCACGAGCAACTCGCGGAATCTGAACATGATCCGGGCCCGGTCGGGGACCGGGGTATCGCGCCACCGCGGGAACGCGGCCTGCGCGGCGCGGGCTGCGTCGTCCACGTCCTGCTCGGCGCACAAAGGCGTGTGCGCGATGACCTCGCCGGTCGATGGATTCCATACATCGACGCACCGGTCCGTCTGGGCCGCGCGCCACTCTCCGCCGATCAGACACTTGCAGCTTGGTATGGCAGTCATGGGTTCCTCTCTCATTCCTCGTCACGCCCCCACCCCGAACGCTTTCGGAGTCGTGAACAGTATACGCGCCCGCAGCGTCCACGGCACGTATCAGCGGCCGGCTATCGCCGCGCGGGCTTTACAGATGGTGGCGGTGGCGGCAAGATTTACTGCCCAAAGCGTACTGATCCGGAACCGGCTCACCTCCGTTCAAGGAGCATACCGTGCCACGAATCGTCCGAGGCGGACTCATCCAGGCAACTCTGTGTGAACCAGCCACTTCACCCGTCGCGAAAATCAAGCAGGCCATGATCGAGAAACACGTCGAGCTGATCGGCCAGGCCGCCAAGCAGGGCGTACAGGTGCTCTGTTTGCAGGAGCTGTTCTACGGGCCATATTTCCCCGCCGAACAGGACCGCAAGTGGTACGAGTTGACGGAGCCGGTTCCGGACGGCCCCACGACGGAGTTGATGTGCGACCTGGCGGGCAAGCACAACATGGTCCTGGTGGTTCCGGTCTATGAAGAGGATCTGCCGGGGATCTACTACAACACGGCCGCCGTCATCGACGCCGACGGCAGCTACCTCGGCAAATACCGCAAGACGCACATCCCGCACTGCGAGCCGGGCTTCTGGGAGAAGTTCTACTTCCGCCCCGGGAATCTGGGCTATCCGGTGTTCGAGACGCGCTATGGCAACGTGGCCGTCTACATCTGCTACGACCGGCACTTCCCGGAGGGAGCGCGCTGCCTGGGGCTAAACGGGGCGGAGATCGTGTTCAACCCCTCGGCAACCGTCGCCGGGCTGTCCGAGTATCTCTGGAAGCTTGAACAGCCGGCGCATGCGGTCGCGAATCAGTACTACGTCGGCGCCATCAACCGCCCGGGCACGGAAGGCCCCTGGAACATCGGCGAGTTCTACGGCACATCGTACTTCTGCGACCCGCGCGGCCAGATCATGAGCGAAGCCGCGCGCAGCGGCGACGCGGTGGTCGTCGCCGATCTCGACCTCGACATGATCCGCGAGGTGCGCAACGTGTGGCAGTTCTTCCGCGACCGACGACCGGACGCTTATGAAGATATCGTGATGGATTGATTCCGCGCTTGTGGGCCGCTTGCGGCCGATCCGGACGCTGTCAGTGGCGAGATCTGGCGCGAGAATCCCGTGGCTGAAGGCGCTGGTGCGAGAACTGTCGGTCGCTGGTGCGAGAATCCCTTCTCGCACCGTGTTGCAGGATCGGAATCCTGCGATAGCGGAGTGCGAGATAGGAATCTCGCACTAGCACTGTAGCACTTATGTAGCGGCCGACGTCCCCGTCGGCCGTCGTACGTCGAAACGGCAACTTCACGTCAACGGCCGCCGAGGACGTCGGCCGCTGCCGGTGGTCAAACGCGAATGACCGACAACCGCCTCAGCAACGCCGACATCGCCCCCGTCCCGCTCGACAAACGCACGTGGGGCGTCGGGTCGATCGCTGCGCTGTGGGTCGGGATGGCGGTCTGTATCCCCACCTACACGCTCGCCGCCGGCATGATCACGCAAGGTATGAGCTGGCGGCAGGCGGTGCTGACTGTCGCGCTAGGTAACCTGATCGTCTGTTTCCCGATGGTGCTCAACGCGCACGCCGGCACCAAGTACGGCATACCGTTTCCGGTGTTGCTGCGCGCGTCGTTCGGCATATACGGCGCCAACATCGCGGCGTTGATGCGTGCCCTGGTCGCCTGCGGCTGGTTCGGCATCCAAACCTGGATCGGCGGGGCGGCAATCTACATTCTCTTCAGCATCATCTTCGGATTCACACCGGCAACACCGGCTGAGCATCTGCACGTCGGCGGCCTGGCTCTCGGGCTGTCGGCGGGACAGCTCGCCTGCTTTCTGCTGTTCTGGGCGGCCAACGTCGCTTTGATCCTCCGCGGTATTCAATCGATCAAGTGGTTGGAGAGCCTCGCGGCACCGTTTCTAATCCTCGTCGGCGTGGCGCTGTTGGCGTGGGGAGTGTCACGGGCCGGCGGCTTCGGCGTGGTACTCTCCGAGGAGACCGTCGCCAAGGTGCGCGGTGCGGCCGGCGGTGACTTTGATTTCTGGCGGGCGTTCTGGCCGAACCTGACCGCCATGGTCGGCTTCTGGGCCACACTCGCGCTAAACATCGCCGAGTTCAGCCGCTACGTGAAACGCCAACGCGACCAGATCCTCGGGCAATTCCTGGGCCTGCCGCCCACGATGACGCTGTATTCCTTCATCGGTGTTGCGGTGACCTGCGCGACGGTGGTGATCTTCGGCGAGGCGATCTGGGACCCGGTTGTTCTGCTGGGCCGCTTCGGCAACCCGGTGCTGGTCGGCTTCGCACTGTTCGCGCTGAGCATCGCCACGCTGACGACCAACCTGGCGGCCAACGTCGTCGCGCCGGCCAATGCGTTCAGCAACCTCTGGCCGCGCGCCATCAACTTCAAGGCCGGCGCGATGATCACCGCCGCGATCGGCGTCATCATCATGCCGTGGCGGCTGTACACCGACCTGACGAATTACATTTTCACCTGGCTGATCGGTTACAGCGCGCTGTTGGGCTCGATTGCCGGCGTGATGCTGGCGGACTACTACCTGATCCGACGCACGCGACTGAACGCCGACGACCTGTACCGCGCCGACGGCGAGTACGCCTTCGGCGGCAGCGGCTTCAACTGGCGCGCCCTAACCGCCCTGGCCGCGGGCATCCTCCCCAGCGCGCCGGGCTTCCTGGCACAGGCCAGCGGCGGCGCGATCGACGTGCCGGACATCCTCGACACGCTGTATACATATGCGTGGTTTGTCAGCCTGCTGGTCGCCGGCGTGGTACACGTCGCACTGACCGCGGTATTCCCGCCACCAGTCGAACGATAATCAACACGCGTTCATCTCGTCCGCCGGCGCGGGCTGCTTGACGCACGCACACCACTGGCAGGTTGATGCCGTAGTGGCGGCTGGTGCGCCGCTGGTCCGATGCGGCCGCTGGTGCGAGAATCCCATCGACCGCTGGTGCGAGATTCCTATCTCGCACCCACTCCGGCGGGAATCCCTTCCCGCATCCTGCCCGCGGGAACCTCTTCTCGCACCAGCGTGCAGGATCCTCCCACACTGTCTTGCAGGATCGGAATCCTGCGATGGCGGAGTGCGAGATAGGAATCTCGCACCAGCACGCACCGGCAGGATGCCAATGGTGTCCGGGAGTTTGCCGGACATCGGGTAATACCTAACATTGTCCGTACTTGCGCCCGGGGCGCGTTTCTGCTCTACTGTGGCGCATGGCCCACAAGGACACGCAACGCGAACCGGTGACGCCGATTCCTCGGCGGCCCGATGACGGCGGCGGTGCCAGATCGACGAGCACCTGCGCCATCTCCACAGCTTGCCGGCCCACGGCAACCGCACCTTCTTCTACGACCAAGGACCTGCTGGCCTTCTTCAATCTCGCCCGAAGACGCCTTCGCACCGCACCGGCGACGCCTCTTCGGTATCCACGCCGCCGCCAAAAGCACCGTCGCCGACGCCCAACGCCTCTTCGATCCGCAACGGTTGCAGCCGATTTTCGAGGACCTCAAGCACCGCGCCAACATCCAGCCGCACGACGCCCGCCTCGACCAACTCACCCGGGAACTGATCGCCGTCGACGGCACGTTCTTCAACGTCGCCAGCCGCATCCCCTGGGCCCTCTACAACCGCAAGTCCGCCGGCGACGCGCCCAAGAAGACCGGCCGCCGCGGAAAGACCACCCGCGGCAACGTGCGCGCCACGTGATTCGACATCCTGCGCGGCGTGCCGGAGCACTTCACGCTCACCGGCGGAACGGCTTCGGAAGGCGGGCAACTGCAAACCAGTCTGCGGCCCGAACACTGTTACGTGCTCGACCGCGGCTTTCAGTCTTACCACCTGCTGGGCGACATCATTCAGGCCGACAGCGATTTCGTGGTGCGGCTGCGGAAGAGCGCCCGCTGCGAAGTGCAGGCCGCACATTCCGCCGGTGGCGGGGGACGGCACCGATGGGCGTCTGTTGACCAGTTGCGTAGACCTGCCGGCGGAGCTGATCGCGTTGATCTACAAGCATCGTCTGTCAGGTTGAGCTGTTTCTCCGCTGGTTGAAGTGCATGCCGCAGCCTGGAGCACTTTTATTCCGAGTCGCCGCAGGGCATGACGGGCTTTACGTGACGCTGTCGTTGCTGTCGCGCTGTCCGAGCGTGGACTTTTCGTTGATGAGCATGGTGATGAACGGTTGGAAGAGGCCCTGGCCGTGGCGCCAAACGCCGCACCGAGCGCAGCGTGCCGCCCGGCGGCGACGTGAAAAGGCGGCGCAAAAAAGGCGAGGCCCCCGCGCCGGTCCGGTCGGTGTATGCGCCCCAGGCGCTCGCCGCGGCGCTGGTGCGCCCCTTCCATGTTCGCCGTCAATCTCAATGCACTCAATCTACGGCCCAGAAAAGGTCGGCAGGAGGTCAAGAATACCGGTGCCAGGATTATCTCGCCCGACGGCGCGGGCGGCTGGTGATGGCGGTTCCCACGATGCACGCTGTGAGCAAGAGCGCTGGTCAGGCCGCACATTCCGCCGGTGGGGACGGCCCATCGGTCGGTGTCGCCGGTGTCGGTGGGCCGCAGATCGGGGATGGTCTTGTTGGGGTCCCGCCGTCGGTTCGCCCCGTCAGTGCCGCCATCGGTCCCGCCGTCGGTTCGGTGCCATCGGTGCCATCCCCGCCGTCGGTGCCATCGGTGCCGTCGGTGCCATCGGTGCCATCGGTGGATGGCACGTAGACGGCGTAGCGCACGTCGTCGTCCTCGGTGGCGTAGCTGAGCACCGGGCGTCCATCGGGGAGATATACCATGCTGATGCCGTAGGACAGGTCGTCTTCGACGTCGCTGGTTGACCAATGATCGGTCGCCCACCAGGTGAGCCTGATGCCGCTGCTGCGGAGCGCGATGACGGGGTCACCGTCATCCTGGTGTATGAGGGCGCCGATGCCCCAGTTGGTCGCGCTGGTGACAAGCTGCCGGTTCCAGGTGGTGCCGTCGGCGGAGGTGAGGTAGTAGACCTCGCCGTCGCCGCGCGTGACGAGGATGGTAGCCTGGCCATCGGGTCGATAGCGCAAGATCGCGCTCGAAATCGCGGCATGAGTGTCGTCGACGACGGTGGTGTGCCAGTTACTGCCGTCGTACCAGGCGAAGCGCAGGTCCCAGGTCGGCAGATCGAAATAGGTGATTGCCGGGTTGCCATCGGCCTGCACGTCGATACAGGTGTGCAGGCCCGTGGTGACATCGCGATCATCGCCGTCATCGATGATCTGCACGTTCCAGGAGTTGGTGGCGTCGAGCTCGGCGTAGCGGAGCTGGTTCTCGGTGTAGGCGCGATAGCTGACCCCGGGCCGGCCGGTGGGCAGGACCACCATGCTCGGATCCCAGCCCGACCAGTCGTTCGCGCCATCGACCCGCACGGTCTGCCAGGTGCCGTCGACGCGCTCGGCATACATCAAGTCAAAGTCGTCCTGCTCCACGTAGATGATGGCCGGGTTGTCGTTACCGAGGACAACCAGCGTCACCTCGCTGCCGGGCGTAGCGGCGTGGACATCGGCGACGACCTCGGTGTGCCAGGCGTTGCCATCGTTCCAGGCGTAACGCAGGTCGGTGCCCTGGTAAGCGATCGCCGGGTAGCCGCTCGGCAGCACGGTGATGCTCGTGCGCGACGGCAGATTCTCATCGTCGATCGTCGTGACGGACCAACCGTCCGCCGACGCCGTGCCGGCGGTGCCGCCGACGGCCAGGACCAACCCAATCAGAAGAGCTGTACGGCAGTGACGCATTTGCATGACAAGTGCCTCCCATGTGGCGGGAATCCGCCGGTGCGGCGCCGCACTCGGTATCATCGGCGCCCTGTAATCAGCGACTGTAGCGGGAGAGACGGTGCTCAGGCAATACCCTCGGCTGCGGTTCACCATCCGCGTCGGGCCGGCGCGGGGACTTCGCGCGCCGCTCATCCCGCGCGGCGTCGATTCATGCTATATTGACGGGATAGTGATGCGCGTCATATCACCGCGTGACGACAGGAGAACCGCATGTCCGCAGCCAAACCGCAGAGCCGTGTTTCGCTACCAGTCAGCGACCATCAGCCGGCACCCTACACCGGCCCAAGCCGCGACGAGATCCTCAGCCTGCGCAGGGAGTACCTCAATCCGGGTATCCTGACGTACTACAAGGAGCCGCTCTGCATTGTCGAAGGGCACATGCAATACCTCTGGGATGAGACCGGCCGCCAGTACCTCGATGCAATCGCCGGCATCGTCACCGTCTCGGTCGGCCACTGCCACCCGAAGATCACCGAGCGCGTGCGCGAACAGGTCGGCAAGCTCGTCCACACCACGACGATATATCTGCACCCCACCATCGCTCAATATGCGCGCGAGCTCGCCCGCCGCATGCCCGACGGCTCGGACCTGAAGGTCTCCTACTTCACCAACTCCGGCAGCGAGGCGAACGAGCTCGCCGTGCTCATGGCCCGCATGCACACCGGCCGCCACGAGGTGCTTTCGCTGCGCAATTGTTATCATGGCGGCTCGCGCGCGACGCTGGACCTCACCGCCGTCGGAACCTGGAAGTACCCGGTCGCCGGCCCCGGCGGCGTGAAGCACGTGCCGCCCGGGTATTGCTACCGTTGCCCGTTTGGCCTGACCTACCCGGCGTGCGACATGAAGTGCGCTCGCAGCGTCGAAGACGTGATCCGCTATGAAACGTGTGGACAGGTGGCGGCGTTCATCGCCGAGCCAATCCAGGGTGTCGGCGGCGCGGTCTGCCCGCCGCCCGAGTTCTTTGGCATCGTCTACGATATCGTGCGCAAGTATGGCGGCCTGTGCATCGCCGACGAGGTGCAGACCGGCTTCGGCCGCACGGGCGAGCATTACTGGGGCTTCCAGAACTGGGGCGTGGTGCCCGACATGGTCACCATGGCCAAGGGCATCGGCAATGGCGCTCCACTCGGCGGCTGCACCACCAAGCCCGAGATCGCCAAGCACATGGCCCAGCGCCTGCACTTCAACACCTTCGGCGGCAACCCGGTCTCGGTGCTCCAGGGGCTGTCAACGCTGGAGATCATCGACGAGGAGAAGATCCAGCAGCGCGCCAAGGACGTCGGCGGCTATCTCAGGCAGAAGCTGCTCGAATTGCAGGAAAAGCACGCCCTGATCGGCGAAGTCCGCGGCCTGGGCCTGATGCTCGGCGTCGAGCTGGTGAAGGATCGCGAAACGAAGGAGCCCGCCGTCGCCGAAGCCGCCGACGTGGTGGAGAAGGCAAAAGACCGCGGCCTGCTGCTCGGCAAGGGCGGCCTCTACGGCAACGTAATCCGCATCAAGCCGCCGATGTGCATCACGAAGGCCGATTGCGATTTTCTGGTTGATTGTTTGGATGAGTGTATGGGGTATGGGGGGCGCGAAGAAGCCGCTACGCGACCGTGGTAAGAGCCGCACGACCATAGCAACCTGCGTGAGACAAGATGTCATCAGGCGGCGGTGCCACAAGCTGCCATATTTTGTGGCATTTTTCTGATGGCACCTATTGCAACGGGATGGAGTTGCGATATTATGCGATGATGCTAAGTCCCTCGGCACAAAACGAACTTCAACGCGAGCTTGAACGCCTCCGGACTCTCGCCGGAGCGGTTGAGGCAAGATCAAGGGCATTGAGGCGCTACTTGAGCCAGATATGGGGTTAAGCGCCGACGGCGATCAGTCGGCGCGCACCGGCGACAAGGAGACGCTAGCATCGCGAATTCGCGCAATCTTGCACAACACAACGAAACCGATATCAACGCGGCAAATCACCGCGATGTTGAAGTCCCAGGGTGTCGAATCGCGTGGCAAAACCAGCCTTGCGACGCTCGTATCGAGTGAATTGTGGCGTTTGGCACAACGCCCCGATAGCGGCGTGAGCAAGGTGCATCATGGTGTGTACCGCTATCGACGCCCGACGAGCGAAGGAGAGTAGGCGACGCCGCGATCTTCGATGAAAAGCCCGGTCGAACCGCAGACCAACGGAGCACGACCGGGCTTGGTGACTGAGTCCCGTACGGAGGACCCGATGCCAACGGGCAGCCTCCTGCGGGCTCGGTCCGTATTATACCACCAGAAGCGATGGTGTGCCACTGCTCTTGAGCAGTGCGGAAGCCGCATCGCGCTCGGACGACACTGCTCAAGAGCAGTGGCACACATTTGCAGCACACGCGGCGGGCACAGCGCACCATCATCTCGCTCAGTGATGCGCGCCGTCGTCGGGCACGGTGGCCCGCCGCTACGGGTGAACTGAAGCTACCTTCTTGCTGCCCTATTCCACAAACCCCAGCGCCTCCTCGTGCATGCCGCCGGTGATGGGGCCTTCGATTTCCTTGGTGCTGATGTCGTCCCGAACCGGGTAGACGTGCGCGCGTTGCATGTGGCCGACACGGCGCTGCTTGCCGCGTAGGCACACGCGGTAATTGGTGCCTCGGCGTGGCGGTCGAATGGCTATGGGACCCAAGAAGACTGTTGGGCCGGCAGGCCCGACGGCGTATGATGGTTCTACCGCGCGTACGGGCGTCAGTGCGGCCTGAATGTCGCGGATTCGGGGGGATACGGATCAGAGGGGCGAGGAGAAGTGAGGATGGAGCTTTCGTTTCTGGGGCTTACGGCGCGACGCGGCGTCGTTCTGATCGTGTGCGCACTCTGCGCCGGCGCGACGCTGGCCGATGTCCCCGCCTTTATGCAAAAGCCATCGCCGCAGCATATTCGCATCATGTGCTACAACGTCAACTGGGACTCTATCTTCGAGAACGGCGATCCCGACAATCACGATTGGCGCGCGTACGACATGTCTGACCAGTTCGTGCGCGTTGTAACGGCGATAGACCCGGACATTGTCTGCCTTCAGGAGATCAATTCGGATCGTAACCCGCAGGACGTAGCCGACATTCTGGACGCCGCACTGCCGCTGGGTGGCGGGGAGATGTGGCGGGCCCATAGTGGAACGGACAATGTCATCGCCGCCCGCTTCGACCTCTCTATGCTCGCCACCGACACGATTCCAACGACCAATCGCGATCAGGCGATGGCGCTGGTCGATTTGCCCGACGGCACCTACAGCACCGATCTGTATCTGATGAATGCCCACTTCAAAGCCGGCGGGACCAGCAGCGACATCAGTCGGCGCCAACAGCACGCCGACGCAATCATTCACTGGATCGGCGATATCAAGACCGCCGGCGGCTACATCAACCTCCCCGCCGACACACCCATCGTCGTGCTCGGCGACCTGAACGTGTATGACACCGACCCGGCGCATCACCTGACCACGTTGATCACCGGCGACATCGTTAATCAGGGAACCTATGGATCTGACGTGGCGCCAGACTGGGATGATACCGACAACACCGACGCCCTGCCGTTGCACAACGCGGTTGGGCCGGACTTCTACACGTGGCGCGCTGACTCAGGCTCGTATAACCCCGGCGCACTGGATCGCATCATCTACACGGACAGCGCCGCCTCCGTCGACCACGGCTTCGTGCTGAACACCACCACTATGAGTTCCGGTGACCTCGCCGCCGCCGGCCTGCAAGCCAACGATGTCGTCATTGATCCCGGCAGCGGATATTTTGATCACTTGCCCCTGGTCGTTGACCTGCTACCGCCAGGCGCGCAACAAGAGTACACGCTGACGATCAACATCATCGGCAATGGCTCCGTAACCCAGGTCCCAGACCAGGCGACTTACACGTATGGACAGGACGTGGACTTGACGGCGAACGCCGCCATGGGCTGGACGTTTGACCACTGGAGCGGCGATCTCGGCGGCAGCGCCAACCCCGAGACTATTACCATGGACGGCGACAAGACCGTCACCGCGTACTTCACTCAGGACCAATACACGCTGACGGTAAACATCGTCGGCAATGGCTCCGTAACCCAGGTCCCAGACCAGGCGACCTACACGTATGGACAGGATGTGGACCTGACGGCGAACGCCGGCATGGGCTGGACGTTTGACCACTGGAGCGGCGATCTCGGCGGCAGCGCCAACGACGAGACGATCACCATGGTTGGCAACAAAACGGTCACGGCCGTCTTTCTCGTGCTGGATATTGCCGGCGATCTCGATACCGACGGCGACGTGGATTTTGCCGACTACGCGATCTTCACCGATTGCATGGCCGGCCCGGACGTGACGACGCCGCCAACAGGGTGTGATCCGGCCGATTTCGCCGAGGCTGACATGGACAGCGACGGCGACGTCGATATCGACGACCTCAGCCTGTTCCAGGTCGCGTTCACAGGCGACGGATGGGGATGAGCGCGAGGAGTCGGATCGCACGCCCGCTGCTGGTGAAATGGGCGTGTGGTACGGATAGCTGGTTGAGTTCGCGCATCTCCTGACGCCGGCGCGGCGGCTTCGCCTGTGATCCATCGCGCGGGGGGCGGCCGCTACACTCGGAATCTGGCGCTCCGGAACGGCCGAAGCGTGCTATTCCACAAACTCCAGCGCGTCTTCGTGCATGCCGCCGGTGATGGGGCCTTCGATTTCCTTGGTCGTGATGCAGTCCCACACCGGGCAGACGTGACCGCACAGCACGCAGCCGACGCAGCGCTGCTCGTCGACTTCGGCTTTGCGCTTGAGCGGGTCGAAACGCATCGCCTGGTTGGCACCGTCGTGGCAAACGATGTGACACAGGCCGCAACCGATGCACTTGTCGGCATCCACCGTCGAGATCACGTGCCTGGTCTGATGATGCTCGGACGGGTCAACCGTGAACTCGAGCCCGCGGCCGACCAGCTCCGTTACCGACGCAAAGCCCTTGGCCTCCAGGTAGTCTTCCAGACCGCCGCACAGCGACGCGACGATGCGATAGCCATAGCGCATGACGGCGGTGGTGACCTGAAGGTTCGAGGCCCCCATCAGCAGGAACATGGCCGCGTCCCGCCAGGTCTCCAGTCCGCCGAGACCGGAGACGGGCAGGCCTAGCTCCTTGCTCTGGGCCAGCTCGGCGACGAAACGCAGGGCGATCGGCTTGACGGCCGGCCCCGAATAGCCGCTGATCGAGCCGCGGCCCTGGATAGTCGGCATCGGCGCGAACGTGTCGAGATCGACCTCGGTGATCGCCCGCAGCGTGTTGATCGCCGAGATCGCGTCGGCACCGCCGGCCTTGGCGGCCAACGCCGGCGGGAGCATGTCGGTGATGTTCGGCGTCATCTTGGCCATGACCGGAATAGAGACGGCGTCTTTCACCACGCGCGTGAAACGCTCGAGCATGTCGTAGGCCTGGCCGATCTTGTGCCCGGCCCCCTCGACCGCCATCTGCGGGCACGAGAAGTTGAGCTCGAGCATGTCGGCGCCGGCGCCGGCGGCGCCGCGGGCCAGCTCGGCCCAACCCTCGTCCGAATAGCCCATGATGCTGACGATCAGCGGGCGGTCGGGGTAGTGCTGCTTCAACCACGCGATGTCCTTGAGGTTCTGCTTGTACGGGCGCTCGCTGATCATCTCGATGTTTTGCAAGCCGATGAAACGCTGGTCGCCGTGGTGCAGCGCATTAAGCCGCGGCGTCGGGTCGATAATCGCGTAGTCCTCTTCCAAACCGACGGTCTTGAACACCGCTCCACCCCAGCCGGCGTCAAAGGCCCGCGCCACCATCTCGGCCGTGTTCCCCACCGGCGATGACGACAGGCAGAACGGGTTCGGGAACTTCAAGCCGCAGAACTCGATTTCGAGACTGGGTCGCGTTGGCCTCGGCACGCTAACGGATGTGCGCAGCGGAAACGCGACGGCAATCGCCTCAGCGGCCATTTTGCCGTCCAGCACCGATGACGCGACCGTCTTGCCCACCGCCGCCAAGTCACCGCCGGCGAAAATCCGCGGATTCGAGGTCTGGAGAGTCTCCGCTTTCGTCTTTGGGCGACCGCCCTTCTCTCGTTTGAGCGTGCCGAGCAACTCCTGTGAGTCTTCCGACAGGCCCGCGCCGATCGCCTCAACCACCACGTCGGCCGGCAAGGTGAACGTCGAACCCGGAATATCCACGGCGTTGTCGGGCACAAAGCGCCCGGGCCGTTTCCAGCGAGTCTCCACGCCGCGCACAGCCTTGATCCGCCCATCCTGCCCGACAAACCGCGTCACGCGGCAGTTCGGTTTGAAGCGGATGCCCTCTTCAAATGCCAGCGTCTTCTCTTCGACGTCGGCGGGCAGCTCTTCCATGGCCTCCAGCGAGACCGCAAACACGCGCGTTGCGCCGAGTCGCTTGGCGGTGACCGCACAGTCCATCGCCACCGATCCGCCGCCGATTACGACGACACGTTTGCCCTTGACCGCCTTGCGAATCTTGCGCAGGCCGCGCTCACTCTCGCACTGTGCGAGGAAGGTATCCCACGGGTGAATGCCCTCCAGGTTCTTGCCCGGGACCTTCAATCGATAGGACTCATCACAGCCGGTGGCCAGAAAGACGGCGTCGTAGCCATCCTCGAGCAGCGCGCTTAGATCGTCGGCCGTCTCGAGCGCGTGACCGCATTCAAACTGCACGCCCAGCTTCTCAATCAGGCCGATCTCGTGATCGAGCAGGTCGCGTGAGAGGCGGTGCGCCGGTATGCCATAGCGCAACAATCCCCCCGGCTTGGGCATCTTCTCATAGACAACGGCGGCGTAGCCCTTGAGCGCGAGACTGGCGGCGGCCGAGAGCCCGGCCGGTCCGGAACCGACTATTGCGATCTTGCGGTCACCGGGCGGCGGTGCGTACAAAACCTGCATGCCTTCGCGGCGTTCGTAATCCGCCAGAAACGCCTGAAGCTCATTAATGCGAATGGTCTCGTCGAGTCCGGAGCGCGTGCAGCCTCCCGCGCACAGCCGGCAGGTCGGGCAGACCTGGGCGGTCGTCGCGGCCAGTATGTTGTTTTGGCGCAGCGTCCGCACAGCGCCACGTATGTCGCCAAGCCGCAGCTTGAGAATAAACGTGGCCGGATCGGTGTCCGCCCCGCAGCCCGTGTTGCACGGCGCATCGTGGCACAACAGGCACCGCCCCGCCTCTGCGATGGCCCCCTGCAAGCTCAGAATTCCGTTGTTATTCACTGGAACACTCCGACAAAAAGAGGAGGTCTCTCGCCTCAGACCTGTCCCGGGCGGGAGCGCGGCACAAACTGGCCGTGCCCGTTGCGGCCCACGAACTTGTAGTTGTCAACGACCTGTACGCCGCGGCTGAACGTGTGCTCGGCAAAGCCAGCCAGCTCCCAGCCCTGGAACGGGCTCCAGTCGCAGTTGGTCTGCATCTTCCGCCAATCGACACGCCGCTTGTTGCGCGGATGAATGATTGCGATGTCGGCGTCGCTGCCGACCTGGAGCGTGCCCTTCTGCGGATAGAGCCCCATGATTTTCGCCGGCGCCGTGCAGCACTTCTCCACGAACTGGTTAACCGTGATCCGCCGGCCGAGCACGCCGCGCGTGTAGACTATCGGCAGGAGCGTCTCCAACCCGGGCATACCCATCGGGATCTTGGTCCAGTCGCCCTTCCACATGGCCTTTTGCTTGCGGTTAAACGTGCAGGTGTCGGTCGATACGGAGCAGACGTCGCCGTTGCGCAGCCCCTCCCACAGACGTTTCTGGTCGTGGAGCTTTTTGACCTGCGGACAGGTTCCGAACAGGTGGCCGTCTTTCCGTTTGAACACACTGTCATCAAGGGCGAGGTATTGGGCGCACGTCTCCGCGAGCACGTGGACGCCGTCTTCCTGGGCCTGCCGGACCAGGTCGGCCCCCTCGCCGGTGCTCATGTGTACGACGAAGAGCCGGCCACCGGTGACGCGGGCCCACTGAATGGCCCGCTGGATGGCCTCGGATTCGGTGAAGCACGGGCGCGTCATCGTGTGCAGGTATGCGCCGTATTTCTTCATCTCGGCGCGGTTATGGTGGCGCTCGATGAGCATGTCGAGCACGCGGCTCGACTCGGCGTGAACACACAGCATGCCGCCCACGTCACGCAGCGTCTCCAGCGCCTCGTACATGGCCGCGTCATCAGACTGCCAGCCCTCCTTGGCATAGATCATGAACTGCTTGAAGGTCGGGATGCCCCCATCGATCATGCGCGGGATGTCCTTCTTCTGCCGGGCCCAGTTCGTGATCGCAATGTGGAACGAGTAGTCCACGCAGGCCTTTCCCTCGGCTCGGCCGCGCCAATTGTCCACGGCCTGTTGCAGCGTCTCCTCGCCATAGGGAATCGCGAAGTCGATCAGCGTGGTGACGCCGCCGCAGGCTGCGGCGCGCGTGCCGGAGTCATAGTCATCGGCGGAGACGGTTCCGCAGAACGGCAGCGCCAGGTGTACGTGGGCATCGACGCCGCCGGGAATGACGTAGCGCCCCCGCGCATCGATGATCTGCGCGCCGTTGGTGCTGCCCGCGGCCAGGCGATTGCCGATGGCGGCAATTCGCTCGCCGCGGATTCCCAGGTCGGCGCGCGTAACCTCACCGGCCGTCACCAAACGTCCCCCTCGGATAATCGTGTCGAAGTTCATGGCGTTCCCTCGGAGTTGTTTCCACGTCGGTCTTACGATGCTCATTCTCTGGCAGAGCATCACCAGCGGTCAAGCGTTTCGCCGTGGATACCAACAGCGCCGAGTCCAGACGGAACGCGGGAAAGGTCCATGGGGAGTCTCCCGCGCCTGGCTAAGGCGTGGCGTTTTGTGACGTGAAGACGTGGCCCGCATGTGGGGTGCCAGCAAACACTGGTTTTGCGCAAGAGCATATCCGCGCGGGCAATAGCTGGATGGGTGCGACCGCGGTTTGAGTTTACTCGTCACCCGCTGGAAACGCCCGCTCAACCGTCTCGAGATACGCCCAGCGTTCTTCGATCTGCGCCCGCAGATCGTCAGTATCGACGTCGATGGACGAATAGCGCCGCTGCCGGCTGATGTACTCCTCAACCGGAGTTCCGTTCGGCCGCACATTGATGCGCCAGCGCACGCCGTCAAACACTTCATAGACGGGGAACAAGCCACACCGAACGGCATAATCCACCAGGTCCACGCTCTGAGTCGGCTCACTCTTCCAGCCGGTCGGGCACGGCGAGAGCATCAGCAGAAAACGAAAGCCCCTCAGGCGTTTGGCCGTATTGAGCTTGCGCAGAAAGTCATCGCGGTGCGCGACTGACAACGTCGCGGCATAGGGCACACGGTGCGCCGCGATGATGGACATGATGTCTTTTTTGTTCTCGCGCTTGCCGCGCGGCGTGGTTGTCGTGCGAACATGCGCCGGCGTGGCGCCGCTGCGCTGCCCACCGGTGTTGCCGTAGATCTCGTTGTCGTAGCAGAAGTAGATCATGTTCTCGTTGCGCTCGGCGGCGGCCGAGATGGCGGCGAGCCCGATGTCATAGGTTCCGCCGTCACCGGCCCAGCACACGACGGGGCGTTTGTCGCCGTTAAGATCGCGCACCGCGGAGATCCCGGTGGCCATGGCCGACGAGCTGGCAAAGGTGGCCGCCATGGTCGGCACGGCATACGCGCTCGTGGGAAAAGCGCCCGCCGCCACGATTCCGCAGCAGGCCGGGATGACCAGGGTCGGCGTTTGTTTTCCCAGCGCCTCACCGAGCCACTGTAACCCCAGCGACATGCCGCAGCCGGCACAATTCGTATTCCCGGCGCGCAGCAGGCACTCCTGGCCGTCTGGTCGGACCTGGGTTTTGATTTCGGTGCTCATACGGCCACCTCCTTCCAGATCGGGTTCTCAACATGTTTGCGCGCCACCAGATCGTCAACGATTTCGTCCAGCATCGACGGCACCACGTCACCGCCACCGAGCCCGACGATATAGTCCTGCACCAGCACATCGGCGGCACCGTGCAGCGTCGCGGCCACCTCTTTCCAGAAGATGCCGCCCGACCCCGCCGAATGATTGCGGTCGAGCACGCCGATCTTCTTGGCCGGACCGATCGCGGCCATCAGCTCATCGCGCATGAACGGCCGGAACATCCGGGCTTCAACCATGCCGATTTTCTCGCCGCGCTCGCGCCGCGCGTTGACCACGTTGCGCAGCGTGCGCGACATGGAGTTGCAGGCGATCAACACGTGTTCGGCGTCCTCGGTGTGGTCAACGCGCATCGCCCCGGGCGGGCGCCGGCCAAAGACTTCCTCGAACTCGTCAACGGCCTCGCGCAGCACCTCGGGCACACGCTCCATGGCCCGCTGTATTTCGCGGCGGTGGTGTTCGGTCTCGCGCGGAAAGGTCATGCCGCCCACGGTGGCGGGGTGCTCGTAGCGCAGCCGGTGTGGCACGACGCAACGAGGCAGGTAGCGGTCCACCAGATCCTGCTCGGGCAGGTCGGTCACCATCGACGTATGTGAAACGAGGAAACCATCCATCGCGATCAACGCCGGCAGCAGCACGCGCTCGTCTTCGGCCACGCGAAACGCCAGCAGCACGGTATCGACGACGTCCTGGTGCGATGCGCAATAAAACTGGATCCAGGCCGCGTCGCGCAGCATGAGACTGTCACCCTGATCGACCCAGATGTTCCAGGGCGGCCCAAGCGTGCGGTTCACCGCGATCATGACAATCGGCAGGCGGTAATAGCCAGCCGCGAAGACATTCTCGATCATATAGGCCAGCCCGTTGGACGAGCTCGCCGTGAATGCCCGCGCGCCGTCGAGCGACGCCCCCATGCACACGCCCATGGCGCTGTGCTCGGATTCGACGTTGATGATGCGCCCCTTGGTGAAATCGAATGCGCTCAACGTCTCGACAATCTCTGTCTGGGGGGTAATCGGATAGGCTCCCGCGACGCAGCCCAGTCCATCGCGGTTGGCCTCACCCGCCACGGCCAGCGTATATCCGGCGGCGTAGTTCCCCGTTGCCAGTGCACGTGCCACGCGCGCTCTCCTTGTTTGCTATCCTCATGGATGGCACAGGCGTCTCGCCTGTGGGCTCACAGGCAAGGTGCCTGTGCCACCGTGAAAACCATGTCCGCGGTCAACTCAAAGCTCGGCCATGAAGATCACGCCGCGCGGACATTGTGACGCACACACGCCGCAACCTTTGCAGTATTCGTAATCAAACTTGTAAGACGCCTGCCCGTCTCGCACGAGCACGCCCTCCGGGCAGTACGCCACGCAACGATCACACGAGTTGCACACCCCGCAACTGAAGCAGCGGGCGGCTTCGACGGCCGCCGGTCGATGGCCCGGGTCATCCACCAGCCCGAGGCGCACCTCGGTGAAGCTCCGCCGCCTGAGATCCGCGGGCATGACCACGCCGTCCTCCCGCGGCGCGTGCCCGAATATGTGCATCGAGATGACTTCGGGGCCGGCGATCGGCTCAGCGGGAGGCGGGAAGAGGTCCTCGCCCGTCAAAGTACGATGCACGTGCAAAGCCGCTCGATGGCCGCTGCCGATGGCCGCCGTGACGGTCCCATCGTTGCTGGCGAAATCGCCGCCGGCAAACACTGGCCCGCCCGCCAGACCGAGCATGACGCTGCCGTCTTCGTTGTGAATCTCCGCCCCTTCGGGCAGAATCGAGAGATCGTGTGACTGCCCCAGGGCCAGTATCACCCGATCACACTCCAGATCGAATTGGGCATCGGGGCCGGTGTCGGGCTCGGGTCGCGGACGCCCGGAATCGTCCGGCGTTCCCAGGCGCATCCGCTGACAGACCAGCAGTGTCTTCTCGCCTTCCCGATGAACGCGCAACGGCATGACCAGTTCGTGCAGTTGCACGCCCTCTTCGATCGCTTCGTCAATCTCCTCACGAATCGCCGGCATCTCGGCGCGCGTGCGCCGATAGATCACGCGCACGCTGGCGGCCCCGACGCGACGGGCGGATCGTGCCGCATCCATCGCCGTGTTGCCGCCACCCACCACCAGCACGTGCTCGCCGTGCAGGCTGCGTTGCCCGCGGCGCGCCTGATCGAGGAAGTCGATCCCCTGCTCGACGAACTCTGGAGACAACCCACCCAGGTTCAGTGCCCGCAACTCCTGCAATCCGGTCGCGACAAAAACGGCGGCGTATTCTTGTGAGATGCGCAGCAACGCCTCACGATCGATGCGGGCTCCCGTCCGCGTGCTGACGCCGTGGCGCAGGATGTAGCTGATCTCGCGATCCAGCACTTCACGAGGCAGGCGATAGGCGGGAATCCCCGTGCGCATCACACCGCCGAGCTCCTGGCCGGCCTCGAAGATCGTGACCGAGTACCCCAGCCGCGCGAGGTGATACGTCGCCGACAGACCGGCCGGGCCGCTGCCGATCACCGCGATCTTGATATCGCGGTCGGGCTTGGTGGGCAACGGCAGTTGGCCACGATCGGCGGCGTAGCGTTCCAACTCGCGGATATTCACGCCACTGTCATACTCGGCGCGGTTGCACGCCTCCATGCACGGCGCCGGGCAGACGCGCCCGCAGATGCCGGGAAACGGCGACGTCCGCAACAGCGTTTGCAGGGCATCGTCGACTTGATCCTTCGCCAGCAATTGCAGAAAACCCTGCACATCATTGCCCGCCGGACAGTTGGCATTGCACGGCGGCGTGAGCTGGTGTCGATCCGGCTGCCGCGACGCCCACTCGCCGGTGTGCAAGCGCGGCATCTCGCCGACAAACTCATCGTCGAGCAGTCCGACAACCTGTTTTGAGGCCGCCGCGGGCTCGGCGATGATTCTCTCGCCGGGGAGTTGTGCGGAGCGCACCTGCTCAAAGGCGGCCTTGGCGGCCGACGTATTCCCGCCGCCAAACCGCATCTCGTCCAGCGTGGCGGTCACGGCGTTCAAATCCAGCCCGAACACCTTTGCGACAGCGCCGAGAATAGTCGTATTGACGATCGGCACAGTCTTGGTGCCCAGCCCGTTGGCCACGGCGATGCCGGTGGCATCGATAGTGGCGACGTTACGGCCGGGGAACATCTCTGCAAACGTCTCGGGGGGATCGGGTGTGTTCAGAATGAGCCAGCCGTCCGCCTTCATCCCGGTCACAACGCGCGGCGCGATCAGCGTGCGATCCAGCAGAATGACGTGGTTCGGTTCGCGGATCTGATTGCTGGTCGTGATTTCGTCGTCGCTGACGCGGACGAAAGCCTGCACGGGCGCCCCCGAGCGCTCGGCCGCGTACACGCCGAAGGCCTGCACGTATTTACCGCGAAGGAAGTATGCGGTGGCGACCAGCTTGGCGAGCGTAACACCGCCCTGACCACCACGTCCAAAAATAGTGATTTCGGTCATGCCGCGACCTCGTTTGAGAGACCGGACGTCGATTGACGCGTAGCGCCGGGACACTCTCGACCCCGGCTACATCCACGAGACATGCTATGCGAATCTGCTCCAAAGCAAAACCCGTTCCGTGGCCGGCGGATCGCGCTGATTCGCGTAGTTGACTTAGCCTGAATGACTTAGGGGGCCACGGTCGGCCCAAATGCGGGGACCCGTCGCTGCGGGAAGTGCGGAATTCTCGTCGCGCCTTTGGGGAAACCCGCGCTATGCGCTGCCAGGCGCGTCGCACGATACCGTGCCCGATCACTAATTGAACGCCACTCGAATCTTCCCCTTCTGCCAGTCCTTGACCAGCAATCGTACTTCCTCAATCGTCTCCTCGAGTCGGCGTGAGGTCAGCACCATCGACTCGTACAACCGGTCGTCGCGCAGCGCCTTGGCAACGCTGCCGTCGCCCTCCGACATCAGCGCCGCCGCTTGCTTGAGATAGCGGAGCACATCGCCCGCCTCGTTCAGGTCGTCGATCAGCACATGCGAGACGTCGGCGACCCGCTGGTCAACGTTGTCGAGCGAGGACTCCATCTTGGTCATCACGCCGCCGGCCTTCTCGGCCGCGGTTTTCACGTCGCCAGCCGCCTGGCGCAAGTCGGCCATCAATATCCGGCCATCTTCCGACATGCTGTAGGCGTTCGCGATGGTCTCCTTCAGCCGGCTTTTCTGTTCCGGGTCTCCGAGGATTTCGTTGAAATGCGCCAGCAGCGCGTCAAGCCGCGCCGCCGCACTGGCCAGGTTTCCCGTGGCACCCTCGAGCGTGTCAACTTCGTGCGGATCGCGCGGCGCGAGCATTTTCTCCATGGCTTCCAGTACGGGGCGCATGGCCGCGGCGGCCTCACCAATCTGGCGTGCCGTGCGATCGAGATTCGACGATATTTCCTCGGGCAGGACAGCACTCATGGCGTCCTTGGTCAGCCCCACCATCACGCCCTTGTCGGGCGGCAGGTGCGTTGCCGAATGCCCGGGGATGATCCTGATCGGCGGGCGCCCGCCGGCGAGCAACCCGGCCTCGAACGTCTCCGCCAGGCTGTCGTCCGGGATGCGGAACTCCTGATCAATAGCGACAACCACGTTTACCCCCCCGCTCAGATCATCCGGATTCACAAACTCCACGGTGCGGACGTGCCCGATTCGCTTGCCGAGCACCGTGACCAGCGTGCCGGAACGAATCCCGGCCGCCGAGTCAAACCGGATGTTCAACGCGTATGTGTCGCCCCGAATCAGCCAGCGCGGCCCCTGGCCGAACAGCACCACCAGCGCGCCCAGCGCCAGGATACCGACGAGTACGAAAACTCCGACCATCAGATTGCGGCGTGTATCGGTCATGTTGCATCTCCCTGTCACGGGGCCGGCCGCCACAGCGGGCGGGTTGCCCGGCTTGCTCGTTGTCCGGTTGCCTCTCGGCGGCTAAACTACGTGTCGCCAAGGTCGCAGCGAAGGAGACCCACGTGGCCGGTAAACTCGAAGGCAAAACCATCCTTGTAGTAGATGACGACCCTGATCTCGTCGTTGCGTTGACCACCAGTCTGTCCGAAACCGGCGCGACTGTCGAGACGGCCAGCAACGGGAACGACGCGGTCAAGCACGCCGAAACGCTAAACCCCGATCTGGTGGTGCTGGACATCATGCTGCCGCAGAAGAGCGGTTTCCTCGTGCTCGAGCGTCTCCGCCAGATCCAGCCTCCGCCCCGCGTGATCATGATTACCGGCAACCAGGGCCGGCGCCACCGGCAATATGCCGAAGCCCTCGGCGTCGACGAATACCTCAACAAGCCCTTCCGCATGGAACGCTTGCTGGAAGTGACTGAGAATCTGCTGAGCGACTGAATCCGGCCGGCGTCAGCGGCGGGTTGGATTCGTGTCGTCTGGATCGACAACCGGCCCACATCACCTCGACACGCGGTGCGTTTCGCGCAGCACCAGCGTTCATCATCTGATGGAAGTCACCCGCCAGAGCCGTTGACGCGCCGCGTCGTGGCCGCGAATATACCGAATCCGCGTCTTAAGGCGCGACAATTGGCAAGGTAACCCGCCACGCGGTGAGCGCGGACCGGCTAATCAGAGGCGGGGAGCGAAATCGCTGAATCCTCGGAGGAGACACTTCAATGTGGCAACTGCTGATACTGGGAATGCTTCTGCAACAGCCCGCAACCGTCGGACCTGTGGCCGAGACCGAGACTGCTGAGGTCGGGCCGCGCTACGATGTCGGCGAGACGCACATCATGATCCTGGCCTTTCTGGAGCAGCGCTACCTGTTTTTCGAGAACTTCCTCGACCGCTTGCCGAGCTCCGGCCTGCGGATCCAGTACCGATTGCAGGGTGAGGATGTCGTCAACCTCGTGCAGGTGGGCGAGTTGGTGATCGACGAGGCTGTGGACGATACCGGCAAATCGATGGTCGACCCCAGTACGATCACCGACGAACGACGTAACGCCGTGCGCGATGTCAACATGAAGCCCGAAGACCTGCGCGCGCGCGGCTGGATGTTCGGCGGCTCGCTCGAGGCGGCCGACCGGGCGGCAACCGTCATCAAGCACGTCAAGGGCTCGATGCGCTGCGTGTTTGCCGCTGAATCCGAGGAAATCGTGATTCCCCACGCGCTCGAATACCTGAACAAGAAGCTGGACGATCCCCGCCTGGCCGAGCTCGGCATCGAGATCAAGCTGATCCCCTCGCGCGACCCCGCCGGAGACCCTGAGCAACAGAGAGAGATCGGCGTAATGCTGACATCCGGCGAGAGCAAGTTGCGGAACGTCGAGTTTTGTGACGCCTGGCTGAGGCCGATCGCGTTGCGGGCTCCCATCGACGCCAAGACCAAAGACAATGAGACCTACAAGGCTTATCAAACCGGAATGAACCCGATCACAAACGACTCAACGCTGATTTTGTCCGTATCGCCCGAGGTCAGCGATCGACGGGTTGAGCTGAATCTGACGGACGTGAAGTTGCCATAGGCACTTGACCGGCCGAAGCATATGTGGGACCGGTCTCCGACCTGGTCATCGATGACCTCGCGGGATTGATCGCGATTGAGAAAGCGTGTGCATCCGATTGCTCTCAAGTCCCGGCAAGCTCGAATGCTCCGGTATGTGGCCCTGTGATTCCCTGAACCCTTGAACGCCGACGCCAAACCTCCAGCCGCCCGAGCGTTAAAGGCCAACATCGCCTACGCGGTCGGCGGCAACATCGCGTTTAATGCGTGCCGAGTTTTGGTGGTCTTGCTGATCGCCAACTACGCTTCGGCCGAGGCACTCGGCGCGTTTGACGCGAGCATGGCCTGGTCGGCACCTATCGTCACGTTCCTGATGCTCCAATTGCGCGGCGCGTATGTAGCGGACACGCGCCACGACTTCAGCTTCGGCACCTACGAGGCACTGCGTTCGGTGTGCATGGCCATCGCGGCCGTTGTATTGGCCGTGCTGGTCGTCTGGCACGGCTTCCATCAGCCGGTGCTGGCTTTCACCTTGATGCTGGCCGCCGTGGCGGCGGGAAAGATCGTCGGCGCGCTGGGCGAGGTGCGCTGGGGCGTGTTCCAGCAACGCGAGCGCCTCGAGTTGATGGGCTGGTCACAGGTGTTACGCGGCGTGGCGATGTTGGCCCCGTTCGCGGTCATTCTGCCGATTGTCGGCGCGCGCGGCGGGGGGCGAGTCGGAATCCACCGTGGTCGCGGCCGCGGCCTGGGCGGTCGCCGTGTATGTTGCCGGATGGGCACTGGTCGTGGCCTTCTTTGATCGGCCGCGCGCAAGCGCTCTCGGTGGGCTCGATACGAGTTGGACCTGGCCGGCAGTTGTCAAGCTGGCGCGGCAGACCGCCCCCCTGGGCCTGGTCGTGCTGATCATCAGCCTGTGTGACAGCCTGCCGCGCCTGATGATCGGCACGCAAAGCCAGAGCGGCCTGGCGCGACTGGGATACTTCAGCGCGATGGCCAACATCGTGCTACCGCTGAACCTGATGGTGATTGCGATGGGCCAGGCGGCCGCCAATCGCACGGCCACGTACTACCGCGACAACCTGCGCCGGTTCGTCACGCTGGCCGCCAAGCTGCTGGGTGTGACGGCGTTGATTTCCGCCGCCGCCCTGGTCGGCACATTCTGGATCGGTGAATGGGTGCTGCGGCTGCTTTATCCGCCCGAATACGCCGACTACTTCCCGGAGTTGTTGCTGATCGTCACCGGCGGCGGACTGTTGCTGCTCGCCAGCCTGCTGGGAATCATGGTCACCAGCATGCGCATGTTCTGGGTCCAGGTGCCATTGCAGACTCTGGTTCTAGTAGCAACCGCGGTCGCCGCCTGGCTGCTGATCCCCGACGATCCCGTGCGCGGAGGCGCCTGGACCTTTCTGGTGCGCAGCGCCGCCCAATTCACGCTCTACGGCCTGGTCCTGGTAATGGTCATTGTCCGGGCGGCGGGGCACCCGCCAACCACGACAGCCTAGTACACCGGGGGCCCCCCAATAAAACGCGAACCACCGACCCGTCATGATGACGGTCTCGGTGGTTCCCGCTCGCGGCGCAAACGCCGCTGAACGACCCCGACGGGACTCGAACCCGCAACCTCCGGCGTGACAGGCCGGCGCTCTAAACCAATTGAGCTACAGGGCCTCCTGAGTCCACCCGCTTTCCAGCGGATGAGCCATGTATGTTAGGCCGACGGCCGAATATGTCAAACAGGAATCTGCGCGACATTCTGGTCTCGGCAGTTTGTCAGGCGTCGCGCTGGTCGATAACTTCTTTGCCGTTTAGTATGCCACACACGGGGTATCATCAGTCGCGATCGCGGCATCCCCGGGTGGAGGCACGTACTGCGAAAGGCGCTGCCCCCCCCTTTACCCAGCGCAAAGAGGTGGCGGCACGTCCAGCGGGCAATAGCGCCCTTTATTATGTGGAGAGAAACCCAGTATGCGGCTGATCGTGACCCAGAGCGCTGCGATGATAGCGGACGTTGTTTCCGGCCGGGAGGATATCTATATCGGGTCGCATGAACAGTGCCACGTCAAGCTCGAAGATCCGCGCATTTCCTCACAGCAGGCGGTCATCACACCCGAGGAAGACCAGACCTGGTCCTTCAGCCCTCTGGACAGTGAGCAGCTCGTCCATGTGAACGGGGCGCGCATCGTCGAGAAGGTCACGCTGAAGACCGGAGACGAGATCAAAATCTGCGACTACGTGATCCGCGTGTTTCCCGATCAGATGCCGACCAGTCCACAGCCCATGTCGCAGCGGCGCACCCCGGTCGCCCGTTTGACAAAGTTTGTCCAGACGCACCTGCCACCCGGTTCGACGACCAAGAAGATCGACGAACCCATCGCCCTTCAATCGGGCGAGCTCAGCCGCATGGGTGAGATCATCGTGCGCCTCGCGCAGACCGACAACCCCGAGCAGGTCATGGATGTGGCGGTCAGGACCATGCTCGAGACCCTCGGCGCCCAGCGTGCCTGGATCGGCGTCCGCCGTGTGAATTACGGCCCAATGGAGTACGTTCAGGGCCAGCTCACATCCGGGCAGACGGTCGAGCTGCCCGAGATCGGCGAAAACCTCAAACCGCGCGTGCTCGATCGACGCCAATTCGTCCTGATCCCGCGCGTAAGTCGGGAACAAAACGTCTCGGTGATCGTCGGCCCGTTACCCGGTCCGGATGGGCTGCTGGGGATGATCTACATCGACAGCGCCGGCGCCACGCGGCGGTTCGATACGCACGACCTGGATCTCTTCGTGCTGATCACCGGGTTGATCGCGGCTCAGCTCGATGCGATCCTGCGCCAATTGGCCAAGAACCGCGCGGCTACCATCGCGGGCGAGGTCAGTGTGTCACACGCGATTCAAGCTCGCCTCACGCCGCGCAAGCTCCCGCAGTGGGAGGCGCTCAGTTTCGGCGCGTTTCGCGAGCCGGGCAGCGAGCGGACCGGCGACATGTACGACATTGTGCGTCTGGGGAACAACCTGGCCGGCGTGATGGTCACGCACACGAACGCCACCGGCCCGATGCCCAGCATGCTGATGGCACAAGCGCAATCGGCGTTTCGTTTCGCCGCCATGCATCAGGACCCACCGGACGTGTTCCTGAAATCGCTCAACTGGATGCTGTATGACGGGCTCAAGGACCGTGAGCTGAGCTGCTTCGTAACGCTCATCGATCCGACGAGCGGGCAGATGCGCTACGCCATTGCGGGAACGCTGGGAGCCTACATCATTGGAGGGCGCGGCGACGAACGATCGCTCCAGCCTGACGCCCCCGCCCCGCCGTTGAGCCTCGTCAAGAACCACCCCTACCCGCTTCTGTCAGAGACGCTGGGCGAGGGGGAGACGCTGGCGCTATTCACACCCGGCATCACAACGGCCACTAATCCGGATGGCGACACGTTCGGCGAGGACAGGTTCGTCAACATTCTGTGCGACGGCTTCGGCCAGCTTGCCAGCTCCATGCTGAAAGAGATGTTCCACGACTTGCGCGCCTTTACCCAGGGCGGCACTCAGCCCGATGACATCACCGTGGTGCTCGCCCATCACGCATAGCCCGACGACGGTAGCGCGAACACGAAACCCGGCGTGCGGACAGCCCGTTGTGGACAATCCGCACGCCGGGTGCATGCTCTGCCGAAGCCCGCGCTGTGCGGGCGCTGTCGCGTTGCGGGCTATTCCAGGAAGAAGATCTCGTCGGCGCTGTATCCCAGCATCTGGTAGTTCGGCACGAAGCGCACATCCGGCTCCAGCACCGGCATCCAGTCACCACCGTTGAACGACACATCCGCCGCCGTCAGATTCGTATCGGCGAGAGAATCCGCATGGTCGGCCGCCCGGTACGAACCCTCACCGGCCGGGTTCATGTAGTTGACCACAAATGCCCGCGAGCTCGTGCGCACGTATGTTGTGTCCCCGGCAATGTCGACGTCCGCGGCGCCGGCGACAATGTCCTCGTCCTGCGTCGCCAGCCCGAGGTCGGTCAATGCGCGGAAGTTGTAGTACGTCCAGCGGTAGAGCGGGAACTCGAGCGGCCCCATGCCGGGAACCTCGCGCAGCTCGGTGTTTGTCACGGGTACGGGTGTGTCCATCACGCCGCCGGCCGCATGGCAGACCACGCAGGAAAACGCCGCCCCGAGCGCCTCTTCCTTCGGCCGCACGCCGTGACCACCCAGCGTAATGCCGTTGGAGTAGGCCGGGTAGTTGGCAATCGCTGCGAAGAACGCCGGTTGCTGCTCGGCGGGCAGGTTCATGCCTTGCATGCCGAGGAACATCTTTATGAGCGTCCCGTCGGGAACCTTCATCGTGATCAGCTCGTGCGCATCGGAGAATTGCGGATACCACTCGTAGGTCGGGTCGAGCCCCATCGGAGCGTTAAAGCCCATGAACTTCCGCAGACCCATGTTCGCCGCGTTGAACATGTCGTAGTAGAAATCGGCGCCCGGATCAACGAAGCCATCACGATCGGCATCCCACTGCGATGTGCTTCCGGTGGCATAGCGAACCAGGTCGAACGAGACCTTGTCGAAGTAGACCAGGTTCGGGAAGATCTGCATCAGCGCCATCGCCTGCTTGTCGGGATTCTCCGAGAAGAAGTCGTTCAGCGTGATGTTGCGCGCCTCTTCGGGCGTGATGTCGAGGAAATCCAACGCCGCAAAGACGTCGGCATTGGCTCCACCGGTCATAAAGCGATACATCGCATGGGCGTTGTACTGGTAAGCGCCCTCCATCGCTTCGTTGTTGGCCATCACACCATCAAAGAACCGCGCGTCGAATATCATGCCGTTACCCATGGGTTTGAACGGCGTGATCTTGGCCCCCTCGGCCCCGCGCACCGCCAGGCCCTGGGCAAGGAACGAGACGCGCCCGTCGAACCACATCAGTGTCGGGCGGACCTTGTACGCCTCCCAGTCTGAGTTGACATCCGCGTCGGTGCCGCCGTCGAGCAGATGGTCGGCGGAAATCAGCATGCTGTCGCGGCCATCGGCATTGCGACCGAAGTTAAGCTGGCCGCCGTGCCCGTAGGCCGCGTACGTGATACCGGATGAATACGGGATGTGACAGGTTTCGCACGCCATCACCGCCAGGTGAGCCGGCATGTGCGCGTTGCCGGGCAGGCTGGCGGCATCGTGGCAACTCGCACAGTTGAGCTGGTTCTCCGGCGAGCCCACCTCGTAGTCGCTGGCCATCAAATCGCCGCCCACGTTGTCGCCACGGACGAACTTGTGGTGCGACGCCGTGTGGCAGGCGACGCAATGTCGATCGCCACCACCGGCCAGTGCGGCCACCGCATCCGAAGATGCGTGGACATCGTGTCCCTCGCGAAACAGCGTGCCGCGTTTGTACCCGGTGCGGGCGTGCTCGTGACAACGCAGGCAGGCATGATCACTGGTCATCCCAATTGAGGACACCGCGTCGAGGCTGCGGTCCTGGGCGACTGTCGGCCAGGGCGTCTCCGGCGTGCCGTCGCCGTCGGCGTCCATCATCAGCGGCATGTCGGCCACACCATCGCCATCCGAGTCGATCAGCGGATCGGGCTGTCCATCCCCGTCGAAGTCAGTGTCGTCGCGCGCTACCCGGGCAAACCCCTCGGCCGTGGGTGAATGTCCATCATCCGGCGCGAACCCGGCGAGGGCGAACGCTCCATCGGCCGGGTAAGAGCGGTACTCCTCGGCATGGCAGATCAGGCAATCGAGCCCGGCGTTAACGATGTTTGTCGCCTGCTGCTGAGCGTCCGCCAAGCCCATCTCCGCAAACATGCCGGCGAACATGCCCTCCATCATCGGCATGTATCGACCGGGGTGGCACTTGGCACATTCATCGAGGTTCACATCGGAGGTGAAGTTGATCAGCGAGGTCGACGACGGCAATCCGCAGGCCCGGTCGATCATGCCGTGCGCCCCGCCGCCCGGAAAGAGAACATTGTCGTTGCGTGAGGCCCACTTGTAGTGTACCGAATCCTTCAGTTCGTCGATCACGCCGGCGTGGCACTTGATGCACAACTGTCCCACCATATCGCGTCGCACGGCGGCCTGGCTAATGCGTTTCTCACCGAGCACGTACTCGTCGGTTTCGGTGTCGTATCGGAACAGGTGAACGTCGATCAGGCTCGAGGGTGTGCAATTCGGATCGACCACACCCCCGCCGTCGCCGCCGTCATTGGGCTCGCCGCCATCACCGTCGGCTCCGGGTGTTGGATCGACCGGCGGGGGGACCAGAGCCGGGCAGCCGGCCAGGCCGATGATCGCGAGTAGGAGTACCCCGATAGCAGTCCGTTGCAGTAGTGTGCGGGATGACATGTCTTTTCCTTTTCCGAAACAAAGATAGCGGATGACCGAAACACCAATTGCGCCGCCCCCACGCCGGCTACCCGATGGAGGCCACCCAACGGCGTTACCTCCCACCCCGCGAGCACCGGCCGCGACGCCAAGCGCTATTGCTGGCGATCACTCTATCGGCGTTAAAGCACAGGTGTCAATCTATGCATGGAGACTGCGCGCCGCGCGAGCAAGGCCTCCTCGCAGCACCTGTCTGGCAGGCGCGCCGACAAGTTCGCATCCGGCGGCCGGCGGATTCGACGGTGCGCGATCGCCGGACTCTGCGCATAAAGAGAGCGGCCACACACACTGCCCATGCGAGCGTGCCGCCACCGCGAATCACGTGTGGCGACCTGCCCCCGGGACGCCGAGGCGTCGCTGGGGCGATGTGTGCGGACCGCTCCGTGAAAGTCTGTAGCCTGTTCAGATTGTGCTAATCAGCCGAGCAGTAGCGACTGTTCTGAGCACACCGTCAGCCATTGAGCCGGCGATGTGCGTGGCGCAAATCGGCATACCCGTTCGGACCGGGGTTGATCGGGTCTGGGTTGATGGGGACGGTCCGCTCGGGAATGCCCGGAATGTCGCGTTGTTTGCTCAACGTAGCTTACCACAGTCTGTCTGGCCTCGAGCTTTCAGTTAGGTCCGTCTAGCGTTTGGCCTTTTTGGTCTTTTTGGCCTTTTTGGTCTTTTTGGCCTTCTTGACCTTCTTGGCCTTTTTGACCTTCTTCGCCTTCTTGACCTTCTTCTTGGTCACCTTCTTCTTGGCGACCTTCTTCTTGGTTGCCTTCTTCTTTGTGACCTTCTTCTTGGCAACCTTCTTCTTGGCCACTTTCTTCTTGGCGGCCTTCTTCTTGGTGGCCTTCTTCTTGGCCATATGCGTCCTCCTAGGAGAGAGACACGGAATCCTTACGCCAAACTAGGCGCATCCACACGATCATCAAAGCGGACGCTGACGCGTTTGCTCACACCAGTCTCTTCCATCGTCACACCGTAAAGCACGTCAGCCTGCTGCATCGTCCGCTTGTTATGCGTTATGACCACAAACTGCGAGTGTGCCAGAAACTCCTGCAAGCAATCATTGAAACGTCCAACGTTCGCTTCATCAAGGGCCGCGTCCACTTCATCCAAGATTGCGAAAGGCGACGGCCGGCTCTTGAAAACCGCCAGCAGTAACGCAACCGCCGTCATCGTCTTCTCGCCGCCCGACAGCAGCGAGATCGATTGTGGCTCTTTTCCCGGTGGCCGCGCGATTATCTCGATACCACACTCAAGCGGATTGTCAGCGTCTTCCAAAATGATATCGGCTTTTCCACCGCCGAATAGTTTACGGAACAGTCCTTGAAAATGCTCGCGAATATTCTCAAAACTTGCCAGGAAACGTTTGCGCGACTCTTCGTCCAGCTCGACGATCAACGACTCGAGCTGTTCGATCGCGTCCAGCAGATCCTGTCGTTGTGACCGCATGTTCTCGTGGCGCGGCGTGAGTTCGTCCAGTTCGCGGAGCGCGTCGAGGTTCACGTTGCCGAGCCGCTGGATCTTCTGGCGCAGCGTTTCGATCTCTTCCCTGATGGCATCCCAGTCGCGCTCCTCGTGCCGGTAGTCGGTGTAGAGCGCCGCCAGGTCCAGCGACAACTCATCAGCCACGCGGGCCACGAGGTTCTCTTTGCGGACCTCCGCCTCGCGCGCGGCGATCTGCCGCTCGTGCATCTGCGCTTCGCGCTGCTCGATGACCGCGTGAATAGCGCGCGCCGCAGCGCCGCACTCCTCGATGCGTTGGCGCAACGCGTTGCGCTCGGCGCCGAGCTCTTCGATGGCGGCCCGACACTCCCGCAATTCGTGCAAAACCACCGCCTCACGCCGTTCCGCGTTCGCCAGGTCACCATTGGCCGCATCGATGGCACGCGCCGCTTCGGCCTCTTCGTTCTGCGCCGTTTCCCGCTCACGCAGCAGGGCTGCCAGGCGCTCCCGCAATTCGGCGAGCGCGGCCTCGCCCGCCGTGCGCCGTTCAGCGCTGCGTCCCACATCGACGCGTGCTTCAGTCAACTGCTGTGAGAACGCCCGCAAGGCGCGCTCCAGTTCGCCAAGCTCACGTTCCAATGCCCCGATTTGCGATTCGTGCGCTCGCCGCGCCGCATCCACGGCCTCGCGTTCAGCGTGCAGGCCCGCCAGTTCGTCGGTTTTCTCTTGCAGTTGCGCGCGCAGGCTTTTCAATTCGCCGGCCATCGCCGATCGCTCTCGATCGACGCGCGCCAGTTCGTCATCGACGCGCGCCAGCGCTGCCTGCTGTTCGGCGTGTTGCTTCTGGGCGACGGCCACGCGCCCCAGTGTGGCCTCGCGCTGTACTTGCGCGTCGGAGAGCGCTTCATCGAGCTCGAGCCGCGCGCGGGTCGCCCGCTCCAATCGCGTCTCGTCTTCGTCGAGCTGGGCGCGTAGCTGGCGGATTTCAGCCTTGCGGCTGATCAGGCCGGTGGTGGCCTGGGCCGCACCGATGGTGATCTGTCCCGTAGCCGTGACGGCATAGCCGTCCAACGTGGCAAACGCGTAGTCTTCGGGAGCATCACCGCTCAGACGCAGCGCGTCGTGCAAGGAGTCCACGACAAATACGTGTCCCAGCAATGCTTCGGCCAGCCCGCGGTACTGATCATCACACAACACCCAATCCGCCGCACGCGCCACAACTCCGGCCAGGCCGTCAAAGGCATGCTCGGGCACCGCGGGCCGCAGGCGGTCCAGCGCGATGATGCGCGCCGATCCGTTTGTCGCGCCACGCCTGGCAATGGTATCGAGAAACTCCTCGGCGTCGCGCACGACCACCCGGTTCTCGAAGGCCGACAGCAACGGCTGCAATACACCCAGGCGCGGATCATCGATCCGCAACACGTCGGCCACCAGCCCGATGACTCCGCCCGAGTCGCCCTCCCGCTGACGCCACTCCAGAATCGAACGCGTGCCGCGATCGACACCCTCGAGACGCTGCTCCATGTCCTCGAGGACACTCAGACGAGACAGCGTGGCGGCGCGCGCTTCCTTGGCTTCCGCGATGGCAGCGTCGATCCGCGCGTGTTCGCCCCGCAACCGCGCCAGCCGCGCATCGGCTTCGCGAACCGCGCCGGTCAGCGCGTTGATCCGATCGTCCAGCTCCGACGCCTCACGCCGCATCGCGTCGCGCCGTTGATCCTGCTCACGCTGTCCGTCACGCAGCTCGGCCGCGCGCTCGCGGCGTGCGTCAATCTCGCGCGCCACGCGTTCGGATTGCTGCTCCAGGTTTGTTTGCTGGTTGTGCAACAAGCTGGCCCGACGAATGACCTCGAACGCCGCCGAACGTTCTTGCTCGAGCGATGCGCGTGATTCTTCACAACGTGCGGCCGCATCGGTCCGCTGCTGCTCCAGCGCGCCGGCGCGCCCCGCGAACTGCTCGGCGGCTTCGTCGAGTTGGCGAACCGCGCGCTCCTCCTCGGCGATCCGCCGCCGCAACTCGTCGGCGCGCGCTGTGATTTCCACAACCTGTTGCGCGCGCCGCGCACGCGTCTCACCCAGCTCACTCAACCGCCGCGCACCCTGCGCGCGGCGTTCAGCGAGCGTGCTGGCTTCGTTCTGCAGCTCGACGTGGGTCGCCTCATCCCGCCGCAGCCGCTCGTCAAACGCCTCGAGCTGCTTACCCAACTCGGCCGCCTGCGCGTCGCGCTGGGCGGACTCCTGACGGCTGGATTGCACCTGTGCCTCGAGCGCGCCGATCTCGGCGCGGGCCCGCTCCCAAGCCTGTTCCAGTTGGTGGTATTCGGTTAGTGAAAACTCGGAACGCAACTCGCGCAAACGCGCATCGTACTCCTGGAAGTTACGGGCCTTGCCCGCCGCCAGCTTCACACTACGCAGTTGACGCTCGAGTTCCTCAAGGATGTCGTTCAGACGCAACACGTTGTTCTGCGTACGTTCGAGCTTGCGCTGCGCGTCGGCGCGGCGCGAGCGATAACGGCTTATCCCGGCGGCCTCTTCGAATATCTCGCGGCGCTGGATCGGATTGGCTTGCAGCAGCACGTCAACGCGGCCCTGCTCGATCACGCTGTAGGCGTGGACCGCCACCCCCGTATCCAACAGCAGATTACGTATATCCTTGAGCCGGCAGACTTCCCCGTTGAGCCGATATTCGCTCTCTCCGCTGCGATAGAGCGTGCGTGCGACCTGCACCTCCGGCGTATCACAATCCAGGAAACGCGTGGAGTTATCGAATGTGAGCGTAACGTCGGCGGAGTTTGCCGGCGGCCGTGAGCGCGAGCCGGAGAATATAACGTCCAGCATCTTCGCGCCGCGCAGGCTGCGGGCTGATTGCTCACCCAGCACCCAGCGGACCGCATCGACCACGTTGCTCTTGCCACAGCCGTTCGGGCCAACGATACCGGTCACACCCGATCCGAAGTCGAACTCGGTCCGGTCCGCGAAGCTCTTGAACCCATGAACTGCGATACGCTTCAGAAACACCGGATCTGACCCACATGTGTCCCGACCTTCCTGAGCCGGGAGACCGCGCCAAGACATACCACATCTGGTATGTTCTCTCTTAACCTAGCACAAGAACTCGCTTGCGGCAAGCAACTTACGGCGGTTAGATCATCGCGCGACAACGCCGGCGCCGAACGACCGACAGATAGAACGGACGCCAGCGGACATCGATTCCGTCGTTAACCCGTCATCACCACGAGTCGGACGCGCCTCACGCCGAACGTCCAGATACACACGCCGTTTTTCCGACCGTCATTTGCCTTTGCCGCGGCGCGCTGCATAGAACCGGCGTGGCGAGAGTGGGAGCAGGTGAGCGCTGCTTGCCTGAGCGTGGCATTGGTAACCGGAGGGTCGGGGCATCTTCCCGTACCAGGCACATCTTGTAGAGCAGAGGAGAAGCCCGATGAAGAAAACTCTGTGTGTGTTGATTGGTCTGGCGCTGTGCGGCAGCGCGGCCATTGCCGATGACGCTACCGTTGGCGATCTCGACGTGTTCTTCAGCACGTCCAATGCAATCCAGCACATGACGCCGGGCGCTCCGGAGATCGTCGTCGACACGAGCGGTGGCCCGGTAAGCGAGCGACTGTATATCTGGGCAAACATCGATCATGACGACTTCGCCAAATGGAACGGTCTCGGCCTCAACTTCGTGACCGAGGGCGGAGTCTCGGTGACCGGCGGCGAGCTGTACAACCCGAATATGGGGCCCAGCAGCGGCAGCAAGGGCCAGACCTGGGAGGAGTATGAGAAGTTCCGTTGGCAAAACGGCGCTGTCGGCGGCTCCGAGCCGAACAATCCCATCCCGATGACCCCCGGCGGATACTTGAACGCCTCTGCCGTCAGCGGCGGGTGGCTCCTTGAACTGGGTGTCATGCCGGCCTACGGCGACTACGGCACCGGACCCGACGCTGGCGACGAGCTGGCGTACAGCAACTACGCCGCCGACACCACGACCTGGACCCTCTCGTACTTGCTCGGGCACATTGACGTTGAAGTCTCCGACGTTGATTCCGCGGTCAACTTCGCCATCAGTTCGGCATGGTGCACGCTGAAGGGCGATACCGATCCATACGCAACTGTACGCTTCGGCCTGAATGATGAGGTCAGCGGCAGAGTGACCGGCGCCGGCGGCTTCGCGGATGAGCGTGTCAACGACGTGACGTTTACGCCGGAGCCCGCCAGCCTGGTGCTGCTGGTTCTATCAGGGTTGCTGCTCCGCCGCCGCTAGACATTCTAGACTTGTGATCTGGGCAGAGTCCCGACAGCGAATCGATGACCAAGGAGTCGCGCGTTGCGCGCGGCCCCTTGGTTTTTTTTTGCCAAGATGCGTGAAGCGGTGGCATGCGATGGCAATCCGGCCATTGCGAGTCCGATAATGATTTGTTTTGCGGGCGACACTGCCGCATCGGCCTGGGTAGGCCCAGAACCAGACACAGGTCATAGCCGGCGTCGTTTTTTTTGACCGCATGCCCGTTGCTTCCCATGGGCCCATCATGTATAACTGAGAACGTGAGAGAGTCAGGGTGAGCGGCACTCACCTAATGCAATGGTCCATGGAGGCGGGAGCACCTCCCAACTTACTCAACTCAAGCGAGAAGAGGAGAAAGAGAAATGAAGAAAATCTTGTGTGTTTTGGTTGGTTTGACGTTCTGCGCCGGTGCGTATGCTGGTGACGCTACGGTCGGCGACATGGACATCTTCTTCAGCACCGACGCCAACATCGAGTTTAAGGCCCCGGGCGCCCCGGATCTGGGCGACATCGGCGGAGCTGGCACGCAGACGCTGTACGTCTATGCGAATATCGACATCAATGACTTCAAGACCTGGAACGGTCTTGGTCTCGATATCGCCATCGATGGCGGCACCTACCTGGGTGGCGAGCTCTACAACCCGAACATGGGTGCAACGCCTCCTGTCGATCCGCTCTGGCCGCAGTATGAGAAGTATCGTTGGCAAAATGGCGCCATTTCGGGCAGCCGGCCCTACAACCCGATCCCCAGCACTGTCGAAGGCTATCTCAATGCCTCGGCCGTCAGTGGTGGCTGGTTGATCAACCTCGGCGCGTTGCCGTCCTACGGCGACTACGGGACTGGTCCAAACAGTGGCGACGAGTTGGCGTATAGCGACTACCAGAATGATGCCGGCGATATTACTTGGACCGGCACTTACCTGCTCGGCGAGATCTGGTTCACCGGCGATGCTGTAGGTGGCATCAACCTCGGTGTCAGCCCCGCCTGGAACACCCAGACCGGTGATACCGCGCCGTGGGCAACGCTGGCCTTCGGTCTCAACGGCCCGGTTGACGGTCGTCTGACCGGCGCCGGCCTCGACAACGTGATCTATGACGCGACGTTCACCCCCGAGCCCGCCAGCCTCTTGCTGATGGCCCTCGGCGCGCTGATCATTCGCCGTCGCTAAGTCGTTGTCGTAAGACAGTAAGCAGTTGTAATTAGAAGGAGCCGGGACTTGTTCCCGGCTCCTTTCTTATGCGCACTCCACAGCGAGATGTTCGCCGGGTCCGCACGTTCATGGACAGAACCGCGAGCGTAAGCGACCGGCGCGATGCCGGCATACGCTATCCCAGGCGCCGACGCTCCAGGTACTGATCGGCCCGGTGGGCAAGTCATTCAGTGACCAATCGAGCATCGATACGCGCGGTTCAACAAGCGTTATCGCACGCCGCCGGGGGCAATTCGTGCCTGCCGCGTTTTCTTCGCGGCTCTTATCGCGCCTTCGAAAAACTGCAAAAGCTACGGGAGGGAAACTTGATCTCGCAAAAAACGCAGGCCTATAAACGGGTGTCAAGACGAGTGAGCGGCACTCACCGACCCAAAGGATATTTGGGGGACGGAAACACCTCCATCAACCGTTTTTGCGAGGAGCAAGTGATGAAACGAACGCTGTGTGTATTAGTAGGTTTGACGATGTGTGCCGGAATGGCCGGCGCGGGCGAAGCCACGACTGGCGACATTGACATCTTCTTCGCCACGAGCGACACGATTCAGTTCATGCAGCCGCAGGCACCGGTGGTCGATCTCGGCGCCCCGGCCGGAACGGCGCGTCTGTACATTTGGGCGAATATCGACATCAATGACTTCGCCACGTGGAATGGCATGGGCCTCGAGTTCGTTCCCACCGGCGGCCTCACTGTCACGGGCGGCGAGCTGTACAACCCGAACATGGCCGATGAGCCTCCTGTGGAGCCCCTGTGGCAACAGTATGCGAAGTATCGTTGGCAGAATGGCGCCGTCGGAGGCAGCCGGCCGCTCAACCCCATTCCGATGACCGGTGACGGTTACCTGAACGCGTCGGCCGTCAGCGGTGGCTGGCTGACCAACCTCGGTGCCTTGCCGGCCTACGGTGACTTTGGCCTGGGCGAGAATAACGGTGACGAATTGGCGTGGAGCAACCACGACGACAACGCCGGCGATATCACCTGGACCGGCTCGTACCTGCTCGGCCATGTGGATGTCGACGTTACTGACGCTGACACGGCGGGACTCAACTTCGCCGTCAGCCCGGCCTGGATCACGCAGCAGGGCGATGCCGACCCGTGGGCGACGGTAGCATTCGGTCTGAATGACCCGATCGATGGCCGCGTCCACCACAACATCGCTCCCAACGCGATTGCTGATGCCACGTTCGTGCCCGAGCCCGCCAGCTTGCTCTTGCTGGCACTGGGTGCCTTGGCGATTCGCCGTCGCTAGTAACACACGGGCCCTCAAGTTAGTACCCCATAAGGGGCCGGACATGATGTCCGGCCCCTTTCTTATGCGCCGGGCCGACGACGCAGGCGTGTCACACGCGTCCAACACGCCGTTTGCCAGGCGTAGCAGCCCTCAGGTGGGCGCGCCGGGGGTGTCGATAAGCCGGTATGGCGCGGCCCCGCCGCTGCGAATTGACGAGACCGACCGCCAACGCTCTAATGGCCCGATTACTCATCCCACACAGGAGCGGCCGGATGCGCACACCGATTACGTATATCCTGTTCTTCCTTTCAGGCACAACGGCGCTGGTATACGAGTTGGTCTGGGTGCGCGAGTTGATCTTCGTTTTTGGGGGGACCACGTATGCAATCACGACGGTGCTGGTGGCATTTATGGCCGGGCTCGGGTTGGGAAGCGTATTGGCCGGGCGAATGTGCCACCGCCTGGACAGGCCCGCGCGGGTCTTCGGATATCTCGAGATCGGCATCGGCGTGTACGCGGTACTTGTGCCCACACTACTCGGACTAGCGGAGCCGGCCTACCGAGCAGTGTATCCCGTCGTGCAAAACCAGCCACTGCTGCTGGCGCTGATCCGGTTCTGCCTCAGTGCGCCGATCATGCTGCTGCCAGCGACGATGATGGGCGCGACGCTGCCTGTCATGGTACGGTACGTCACGCTGGGCGGAGGGATTCCCGGGCGCTCAGTCGGCAGCCTCTATGGAATCAACACTCTGGGGGCGGTGATGGGCGTGATCCTGGCGGGTTTTTTCATGCTGCCAACGCTGGGACTGAAAGTGACCACCTGGCTCGCGGCGAGTGTCGATGTGAGCGTGGGGATCCTGGCGATCGCCATCCTGGGCCGGGAGCGCGTTGTCGCCGTCGTGAAGAAGGTGCAAGCCGCCGCGTCCGGCGCCCGCTCACCCGTGGCCCAGACGACGCTCAGCAGCGCCGCCCGCTGGACGATACTCGTCGGCTACGCCGCGTCCGGCTTTGCGGCGATGGTATATCAGCTTACCTGGACACGGGCGCTGATCATGGCGCTCGGGTCGAGCACGTATTCATTCACGTGCATCCTGGCGGCGTTCATCCTCGGGCTGGCGCTAGGCAGCCTGGCCATCGCGTGGTTCGTAGACCGATACCGCAACCCGATCATCGCATTCGGTGTGCTCGAACTGCTGATCGGCGTGGTGGCGGTGTTGATCGTCCCAATCAACATGCAGATCCCCTATTGGGCCGAAGCACTCGTTGAGAACTACAAGGCGAACTACAACCTGCTGCTTGCCTGGCAGTTTCTGCTGATCATCGCCATCACGTTTATCCCCACGTTTCTGATGGGCGCTATTTTCCCACTGGTGATCCGAGCGCTCGCCGGCGAAAACGACGACGCAGGCGCCGTCACCGGGCGTGCGTACGGCGTCAATACGATCGGCACGATCCTCGGCTCCTTCCTGGGTGGCTTCGTGCTGATCCGCAGCGACGTGCTGGGCGTGCAGAATGCGATCATCTTCGCCAGTGTGCTGAATGGGCTGGTCGGCGCCGCGTTGCTTATGGCCGGCAGTCGGCGGAGTGTGCCGCTGGTCCGGCGCCTGGCCGCGCCGCTCGCGGCGCTGGTGCTCATCCCGGTGATCGGATTGGGAGCCGGGCGGTGGGACCCGCTTCTGCTGAGCTCCGGTGTCTTTCTGGCTCGCGGGAAGGTAGCCGATTTCATCAAGAACCGCGAGTTGCTCTTCCACGCGGACGGCGTGGACCTGACGGTGACTGTGGATCGGCGGCCAACGGGCATGTGGGGCGAGACTCGCTCGATGCGCGTCAATGGCAAGCCGGACGCTTCGACCACGCTGATGGACATGACCAACTTCATGTTACTCGGCCACCTGCCGGCCCTGCTGGGGCCCGAGGGTAAAACCGCCTGCGTGATCGGACTGGGTTCGGGGCTGACGGTCAACTCGCTGGCGTGTGATCCGGCATATGACACAATCGACTGCATCGAGATCAGCGAGGAGGTCATCGATGCGGCGGCGTACTTCAACGACTACACAAACGACGTTTTGGTCAGCGACCCGCGCGTCCAGATGATCCGCGCAGACGGGCGCAACCACTTGCTGCTGACCGACGAGGTTTACGACCTGATCATCTCACAGCCATCCAACCCCTGGTTGGCGGGTGTTTCGAATCTGTTTACCGACGAGTTCTTCGGCCTCTGCCACGACCGGCTTGCCGACGATGGCTTGCTGGCAGTGTGGCTTCAGGGCTACACCATGTCACCGCGTGACTTTGACATGGTTGTGCGCACTCTGTTTGCGCGCTTCGAGCACGTGTCGATCTGGCAACTCTGGGTCGACGACTATTTGCTGCTGGCATCGCGCAAGCCGTTACAAATAGACATGGCGGAATTCGAGCGGCGTTTCTCCGTGCCGGCGGTACGGCGCGACCTGTATCGCATCGGGCTGTGGCAGCCGGCGCAGCTTCTTGGCCGCTATGTCGCCTCAGACGCACCGCTGTCTGAGGCGGTCAGGGCGGCGCCGGTGCACACGGACGACAACGCGCTGCTCGAGTTTTCGGCGCCACGACACTTGTACGAGAGCGGCAGCGGACGCATCGCCGAGGAACTGGAGCAACTGCAAAGCTCCGTCGTGGACGATCTGCAGATTGACACAAGCGGGCCGCATGGCGCGGCGCTGGCGCGTGAGATCGAGAGCGTGGTCTACGGGCGTTTGGCGCGCTCTCGGGCGGAGCGGCAGTTCACCGACGATCAGGCCTTTGAGGAAGTGAGCTACATGCTCGACGCTTATTTGCGCGATCGGTCGCATTTGGCGCTGTTCATGTTTCTGCAGGGCGCGGCCGGCACCATGCCGGAGCAGCCTCCCAATGTCGGCGAGTTGAAACACACCATCCGCCGGTTGCGACCACCAGTTTTCGTGGCGAAGACCGGCGCGTCGTCGCTCGAAATCGCGGCCTTGCTGCGCACACGGTCGGCGCGAGCCGCTCAGCGCGGCCAGTGGGTGCTGGCGGCACAAGATCTCATCGATTCGCGGCGTTTCGAACCGGACCATCCGGACACCGAGGCCAGTCTGGGGCGCATACTGCTACGTGCAAACCAGATCCCCGCGCTGCTGGAGCCACTCGAAGAGCTGTTGGCGGCAGATCCCAATGATGCCATGGCCAACTATGTGCGTGCCGTGCTCGCTGCCGAGGCGGGCGATCTCGACACGGCGCTCAAACACCTGGAACGGGCGCTTGCAACAGGCCGCGTCGACCCCGATCAAGTCAGGCAGGACGACCGGCTCGGGCCGCTCAAAGATGACCCACGTGTTCGTGAGATCCTCGAGAAGTACGAGCGCACACCGGAAACGCAACAGTCGCCCTGAGCGGACGACTCCAGCTCTCCAAGCGGTGCAACGCGAGGACGAACCGGGTTTAGAGGGGGATCAGACCCGTAGCGCTGATAGCCTGTCGATCGGGAGTGAAGACGCGGACTTGCTCCGTGTCGAGATGAAGCTGCGCCACCAGATCATCGGGCCGGGCGAATTCACGTTGTCGCCGCAAACGAGCGATGAAATGCAGCCCCAGTTGCCTGCCGCGCAGGTCGTCGTCGAAATCCAGCAAATGAGCTTCGACACGCGGTGACGCCTGGCCGAATGTCGGCTGTGGGCCGACATTGACGGCGGCCAGCAGCGTGCGTCCGTCATCGAGTTGGGCAACCGCTGCATAAACGCCGAGGCCCGGCAGCAGTTGAGGAATCTCATCCAGGTTTGCGGTTGGGAAGCCCAATGCATGCCCGCGGTGTTCGCCACTGATGACGCGCCCCACGACCCGGTGCGGGCGTCCGAGCATCACGCGCGCGTCCGCGACATTACCGGCTGTGATCAGATGGCGAATCGCCGAGCTGTTGATCTCCGGCGCGTCAGCGAGCCCGGCGGCACGGGTGCAATCGACGACGCACAACTCGAAGACAGCCTGATCCGCCAGCCGGCGCAGCGAATCGATCGATCCCGCGCGGCCCCGGCCGAAGTTGAACGACGGTCCTTCCACGATTACGCGCGGGTTACACCAGCGGCGCAGCAGCGCGATAAACTCCTCCGCCGTCTGATCGAGGAACTCCGGTGAGCTGGCCACCACGATGGTCGCGTCAACCTCCGCCGCGGCCAGTAGCGCGAGCTTCTCGTCGCCGGTGGTCAGACGTGGGGGTGCGTGCTCCGGGCGCAGGACAGCAATCGGATGCGGCTCAAAGGTCAGCGCGATGACCGGCATGTCGCGCCGGCGCGCCATGTCGCGCGCAGCGGCGAGAATGCGCTGGTGCCCGCGATGCACACCGTCGAAATTGCCTATGGACAACGCGACGCCGCCGGCGGGCGGTGCAAATGTGTCAAGTGAGCGAAATACGTCCATGGTCGGCCAGGCTGTGATTGCTCCTCGGTGACGTGGGCGGGCGGCGCGGTGTCATCCGGAATACATCGGCGTTGATCAGTACTCCGTCAGGTCAGGGACACCGAGATCGGCGGCGCGCGCCTGAAAGTCACGGGCTTTCATCCAGACGAGCGAGTACGTCCGTCCATCGTACAGCACGACGATGCGACCATTGGCGCGCAAGTAAAGGCTGGTCTGAGGGTCGCTGTAGCAGATCACTTTGGGGTGGTCGCTCTGAGCGATCCGCTGGTTGCTCCTCACGTAGATGTAGCGACTGCGCCACGCCTCTTCGTGTTCGGCCGATAAGCCCGGTGGCGGCGGCAAGTTGGTTGGCAGGCCGTGGGAACCGTATTTCTCCTGGAACACGCGCGGCAGGTGCATGGTCTCTTTTTCCAGACGCCACACAGTCTGGGCATCGCGATGCATCATCGACACAATAATCATCCCGAGTGTCGCAACCGCGAAGATCACTACGCGCTTAATTACGCGTCGGCGGCGAAACAACAGCATGCGCAGTGCGGCGCGCTGCTTTACATCTACGTTTGTGGCTGCGTTGGCTGCGGCGTTGTTCATTGCGTGTACAATCCGAATCACTGGCGGCCGAGGGATCGGGTCCGCTGCAATTCTAACGGCCTCCGACAAACCGTAAAGCGGAAGCCAGACGGGATGCGAGCCATGGGGCTCTTGGCAGACACAACCGATGTCCTGCTATTCGTCGGCGGAGCACTTGTCACGCTGATCGTCGCGGGGGCCGCGTGCTACTGGGCGGTGGCGGAATGTCGGGGAAATTGCGCCGACGCCAATCCGTCGCCTGGCGCTCAAGCGGTCCCTGACCAGGCAGATCGCAACTCCGAGACTGCCAGCTCGGCTTCACCCAGCGAAAAGCACTGATTGTCACTGACACGCCCCAGGGTTACGAAGGCGGCGCCGTGGCCAGCGAGAAACGCCCGTCCGCGTTCGGCGTCACACAGTTCAACCACATAGGCGGCATTGACCTGCTCAAACGGGTCGGGTGCCTGGTCAAATGCCGTACACAGTACGCCGCGGTTGCCCGCAATGGCCATTTCAGCCAGTGCCACGAGCCACCCGCCGTCGCTGACATCATGGCAGGCGCGCACGTCACCACTGCGGATCGCGTTGCTGACGGCTTGGTGAACGGCGTGGGCGGCGCTCAAATCGCCGTTGACTTGCGGCAATCCGCCAACCAGCAGCAACTCGCCGCCGGCGCACTTGAGGTCGGGTGTGACACATCGACCGACATCGGCGACGATGCTGATCGCGCTGATCAGCAACGTGGGCGGAATGCGCAGACGCCGGTGACTGCGGACCTGTGCCACCGCCGCCGCGCAAGCCTGCGGCAGCGTCCCCCCGCCGCTTTCAGCCATTTCGCGGAGTGTCTCGATCAGCACATCAACATCGCCATCATCGAGGGCAAACTCGTTGTTCAGCGAGTCTTTGCCTGAGATGAACGGCACGCCGAAAACCTTGGCGGTGTCATAGCACGCCTGGCAGGCGCGGACCAGTGCGCCAAGCTGTTGCCGGTGTTCACAGCTTCCCCAGCAGAAGTTATCCAGAATCGCCGTGTTCTCAGGATCGCCACCGACGGCGACGATGTTACGCAGGGCCTCATCTATGGCGGCGACGGCCATCCAGTAGGGATCAACGTCAGACAGGTGCGGCGCCAGGCCGCAGCCGATCGCGATGCCGCGCGGCGAACCGAGACGCGGACAGAGGAGGGCGGCGTCACTGGGCCCGAGTCCGGGGCCGCACAGCGGTTTGATCACGCTGCCGCCCTGCACCTCATGGTCGTAGCCGCGAATGATCCAGTGCTTACCGCCAGTGTTCGGATGGCGGAGATGCTTGATAAGGTCATCCGCGACGGGCACCACGGAAACCTCGCGCGGCTGGCTGTGAACCGGCGTGGGCGCATGCCACTCCGCCATACGCGGCCCGGCCGGCAGTCCCTCGTGTACGAAACGCATGTCGAGGTCTCCCACAACATGCCCCTGGTAGCGAACCACGAGCCGGGGCTGGTCAGTGGCGGGATCGACGCATCCAAATGTGCCGATCACGGTGGCTTCGACCTCTTCTTCGGCCATGATCCGCAGGAAAGTGTCCAGATTGCGCGGCGGGACGGCAAGGACCATGCGCTCCTGGGCTTCGCTGATCCAGATCTCGTCGTAGCGCAGACCCGCGTACTTCAGTGGGACCTCACTCAGCTCGACGTCCACGCCAATCTCGGCCCCCATCTCGCCGACGGCACTGCTCAGCCCGCCGGCTCCACAGTCCGTAGTCGCGCTGTGCAGGCAGCCCGACTCGTGATCGCGGGCGCGCAGCATTGCGTCAAGACAACGTTTCTCGGTGATTGCGTTGCCGATCTGCACGGCGTGTGAAAACTCGTCGGCGTGCGTGTCCGTCAGCTCGGCCGATGAAAACGTGGCCCCGTGGATGCCATCACGGCCCGTGCGGCCACCGATCAGCACCACACGATCGCCGGGGCGGGCGGCCTTACTGACCATGTCACGCGGAATGCTCCCGACGCAACCACAGTACACCAGCGGGTTGCCCAGGAACCGCGGATCATAGCAGACCGTACCGTTGACCGTCGGGATGCCCATGCGGTTTCCGTAATCGGCGACACCCTGGACAATCCCGCGCAGTACGCGTCGCGGATGGAGCACGCCTTTGGGGAGCCTGTCGCGCGGCCAGTCGCTGGGGGCGACGCAGAACACATCGGTGTTGGCGACGGGACGTGCGCCCAGACCGCAGCCCATTACGTCGCGGATGCAACCGCCGATGCCGGTGGCGGCACCGCCGTACGGCTCGATGGCCGACGGGTGGTTGTGGGTCTCGACCTTGAAGGCGATGCCGAATTCGTCGTCAAACCCAATGACGCCGGCGTTATCGGCGAAGACCGAGAGGCACTCAGGCCCGCGACCGTCGGCAATGAGCTCCCTGGTGACGCGTGCGATCGTATCGCTGAGCAGGTTTTGATAGCCCAGTTCGACGTCGCTGCTGGCTGCCGGCCGGCCCGGCCCGGGCGGCAATGGCGCGCCACGGTAGATGACGGTGCTCTTGAGCGTCTTGTGGACACAGTGCTCAGACCAGGTCTGCGCGAGGGTTTCGAGCTCAAGGTCGGTGGGTTCGCGTGCTGTGTTCCGATAAAAATCGCGAATCACCCGCATTTCCTCGATTGACAGGAACAGGTGACCACGGCGTGACGAATCCGCGAGCGCCGTATCGTCCATGTCACGCAGCGCGATTCGACGTGGCTCAAACGCCAATGCGGGCGGGCGCGGAGCCGGCCGGATCGCGGCCGAGCCAAGCACTACCTCCTCGACACAGTCGTTTGCGATGATCCGCGCTGCCGCCTCTGCAAGACTGGCGTCAACCAGCCCATCCATGATGTAACGCCGTGCTGTGCGGACGGCCTCGATGGCATATCCCTCGGCACGCAGTTCGTCGAAAGTGCTCTGGGCAACCGGGTCCATCACGCCGAGCCGTGGATGCACTTCGAGCGGCAGTCCGGCGACGGTCTCAGCCGGCACGGAATCAGTCTGAGACTGTATAGCAGCATATTCCGTCACTGGATCGGTAAGCAGCCGACATGCGATGGCGGATGCGTCGTCGCGTGTGAGTGATCCTTCCAGGAAGAACAGCCGGCTGGTGTGGACGCGGCGTACGCCGACGAGCCCGGCGTCTTGAAGCTCGGTTGCCAGCGCCGCGCTGGCGGCTGATGGCAAACATACATCGCGCGGCATAACCTCAACACGGAAGACGGCCATTCTGCTCCGGCCTTTGCTGGCAAATCGACGTCTGTGCAACGCAATCCAACTGGTTGGTCGCGATCATAGCGGCTCCCGAGGCACTCGTCGCGAGTCGCGCGAAATAACGCCTGGCGCAGTCCGGGAGTACAGGATTTTGAGAAAACGACAACTCACGACACTCCGGGCCGCAGATAGCGTGTGTGCCATAACCATTGTTCTTATAATGAGTTACGGAGCTTAGCCGGCGTGAATGGCCCCATCAGGCGTGCGGCGGCCACCGTGGAATGTGACATAATTCTTGCCAGTTGAGGCTCTCCTCTTTACAGTAATCCGACGGTCCGGAGCGGGGCAGGGACGCAAGCTCCGGTGGCGCGGTCTGTGGTAGGGATCTTAATGAGCGAACGGGCTAAGAGTACATCTGCATCCACACCGGGGCCGGCGTATGCGCTCGAGTTCGAGAGGCCCATCGTAAAGATGGAGCACGAAATCGAACGCCTGGAGGCTTCACAGGCCGAGACCGGCCGTGATTATTCCGAAGTTATCGGTAGTATCCGCGAGCAACTGAGAGTTGCGTTAGAACATGCCTACGGCAATCTGTCGGCCTGGGAGCTGGTACAGGTAGCTCGCCACCCCAAGCGACCGTTGCTGCGCGACTACATCAGGATGTTGGCCAAGGACTTCTGCGAGCTGCACGGCGACAAGCTCTACGGTAATGACGGGGCGCTGGTCACCGGATTCGCGCGGATCGCCGGCCACAAGGTGATGCTCATCGGCCACGACAAGGGCCGTGATACGCGTGACAAGCTCAGGGTGAACTTCGGATGTGCCCATCCGGAGGGCTATCGCAAGGCCCTCCAGAAGATGCAGCTTGCCGCGAAGTTCAAAGTGCCGGTCGTTTGTCTGGTCGATACGCCCGGCGCCTATCCCGGCATCGGAGCCGAGGAACGTGGCATCGCCAGCGCGATCGCCAAGAACCTGATGGAGATGTCGCGTCTGCCGACCCCGATTGTCTCAGTCGTGATCGGTGAGGGCGGCAGCGGTGGAGCTCTCGGAATAGCGGTAGCTGACCACGTGGCAGTGATGCAGCACTCCTACTACTCGGTAATCAGCCCGGAAGGATGTGCCGCCATCCTGTGGAAATCGCGTGAACATGCGGCGAAGGCGGCGGAAGCGCTGAATCTCACTCCTGAGCATCTTAAGAAGCTGGAGTTGATTGACACGATCATTGAAGAACCGCTGGGTGGGGCACACCGTGCCCCGGAAGCCGCCGCGAAAGCGCTGGAAAGCTGGATCTCCCGATCTCTGCGCGAGTTGGGCCGCGTCAAGCCAGAGCGTCTGCTGAAGCGCCGATTCGACCGTTGGCGCAACATTGGCTCGTTTATACACAAGCCGGCGAAACCAGAGGTGGCGAAGTCGGCGAAGACCCGTGGCGGCCGAAGTCGTGGGGCACAAAGTGGGACACCGGTGACGGCATCCCAGCCGCGCTAGCGTGCTGATTACTGAGGAATGCGCGAACCGCGGTGAATTAAGTGGGTTCGCGGGGGCGACGACAAACACGCCGCGCTGTTGACGTTTGCGGCAGTCGTCGGCGAGGGGCAAATGCAATAGGGAACGGACCCGACCCCGGACGGCAGGTACACGTGCCGCCGCGATGGGACAGTTGTCGAGAAGTGTTTTTTTCGTGTGTTTTCAAGGGTGAAATGTTAGAATGAGCCGCTCAAGAAAAACGAGCGCCGCCCGGAATTCCTAGAGGATCGCGATGCCCATGCAACTTGGCAGTACAGCGCAGCAACAGTCACTCGACCTGCACCTATTTCTGTTCGATCGGCCGCTGCACCCGGAACTGTTCCATCATTACGCCGACTATCGCGTATCCCAGGGCGACTACCACGCGGAGATCTGGGTGACGGGGCTGAGCCACGTCGTGAGCCTGACGCGCGGCCATCGCACAGTCACCGAGCTTGTGGCCCGTGAGAGCGAATCTCTGCCGACGCGCGGCGTCCTGTCACGATTTCGCCTGAAGGGGGAGCGTGATCTCGAGAAGAAGTCGGCCGACGGTTGGTTGTACATGGTTAGCAGCCAGGTCGAAACGATGGACGAGGCCCTCTACAAGTCCGTACACTTCGATCTTCTGCGACACGCGACGCGGCGCGGTTGGGTACACACGTATGACGAGTGGGCGGACAGCGAGATGGTGCCCTTCACGCACATTGACACTGAAGCCCGCGATCGCGAGTTTCATGTACACGCGTTCCACGCACTGCCCCAAGAGCACACGCTGGTCAAAACGCAGTCAATCATCGAGTTACCACGCTAGCCCCGTAGAGATCGCAGGGCCGGCGCTGCCCCGGGGGCATTGCACCATCAGCGACGCACCGACGCCTGACGTCGCCAGCGAAGGGCCGTGATGGCGAAGACCGAGCCCGATCTGATCCGCGTGGCCGGCGCCCGCGAGCATAACCTTTGCGATGTCACACTTACGCTCCGTAAGAACCGCCTGATCTGTTTTACGGGGGTCTCCGGCAGTGGAAAAAGCAGCCTCGCGTTTGACACGCTCTATGCCGAGGGGCAGCGTCGTTACGTCGAGTCGCTAAGTTCCTATGCCCGCCAGTTCATGGGCCAACTACCCAAGCCTGATGTGGATCAGCTCACCGGGCTGGCCCCCTCAATCTCCATCCAGCAGAAGACCAGCGGATGGAACCCGCGCAGCACGGTCGGCACAATCACGCAGATTCATGATTATCTGCGGGTGTTATACGCCCGAGCCGGAATCCAGCATTGCACGCAATGCGGCCTGCCGATCACGGCGCAAACGCGCGAGCAGATGATTGCGCGCATTCTGACGCTTCCCAAGCAAACGCGGTTCCTGGTGCTGGCCCCCAAGGTGCGCGCGCAGAAAGGTGAGTACAAGGACCTGTTCGCCGACTTGCTTCACCAGGGATTCATCCGGGCGCGCGTGGACGGCGAGGTCATCGATCTTGCCCAACCCCCGGCGCTGGACCGGTATCGCCGCCACGATATTGAAGTGGTGGTCGATCGCCTGGTGCTGCGTGACGGCGTACGCACACGCCTCGCCGAGTCGCTGGAAACGGCCCTGGCGGCCGGCGAGGGGACGGCGATCGTCTCGCTGCTCGAGGCGGAAGCGCCCAAGAGCGCACGGCGTGGCGGGCACGGCGCGCAGCGCGACATTCTGCTGTCGGCCGGGTACGCCTGCACGGCCTGCAATCTGAGCTTTGAGCCACCGACCCCCCAGATGTTCAGTTTCAACAGCCCGCAGGGCATGTGCGACTACTGCGACGGATTGGGCGCGCGTTACGACTTCGATCCGGAGTTGCTGGTTCCAGACACGTCGCGGCACTTCCTGTCGCCGTGCATCGCCGCCATGCGAACCAAGATCGGTCGCTGGCGCAAGCACATCTACCAGGGCGTGGCCGACCACTTGGGATGCGATCTCAAAACGCCCTGGCGTGACCTGGCACCCGAGGCAAGGCACGCGCTGCTCTATGGCACGGGTGACCAGCACATCACGTTCGAGTGGCGCAGCAGACGACAATCGTGGAAGCACGGCGGAACATTTGAGGGCGTGATCAGCGAGTTGCACAGCCGTTATCGGAAATCGAGCTCGGCGATTGTGCGGCGGTTCTACGAGCAGTTCATGCGACAGACCGAGTGTCCGCGGTGCCATGGAGCCCGACTCAAGCCGCAATCGCTCATGGCGAAACTTACCGGACCACGCGCTGACGGCGAGTGTGTCCGCATGAACATAAACGATGTCTGCCACCTTTCGATCGAACAGGCCGGTCGTTTCTTTGAAGGTCTGCGGCTGGAGGGCGTCCGGCAGACGATCGGCGCGGAGCCCCTGAAAGAGATCAGGGCGCGGCTGCGCTTCCTGATCGATGTCGGCCTCGAGTATCTGACACTCGATCGCGCGGCGCCCACCTTATCGGGCGGCGAATCTCAGCGGATTCGTCTCGCCAGCCAGATTGGCAGCGGGCTGGTGGGCGTGCTGTATGTTCTGGATGAGCCCAGCATTGGCCTGCACCACCGCGACAATCGGCGTCTGCTGGCCTCACTGGAGCGGTTGCGCGACATGGGCAACACGGTGATCGTGGTCGAGCACGATCGCGATACCATGGCCGCGGCCGACGAAATTGTCGACTTCGGGCCCGGCCCGGGCATGCGTGGCGGCAAGGTTGTTGCCCAGGGGACCGCATCAGACCTGGCCGCCTGCGAGGAGTCAATCACGGGCGCCTATCTGGCGGAACGCGAGACAATCGAAGTTCCCAAAACACGTCGCCCCGTTATTGGCCGATCACGCTGATTGCGGAGCCGGCAACGCCGGTGCCGCAACAACGTAAGCCGCGTGGCGGTGTCCTCAGTGCGGCCGTATGGCAGGCCCGGGCATGCACCGCCCCCGCCTTGTTCATCCCGCTGGCGAATTTCGTGCGCACTCCCGATTCAGGGCATTTTCCCACGTCGTGACTCATAACGTCTACCCGAACTGACAACACATTCGCCATCGAGTCCAACGTTTCCCACACTTGACGAGGATGGCATCTCGCCCGCGCGGTCAAGTTACCGCTCGGACCGAGCCAAGCCGTCCCTGTGAGAATGGGAGACATGGTCCTGGCGCTGACAGTTGCGGCAACCGCCGTCTGGACGTCGCACATTGAGGCACTGCGTCTGGCGCCGAGGGAAAGCAATGGCCGTTACAGTGATATGCCCAAACCTGAACTGTGGACGAACGATCGTCGTCCCGGATAGCGCCCGCGGCCAGATGGTGCGCTGCGCGCATTGCGATCAGCCCTTCCTTGTGCCCCACTCGGAGCCTGCGACCGTACCCGGCGCCGGGCAGTCGGGTACGAAAGGGTCAAAGAACGGGCGCTAGCACGACGACACAGCAGCACGACGAGCAGAGCCATGGATCAGGACAGTTGCGCCCCGCCGCCGGCGGGTGACCTCTCCACAGCTTCACAAGCCGCCGACACAGCACCGGAAACGGACATCGCCGGTCTGGGCGTGTTGTTTGCCGCAATCCCCAAGCTCATTCGCCCGATGCTGGCGGGCCTGGATGAGCAGCCGCCGGACCACGCGCGCCTGGTGCTCAGGGCGGCGACGGAAGCGTTGCGAGCCGATCCCGATCAGCGCGAACTGCTCTACTGCGCCGGCTATGCATCGGCCGTGCTGGGCCACTGGCACCATGCTACACACTTCGTGAAACGCATGCTGGACGCGAACGCGCGCGATATCGACGGACTGATACTGGCGGCGAAGGTGTCGCGGGCGCTGGGCGATGTTGTCGGCGCAATCAATCGAGTTGAGCAGGCCCTGGCGTACGGCGCCCAGCGCGGGAGCGTCTACGTGTTGCAGGGCGAACTGTATCTGGAAGCGGGCAACATCGAGCGTGCCCATCAGGCGTCACGACGCGCGCTGGAACAGAATCCGCGCCTGACCTCGGCACATGACCTGGCCCGGCAACTCGCCGCGGCGACGCGCGAGTGTGAGACTCCATGAGCTATCTGCTCGAAACTTTGGGACGCGGACTTCTGGGACGCATGCTGGATGCGTTCGAAGAACACCTGCGCACCGTCACGGACGAAACGGTGGAGCAGGCGCGCGAGAGGCTTGCGGCTTCGCCGCGCTCGACCGATCTCGCGCTGCGCCTGGGCACGCTATGTTTGCGCGCCGGCCGGTTGAGTGAAGCGCATGACATGTTTCTACGCGTGTCACGCACCGACGCGACCTCGCGGACGGCGGTGCTGGGGTTGGCCTGCGTCAGCGATGATCGCGGCCGGCTCGACGAGGCGGAGCGCTACCTCTCCAGCGCCGCCGAGATTGACCCGACCGACCCGGCGATCAGATTCGCCCAGGGGTTTACCTGCGAACGGCGCGGCGACACCGCGTCAGCGCTCTCGTACTACCAGCACGCAATCGAGTTGCACCCCTACCTGCGCAACGCGTACCAGCGCATTGCGGCGATCGCCGTTGTCCAGGGCGATCTTGAGGCGGCGACAGACGCCTACCTGAGACTGTTGGACGTCGATCCCGAGGATCTCGAGACAATGTTGACGGTGGCCACGCTGCACGTGCAGGCCAATGATCTACAGGAGGCGATCGATCTGTATCAGCGGGCGTTGCTGGTGCAGCCTCAGTGCGAAAGCGTGATGAGCGAGGCGGAGCGTCTCACCGAGCAGGGCCACCTGGACGATGCCATCGCGGAGGTCGAGCAACTGGTGGGGCAATACCCCGGCGTGCCGGACTTCCACATGCACTTGGGAGACATGTATGCCAAGGCCGGCCATGAGAGCCGCGCTTTGGATGAGTATCGCGCGGCGCTGGAATATCACCCCAATTTCCTGGAGGCCACGATCAAGCTCGGCACGCAACAGCTACGCCAGGGCATGCATTTTGATGCGGCCCAGTCGTTTGCGCGCGCGGTTGAGTTGAACGACCGGCTGATCACCGCATTCGTCGGCCTGGGTGTCGCGCAAGCCCACGCGGGATATGACGAAGAGGCCAATGCGACGTTCGACCTGGCGACCAGCCTCGAGCCGAACAGCACGCTGCTGTTCTCGGAAACGACGCGGCTGCGCTTGACGTCGCGCTTGGGTGATGAAGGTGACGCCGACCTGGCAACGGCCGCATCCGCGGAGCCGCGGGGCGTCGACGTGCTGAGCGATGCGGTTCGGCGTCACGAGCAATACCTGCTGCGCAACCCGAATGATGCCGCGCTGCACTACCGCTATGGCCTGCTGTTGCGCCAATTCGGGCGCTACGAGGAGGCTATCGGGGCGTTTCGCAACGCCGTGCTGATCAGCCCACATTTCACGCTGGCGCTGATCAAGCTGGGCATCTCGTTGAAGGAGACCGGCCAGGCGGAAGACGCAACGGCCGTGTTCGGCCGCGCGATGACGCTCAGCCCGTACGACGCCGAGCTTCACTACGAGCTGGCCTTGCTGTTTGCGCAACGGAGCCGGTTTGACCTTGCCGTGGAGAGCTTTGCGCCTGTGTCATACGCCGGCGGGCGTGATGTTTCGCTGCGCGCCAATCTGGGGCTGGCGCTGCAGAACATCGGTATGCTGGACCGCGCTCGCGCAACCTGGCGATCCATCTGCGAACTCGCCGACGACACCGAGCCGCGCGGCATGACGCGCGAAGAGATTCTGCGTTCGCTCGAAGACTAGCCCCTCCTCCCGGCGATCAAGCGCCCCTGCTCGGCTGGAACCGCAACGTACGCTATAGTGTCGATGATCAGCTCGCGCAGGTGGATTGTGCGCGCGGGTAGAGAAGCGACCTCGGATGAAAGGCATGGCGAATGCGAACGGTGATCGTTTTGAATCACGACCAGATGGGACAGGGTGATCTCGAGCTCGGACAAAAGATTCTGGCGACGTTTCTGCGCAAGTCGATCAGCATCAAAAACGTGGCCGCGGTACTGCTCTACAACAGCGCCGTGCGGCTGATTGTCTCCGGGTCGCCGGTGCTGGGGGAACTGGCACAGCTTCATGAGAACGGTGTGGACCTGCTGGCCTGCGGCACCTGCCTGGATCATTACGGCCTCCGCGAGTCAGTCGCCGTGGGGACAGTGGCCGGCATGGAAGACGTAGTGCGGGAGTTGGACCGCGCTGAGAAAGTGATCACTTTGTAGCAGGCGTCAATTGGGGGCAATCGCGAGCAGGAAGTGCCCGGCGGGCGCAAGGTATGCGCGCGTGTGAAGGTCGCCCCGGCATCGTGTCAAAAACCTGAAATCCGCACATATCCCGTAAATAAGCCCGCGACAGTGGCTTAGCGTTGACCGCCGCGGTTTGCCCGGCGTGATCGGCGCGCTTGGCACACCATCTGCCAATCACTCGCGTACGGCGGTGCAGGCTTGCGCGATCGCAGCCTGCCCGTGGAAGTGTCCTGGTAGAGGAGTCGCCTGATGCGGCGCGGCAAGTGCAGTGTGAATACCGTTGCGACGGGCGATTGGTGTGAACTGGGGCGACGGGTGTTGTCCGAGGCGTCGCGTCTGGCCAAGGAGCAGGCCGCGTGGGCGACCTCCGGCGGACAACAAAGCGGATCGGCGGTTGTTACGAAGTGGACCACGGATGGTCATGAGAGCCAGCCGGCTTTCACCGAACCGCACTCCGAGGTGACAGCGCCCGTCGCCCGGCCTCTTCAGCGGGAAGCCCGGTCATGATCTATGGGCTGTATCACTCGGCGGCAGGCATGCTGACTAACGAGTATCGTCAGAGCGTCACCGCCAATAACCTGGCGAACGCCGACACGGTCGGGTTCAAGCGGGACATCGCGACCTTCGCGGAACGTGTGCCCGCTCGCACGGCGGGTGTGCGGCGCGGCCCCAGCAACGCCGACCTGGCGGGCCTCTCGGGCGGCATGTGGCTGGGGCAGACTCAGACCAGCTTCGCCGACGGGCCGAACACGCGAACCGGCCATCATACGGACGTGGCCCTGGTCGGGCCCGGCTTTTTGATGGTGGATAAGAACGGCGAGACGTTGTTGACGCGTGACGGTCGCATGATGGTTGACCAGGACGGGCACCTGCTGGCGGCCAGCGATGGCGCGGCGGTGCTCGGAGCGGGCGGCACGCCGATCAGGGTCAACCCGCGCGGGGGCGAGCTATCCGTTGATGAAGAGGGCCACGTCATGCAGGGCGGGGTGCGCGTGGCGCAACTGGCGATGACCGACGTCGACAGTTACGACAAGCTGCGCAAGGCCGGGGCCGGTCGTTTCACATTCGACAGCGATGACCTCACCCCGACAGCGGCACGCATTCGGCACGGATTCATCGAGCAGTCGGCGGTGGAGCCGGTTAAGGAACTCGTGAACATGATCGAGGCCGCACGCGCGTATCAGATTAACGCGCAGATGGTCTCGCTTCAGGATCAGTCAATTTCCCGTTTGCTCAACTTCGCGGCGGTCTAGCGGCGCGCGGCAGAGCAGACCCTCGGTTGGTCCCTGTGGGCCGCCGGGGGCGCGACGGATCAAGGTGGAGGTAGCCGGCACATGGCGATCATGGCGCTTCATACCGCGGCGACGGGGATGCAGGCCCTGTCAACCAAGATCGATGTGATTGCAAACAACATCGCGAACGCCGACACGGTGGGCTACAAGTCCTCGCGGGCCAATTTCCAGGACCTGCTCTACCAGATCCGTGACCAGCCGGGCGTACAGACCAGCACCGAGACCAACTCCCCGCTGGGTACACAGATCGGGCTGGGAGTGACGGTCAGCAACACGCAGGTGCTGTTCAAGCAGGGCTCGGCGATGCCCACCGGCAACCCGCTCGACGTGATGATCCACGGCGATGGGTTCTTTCAGGTTGAACTGCCCGGCGGCGGAACCGGCTACACCCGCGCCGGCAATTTCGTCGCCAACTCCGACGGCGAGCTCGTGCTGGGCAACAGCTTTGGGTACCGGCTGGTCGACAGCCCGACCATTCCGGACGACGCACCGCGCGACGCGGTGAGCATCTCTTCAAACGGTCAGATTACGGTAACGCGCGAGGGAACCACCGAGGAGCTCGGCACGATTGCGCTGGTTCGTTTCATCAACCCCGACGGGCTGCTCCAGGATGGTGCCAACATATTCCTGCAAAGCGCATCTTCGGGCGAACCCATCGAGGGCGAGCCCGGCGAGAACGGTATGGGGCTATTGCAGGGCGGCCACCTGGAGCTCAGCACCACCGAAGCCGTCACCGAACTGGTCGAGCTGATCAAAACGCAGCGCGTCTTTCAGATGAACTCACAGTCGATCCAATCGGCGGACGAGGCGTTGCAGGTTGTCGCCAACCTGAGGCGGTAGGTGGCCATGACCCCGGTTAACGCTCTGGAGAGCGGATCATGATGCGATGGATAAGTGCGGTACTGGTGGTGACGGCGGTTGGAGCCGCGGCCGCCAATGATGTGTTGGTGCCACAGACTTCACGGATCAAGCTGCGGCCGCAGGCGAGCGCGCGTGCGGACGCCGCCACGTTTGCCAACGTGCTTGACTTGAGTCAAGCCGATCCGTTGCTGGTTGAGGCGATCGGCGAGAAGTCCGTGTTTGCCGTGCCGCCGGCGTACGGAACGGTGGAATTGTCTCACGATCAGATTGTCGCGCGCCTGGCGTCGCTGGGTGTGAACCGGGCGCGCGTACTGGTACATGGCGCGCTGGTCTGTCACGTGACGATCGAGCCGGCAAACTCAGATATCGAGGTGCTCTCCGAACACCCGGAAGCGCGGGCGGCGATGGGCGCACCGCTGGTGCGTCCAGCCGCCACGCCCGATGGCCGGACGGCCACGCTGGCAGATGTAGTAAAAAGCAGGCTGCGGCATGAGCTGGCATCGGACGGTGGTGACGTCGATGTGCAGTTCGAGCGCGGCAGCGAGCAATACGTCGCATTGACCACGCCGCCCTACGACTTTGTCGTGCGCAGCGTCGGTAAGGACAAACTCGGGATGCGCGAACTGCGTGTGCTGATCCGTCGCGAAAAGCAGGCGCAACGCACGGTGCCCCTGTTTGTCAATGTACGGCTGGTGAAGCCCGTCGTCGTGGCACGCGAACCGCTGAACGTCGGTGCCACCGTGCACCCCGAAGATGTCATGCTCGAAAAACGCGTGTTTGACGAGACCGAGGAGACCGGATTCGACTCGCCCTCCGTGGTTATCGGGCAACAGGTCAAGCGGTATGTGGCGCCGGGCGCGATGGTCGGGCGTCAGGATCTCACGGCGGTTGATCTGGTGCGGCGCTCGCGCCCGGTGACGCTGCTGGGTGGGGCCGGAGGCGTGAGCGCACAGCTTACCGGGGTGGCCCTCGAATCCGGCAGCTTCGGCGAGACGGTGCGCGTACGCATCGGGAGCATGCACAAGAGCCGCCGTGAACTGCGCGGCGTGGTTACGGGCGTGGGGACGGTTCGGATCATCCAGCAATGACGGCCGCCGCAAGTTGGCGATGAATGGAGAACACGTGATGCGTTACACATGTGCCTTACTCGTGGTGGTGGCGTGCGGCGTCACCGCTGTGGCGCAGAACAACTCACTGTTCAATGCCAGCCCCGGGCCGGCGGCTCCGATGGGACCGGCGACGACCGTCGAAGAGCCGACGCGCGCTGCGGTGAGCACGGAGCTGATTCCGATCAACGTGCCGCAGCCGGTGATGTCAGCGCGGCAACGCACAGCCGATGAGAGCTCGAAAAACGTCCAGAACGCCACGCTGCTGGCGATTTCGCCGATCACGGTGGCCGCGCCCGAACCGAAGAAGCTCCAGGTTAATGACTTCGTGACGGTGATCGTGCGCCAGACGATGGACCGCAGCTCGGATGCCACGTTGAAATCCGAGAAGGACTGGAAGGTCAAGTCGCAGCTCTCGGAGTTCTTCAGACTTAACGAAGAGAATCACCTGATCCCGCAGACGTTCGCGGACGGCAAGCCGGGTGTCGAGTTTGACTTCGACAACGAATACGAGGGCAAGGGCAAGAGCTCACGTAAGGACTCGCTCACCACGCGCATTACCGCGCGGGTCCTCGATATCAAGCCCAACGGCACGCTGGTGATCGAAGCCAAGAACCGGATCAAGAGCGGTGAAGAGGAGTACATCATCACCTTGACCGGCGAGTGTCGCAGTGAAGACGTCAGTGCCCAGAACACGGTGCTCAGCACGCAGGTCTACAACCTCGACCTGGTGCACGAACCAACCGGCGCGGTGCGCGACGCAGCGCGGCGCGGCTGGCTGATGCGCGCCTTTGACCTGCTGAGACCGTTGTAAGTCACATGCGTAGCGGCCGACCCCCGAGTCGGCCGTGGCGCAGAGAGGGTGCGAGTCGGCCGCAAGACGTTCGCCTCGGGGGGCGGACACTACAGGTGACCGTGGCCGGCAGCGGGTGTTGACGACCTAGAAGAGATGCCGCGTTGGAGACAGGCACGTCATGCGAGTGAAACGAGAAACGGTGACGGCAATGATCGCCGCGGCGGCGTTGGTGGCGGTGGCGGCGGGCGAAGTCCTGGTCCAGGATATCGCGCATCTTCAAGGCGAACACGTCAACCGCCTGATGGGTTATGGCCTGGTGGTGGGGCTCAACGGGACCGGCGACGGTGGGAAGAACCCGCGCACACTGCGGGCGCTCGCGGCACTGCACCAGCGCTACGAACAGAACATCCTGGCGCTCGAGGAACTCGAAAACGACAAGAACGTTGCGATGGTCATTGTCGAGGTGGAGACGCCAAAGCTCGGCTGGCGTTCGGGAGAGCGGCTGGATGTGGTGGTTTCGGCGCTAGGAGCCAAGAGCCTGGTCGGCGGACAACTCCTGACGGCGCCGCTGCAAGTGGCCCCCCTTCCCAAGAACGCCCCCCCCACACTGGCGCGCATCTGGGCCCTGGCTGGCGGCAAGATCGAGGTCGACCCGAAATCAGCGCCCACGCGCGGGATCATCCGGGGCGGCGCCGTGATGGAGGCTGACAACTACCACAGTTTCATCCGCGATCACTACATGACACTCATCCTGGACGACGCGCGGGCCGGCTTCCCGCTCGCCCAGATGGTCGCACGCGCCATCAATCAGGAAACCGCCGATCCCGGCGTCGGCGGGATTTACGAGCGCGGCGAAGACGGCCAACTCGTCGTGCAGCAAGACGTGGCGTTCGCCGTCAGCCCAAAAGAAGTGCGGGTGATGATACCTTCATACGAGGCGAGCCAGCCGGCGAACTTCATCAGCCGTGTTCTGCAAACACCCCTCTTCACCATGCCCAAGCAGCAGGCGCGCGTGACGATCAACCGGCGCACCAACCACATCGTCATGACCGGGACCGTGAGCATCCTGCCAACGGTTGTACAGATCCCCGGACTGGGCACAGTCGCCGTCGGCGGTGAACAGGGAGCCGGCGGCGTCGTGGGCATGACGACCGAGGAAGCCGATTCAGTCGAGTTTCAGCAACTGCTGACGACGCTCCAGCAACTGCAACTCGACGCCGAGCAGACCGTCAGCGTGATCGAGCAGTTGCACCGCGCCGGCACGCTACAGGCCCAACTAATCTACACGGAGTAGGACGCAGCGATGGCAATCAGCGCAATCAGCGACAGCACATGCGCCAACAGCCCGGCGATCATCAGCAGCGCCGGCTCACAGCAGCGGCTGCGCAGCCTGCTCAGCGTCGCCGGACACGGGACGAGGCTCATCAGCGATGGAGACATCCAGAACGCGGCGGCGTTGCTCGTCTCGGAGATGGCCTTCAAACCGATGCTGGAGGAGATGCGCAAAACCAAGTTCGGAAGCGCATTCCTCGACGGAGGGCGAACGGAGGAGATATTCGGCCAGCAGCTTGATGAGCGCATGGCGGACATCGCTGCGCGCTCGGGGCGCAACGGGATGATGGAGCAAATCGCGCGTGTACTCACGCCGCGGCCCGAACGACTCGGGACCGATAGCGACGAGCCGCGGGCTTCAACCAGCGCGGCCACATATTCGCAGGGCGTCGGCGAGAACGCGCGCGCTGATTCAGTAAGGGTGCTGGCATGAGACGGACAACGGGAACCCCCCGGGTTGTTGATACCGCGGCGAACAGTGATTCTCCAGCGAGCGAGTTGGTACGTTGCCTGGCCGACACGCAAACGCAGCTCCGGGAGTTGCTGAGAATCGCCAGGGATAAGCTCGAGGCGATGCGGACGGCGGATGTTGCGACGCTGAACGCCTGCACTCGGAGCGAGGTTGATCTGCTCCAGCGTGTCTATCGCGGTGAACAGCAAAGGAACGCAGTTGTTGCGCGCCTGGCGCAGACTCTGCCGGGCGGGCGCAGGCGTGAACTCTCGCTCAATCAGATCGCGGGGCAGTCGCCCGAGCCGGTTCGATCGCGATTGCAGGCCCAAATCGCCGGTTTGCGCACCGCCGCCACGGAACTCAAGCGAGAAAACGATCTGAATTCGCGTGTGGCACGCGACCTGCAAAGGCACATCCGCGGCGTGTTCTCAGCCTTGGGCAACGCACGCCGCGAGACGGCGGTGTATGGCCAGGATGGCCAGCACCACAGATCGAGTAAGTCGCAGATGATCTTGGACGCGACGGGATAATCAGAGTGGCTGGAATCGGGAACTCATTACAGATCGGGCGCAGCGCGTTGGCGGCGTATCAGGCGGCGATTTCCATCGTCGGCCAGAACATCGCGAACGTTGGCAATCCAGACTATACGCGCCAGACCGGGCGGATGATGCCGATTTCGGGTAATCGCGGCGTGGACGGTCCCGCCGGGGGTGTTGGGGCCGGCGTCCAGTTGTCCGCGCTCGAACGCCACATGGATGTCGCGCTCGAGGAGCGGCTGCGCGATGCAAACAGCACGCGGGCGGCGGCGGAGACGCGTTACGGCTACCTGAGCCAGATCGAAACGCTCTACAACGAGTTGAGCGATAGCGACCTTTCGACCCTGCTCAGCGAGCTTTACGGCGCGTTTGGCGCCTTGCAGTCAGACTCCGAAGACGCTGGCTTGCGCGACATCGCGCTGGCGGCCGCTGATGCGGTAGTCCGGACGATCCACCAACAGCGCGACGGACTGGCCCAGTTGATCGGGCAGATGAATAACGCCGCCGAACTCGCGGTCGAGCAGGTGAATTCACTCTGTGGCGAGATCGCCGAGCTCAACGAGATGATTGTCGAACAGGAATCGGACGGCCAGCAATCGGCCAGCGCCTTGCGCGATCGGCGCGACACGCTGTTGCGCGATTTGTCGGACCTGATGGACGTCAATGTTCGCTACCAGGAGAACGGGACGGCGAACGTCTATGCGGGCAGCTCGGCGTTGGTGGAGTTCAATCGTCCGCGGACACTGGAGGTCGACCGGGACTTCCACGAGGGCTTTGAGGTCGCCGAGGTGCGGTTCACCGACGACCGGAGCATCGCCGTGTTCAGTGCCGGTGAGTTGGCAGGCATCGTCAACACGCGTGACGAACAGATCGTCGACCAGATTGAGCGGCTCGACCAGCTCGCCAACGGCGTGATCTATGAAACCAACCGCGTACACTCGACCGGCGTGGGGCTGGTGGGCCGCACGCAGGCTCACGGTACCTACGACGTACTCGACGCGGACGCGGTCCTGAACTCGGATGCCGCGGGCCTGCCCTTCGCGGTCAGCAACGGGACCTTCATCGTCAACGTGCGCAACGAGCTGTCGGGCGAGACGATCACGCGGCAGATCGAAGTCGACCTCGACGGCATCGGCCAGGCTGTGCAGGTGCAGGATCCGGTCACAGGCGCGCTGGTCTGGCAGGGTGGCGACACGACGCTGCGCAGTCTGGCCGCCGCGCTCGATGCCGTGGACGGGCTGAGCGCGTCAGTCAGCTCCGACCTGTGTCTGGACATCGAGGCCGATGCCGGCGCGGAATTCTGGTTCTCGGATGATTCTTCGGGCGCCCTGGCGGCGCTGGGGATTAACTCGCTGTTCGAGGGAACCAACGCCGCCAATATCGAGGTCAGCGATGAAGTCGTGGCCGACGCGCGCCTGGTCGCCGCGTCGATGAACGGCCAGATCGGCGACGGGGACAACGCGGGCCGGCTGTCCGTCCTCGGCGGCGAGAGCAGCGCGCTCTATGGCAACATGAGCGCCGAGGACTTTCACGATCGGATGATCGGCGATCTCGCGGTGCAGACGGCCGCGGCGTTGACCGAACACGAAGCCTCCAGCGCCGTACACGCGGGACTGAATGCCCAGCGTGAGGCAATCAGCGGCGTGAGCCTGGATGAGGAGGCGATTCGGCTTTCCACATATGAACGTTCGTTCCAGGGAGCGAGTCGCTTTCTGAACGTGGTGAATGACCTGACGGATGAGCTGCTGGGGCTGCTGAACTAGCCGGCCCGGCCGCGAAGATGAAGCTCTGGAAATGGCGATAATACCGGTCAACCTGGCCCGCGTCAGTCAGAACCTGCGGAGCTACAACCTGCTGCGTACGGTGCAGTCCAGCCAGGCTAAGCTCTTCAGCACGCAGAATCAGCTCGCCACCGGTCTGAAATTCCAGGCACCTAGCGAGGCCCCTTCGGCGGCCGCCGCCACCCAGGCGGTGGATCGGCAACTCGATCGCGTCAGCCAGGTCAAAAACAACCTGACGACGGCGAACGCCACACTGAGCGCGGCGGAGTCCGCGATGGATGAGGCGATCGAGCTGATGCGCGAAGCCAAGCGCGTGACGATCGAGGGCACCAGCGACACGGTGAGCGATACCGAACGAGCATCGCTGGCCATCGTGGTCACGGCGCTGATCGACCAGGCGATCTCCATCGGCAACCGCCAGCATCTGGGGACCTACCTGTTCAGCGGAGACCGCGGGGGAGAAGCGCCGTTTGAGTGGGCGCTTTCGGGCGTGCAATTCAACGGTGATGAGGGGCGTCGCGAGACGATCATCGCGACCGATCTCTCGCAGGACTCCTTCACCATCTCGGGCCAGGAGTTCTTCGGCGCGGTTTCGACGCCGGTGGTCGGTGCGGCCGACCTTTCGCCGGCGGTAACGGCGGATACGCGCATCCGCGACCTGCGTGGCCCGGCGGGTGAGCCGCCCGAGCTGGGCAGCGTTTCGTTCAGCGACGGAGCAGCCCAGGTTACGATTGATCTCAGCGGCGCGGACACGGTCGGCGACATAGTCGACAAGCTCAACCAGGAGCTGCCGGCGGCGCTGTCCGCCGAAATCGTCGGCAACCGCCTGCACGTCACGGGGGGAGTCGCACTGGCCGTACAGGATGTCGGCGGCGGCAACACCACGCGGTCGCTGGGCATTACGACACCACTGGGCGGTGCCACCGAGGTGTTCAGCAGCGACCTCGATCCAATGTTGACGCTGCGGACGACGATTACCCAGTTGTATGACGGCGCCGGCGCCGATCTGGCCGGCGGCATCCGAATCCGCAACGGCGAGTTGTCGGCTGAGATCGACCTGGCCCGTGCCGAGACTGTGGAAGACATCGTAAACCTGATCAACAGCGCCGGTGTGGGCGCCTGGGCCCGGATCAGTGATGACGGTGATCACATCGACATCCACAATCGCGTGTCGGGCACGGATCTGACCGTGGAGGAAGCCGGCGGATCGGCGGCGACAAACCTGGGGATTCGCACCATCTCCGACGAGGTCACGCTCGACGCTCTCAATCTCGGCAAAGGCGTCAACACGATTACGGGCGATGACATCCACATCACCACGTCTGATGGCACGGTGCTCGACTTTGATGTTGACCAGGCGCTCACGCTGGAACAACTGTTCGATCTGCTCAACGCCGACGGCGCCATCTCCGCCGCTTTCGCAACCGACGGCAACGGGATCGTGATTACCGACAACACGGCGGGCGGGGGCACGCTGTCTGCCGAGGCCATTAACCTCTCACCGGCCCTGGGCGGTCTGGGACTGGACGTCGTGGCGGACGCCAACGGGCAACTGGTGGGGACAGAGATCAACCCCATTCGCGTGGAGAGCACGTTCACCACGCTGCTGGAGATCCGCGAAGGGATGGAGCAAAACGACACGCGGATGTTGACCTTCGCCGGCGAGCGGCTGGAACGCACACTGGATCACATGGAGCGTGTGCGCGGACAGATGGCGGCGCAGGCCAAAGTTATGGACGAGCGCCTGGAGCGAATCGAGAGCGAAGAGACATTCGCCCAGGTGTTGAGAAGCGACATCCGGGACGTGGATATCACCGAAGCGGTAGTGCGTTTCCAGCAGGTGGAGAACGCGTTGCAGGCAAACCTCACGACCGCTTCGCGCGTGATGAATCTGTCATTGATTGACTACTTGCGGTAGGAGCGCGCACCGGCCCGCGGGCCGGATAGGAGACACGGGAACGAGGCAGTTGGCATCGTGACGGGCAGTCGTGATTCGGCCCGTGGCGACCGGGTACATCGGCAGGATGCCGATGCGGGTCCGGAGGACCCGGCCAAACTGACGGCTGGTCAGAGCAGCGGCCGACGGCGGCCGAACCGTCAGCACGGTTGACCCGACCTGGCAGAATCACAGGAGCAGTTTCATGCTCATCGAAACGACTCGTTTTGGCACGCTGGAGGTCGATGGGACGCGGATCATCGAGTTCAAGGACGGGCTGCTGGGCTTCCCGAAGCACAAGCGCTATGCGCTGATCCAGACGTCGTCCGATCCGATGTTCTTCTGGCTTCAGTCGGTAGAAGACCCGAGCCTGGCGTTCGTGGTCTGTGATCCGCTGGCGTTCGTGCCGGATTACCAGATCCCGATCAGGGCCGATGATCTCAAGGCACTGGGGCTGCGCGACGTGGCGGACAGCCAGGTGCTGGTGATCGTCAATCGCGTGGACGAGCATCTGACGGCCAACCTGCTGGGTCCGCTGGTCGTCGGGGCCACGTCACTCAAGGCGCGCCAGATGGTTCTGTCCGATCGCAAGTACACGACGCGTCACCGGCTGATGCCGGTGCAGCCCGTGCGGGCGGCGACGAAGTCGGCATAGTTGGCATGCGGACGCAGTGCCAACGCAGGAAGGTTGTTATAATGACCGAACCAGGCTACGAAAGCCATGGACAGTCAGCCGGGTGCATCTTCCCCGAGCGGCCGCGCGCCGACGCATCGCTGTCGGGCGTGACCGCGAGCAGGTCACCAGGAACGGACCGGGCGGATGCCACCCAAAGGCACATCAGCATAACCCAGGAAGGAGCCGCGGATGTTGGTGCTCTCAAGACAACGAGACGAGTCCATCACAATCGGCGACAACGTTCAAGTAACTATCGTCGATATTCGGGGAGACAAAGTCCGCTTGGGCATTGTCGCGCCTCCCGAGATTCCAGTTCACCGCAAGGAGGTGTACGACGCGATTCAGCGCGAGAATCGCAGGGCCGCAAAGGTCGGAGAGGAAGACCTGGCCCGAGTCGACACACCGCCGACACCTCCGGGCAAGAGACACTGAGCAGTGCGGTACGGAATATCGGGATAAGCGTTTTGGAACACACAGCCACGAACCGTTCAAGGAGGATGGCAAATGGCTCGCATTAACACAAACGTTGGGGCGGTAATCGCCCAGCGCCACCTGGGCACGGCCTACAAGAGCTTGGGCGCGACGCTCGAGCGGCTCAGCACAGGACTGCGTATTAACCACGGCAAAGACGATCCCGCCGGTCTGATTGTCTCCGAGCAATTGCGAAGCGAGATCAGCGCTGTAAGTCAGGCAATCCGCAACTCGCAACGCGCCTCGACGATTATCGCCACCACAGAGGGGGCGCTGGATGAAGTTGCCAGCCTGCTGCGCGATATTCAGGAAAAGATCGTCGAGGCGGCAAACCGTGGCGCGATGTCCGACGAGGAAATCGACGCCAACCAGTTGCAGATCGACTCCGCCATCGCCAGCATCACGCGCATCGCCAACACAACCACGTTCGCGGACCGCAATCTGCTCGACGGATCGCTGGCGTACGTGGCCAGCGGCGTGGATCAGAACGATATCGCCACTCTCGCCATGCACGGCGTCCAATTCGGCACGCTCAGCCAGGTAACCTGCAACGTCGAGGTGACCGTATCGGCACAGCCGGCGACGCTCGAGTTCCGCGCCAGCGGCGTGACTAACGAGGTCTCAATCGAGATTCAGGGCAAGACCGGTGCCACGACGTTATCGTTTGCCTCGAACACCAACGCCGCCCAGATTGCATCTGCGATCAACTCGATCAGCGACGCCACCGGACTCTCGGCCACCGCGTCAGGTGCCGCCGGGCTGTCGGGATTCCGACTCGACAGCAAGCGCTATGGCAGCCGGCAATTCGCGCAGATTACAGTTCTGCCCGGCGGCGGGACGTTTGCAACCGTCGATACCGCCGGTAATCCGGCGACCCGTGTCACCGGTCGCGACGCGACGGCGACGATCAACGGAGCCAAGACGATCGGTGATGGGAATCACCTCTCGCTGAAGACCTCCACCCTCGATCTCGAGCTGACACTCGACTCCGGGTTTGGGGTAGGAACAACCAGCTTCGTGATTACATCCGGCGGTGCGATGTTCCAGGTTGGGCCACACGTGAACAGCAACTTACAGGTCGGCATCGGCGTACAGTCGGTGGCGGCCTCGCGGCTGGGAACGACCGAGATCGGCTTCCTGTCGCAGGTGGTGACCGGTGGCGAGTTCTCGTTGACGAGCGGAGAGGAGATGCAGGCCTCCGAGATCGTCACGGAGGCAATCCGCCAGGTGGCAGTCATGCGCGGCCGGCTGGGTGCCTTCGAGAAGAACACGCTGGACACGAACATTAACCAGCTCGGCATCACGATGGAAAACCTGATGTCGGCCGATTCCACCATTCGTGACGCCGACTTCGCCTATGAAACCTCGCAGTTGTCGCGGAATCAGGTGCTGGTGCAATCCGGCACGTCGGTGCTTGGCCTGGCCAACCAGGTACCGCAAATCGCCCTTCAACTGCTGGGTTAGCGGACTCTGGAGGGAGCGGATCGGCCGTAGCCGGCGGCCGATCCGCAGGCTATTCCAAGGAAACCAAGACGGCGTGCGCGGGGGGGCCTATAAGAGCGCCGCCCGCCGGCCGTCCGCGTGCCCGCCCGCTCCGCTGGGCCATAGACGCGTACCGGCGGAGATGCTGGTCCCACGGCGGAACCACCCAGAAATAGCGATACCGTGCGACAATTAAAGCAGAGGGGATTCCCGGACGATGCTGCCGGTGACAAGTTCAGCGGACCCCGGGCGAGGTACCGGTGAGGTTCGCGACCGTTTGCCCGTCGGCGCGGGAGTCCGAGTCGCCTTTGGAGGCGTAGCACCATGAGCCGCATCAACACGAATATTCCATCACTGGTTGCACAGCGTGTCCTGAACACGAACAACTCGGCACTGAACACGTCGCTCAACCGGCTGAGCACGGGCCTGCGGATCAATTCGGGACGAGATGATCCCGCCGGGCTGATCGCTTCGGAAGAGCTGCGCGCCGAGAAGAGGGCCATTAACGCCGCTATCACGAACATCGCCCGCGCGAACAATGTGATCGGTACGGCCGAAGGCGGCCTGGTGGAAGTCAACAAGCTGCTGACCGACCTGGAAGACCTGATCGACCGCAGCTCGAGTGAGGCCAGCATCAGCGAAGATGAGCGTGACGCCAACCAGCTCCAGATTGACTCTATCCTGGCCTCGATCGACCGCTTTGCCAATACCACCCAGTTTCAGGGGCGGCGTCTGCTGAGCGGTGAGCTCGACTACACAACTTCCGGAGTCGTCGACACGAACCTGGCGGGCATACAAATCAACGCCGCCAGCGTACCCAATGACGGCTACCGCACGGTGACGATCGACGTCGTGACATCCGCCGAAGTGGCCGCGATTGACTACACCGGCTCCACCACCTCCGGCGGCACGGTAACCATCGAGGTGGTGGGTAACCTGGGGACCGAAGTTGTGACGTTCGGGTCGGGCACGACCGTGGCGGAGATGGCCCTGGCGATCAACCAGAGCACTCTGCTGACCGGCGTGTCAGCGGCCACGTCGGGCGGCGACTCGCTCCTGCTGCGCAGCACCGACTACGGGTCAACCCAGTACGTGCAAGTGAACATCATCGACGACTCCACGACCGGTGGCGGCAGCGACTTCACCGCCAACATCAATGGGGGCGGCTCATCGACGCACCAGGAATACGGCGTCGACGCCAACGTCAAGATCAACGGCGCGACCGCGATCACCGATGGCCTGAAGGCCTCGGTTCGAACCACGGTCCTGAGTGTCGATCTGGAGTTAACGGCTGCGTTTGGTGCCGGTGCCGCAGCGGGCACGACCACGTTTGATATCACCGGCGGCGGTGCCGACTTCATGCTGTCACCGTCGGTCAGCTTCTCGGGCCTGGCGTCCATCGGTTTGCCGTCGGTGACAACCAGCAACCTCGGACTGACCGGCAGCGATGTTCTGTCGTCGCTGGCGACCGGTAAAGCCAACGCGCTGGCATCGGGCAACTATAGCACGGCCCAACAGATCGTACGTGCCGCCCAGGACCAAGTGTCGTTTCTGCGTGGCCGACTGGGCGCGTTTCAGAAAGACACCTTGGCAACGACATCGAATGCTCTGAGCGTGACGTACGAGAACATCGCCGCCGCTGAGAGCGTGATTCGCGAGACGGACTTTGCGGCGGAGACGGCCGCGCTGACACGCTCGCAGATCCTGGTGCAGGCGGCGACCAACACGCTGCGGATAGCAAACGCCAACCCGCAGAATGTGCTGGCGCTGTTGTCTTAGTACCACAACCCACCACTCCCTGAAATGAAGCGACGGGGTCTCTGGCCGCCACTGGCGGTCGGAACCCCGTCGTCTCTTTCGGTGCGCCTCTCGATCTGATGATCGCTTCCAGCACGCGCAAGGCGGCGGCAGGCGTCAACTGCTGCCGACCTGCTCGCGCAGCATTGGCGTGTACCACCCGCCCCACCGCCGCCTACGCGCTCAGCAATTCATCGTGCGGGCCCGTCCACAGATTCGCGCCGGGGATTTCGCTCCAGCCCGGCAGAGGCAGGGTCACCGGACGGCGCGCCCAGTGCATCCGCAGACGGCGCTGGACGGCGGTCCAATCGGGAATTCCGCTGGTGGCATCGGGCCGCTCGACGTTGCAGGCACCAACCGCGACGGCGCTCGTGAGAGCGTCTTCGGGAGACTGCTCCCGCAGAAAACCCGCCAGGAAACCGGCGATTGCGCAGTCACCCGCCCCGGTGGTGCCTTGGACCTCGACGGCGAGACAGGGTGCCAGCAGTTCGCGACCGCACCAGGTCTGTATGCGCTGCCCCGCCGGGGCACACGCCCCCATGGCCGCGAGCCTGGCGATGTCGGCCGACGTTCGCAGGTACATGCCATGGTCCCCCAGCTTCAGGACGATAACCGCCGCGCCCGCTGCCAGGAGCCGATCGGCGACGCGCGCCAGCAATCCGCCGTCGATTGCGTCGGCTTCGGGGCTGTTTGTCGTTCGGTAATACTGCTCCCGATCGAGCATGAAGAGCGTCTCCTCGATGCTCGGCAGAAAGATGTCCACGTAGGGCAGCACGCGCTTGAGCAACCTCTCCCAGTCGGTCCGCGCCGCGTCAGAGTCCGGGTCAATGCCGGCCATATCTAGCGTCACCGTCAAGCCGCGCTGCCTGGCAGCGCGTAAAAGCGCCTCAAGCTCGGAACCGTCATCCGCGCGCATGCAACGCATCAGCGGTGGATAGCCGAAGTGGAACATACGCGCACCGGCCACGCGGCTGAAGTCAACGTCCGCCGCGCTGAAGCTGTCATTGGCACCGGGACAGTGCAGGAACATGCGGTCGACGCCGGGGGGGTTGATCACAACGGCGTACGAGGTGGCCTCGTCGTCGGATATGACTATGTCGTCTGCCAGTGACGCCCCGGCCGCTCGCAGAATGCTCAGCACGGCCTGCCCGAACGGATCATTGCCCACTTTGCCGACGAGCCGGGTCTTGACGCCAAGCCGGTGCAGCGCGAGTCCCGTGTTTGACACGGCGCCCCCTGTGGACACCGCTGCCGGGCCGACGACGCTGAGCTTCCCGGGAACCAGAAGCGAGCTCATGTCGGCGTGTCGAGTGTCGAGCGCGGGAATGATGTCCAGGCAGATATGACCGGCCACGATGACGTCGGCGTGATTACTCGGCAACATGGCAGCCTCACTGAGTTAGCAGGTTTACTACGCCCGCGTGTCGAGTGTAACACGCAAGGCCCCTGCCACTCACGCAGCTTGATGTCGTGCCAACGGCGAAACTCCCGCGCCCGGTCAGCCAGAGACATGCTGCGACTCAACCGGATGACAGACGCATATCATCGCGCGAAATCCGCGCACGGAAAGACACTACCTGGGCCGTGGTCACACGATCTTCGACACACGGTGCCATTCTGCGAGCATTCGTGCGCGAGTCAAGTTGACATTAAGACGCGCGTAACGGGGCTGGTGTGCGAAGATGGTGTTCGCAGCGGGATGAGCGGCGGCGTTGAGTCCATCGCCGCTGGACAGCCGGTGCGGTTACGGCCGATAATCACACTAGTCGGAACCCGGCGGACAACCGCCCCGCCAATGAGCGCGGCGTTCACTTCTATCCTGAGGAGATCCGGAGATGCGACCCAAGCCATTCGCGTTGGCGCTGGCAGTTATTACCGCTGCCGTAGCGTGCCTGCTCACCGGCTGCCCACAACCGCAGGCCGGCTCATCGGCCGGTGACTCCCTGCTGGCCGCCTCATCCGCAAACGCCGCTTCGGTGACGAGTGCGGTCAGCAAGGCCGGCCAGATGCTGCAACAGGGCAGCGATGCAACAACGATCAACGCGGCACTGCTGACGCAACTTCAAGGCGACTCGCGCGTGGTCGGCTCCGGGCTGGACCCCACCGGCGAGACGGTCTGGGCGGACTTCATCGGTGGCGAATCGCACTGTTTTCTGGTCGTCGACCAGTCAAAGGACACATCCGGAACGCTGAAGCCGATGCACCCGATCGAGCGGCCGCGCGCCCCCGGCACCGATGCCGGCTGTGCCGACATCAAGACCATCGCCCAGCAGCCGACCCAGCCGGCCACCGGCAGGACTTACACCATTCCGGGGAACAGCCGGGCACTGCTGGCAAACAGTCTGAGCTTCATCCACAGCAACTGGAGTATCAATGACAGCACGGAGCTGATCGAGAAGATGCTCAAAGCACGCGGCTACACCACTGAACGCCACAATCTGACTATTGATGACTTTACGAAGCTCACAGACTATGGCGTGATCGTGCTGGAGGGGCACGGGCAGTGGCGCAATCCGCAATACGCGCCGGAGTTGCTGCAACTTCCGCCGGCGCTGGGAATTCCGAACACCGGCACGTGCGGCGGCGCGTTCAGCCGGGTCAGCGTGTTGACGACAACGAAAGTCACCGAGCAGAACCTGGTCGACCACGCCGGCGATGTGGGCTGCGGGCGGCTGGTCCTCTGGAATGTGACGATCCTCCAGCCGGACGGGAAGATCGCCAAGGTGCAGTATTACGGCGTGACGCCGAACTACGTCCGCGAGTACGACAGCGGCAAGTTCCCGAAGAACACGATTTTCCTGATGAACGCGTGCCGCGGGATCCGCGGTGATCTGAGCAGCCCGTTCGCCGACCTGCTGTTCGAGAAGTGCGACCAGGGCGCGTGTTTTCTGGGATGGTCCGGCAAGGTGGAGTACGCCAAGGCGGCGCGGGCCGCGCTGTACCTGTTCCAGCTTATGACCTGCGCCAACGAAGAGAAGAAGGTAATGAACATCTACGGCGTGGAGAAGACGGTGCTTCAGAAATTCACGCCGCCGCAGGGTGGTGGTGCCACGTGGATGCTCAACGCCATGGCGGAGTTGAACCAGCAACTGTACTTGACCGACCTTGCCAGCGGCGCGCAGTTGACGCCGTTGATTCAGTCTCCCGGCACGACACAGCCGATGCTTGTCCCGCATCCGCTGAGTTGGAGCGGCCCATCGCCCTGGCAATCCGGAGCGTTCGCGCTGGGGATGTTCAGTGACGCCCAACCCGCGATTACGATCGGCGGCACAAGCGTATCCGCAAGTGAAATCAACTACTGGGCCAACGTGTGGAACATCTCCGCCGTCCCATCTGGCGCGTACGGCGACATTGTCATCAAGCATGGGAACATAAGCAGCATCCCGAGGCCGCTGCGCCGCTGGCAACCCAGCATCACCGTCAAGGGCAACAGCGACGGCCTGGCCTACACGGTGACATTCACGCTGCTGGCCCGCGGGACGGTCGCGAACTTTCGCACGAGTGTGTGGCAGGACCCGCCACCCGCCACCTTTTTCGATGCCGAGTGGATAAAGGCTGGCAGCATCATCGCCTGGAACATCACGGGCCAGAAAGTGACACAGGACTACCGGTACGACTATAGCGGGTCCGGCTCGCGCGCATTTGGTGCGAACGACGGCGGTTATATGACCTGTGCATCGGACGGCAGTAGCGTCTCGCTGTCCGCGTCGGGTGAAGTCACCTACACGACAACGACGACCAACCTCAAGACCCAGAACGTAAGCACGTCGAACAACTCCAAGGCGATCAGTATTTCGCGCAACGGCGTGAGCCTGTCGTCCAACTGGACAATCTCGGATGCCTCGTTCACGCAAGGCGTTGGCTTTAGTGATCAGGCGCAGGTCAGTTGGAACGCGATTGCGGCCGACCCGCCGTTCGACCCGAACGCCGAGCCGCGGTGATTGAATCTGCCCTGGGGTATCGGCTCGGCCCGTCGCGCCCCTTGCCAATCGCGTCGAAGCCTGCACAATCGTCACTGTGAGCGATGAAAACACCAAAGGCACTCTCCGTCTAATCCACGGCTCGATGTTCTCGGGCAAGACCGAGCACATGATTGCGGAGCTGCGCCGCGAGCAGTCGCGGGGCCGCACAGTCAGAGCGTTCAAGCACTCAATCGATGATCGCTATGATGCGGACCATCTCACCACGCACCGGCGCGATCGCTTCGAGGCTGTGCGCGTCGGCAGCGCCGAAGAAATCCCCGCCCTTTGCGCGGGCGCGCACCTGGTCGCGATTGAGGAGGGTCATTTCTTTGGACCAGCCCTGATTCCGGTTGTGCGCCAACTGCGCGAGCGCGGCATGACGGTGCTGGTGGCCGGAATAACCAACGATGCGTGGGGCCGGCCGTTTGATCCGATCCCGCAACTGCGCGAGATGGCGGACGAGGAAGTGCTCTTGCAGGCACCGTGCAGAGTCTGTGGCCGGCCCGCCCCGTACACCCAGAGGATGGTCGCCGTGGACTCCGCCGTGATGGTCGGCGGCATCGACGAATACGAGCCGCGCTGCGCGGCCCATTTCACGCCGTTGTCGTCTCCCCCGGAGAAACGCTGAGATGCTGCTGGCGCGCGGACTTCTGGGCATCGTTGTCCTGGTGGGACTGGCCTGGCTGTTGTCCTCGGACCGGCGGCGATTTCCGTGGAAGCTGGTCATCGGCGGGCTGGCCCTGCAATGGGTGCTGGCGTGGGTCGTCCTGCGAACCGACACCGGCCGCGCCGTTTTTGACGGCATCGGCCGGCTGGTGACGGCGATTCTGTTCGGCGCGGATGAGGGAGCGAAGTTCGTTTTCGGCCCGCTCGCGGGCGACAACCCGGACGTCGCATGGATGGCCATCGTCGGCATCAAGATCATGACCACCATCATCATCGTCGCCACCATTTCATCGATCGGTTACCACTACGGCGTGCTGCAACGCGTCGTGTCGGGCATGGCCTGGGCGATGAGGCGCACCATGGGCGTCAGCGGCGCGGAGAGTCTGGCCGGCGCCGCCAACGTGTTTTTCGGGCAAACCGAAGCCCCGCTGCTCGTGCGTCCCTACATTTCAAAGATGACCCAGTCTGAGCTGATGGCCCTGATGACCGGCGGATTCGCAACGGTGGCCGCCGGCGTGATGGCCGTTTACGTCAGCATCCTCTCGGGCGACGATGCGGAGCGCGCGGTGACGATCGCGCGACACCTGCTCACCGCCTGCCTGATGTCCGCGCCGGCCGCGTTTGTCATGGCCAAGGTGATGATCCCCGAACGCGACGCGGCCCACATCGCCGAGGTCGCCAAGATCTCGATGACGCGCGAAACCAAGAGCCTGGTGGATGCGATCACACGCGGCGCCTCGCAGGGCATGACGCTGGCGATCAACGTGCTGGCGATGCTGATCGCGTTCATCGCGCTGATCGCGATCGTCGATAGGGGCCTGATCGCGCTCGGAGAACTGGCGTTCATGGCCCCGCTGGTGGAGCGGATCGGCCTGGAGCAACTCGACCTGACCGGCATACTCGGCCTGATTTTCTCCCCAATCGCCTGGCTGATCGGCGTGGACGGCGCCGACTGCCGCCCTTTCGGCAGCCTGCTCGGCAAGGCAATGGTGACCAACGAGCTGATCGCCTACGGCTCGCTCAGCGACATCATACAGTCCGAGGCGATGTCAAAACGCTCGATCCTGCTCGCGACGTACTGCCTCTGCGGGTTCGCGAACATCAGCTCGATCGGCATCCAGATCGGCGGCATCGGCGGCCTGGCCCCGGACCGTCGCGACGACCTCGTGCGCCTGGGGCCACGCGCCATGCTCGGCGGCGCCATGGCCTGCTGGACCACCGGCTGTATCGCCGGCGTGCTGGCACAGTAGCGCGCCAGCGTGCCCCGAGGATCACACGCATGCGGCGCACTCGTGAGCCGAGGCCCGCTTGGCTGAATGGATGACTCAGCGGCGGTTGGGTAAGTCCCCTGTTTTCAACTCGAACAGCAAGCCCACTCCACCCGCGAACGAAACACCCGGAGCATGGATGTCACGGGCAATTTCGACAAAGCCGAAGTGCTTGTGGAGCGCGATGGTCACTGTGTTTTGGGCGCTTGCCACGTAGTAGACGACGCTGGTTCGTCGTGTGAGCCACTCAATTCTCGACCTGGTCAGTTCGTGGGCTACGCCTCGGCGGCGGAACGCCGGACGCACAATCACGCCGGCGAGATACCAACCCTCTGGGATGCAGTTGGTCGGAGCGTCTGCTGATTGTCGCAGATAGGCGGTTTTTCCGAATCCCACGATTTCGCCTTTGAAGTCGGCGACCAGGATGTGTCCCGCTCCCTGAAGGAAGCTCCGCAGGCTGTCGTGATGTCGCGCTGTTTCACCCCCCTCCCGCTCCTGTGTAATCCGTGCCAGCTCCGCCACATCCGCTTCCCGCGCGGTCCGGACAATCATACCGAGCGCTTTGAGCGGGAGGTCATGCGACCTCGGATTGGAGTATTCGGCGAATTCGCTCATTTTCAGGCCACCGCGGGGCCGCCGGGAGCGATACGAAAGCTCGCGCGAACGACCCTATCCCTACGCAAGACGGCGGACGACGTACTCCGCAATCATCTGCGTCCATTTAGCATCGATGTCAGCCGGGCACAACCTTGCCAGCGCCGGCCTCAATTGTCGGCATGGTTCGCCGCGGAGCGCGCCGTTGTTTGCCCGAGCCAGCCGTACACCGCGGGGATCACGAAAAGCGTCAGCAGAGTGGAGGTCGTCAGGCCGAAGATCACCACGATCGCCAGCGGTCGCTGCACCTCCGAGCCGATCCCGCGGGCCAGAAGTAGCGGCGTGAGACCGAGAATCGTGGTGATGGCGGTCATCAGCACCGGGCGCAGACGCAGCAACCCGCCGTCGACAAGCGCGTCGTGCAGCGACTTGCCCCGGGCCCGCAGCTCGTTGATGTAGCTCACGAGCACGACGCCGTTCTGCACGGCGATACCGAAGAGAGCGATGAAGCCGACCGAGGCGGGCACCGACAGGTATTCGCCGGTGACGAAGAGCCCGAAGATGCCGCCGATCAACGCCAGCGGCACGTTGATGATGATGATGAGGGCGTGACGCGTGGAGCCGAAGGACATCCAGAGCATTATGAAGACGGCGGCGATGACGATCGGCACGATAATCGACAGCCGCGCCATGGCACGTTGCTGGTTTTCAAACTGGCCGCCGTACTCGACGTAGTACCCGGGCGGGAGATCGACGTTGTCCTGGATGCGTTGCCGGATATCGGCGATGACGCCCCCCATGTCGCGGCCACGCACGTTGCCCTGGACGATCCACCGCCGTTGGTTCTTCTCACGGTTGACCTGGATCGGCCCGACGACTTCGCGCACCTCGGCGACCTGCAAAAGTGGGATCAGCGCGCCGTCGTCGGTCTGCACGAGCGTGTTGCGGATGGAATCCGGATCGACACGACGGTCTTCCTTGAACCGCACGTGGATGCCGAAGCGGCGGGTATTCTGGTATAGCGTGTCGATGACTTCACCGCCGATGGCGAGCTCGATCAGCTCGTGGATCTGGCTGATGGCGATTCCGTAGCGCGAGCAGGCGGCGCGGTCGGGGATGACCTGGACCTGTGGCTGCCCGAAGCTCTGCTCGACCGAGAGGTCGACGAGCCCCGGCACACCTTCGATGGCCGCGCTGATCTCACTTGACTTGTCACGCAGGATATTCAGATCTTCGCCATACAACTTGATGGCGAGTTGGGCCTTGATGCCGGACAGCAGTTCGTCGAAGGCGTTTTGAATGGGCTGCGTGAAGTTCAATTGAACGCCGGGCCAGGAAGAAAGCTGTTCACTAAGCGCCGCGACAAGTTTCGGCTTGCTTCCGAAGCGCGACCACTCCTCGAGCGGACGAAGCTCGATGTGGACTTCGGCGTAGTTGACCGGGTGAGGATGGCTGCCCGCTTCGGGGCGACCGATGCGCGAGACGACCTCCTCGACTTCGGGGTACTTCATGATCTCGCGCTCCAGCTTCGTCACCGTGTCGGTCGCGGTCTCGAGCGAGATGGAAGGCGCCATGACGACGCCGATCAAGATGGAGCCCTCTTCCAGTGTGGGAATGAACTCGGTTCCGAGAAGCGGCAGCACAGCCATGCTCGCCACGAAACCGGCAAACGCAAGCGTAACGACGATACCTTTCCGGCGAATGGCTCGTTCCAGCAACGGGCGATAGACGCCCTTGAGCTTCGTGACGAGGAATAGCTCTTTGTGTTCGCCCTGCTTGAGCAGGAATGTGGAGAGCACCGGGGCCACGACTAGTGCCGTTGCGATCGAACCCAGCAGCGCGAAGGCGATCGTGAAGGCCATCGGCGTGAACATCTTGCCTTCCACGCCTTCGAGGGTAAATAGTGGCAGAAATACGGCGACGATGATGGCGATGGAGAACACGATCGGGCGGCTCACTTCCCGCGCAGCGCGGAGAATGACGTCGGTCTTGTTTTTGGCCGTGTTCGCGGGGTCGTTCAGGTGACGGTAGATGTTCTCCACCATGACGATCGCCCCATCACCCAACATGCCGATCGCGATGGCGATGCCGCCCAGTGACATCAGGTTGGCGGAGATGCCGTTGATCCCCATGCAGACAACCGCCACCAGCGCGCAGATCGGCAGGCTGAGCACGACGATGAACGCCGTCCGGACGTTTCCCAGAAAGACAACGAGCGTCAGGAGAACCAGCGCCGCACCCTGTAGCAGCGCCTTTTTGACGGTCCACGTGGCCTGCTCCACGAGTTCCGCCTGCTCGTAGTACGGGATGAGCGATACGCCGGCCGGCAGCGAGGCGCGGACGCTGTCCACCTTCTTGTAGAGGCGTTCGATGACCTCCGACGTGTTCTCGCCGAACAGCTTCAGGACGATGCCGGAGACGACCTCGGCTTGGCCGTTGTGGCTGACGACACCGCGGCGGATCTCGTTTCCGTAGGCGACTTCGGCCACATCGGACAACCGGATGGCAACGCCGTTTTCCACCTTGATCGGAATGCCGCGAATGTCCTCCAGGTCTTCGAGCAGGCCCAGCCCGCGCACGAGGGATTCCTCCGAACCGATGACCAGGAATTGCCCGCCGACATTGGCATTGTTCGACCGCACGGCTTCCACCAGGTCGTCAAGTGACAGGCGGTAACGCAACAAGGCATCGGGGTCCACGCGGATCTGATACTGTAGCACGTGACCGCCGATTGAGAGAATGTCCGTCACACCCGGCGTCGTCTTCAACTGGAACTTGACAACCCAATCGTTGAGTTCGCGGAGGTAGGTGTTGGCGTCCTTGCCCGCCGTATCGACGGTGTCGTCGAGGGTCAGGTAGTAGATGAAGATCTGGCCGAGACCGGTGGAAATCGGTCCCAGCGCAGGCGGTTCGTCCATCTCGGGAAGTTCAGACATTGCGCTGGCGAGTCGTTCGGCGACGAGCTGCCGCGCGAAGTACATGTCGACGCTGTCCCGGAAATAGACGTACACCACCGCCATCCCGAACGCCGACGTGGACTTGATCTGCGTAACGCCCGGCAGACCATTCATGGCGGACTCAATCGGATAGGTGATGAGCCGCTCGATCTCCTCCGGGGCCATGCCGTGGCCTTCGGCAAAGATGGGGACCATGATGGGTGAGATGTCAGGGAAGGCGTCAACGGGCATCCGCGTGTATTCGTAGGTCCCGTAGGCAATCACGGCGATGACCGCGATAATCACCAGCCCCCTGGCTTTGAGGGATGCTTCAACAAGTCCACTGATCATCTAACCATCCTCGCGCGCGGCCGGCGGTCGCGCATGGGCTGTGGGCGGGTGCCGCCGACTAGTGTCCGTGTCCGGCGTGGGCATCCAGACCACTGGTGACGATTTTCGCCTTCAGCTCAAACGCGCCGCGCGTGACAAAACGCTGGCCGGGTGAAAGACCGGCGAGAACTTCGACGTGGCTGGTGTTGGCGCGTCCGAGCCTGACCGGGACGGGCTTGAGGCCCTCGCTCGTGTCGAGGAAGACAACCTGTTCCTCGTCCATTCTCTGAATCGCGGATTTGGGCACCACAACCGCGGCGCTGTCTTCTCCGAACGCGAGTTCCGCGTTGACGAATAGTCCGGGGCGCCAGTCTCCGCTCGGGTTGGGAAGCACGACGCGCGCCAGTGCCGTGCGCGTCATTTCGTCCACCACGGGCGAAACGTACGCGATCACGCCCTCTGTACCGGGCAGGCCGGCGCCGGCGAAAATCGCAACGCTCAGACCTTCCTTCACGTAGGCCAAATCCTTTTGGTATACGGCGATGTTCACCCACACCGAGCTCAGGTCAGCCACCGTGAACGCGTCGGAGTCGTCGCCGTGTTTTTCGCCCAGCGTCAAGTGCTTCTCGATCACGCGGCCATCGAACGGGGCGCGCAGCGGATACCAGGCAAGCTTCTGTTCATCCGCAGGACTGACGGAGTCGACGCCCGTGCCGGCCTCGTTTGCGGCCGGCGGGCAGTTCTTGCAGTTCGGGTCAGTGCATTGGTGGTGCGCGGGCGCAGGCGCCGGCGAGAGCTGGACGCGCGCGCGCAGGTCCGCCGTCTCAGCGGCGCTGAGCCCCAGGACGGAGAGGCGTTGTTCGGCACCCTGCAGCTCGATCTTGCGGACCTGCTGGGTCCGCTCGGCTTCTAGAAGATCGCGCTGAACCTTGAAGGCGATGCTGTCGCGTGTTGCGGAGTAGAGTGCGTCGGCCTTCCTGTATTCCGCTTCGGCGGCCTGAAAGTCACGCTCGCTCGCCAGTTCCTTCGCCAGCAGTTGCTTTTCACGCTTGTACGCCGCCTCGGCATAGACGAGAGCGGCGTAGGCCGAAACGAGATCGCTGCGATTCTCACCCGTGGCGCCGCTGCTCATGTCACGGAGCATCTCCAGCGACGGAGACGAGTCGAGGGTTTCCAGGAACTCAAGCGTGTTGCGGTGCACTTCCCGGGCGCGCGATAAATCCAGAACACAGCAGCCGAACTCGGCCCACTTGGCAAGGTAATCGACCTTCGCGGCGCCCAACTCGGCGCTTTCGAGCCAGGCCATCACCTCTCCGGCGCGCACGGTGTCACCCACACTCTTGAAAACTTCGCGAACGATGCCCGGCGCGCGCGGAACGATGTGCGCTACCCGATCGGCATTGAGCGCGACTTCGCCGGGCAGGCTGATCCGCGTCACCAGCTTTCCCGGACCGGCCTCCGCGAGCTCGACGCCGAACCGCGCCATCTCCTCCGCGCTGAGCTGGACGAAGGACTCATCACCATGGTCGTCATGACCGGCGTGGCTGTCAGGGTCTTCAGCGTGCTCATCGTGTATGTCATCGCCGTGGTCGTGAACATCTGCGGGTCCATGGTCGTCGTCACCATGGTCATGACCTGCCATCTGATGATCGTCGCTGTCGCCGTCAACATCCTGATGAGCATGGTCGTCGTGATCATCAATGTCTTCGTTCCGGCGCTCAGCGGATCCGTGCAGGTCCTGCACGTCGTTGTCATCGTGGTCATGCGCCAGGGTGCCGCCGATCCGGCTCTGGAGCAGGCCGCGCGACTGGGCCAGTTGCAGCCCGCCGGCGCCGGCCAATGCGCCAAACGCCGCGGCGAACGCTACTATGCTTATCCTCATGTAGTTCATCTCATCATCTCCAGGCTGTGCCTAGGCCGCACAGTTCACAGAAGCCAGGCCGCGAGCGCCGATCGTGCGAAATCGGCGGTGAATTCCTGTAACGTCTCGACGCCGATGGGCGCGCAGCCCGCAAGTAGAAGCGTCAGCGGCAAGCTCAGTGCAACCAGAACTCCGTGGCGTCTCACTCCACGGGCGATATGCTCTCTCACGGCTTCACTCCATCTCTGGGCTGAATGCATTCAGTGCCGGCATTGGCGGGTCCACTCGTTGGCCCAGCCGGCTGTCGCGCGGGGCGCGCATCGGCCGGTTTGGAATCTCGGTACAACTCCCCCAACGGTAGCCCGACCGCGCGTTCCAACTCGGGCAACACGGTCGCGGCGGCTTGCAGCGCCTTGGCATGGCTGTCGCGCGCCGCCAGGTAGGTCCGTTCGGCGTCCAACACCGAGAGGATCGACGCCTTGCCCGCGTGGTACGACTCGCGCGACATTTCCAGACTCTGTTGCGCCTGTGGAACCACCTCATCGCGGTAAAAACGCGCGATCCTCCACGCGGTCAGCGCCTGGTCCGCCGCCCCGCGCACCTCCTGGCGGATCGAGCGTTCCAAGCCGGCAAGCAGCCGCTGGGCTTGCTCATACTCGAACCGCGCGCGGGCGATTTGCGCCTGGTTCTGGTCAAAGATCGGCAACTCCAGGGACAGGCTCGGTCCAATCACGAAATCGGTGTTCACCCGCCGGGCCGAGCGCGGCTCGATCCCCGGCGCTGTAAGTCGGCCCGATGCGATGGACGCCCGCGCGGTGTCGGCGAGCAAGTCTCGGTCTTCAGCCCGACCGCGTTCGCCGCGTTCCAGCGCTACTCCCAGTTCCAGCGTGGGGAAGACCCGCCGGTATTCGAGCTCCAGACGCTGCTCCGCCATCAACGTGGCGTGGCGAGTGGCGCGCAGGTCCAGACGTTCACGCAGGGCAATCTCCAACAGCCGATCCGTGTCCGGATCGAGCGCCGGAGCGACCGGCGTCGCGTCCAGGAGCACCAGCTCGTCGGCGTCCATGGACACTCCGAGCACCTCGGCCAACGAGCGGCGGGCATTCCCGGACGCGAGGCGCGCCCGTTGGGCGGCGAGGTCGGATTCGAGCACAATGCCGCGCGCGAGGTTGACGTCCAACTCGTTGCCCGCACCGGCCGTGCGGCGGAACTCGGTCAACTCGAGAATGGTGCGGGCGACTTCCTGGTTTTCGTGCGCGATGGTCAGGCGATGATCGGCGCCGAGCGCGGCGTAGTACGCGGCCTTGGCACGCGCTGCGGTTTCGGCGGCCAGTTGGGCGACGTCGAGTATGGCGCGATCAACCGCGTGCTCAGCAGCACGCCGGCGAAACGGGAGTTGCCACAGCTCGGCTATGTTCTGCGCCAGATCCGCCTCGAAACTGGCCAACCCGCCGGCGGAAGGTAGACGCAACGCCAACCCGAGCGACGGATTCGACAGCAGGCCGGACTGAACGACATCGGCTCGGGCGACGCCGATGTCGTAAAACGCGGCCTGCAAACGCGGATTGTTCAGCAACGCGACCGCCGCAGCCTCGTCGGCGGTAACGCCGTCGTCGAGCAATTCGGCCACTCGCGCCACGACTAGTTCTTCGTCGTCTGGTCGGAACGGCTGCGCGAACCCGGTGGCCCGCTCGATCGTCTCGGCGGCCCGCTGGTAATCGTGCCGTGGATCGACCATCGCGCAACCGCTGAGCAGCGCGGGCGGGATAAGCACCGTAACGAGAAGGACGCCGCGAGGAAATTGAATCATGCTTATTGACCCGCTGGTAAACACCGACGCGATTGAAGCCGAACCAACCGGGAATCTCGCGCAGGCTGAGAATGCCAGCGCACCCGGCCACAACGATCGTCTCAGATGTTCGATGGGATCAAAGTAGAAGCGGCAGGTCGCTGGAGTGAGTAGTGCACGCCTGACCTGACTGCCGGTCCGCCGACCAGCGCCCGCGCGCAAGGTTGTCGCTCATCTCCTGCGCGGATGGCGCGATGCAGGGTGGCGCCGGCGCGATCAGAAAGTCAGGCCGGGCCGGCGCTGCGTTGTTGCGCAGCGCGACGACCTGCTGGCACGGGTCCGGCGTGCAGTCGCAGTCAGTGCTGCACGCCTCATCCGGGCAATCACAGTCATGAGCCAACAGGCCCCCGCCGCACAACGTCGGCAGAAGCACCAGCGTCCAAACGGTGGCCAAAATGACTGCGGTGCGAGCAAACATGTCATCAGTGACTATATGCACCGCGTTGGTGATGTCAATCTGGCGGACTGACGGCGGGACACGCGACGGAAATTATCAGAGCCCGGCGCCGCTCGCTCGCTGACGCCGGCGAAGCGAAGTGGCGATAACCAGGGTCGTGTACACGCAATTCGTCGAGCCCTGGCATGGCCCACAGGTCTCCCGCTTCGCGGTGATCCTCCGGCCTGACCGGCCGCAGAAAGTCGTTTGACGTTCCGGCTTGCGCTGAACGACCGGGCCATGCGGAACCGGCTTCCGCGCCGCGGTATTGCACGGCACGCGTGTCCTCCCCTGCGATGGCTCCGCCGGCAATGTAGGACCCCGTCACCAAGATTAGAGAGAATGAGGCCGTACACACGACCAGGTACGTACGTGTACGAAGCCGCTTCATGCCGGTTTTCCAACGAGAGTTGGTGCCCTACACCCGCGCAGGTTGCAGGACGAGTCCTGGATTGGCGAAATGCGATACAGTTTGTCCTATGTCCACAGCCGCCGCGGCGTTCGTTAACACCCTGACTATCTTGCACACGCGTAACGTTCTTGGGGTTGGCCGCGCGGCGTCGGTCAGGCCAGAGATAGCCGGCGCGGCCCAACTTCGCGCTTTCACGCGCGGTCCGATCTGGTATCATGTGTGTATTCCGCTGACACGGGCGATTTCGGCGGACGCGACGGCCAAGCGAACGGCTTGGCATAACGTCGTATCACTGGCCTGCCGGGCCGGTGACTGCCGCATTTCACCGAAACCCCCCCATCAGTTCTGTAGCAGTCTAGCCAGGTGGTCCGTTCGTGGCCGCTCGCTGAAGGAGGAACATGCCATGTCTCGCGCGCAATCCGTTCGAACGTTGGTTACCTGCTTCGCCGGCTCGCTTATCGCGGTACTCGCCGTCCCGGCTCCCGCGATCGCCGACCCACCGACGCTGCAGATCTCACTGGGCGTCCGGGAGACTCACACGGGCTCGCCAGTCGGCAGTTTCGAGTGCTACATGGGCCAGATCGAGTGGTTCGACCTGGACGGCCAGGAGCTGACGGTAGACGGGACGTGGCAGTTCTTCAGCTTCGACCTGGGTAGTGTCGCGATCACGCCGTGGCCCGGGCCCTCCGGCGGAGGTGACGGCGTCATCTCCGCGTATCAGGGGATCATCGATCACATCCGTTTCAGGAGCACGGGGGCCGCCGGGCCGTTCACGGTGTGGATCGACGAAGTCCGCGACCTGTACAGTCCCCCGCCCGTGGATTTCCTGATCAGCAGCTTCAACCTTAACGGCACCACGGGCTACCCCTTCCCGGATGGTGCCCAAGTCATGTTCCGGGAGCCGAGCTTTTCCGACACCACCAACGAGTATATCGCCCCGGGCAGTACCTCGGGAATCGACAACACCGTCGGCCACGATGACACACACTCGGTCAAGATTGACTGGGCCTTCGTGGACGCCGATCCCAACAATTGGCTGTGTCTGATGACCTGGCAAGCCATCTGGCAGCGCTGCCCGGTGATCGCTGAGCCGTACGGACCGGGCGGATGGTATGACAGCAGCACGATCAGCTTCTGGCTCAAGTGCAGCATGGACTGCAACGGAAACGGCATTCCCGACGATCAGGATATTGCCGGCGGCACCAGCGAAGACTGCAACGGCAACGGCGTGCCGGATGAGTGTGATCTCGCCGACGGCGCCAGCGAGGACTGCAACGGCAACGGCGTGCCGGACGAATGCGATATTGCCGGCGGCGGCAGCGAAGACTGCAATGGGAACGGCGTGCCAGACGAATGCGAGCCGGACTGCAACGGGAACGGCGTGCCGGATGACTGCGACATCGCCGCCGGCACCAGCGCCGACTGCCAGCCGAACGGCATCCCCGACGAGTGCGACATTGCCGGCGGCGCCAGCGAAGACGGCAACGGCAACGGTATGCCCGACGAGTGCGAGATCACCTTCGGTGTCATCACTGAAATGATCGATGCCACCGGCGACGGCACGCCGGACCATGGCCTGGAATACCCCACAGCCATCGCCGTCGACGGCGCGCGCAACATGTACGTGGCGGGGCGGACCAGCAACAACGCGTTCAAGATCACGCCTGCCGGCGTCATCACGCAGATCATCGACGTTACCGGGGATGGCGCAGGCAATGGGTTTTATAGTCCCTACAGCATCGCCGCGGACGACGACGGCAACGTATACGTGGCGGGAACCGGCAGCCACAACGCATTCAAGATCACGCCTGTCGGGGTCATCACCGAGATCATCGACGCCACCGGTGATGGCGCGGGCCACGCCCTTAACGCTCCTTACGGCATCGCCGTGGACGGTGCGGGCAACGCATACGTCACGGGGTACCAAAGTAACAACGCCTTCAAAATCACGCCCGGTGGGGCCATCACGCAAATTATCGACCAATTCCCGGGCGGCGGCCATCTCAGTTATCCCTACGCCATCGCCGTGGACGACGCGGGCAACGTGTACGTGACGGGGGACAACAGCCACAACGCGTTCAGAATCACGCCCGGCGGCGTGATTACGCAGCTCATCAACATCTCGGGCGACTACGCGGGCCATGGGCTTCTCATGCCGCGCGGTATCGCCGCGGACAACGCGGGCAACGCGTACGTCACGGGATACGGCAGCAACAACGCGTTCATGATCACACCCGGCGGGACCATCACGCAGATCATCGACCGTGACGGCGACGGCGCGGGCCATTGGTGTCAATCGCCGAGCAGCATCACCGTGGACGATTATGGCCATGTGTACGTCGCGGGATCCCACTCCAACAACGCGTTCATGATCACACCCGGCGGGGTCATCACGCAGATCATCGACTGGGACGGCGATGGCGCGGGCCACACGCTTTCGTTATCCCACGATATCGCCGTGGACGATGCGGGCTGCGCGTACGTGCCCGGATTCGGCAGCCACAACGCGTTCAGGATTACGCCGCCGGACTGCAACGGCAACGGCGTTGCTGACCACCACGATATAGCCGCCGGCACCAGCGAAGACTGCAACGCCAACGGTGTGCCCGACGATTGCGAGACCGACTGCAACGGGAACGGCATCCCCGATGACTGCGACATCGCCAGCGGCACCAGTGAGGACTGCACGGGCAACGGTATCCCCGATGAGTGCGAGCCCGACTGCAACGCCAACGGGATCGCGGATAGTTGCGACATCGACGCCGGCACCAGTGAGGACTGCAACGGCAACGGCGTGCCGGACGAGTGCGACATCTCTGGCGGCACCAGTGAAGATTGCAACGGAAATGGGGTCCCGGACGAGTGTGACATCAGCGGCGGTGCCAGCGCCGACTGCAACGGGAACAGCGTTCCCGATGAGTGTGATATCGCTGGCGGGGCCAGTGAAGACTGCACGGGCAACGGCATTCCCGATGAGTGCGAGCCGGACTGCAACACGAATGGGATCGCCGACAGTTGCGACATCGCCGCCGGCACCAGTGAAGACTGCAACGGGAACGGCGTGCCGGACGAGTGTGACGTCATCCCCGGCGTCACCGCCGAGATCATCGACTATACCGGTAACGTAACGGGCCACCGGCTCTACAATCCTGGCCACATTGCCGTTGACGATGCCGGCAACGTGTACGTGACGGGATACTTTAGCGACAACGCGTTCAAGATCACGCCCTGGGGGGCCATCACACAGATCATCGACTCCACCGGCGACGGAGTAAATGGGCTTGTTGGCCCCGATGGCATCGCTGTGGATGGTGAGGGCAATGTATATGTAACCGGATACCTTAGTCAAAACGCGTTCAAGATCACGCCTGGCGGGGTCGTCACACAGATCATCGACTCCACCGGCGACGGCGCTGGCAGCGAACTTAGTTATCCTCGCGGCATCGCCGTGGACGGTGCGGGCAACGTGTACGTGGTTGGGTACAACAGCCAAAACGCGTTCAAGGTCACGCCCGGCGGGGCCATCACGCAGATTATCGACTCTACTGGCGATGGCAGCGGCAATGTACTTGACGATCCATGGGCCATCGCCGTGGACGATGCGGGCAACGTGTACGTATCAGGACACTCCAGCGACAACGCCTTCAAGATCACGCCGGCCCGCGCCGTCACGCAGATCATCGATGCAACTGGCGACGGAACCGGCAATGTGCTCGACAGTGCGCGCGGCATCGCCGTGGACGACGCGGGCAACGTGTACGTAACAGGACACTACAGCGACAACGCCTTCAAGATCACGCCCGGCGGGACCGTTACGCAGATCATCGACGACACCGGGAATAGCCTTGATGGCCCTTCCGACATCGCTGTGGACGGCGCTGGCAATGCGTATGTAACGGGAAGCGATAGCGACAACGCGTTTAAGATCACGCCCGGTGGGGTCATCACACAGATCATCGACCAGACCGGCGACGGCGCGGGCCACACGCTTTCGGGATCTCGGGGCGTCGCCGTGGACGGTGCGGGCAACGTGTACGTGTTGGGATTCTACAGCCGCAACGCGTTCGAGATTGCGCCCAACGGCGTCATCACGCAGATCATTGACTATCACGGCGACGGCGACGGCGAACTGCTAGGTTATCCGTGGGGCATTGCCGCTGACGATGCGGGCAACGTGTACGTGACGGGAGCCGGCACCGACAACGCGTTCAAGATCACGCCCTGGGGGTACATCACCGAGATCATCGACGCCTCCGGCGACGGCGCAGGCCACCCCCTTGACCGTCCGCGCTGCATCGCCGTGGACGGTGCGGGCAACGTGTACGTGGTTGGGGGCTACAGCGACAATGCGTTCAAGATCACGCCCGGCGGGGCCATCACGCAGATTATCGACTCCACCGGGGACGGCGCGGGCAATAGCTTCGATACTCCCTTCGATATTGCCGTTGACGATGCGGCCAACGTGTATGTGACGGGATACGCCAGTGATAACGTGTTCGAGATCACGCCCTCCGGCACCATCACGCAGATCATCGACGCCTCGGGTGACGGCGCAGGCAACATCCTTGATGAGCCGATCGGTGTCGCCGTGGACGATCTGGGTAACGTGTACGTGACGGGAAACGAGAGCGACAATGCGTTCAGGATCACACCCGGCGGGATCGTCACGCAGATCATCGACAGTGACGGGGATGGCATGGGTAACGTGCTGGACGGTGCGCGCGCCGTTGCGGTGGACGGTGTGGGTAACGTGTTCGTGACGGGACAATCAAGCTGCAACATGTTCAGGATCGCGCCCGGCGGCGGCATCACGCAGATCATCGATTCGACTGGTGGCGGCACGGGCAACGGCCTTGCTTATCCTACCGGCATCGCCGTCGATGGTACGGGAAACGTATATGTCACGGGTGCCGACAGCGACAACGCGTTCAAGGTCACGCCCGGCGGCTTCATCATCGCCCAGATCATCGACGCGACCGGCGACGGTGCTGGCAATGGACTTGATAACCCTCTCGGCGTTGCGGTGGATGGCGCGGGTAACGTGTACGTGGCCGGATACGAAAGCGGGAACGCGTTCAAGATTGCGCCGGTGGTGGATGGCGACGGTAACGGCGTTCCCGACGAGTGCGAGATGATATTCGGTGATCTGAACTGCGACGGCTGGGTCAACAACGGCGACATCGACGCGTTTGTGCTCGCAGTCAGCGACACAGCGCAATACTACGTGCTATATCCAGACTGCGAGCACATGCTTGCCGACTGCAATGGCGACGGCTGGGCCAACAACGGCGACATCGACCCCTTCGTCGCCCTGCTGATGGGAAGCTAGGTTAATGACTGATTGGGCACGACGGGCATCGGCACGTGTCAATGACGGGGTGACGGCGGTATGCCGCGGCGCAAGCCGCGCCAAAACGTGCTTGCTGGCTACCAAACACACGCACGGAGACTGATGTAATCGCATGTACACACCAACGTGACAACGAACGAGTCCGTTCGTGGCCGCTCGCTGAAGGAGGAACATGCCATGTCTCACACTAAGCCCTTTCGAACCTCGGTTACCTGCCTCGCCGGCTCGCTCATCGCGCTATTCGTCACCCCAGCCCCCGCGCCGGCCGCCCCGCCAAGCCTGTACATCGCACTGGGCATCCGCGAGACCGACCAGGCAGGGAATATCGGCGATTTCACGACCTGCCAAACCGGCCCGATCGAGGTGTTCGCTGACGGCTATCCGCAATTGACGTTGGACGGAACGTGGCAGTTTTTCAGCTTTGACCTGGGCGACGGACCAACCTTTCCGTTCCCGTACAGTGGCGATGGCGAGATCTCTGCCGATCGCGGAACCCTCGAACACATTCACATCGTCAGCAACGGGTTCGGCGGGCCATTCACGGTGTGGATCGACGAAGTCAGCGACGTGTACGATCCCGCCGGGCCTGACCCAAACGTGGCCCTGCTGATCAGCAGCTTCGACGATGACGGCACGGGCAATCCGTTCCCGGACGGCGCCGAGGTCATGTTTCAAGAGCCGCACTATTCCGGCACTACTGACCAATACATCGCCCCGGGCGACACGCGTGGAATCGACAACAGCGTGGGCCACGATGACACCCACTCGGTCAGGATCCACTGGGCCTTCCTGGAGGACGATTACACGAGTTGGCTGCGTCTGACCACCTGGAACGCCCTCGCGCAGCCCTGCCCGTTGATCGCTGAGCCAAACGGACCGGCCGGAGTCTACGAGGTCAGCGTGATCAGCTTCTGGATCAAGGGCATCGTGGACTGCAACAACAACGGCATTCCCGACGATCAGGACATCGCCGGCGGCGGCAGCGATGACTGCAACGCCAACGGCGTCCCCGACGAGTGCGAGGCGATCATTGTGTACGTGGACGACGACGCAACGGGGCTGAATGACGGCAGCGGTTGGGCCGACGCCTACGTCGACCTACAGGATGCGCTGGACGAGACCCACGCCAATTGCCTGGTGTCCGAGATCTGGGTCGCCGCCGGCACGTACAAGCCCGACGGCGCGAGTCCCGGCGACCGTCTCCTCAGCTTCGAGTTGGTGGACGGTGTGGCGCTCTACGGCGGGTTCGCCGGCGACGAGACCGATCTCAGCCAACGCCCACTCGATCCCGATCCGTTCACCATCGACCCGGCCGTGGACTCCGTCCTCAGCGGCGAGATCGGAGATTCCGGCACTATATACGACAACAGCAACCACGTGGTGTACTGTGACAACTCCTCGGCCGGAATCCTAGACGGCTTCACCGTCACTGGGGGCTACGCCCCGGACGACGGCGGCGGGATGTTCATCGACTGGGCCTACGGCATGACGGTGACCAACTGCACGTTCATGGCAAACTACTCGGAGTATACTGGTGGCGGGATGGTCATCGTCGGCGACGACACGACGGTGACCAACTGCACGTTCCGGGGGAACATCGCTGGCCTCTCATTGGATCCCTACGTCGACGGCTACGGCGGCGGGATGAATATTGGCGGCTTAGGCACGACGGTGACCAATTGCACGTTCTGGGGCAACGAGGCTGGCCTCTTTACAGAGCACGCCTACGGCGGCGGGATGTCCTCCTGGGGCAACACGAAAGTGGCTAACTGCAAGTTCTTTGGCAACTCGGCTGGCAGCATGCCCGGTATCTACGGCTACGGCGGTGCAATGTACATTGTGAGCTCGACGGAGGTAAATTGCTGCACGCTCAGCGCAAACTATGCGGGGGATGTTGGTGGCGGGATCTACATCGAGGGCGGCGCCCCAACGGTGGCCAATTGCATTCTCTGGTCCGACAACGCCCTAAATACGGCTGACGAGATTTGGGACAGCAGCGGCATGCTGGTGGTCAGCTACAGCAACGTCGATGGTGGCTGGCCGGGCGAGGGCGAGGGCAATATCGACCTCGATCCGATGTTTGCAGACGCGCCCTACGGGGACCTGCGCCTGCTCGCCGGCTCGCCGTGCATCGACGCCGGGAACAACTTGGCGTTGCCCGCCGATGTCGCCGACCTCGACAGCGATGGGGACACGGACGAGCCGATCCCCCTCGACCTTGCCGGGAACCCGCGCTTCATGGACGACCCGAACTCACCCGACTGTTGGCAGGCGCCGCTTACCTGCGGCCCCCCCCCCATCGCGGACATGGGTGCGTACGAGTTCTCTGGAGACTGCCAGCCTAACGGGGTACCCGACCTGCAGGATATCACGGACGGAACGAGCGAGGACTGCAACCATAACTGGGTCCCCGACGAGTGCGAGCCGGACGAGGACTGCAACGGCAACGGGACGCTGGATATCTGCGACATCGGCAACGGCACCAGCGAAGACTGTAACTTCAACTGGGTCCCGGACGAGTGCGAGCCGGACTTCGACGGCGACGGCCTTATCGACGACTGCGACGACGACATCGACGATGACGGCGTGCTCAACGACGACGACGTGTGCGACTACACGCCGCCCGGCGCACCGATCGTGACCGACCCGCAAGACCCGCTCTACGGCACGCTGCGCCACGACAGCGACGGCGACTGCGATGTAGACCTGGACGACTGGACCCTCATGCAACAGGAGTTCACTGGACCGAATTAGAGGCGCAGGTCATACGTAACGCTGCGGCGACTCGCGCGACCTTATGCCAATAAACAACTTACGCGTTTTGTCGCGCCGACAATGCTCTCCTGCTGTTAACTCATCCTGAGCTGATGGGCACTGTCCCGTGGTTGACTCATTGGGCTTCTAGTTTGCCGAGCGCCGGCGCGTTGGCTTTGATCGTCGCCGACTACGCCGTTGTTTGGCTGTCAGAAGTGGATTCCACCGCGGGGCTATGGACCGGCAGTCCCGCCGCCCCCATCCTCCCGCATGCCCTGCAGGATCAAAAGGTTCTTCCTGGCTCCCTCGTTGTCCGGCATGATCTTCAGCACCTGGTGCAGGTGTTTCGCGGCCTCGTCGGTCTTGCCGAGCTGGGTGTAAGTGAAAGCCAGGCGATTGTGGGTCTCCGCGACCTCAATGTCGGCCTCCTGCATGTGCCGAATGGTCTGCAAGTCATAGCGCGCGAGTTGGTCGGGGCCGGCGTCACGCGCGAGGAGCTTGTCGATTGCGGCCGCGCGCTGTTCATCGTCGGCGTAGGTCTCGCGGGCATTCTGTAACATGGATCGGTAAGGCAATGTCACGTCGAGCTGGCTGGCCAGGGCTTTCGAAAAGGTCGCCCGGGCCTCTTCGAATCGACTGGCGCCAAGATAGAGAGATGCCAGCCTGATATACAGTTGCCGCGGATCGACACCGACCCCGGTCACCTGTTCGTAGTACGCAATGGCTTCCGAGGTGTCGCCCTGCTTGGCCGACAAGACCCCGAGACTGTAGCAGGCAAACGCCCTGTCCCGCTGACTGATTTCTCCCCGCAGCACGTCCCGCAAGATCGCCATCGCCTCGTCGACGTTGCCCATCTCGCGCCAAGCCGTGGCCAGATTAAGCCGCACGTCGACCCGGTCCGGGGCCACCTTCAGAGCCCCCAAGTACTGGCCGGCGGCCATCGCATAATTGCCCCGCCGGAGAAAGTCATCACCATAGCTCTTGAGTGTGGCGGCCTCCACGCGCCTTCCTGAGCGCGACAAGTCCTGCAACCAGGCGGGCTGAAGATAGGTCAGGCCGCCAAAGACCATGAGCACCAGCCACAGCGCGAACAAACCGAGGGTGATGATCGTCTGCCAGCGCGATGGCGCCGGTCGCGGCGGTCGGCTGATCCGACGTGGCCGCTGTTTAGCAGGTGCTGTGAAGGACAAAAAGAACATTCCTCCCCTCGCGTTTGAGCCGGTTGAAGACCTGGCAGGCCTCTGAGTTTGGGAGGATGATCACCTGGGTTCCGTCGTTGATGAAGGGGTTGAAGATGAACTGGCTGATCGCGTCTTCCGGGAAGCCGCGCCCGCCGCGACCGTGTACGCCGCTGCCGATGAGAATGATGTCTGTCTTCTGCTCCAGGAGGAACCTCCTGTCGCGCGGAGAGAACGAGTGTTTCTTTGGCACGGGGCGGAACGTGCCGTCCGGGAAGATCATCACATCGAAGAGGGGTATGGGAATCCCCTTGTAGACTACGAGTCCGGAAGTATTGCACACGATGCCGTCCGCGTGGTGCTTGATCAGGCTAAAGGTCTGCGCACTGAGGGCCAGCAGCAGAATCGCAGCCATGCTGTACGAGACCCACCGGCGCTGGCTCAGGTGAAAAAGCAGAAAAAACACGATGAACCCGGCCACTGTGAGCAAGACCACCAGCAGGCAATGGGCCATCTCAGTCAGCAGCGACGCCAGGCACAGAAAAAGGAACGCGAGAACCGTCAGGAGGATGATGGTGCTGGCCGGGTTCTCCAAATAGCCGCGCAGCGCCTTATGGCGCAGTCGGCTCCAGTCTGCCCGCAAAGCGGCCGGTGAGCTGCCGCCGACGTAGACGAGGACAATCCCCATGATCGTGCCCCAGACGTCCTTCGCGATATCGCCCATTTCGAAGGCCCGGCCACTCAAGCCCAATTGAAAGGACTCGTCGAAGGCAGAGAAGGAGGTCGCCAGAAGAAAGGTGACAAGCATGATCCGGCTCATGCCGACACCCCGCGGAGCCAGATCGCGGTAGACCATTATGGCGAACGTGAGGTAGGCCAGATAATGCCAGTTCTGCTGAAGATCGTAAAACCCATGGCCAAAGTAGTAGTCGGCGATCTGCTGGGCCAGCGCATCCAGGAGCAGCACGAGCACCCCGGCGAGCAAGCGGATGCGTGTCAGATAGGCACGAAAATAGATCAGCCCGGCGATCAGCACGCCAGCGGCGAGCACCGGGACGACCGGTACTTCGATGCCGGCGAGTTCCACGTCGGCGCGCGACAGTCGTGCGATCGCCGGTTGGAGGAAATTCCGCAGCAGGAGGAATGGCGTCGCCACCAGCAGCATGCTGTACATGACGAGATGCAGGCGCGGCGAGTGTATCCAAGGTGTTTGCGCTGACGACTCCTGGGCGCGTCGGGCAGACATTACGCGTGTGGTCCTGTGCGTGGGCTGCAATCAGACATATGTTCGACCGCGACGCCGGCAAGGTGCCAGGCGGTGAGCACTGGCATCGACGCGATCGCAACGAGCAAGGCGATCAAGAGCACGAGACATGCTGCTCTTTGCTCGATTCAAGATGCCCGGCTGCACGCGCCGTCATAAACCCAGCCCGCCAGCCGGCAAACCACAGCATACACAGCGGCTCAAGGCGGATCAATGCAGGCCCACAACCCCGGCGGGTGCGTGGCGTCGGCTTCCGCAGCCGGAGCTGGAGCGTCTAACTCAGATTCGCAGCGGTAGCCGGCGTGGAAACACCGCCGGGCCCGGCGCTCTGTTCACGCCGGACAGGTTTGGGCTACACTGTCCCCATGAACACATCGCTCGCCCACCACAATCTCGTTCTCCTCTTGACCATCGCTCTCGTGGTTTCGCTGCTGCCCGGCGCCGATGCGCAAACGGCCGATCGCGATAAGACCCCTGGCAGCGTCGCCCTCTTCAATGGCCGCAATCTGGACGGCTGGAAGCTGCGCAACGAGGGGCAAAAGGACACCTGGAAAGTCGTTTCCCAGGTCGCGATCGACAAGGCCGATCCGAAGCGACTCATCGGCACCGGCGCGGGCGGCACGCCTGACGCCGTGCTGTTTCGCGCCCCTGTCGCGCACGGGAGTGACCTCCTGACTGAGAAGAGCTTCGGGGATTGCAGGCTGCACATTGAGCTGATGGTGCCCAAGGACAGCAACTCCGGCGTGTACCTCATGGGCCGGTACGAAGTGCAGGTCTTCGATAGTTTCGGCAAAGCGGACGACCAGATCGCGCACAGTGACATGGGCGGCATTTACAGCGTGAAGGCCCCGGCGACCAACGCCAGCAAGGCCCCCGGCCAGTGGCAGTCGCTGGACATTATCTTCCGCGCGCCGCGTTTCGACGCCGCCGGCAACAAGACCGAGAACGCACGGTTTGTGAAGGTCGCGTTGAATGGCAAAACGATTCAGAAGAACGTCGAGGTGAAGGGGCCAACTGGTGGCGAACTGCCGGGCGGCGAAAAGCCCACCGGCCCGTTGATGCTCCAGGGCGACCACGGCGTCGTGGCGTATCGGAACATCATCATCGAACCGGTAAAGTGAGCCGGGATCGTCGCTGGAGGCGCATTCGGGCGACCTGAGCGACAGGGCGGCGCTGGGACGCTGCAGCCGTCAGCGATAGCCTCTGTCAGGATCGCCAGCCGTGAACCCGCTGATGGACACAAAGGAGAACCCGCCATGTCGAAGAGCACGATTTCGCGCCGCACGTTCCTGGGCGGGGCCGCCTCGGCCGCCGCGTTCACCATCGTGCCAGCCCATGTTCTCGGTGGAGCGCGCGGGCAAGCGCCCAGCGAGAAGCTGAACATCGCCGGGATCGGCGTCGGCGGGATGGGGCACGTCAACCTGAACAACCTCGCCACCGAGAACATAGTGGCCTTGTGCGATGTGGATCCCAACTACGCGGCCAAATCCTTCAACAAGTTTCCCGAGGCGCGCGTGTGGACCGACTACCGCGAGATGCTGGAGAAGCAGAAAGACATCGACGCCGTGCTCATCGCAACGCCGGACCACACGCACGCGGTCATCGCGATGGCCGCGATGAATGCCGGAAAACACGTGTATCTCCAGAAACCGCTCTCACACGATATATATGAGGCCCGCGCGCTGGCCAAGGGGGCCCGCGAGGCGAACGTGATCACGCAGATGGGGATTCAGGGCCATTCCGACGAGGGCGTGCGGCTTATTTGCGAGTGGATTGCGGACGGCGCGATTGGCGAGGTACGCGAGGTGGACGTCTGGTGCAACGACTCGTACTACCCGTGGGGCCACGCCGGCTGGAGCCCCGCGAAGCCCGAGCGCCCCACGGACACTCCGCCGCCACCGGCTGGCATGGATTGGGATCTGTGGATCGGGCCGGCGCCCCTGCGGCCGTATCATCGCTCATATCACCCGATGTCCTGGCGGGCGTGGTGGGACTTCGGCTCCGGTTGGATGGCGGATCGTGGCGCGCACCAGATCGACCCGGCGTTTTGGGCGCTTAAGCTCGGCCTGCCAACGAGCGTCGAGGCGACTTCGCTCGGCCAAACCGACGAGACGCACGCGATTGCGGCGATCGTCACGTTCCAATTCCCGGCTCGCGAAAATCTGCCGCCCGTCAAGCTGACCTGGTACGAGGGTCTGCGGGCCCCGCGACCCGAGGAGCTGGAACAGGGCCGAAGAATGGGCGACAGCGAAGGTGGAGCGCTGTTCAAGGGAACAAAGGGCAAGATCATGTGCGGGACATACGGCAACAGCCCGCGCCTGATCCCCGAGAGCCGTATGCAGGAATACCAGCGGCCAGAGAAGACCATCCCGCGCGTGGCGGACAATCACGAACAGGAGTGGGTACGCGCGTGCAAGGAGGGCCGGCCGGCCGGTGCCAATTTCGACTATTCAGCGCCGCTGACCGAGATCTGCCTGCTCGGCGTGATTGCCAGGCGGATGGACGCCCGTATCGAGTGGGATGCGGCGAACATGGCGGTTTCAAACCTGCCCGAAGCAAACAAGTATGTGCGGCGGGAGTACCGGGCCGGGTGGAGTCTGTAGTGTGGTCATCGCATGTCTGAGCTGCTACCCGCGATCTGATTCGAACAATGCGCGCTGCCGGCGATGACCTTCCAGAGGCCGAGACGCGAGTAATGCGACAACGCGAAATCACGCCGCCGCGACCGAAACTGCGATTCGGGGGCCGCGTGATCTTGCTAGTGGTGCTCCTCTCAGCGTGATTCAAGTTCCGGTTCGGGCCAGGCTGTCGATCTGCTAGACTTGTGGGGTGACAGTCGCTAGCGTGCAGCCTTGGGAGATCGCGCCATGCGTTCATCTCAGCAGTCAATCCGGCTTGTCCTAATCGCGTTGGGCCTGGCCGCGCGGGTCGCCCCGAGCCTGGCGGAAATCACGGTTGACCCGTGGGTGCCCCTCTACCGAGGCGCGGACCACGCGGTTGGATACGCCGATACGGACGAAATACGGCCACAACTTGTCAACTGTCTACGGATAGACCTTGCGGATTTGGACATCCAGTTTGTCGCCACGCCGTCCAACGATCCTGCCCCGCTCGAAACCCTCTCAGCGACAGGGAGTCAGTTCCTGGCCGCCACAGGAGCTCATGCGGGCGTAAACACGAGCTTCTACGTGCCCTGCTGCTCAACGCTGCCGGAAAACAAAGACCTGATCGGCCTGGCCGTGTCCGATGGGGAGCTTGTTTCGCCAGCACAAGCGGATGCCCGCGCCGCGGTTCTCATCGACGTGGTGAACCAGGCGTCCATGGTGAACACGGTCACCGACCCGTATTCACTTGATGGTGTTCTATTCGCATTCGCGGGCTCGAACTTCGTTCTCGGCGCGGGCCGCGACCTCCCGACCGGCGCAGACACGATACATCCCGCCCGGACGCTCGTCGGCGTCGGTGACCGGGATACTCCCGGGGACAACGGGCTGCTGTACTTCATTACGATTGACGCCGGTCTTTCCGGCGTGAGCGACGGGGCCACGAGGCGGGAATCGGCGGAGTGGCTCTTTCGGATTGGGGCGCATACCGGCATCAATCTCGATGGCGGAGGTTCGACGACGATGGTTTGGCAAACGCCCACCGGGGCAATCGAGCGTCTGAACATGCTGGGTGGAGGTACGCAGCGCTCCAACGGCAACAACTTCGGTGTGTTCGCAGCGCCCGCCGAAGGTGAGCCCCAGCCGCACTTCATGCCGCTTTGGTTCGCGGGGTTGCCAGACGATTCGGTGGCCGACTTCTCGCCCGAGAACGGAGCGTCCAACCCGCCGCCAGGCAGTCCGGATGCCCTCGACGACGACTACTACTTCGCGGGCGTATATCCGGACCCGATTGGCGTCGTGCCGGAGGACGAGCCGCTTGCCAACGTGGAACGGGCCGTGATCTACTTCGACCCGCCAAACGACGAAACGCTTCGTTTCCACTTCAATCTGTCGGCGGATGAAGCGCGGGGCACGTCGCAGTTCCGCTACTCGACCGGCATATTCCAACAAGATGGGGCAGGCACGCGCAGCGTGCAAATCGAGGTGCTGTGCAACGACGTGGCGGCCGATGTCGTCTCATTGACGGAAGGCGAGCTATACACGTCACCGCCGTTCGACGCTGATGTGGTTGGAGTGGTGGAGGGCGCGAATGTCTTGACCGTCCGACAGGTTGGCGGGGACGCGCAGTGGACGAATTTCGATTTCCATCGACTTGAAGTCAAGGTGGCTCTGCCGTTACCAGGGGATTGGGATGACGACGGTGACTTGGACATTGCCGACGCCATCGCTCTGCTCGATTGCCTGACTGGTCCGGGGGAAACGCCCACCGATCCGAATTGCCTGACGGTCTTCGACTTTGAACCCGACGACGATGTGGACCTGCGGGACCTCTTTGAGTCTCAGCCGGATTTCGCCACGCCGTGAATCCGACGGCGGCCGCGCTCGCGAATCTCGCGGTTCGGACGCAACGAAACGGGCCTTGCGGGATAGGCGCAGAACAAGACCCTGCCATGAGCCCTGGCAGGGTCGCCGCTTCTGCACTCCCCGTTCAAAATGGTTTCAAACGCTGGGAAACCTGCGAGGGTGGTTGGACGGTGCGAACTCGCTTAACAGCCCTCGAAGGCGGTCGGAGCCTCGGATTGCAGCATGGCCGGAGGGAACGCCAAAAGGTAGCTCACCTGTTATTACCGCACTTGCGTTCGTCGCAATCCGGCGTCTCGTCGTCACGTGGCGCTGGCGCCAGCCCGCATCACTATCAGCTGACATTTCGATCATGGCGCACGAGATCACCGAAGAAGGCTAGTCGCTTCGCAGCTCATAGGCGATTCTGGAAGCTTCGGCCCACGACACCGGCGTTCCCTCGTGCAACCCGCGGCTATCATATCTGACCGCCAGCATCACGTCCGTGTCATCAATCCGGATCGCCAGCGGGCGGTAACCCGACAGAAGTTCCACGGGCGCGATCCCGGGAATCTCCGTGACCAGATCAGGGCCGTGCACCGACAGCGTGTAACTGGGATCAAACTTATTGTGACCCGGCTCCGAGACCTCCGGGCGCACGGGCAGTCGAGCGATGTACGGGTCGCACTTGCCCAGCAGGTCAAAACACTGCCGCTGCGAGAAGTAAGAAAACGCTCCTGCCCACATCACGGCCGCGGTCGCATCGGAGCGCGCGATTCGATCCGCCGCGATGACATGCAGCATCGAACTGCGGTTGCCACGTGTGCCGTCCGGCGCGCGCAGCAACAGCCACTCCGGTAAGCGCACCTGATTTATGGCGATGGCTGTCACAATGCACAGGCCATAACGCGCAAATGCTCGCCTCCTGGGCAGACTCAGGATCCGGCTGATCCGGCAGATCCCGTCGCCGGCCAACACCATCAATCCCAGCGTGGTGGGCAACTCGAAGCGATAACCGTTGACCCATGCATCGCCGCCGATCCATACATTGTACGCATAACTGACCAGGAACGTCCCGGCCAAGAGCACGCGCCACGATCGTAAACGCAGGAACGATGCGGCAGCCAGCATCACCGGTGGCCACAACGCCACCATGGTCCACAGACCCGCGCGAATACCGACCGGAAGCCGGTCGGAAAGCGGCCAGCCCGTCGCCTTCAGGTAATACGTATTCGGCAGCCATTCGCCGTAGTAGCCGTGCCGCCAAAGCACGTGCACCCCGATCGCCATCAGCGCCAGAGCGAGACCCGCCACGGTCAGCCGGCACGCCCGGGCCAGCAGCACGGTCGCCACCAGGCAACCCCACAGAATCGGGTCGCCAAGTACTTGCACCAGAAGAACGGTATGGTGTGGCGACCACCTCAACAGGTGACACGCGCCCATCACGACAGTCCAGCCGAAGTTACTGTAGCCCTCGATGCGCTCGCCGGGATTCCACACCAGGCCATCGCCCTCCGCCCAGTTGGCGGCATAACGCATGGAGACCATCGCGTCATCGAACAGGCAAAAGTATCGCTGGCCTTCGATGACGAAACTCGAATGGTAAATGAAGACGCCGGCGTAGCACGCCTGGATTACCGCCGCCAGCAGGGCGAACCGCCAGACACAGGAATATTGGCTGGCGCCAACGCCCGGGGCATGTCGCACATTTCGAGGTGACATGTCCACGCATACGCTCCATTTCTGCGTGGTCAACGACCTCAGCATAGCGAATCCCCGGCTGCAACGGAAAGGTTACAGTCCAGGGCGACGGGGTATCTGCACGCAAACTGGATGGTGCGGGCGGCCAGCGGGCAGGCCTTTGGCGCGTTCGTCGAACTCAACGAGCGCCCGGCCGCTGGCCTTATGGTGTCTCAGCTTTGGTGTGCGGGATGTTCTCTGGGGCATCGGAACGGCCTCCTGAGTCTGGGGCGCGGGTAGTACTATCCGCCTTCAACCTCGGTTATAACCGCTCCGCCGCTTGCGGCGGATACCATCCAGACGGACCTGCTGGGATTGGCGATCGGGTAGCCGGGGAGGTTGCCCTGCCCCGGCTCCCACACCACCGTACGTACGGTTCCGTATACGGCGGTTCACGAGCAACCCGCGAGTCGCCGATGCTCGTCCATCAGGCTGATCAGCCCGAGTCCGCGCAGTTCGGAGGTCGGGACGGCGTGGTTCATGTGACGGGCCCCGGCGTTCCACCAGGGACCACGCCCATTCCACGCCGACTGCCGGGCCCGCTCATGATCCAGGCCCCGCCGGCACAGCTCCCTGAACTGGGTCCGGTGTCGCTTCCACTGTCGCCACAGGATGCAGCGCAGTTTTCGTCGTAACCACTGGTCCAGTTGCTCGAAGCTCGCCTTGACCTCCGCGAGCTTGTAGTACGCCACCCAGCCCCGCAGTACGCGGGTCAGGGATTCGGCGACGCGGGCGAGGTTGCAACCCCGTCCGCGACGCAGCATGGGGCGGAGCTTGGCCTTCAATCGGTGCACCGATTGCGGGGCCACCTTCAGCTTCGGCTGCCGGTGCATGGTCACGGTGTAGCCCAGGAACTTGCGGGTCCAGGGCCGATCCACCGCGCTCTTCTCACGGTTCACGTGGAGACGCAGTCGCTCCGTCACGAACCGCTCCACCGAATCGAGCACCCGTTCGCCCGCACGCCTGGACCGCACGTAGATGTTGCAGTCGTCAGCATAGCGAACGAATCGATGGCCGCGCCGTTCCAGCTCCTTGTCCAGCTCATCGAGCAGGACGTTGCTCAACAGCGGCGATAGCGGCCCACCCTGCGGTGTGCCCTCGGCCCGGGGCGAGACCAGCCCGCCCTCCATCATCCCCGCCTGTAGATAGCGGCGGAGGAGGAGTAACACCTTCTTGTCCTTGACCCGGCGCGCCACGCGTGACATGAGCACGTCGTGGTTCACCCGGTCGAAGAACTTCTCCAGATCCATGTCCACCGTCCAGCGATAACCGGCCGCGATATGCTCGCGGGCACGTTGCACCGCTTGGTGCGTGCTTCGTTCCGGACGGAAGCCGAAGCTCGCATCCGAGAACGTCGGGTCGAAGATCGGCTGGAGGACCTGGAGTAAGGCTTGCTGGATCAGACGATCCAGCACGGTCGGGATGCCCAGCGTTCGCATCCCCTTCCCGCCCGGCTTGGGGATTTCCACCTTCCGGACCGGCTGGGGTTGATACGTGCCGTTGAGCAGCGCCTCCCGGATGCGGGACCAGTGTTCCCGGCAGTACGGCATCAGGTCGTCGACGGCCATGCCATCCACGCCTGCCGCCCCTTTGTTGCGCACTACCCGTTCGTGTGCGCGGATCAGGTTCTCACGTGACACGACCTGATCGATGAGCATCGGAGCCTCGGCCCCGGTCTGTCCGTGCTGTGCCGTGCGCGCTTGACGCGCGGTTCCGGTACCCTCGGCGATGCCGTCGCCTACTCTTCCGGTCCGCTCGGGCTTCCCAGCCCTCTGGCCTGCGTCTCCTTCACGCATCGAACCTCACGACTCCGGTTCGGCTCCTCGTGTTCGGCCCTTCGCCGCCGTGTCCTGCGGCTACTATGGCCTCGGCTGACTTCTGCCCGTCCCTCACCACGCCTCGCAGCGCTGGTTAGCCTCAACGGCAGACGGGCAGACCTCCCAGGGTAAGGCGTTTGCCTTTCGCTCCATACACCCGCCGCATCTACGCCGGTTCGGTTCCGGATGGCATTGGGCTTTGCGTCTTTTGGCCCGCTCGCCCACCGACCGACGCCTCGTATGCGGTTCGTGTTCCTCAGGCCAGAGCTTTGCGTACAGCTTCCTTCAGACCCCGCCTCGCGGCGACGCCCTTGCTGTTCGGCTAGGGGTTCCTGCCATCAAGGCCCCCAGAGGACTTACACCTCCTAGTCAAACGCCATGCCTAGCACACCAAAAGCAAACCCCGCCAGGAGTTCCGGCGGGGTTGCTGAATCTGTCACTCCCCGACCCCGAAGCGCACTCGATTGCGTCACCTGAGGACGGGTTGTTGAATCGTCAACTCCCCGAGTAGGACTCGAACCTACAACCTAGCGGTTAACAGCCGCTCGCTCTACCATTGAGCTATCGGGGATTCGGTTGTCTGATGCCGCCCGCGACGATTGGTGTGCTGTCGCGAGTAGCCACGTAGTTTACGCCAGCCCGCCGGCGAGATCAAGCTCAGCTTTGGCCACGATCAGCGACTCAGTGCCCGGCGCCAAGTGCCTCAGTGCCCGGTGCTCAGTGCCTCCGGTGCCCGGTGCCGTGCCATGGGCTGTCGCGGCGTACGGCCGCCGAGGCACGCTACGGCACGCGAAAATCCAGATCACGCAACGCCCCACCCTGGGTCTCGATCGACACGATACGCGTCCCCGACGGCACCTGGAACAGCAGTCCCACTACCGCGTCCGCACTCGAACTCGTCAACTCCGGCCCGCGAATCTCCTTCCAATCGAGAGCGCCACGAAACGCCGTGTATTCCGGCGTGCCCGGCAGCCCGGAGTAATAGAGCTCGATGAACTCCTCGCCGGAACGCTTCACGATCCCGTAATAGCCGATCAGCCGATATCGCTGGCTGTTATTCTCGGCCACGGCCTCATAGCTGTTCAAGGTGCGGCCGGCGAAGTTGAATACCTGGCCGAGCGTTGATCGCGCCTGATAGGGCTTGAAACGGATTTGCAGCAGCTTGAGATCGTCCGGGACTTCGAAGGAATCGATGGAAGCGGTGCCGGCGGCGGCCCGCAGGTCGGACACGCGGCCGCTGATGCGCCCATAGGCCAGGCTGCGTCCACTTGTGTCAAAGTCGCCGCGCGCGGCCGCCTGCGCCACGTGAAACGGCAGCTCGTCCGAGACGCCGGTGCCTTCCTCCTGCGCATGGTCCATGAACGAAGACGCGCCCTGCCTGTGCCCGCGGGTGAAATCGGGGCGTGGGCCACCGCCGCCGGGCGGGCGCGGTCGCGCCGGAGCGGCGGTATCTTCGGTGGCGTCCGCGGCGATCTCGGCGGGCGTCTCGGCCTTCTTGGAGGCGGTCAATTCGGCCCGTGCATGACGACGATACTCAATGAACCACGGCTTGAAGCCGTTGGGCACCTCAAAATACACGGTCAGCTTGCTGTTTGAGCTTTTCAAAAAGCTGTTATCAAGGTCCACGGCGCGGAGCGGGCTCGTGAGGTTTTCGCTCTCGATCTGGCCAAGTATGCGTGGTGTGTAGTGGGCCGGATCGCCGTTGGCCTTGGTGCCGACCAGCCGGATCATCGATGGGCGGAAACGGTGGTCCGCGGCGCGTTCTTCCATCCGATCAGCCGACTTGTTGTTCAAGCCCAACTCGGCCCCAAGCCAGTTCATGCCCGCGGATGGCGGAAACGCCTTTTCCGGGTCATAGCCCAGCCGCGCGTGTGTCTCAAAGGTCGGCACCGTCGTTCGATACTGCGCACGCAGCGGACCGCTGACCTCCCACCAGCTCTCAATAACCAGCCCGCTTTCGAAACCATCACCGCTCTCATCTCGGTAAGGTGATGTTGTTGACTCGGGCTGCACCGTGTTTCCCGACCAGGAGACCCACTCCGTGAAATCAGGGTAAACACTGGCAAATGTGCGGTCCGGATGCGCCTCATCGGCGACATTGCCGCCTTTCAAACTGCCGGCGCTGAGAATCTTGAACAACCCTGCGGCGAAGTCGTCCGGCCTCAGGAAGAAACCCACGTTGTTGCGGTGGAACTGGACGAATCCCTCGCGATCCACTTTGCCACGGCTATCGCGCTCAAAGCGTGAGAACATCATGACGCTGCCGCCAAACGGCAGCATCTGAAAGCCGATCATCAGCACGCCGACGGCGATCTGCGCGTTGATGAAGCCCAGCAGGCCCCCGCCGACCCAATCCGCATACATTGGCAGGCGCACGTTCCCGCGGATAAACGTGTCGGCCGCGTAACGCATCACACCCAGCGAAACGACAAAGAGCCCGACAAAACAACACGGCTCCGAGTACGCCGGGTGGATCCCCTGGCCGGTCACAAAGTCGTTAAGTACCGCGAAGAAGCCAAACGTGACCGCCACAGCCATGATGCTGCAGAACGTGTTGATGATAGCGCTGAACAAGCCGAACATCGACTGGTAGAACGTAATCGCCAGTACGAGGCACAGCGCTAGAATGCTCAAGACCATGATTACTACCTCGCGACACGCGACGGATCAGGGGCCGGCGGGTGATTGCTTTGGCTTCGGCTTCGGCTTCGGCGTTGGCTTTGGCCTGTCCTTGGCGCCGGACTTATCGCCGCTGGTGCCACTCTTCTGCCCCCCACGCAATACACGTGTGACTTCCTGAATACTGGTGGTCCCGTCCCGCACCTTCTGCATCGCGTGCTTTTGGAAACCCAGCCCGCCGCGCTTGACGGCATACGCCTGGATCTCGCTGATGGACTGGGCCTTGCCGATCACCTTGCGCAACTCATCATCGACGATCAGCACATCGAATACGGCGGTCCGCCCCACATAGCCGGTACCCTGGCAATGCTGGCATATAAGCGGATTGCCCTTCTTGTCGTACTCCGGCTCCGGCTCTCGATAAAAGACGGCGTCGGCCGGCAGGTTGAGCTTCTTCAGCACGGCCGGGTCAGGTTTGTAGGGCTGCTTGCACGAGGGACACAGCTTGCGGATCAAGCGCTGATTGGTGATGGCCAGCAGGCACTTGGCCACCTTGTCGTTCTTGCCGACCTGCTCCATCCACTTGCGCAGCGCGCTGAATACGTCGCTGGCATTGATCGCGCAATAGACGAGCTGCTTCTGCACGGCACCCTCGGTGGCGATAACCGAGGCGGCCTGCTCACGCATCTCCGGGAGGATCACGATGTCCGGGTCGGTGCGGAACAGCTTCTGCAAATCGCCGGCGAAGGTCTTGTCGCCCACGGCCTTGTGCAGCGTCTGCGTCACGTTGTCGATCATCAACTCGTGCTGATACTCGAGAAGCTGAATATTACAGAGGAAGGCGTCGTGACTACGCGTGAAGCTGTATACGGTGGTGGTGAGCCCCGCGCCGGGGGGCGCGCTCAGCAGCACCAGGCCCCGCGTCGACTCCATCATGGTCCGGATCTGCTCGAGCTGCGCCTTCGTGAAGCCGATGTCCTTGACCTTGTAGCGCGTCTCTTCGCCGATCACACGAAGCGTGAGCTTCTCACCCGCTACCGATCCGTCGGTGCGCACCTCGATGTCCAGCTTGTTGTCGCCGATTTCGGCCGCAATCTTCCCGAACTGCGGCTTGCGCAACTCTTCGAGGTTTAGTCCGGCGATCGTCTTCAGGTAGTGAACGACAGCGTCGGCCTCGGGGCGCGGGAAGCCCTCGCGGTCGCTTCTGATGCCATCGACCTGATACGTGACCTTCGAAATCTCCTTGCCGGGCGCCACTTCAATCCGTTCGGCGCGATTCCAGAGAGCCGCCCAGAGCAGATCCTGTGTCAACCGGTAGCGTTCGCGCTCTTCTTCTTCGCCTGGAATCTCGCAGCGCTTACCGTCAGCCCCGCGCAGCCGTACACGCTCCTTGACCTCCTTGGGCTTCTTCTTGCCGCGTAAGCCCTGGGTGAGCACGCGTTTGATGTGAGCCGGCGTGAGGATCTTGTCTTCGTTGTGTACCAGACCGTTGCGGTGCACGACGTAGAAGGCAGCCAGCGTGATCAGCGCAACCGCGAAAATCGAGAACCCGGCCGCGAACACCGGCACGAACAGCATTACCACGGTCAGCGCCACACCTGTGGCGGTGACGATGATGTTCCAGAAGACACGATAGGTGTTTACAGCGATCGTGTCCTTATCCACCCATTGGGCCAACAGCGCCCAGCATGCGAAGCCCACAATCACGGCGACGAGCTTCCACGGGCTGATGAACACGTAGCCGTTGAGGGCCAGAAGGTCCATATACGCCGCGAGTATCATGGCACCTCCGCGTGAATCGTGCCTGTGCGGGCCATCGAGTTAACCGAGAATGCCGGCCGACGCCGAGCGAATGCCCTTCAGCGCCATGCGCAGCTCGTCGGGGTTCGGAGCCATTTCATACGCCGTCGGGTGATCGATATATCCGGTTTCCACCAGCCGGCGCAGGTGCTCGGTGAAATCGACCATGCCATCGTCATAGCAGGCCCGGATCACGTCAATGATCTCGTTGTCACGTTCCTCGCGGATCAGCTTGCGGATCGAGGCGTTGGTGATCATGATCTCGACGGCCGGGACCAGTGGCACGCCTTCCATAATGCTGGGGACGAGCTTCTGGCAGATGATCGACTTGAGGTTGAACTCCAGCGCCTGACGAACCTGTCGTCTCTCCGCCTCCGGGAACAGATCCAGCAAGCGCGTGATTGTCTGCGCCGAACTCGAGGCGTGAATCGTGCCCAGGCACAGGTGGCCCGTCTCGGCGGCGTGAATCGCGGCGCTGAACGTCTCCACATCGCGCATCTCGCCGATCAGCACGATATCCGGGTCCTCGCGCATCAGGTACTTCAGCGAGGCATGGAAGTCGAGCACGTCAATCCCGATTTCGCGCTGGTTGATCAAGGCCTTCTTGTCCGTGAACAGGTACTCGATCGGATCCTCGACCGTGACAATGTGCACCGGATAGCGCTCGTTGATGTAGTCGATCATCGCGGCGATCGTCGTGCTCTTGCCCGAGCCGGTGATGCCGGCCAGCAACACCATGCCCTGGTTGAACTCCGCGATTCCGGCCATCGTGGCCGGCAAGTGCAACTGCTCGAAACTGAGGATGGTCCGGCTGACGCGCCGCGCCGCCACCGACATCTGCCCGCGCTGCTGGAACGCGTTGACCCTGAACCGGTCGGCGTCACCGGGCGGTCCGACGTCGTAGGCGAAGTCAACCGCCCCGTTGACTTTGTAATACTCTTTCTGGGCATCGCTCAGCAGCTCAAAAATCCCGTCCCGAATCTCCTCGCCGCTCAGCACCCCCCCGGTCAGCGCCTTCAGATCCCCCTTGCGACGCACCGTCGGGGGCTTGCCGGCCTTCAGGTGCAGGTCCGATACCTTGAGCTTGATCGTGGCCTTGAAAAACTTATTGAGCTTCGGTTCCGTCTTGGACGTCGAAACATGGACGTCAATTGGTTGATCACGCTCTTCTGACATTCGGATGCCCTTACAAACTCAAACTCCGCAGCATCACCGACCGGCGGTTCCACACACGCCGTAGACGCTGAGCCGCATAATATACCAGACGAATCGGCGACCATCCACCGCGGCCGCTCGAACCGCCACGCGACATCTTGGTCAGGATGATTCCCCCCCTCCGCCCTCAGGCGCCCGGCAGTCTGACGCGGGAGCCTGGTCGGGCGGTTGCGAGCACATCCGGGCCCGCAACCGCCCGGGCGGAACCGGCCTGCGGCCGGTCGCTATTGCGGCGTCATCGACCCACCGAATCAGCCGCTACCCGGTCAGCAACGCGACAAACGCATCAATGTCCGCATTGTTGATCAGGCTGTCGCCGTTGCAATCGGCCAGAGCGCGGTTGCAATCAGGGTAGGTCGCATCATACGTTGATGGATCCGTCAGCGCCATCACAAACGGGTCGATATCGGCGTTGTTGAGCAGGCCGTCGCAGTTCAGGTCGCCAAGCTGCCCTTCGCACGCATCGATTATGCCGTTGCCGTTCACGTCAAGGCCCGGATCGGCTGCGATGTCGCACTCATCGGGAATATCGTTGCCGTTGCAGTCGATCGACTCCCCGCATCCGGCCACGAAGCACCCGGGCGCGCCGCAATCCAGGTCGCACTCATCCGGTATGCCATTGTTGTTGCAGTCTTCCCCGTAGCCGAGCACGGCGATGTATGTGCCCCAGATGTTCGTGCCGTGGCCGTATTCCTGAATCGTCCAGAACGTGTTCATGTCGACCGGGTCAAGCGTCGTATAGCTGTAATCACCCCAGCGGTTGCGGCCGTAGCCATCGATGTTGTTCTGCGGCCCGGTGCCGGCCTTGTACATCACCGGATCGGCCATCTCGCCCGCCAGATCGCTGGACAAACGTCCGGTGTAATAGCAGGCGGCATACTGGCCAGAGTTTGAGCCGGTGAAGCCCATGACGACGTTGCCGTGCTGGTTAACCATGATCGACGGGAAGAAGTAGTACAGCGAGGCATCAGCAACCGTCCCCGACTGCGCGATCGTCTGCGTCGCGACATCGATCTCGTACCAGCGGCACGCGGCCCGGCCGCTGTAGCTGACCGTGTGGGCCGTCCACAGCGAACCATCGCGATAGACCGACATCATCAGCCGTTCGTCGACGGTATTCAGCGGCGTGGAACTGCCTAGAGCCGGCGCGTTGGGCGGCGAGCTGATTGTCGCAACCGTAACTGTCCCGAGCTCATTCAAGGTCGGGGAGGTCAACGGCCCGGTCAGGTAGCGTAACCGCAGTTTGTTGCTGCTGTAGGCGTCGAGCGAGACGAAGTACTCGCCGCCGGGCGTGCCATAGGTGTGAGCGGGCTGGATGGCGCCCTCCCAGGGGAGCCCGCGAAACGCCGTGATCGTTCCGAGACTCGGGCTGGCGGCGACGAGCGGTGCCTTGTCAATCGCGAAGATCGTCATGCCGCCGCCGACCATGTACGACGCTGTGTAGATTCCGTTGGCATCCACGCCCAGCGTGGGATAGTCGGGCCAGTTGCCGACGTCCGAGCCCTGCGCGGTGACAAAGCTGGTCTTGAACCACCCGCCGGTGGGGTCGTCGGTCAGGGACACCGCCAGGAAATCGGTGGCCGTCGCCGAGAAGTCGGTGACGAGCACAATCCAGCGTTGGCTGTGGTGATCGAACAAGACGCGTGGATCGCCGTTCGAGCCCGGCAGAAAGGCACCCAGCAGAATATTGGTGATTTCCGCCCCGGTTACCTTGTCATATACGGCGAAGTTGCGGTTGACCGTCTCGACATAGTGATTCGGGCCGATCGCGCCGTCGGTGTCGGGCGGATAGCTCATGGAGCCCGCGTCGCCGCGAATCACGCCCTGAAATGACTGGCTCAACTCCGGGGCGGTGCCGAGCCCGCGCGAGGCAGTCTGCACGTCACCGATATCGAGCGGCTCGGGCACCGGGCCACCCGGGCGGGATACAGGCGCCGGCACACCGTCGCTTTCGAGGAAATCGCCTGTACCGGTCTCCCAGGTCAGGCCGGCGTACTCGGTGCCGCTGAGCTGGGTCTTGTAGTTGAGGTCGTCAAAGGTCACGACGACGCTCTCGGCCTCTTCGTCGCCGCTGACGACATAGGTCAGATCGTCCATCGCATACCACCCACCGCCGCCGACAACCGGGATCGATTCGATCGCGATGCGATCAACGGCGGGGAGATCCATGGCGAAACCAGCGGGGTTTCTCACCGATGTCGGTGAACCACTCGGTTTGGGCCACGACTTGCCCGGCGCGATAGCCGGTGGCGCGCACCGCGGATGTCCAGACACCCTCACCGCCCTGTCCCGCGAAGAAGGCGCCGCGCACATCGACGGGCGTGGGAAACCCGATGCCCATGTCCGTGTCGCCCCACTTGTTGACGACATAGTGCGTGCCCGAGTGGGCGGCCGTCGAAGCTCCGCGCGTCGGCACGACCCAGACGCCGTGACGTCCCATGCGGGCCTTGCCCTCCACCGGCGGCGGCGCCAGCCGGTCGCGGTCGATCGCGGCCTGGAGCGACTCGATGTACGAATCGCCGTACGTCGCCGGATCGAGCTTCTCACCTTCATGAACGACATCGGCCTGTAAGACCGCGACGCCACCCCACGCCAGGACCGACAGGGCCATAACTACCACGGCAGATCGACTCGCGCGCATCTTTTCCCTCGCATTCTTATCGGAAGCGAACAAAAGCAGGTATCGGGGAACAGGGAACGGGGCGTGCGGAACAGCATGTCACGGTCGTTCACCTCCTCACCGTCGGCAAGACTCCATACTAGTCGGCACGCATACCAGAAACAACCGCGATCTGGCTGCCCGACAGCGCCGAGTCTGTTCCCCGTTCCCCGTTCCCCGTTCCCTGTTCCCTTTTTCCCTATTCCTCCCGATTTTCTGTAAGCGATTGACGCCCTGTGACTCTAACCTATGCGCTCATGACAGGAGCATCACGGACACAGTCGGCCCTGGAGCCAGCCGCATCGGTTGGCGCGACCATGCCCGGAGGCGTGGCGCAGCCACCCACCGTCTCGGCGGATTTTGTCAGCCTGGTGGCCGAACACCGTGAGCGTATTGCCGGCCTGGTATACCGCCTGCTCGGCTGGTCGGAGGACGTTGAGGATGTTGTGCAAGAGGTCTTCGTTGCGGCCCTTGGAGCACTTCCCCGCTTCCGCGGTGAGTGTCGCATGGAGACGTGGTTGTTTCGCATTGCGGTCAATCAATGTCGCCGGCATCAGCGCCGGCGTTTGTGGTGGTGGCAATGGTGGCGCCGGGAGGCTGAGCGCGAGACACATGAGCGAACCGGCCGGCCGCGTGACGCGCTGCTCGATGCGGAGACGTTTGACCAGGTGCGGCGTGCCGTTCGGCTCCTGCCGGCGCGTTATCGCGAAGTTGTCGTTTTGCGGTACTTCGAGTCGCTGCCGAGCGCCGAGATCGGCGCGATTCTCGGGCAGTCGCCCAATGCCGTCGAGGTCCGGCTCAGCCGGGCGCGCCAGCATCTGCGCGCGTCCCTGGCCGGCCTGCTGGAGCGTTGAATCATGACTACCGACCCGCTCGAAACACTGCTGCTCAGCGCGGATGCCAGCGCCGGCGCGCCGGCGCCCGTGCGAGACGATCTCGCGGCCCGGGTTGTGCGCGTGGTTCGATGGCGCCCGGCGGCGTAACCGCGTGACCATCGTCGCCGCATCCGCGGCCGTGCTCCTGGCGGCGGGCCTGTCGTGGTTGGCGTTTCCGCAAGGCGACGAATCGGCGCGCGAAGGGCGGCCGATAGCCGCGAATGCCCCCGACGGCATGACAAATGAAGGGCTGCGCGCGGAGCTGGCGGCATTGCAGGCCGGGGCGCGCGATCATCTGGCCGTGGCCCGACGGACCGCCGCGCTGCTGGATCGTGGGGCCAGGTTGGCGGCAATCAAGGGCCCGCGCGCAGGGGACTGACCCACTGGTGGACACCCGACGGGGGCTCGACGCGGCGGCGGCGGTGTTGGTCTGTCAGGCCGATCGCCTGGAGCACGAATTCAACGAGCCGGCCGACGCGGCCCGGAGTTACCGCGAGGCCATTCGCCTGTTTCCACAAACACCTTGGGCCATGGTCGCGCGCGAGCGACTCGCGGCCATGATCAACACGGAAGGAGAGATCCTATGACCACATCACGTTCCGCCTTGTCGATCGCCGTTACGGTCCTCGTGGCGTTGTGCGCTACGGGAGCGGCTTCGGGCGGCCAGGCCAGTTGTCTGTTGCGCATCACCTACGAGCCCGATGATCTGCCGCTCAATTACGCGACCGTAGAGGCCCTGCTGGGTAGCAATGGCGTGCTTGGACAGCTCGCGCGTAGCGAAGAGTCCATCATGGACGTCGTGCGCGAGGACTACGGCTCGCTCGACGCCGTCGTCACGGTGTCTTTCGTTCCGGCCCGACAACTCGCCGGCGCGGCGGCACCGCCATCACCGGGAGGTTTCGGTCCAGGTGGCGCAGCGATGGGCGGCGGCGGGCCGCGCGGCGCGCGCCCCCAGCTCCGGCACGGCGTTATACGTCCCCGCGCCAACACAGATGCCCGACAACCCGCTCTTCGGACAGCTTGTCATTGACATTGTGGAAGTTGTCCCTGAATCGGACAGTGTCGCGGCCCGCATGCTCCCCGAGCTATGTGAGCGGCTGCGCGCGGTGCTTGTCGAGACAAGCAAGGCCGACGAGCAGCGCTTGCGCGCGCAACTTGAGCGTATGCGCGGGGAACACGATCTGGCCCTCAAACGTCTGGCCGAACTGCACGCCTTGCAAAACGAGCTCGCCGACGAAACCAGTGAGTTCCCACTCGACCGCGATGCAATCCTCGACCACCTGCGCATCTGGCACGAGGAGGAACGCAAGCTCGAGATGAACCTGGCCGCGCTCCGCGCCCGCCAGGCGGCGCTCTCGCAGGAGATCGCGACGATTGGCGAGTCGGTGGAGACTCGTCTCGCCCAGGATCCGGTTATCGCCGAGCTAACCCGCGTCGTGGAGCTGCGCAACGAGGCGCTCAAGCGCGCCCAGATGCTGGTCGAACGCGGGGCGGCCAACCAGGAGGAGCTGCACGAGGTTCAGGAGCAGCTTGCCTTTGCACGGGCCGAGGCGGCGGAACGCCGCATGGCCGCGGCCGACTCCGCGGGCGGCGGGATCGTCAGCGCCCTTAATGGTGATCTGCGGCGTTTGGATGTCGACCTGGCCGAAACCGAGTCAAGGCTGCACTCGATCCAACAGAGGCTGGCCGACGTCCGCGAGCGCGACCTGCTCGGGCGCGCCGACCGCCTCGAACGTGATGTGCGTTTGCACTTGCCGATGACGCGTGAAGCCGTCGAGATGGCCACGCACGAAATCATGGCGCTCGAACGCCGACTGCGCGCCTTCGAGCCGCCGGTGATTACCGTGCTGGGCGCCGGAGCTGAGCCTGAGGGTGGTACGCCGCTAATCCCCGCCAGCCACATTGTCAGAGCAGAAACAATCCAACCGTAGCAGCCGGCCTCCGTGCCTGACGCTACGGTTGGATTGCGTATACACAGAACTCGCTTGTCGCAGTGCTAGTTCGACAGCAGTTGCACAAATGCGTCTATGTCGCCGTTGTTGACCAGGCTGTCCTGGTTGACGTCGGCAAGCAAGCGGCTGCACTGCGGATAGTCGATGGCGTACTGCGCCGGATCGGTCAGAGCCAGCACAAACGGATCGATATCGCCGTTGTTGATCAGGCCGTCGCAGTTCAGGTCGCCGAGCAAGCCTTCACATTCGTCGGGGATTCCGTTCACATTGGCGTCGAGGCTGGTGCCATCGGTGATGTCGCAATCGTCGGCACGCCCGTTGAGGTTGCAATCAACCTCACAGTCGTCAGGGGTGCCGTTGCCGTTGCAATCTCCCAGGTTTCGACTCTCGGGCCCGGTAAGTGTCATAGTAAACGTCCCCGTAGCGCCTGCGCCGCCGGCGATGCGGATCAGATAGCTGGTTCCCCCGGTGACGTCCATCGTGATCAGCGACTGCGTACCACAAATGTCGTCGTTGCACGCCAACTGGTTGATGGGGGTTCCGGGACAGCCGCCATGCACTGACAGCACGGTGTCATATCCAATCGTGGCACACAGCGAGATCGTGAGGCTGCCATCGACGGCCGGCGTGTAGCGATACCAGACGTCCGCTGCATCGGTGGTCGCGTCGCAACCGACATAGCCGTCGTTGGTCGCGCCCACGGTGGTATCGACGTAGGTGATGCCGGTGGTCAACGGCTTGGCGGTCGCGCACGTATCACTGGCGGTGGAAACCGCGGGGTCGAGTATTTCACACTCGTCCGGCACGCCGTTGGGCTGGCAGTCGTCGCTGGTCTCGCTCGAGATGTCGCAATCGTCCGGCACACCGTTGCCGTTGCAGTCGGGGGTTCCGCCGAAGGTGATATCGCACTCGTCGGGCACACCATTGCCGTTGCAATCGGGCTCGCACTCGTCCGGGATCCCGTTAGCGTTGCAGTCCTGGCTGTAGCCGCCGGCGATGTCGCAGATGTCCTGGATGCTGTTGTTATTACAGTCTGCCTGCGACTCACACCGGTCGAGAATGCCGTTGCCGTTGCAGTCGTTGGCCGTGCCGCAACCGGGCACGTCGCAGGCCCCCCCCGCCGGGCCGCAGTCGAGGTCGCAGCGATCGGGAATGCCGTTTTCATCGCAGTCGGTGCCGTCGAAGAGCAGGGCCGCCACGTACGTGCCCCACACATCGGTCGAGTGTCCATACTCCTGCATCGTGTAGAAGGTCCATTCGTCGACCGGGTCGAGGGTTGTGTAGCTGTAATCGCCCCACCGGTTGCGCCCGTAGCCATCGATGATGTTGTGCGGCCCGGTGCCCGCCTTATACATCACCGGATCGGCCATCTCCCCCGGCGGGTCACCGGCTAACCTGCCGGCGTAGTAGCAGGCGGCATACTGGCTCGAATTCGAGCCGGTGAAGCCCATCGCCACATCGCCTTCAGCGTTGACCATTATGGACGGGAAGAAGAAGTACAGAGAGCTGTCCAAAACGGTCCCGGACTGGATGTTCGACTTTGTCACCGGGTCAATCTCGTACCAGCGGGCCGCCGCCCCGGCTCCACCGGCGATGGTGTGCGAGGTCCATATCGACCCATCGCGATAGACAGCCATCATCAGGCGCGTACCGACCGTGTCCAGGGGCGTCGAGCTGCCCAGCGCCGGCGCGTCGGGCGGCCCGGCATAGCCGGGAACCGAGACTGTGCCCAGACTCGTGATTGTCGGGCTGGTGAGCGGTGGATTGACGCGCCACAGCCGCAGTGTGGTACTGCCACTGGTGCTGATGATGTATTCGCCGGCCGGGTTGCCGTATGTATGCGCCGGTTGCATCGCCCCGTAGAAGCTGTAGCCACGAAAAGCGGTGACCGTGCCGAGGCTGGGCGAAGCTGCAATCAACGGCGCCTTGTCCACCGCGAATACGCTCATGCCCGTGTTGACCATGTACGCGCTGGTATAGATGCCGTTGGCGTCCACGCCCAGCGTGGGGTAGTCGGGCCATGAGCCGGTATCACTGCCCTGCGACACATTGAAATTGGTCTTGAACCAGCTCCCCGTCGGGTCGTCGGTCGTGGAGACCGCCAAGTAGATGCGGTTGCTGAAGTTCGTCGAGAGCACGATCCAGCGACCGCTGTGTTGGTCAAACAGCACGCGCGAGTCGCCACTCGTGCCCGGCATGAACGAGCTGAGTGCAACGCTCGAAAGCTGTGCGCCGGTGGCCTTGCTGTAGATCGCGAAAGTCGTGTTAACCGCCACGACGAAGTGGTTCGGGCCGATCGCGCCAATCGTATCGGGCGGAGCGCTCCATTGCCCCGCGTCGCCGCGCTTGACGGTCTGGAACGTCGTCACCAGGTCCGGCAGTGTGCCCAGACCGCGCGTCGGCATGCCCGCGCCGCCCGGAGCGCCGGAGGGCTCCTGGTAGCCGGGCGGAACCTGCGGACCGTGGACGATACCGCTCGGCTCGAAGTCGCCGCGGCCCATCTCCCACACCAGGTCAGCGTAACCCGACCCGGTGATCTTGGCGCCGTAATCCTGGTCGTCGAATCCGACGACGATCTCCTCGGACTCGTTGTCAACCAGCGTGTAGGTCAGGTCATCAATGCCGTACCAACCTCCGCCGTTAACCACCGGCACCGAGTTGATCTCGATGCGGTCAACGTGCCTGAGGTCCATCTGAAACCAGCGCGGCTCAGCACCGACCTCCTGAAACCAGTCCGTCTCGGCGACAAGTTCGCCATTCCGGTAGCCCTTGACCTGCACGGCGGGAGCCCAGACGCCCTCGCCCGCCTGGCCCACGAAGTATGCCCCGGCCACATTGACGATCTCGGGGAAGCCAATCCCCATGCGCGTGTCGCCGAATTCGTTGACGGCGTAGTGCTCCCCGGAGTGCGCCGTGCCGGTGGCGCCGCGAGACGGGATAACCCAGCGACCGTTGCGATCGCCACGTTCCTTGCCGCTTTCGCGTGGCGGCGCGAGGCGATCACGATCGATCACGGCCTGCATCGTCTCCACGTACGACTCACCGAATGCCCGATGGATCGATCTTCTCGCCGGCGACGGTCTTGCCGTCAGCCGGCTCCGCCGCCCCACACAGCCCTGTTCCCAACAGCACTACCAGCCCAATCGCGATGGCTAACCCGTTTCGCCGCATGCCGCCCTCACTTGAATAGTGGTATAGAAAAAAAACGGAGCCCGTCGCTGCGCGCGGACTTCTTCTGACTTCATAATAGTCGGCCGAACGTGTCAAAGCAGTCAGAAACGCGTGGGCGATCGAAATAAGCGCGCCGGGCTGGACGGTTATAGGACGTCAGCGACTCGCGCTGCCCCTGCGGAAACACCGTGCCCGTTGCTCACGTGTGCTGACTGGGCCCCGTGCCGCTCTCAACGCTGATTCGCGGCGCTGGCCCGTGGATCGCCGCATCATATGGATTCGCGTCTCCAGCCGATCCCCGCCGGCGGCACATGCGTGTAGGAGTATGGCGCGCGCTTGGATTGGCCGCCATGCACTACCAGCCCGGTCAGGATCATCGGCATCAGCCATACCCAGTTCGTGGCGGCCCCGTACCAGCTCGTGAGCAAGACCGCGCTCCCCACCAGCATCAGCCCGCCGACCAGGTTCCAGCGCCGACGCTTTCCGGCGAACAGAGTCAGCGCAATCGCCAGCAGCGTCAGCGCAACGACAGCAAGCTTCGCGCCGCGCCGGACCCAGGTCCAGAACTCACTCGTGGCCTCGCCGTCCGCGCTCCACAGACTCCACGAACCGAGGACTCGCTGCGGGGGCTCGGCGCTTGGAAGCCAGGTTGCTTCGGCAACGGTCCGCAGGTGCGACCAGAAGCGCATGGTCGGGCTGCACTGTGCGATGGCGGATTGGTACACCTGTGTGAGGCGCGTGCGCGCCTCACCCTCGGCGACGATCTGGCACCATGTAACCGAGTTGAGGTCTGTGCCGTTGGGCACGATGCTCTCATGGGCCACGTCACCCCAGCGACGTGCCGTCACGATTGAGCAGAAAACGCCACAGCAGCCGCTTGGGCGCGAAGCCACCCTCGGCGGTATCGCCAGCCGCCTCGGTGTGCTCAAACAGCATCCCACCATCGGCGGTGAGCTGGACCTTGTGAGCCGGCGTCAACCCCGCGGCGCCAATCGAGCCGTCCACGCGTGGCAAGGCCGGTGAAACCAGGGCGATTACGCCGGCCACACACGCCGCCGCGCCGACGGTTGTGCCAACGACAGCACCCAGCGCCTGCCAGCCACGCCGTAACAGGTAGGCCAGCATGACCGCGGCGAGCAGCCATGCCCATGGCCACGCCACCCCCGCCAGCACGATGCAGACCATTGCCAGCAGTCCACCCAAGCCGCTGAGCAGTGCGAACGCCAGGCTCCAGGCCACGAGTACGGCGGGCAACATGATCTCCGGTTGGCCAAAGCACTCGCCGGCCCCGGGGAACACGCACAGCAGCGCCACGAGCCCGGCGCCGGCCCCGGAAGAATGCGCCCGCGCGCCGATCAGCCACACCGCCACCAAGAGCGCCACCAGCAGCGTTCCGTTGACGGTCAGCGCCACCCACCGTCCCACATTCTCATTCTCGTCGAGAAACCCATCTGCCAGTTGGTCCGGGTCCACATCCAGGATCGACCGACCTGAGAGCGACACAAACTCAATAGCGCGAATCGCCCCGCCATGGACGAGGTAGAGCAACGGCGACTGTGAGCCGGCGCCGGGGACGACGCCATGCGGGAGCTTTCCAGTCCGCGCCAGATGTGCGCCGCCGACAATGCCATCACGTGACGCGACGCTGACAGGGGTGCGCAGCAAGTCGTCGGCGGCCACAAATACGCCGGCGATCATCAGGACGACAAAGGCCGACCCCGCCAGGTTCACCGGCCGCCTGGGTACGGAGTTGATGACCAGCAGCACCAGGCCGCGGAACAGCCAGTACACCGCCACCACAGCCAGTCCCAGGTGAATCCAGGACAACACGGGCGCGGCGGCCTGTGAACGCCAGAACAGAAGTACACAGGTTGTCGCCAATATCACGCCATCGAGATTCCGCACAGACCCTAGCGGGCGGAGCCGCAACGTCAGCAACAGGATCACGACGACGGCGAACCAGGTCTTCACACCCGGCGCCATGTGCGGCACCAGATCCAGCAGGATCTCACCGACCGGCGTGAGCGGACAGCGCCCATCCGGGCACTCCGCCCCCGCGGCCAGCTTTTCGTCTATCAGCTCGGCGGGCATCCAACGCGTGTCGCGCCCGGTAAGCTCGTCCAACGTTGGCGCGGCGCCGGTGGCCCCGGCCGGTTGCTCGGCTATGCGCCCCGTATCAGTGGCTTGCATCGATGCCGAGACGTCCGCGACGGGCAGCAATCCGGCCACCAGCAGCAAGACACGCATCAAACTCATCGGCGTCATCCAGATTCTCTCGGAAACGGCTTACTCACATCAGGCGGCGCGATATCGAAGTCATCATCGTATCGCCTGGGCCGCGCTTGTCACGCGCCGCTTAGACACGGGCTCCGCATTGGGTTTATATGCGCCGGGTGCCCGCGTAGATGCACCAGCACTCTATCGGCACATCAGACCCGCGAGCAACCCGAGCACCGGACGTATTCGGATATGACGCGTGATTGTTTGCCGCAAAGGAGTCCGGCAGCGCGAAATCAGACCCGCCCCATCTACGAACGAGCGCAGCCCCACGGCCAACGAGCACCGGCGGGCTCGTGGCGATGAGGCCTTTCTCGGCGTTGGATCGCATTAGTCACATCTTGTCGGTTCGGTATGGCGGCCCCAGACTCGATGGATCACTCCGCGCCGACGGCCTGCGAGGCGCAGGCCGCTACACACGCGCAGGCCGCTACACGCGCAGGCCGCTGCGCGCGGGTGCCCCACCTCTTGAGGTGGGGATCCCGACTGATCGGAACGCGCGTATGACCCGCGACTCCACGGCCAACGAGGGCGTTGGCCGCTACTTGGCAGTTACGCTTTTGTGACGCGCAACACCTCTTCCACAGTGGTAACGCCCTGCCGCGCCAGCAGCCAGCCTTCAGTTCACGCAACAGGCGCATACCGTCGCGCCGAGCGATCGGCTGGAGCTGCGATGCGGACTGCCGTTGCACGACGCGTTCGCGCAGCTCGTCGCTCATCAGGAACAGCTCGAACATCGCCTGCCGGCCGCTGTAGCCCGTTTCGCGACAACCCTTGCAGCCCGCCACGTGCACCAGTTTCTCGCCGCGCTTGTAACCCATATCCTCGGGCAGCGCATTCGGGTGGTCCGGCACGCGCTGCTCGGCGCAGAACTTGCACGCCCGCCGTACCAGCCGCTGGGCCAGCACACACTCGATCGAGCTGGCCACCAGGAACGGCTCGACCCCCATGTCCAGCAGGCGGGTTGTCGCCGAGACGGCGTCATTGGTGTGCAGGGTGCTGAATACCAGGTGACCGGTCAATGACGCGTTGATGGCCACCTGTGCCGTCTCGAGGTCGCGAATTTCGCCGACGAGGATCACGTCGGGGTCATGCCGCAGGAAGGAGCGTAGCGCCGAGGCGAAGGTTAGTCCGATCCGCGGCGCGACTTGTACCTGGTTAATGCCCTCGAAGTTGTACTCGACCGGGTCTTCGACGGTCAGGATTTTGAGCGTTTCACTGACGATTGTGTTGAGGGCCGCGTATAGCGTCGTGGTCTTGCCGGACCCAGTCGGTCCGGTGACGAGGACAATGCCGTTCGGTTGCCGGATGACCCGATCGAAGTCCTTGAATGTGTCCGCCTGCATCCCCAGGCTTTCCAGCGTCATGCGGATGGCGGTCTTGTCCAGAATTCGCAATACCGCACCTTCGCCGAACGTCATCGGCAGGATGCTCACACGCAGGTCGATCTCGCGGCCCTTGGCCTTGATCTTGAACCCGCCGTCCTGGGGCAGGCGTTTTTCGGCGATGTTCAGGCCGGAGAGGATCTTCACGCGGCTGATGACGGCGTTCTGGAAGCGACGGATTCCGGGCGGCACGTTGGCGTTGCAGAGCATGCCGTCAACGCGATAGCGGACGCAGAAGTCGGTCTCGAACGGCTCAAAGTGAATATCGCTGGCCCGCTCGTTGAGCGCCTCCATGAGAATCTCGTTGACCAGCTTGATAACCGAGGCTTCCTGGGCGAGCTGGACGTCAAGATCGGTCGAGTCGACGTGCTCTTCGTCGATGACCTCGAGCCCGTCATCGGCCGTGTCCAGCACCATCTCGTTGATTACGTCGCCACCGACGCCGTAGAACGCCTTGATCAGCGCGTTTATCTCGGTGCTGGTCGCAAGAACCGGCTCGACGGGGATGTCGATGACGGTCTGGACGTCGTCGAGCGCGTACATGTTGTACGGGTCGGACGTGGCCACGCGTATCCCGCGGCCGTTGCGCGCCACCGGCATCAGCCCATACTTGTGAACGAGCCGGCTGGGCACTACGCCGAGCAGGTCGCGGTCGATATCGTCCTCGTTCAACGCGATCAGCGGGATGGCGAATTGCTCGCTGAGCACTTTGAGCACATCGTGCTCGCTGACGAGCCCCTTGCGGATCAGCACATGGTCGATCCGTTCGGCCGCTGAGCTGCGCGCGGCGACGGCCTCATCGAGCTGCTCCTGCGAGATGAGGCCCTTGGCGATAAGTGCTTTTCCGACAGGCATTTGTATCGCGTCCTCTTCGTGCCGCCCTCTTGGGCCGGGCCATCAAACGGCGCACGTTCCCCCAGCCGGCTTATACACACCGGCTGAGCCCCGGTTGCAGCCCAACATTGTAAGCCGAAGCGCCCCAGACGCCAGACCACCCCCAGCCAACACAGCGGCCAAAGCCCCCTCACCCCTATGGCTGTTTCTGTGCCGTTGTTGCTTGGTTGCCTTGTTGCCTGGTTGCCTCGTTGCCTTGTTGCCTCTGTTGCCTCTGCCCCCTCGTGGCCTAAGGCCTATGGCCTCGTGGCCTCTTTCCCCTCGTGGCCTTTTTCCCCCTCCCCCCCGTTAACCCGCGCGCCAAACGACGTTCGCCAACAGTGTGCAAGACAACAGGCACGAGGAAGCTGGCACAGCGAACGGTTCGGGACAGTCTGACAGGAGAGATATGACATGTATCGAAGGAAGCGGACAGTTGCGGTGATTCTCAGTCTGGCAATGGGCTCCGTGCTCGCGCTGGCTCAGCCAGTGGATCTGCTGGAGACGATCACGCTGCCGGCGGATGATGCTGACGGCGTCTGGACCACGACCGTGCTGGACACGGGCGTAAGGTACTGGATTCGGGCAGAGGGTGTGTACACACACGCTCTGGCCGGACAGATGGCGGATGCGGAGTGGGATCAGTACGCGCCGGGCGGGGCCTGGACCGAGGCTTCGTACTCCCCTGTCGAGCATGATTTGATGCTGGATGGTGTCGAGGGAGATTGGTGGGGCTCAGCCGCAACGGGTGATCCAGCGGCGGAAATCCGCACGTACGACCCGCATTACTTCAGCGCGGCTGCACACTCGTACTGGCGTGCGTATATCGGCGTGGGCGGTCCTATGCACCTGCAAATCCAGGACGTGGACCATTCCGACAACAGCGGCGCGCTCACCATCGAGATCTGGTCGGGGGGGCCAGGGCCAATCTACTATCCGGATGAGATTCTCGTCGCGTCCGTCGCGGAGGATGCGGTAGTCGTCGTAGAACCCGCCTCTGGCGCTCAACGTGTTCTCGCAGAGTTGACGGGCGTAGCGCCGGATTTCACGCCCACCGATGTTAGTATCGCTCGCAACAAGGACATACTGGTTGTGGCTTTCGATCCCCACATTCCAGGCGAAAGCGACGGTGCGGTGTTTCGCGTCGACTACCTCACCGGAGCGATCACAACGGTTGTACCCCCCGGTACGGTGCTGGTGAAGCCGTTCGGGATTACGCGTGACATTGATGGGACGTTTCTCGTTACGGACCAGAATTTCTCGGTCGACTGGGGCGCGATCTATCGTGTGGATGCGGAAACTTGCAATGTCTGGGCTTACTACGCCGGACCGCCGCTGGACGATCCCGGCGGCATCACGGTGTACGCAAACGGCGATGTTTTTACGTCAGACGTCACGGCCGGGCTGGTCTGCAAATGGCCACCGTTCCCGGCGGAAGAGTGCAGCGCCCCTGATGGCGGAACGCCCTACGCCATCGATCTGCTGTCCAGCGGGGACGCCGCGGTGGCGCATTCCAGCTACGCGGGTGGATCAGTCTGCATCATACCACGCCAATCCTGGGACGGTGACAGCGGGACATGTGCAGCCGTCGTACACTCCTCGGGTGGTCTGCTCAGCTATCCCACCGGCATCGCCGTAGACCGTGCCGGCGACATGATTGTCTCGTGTTACCACAGCGCGTCGCTGGTGCGCGTCGATGCGGAGACCGGCACCCAGGAAACAATTGCCACAGGTGACCTTCTCGGCAACCCACGCGGGCTGGAAGTTGCCTACCGACGGTTCTTCGCCGGTGACTTGAATTGCGACGGACTGATCAACAACGCCGACATCGATCCTTTCGTTCTCGCGCTCACGGGGTTGCCGCAATACGCGCTGTCTTGGCCTAACTGCAACCATGACTTGGCCGACCTAAACGGCGATGGGCTGATCAACAATGGCGATATCGATGCCTTCATAGGCGTCCTCGCGCAGTGAGCCGCCGTGCGTGGCTGGTCGGCGGGCGTGTAGCTGGCCAGTCACTGCGATACGTACTCGCCGCGCGCGGCGCGTTGTATAGTCTTGCGTATTAGGCACGTGCGGATACCGGCCACTCGCGACGTCCCTTTCTCTCGGGTTTCGCATTCGCCCTGATTGGCGGCCCAACAAAGGTCAGAAGCATGAGTGTCGCACTTGCACAAGTGACAAGGTAGTCAATGGTGGCGAGCCTGATCGCGCTTGCCCGGTCCGAACAACGCGCGCTCGGGCCGCGTAACGTTGAGCTATGAGCCGCCTGTGCTCGGGATCACTCGCCGCCACCAACGTCGCCATTGTTCAGAGTCTGCGTACTCACTTGCGACATTGTGGGCCGGCGCCAGGCGACACAGGTTGAGATCCCTGTCGACAATCACCGCGGGAACGGGAAACACGGTGCGTTCACCGTTGGCACTCTGGTCGCTCGTCACGAGGAAGCTCACTTGGATCAGCAAATCCGAATCAGATTCGGAATGTCGCGGCGTGAGTCTTATGTGGTCAATCTTCCACTTGCAGGTTGACCGTGCGATCACTTGGCCATCACCGTCTGAGGGTCGTAACCCAACGGAGCGCACACCGTAGCCGCCAGGCTGATCCAGGAATGCGTATGCCTTGGGCGCGGCACCGGTTTGTTCTGAGAGCGTCCCCATAGCGGGGGGCGCGACGCCAGCAAGCTGGCGTGGATCGAGCACCATCAACGCCGGTACCCAGTCCCAGTGCGCCTCGGTCGCCTCGTCGAGCAACGACTGCTCAGTGGCTTTGTCCAGCAGGTTATTCCAGCCCCAGGCCAGGACACCAGGCTGTCCATCGCCTAGCAGATTGGGCAGGATACGCAAGCCTGTGATGTGGCCGGGATGCCAGAACGTCTGCTGGACTCGTCCGGTCAGAGGATCGATCAGCGATATGCGAGCCGGGTAGTAATCAGCATCCTGAGCCACCACGAGCAGTTCATCGCCGGGTGCATCGTCGAGATTACCGGCGACCACCTGCCTCACGTGCCACCAGCGCGCACGCGAGTCGCAACCCGGCCAATCCCATTCGGGATGCAGCGCTGTTCGCCAGAGCTCCCTTGCGTCTTGGCTGAATCCGAGGAGCACGGCGCCAGCATCATTCACAGGTGCGCGCAGTCCGACGACTACCACGCCGCGCGACGCTGCATGCACCGCTTCGGCGCAAACCAGCGGCTGGTCGCCGAACTCATCGAAAGAACGGAAGGTGTGCCACTCCGTTTCGTTAGCCTTCCGAATCTGCACTACATTCCCCAACTCAGCGTCGATTCGGGCTGCTGTAATGTCAAACGCCGTTGTCCAGACGGATGACCAAATGAACATCACAACGCCAACGGCGGCCAGCGCAACGACCGCCGCCGCGCCGTACGACCGCTTGCGTCGAATGGTGAGACGGCAGATCGGGTTCGCAGATTGCATCAGGTGGAGCACGGCGTTGCAGTTTGGTGGACGGTCCCGGCGACCTTTCGCCATAAGTCGGCCGGCAATGATCGCCAACCGTGGATCAACACGACTCTGGAAACTACGCGGATCCTTCGGCTCCTCGTGCAGTATCCGATGTATCACCGCACTCGGCGTTTCCGCTCGGAACGGCGTGTGCCCCGTCAGCATTTCGTACAGCACCACGCCCGCCGAATAGAGGTCGGTGCGGTGATCGATGTCCTCGTCGCCGCGGGCCTGCTCGGGTGACATGTATTCCGGCGTGCCCATGATGCCGTCGCCGGTGGTCAGCCGGGTCTGCGCGGTCAGCATGCGTGCCAGGCCGAAGTCGGCGAGTTTTATCAGAGGCAGGGAACGGGGAACGGGGAACGGGGAACGGGTTGCGCCGTCACTGGACGCCTTTTCCGATCGCGCAGCCTCTGTTCCCTGTTCCCCGTTCCCCGTTCCCTGATCCCTGCTTTCCACCAACACATTCGCCGATTTCACGTCCCGGTGAATCAGCCCCGCCGCGTGGGCCGCGGCCAGCGCTTCCAGCAGTTGGCGAAATACGGCGCGCGTCGCGTCGGCGTCGAGCGGGCCGTGTTCGCGAATCAGGTCGGCGAGTGTGCCACCGGTCACGTACTCCATCGCTATGTAGTGCGTGTCACGCTCGCGCCCGATCGCGTGGACCGTGACGATGTTCGGATGGTGCAGAGCCGCCGCCGCTTTGGCCTCGCGTTCAAACCGCTGGACGGCGGCCGAATCATCAGCGAGATCGGGGCGCAGCAGCTTGAGCGCGACGGTGCGGTTCAGGCTCTCCTCATACGCCTTGAGCACGATGCCCATGCCGCCGCGCCCGAGCGTACCGGTGATCTTGTAGGCTCCGAATTCGGCCAGATAACGCCCATCGGCGCACGGCGACAGGACGCGCTGCCGCAACAGCGACTCGATCCGCCCGTCATCCGGTTCCAGCTCGACAAGCAGCGCCAGATGTTCGCGCAGTTCGTCGGCAATGTCGGCGTGTTCGGCAAGCAGGGCCTGTTCCGACACATCCTCGCCGCGCGCACGGCGGTCGAGATATGCGTTCAGTACCTGTCCGACGCGCGCGTCGCGAGCGTCGGCGGTAAGTTGCGTTTCGCTTGAGCCGGCCACCCATACCCCAATACGATTGGCGCCCGATCAGACTCGTCAGTCCCTGAACCACCAGCCTAGCCTCGTCTGCCCGGTGATCCAAGCGCGAATCCGCTATTACGCCAAGCGCCGGTGCGCGGTTGGCGAGCGCAAGCGGCCGGCGTGGCATTGAGGCCCGCGTCGGGACGTTGCCCGCTCGGATATATCTCGACGGCTCAGTCCGCCGGCGGCTTTTCCTCGAGCACGATGTTGTTGTATTCGAGCAGCGTGCCCTTGGCGCGCTCCAGGTCGATGATGCCGGTGTTGTAGGAGATCAGTACCTGGAGCAGTCTGGTGCGGCTGCTGGAAAGCTGCTCGACGGCGCTCAACTCGGTTTCGAGGAAGCTGGGATTGATCGACGTCGCGCGTGCCTGGAGCGAGCGCAGATTGCGTTCGCTGGACTGGACGGCGCCGAGCTGCTCGGGCAGCTGGGCATAGCGCACGATGATCGAGCGCACGCTCGAATTAACCTCCTGCACCACGCCGTCCATGATCTGCTCGAGCTGCACGGTCGCCTGAGATTCCTGCAAACGCTGGCTGCGCAGCGCGGCTTGCCGCGCACGGTTCCCGAACGGGTACGAGAACTGCACACCAACACCATATGAGATGAAATCGTTCTGGGACATGCGATCCCAGGCGTTGTCGGCGCTGGCCGCCGCGCCGTGCACGTCATAGCTGAACGTCAGGTCCAGTTGCGGTAGCGTCTGGTTTTTGGCGGCCGCGGTCGAGATGCGCAGGGCCTCGATGCCCAGACGGGCCTGTCTGATTTCGCTGCGTTTCTCCAGAGCCGTCCGCACCTCGGCAAACTGGTCGAGCGTCAGGGGCGTCGCGAGGGGGATATCAGTCGGGATGATTTCGATGTCTTCCGAGAGCTTCAGCTCGGGATCGTTGATGAGGTTCTTAAGGGCTTCCTCGGCATCCTTCAGTATCCGCACAGACTCGAGAAACTCAACATAGCGAATCTGGTAGCGCGCCTCGGAGTTGGCGATCTCAACCGGCGTGACGTCGTGCTCGCGGCGCTCGTATATGTCTTCCTTCGTGACCCAGTTCTGCGCGACGGACTCGGCCAGGATCGCCAGATTGCGCCGCGCCTGCACCAGGCTCCAGTAGGCCGTTTCCAGGGCCTGCAACTGGTCGCGTACCTCGGCGACGAATTGCCAATACGAGACCTTGCGGTTGGTACGCGCGATCTCGATCTGCGATCGGTTCACCTGCAGCCCGAAGCCGCGCAGCAATGGCTGTCGCAGCTCGGCCGTGAAGTGCACGCCATAGGACGGGTTGGTGCCCTTGGGCAAGTCGGGTGAATCGATGCCGGTGCGTGAGTAGTTCATGCCGACCTGGGCGGACATACCGGTCGCCAGCAGCTTGCGAATCCCGCCGCCAAGCGTGCGCGAATCGACCTGCTCGGTCCCGGAGCGCACAATCGCGTCGGCGTCCTGCTGCTGATAGCCGGCATCGAGGAAGAACTCGGCGTCAAATGCGGCTTCAGCCTCGACAAGTTGCGCGGCACGGATCGCCGGGTTATAGCCGTGAATGCGGATTGTGTAATTGTGGCGCATGGCCCGCTCGACGCAGTCCGCGAGACTGAGCCTGATCTGCCGCGGCCGCCGGCAGCTTTCGAGATACTGCTCGGCCCTGGCGATAACCTTCTTGTAGCTCTCGACAACGCGTGACTCGGCGGTCAACACGCCCAGGGCGTCCAGACGCCTGTTAAACGTACTCGCGGCTTCAGTCGGATCGGGGATGGCGGCGAGAAGCTCTTCGGCGGTGGGCTGCTGGCCGGCGGTCGCGCCGACAGGTAGCGCCAGGCGCGGCTGCAAACCGGCACTATCATCGGCCGGCTGCACCAGCGGCTCGCCCTGCTGCATCTGGTGAATCCGCCGCGCCACCTGCGCGGATGTTGCGCCCGGCGCGTTGTCGGCTTCGTCGGAGTGCCGGGCAAGCATGCGCTCGCGGTACGCGCTGATTGGACCGTCGGTATCGGCCTGGTCTCCGTAGCAACCGTTGAGCACGACGAGGCCAAAGGCGATCGCGCCGTATGCGAGGATTCTCCCCATGATCGTGTACCTGCCTTGGAAGTCTGATTGAAGGGACACTCTTGAACGGGACGTCGCGGCGCGCGACGGCGTGACAGCAAAGCTACGCTCGCGATCACATTGGCGCCACGGCTCGACCTGTGCGCCGGCGCAGCAAAATCGCGCGCCCAAAACCGATGCACTCCTGAACAGCATGCGCGGCATAGTAGGTGGCGCAAAAACGAGTGTCAAACCGCGGAGGGCCTTTGCGCCGGCGTCGCGCGTCAGGCAAGGCGCAAGATCAGCGCAAAAAAGTGGGCCGGCGGTCGGGACGTGTGGGGGGGGACACGTGCACCAACACAGACCGGCCCGGGGCTCGGTTGCAGAATATCGTACACCTGGAAATGTACGATGACATGCTCCGATACGCAAGCCCGCAGCGCCGAATTTTACGTATTCTAGATTCTTCAAAGACTGCAATTGTCGGCATTGGCGATGGCTGCACCCAGAGGCTCACGGACGCAGCAACACTACGGATCGTCCAGCATTTGCACGCCGCCCCATCCGTTGATTATGGGGCTTTCAGCTTGCTCGTGAGTGGGCGGCGTCCCCGCTCACGCCGCCTAATTCACCACTCACCTCCGCCTGGTCGATGAGCGGCACGGAACCGATTTGCGCCCGGCGCGGCCAACGCGCCGAACCAGGAATGGCATTGAGATGCTATGACCGCCGCTAAACATCAACGTACATGGCTCAGCCTTGTCTGTGACGACGCCGGAGCGACGCTGTGTGCCGTACAAGGCAACACGCGCGACGCCGTGTTGCGCGCGCGTACCTGCATTGAATGGGACCGCGAGACGCTGCACAAGCGCGGCGTGTCGAGCGAGCTGGAGGCCTTTGTCGCTGAGCAACAACTCCGCGGCGCTGATGCCTTTGTGGCTTTCGCCGGCGCGGGGAGCATCGCGCAGAGGCTGACCATGCCTCCGCTCAGCGCCAAGAACCGCGAACGTGCCGTGCGAACGCGACTGTCGAGCTATGCGGGCGGGCGCGATCTGGTAACAGACATCCAGGTGCTGAAGAACCGGCCACAACGTGACAACAAAAGCACGGATGTTCTGGCCTGCGGCGTAGACAGTCGCCTGGCGCGTGGCCTGCTTCGTGCCGGCCGCAAGGCGGGCTTGCGCATGCGCCGCATGACCGCACTTGCGTCCGCGATTGGGCCGCCCGACGGCGCGAAGGTCTCCATCCAACTCCTGCTAGGTCAACGCACCAGCACGGTACAGCTCTTTGATGAATACGGTCTGATGGACTGCCGCGACGTGCTGCTCGGCCGGCAGGATTTCGTGGCCGCGTATCAGCGGCCAATCCTGACCAGCGATGGGCCGCTGACGCTGGATCAGGCACAGGCGGAAGCGTTGCTCACCGAGGTGGGCATCCCGGTCGGACGTGAAGACGAGGTTCGTCCCGGCATCGCCGCCGCGCAGTTGTGGCCGACACTCAACCCACCGCTCCAGAAGCTACAGCGCGAACTCGAACAGAGCCTGTCGCAACATGAGACGCTCGCCGGTGAAGAGATCATAGTCCAGGTTTTGGCGGCGCCCGCCATCCCCGGCCTGTCCGAGTTTCTTGCCGAGCAACTGGAGCTTCGAGCGCCATCGACACCGGACAACCAGATCGAGAGTCGCTTCCTTGAGGCACTTGGCGAATCGAACGTCGATTCGGCGGGCATCGACCTGCGACCGCCGGAGGAACGCCTTGGCGCCAAGCTGACGCGACCGGCAATGGCGGTCGGGCTGTGCGCATTGGTGGTCATATTCGGAAACGCGAGTGTCCCCCGACAGGCGCACGCCGCAGTCAGCGTGCTGAGGCCGACAGTCCAGCGTCTCGAATTGCAGCTCGAGCACGCGAATCTGCACCGCTCGTTCGCCGAGGAGAAGTGGGCCGAGTCCGCGCTCGAGATGGGGCGGCGTGCCAAGCTGCGATCAGTGTGCCCGGCTCCCACCCCCGCTGTCGGGCTGATGAAGCTCGTGCTCGAGGCGGTTCCCGAGAACGTCCAGCTTGAAGATGTGTCGATGCGCGTGAGTGTGGAGAGGGTGATATTCGATGTGCGCGGGACCTACCAGGGCCGCGTACCTGCCAGCGTTGTCGCTGATCAGTGGGCTCGGGAGCTGTCGGCCGGCCCCGTGTGTGCGGATGCCAAGGTGACTTCGGTGAACGGCAGCGGCCGCCTGGCGCCGGCCAGTATGCAACTCACTATCCGATACACGGGAGGCTGACGCGGTGCGAAACTGGCTCACTCCGCGCTGTATCGTGGTTGCGCTGATGCTGGTGGCGGCGCCCGTCGCGGCCCTGGCGCACATCCTGATCGCGCTGGTGCCCGGGAAGATCACCGAGCAGCGTCTGGCGAGCAACGTGGTCCAGTCCACGGCGGCGCTGGAGACAACCTGGCAGGAGACATCCGACTATACGGCGCGCGCCGTGCAACTTGAGCAGGCGCTGGCCGACGAGAATGAGGACGCCGCCGCCGCGCGCTGGATGTCGCAGCGCGCGTCGACGATGGTCTTTGACGCCATGGCCGAGGTGTTTGACGACCCGGGTGTCTCGATCGACCAGTTGACGTTCGAGGAACCCGCCCTGTTCGGGGCGGCCGACCGCCAGAACCTGCTGGCATGTGAGCGTTGCCACATTGTGTGCATGGGCTCATACGCGTCGCTGACGGAGTGCCTCGACCGATTGAACCAGCTTACCTTCCCTCTACACATTACCGACATGTTATGGGCGCGCAGCGGCGAATTCTTGCGCCTCGAACTGCTGATCGAGATTCCGTTTGTTCCGGATGAAGGGCTGCGAGAAGCGCTGGCCGACCAGGCCGGACTAGAGGAAGACGATGAATAGCGGGCGACGCAGAAAGCAAATCCTCGCCGGCGTGACGGCCCTGGCCGCGATCTGGTTCGTCGCGACACGGCTGGGCATCGGCAACAGCCCCGCGGAAGCCCACGCCGAACCGCGGGCAGCGACCGCGGAGCTGGACACGGCGTCCGTCATTACCGGTCCGGACGCTACCGCCACGCCGGCCGCGCAGGACCTGCGCGCGGCGTTGGACGCGGCAACATGGCCGACAGATCCGTTCCACAACTCATGCGACACGGATTCTGAGCCGAATCAAGCGGATGCAGGCGATGGTGAAGTTGTGGGTGAACCGCGCTTTGTATTCAGCGCTGTAATCAGCGGTACGCCTCCGCTGGCGTTGATAAACGAGCGTATCGTACGGCCGGGCGACAGATTGAGTGACGGTTCTGTTGTCGGGGCGATCGATGCAGAAACCGTGACGTTGCAGACCCCGGAGGGAACCAGGGTATTGCACTTGTCAAAGTGACACCCGTAGTAGCGAGGAAGCGCAGATGAATCCGAAACGCACAGCTTTTACCCTGGTCGAGTTGGTTATGGTGATCGTGATCATCGGGCTGCTCGCCGCCGTCGTGGTCCCGAAATTCGCCGACGTCAACACGGAAGCGAAGGCGGCCGCGGAAGAGGGCACCGTTGCCGCGATTCAAAGCGGCATCAGCCTGGCACACATGGCCGAGCTGATCAAGGGAAATGACACTTACCCGTCCAAGTTGGATGACGCCAAGGTTGGAGATGCCAGCGCGACAAACGCGCTCTTCACCGACGTGATTGATGGCGGCATTACCGATGCCAACTGGTCAAAGGTCGACGCGACGACCTACAAGTACAAGCCGACGGGTAACAGCTTCAAGTACGACTCGGGCACTGGTAAGTTCACCGCGACCAAGTAGTGGCAGCGGAGAGTACGGCGGTGGCGTGGGACCGCGTGCCCCAGCAGTGTGGGCGCGCCGGCCGACGCCGTGCCGCCGACGTGCCTGCAATCTTGCCGCGCCGTGATCGCGTACCCGGTGTCCTCGCTCCCCAGCGGGCGCGGCTGGATCAGAGACCGCGGGATTTGAAGACGGAGAGGTCGCCGACCACCGCGCCCTCGAATCTTCGGATCCCCCGGTTGTAATATCTGCCACAGGCGCCACGCAACGTGCTAAAATCCGAATAGCAGGCGCCGGTCTCCGTGAACGGTCGCACGCGCTCGGATTGCAGGTGGTCACACATGCCGCGTTACGAATACGAAATCATCCGGCCCGGCGACGAGCCTGGCGAGCGGTTCGAGGTCTGGCAGAAGATGAGTGACAAGCCGCTCACGCGCCACCCCGAGACCGGCCAGCCGGTCCGCCGCGTGATTTCCGCCCCGATCATCCCCGGTCAACACTCCGACCACGCGCTCAACCGCACGCTGCGTGACGACAAGAAGCTCGGCGAAATGGGCTTTACCAAGTACGTCAAGACCGGCGACGGCACCTACGAAAAACGCGCCGGCGAAGGCCCGCCAAACATCTCACGCCAGAAACCCTAGAGCAAGTCACGATGGCCGGTAGCGTTCGACCCCGAGTCGGACGTCTTAGCGAGAGGGCTGTTCCCGCCGGCTGCGCGCTGGAAGCCGTTGAGTCACCGCATCCCGATCTGTATAGTGGAAGGTCGCGGGGGCAGCATCGCCGGGGCGCTGGGTCGCCTCACGGCGTGTTGGGCCGTTCATGTCGCACATTCGGCCGGGGCGTGTTCGCTGGAGCCTCGGCGCTGAGCCGCACGGCTACTTGCGGCGGAAGGGGTAGGAAGATGCGAGTCAATATTCAATCGCTGTGTACTGTCGTATTTGTGGGCGCAGTGTGCTTGGTTGGCGCGAACATCACTCAGGCGCAGTGTACGCCTGACGAATGGGCGACACTCGAACCGTCTGACGGTGCGAGCGGAGACAAGTTCGGTAGCTCGGCGGCGGTTGACGGTGATGTCTACGTCGTCGGCGCGCCAGAACGCGACGAGTATGGGCAATGGTCCGGGGCAGCGTACGTGTACCGGTTTGATGGTGAGACGTGGATCGAGGAAGCCAAGCTCGTGGCGCCGGATGGCGCGGCGTACGACCGGTTCGGGCACTCCGTAGCTATCTCCGGAGACACGATTCTCGTCGGGGCCAAAACCCATGACGCGCTTGGCGCCAGCTCCGGTGCGGCGTACGTGTTCCATTACGATGGCACGAGCTGGGTCGAAGACGCCAAGCTCCTGGCGTCCGACGGCGAGGCGTACGCGCATTTTGGTGCGTCGGTGGCCCTGAGCGGTGATACCGTGTTAATAGGCGCCGATTACCCGTACGTGGATGTCGATCAGCCCGGCGCAGCATACGTGTTTCGTTATGACGGCGCATGGGTGGAAGAAGCCAAGCTGATGGCTTCCGATCCGTCCCCGCTCAACCACTTTGGCTACTCTGTATCCCTCGATGGTGACGCCGCTCTGATCGGCGCGCATGGCGACGACGACATGGGCAACGGTGCCGGTGCGGCATATGTGTTTCGTTTCGATGGATCGACATGGGCCGAAGAAGCCAAGCTGCTTGCGTCCGACGGGGCAGCGTCGGACATCTTCGGGACCGCTGTTTCCGTGTCCGGCGACACCGCTCTGATTGGCGCACGTTCCGACGACGACTCGGGCACATCCTCCGGCTCGGCCTATGTGTTCCGCTTCGACGGCACGAGCTGGCTGGAAGAAGCCAAGCTGCTGGCCTATGACGGCGCCGAGGGCGATCGCTTCGGAGAGTCTGTCGCCGTCTCCGGCAACATCGCCTTGGTTGGCGCTCCGTATGACAACTCGAGTTCCGAATACGGCTCGGCGTATGTGTTCCAGTTTGACGGCGCAGCCTGGAACGCTGAAGCCAAGCTCTGGGACTACTGGTCGGACAGCAATACCGGCTACTCGGTCGCGATCGCCTCCGACTTCGCCGTCGTCGGGGCACCCTATCTCACGGGCGACAGTCCCGGGAAGGTCTTCGTGTTCCGCGGACTGGGCGACTGCAACGGCAATGGCGTGCTCGACATGTGTGACGTCGATGATCAAACGAGCGAGGACTGTAACGGCAACCTGGCGCCCGACGAGTGCGATGTCGTCGACGGCACCAGCGAAGACTGCACTGGCAACAGCATTCCGGATGAGTGTGAGCCCGATTGCAATCTGAACGGCGTCGCCGACAGCTGCGATATTCTGGACGGCACCAGTGAGGATTGCACGGATAACGGTATTCCGGATGAGTGCGAGCCCGACTGTAACCAGAACGGTATCGCCGACGTCTGCGATATTGCCGACGGCACGAGCGAAGACTGCGCCGGCGAGGGTGTGCCTGATGAGTGTGAGCCCGACTGCAATGGTAACGGCGTCGCCGACAGTTGTGACATCCTGGACGGCACAAGCGAAGACTGCGCCGGCGAGGGTGTGCCCGACGAGTGCGAGCCGGACTGCAACGGCAACGGCGTCGCGGACAGTTGTGACGTACTCAATGGCACCAGCGTGGATCGCGACGAGGACGGGATTCCCGATGAGTGCGAGATCAACTGCTACGCCGACCAGTTTCGGAAGGTGTACGCCTCGGATGGCGGTGAAATGCACCGATTCGGCAGCGCGGTGGCAATTGACGGTGACGTAGCACTGATTGGTGCCAGCGGCGCCGATGGGCTGGTCGATCGCTGCGGTGCGGCTTACGTGCTTCGATGGGACGGCATGGAGTGGCTCGAAGAGGCCAAGCTGATGGCATCTGATGATGACGAGTTCGATGAGTTCGGGTACGCAGTGGCTCTCGATGGCAACGTGGCCATCATCGGTGCCCTGGACGACGACGATCTCATTGCAAATGGCGGGGCGGCATACATCTTCCGTTACGCCGAAGGACAATGGACCGAAGAGGCCAAGCTCACCGCTTCCGATGGCAGCGCGAGTGACTATTTTGGGTATGCGGTCTCGATCTCAGGAAACGTGGCGGCCATTGGAACGGACTACGTAAACGCAGCGTACGTGTTCCGCTACGACGGAGCAACGTGGCAGGAAGAGGTACGTCTCACCGATCCAAACGGCGTGGGGCCATACTTCGGTCGCTCGGTATGCGTGCAAGGCGACACGCTGCTGGTCGGCGATAGCTGTGATGACGAGATGGCAGTCAACGCCGGCGCCGCGCACGCTTATCGCTTTGACGGCGTGACATGGATCCATGAGGCCAAGCTAATAGCATCCGACGGCCAGCAAGAAGATTACTTTGGCTGTTCCGTATCACTCTCGGGAGATACGGCGCTCATAGGCGCCTTCTCCGTGGATGACCAGTGGTCGCACCAAGGCGCTGCGTACGTTTTTCGCTTCGACGGGGCAGCCTGGGTTGAGGAGGCCAAACTCATGGCTTCCGATGGTCGATCACCAGATGAGTTCGGGTACTCCGTGGCGCTGTCAAACGACACGGCACTGATCGGTGCGCCGGTGAGCATACTCGATGGCCAGGGACTAGCCGGCGCGGCGTATGTGTATCACTACGACGGCGCCGCGTGGACCGAGGCGGGCAAGCTGATCTCGTCCATCCCGCGCGTCGGACCGGAGGCGCTCGGCTGGTCGGTCGCACTGTCCGGCGACACGGCAGTCGCCGGCGCGTGGTTCGACTTCTCGCATGGGCAGGCGGCCGGATCCGCTTACATCTTCCGCGGTCTGGGCGATTGTAATGCCGACGGTGCGCTCGATGTGTGCGAGCCCGACTGCAACGGCAATGGGATTGCTGATGAGTGCGACATTACTGCAGGTGCCAGCGAGGATTGCACGGGCAATGGCATTCCCGACGAGTGTGAGCCCGACTGTAACGGCAACGGCGTCGCTGATAGCTGCGATATTGATGATCTAACCAGTGAAGACTGCACAGGCAACGGCGTCCCGGATGAGTGCGAGCCGGACTGCAACGGCAACGGCGTCGCCGATAGCTGCGATATCGACGGTTCAACCAGCGAAGACTGCACCGGCAACGGCGTCCCCGACGAGTGCGAACCCGACTGCAACGGCAACGGCGTCGCCGATAGCTGCGATATCGACGATTCAACCAGCGAAGATTGCACTGGCAATGGCGTCCCCGACGAGTGTGAGCCCGACTGCAACGGCAACGGCGTCGCCGACAGTTGCGATATCGCGGCCGGCATGAGCGAAGACCGCAACCGGAACGGCGTGCCCGACGAATGCGATGCGTGGTGTGTCGCCGGCGAGCACCGCAAGCTCACAGCGGTCGACGGCGAGAGCTTTGACTACTTCGGCGGTGCGGTGGCAATTGACGGCAACACCGCAGTCGTCGGGGCATACGGTGACGACGACATGGCCAGCAGCGCCGGGGCGGCGTACGTCTACTACCACGATGGCGTGCATTGGGTTCTGGGGGACAAACTGACGCCCGCCGACCTCGCCGCCAGCGACGTCTTTGGCACGGCTGTTTCGCTCGCCGGTGATGTGTTGCTGGTGGGAGCACCAGGGAGCACCAGCGCCGACGTGCCCGGCGCGGCGTACGTCTTCCGCCATGACGGCACGGCGTGGATCGAGGAAGCCCGCCTCACCGCGGCGGATGGCGAGGTGGGTGATGAGTTTGGCTGCGCCGTTTCGCTTTCCGGCGATATCGCGCTGATCGGGGCGCGCTACGATGACGATCTTGGTGGCCAAGCCGGCGCGGCGTATGTGTTCCGCTACGATGGCTCCACCTGGGTCGAGGAGGCCAAGCTCTTGGCCCTGGATGGCGACGCGTCAGACAGTTTCGGCTCCACGGTCTCCATTTCCGGAGACGTGGCCCTCATCGGCGTGTCAAGCGACGATGACTACGGGCACCTGGCCGGCGCGGCATACGTGTTCCGCTACGACGGCGGCACGTGGAATCAGGACCCGAAGCTGTACGCAGCCGATGCAGGGCCTTGGGGTTCCTTCGGCAGCGCCGTGTGCCTGGCTGGCGACACCGCGCTGATCGGGGCGCCTGCCATTTCGTTTTGGGCACCGACCGCGGCGGCGTATGTGTTTCGTTACGACGGTGTGCAATGGGGCGAACAGGCCAAGTTCACGGCTTCCGACGGCGAATCGGCTGATCAGAGCTACTTCGGCAGCGCCGTGTCGCTCTCCGGCGACTTCGCTCTGATCGGGGCATACGGGGACGACGACATAAGCAACTACGCCGGCGCGGCGTACATCTTCCACTTCGACGGCGCCGAGTGGGTCGAACTGGCCAAGCTGACCGCCATGGATGGTGCGGAGTCCGACAACTTCGGCGGGGCGGTCTCGCTGTCGGGTGACATGGGCTTAATCGGTGCCTGGTATGATGACGACCTGGGCAGCTCGTCAGGCTCGGCTTACATTTTCCGCGGCATCGGCGACTGCAACATCAGCGGCGCCCTCGACGTGTGCGACATCACCGCCGGCGCGTCCGAGGACGTCAACGCCAACGGTACGCCCGATGAGTGCGAACCGCTGGGCGACCTGAACTGCGATGGCTGGACAAATCACGGCGATATCGACGCGTTTGTCTATGCGCTGTCCTATCCCGATCAGTACCCAGCCGAGTACCCGGACTGCGACATCATGAACGGCGATATAAACGGCGACGGCTGGATGAACAACGGCGATATAGACGCTTTTATAAACCTGCTGGACCAGCCATAGGGCGAGGCTTGCGACGCCACTCGGCCAACGGGAACGCCGGCGGCGTACGCGTCTAATCTGCGACGCCGTCGCCGTTGATGTCCACCGTCTCGTTTTGGATCGGCACGGGGCGAAAATCTACATATGCGCAGTTTTTGCCGGCGTTGTCACCGACGCCGATGCGGACCCGGAAGCGTTCGTTCAGCGTGAGGCCGTCGAGGTTCGCGGTACACTCGTAAACCGAAGCGTCGGCCTCTGTTGCGGTCATATCCTGCCCCCAGCGCTCGCTGAAGAACGGATCCTCAGCTTGTGGGAGCTGGTAAATCGACTCGAAGTTGTCATAAAACGCGAATAGCTGCACGGAGGTTGCATCTCCGCTGACCGTAGCGCGCACCGTAAGTGTGCCGGCGGTGGTGTCGAGATCGTATTGGACTCCGGTGATGCTGGGCCCCCCGCGATAGGATGCAACGTTCGGGAACCACACGTACAGCCGATGCGGGTCGCCGAATTCGCCGTTGTCCCACAGACCGGCCAACACACCCGCTCCCGCACTCATGGAAGTCATATTGACCGGCGTGGCATAGTGGTTCAGCCAGGCCTCGTGGCTTTCGAGGGCCATCGATCCGTCAAGCGTGCCCAGGCCGGGCAATTGATCGACGTTGCCGCTCGGCTCATCCGGCCGATAGCCCGTGAAGATCGCCGTTCCGGCGCTGTCCAGGAAGGTGGAGTGCCCGGCGAGGCCCTGAGCGATTACCGTGGTGGTTCCAGCCGTGCGATCAACGATTTCCACCTGGTACTGCGAGAGGTCGTTTGTGTTGCGCGTGTACGCGACATAACGGGCGTCATCGCTGACGCCGAGGTCGTTGTGGTAGCCACTGGCGTAAGCGTCGCCACTGCTGGTCAGCGTGGTGATGCCGGCGGATGTCTGGAGATAAACGTCCCGAGGAAAGGTGTTGTTGGGGCCCTCGAACCGGACAACCGCCACGAGGGCCGACGCGTCGCCGTTAATGCGGAACTTCGAGGGCCCGCGAGCCACCGAACCGCTGCGCACAAACTGATTCGGTGCCAGGTATGCCACTGGCTGGCCGCCGGCGGCGCTGAGTCCGTAAATGATGCCTGAATCATAGCCCATGAAGAGCAGGGCCGTACCGTCGTCGGTGATCTGGAGGTTGTTGAAATCCTCCTCACCCTCTTCGAAATTGCGACCGTCGAGCAACGTGGCGAGTGTCCCGCTCGCCCAGTCCGCCAGCAGAATGACTGACGACGTGAACATGTAGCCACTGCACGCTTCATCGCCGCAGGCGTCGATGATCAGTGCGCAGACGTCGCCGTCGGCGGATGGTCGGATTTCGGCGGGTAGCTTGACCAAGCCGCTGGGTAACGTGAATTCCACCAGGCCGCTGCCGTCGCTGTTGATGCAGAACAACTGTGCCTGGGGAGTGGCAGCAGCATTGCTGGTCGTGAACCAGATGCGGCCGCCATCCTTGGAGACGATAGCGTCGCGGATGCTGCTCTTGATACTGCCGCCTTCGGCGTAGTTGGCTCCACTGGGTATGCCGTACTTGGGGTCGGCGACGAATCCACCGGCCCCGCGGTGAATGATCGAAGCGGCGACGAAATTGCCGTCGTCGGTGTCGGAGCCGCCATCGTCATCGCCATCATCACCGTCGCCACCATCGCCGCCGTCCGCGTCACCATCATCACCGTCGCCGCCATCGCCACCGTCGGCATCGCCGTCGCCGCCGTCATCATCGCCATCACCATCGTCGCCACCGTCGGCATCACCATCGCCGCCATCGCCGCCGTCGACATCACCATCACCACCATCGCCGCCGTCGCCGCCATCGGTAGCGCCATCAACGCCATCACCACCATCGGGTGTTGGAGAAATCAAGTCATCAGGGCTGAAGTTGCAGCCGCCGCCCATTACGCAGGGCAGCAGCGCGATCGCGAGGGAGGTGGAGAGTATCACAATCATCAGACGTGCACGTCCGTTCATGCCGCGCTCCTTGATACATGATTCTCACCCCCCGACTGGCATACTTTCGTCGCCAAGGTCCGCGTAACTTGATCGAGCAACGGGTTGGATTTACCAAGTGGCCGCGGCCTCAGGCGGCCATCAGGTAGATTGGCGATTATTCGGAGTGCGAATGTCGCTAACGGCTGGCGGCCCGGCGGGCATAAGGCGTGCGGTACACTCACTCGCACGGCCACGCACGGCCCGGGCGCGGAGATCAGTCACATCGGGGGCTCAGGCACAATACGCGATTGCGGCCCCACTCGTGGGTCTCGCCACAAGTCAACAGTCGCAGATCGCTGGTTGGAAAACGCGTCCGCGCGTCCAGGCGGAACACGACGAGCGCGTCATCAGCAAGCCGCATTGCAACGCGTTCGAGCAGGTCGATTACACGCTGCGGGTTGTCGACGTCTCGGAACGGCGGATCGACGAACACCAGGCCGTATCCGCCGCCGGCGGGTGCTTCCGGCAGGCGCAGTGTCCAGGCGTTTTCGGGGGCAACCCGGCACGCGTCGCCGGCGCGCACCGTCGCGATGTTGGCACGGAGCACGCGCAACGCCGCCCGGCCGCGCTCGACAAACAGGCACGAGCGTGCCCCGCGCGAGAGGGCTTCAATTCCGAGGCCGCCGCTGCCGGCGAACAGATCAAGCACATCGACGGCGGGCAGCGTGCCCGGGGTGGCCAGGCGCGCCCCGAGCACATTGAAGAGCGTTTCCTTGATGCGATCCGTGATGGGGCGGGTGGCGTCACCAGGCGGAGCCGCCAATCTCAAGCCTCGGTATTGTCCGGCGATAACACGCATTCTCGGACCGTCGATCTGGCCGGCATGCCGCGGTGACCGGCACGTGCTATTGATCGTCACCGCGTCGGAATCCGATTAAAAGAGGCATGATAAGTGACCTGCGTGTCATTCTGGAAGACTGGGAATACGAACCCGGGAAAATCTCGGTCCGCAAGATCGTGGGCCGTGACGGGCAGGAGAAGATTCAGACGCGGGTGGATCTGGGCCTTTTGCAGCTTGAGCCCGAAGGTCGCCCGGACGGCCAGCGGCCGCACGGTTTCACGTCACTGCTCGATTATCACGAGCACCAGTTGCTCGAGCATCAACGACGCCGTGGCGACGACGCCCGGTTCGCGCTGATGCCCGAAGAGTGTCGCCAACTGCGTCACGAAGGCTATCTGTACTACCAGCGCTATCTGTCGCTGTTCGTGCTCGAAGAGTACGGCGCGGTGGTACGTGACACGACGCGCAACCTGCACCTGATGGACTTCTGCGGCCGCTATGCCAAGGAGCCGCACGATCGCCAGGCGCTCGAGGCGCAACGCCCGTATGTAATGATGATGCAATGCCGGGCGGAAGCGTACCAGGCCCGCGAGTCGGGCAACATGGAGGCGGCCTTCGCCATTGTTGAAGCCGGGTTGCAGCGCGTGGAGGCCCTGCTCGAAGATTGGCGGGACGAGCCACCCACGTCGACCCGTTCGGAGATACGACTGCTGTGCGAGCTGCGCGACAAGCTCCTCGATGAGATGCCGGACAGTGCCGAAGCGAAGTTGCAGATGCAGCTTGAGACGGCGTTGGCGGCGGAGGACTACGAGCTTGCCGCCAGGTTGCGCGATACGCTCGGCGGCGACCACCGGCGCTATGCACCGCCGGGGCACACGGGTGCTGGCTCACCGGAACACGGAGGGGGCTGACACGGGACGGGACCGGTGGTGCGCGCATCACCGGCCCCCCGACTCCCGGGCCGTAATCACCCGATGGCGGTCAACCGGGTCTTCAGCACCGGCCGAATGGCTGTCACAACCAACTTACCATTGACGCCCGCCGCCACGCCCATTACCGTTCCCATAGAGACCCGGCCGTTTCAGCTAGGCGTGGCGTGGTGTGTTCGCGCCGACTTTCCGGCGGAGTCAGGTCACCCTGTTGTGAGTAATGTTATGTCGATGTCACGCGCGACGATCACTATTGGCTTGTGCGCTGGTTTGCTGCTGGTTCTGGGATGCGGGAACGGCGATGAGCCACCTCCGCGGCTGAATCGTGTGTTGGGCGACGGCCCGGCGGGCGCACCACTCAGCAGCGTAGCGCCGGATGAGGGTATTCTGGCCAACCCGGCCACATATACGCCGACCGCGGGTGGACCGGGCGGGATGGCGTCGGCTGACGCCGAGACCGCCGCTCGCGATCTGATGCAACGCACGGTAGAGGCGTTTTACGGGTTCGACGCGCTCCCGATCGTCGAGGCGTTGGACCCAAACCGCGCCGGCCCGTTCGCCGACGAGGATGTGAAGGATGCGTTATTCGCCACACTGACCAAGCTCGAGCTGCTGCTCGACGTCTGGAACGAGCGCCTCGCGGAGCCGGAGCTGGCGCAGATGAGCGAGTTGTGGAACGCGCTCAAGACGAGGCTGACGCAGCAAGACGTGCTGAATCTGCTTACCTATGAAGTGCTGGACGCGGAACACGTTGCCGTCAACGTTGACCAGACGCGGATCGAGGCGCTGCTGAGCGACATCGGACAGATCGTCGCCGAGCATCAGGGAGAGGGTGGCGAAGGTGGCATGTCGCCACTGGGGATGCTGCCGATCGGCGGACTCTCCGGCGGTGACACCGAGGACGAGACCGGCACCGACGAGGGATTGGCCAACGCGGGTTATGAGGAGCCGCCGGCGCTGATTATCGCTAATATCGGGGGGCAGTGGCTGCTTCAGCCGCCACAGATGCCCGGTGAGACTGATCCGGCGGAAGTGCTCGCGAGCATGGAGCAGACCCAGGCAATGCTCGACAAGCTCATTGAGCTGATCGAAGAAGCCGACGCCCAGACGCTCAGTAACCCGATGGCGTTGATGATGGGCGCTATGATGTCAATGGGCGACATGGGCACTGGAACGGATGATGAGGACGACTGGGACGATGAATGGGGGGAGACCGACGATGCCTCTGACACCGAGGGCGACGAGTGGGACGACGAATGGGACGAAGAAGGCGGGGAAGATGACGAGTGGGATGACGAAGAGGAGGATGACTCGAACCAGCCATAGCGGGGCTGTTCCAGCAGCCCGTAGTGACTTGCGCCTCGCGGGCCGCGGGCGCGAGATCGCGCTTCGAGTGTCCTGCGACGCCGACTGATTGTCATACTGACCCGCGACCGACCGGGCCGCCACGGCTCGGCCATGTGAACGGAGGATAACCTGGCTGTGATCTCGCAAGAGCAAATCGAGAGGCTTGCGCGCGCGACTCAGACGCAGGACTACCTGCGCGACGCGCGCCGCGAGATCGCGCAGCTCCAGCGCATCGTGTTCCACAATCTAGAGGGGGCGGACTGGAGCCTGAGTGACCGCGTAGCTGAGCAGATCCTGCTCGCTGACATCGTCACACGTCACCGGGGCGACCTGGAGCACGTGCGCGAAGACTTGCGCGCCCGCGAAGAGCGAACCGGATCATGGCAGAAGGCCGTACACGAATTCGCATCCTACATTCACTCCTATTTCACGACACCGCTGGGAATCATGATGCGGCGAGAGTTGTTTGGTAACGCGGCGGTGTTTCTGTCACCCGAGGCGGTCGAGTGGATCGAGGGGCGCGAGACGCCGGACACGCCGAGGGAGAACGTGGATTGATGAGCAAAACCCAAGCCGCCGGCCAGCGCACTGCAATTGTGGATCTGGAGGCGGGCCAGCGTGTCGACGATCAGGTGTTCCTGATTCATCAGAAAGACCTGCGGACGACGGCTAACGGCAGCATGTACATACACGCCGTGCTCGCGGACGGTACGGGCCAGCTCGTCGCGCGGATGTGGGATGCTTCGCAGGCTTTGTTCGATTCGATGACGACCGGCGGGTTTATGCACCTGCGCGGGCGCGTCGAGAGCTATAAAGGGCGGCCGCAGTTCATCATCGATGGCATGCGCGCCGTCGAGCCGGGCGAGTTCAACCCGGCGGATTTCCTCCCACACACCACGCAGGATCCCGAGGCCATGTGGTCGCGTACCAAGGAGATTCTGCGCCAGATCAAGCATCCGGCCCTGCTGAAGCTGATCGGCTGCTTCGTCAATGACGAGCAGTTCGCCGCCGAGTTCAAGCGCGCGCCGGCGGCCACGGCCCTGCACCACGCATACCTGGGCGGCTTGCTGGAGCACACGCTCAGTCTGCTCGAACTGGCCTTGCTGGTCATGCCGCGCTATCCCGATGTGAGCCAGGATCTCGTGCTGGCCGGCATTTTCCTTCACGACGCGGGCAAGACGCGTGAGCTCTCCTATGAAAGCAGCTTCGGCTATTCAACCGAGGGGCAGTTGATCGGGCACATCGTCATGTGCGTGGGGTGGATAGATCAGCGGGCCCGCGATGTGGAAGCCGAAACAGGCGAGCCCATACCGGCGGATGTGCTGAACGTGCTCAAGCACATCGTCGTGGCGCACCACGGCGTGTATGAGTTCGGCAGCCCGAAGTTGCCGGCCTTGCCCGAGGCGATCGTGGTGCATTATCTCGATAATCTTGACGCCAAGCTGGCCATGATGCGCCACCACATCGACGCCGACCGAGACACTTCCAGCGACTGGACCGGCTTTATCCACGCCCTGCAAACGAAGCTGTTCAAGCCCAACGTCATGAAGCCACAATGAGCCGGATTATCGAACGGCCGGTCTGATGGCTGCCAACGACGCGTTTCGCAAGCTATGATTCGGTCATGTCCGAACCCCGCCCCGTTGTCAGGTCCGCGCTGCTGATCGGATTATGTACGCTCGCATCGCGAGTCACGGGCCTGGCGCGCGATGTCCTGCTCTTTCAGACGTTCGGTCTGGGCTGGGTGGCCGATGCGTGGAATTTCGCGTTCCAGATTCCAAACCTGTTCAGGCGGCTGTTCGGCGAAGGCGCCCTGGCCGCGGCATTCGTCCCCACGTTCACCCGCGCGCTGGAACGCGACGGTCAGCCGCGCGCATGGCAGGTGCTGGGCGGCACGTTCTCACTGCTGACCGTCGTGCTCACCGGGCTGATAGTGCTGATCGAGGTCGGCCTGCTCATCGGCTGGCAGACATCCACGGGGATCGACGCTCAGGCCGCCGAGGCACGCCGTCTCCTGCTGGCACTGACGGCCCTGATGCTCCCGTTCATGCTCTCGATTTGCATCTTGGCGCTGTTTTGCAGCGTGCTGAATTGCCTGCACAGCTTCGTTCCCGCCGCCCTGACGCCCATCATCCTCAACTTGTTCATGATCGCCGGCATTCTATGGGTCGGCCCGCAGTTTGGCGGTGACGCGAAGGAGCACCAGATATACGCGGTGGCCGCGTGCGTGCTGGCCGCGGGCTGCGTTCAACTGCTGTTCATATACCCGTTTCTGCGCCGCCATGGCGTGAAGTTGAGCTGGCGCTGGGCTCCCCGCGACCCGGTCGTTATGAAGGTCATCACCTTGATGGGGCCCGTTATTCTCGGGCAAGGCGTGCTCGCGCTGGGCGTGTTTCTCGACGCCGGCGTGTGCTGGCTGTTCACCCACCGCGGCGTCGCGCCGACCACGGCCCACTGGCTGGGGATCGCGTTTGATTACCCGCTCAGGGAGGGCGCTCTTTCCGCCATCACCTGTGCCGCGCGGCTATACCAGTTTCCGCTGGGCGTGTTGGCGGTGTCACTGGGCACCGCGGCCCTGCCCGCGTTCAGTCGGTTCGCCGCCCGCGAGGACTGGTCTGCCTGGGCCAACGAGGTCCGCAGCGCGCTGCGCCTGGCCGTGTTTGTCGGGCTACTCGCGGGGATCATGATGATCCTGATACCGGAATCGCTGGTGCGCCTGCTGTTTGAGTACCGCGAGTTTGGGCCGGCCGACACGCGGCGCGCGGCGCGCGTGTTGACGTTTTACGGATTCGGCATGTGGGCCTATTTCGTCCAGCACTTGATCCTGCGCGCGTTTTTCAGCATTCGCGACGTCAAGACGCCGCTGAAAATCAGTTGCCTGTTCCTGCCGATCAATCTCGCCATCAGCGTGTTGCTTATCTGGCACGCGCAGATTCGCGAGGCGGCGTTCGCGATCAGTTCGGCGCTGACCACGACGGCCGCGGTTGTGGTTGGACTGGTCCTGCTGAGCCGCCGCACACGCGCCCCGCTGCTGGGGCCTTCCGCCTGGTCGGCCCTGGCGCGCATGCTGGCGGCTGCCGCGGCAACGGTCGTGGTGACACATATCTTCTACAACGCCTGGTCACCGTGGTTATCCGCCAACATCGCCGCGGTCGTGCTGCGGCGCGCCGCGGATGCGTTCGGTCCGCTGGCGGTCGGCGGGGTCACCTACCTGGCGACTAGCTGGGTGCTGCGACTTGATGAACCCCGGTTGCTGCTGAGACGCCGGCGCTAGTGCCGCTTCCGGTGAAGGTGTTTCGCGTGTAGCGCTACCGCCCGACGTAACAGGTAGCGGCCGGTCAACACAGCGCGTAACGGCCTGCGCCTCGCAGGCCGCCGAATGTTGGAGACGCTTTCTCGCGCCGACGGCCTGCGGGGCGCAGGCCGCTACATAGGCGTGCGCGTGAAACAAGCATGTGCCAGACGTCTGAGACGGTCGGACTGGGTATGGCCCCCTGGTTTCGCACGGTGGGCGTGACGGCTACGGGGTTCCCATGGATTCGATGCGTTCACGCCGCGTGCCGATCTCTGTCACGCGCAGGCCGAACTGCTCGCCGACTTTCACAGCGCGGCCCCGGCCGATACGCCGGTTGCGGATGAACAGCTCCAGGTCATCGTCAACGCTCTTATCGAATTCGATGATCGCACCGTTGGACAGCATGCGGATTTTGGCGATCGGCATGCGGCGGCCGGCGAGTTGAACGATGGCCGGAACGCGGACGCGCAGTGCCCGCCTGACTTCCGCCGACGTGCCGCGGTACAGATCGGCGGACGCGTCAACGCCGGAGGTGGCCGGCTTTTCCGTCTGGCCCGGATCGTCTTCTTTCACACCATCGACCTGCTTCTCGGTCTCTGTGCGCAGCCCATCAGCCTCTGAAAGCAGATCGTCGATTTCCTGCTGGTCCACGACCATATACCGAGACCCTCGCTGATAGCGTTCGCAGCGTCTGCCACGCACATACAGCATCGGCAGATTGGTCCGGTGGGTTGCAGGGCGTGCGCCGCCGCGCAGGCTACCAGACGGTGGGCTGCCAGCGCCCGTGCCACAGCTCCAGCATAAGCAGGGCCCACAACGGGTGCTCGTGATTGTGGCGGCCCGATAAGTGTTGATCGACAAAGGTGCGCAGCCACTTCGGCCTGAATATTCGGGCGCACAGCGCGTCGGGGGCAAAAAGCCGCTGCTCCAGCAGCCCGCGCAGGTCGCCGCGAAACCACTCGCCGACCGGCACACCAAAGCCCATCTTGGGTCGCCGGAGCACCGCGGCAGGCAGCAGCGGGGCAGCCCAGTCCCTGAGAATCCGCTTGTTCATGCGCCATGAGAGCGGCAGCGAAAGCGCAAATTCGACCAGCTCGTGGTCGAGGAACGGGGACCGGCACTCGAGGCCCCACGCCATCGAGGCAATGTCAAGCTTGGTCAGGAGATCGAAGGGCAGATAGCTGGCGAAGTCGGTGTGGATCGCGCGATTCGCCGCCCGGCCCGGGGCGAATTCGTACAGGTGATCGAACCACGCCAGTGGCTCTTGAAAGCCGATCCGCTCGGCGAAGTCGGAGCAATAGCCGGCGCCGAGCATCTCGGGCGTAAAGACGTTGACCCACGACAAGTAGCGGCGCGCCGGAGTCTTGCCGACGGCGCTCAGGAAGCGATACAGTCGGCGGGTGAACGACTTCGCGCGCCCACGCGGCAACAGTCCTCCCAGCCGCGCGATGGTCGCGCGGCCGACGATCGGCAACACGTCACCCCACGCCGCCCACGCCGCGGCCCGGTAGCGATCATAGCCGGCCAGGCACTCATCCCCACCGTCGCCCGTGAGCGCCACGGTCACCGACTCGCGCGTGTGGCGCGAAACGTAGTACGTCGGGATCGCCGACGAGTCGGCGAAGGGCTCATCGTAGTGCCAGGCCAGCGAATCGAGAACGTCCGTGGCTTCGGGCGTCACAGACGCTTCATGGTGCTCCGTGTCGAAGTGGCCGGCGACCATGCGCGCATAGGCCGTTTCGTCATAGCGCTTGTCCGGGAAGCCGATCGAGAATGTTCGCAGCGGCGACACGCCAAGTTTGCGCATCAGGCCGACGACGATCGAGGAGTCGAGACCACCCGAGAGAAACGCGCCCAGCGGCACATCGGAAACCAGGCGCCTCTCCACGGCGCGCGTCAGCAGTCCGCCGAGGCGGTCACGGGCGGCGGCGTAGCTGCCGGTAAAGGGCTTACCGCGCTGGAACGGGCTGGGCGGCATTTGCCAGAACGGGTGCGCGGTATCAGCCTCGCCATCCCGAACGTGCAGGAAACAACCGGGCAGCAGCTTGCGGACACTCTTGTAAACCGCATGTGGCGCGGGGATGTATTGAAACAGCAGGTAGCTGTGCAGCGCCTGTGGATCGATTTCGCGCCGCACACATTTGACCGCCATCAGCGCCTTCAATTCGCTGGCAAAATAGAGCCGGCCGTCGGCGAACGCGTAGTACAACGGCTTTTTTCCGAAGCGGTCGCGCGCCAGCAGCAGGTCGTTGCGTTCCGCGTCCCACAGCGCAACGGCAAACATGCCGCTGAGACGTTCGAAGCAATCCTCACCCCACTCGCAATACGCGTGAACGATGACCTCGGCGTCACCGCGCGTGCGGAACAGGTGCCCCGCCGCCCTCAACTCATCACGCAACTCGCGAAAGTTGTAGATCTCGCCATTGAAGACGACGTGAACGTTGCCGGCCTGGTTGGTGATGGGTTGCTGCCCGGTCTCAAGATCGATGATGGCCAGCCGGCGGAACCCGAGCGCGCAGCGGCCACTGGGGTCGGCGTAATAGCCTTCGTCGTCGGGCCCGCGGTGGACAAGCTGCGCCGTCATGGCGCGCACCTCGTCAGCATCCACGCAGGGCGTATCGGGTGCGAGGCCAACGATTCCGGCGATGCCACACATTAGAAGGGCAAGTCCTGAGAACCAAGTTCATCACGCCCGACCCCCGAGTCGAATGGCGCTTGCACGTCGGCGTTATCTCCGCGACACGGCCGACTCGGGGATCGGCCGCCGCGCTTCCGCGATCAGGCCTTCTGGCAATCCGGGCACATGTGCGTGCCGCGCTGGGCCACGACAATACGTTCGATCGGTGTCTGGCAGACAGGGCAGGGCTGGCCTGTGCGGCCGTAGACGTTTAAGTAATCCTGCATGCGCCCTCCGAGATACGCCCAGTCGAAGGACGTTCCACAATGACGGATGGCCTTGCGCAATACGAACCTGATCGCCTCGTGCAGGCGCTGTATCCGGCGGAGCGATAGCTTGTCGGCGCGCGTCAAGGGGTGCAGCCCCGCGCGAAAAAGAGACTCATCCGCATATATGTTGCCCAGCCCAGCGATCACATTCTGATCCAGCAATAACGGCTTAAGCGGCCGCGCGCGTCTCTGGAGGATGGCCGCCAGCACATTCACGGTGAAACCACGGTCGAGGGGTTCGGGGCCCAGATCGGCCGTGGTCGCGCCCAAGTCAGGTGTATATACGATGCGGCCGAACTTGCGTGCGTCACAAAACAGAAGTCGCTCACCGCCGTCGAGTTCCCAGTACGCCCGGATGTGTTTGGGTGTCGAGTCGCAGTCGGGCCCCCACTCCAGCCGACCACTCATGCGCAGATGGACCAGCAGGAAACCGCTGTCGCCAAGCTCCGCCACGATGTTCTTTCCCCGGCGTGTGAGTCGGCGGATGGTCGAGCCTTGCAGCTTCCGCCGCACCAAGGCGAAACTGGGTGAGGCGTGCTTCTTCCAATGCGACACAAAGCGCGTGATCCGCCGCCCTTCCAGGCGCCTGCGAAAGGTACGTACGATCGTCTCAACTTCGGGCAGTTCCGGCATGCCGGGATTGTACGGCACGCAACGGCGATGCCGCCAATGGTCAGCGCGAAGCCGCACCGTGCCGCGGGCAGGTGTGGCACATCGCACGCCGCGGCATTTGATGCTCGGCCGGCCTATGGCAAGGGGCGGTGCGCGCGAACATCCCGGCCCGGCTATGTCGCCGGGTGCCGTGGTCCAGCGTTACGCACGGCTACCGCGCTTTGTGGTCGAATACCGCCTCGATGAGACCGTCGCCGCGACCGGTGCCGAAATAGCCCTCAGGCCGGCGGAACTTGGTCGGCCCCGTGGTACCGGTGATCGGCTGGGCCAGGTTATTGCCGAACCCGCCGTTGACCGCCGCGAGCGACCGATTGGAAGTGTTGGAGAACACAGCGCCACCCTGGCCCGGCCCGGTTACACCCAGACCCGAATTGCGCCCGCGATCAACGGCGACGAAGAGATCATCCTGCCCGAGCAAGTCGGGGATCGCCACGTTGCGGCGGATATTGGCCTCGAGGGCCCAGGTGCGCATCGCCTGCGTGACCGCCTCGCGCGGCCGCAACAGCCGGCGCTGATTGGTGGCGTTGTTGATCGCCTCGACGAGCCCGCGTTCGAGGAGAAAGACCTCGAACTCACCGGTGCCGCGCGTATACGAGAGCCCGAAATTCCAGGTGCCGCGTTTTGACAACGAGGCGACGGGGCTGTCGACGGTAAAATCTGACTTAAGTCCCCCTTCGGCGACGCCGGCCCTGATTTTTCCATATCCGACGCCGATGCGCACGCGTTTGGTGTCGGCGGTCTTGTGCGCTTCGCTGAGGATGACCTTGCCGACCGAGTCGATGACGAGGGCCGTATAGGGCTCTTCGTCTCCGATCTGGAAGAGCACGGAAGCTCCGATTCCGGTCCAGATCTGGGCATCCTTGCCGAGTTCGCCGCCGACTTCGAGCTTTTGGCGCTCCGGATTGTCGGGCGTCGAGAAGCGCACGTCGCCGTGGACGTCGATAGCCTTCGCGAAGATAGCCTGAGTGCCGTTATTATCGGCGGGTGGGGCTTCCCTGACCGACGTGGGCGGCGCAGCCGCCGGCTGCGGCACCGATGCCGTGTCTTGTGCGACAACGTGATGCCCGAGCGTGAGTATACAGACTATCGCACAGCACGCCGCCGCGTGTCGGCTTCTGACCCCAAGTCGCATCGCACGTAGCATCATCAGACTCCTCGTAGCGGCGTTGGACGCCGATTGTAAGACAGCCCGGTCACCAACATACTAATGATTCCCCGCTTTCCGCGCCACGTCAACCTCGGCGGCGGTTCGGTATTTCGTGCGCGCACCGGCAGGCTGCTCTTGTTGTGCCCGAGTGTCGCGTTAATCGCCGATCGTAAAGCCCTGGTCACGCCAGAATTCGCGGTTTACGCGGGCTGACTCACGTGGCGATTCGAGGGCGGTTTCGTCGATTTCTGTCGTGATCCAGCCGTCATAACCGCTCTCGCGCAGCAGTGACACGATATTCGGCAGGTCTATCTGGCCCTCGGCCAGTTCGCAGAACAGCGGGACCCGCTGCGTTGCGGCAGTTGCACCGGCGGCGCGCTCGCGCTGCCATTCGATTTCGCGGCGCCAATTCTCTGCAGTGTAGCACGCCGGCACGTTCTTGAGGTGCATGTACGCTATGCGCTCGATGTAGCGGCGGAAGAAATCAAGTGCGTCGTAGCCGCCGAGCACGAGGTGGGCGGGATCAGGTCCGGCGAACAGTAATTGAGGATCGGTGAGCTCGAAAATGCGATCAACGTTGGCTTTCTCCTCTCCGATGGTGCCGATGTGCGGGTGGTAGCAGGCCTGCACGCCGACCTCCAGTGCCGCCGCCCCGATCTGGTTCATCGTCTCGCAGAGGTCCTTGACGTCGTCGTCGGTGAAGTGGTCCTGGCCGTAGGCGTCGCGGCGCCGATGTCCGCCGCCGAGCATCATGCGTTGCCCGCCGACCTCCGCGATGAAACCCGCCACGCGCCGGTTGTACTCAACATCCCGGGCGCGCGTCTCGCGCAACATGTCGCCCCCGCCGTATAAGGCGATCAGCTTCAGCCCGTGGTCATGCAACACGCGCCGAAACAGCTTGGGATTGTCGGCGTACTGGTCGGCGACGCACGTAAAACACTCGATTCCTTCGTAGCCCAGATCCGAAATGTCCTTGATCGCGCCGAGCGTATCGGGGCCCCAGGTGATAGCGTGGTAGCCCAGTCTGATTCCCATTGGTCGCCCTCAATCGTGTGTCGCTTCTGACCGCACGAGTAACATCCCCGGCACGAGCCGTCGCGTCAACGCCACGCGCGGGGCAAAACCCAGAACGACGTCGGCCCGCGCACAGAGGATCACGCCGACGGCGACGGGCTGCTGGTCTTCCCAAATGCTGACGACAGCGCCGGCGGCCGGGGCATCAACTTCGCATACCGCCGAAAATAGCGCCCCGTCGGCCACGTCGGTGATTTGTCCCAGCACTGCCGGGGGCGAAACGGGTGGGGCGAAACGCACCTCGTCCCCGGCTCGGAGCGTCGCGCCGCTCTCGGCTGCCACGCGGGCATAGACGCGCTGCACGCGCAGCACGGCTGCGCCGCCAATGTGTTCGCCGCCGCGCGAGACCGTGCCGACTTCGCCGACACGCAAGCCTTCGCGCTGGCCGGCGTTTACCAGGAACTCACCCGCGGCTGACTCGAATATCCGTGTCTCAAACCGGCCGGCCGCAATGTCCGCCATTGTGCGAATCACCGCAGTATCGCCGACCTGTGGCAACGCGCTTCTGACGCCGGCGTCGTCCGGTTGCGTGCTGGGAGCCGTTGTCGGCACGGTGGTTGGCTGCGTCGCCGGAGGATGTCCTTCGGTGCTGGGAGCGAAGACCCGCACGTACCAGAAGCGAGTGTCACTGTGGCTGACCAGACCGTGGGCTACGTAGCGCCCGTCGTGCCGGAAATCCACGTTGATGTCCGTCGCGGCCTCGATACCGGGCGGGGCGGCGATCCAGGCGGTCACACTCGAATCGGTTTCATCAACGAACGACACGTGCGAGCTGGCGCGACCGGCGCGCCGCTCCCCGGGCGCGGGCCACATCGTGACCGATTGGCCCGGGAAAATCCGCGGGGCGCGCGTGAGCGGGACGGCATTGCAAAACGCGCCCGGCCCCGTGGTGACCAGCACGTGCAGGCGGGCCACCGGCTGACCGCCGAGCAACGCGATCCACGTGTCGCCGACCACAACGCCGGCGTCACTGCCCGCATCAAGCCACGCCGTGCGTAATCCCGGTCCCAGGCCGGCAATCCGCGCGGTCAACTGCCCGTCGGCCGGCCAACGGTCAATCAGGGATGCGACGAGGCGCGGCGATACAAGCCAGGCCCCGCTGATCGCCGTCCCTTCCTCCGGCGTGGCCGCATGCGTGCGCGCGAAGACCGCGGCGTCTTCGCTGTTGGAGTGCCAATCGAACCACCCGCGCGGGCGCTCATCGGCGAACAGGGCCAGCCGCCAGCCGGCCTCCGGGATGAGCTGTCCCGAGTTCCGTAGCCGGACGATCACCAATTGCCCGTCTACCGAGAAGTCGCCTTCGTCAACTCTGACAATCTCCGCGGCGAGAGCCCAGTCAACGGGCAGCAGACCGCAGACGAGCGTGACACAGATGATGTACCGGCACCGGCCCATGTCGGGCATTCTACTGCCGATTCACGAATAGTCGCACGGAACCGGCGGGTGCCCAAGGGCACGCGGGTGCCCCATGGCTTGCCGTGGGGGACTGACTCCGAACGACGAATGAACTCGCGGTGCCGATACAGTCAGTCCCCCACGCCAAGGCGTGGGGCACCCATGCGCCTCAAGCCATTCTGTGCGGCAGCGAGAGACACGGCTCACAGAGCCGTGGCACACGTCGGGTCTCTGATAGCCGGGCCGGCGTGTCTCGTTGCTCGACATACCGTACGCCTACCCCTACCGGGCTTGGAACATGCCGCCGTGACGTTGCACGAGTCGCTCTCGTGTCTTGCGGCGAGCAATCTCCACCGCGACGTCGCGCTGAAGCGGCTCGAGGATCGCCTTGAGCCAGCGGTACAGGCCGCAGAACAGAAGCAGGGCACCGGCCGCGGCCGCCAGGCCCACGATGCAGGTGATGATTCCAATCAACAATCCGCCGCGCTCGAACGCCTGAAACGCCAGGTACAGGACAGCCCCCATCGAGCCGATGGTGGTTGGTATCCCGATCAGCCCGACCAGGTGATACAACACCAACGCATTGCCCCAACCCGGACGTCGCATGCACGAGCTGCGGAAGCGAAACAGGCCGGCAATCCACAAGGCGACGGCACCGAACGCCAAGATACCGAGGGCGGTCCAGAGCTCCACCGGACCATTCTGGTTGCTGAAGCTCCCGAGCACTAGCGCCCAGAAGCCCACCTGCGCCGGTAAGCCAAAGAGGATCGACGCCACACAGTACGCCGGCGCGGATTCCAGGCGTTCGAGTTGCTCCTTGATATACTTCGCCGGTATCTCAACGTCGCCGATCGGGTTCAGGTTACCGCATTCCGGGCAGCGCACAGGATCGCCGCTCAGCCCGCGCAGGTTGTAGCCGCAGGACAGGCAGTACAGGTCAATCCGAATGGTGCCGGCCGGTTCGGTCATGCGCCCCACACCTGGTTACGCGTTCACGTGGCACCGCCGGACGGGTGCCCCATGGCTTGCCATGGGGGACTGGCCCTACGGCGTCGCCTCGTCCCACACAGGCAGCCGAAACTGGTCCGGCCGCTCCTTTATCACGCGGCGCTGCCAACTCTCGGAATAGCCGCCCTCTTGCGGACGACCCTCATCATCCTTGACATAGCCATCGTTGTATTTGCACACCAGGTGTTCGCCAAGCTCGCGCCAGCGCTTCGTCACCAGCTCGGCTTGCGAAACGCAGTAGCCGGTCAGATATCGCCGCATCAGCTCGACGTCGGCCCCGTGAAGTTCGAGCGCGGCTTTCTCAATGACTGGCTGAAGCCTGAGGAATTGCCCCTCCAGCTCCCGCTGCACCGCCTGGATATCCTCGATCATTAGCGCGTACTTGATGTTGGCGAAGTTGGCGACGAAGTTGAACGTCCACCACGCGCTGTCCCACGAGAACTTGCCCAGTTCGCCAACCGTGTACGACTCGGGCAATTCGTCAATGCAGCAATAAAGGGGGAAGTAGCAGGTCGTATACGTGTCGTCGACGCCATACCACAACACGCCGCCGATCGAATCGGGCAGCCAGTCGCGTGATTGTGAAACGGTTGAATAGCCGGTCTGTTGCGTCGAGATCGGGCGTTCCCAGGCATACTCGACACCGTCGACCTTCCAGTGCATCGGCCGCCAGCGATTGGGGGTGCCATACGGGCCGGCGTCGACACCCTTGGTCATGTCGAAGTCCGTGCCCTCGTAGTGGTCGCGCATCAGGGCGAACACGTCGGCAACACTCAACTTCTTGTCCGGCTTGATCGACAGCGGATAGGCGGGGGCGTTCTTGACGCCGCGGTGGTGGTCGGGTGACAGCTTCAGTGACGGCGCCGCTCGGTTGAAGATGCTCCAGACGCGCGCTTCGGCGTAGCGGACATTCTTGGGCGTGGGTGGGCAGTACACGTCTCGGAAGCTGAACGCGACTCCTGGCATCGGGTCGAACAGGCCCTTGTCTATCGCAAACGAGATGACGTTCTCCGAATAAACGCAGTTTTCCGGATCGTCCAGCGGAAACTCGCCGATCCGCAGCTTGTTCGCATGCGCCGAGATGTGTCCGTCAGGAACGCGCACGGCGACCCAGATCGCGCCTTCACCGCCCGGGCCGGGGCCGATCATCTCCAGTATCCAGGCTTCCTGCGTGTCGGCGATCGAGAATGACTCGGCGGTCGAGCGATAGCCGTACTCGGCCGCCAGGTCCGTCATGACCTTGATCGCCTCGCGCGCTGTCTTGGCGCGCTGCAAGGCGTACGTCATCAGGTCCCAATAGTGCAGCATGCCCTCGGGGTTCTGTAGCTCCTCGCGACCGGTGGCCGTCGTTTCACTGATGGCCAGTTGATGCTCGTTGATCAGCCCGACGACGGCGTACGTGTGAGGAACCTGCTCGATCGTGCCGTGCAGCTTGCCCGACCAGTCCTTGACCTCGATCGTGGCGCCCGGCTCGTGGTCGGCGGCCGGTGTGCGACGCAGGTGCGGGTGAAACTCGCCATCACACGTGTAGGTGATCATGACCGAACCATCCGCCGACGCCCCCTTGGTAACCAGCAGGTTGGTGCAGGCACGGGTTGATGGGACGTGCCAGAGAATCAGAACCGACAGGCACACAAGCGACGTCAGCACACGTGAAATCATGATCGAGCCCTCTGGTCTGCTGAATTCGACTGCCCCGCGCGATACGAGGTCGGCGGGCATTGTACGCTGCGGTGGTCGAATACGCGCGGGCGTGGGCAGCGCCAGTCTCTGGCGTGAACACCCCCACCTGCCCCTTATCGGGCAGGTTCGCTAACCAGTGCGATCGGCGAAAGCCGCGATCAAGCGGCGTGACTGGATGCTGTTGGAACTTCTTGCTGGAGGGAGTACCCGACTGTCTGCGCGAGCCGTCGAGGCGCCGCCGTGAGCCCGTTCTGAGAGACGCTATTCTCCTGCGCCCCCGCCCCGCCGGAATCGCACGCGGTGGTTTTTCTGATCCAAGGTGACGGCGAAGTCCTTGAGTAAGCGTGAGCCGATGTTCCCAGCATCATAGGTCAACATCGGACCGAGATCCGCGAAGTTGATGCGGGGCTTATCCCATTCGTGCTTGCCGAGTTTGAGGGTTCCGTCGAGCATGGCAGAGCGGACTACGGCCTCGCCCTGAGGCGTTCGAGCCTTGCCCACCACCCGTGGCTTGCCCTTCAGGGGCAGCTCTTTCTGAAGCTTGTTCAACACGGTGACGAGAGCGGGCGAGCCGGTGTCGAGGTGAGCCTTGACGGGCACGCCGGCGGCCGAGAGCGTCACTGTCACACCATAGTCGTGCTTCTCTTCGCCCGAGTACTCGATCGTCTCGCCATCAGGCGGCGGCAGCGTGCCCGACTCGAGCCGCACGCGCCGCTTGGGGAAATCGAGCGTAAGCAGGCAGTCTTGGAACAACGGCAACCCCAGAATCCCGACAATCCCGTGGCTGTCCGCCGGCATACACCCGCCGACGTCCGAGCAAATCGCCGGGAACGACGAGAATTTCGCCTCACCGATCGCCAGCGTGCCAATCTCGACGGTCTCCAGCGTCTCGTCTTCGGTCTGCAACTTGCGCGTGCCGCTTTCGGCGAGCTTCAGGTTTTTGACCAGTGCGTTATTCAGCACCGCCGGAAAGGTGGTGCCGGTGTCGATGAGCAGCTTGAACGGCCCCTGACCGTTGACCCTGGCCTCGACCACCGGTCGGCCTCCCCAATCATCCATCGACACGGATACCGTCGGCTTGTGCAGCTCGGTGCGCTGCGGACCGGGCGCGCGCTCCGGCGTCGTCTGCGCCTGCCCGAGCTGTTGTGAAAACAAGGCCACCAGCAGCGCCACGCACACCTCTCGGATTGACATTACGAACTCCCTCGTCATCAGACGCCAGATGCGCGACGCGTCGTGTCCCCAAACCGGCGTTCATCACCCGGCGATTCATCACCCGGCGATTCGACACGACCTGTACTGACACTAGACGAGTCGAAAGCCGGCTGCCTGTCACGATTCGCGCCACAAGATCGGTGGCGGACGGCCGCGTCAATATCGGATCGGCGAACCAGATGCCCGGGACACCGACATTCCGCTGCAAAAACAGCCCTCGCCAACGCCGGCGCATGAGAAAGGCCTTGATGTGCAGGGGATCGTGATGAATTCGGGCGACTGAGTTTGAGCCTGCAACCTCTGTGTCCAGAATCTCGCGCACGTTGCGTCACACCGCGATGCTGACCGCGCCAGTCGCGGCTTTGTGCTGCAAGCCAACCGACCATTCCGCCGCACAACGCTCAGTTTTGCGCCTCGCCGCCAAGCCCGTCCTGGAGTGCATGTTCAAACCGGCCTGGCGCGCAAGCCGCCGCGGCGCGCACGACTCAGCAGAGGCGCCAGATGCTGCAAAAAGCCATATCCACCCTGAAAGGCCTCAGAAAATCTTCCTGACACCTTTTCCTGACACTGAAAGGCCTCAGAAAATCTTCCTGACACCTTTTCCTGACACCTTTTCCTTTTCTGTGTTGACACCTTTTCTGTGTCCCGACCGAGCAGTGGTTTGGCCAGTGCCACCCTCCCCCCTTTGTCTCGTGCTCCTCACAACGAGCCCGCAGCCGTCTATTTACTGACAGCTCTGCAGCAACCCACTTTACGGCCAAAAGTCACTGCCGTGGTCCGCACGAAAGCTGCTCGCTGCCTCGCCAAAACTGGTGCGTCTACTGCCGAGCCTGTTGAAGTGTGAATTCGCAGTATCAAACACGCTGAGTAGTTCCGCGCAGGTGTCGCCGGCAAGTTGGACGGCACCGCTCTTGATGACTTGATACCTATCATCAAGTAGGTGGAGGTTAAAGGCCCGCTGTTCTCCCACAGCAAGGGCGAACTCCTGAAGATCGCCATCGGAAAAATCGGCAATCGAGCACAGTGTTTCGTCCTGCTCGCCTGAAACGGGAATTCCCATCACAAAGTACAAGATCGGGTACTGTGGATATGAAAAGCACTTGAATTTGAAATGAACCTCGTGGTGGGATCTGATATAGTCCTTTTCGCCATCTGATACATTCCCCAACGCGCCGGCCACGTATGCTCCGTGTTTGTCTGCCCAAAAACTGGCGACGGAGAGGCCGAATGATCGCACCTGGTCTTGGACGTTGAAGTACACAATGTGATCACCAGGTATTGTCTTATTTAGCGCGTCTAGCGACTTAACACCTCGCCCGGTTACTGCCTTTTGCCAGATGAGTGGAACTGTGCTTCGATGCCACCTGGCGCCCCGGGATACTATCGGGATGGCGATTTCAGCTTTGAGCCAGTATTCCGTTGACGGCATGTCACAAACCTCCTTCTCTCAACGTGGTACGAAACACAGAAAAGCTGTCAGGAAGATTTTTGTGCATGCTCCATCGCCGAAGCACGGCTCACGCAGCCGTGGCACACTGCACACTCCGCGCCGCCGCACGGGCGCACCACCGCACACTCCGCGCCGCCGCACGGCTATTGTAACCAGACGCCGGGTCATGCACGATGGTGGCATGGCGGCGGCTGGCCGCGGAGGTAGGCCTGGGCGGTGTGTGTTTTGGGCAGACCGGGAATCGTGGTTTTCGGGTGTGGACAGCGTCGCTGGAGCTGGGGTGGGTCATGGTCCGCGCGGAATCAGGCGATTTGCCGCACTGCCCGGCGTCGGGCAGGTTCGCTAATCCGTGCGATCGGCAGGATTTACAACAAGTGGAGACGAAGGGATTCGAACCCTCGACCTTCGCATTGCGAACGCGACGCTCTCCCAGCTGAGCTACGTCCCCTTTGACTGCTCTATTATAGATTCGCACAGCCCGCACGCAACCGCGATGCTCCAGGGCATTCTGCGGCAGAGCGCTGCGTCCAACCCCCGGCTCGGATGTGTTTGGCGGGAGAAACCGCTCAGAGCGACGGCCTACTCTGGGGCGACCGCCACATGCAGGCTGCGCACAAATGCGGTGCTCTCGCCCAGAAGCGCGGCGTTAAGCGGAACGCCGGCCGTGGCGCCCGCCGCGGATAGCACAAGTTTGCGCTACGCGTCGTCTATACGGCGTGCCAGCTCGGCCAGCGTTTCCGGCGGCACGGACTGTGGTTTCCAGCGATAGCCGAGGCCGTCACCAGCCCGCCGCGGGATGATGTGGAAGTGTACGTGCTTGACTTCCTGGCCCGCCACGGGTCCGTTGTTCTGCAAGACGTTGTATCCCTCGGCCCCCGTGACCGCCATGATCCGCCGGGCGATCTCGCCGAGACAACGTGCGATCTCGGCGGCCTGCTCGGGGGGCAGGTCCTCAAGGCGTTCGGCGGCGCGCTTGGGGATCACGAGCGTGTGTCCCTCGGCCAGCGGATTCACGTCCAGAAACGCCAGCACGGACTCGTTCTCAAAGACGCGCTGACAGGGAATCTCGCCGGCAACAATCCTGCTGAAGATCGTCTCGGGCATGGCGATCGCCTTCCTTCCGCCGGCCGTTGCCCGCCGGATGCCTGGCAATGCCGCAAGCGGGCGTCGCGATCGGGCCTAATCTTCGGTGGCGGTCTGCGTTTCGGTTTGTTTCGTGCGTCGCGCCTTACGCCGCTGCGTGGACTTTCCGGCATAGGCGGTGTACTTGACCTTGGCGCGCCGTTTGCGCTCGGTTTTGGCGGTGTTCTGCGGGCGGGCCTTGTCGGACTCACCAACCAATTGCAGGATGGCGAGCTGTCCACCGTCACCCAAGCGCCGTTCGGCCAGCTTGATGACTCGCGTGTAACCGCCGCTGCCGCGCTGTTCCGTGCGCCGCATCATCTTCGGGCCGATGTCGGTGAAAAGCCGGTTGATCACGGACTCGGAGGTGAATTTTACGCCGGGCTTCGTGGTGCTGGCGCGGTACCGGCGGCCGGAGCGCGAACGAAGCACTTTTTCGCGCTTGGCGTCGCTGAGCTTGTCGTATTCTTCGCGCTGCTCGGCGGGGATTATCTGCCGGTCATTCAGGGCGGCGGTGGCGCGCTGCCGCAAAGCCAGGCATCGCAGCCGATCACCGTCCCGCAACGCCTTGGCTCCGTCGACGGCCATCTGAACGAGCCGTTCGGCCATGCGGCGGATTTCCTTGGCTTTGACGACGGTTGTCCGGATCTCGCCGTGCTCGATCAGGCTCTGGCACATATTGCGTCGCAACGCCAGTCGATGTGACGTCGAGCGACTGAGTCTTCTACCAAACACCGCGTGTCGCATAATTCACCTCAGGTCAGTTTACTTCGCCGCCGGAATCGTTGGCCGGTCCAGTGGGCATGAGCGGCTGGCCGCCGTCGTCATCGCCCTCGTCATCCCCGCCTTCCAGCGGATCACCGGAGAGCCCCAGCCCCAATCCGGCGAGTTTGCGCTTGACTTCGATCAGCGAGGTGCGTCCGAAACTGCGCAGTTGCATGAGCTCGGACTCGCTCATACTGACCAGGTCACCTACGGTGCCGATCTGCGCGGTTTCCAGGCAATTGCTGGCACGCACGGACAGGTCCAGATTGGCGACCGACATGTCGAGTTTCCGCCGCAATTCGTCGTCAACTTCCGATGTGACCGCCTCGACCTCGCTCTCCGCAGCCGCGGTGGCGGCACCGAGCTCGTGATACATCACGAACGGATTCAAGTGCTTGCGAAGTATCTTGGCGGCCTCGGTCAAGGCGTCCTCGGGCTTTACAGTGCCCTTGGTCCACACCTCAATGATCAGCCGATCGTAATTGACGCTCTGCCCGACGCGCGTGTCCTCGGTGCGATAGCGCACCCGCGTAACAGGCGAATAAAGCGAGTCAATTGCGATGATGCCGGCTTCAGCGTTCTCGTCGACGTTTTCAGCGGCGGGCACATATCCACGTCCGCGTTTGGCTGAGAGTTCCAATGAGAACGTCACGTCGTCAGTCAGCGTGGCGATCAGGTGATTCTCGTCGAGCACGCTCACGCCCGTGTCGCAAGCCAGATCGCCGGCCCGCACCTCGCCGCGCTCGCGCCGTTCGACGCGCATTTTCCTGGGCGTGTAGTCCTCCACATCCACGACCATCGACTTGATGTTCAGGATGATGTCGGTCACGTCTTCGATCACGCCATCGAGGGAACAGAACTCGTGATCAGCCCCAGCGATGCGCACGTGAGTGATCGCGGAGCCCTCGAGGCTCGATAACAGAATGCGCCGCAGGCTGTTTCCGACCGTTGTCCCAAAGCCGCGCTCAAAGGGCTCGATTATGAAACGGCCGTACTTGTCCGTGCTCGTATTCTGATCCAGGATGACACGGGTCGGCAGTTCCAGACCACGCCATTGAATCCGCATTTCGTGTTCGCCTCCCGCGATTACACGCCCGTTCAGCCACTCGCGCTACGCCGCGCGCCTATCGTGAGCAAAACTCGACGATGAGCTGCTCTTCGATCGGAATGATCACGTCTTCCCGCGTTGGCAACGCCGCGACCTGAGCCTCGAGTTTCTCCTCATCCACTTGCAGCCAGTCCTGCCGGGGCGGGATGGCCACACCCTCGAGCAGCGTCATCTGCGCCCGAGCGTGTTTCTGCGATTTCTCGCGTTTGTGGATTGAGATTTTGTCACCGGCAGAAATCAGGTAACCCGGTCGATCCACCTTGCGTCCATTGACACAGATGTGCCCGTGTACGACAGCCTGGCGCGCGCCCCGCCGACCGGCGATCCACCGCGTCTTGTAAACAACATTGTCCAGCCGCCGCTCCAGGATTTGCAGCAGCGCCAAACCGGTATTCTCGCCCGACCGCTCGGCCAGAGAATAATAGCGCCGGAACTGGCGTTCGAGTACGCCATAGTGACGCTTGACCTTCTGCTTTTCGCGCAGGCGCACCGCATACTCCGAGGTGCGTCCGCGGCGCCACAGGTGCATGCCGGGCGGGTAGTTCTTGTACTCGCGTTCGAGCGGGTGCTTTCCGGTTTGATCGCGCACCGGCTTGAGATGAAGGTTCACACCTTCCCGGCGGGCGAGCTTCGTCGCGGGGCCCAGTAGTCTTGCCATCGATCAAACCCTCCGCTTCTTGCGCGGCCTGCATCCGTTGTGCGGCAACGGGGTGACATCTTCAATGGACTGAATTCGCAGGCCGGCCGCCTGGAGAGCGGTAATGGCCGATTCACGTCCGGCACCGGGCCCGGTGACTAGCACGTCGACTTCGACGACACCGTGCTTCTTGGCCTCGCCGGCGCAGTATTGCGCGGCGCGCTGCGCCGCAAAGGGCGTGCTCTTGCGCGCACCGGTGAACTTCTTCTCACCGCCGCCCAGCGACACCGATCCGGCCGAAGCCCAGCAGAGCGTGTCTCCGCCGACATCGGTGATCGTGATGATAGTGTTGTTGAACGTCGCCTTAATGTGGGCGACGCCCTTCGCGACATTCCGTCTTCCGCGACGTTTTCCTGACGTTTTGGCCAACTTAACAGCTCCTGCCTGCTTCGAGCTCTGTCCCGCAATCCGGGGCTAACTTCTACCCGCGGTGCATTTCCTTGATGCCCTTCTTGCCCGCCACTGTCTTGCGCGGTCCCTTTCGCGTGCGTGCGTTGGTACGCGTGCGCTGGCCACGGACCGGCAGTCCGCGCATGTGCCGCAATCCACGGTAACAACGAATCTCACGTAGTCGCGAGATGTGCTGTTGCACTTGACGCCGCAACTGCCCCTCGACCGCGAAGTCGCGCTCGATGATGTTCGCGATCCGGCTGATCTCGTCTTCGCCCAGCTTGTTTGCGCGCACCTCAGGCTCAATCCTGGCGGCCTCCAGGATCATCTTGGCGCGATGCGGACCGATACCGTAGATGTAACGCAGCGCGACGTCGATGCGCTTGTCGTTTGGGATGTCAACACCGGCAATACGCGGCATTTGGTAAACCTCGCTGCAAACTAGCCTTGACGCTGCTTGTGACGCGGATTCGAACAGATCACACGCAGGACTCCCTTGCGCCTGATCATCTTGCAGTTCTCACAAATCCGCCGAACGCTGGAACGCACTTTCATGACAACACCTCGTACTCACTCAGACCCGGCGACCTCTCAGTCCACCCGGGTCAAAACCTCAGCCCCGCGGTCGGTCACCGCGATGCAATGCTCAAAGTGGGCCGCAAGCGAGCGATCACTGGTAATGACTGTCCAGCGATCCTCGTCCGCAAAAACCACTTCCGGCCGCCCCGCCGACACCATCGGTTCCACCGCCAGCGTCATGCCGGACAACAACTCGAAGTCCGCCCGCCGATCCCGATCCACATAGTTGGGGACCTTGGGCTCCTCGTGCATTTCACGGCCGATTCCGTGGCCGACAAACTCTCGCACGACGCCGAAGCCGGCGTCTTCCACGCACTTCTGCATCGCCGCCGCCACCTCACTCCAGCGGCGATGGGGGCGCATCTCGCGAACCGCAACTTCGAGCGTCTGCCGCGTCACGTCCAACAGTCGCTGCGCCTCAAGCGATACGTCTCCGACCGCAAACGTCCGGGCGTGGTCACCACAATAGCCCTTCAATCTCACGCCGCAGTCGATGCTGACGATATCACCGTTCTCCAACGGCCGGTCGTCCGGAATACCATGCACGACCGCTTCGTTCACGGACGCACACACGCGCGCCGGAAACGGAAAACTCGCCTGCGGGTTAACGACGCCCAGAAACAGCGCCTGGGCACCCGCATCCGTGATCCGCCGTTGGGCGGTTTCGTCCATCTCTCGCGTGGTCGCACCGGGACGCGCCAACAGGGCGATCTCGTCCAGTATCTCGGCGACCAGGCGCCCCGCGGCACGCATCAGCCGCAACTCGCGTGGCGACTTCAACTCTATCTTCGTGGCCGACCACATCAGGCGCCGCCCAGATCCTCGATTACGCTGCGAACCTTGGCCTGAACCGCATCGGCCCCGGCAGACGCATCGATCCGGGTCAAAGCCCCACGCTCCTCGTAATATCTCACGAGCGGCGCGGTCTGCTCCCGATAGGTCAGCAACCGATTGCGCACAACGTCCGGCTGATCATCCTTGCGCTGGATGACCTTCCCCGAACACTTGTCACATACACCCTCCGCCTTGGGCGGCAGGAACTCCTTATTGTACGTCGCGCCGCAATTACTGCAAACCAGCCGACCGCTGATCCGCGCCACGATCGTGTCGTCGTCCATCTGAAAATCGAGTACGGCATCGATCTTCCAGTTGCGCTCGGCCAGCCCGGCCGACAGGGCCTCAGCCTGCGGCAGCGTCCGCGGGAATCCGTCCAGGATAAGGTGCTTGTCCGCGGCGACCTTGTCCATGGCCGCCAGGATAACGCCGGTAATCACCTCGTCGGGCACCAATCCGCCGGACTCGACATATTCGCGTGCCTTGCGGCCGATCTGGCTGTCGGCCTTGATCTCCTCGCGGAGCACCTGCCCGCTGGAGAGTTGCACGATGCCCAGACGCTCGGCGAGCCGTTCGGCCTGAGTGCCCTTCCCCGAGCCGGGCGGGCCCATGAAGATCATGCGAATAGGCATGCTACATTCTTCCCTTGATGCGACCGCCGCCGCCGCCCTCACCGCCGAGGAATCCGTCGTAGTTGCGCATCACGAGGTTGGCTTCCAGGCGATGGATGAAATCAAGACAGACGCTCACGACGATCAGCAGACCGGTACCTCCCAGAAACGCCGAAATCGAGAAGGGGATACCCAACTGTGACGCGACCAGCGACGGGATAACGGCGATGATCGCGAGGAAGCCGGCCCCGACGTACGTGATGCGATTCATCACCGATTCGAGGTAATCGGCCGTCCGCTTGCCCGGGCGCAATCCGGGGATAAAGCTGCCCATATCCCGTAGGTTGTCCGAGAGCTCCTTGGGGCGGAACTGCACCGACGTCCAGAAGTACGAGAAGAAGAACACCATTGCGACGTAGATGATCTCGTAGACGAAACGGCCCGGCATCATCGCTTCATACGACCAGGCCCAGAAGCTGGTGGGCCACATGTTTGAGCGTCCCAGCCACCCCAGGAGCATCCCGGGGAACAGCAGAAACGAGCTGGCGAAGATGATGGGCATGACGCCGCCGTGGTTCACCCGCAACGGCAGATAGTGGCGTTGACCGCCGACGATGCGCCGGCCGCGCGTCTGGCGCGCCTGCTGAATCGGGATGCGCCGCTGCGCTTGCGTAATCAGAATCGTGCCGGCCACGACGAACACGAAGGAGATCACAAGGAAGATGATCTTCTCGATCGTCATCGCCCCCGCGGTGGTACCTGCCGGGCGAAAGCTCTGGATGACCTGGATGATCGCATTCGGCAGCCGGGCCACGATGCCGGCCATGATGATCAGACTGATGCCGTTGCCCAGACCATACTCGTCGATCTGTTCGCCGATCCACATCAGGATCAGCGTGCCGCACACAAGTCCTGTTATGGCAATGAGATAGAAACCCACCGATCCGGCGAATTCCGGGTAGACCAAGCTCCCTGAATATAGGTGGCGGATCCAGAACATGGCCTGGATAAAGCACAGGCCGACAGTCGTGTAGCGTGTGTACTCCTGGATCTTACGCCGGCCGGATTCGCCTTCTTTCGAGAGCTTCTCCAGCGCGGGGACCACCGTGACCAGCAATTGCAGAATGATCGAGGCACTGATGTACGGCATGATGCCAAGGCCGAAGATCGTGCTCTGACCCAGGCTGCCACCCGTGAACATGCTGAACAGCTCGGCCATCTGCCCGGCGGCGGCACTACTGCCGGCCATGCGCTGCCAGTACTCGGTCAGCTTCTGCTGATCAATGCCGGGAAGCGGGACGTAGTACCCGACCCGGTAAACCGACAGCATCATCAGGGTAAACAGAACCTTCTTGCGAAGATCCGGGATCTTGAACACATTGAAGAAGGCTCGAAACATCGCGGTCGCTGACCTCGTTCAGTGGCGTCGCTCTTAGCTACCCGACTCCGTGCTCGGCTCATCGCCGGCGACGGTCTCGGGCTGCGGGGCCGGGGCGGCCTTTTTCGGCGCCGCGGCCTTCTGCTTCTTCGGGTTCTTGGTCAGGCGCTTCGCCTTCCAGGCGGCAGCGCGATCGAGCCGAGCCACCACTTTGGCACTTCCGCCGGCCTTTTCGATGGCTTCCTTGGCGGCGGCGCTGAAGGCGTGGGCCTCGACTGTGAGTTTCTTGGTCAAAGCGCCCTTGGCGAGCACCTTCACAACGGTCGCGGTTCCTTGCACCAGGCGCGTCTTGCGCAGCGTGTCCAGGTCGATCGTGCCGCCGTCGTCAAAACGTCGCTCAAGATCACCGAGATTGACGGCTTCGATCTCGTCACGGAACTGCACGTTGCTGAACCCGCGTTTGGGCAGCCGCCGGAAGATCGGCATCTGGCCGCCCTCGCTGAGCGGGCGCACGCCCCCGCCGGAGCGCGACTGGCAACCCTTGTGGCCGCGGCCGCAGGTTCCACCCTTGCCGCTGCTGTTGCCGCGGCCGACGCGCATGCGGCGCTTGTTGCTTCCGGCAGCCGTTGTGATCTCGTCTAACGTCATTGGTCTAGTCCTGGGACTCGGGCTGGTCATTCGTATTGGAATTCGTGCCACCGTCGGCCGTGTCCGGTTTTTCAGCGGATGGCTCCGGGCTGTCTGCGGCCGCGGTTGTCGCGGAGGCCGACGCGCCTTCACCGATCCCACGCGGCGCAGCAGCATCGAACTCGGCATCCGGTGTCTTTTCACGCACCGGCTCGGGCTCCGGGTCGGGCGGCAGATCGAGAGTAACGCCGCGCAGCGCTTCGACCACGGCGCGCGTGCGGAGTTTCTTCAAACCGTCGATGGTGGCCTTGACCAGGTTCTTCGGGCTGGTCGAGCCATAGCACTTGGTCAGCACATCCTTGATGCCGGTCAACTCGAGCACGGCCCGCGGCGCTGATCCGGCGATAACACCCGTACCGGGACTGGCCGGAATCAGCATGATCTTGCTGGCGCCAAAACGGCCGAGCACGCGGTGCGGGATTGTGTTGCCGCGCAGCGGAACATCGAACATGCGGCGTTTGGCCTGTTTCACACCCTTCTCGACGGCGGGCGGAACCTCGTTGGCCTTACCGTAACCGTGGCCGACGCGGCCATTGCGATCGCCGACGACGGTGAGCGCACCGAAGGAGAAACGCCGGCCGCCTTTCACCACCGTGGCACAGCGGTAGAGCTTGACGAGCACGTCCTCGATACCACCGCTATCTACGTCGGGGGTGCCACGTCCACGGCCACGACCACGACCACGACCGCCAGGGCCCCCACCTCCGGGGCCCCCACCTCCGGGACCACCGCCTCCGGGACCACCGCCGCGTCCGCCCCGCGGGCTTCCTGTACCTGGTGCACTTGCCATTCGGTTCCGACCTTGTGTTAGAACTTCAGACCAGCTTCGCGCGCCGCATCTGCGAGCGCCTTTACCCGGCCGTGATACCGTTTGCCACGACGATCGAAGCTGACTTTTTCGATTCCGATCGCCCGAGCCTTTTCACCCAGTGTCTTACCAACCAGGGCCGCCGCCTTGATGTTGCCGCCATACGGCAGCGTTCCGCGCAAATCGGGTGCCTGGGTAGACACTGCGCAGAGCGTGCGGCCGCTGATATCGTCGATAACCTGCGCGTAGATATTCCGGTGGGAGCGCGATACGGCCAATCTCGGGCGCTCGACGCTGCCGGTCACTTTCTTGCGCACGCGGCGAATCCGCCGCGCGTGTCTCGCGTGTTTGATCAACTCAACTCTCATTCCGCATTACCTCTCACGCGGGGCGCGATCAGCCGCCGCTGGCGAAGACCTTGCCGGCCTTTCGGCGAATCTGCTCACCGGCATATCGAATGCCCTTGCCCAGATACGGCTCCGGCTTTCGCAACTTACGCACCTCGGCGGCAAACTGTCCCACCGCCTGCTTATCACAGCCCGATACCGAGAATCGCGCCGGCTCGTTGTTACCGCGAGTCTGCGGCGTCTGCACGTCGATCGTCAGGCCGTCGGGGATATCAATCTCAAACTGGGCAGGCTTGCCCACGCCGCGTCCCATGTAACCGCAGTTCAGCAGGAACTGCTTGCCCTTGACCTGGCAGCCGTAGCCGGTGCCGTAGACTTCGAGCGCGATCGTGTACCCCTCGCTGACGCCGGTCACCATGTTGGCGATCAAGGCTCGCGAGAGCCCGTGCAAGGCTCGGTTGCGCTGCAGGTCGTCTGGGCGACGGACCACCACTTGTCCATCCTCGACGGCGGCCTCGATCGGCGCCGGCACGTGACAGCTCAGCGATCCTTTGGGGCCCTTGGTCTGCACTCCCGCGCCGGAGATCGTCACGGTCACGCCCTTGGGGATCTCGATTGGCTTTTTTCCTATCCGCGACATCTGATCACCACACCATGCAGAGGAGTTCGCCGCCCACATTCATCTCACGCGCCTGCCGATCACTCAGCACACCGCGGCTGGTTGACACGATCGAGATACCCAGCCCGTCCAGCACCTCGGGCAGGTCTTTGGATCCGACATGCAGGCGACGCCCGGGCTTGCTGGCGCGCTGCAGGTCCTGAATGACCTTCTCGCCGCGATCGCCATACTTCAGTTCCAGCCGAATCTCGCCCTGGTTCGAGTCGTCAATGGAGGCGAAGTCGGTAATGTAGCCTTCCTCGACGAGCACGCGGGCGATGCCCAGGCAGACTTTGCTGCGTTTGATGTTCACGTGCGTTTTGCCGATCCGGTTCGCGTTTCGCACGCGGGTCAGCATGTCCGCTATCGGGTCCGACGTCGCCATGGTCACTCCACCCTCACCAACTCGCCTTCCGAACACCCGGAATGCTGCCTGCGTGCGCCAACTTGCGGAAGCAACAACGGCAGATCTTGAACTTACGGTATACCGCCCGTGATCGTCCGCACAGCTCACAGCGCGTGTACACGCGAACGCCATATTTGGGCTTTCTCTTCGCCTTTAGCTTTAGACCGAGTCTGGCCATGTGTCCGTCAGCTCCTGAATGGCATGCCCAACAGCGTCAGCAGCCGCCGGGCTTCCGCGTCGTTGCGGGCCGTTGTGCAAATCGTGATGTTCATGCCCTGCTGGAAAGTGACCTTGTCCGGATTGATCTCCGGAAAGACGCCGTACTCGGTCAGTCCCATTCCGTAATTGCCGCGGCCGTCAAAACTGTTGGGATCAAGGCCGCGAAAGTCGCGCACACGCGGCACGGCCAGGGCCACCAGCCGGTCGAAGAACTCGTACATGCGCCGCCCGCGGAGCGTCACCTTCAGTCCGACGTCCCAGCCGGCGCGTACTTTGAAGTTCGAAACGCTCTTGCGTGCCCTGGTGACGGCCGGCTTCTGTCCGGTGATGGTGGCCAGGTGCTGTTGGGCTTCGATGAAGCGCCGATTCTCGCCCGACTTGGCCGCCGACTCCTGCACCGCCTTGCCCAGACCGACCGAAACGACGATCTTGTCCAGACGTGGCAGCGAGAGGGCGTTGTCGCGCTTGAATTCCTGCTTGAGCGCGTCTCTGATCTCGCCTCGATATTGTTCCAGTAACCGCGTCATCTACCTGCTCCAACAGCCTTGCCGCGCTTCCGCTCGGCGCGCGTCACCTCGCTGAGCACGGTTCCACCGACGCTGACGCGCTTCTTCGAGACGACCTTACCCGCCGCATCCAGCTTCACCGGAAACCGCACGCGCGTGCCCTTGCCCGTATGGGGGTCCACCGGCTGCACGTTGGATATGTGGATCGGCGCTTCCTTTTGGATACGACCGCCCTGCGGGTGACGCTGGCTCTTCCGCACGTGGCGGTAGACCATGTTGACACCCTCGATCAGCACACGCCGACCGTCCCGCATAACGCGCAGCACCTTGCCGGTGGCGCCGCGGTGGTCGCCCGAGATCACTATCACGCGATCGTCTTTCTTAATCCGAGACGCCATCGTTACCAAACCTCCTCGGCCAGTGAGATGATCTTCGTGAAGTTCTTCTCACGCAGCTCGCGGGCCACGGCACCAAACACACGCGTACACCGCGGGTTGCCTTCGGGGTCGATGATCACGGCGGCGTTGCTGTCAAAACGCACGTAGGTGCCATCCGCTCGTCGTGTCGGGTACTTGGTCCGCACGATCACGCAACGCACCTTGTCGCCCTTCTTGATGTCCGAGTTCGGCGTGGCGGCCTTGACCGAACAGATCGCGATATCGCCGACGCCGCCCTTGCGCAGGCGTTTCTTGCCCGTCCCGGCGGAACTGCCCTTGAGCACCTGAATGCACTGCACACTCTTGGCGCCCGAGTTGTCCGCGACATCCATGCGCGTGTATTGAGTGATCACGACGCGCCTCCCTGCGGCGCCCGCCGCAAGATGCGGACCAGCCGCCACTGCTTGGTCTTGCTCAGTGGCCGGCACTCGCAGATCACGACGGTGTCGCCGTTATTGGCTTCGTTCTTCTCGTCGTGGGCGCGCAGCTTGGTACGTCGCTGAAGCGCCTTGCCGTACTTCGAGTGCCGCGAGATTCGGGACACCGCGACCGTAATGGTCTTGTCGCCCGCGTTTGACGTCACCACGCCGGTCTGCATGGGACGTTCGCGCCGCGGGCTTTTCGCCGAGGTGTCGCTGGTTTGTTCAGTTATATCCGCTGCCATCTCTATCACTCACGTCCCTGGCGGCCGGCCGTTATGGCCGCCTATCGTCGCGCTGCGGCCGCCGACAGGTGCGCCTGCCGCTGCTCGATGTTCGTTTCGCCCTGCTCCTGCATGACGGTCAACACGCGGGCGATCTCCCGGCGCGTTTTGGTGATCTGGGTGGTGTCCTCGAGCTTCTCGGTGACTGCTTGCGCCCGCAGGTCGAAGAGATGCCGGCGCAGCTCCTCAAGCCGGTTGTGCAGCTCGTCCGCCTTCATCGCTCGAATCTCTTCGATCTTCATGAATATACGTCCTTACACGCCGTGGCGTCGTTTGACGAACCTGACGCGCACCGGCATCTTGTGGGCAATTCGCAACAGCGCGGTCTTGGCAATGTCCTCGGCGACGCCGCCAATCTCGTACATGATCGTGCCGGCCCTCACGACCGCCACCCAGAAATCCGGCTCGCCCTTACCCTTGCCCATGCGCGTTTCCAGCGGCTTGGTTGACACGGGCTTGTGCGGAAACATCCGGATGTACACGCGGCCTTCACGGTGCAGGAAGTGAGTCGCCGCCACGCGGCCGGCCTCAATATTGCGGGCACTGATGCGCCCGCTCTCGGTGGCCTGCAAGCCATAGTCGCCAAAGGCGACCGTGTTGCCGCGCGTGGCCCTTGCACGCACTCTGCCCTTCTGCGACTTGCGCCACTTCACACGCTTTGGCATACCGGCGGGCATGTGCCTGCCTCCTCTGAAAACCGCTATAGACTAGCGACGGGCACGACGCCGGAAGCGATCAGTCGCCTGCGGCACGATTTCGTCACCGTACATTCCCTTGTAAATCCAGACCTTGATGCCGATCGCTCCGACCTTAGTAACGGAGGTGGACAGGGCGTAGTCCACGTGCGCCTGCAAGGTCTGAAGCGGGATCGAGCCCAGGATCTGCGTTTCGACGCGTGCCATCTCGGCCCCGCCCAAACGCCCTGAACAGATAATCTTCACGCCCTTGGCGCCGGCCGCCATCGCCGCTTCGCACTTCAGCTTCATGATGCGGCGGAAGCTGGAACGTTTCTTCAACTGCTCGGAGATGCTCTCGCCGACCAGCTTGGCGTCAAGATCGGGATGCTTGATCTCGACGATCGCAACGGCCACGCGGCGATCGATCAGATCCTCGATTTGCTCTTTGAGCTTGTCTACCTCGGCCCCCTTGGCCCCGATGACCATGCCGGGGCGGGCCGTGTGCAGAATGACGCGGACTTCATCACGCGTTCGCTCGATCTCGACCTTGGCCACGCCGGCGTAGGGCGGCTTGCGGTTCAGCTCATCATCGATGAACTTGCGAAGCCGCTCGTCTTCCACGAGAAACGTGCCGTAGGCCGCCTTCGGAGCATACCAGCGCGAGCGCCAGCCTTCGGTGATCCCGACGCGGAAACCGGTTGGATTACATTTCTGGCCCACGGCTTAGTTCCTCTCGTCAACAGCGACGTAAATGTGACTGGTGCGCTTCTGAATGGGGTGCGCCCGGCCGCGGTCCTTGGGATGCCAACGCTTGATGATCGGTCCCCCGTCCACGCGGATCTCCGAGACAAACAGCTTGTTCATGGCCGCCTCTTTTTCGTTGGCGTTGGCCATCGCCGACTTCAAGACGCGGTCCACCATGCGCGCTGCGCGTTTGTGCGTGAATTGCAGGATCGCGACCGCATCGTCGCAGTTCTGGCCGCGGATCAGGTCGCCGACCAGCCGCGCCTTGCGCTCCGAGATGCGTGCGTAGCGATGTATTGCACTCCAGGACATCGTTGCTCGCCCTTTCTACTTGCGCGTCGTGTGCGTCTTGAACGCCCGCGTGGGCGCGAACTCGCCCAGCTTGTGGCCCACCATTTCCTCGGTGACATACACCTTGGCGTAGTTCCGGCCATTGTGGACGTCGAAGGTCAGCCCGACGAACTCCGGCACAATCGTGCAGGACCGGCTCCAGGCCTTGATCGGCGTGTGCGCACCCGCCTCCTTCATGGCCATCGCCTTCTTGAACAGCTTCTCGTTGACGTACGGGCCTTTCTTCAAGCTCCGCGGCATCTCAACGCTCCTTCAACGACCGGCCTACTTCTTGCGGCGCAGCTTGACCAGTCCATAACGCTTGCTGACCCGACGGCGCAGAATCCGACGGTTCGAGTTCTTCCTTGGCTTGCGCGTGCGGCCGCCGTCCGCCAACTGCCCCCAGGGGGAACAATGATGCCGGCCGCCGTTGCTGCGTCCTTCACCGCCACCGAGCGGATGCGCCACCGGATTCATGGCCGTTCCGCGCACATGCGGACGCCGACCCAAAAATCGCTTCTTGCCGGCCTTGCCGAGCCGCACGTTCTGATGGTCCAGGTTGCCGATCTGGCCGATGGTTGCCCGGCACCTGACGTGTACTTGTCGCATCTCGCCCGAGGGCAGCAGGATTGTGGCCCAATCGCCCTCGCGCGCCATCAGCCGAGCCACGCCACCGGCGGTGCGCACCAGCTTGCCACCCTGTCCGGCGGACATCTCGATGTTGTGGACCGGCATCCCGACCGGCATATTCGCCAGCGGCATGGCGTTGCCGACCTTCGGCTCCACTTTTTCGCCGCTCTCGACCGTGTCACCCGCTTTCAGCGTGAGCGGGGCCAGCATGTAGCGCTTGACGTTGTCGGGATACTCGACCAGGGCGATGTGACAGGTGCGGTTCGGGTCGTACTGAATCTCGAGCACTTTCCCGACCACGCCATCCATGTTGCGCTTGAAGTCGATCACGCGATAGAGGCGCTTGTTGCCACCGCCGCGAAAACGCGACGTGATCACGCCATGGTGATTTCGCCCGCCAGTCTTCTTCAGCCGCTCGGTCAGGGACTTGACCGGGCGGTTCTGATGCCGATGCGTAATCTCGGCATAGTCGTTGACGCTGGCAAAGCGGCGTCCCGCCGACGTTTTTTTGTAAATCTTTACACCCATCGGTCCACTCCGTGGTGTACAACGGCCTCCTGGCCGATTAACGCACTAGAACAGGTCGATCGCGGCCTCCGGCGCCAGCACGACGATGGCCTTTTTGATCTCCCGGGTCCGTCCATACTTGTAGCGGTAGCGACGCAACTTACCGGCACGATTCGATGTGCGCACCGCCTGCACTTTCACGCCATAGATCTTTTCAACGGCGTCCTTGATCTGTGCCTTGTTTGCGTAGGGGTGCACCTCAAAGGTGTACGCGCCGCCGCGCCGCTCATTACCGCTATGCGTCTGGTGCGAGCTTTTCTCGGTGACGATCGGCTTGATGATTGTGTGATAGATGTCCATCGCTACCCGCCTTGCTTGCTCGCCGCGTCGACGCTCTGGCGAAAGGCGTCAAATGCCTCGCGCGTGAAGATCAGATTCCGGCGTGAGAGGATCGAGAACGCGTTGAGGTCGTTGACGTTCATGATCTCGGCCCGCTGGATGTTTCGGCCGCTCTTGTACAGCATGGGATCGACGCCCGCCGTGGCGAACACGCAGCCACGCTCGGCCTTCACGGCTCCGAGCAAGGCGGCGAATCGGCGCGTCTTGGGCTCGTCGAACTTGAGCCCGTCGATGACGCAGGCGCGTTCGCTCTGAATCTGGGCGAGCACCGCCTGATTGCGTGCCAGGCGGCGCATCTTCTTGGGCATGTCCTGGCTGAAGTCCTTGGGCTTACGGGGAAACGCCCGGCCGCCGCCACGCCGCACGCACGTGCGGGCATTGCCCATGCGTGCCCGTCCGGTGCCCTTTTGGCGATAGAGCTTGCGGGTGGAGCCGATGATCTCACCGCGCGATTTCTGAGAAGCGCTGCCCTGCCGACGATTGGCGTGATACATCACGACCGCCTGCTTCAGCAGCGCTGGACGCAGCTCGCCTCCCAGCAGCGCTTCGTCGATCGATTCGCTGCCGATCTGCTCGCCAGATTCGTTATATACCGGTACGCTCAACATGGCTCATATCCGCTACGGACGTTTGGTCGCCTTGGTGACAAGGATGTAGCCGCCTTTCGGCCCCGGGACGGCACCCCGAATCCACATGACATTGTGCTCGGGATCGACGCCCAGCAACTCCTGGCTCTGAATGGTGCGGCGCGCGGCCCCCGTCTGGCCACCCATGCGCTTGCCCTTCTTGATCTTGCCGGTGCCGAGGTTCGACGAATGCCCGCCGATACTCCCCGGCGAGCGGTGCTTGCGCTCGGTTCCGTGCGATGCGGGCTGGCCACCGAAACCCCAACGCTTCATCGGACCCTGGAAGCCCTTCCCGCGGGTGGTGCCAACGATATCAACGTGCTTGACTTCGGCGTCGCTGAAGACCTCGACGGTAATGGTGTCGCCAACTTCCCGGTCGGGAGCGTCGGGAAGTCTGATCTCGCGAATGAATCTTTTGGGGGAGGTTGAGGCTTTGCGGGCGTGACCAATTTCGGGCAGGGTCGAGCGGTGCGGCTTGACGTCGTCGAAACCTAGCTGGACGGCGTCGTATCCGTCCGGGCCGTCATGACGCTTCACCTGCATTACGACGCAAGGGCCCGCCTCCACGACCGTCACGGGAATCATCTCACCCGACGGGTCGTAGATCTGCGTCATGCCCACTTTTTTACCGAGTATTGCCGGTACCATGCGACGGTACTCCCACCAGCGCTGGCGCGACTGTCGCGCCGCGACGCCGTTTCGCGTTGTCGACTCGCGTCGAGTTACGCCTTGATCTTTACAAACACGCCCGCCGGAACCACCAGACGGTTTAACGCGTCCACCGTCCGTGAGGTCGGCTCGAGAATGTCTATCACCCGCTTATGGGTGCGCATCTCAAACTGCTCGCGCGCCTTCTTGTCAATATGCGGCGAACTCAGCACGGTGAAACGTTCGACCCGCGTCGGAAGCGGAATCGGGCCACACACCCGGGCGCTGGTGCGCCGGGCCTGTTCGACGATCTCCTCTGCCGACGAATCGAGCGCGCGATGATCGTACGCTTCCATCCTGATTCGGATCCGCTCACCCGCCATGCACTTACTCCGTTGCCGCTAGTGCGGACATACCCAGCCGGTCGCCCGGACTGTAATTGCCGAGACCCTCTAAGATACACGCCCGTCGTGTGGCGTCAAGCCGACCAGGCGCAAAAACCTCCCGCATATATGCTGCATTTCGCCCGCGGCGGTCACCACACTCGCCAATGGGGCGCCGCTCTTCTCACACGGGACCGGGAGCTTTGCCTCCAGGTACGGCAAAGACCGCCCGACCCGGGAGCGTCGCGGCGGCTAGGCCCCCGGGTCCACAATATAGACGTAATCCAGATCGCGAACCCGCCCCAGCGGCGATACCTCCAGGTCAAAGTGGAGCTGCGTCTGGTCCAGCTTGCGCGATTCCACCACCTCGCCGACGGGCATTGTGATCGGCAGCGTCCCCGCCGCCCCCAGCAGCACGAGATGCGCCCCCAACTCGTGATAGTCGCGCGTGGCCTCCCGGATCAGCATGCGCCCATGGCCCTGCCCGTAGAGCATTTGCTCACTGCCCACCGGCTCCCACGAGAACGCCTCTTCATCGACCCGCGCCAACTGCACGCGCTGCTTGAAATCCCGGTCGCTCACCAGCATCACCAGGCTTTCGTAGGGACGAGCTTCGATGATGCGGCCGATCACCCACTGTCGCGCGAGCAGCTCACGGCCGGAGGCACCGCTCGTATTCGGGCTTCCCGCGGCGACCCACAACCCGGACCGCACGCCGGCCAGACTTCCCTTGGCCAACACCAACACATCGCGTCGCGGGTCCCCGATCGGGGCGATTACGCGTGCAATAATGATGCGGCTGCGCGAGTCGCTGAGCTGGTTGTGGAACCCGGTGACATCCGCCAGTCGCAGGTCCAGTTCGCGCTGGTAGTCGTTCAACGCGAGCACCTGCCGCTCGAGTTCCTCATTCCGGTCAATCAGCGCGGATATCTGCTCGGAGGAAAGCTGCGAGACGCGCGCGTCGCCGCCCCACCCTTTGAGCCGCATGGTCGCCGACCTCACCGGAGACTCGATGAGCCCCAGCGGTTGCGTAAACACGCGCGCCCAGCCGGTGAATGCGGCCGGCAACAGCGCCGCCGCAAGCGCCCCGAGCATGAGCACGTTGAATGCGGCTTGCCTGGATAGTCGCCGCGCACGACTGGTCATCGCAGATGCACAACTCCGTTCCCTGGTTTGACGTCGACGGCCTGTCGGATAGCCCCGGCGGGAGAAGGCGAGCAGGGTAGCGGCCCGCGCCGCGCAGGCCATCAAACGCCGATCAGCTCCCGCCCACGACTCGAGCCCTGGGACCGTCGCAGATCCCAAAAGGCGCTTCGGCTAATCACGCCCGCCCTTGCCATCACACGCGCGTGGATGACGGAAGGAGCTTCAATACTCGTCTTCGTCAGAGTCGATCGTCTCGCGCCATTCGTCGAGATGATCCAGGTACTCGGCGGTCCCGCGTGCCACGCATGTAAGCGGATCATCAACAACCGTCACGTCCAGCCCCGAGGCCTTGCCCAGGACCTGATCGATTCCGCGCAACAGGGCCCCGCCGCCCGACAGGTGAATGCCGTTGTCCACCAGATCGGCGGCCAATTCCGGTTCGACCTGCTCCAGCGTGCGCAGAACCTCATCGACGATAGCGCCCACCGGCTCCTTGAGCGCCTCGCGCACCTCCTCGGCCGAGATGACAGCGCGGCGTGGCAGACCGCTGATCATGTCGCGGCCCTTGACCTCGATGGAACCCTCATCTTCCTGCGGTGCCGCCGACCCGATCTGTATCTTGACCCGCTCGGCGGTTTGCACGCCGATCATCAGGTTGTAGGTGCGTTTCATGTAGTTGATGATCGCCTCATCCATGTTATCGCCGGCGACGCGCAACGAGTTGCAGACGGCGATGTCGGAGAGGCTCATCACAGCCACTTCGGTGGTTCCGCCGCCGATATCGACCACCAGCGACGCGGTGGGCTCGTGGATTGGCAGCCCCGCGCCGATTCCGGCTGCTTTGGGCTCCTCAACGAGGTAGACCCGTCGCGCCCCGGCCCGTTCGGCGGAGTTGTACACGGCGCGCTTTTCCACCGCGGTGATCCCGTAGGGTATTGCGATCACCACGCGCGGGTGGGCCAGCCCACGGTTGCCGTGCACCTTGCGGATGAAGTAGCCCAGCATGGCCTCGGTGATGTCAAAGTCGGCGATGACGCCATCCTTGAGCGGACGAATGGCGGTGATGCTGCCCGGTGTGCGCCCGAGCATTTCCTTGGCCACGAGGCCGACGGCGTTGCCGTTGTCCAGCACCTGGTTGGTGCCCTTGCGCACCGCCACCACCGAAGGCTCGTTCAGGACGATACCTTCTCCCTTCACCGCGACCAGGGTGTTACATGTACCCAGGTCGATGCCCATGTCCAAGCTGAATAAGCCGATCAGTCGGCGGAGAAACACCGCTGCCTCCGATGTGTCCTTCCCGGCCAGCGTTATGTACGCTTGCGGCTGCCGTCCGTGACAGCCATGCCCGCCTGACGATCGCTAGACCGCGAGATCACCCGCCGGCGGGCGGCAACAGCGTGCCGAACAGCGTTTGCGCCTGAAACCCCACGAACACAGTCGCCGCAAGGATGCACAGAAATGCCACGACCACCAGGACCGTGTATACGTCATTTTCGGCAGGCGGCCGCATGCGACTGGGGCCAGGGTTCAACTGCGACATCATCACTCCCGTCGTTACCGCTTATGCACCACCGGCGTGGCAATTACGACTGGTCGTACGACACCCGGTCTCCCGGGCGAATCTCGCCCTGGAGGGTTCTCAGCCGTCCGCCGGCCTCAGCCGGTTGCACCTCGCTGATCGTCAACTCGCCCAGGAATGACCCACCGCGATAGATCATCATGGTCATACCCGGCACCACGCCCGACGACGCGCCGATATTCACGCTCGCGTAACTCCCCTCCACGGCGGCAACCTCGCCGCGGATCGGTCCGGCCACGGTGGGGAGCGCCACGGTCGTCGCCTCGCTGACCGCGGGCCGCCCGCCGGCTGACAGGTGCGCCTGCATGTCGGCGATGCTCTGCTCAGACGCGAAGAGCTTTTCCTGGAGATTGCGCACCTGCTCGCGCAGGATGGTCGAATCCGCGGTCAACTCCAGCACGCGCGCGTTGAGCGCCGTGATCTGGTCACGGTTCTTGATCTTGTCCATGACCAGCGCGTGGTTCTGCTCGCGTAACCCGGCCACCTCCCCGGTCACGATGCCCAGCATCTCCTGGAGTTTCGTACGGCCGGTCTCCGCCGCGACCTTATCGTTGCGCACGCGCACCAGGTCGCTCTGCTTCTCGGTGAGGTCGTCGGTCAGGGTCTGGGTGCGCTGGCGTTCGTCCCGCAACTGCGCCTCGGCGCTGCGCAGGGCGTCATCCTTCATCGCCAACGCCGCTTCCATCGTCGCGACGGCGTTGTCGCGTTCGGTCTGGGCCGCGTCCCTCTGCACCAGATAGGTCTCCGCCAGCGCCCGGTAGTTCGCCCACTGGGCCGAAGCCGAGATGAACAGGACAGACGCGACGATCGAGAGAACGGCGGTCAACACCACGAATACTTTGGTCATCGTGCTCACGTACGAACTCCTTCACAAAGTGGAGCCGGGCCTTGGTGCCGCCCCGTTCGCCGTTTTCCTCTGTGCGGGCAACTTGAACCGCATTGCCGCCACGCCGGCGGATTTTACGAACTCCCGGCTGCTTTGCAACCGCAATTGTGCGCTGTCGGCGCCCATTCCGCAATCGTCCGCCGCCCACGGTTTACGTGAATCCGTTGGCAACTTCAGCCACCGCCCGCTACGCTACGCGCGATGGAGCTATCAGTCACACTGCTGGAGCCGCACCGCCGGGCCGACCTCTTTGGCCCAAGCGATCGTTTCCTGCGCCGGATACGACAAGCCGTCGGCGTGCGGATCGAGGCGCGCAACGCCAACGTGCGTATCATCGGAGAATCAGCGGCCGTCACCAAAGCCGCTTCGGTCATCGAACACCTGCAAAAGAGGCTGCGCAAGCAAGCCAACCTCGACGACGGCGACATCGACGACGCCCTGGCCGATATCGAACAGCGCGAAGCTGCGCGCGAGCCGGATGCGCTCGCCACTTTTTCGCGTGGCACGGTCATCAGGCCGCGCACCGATGGTCAGCGCCACTACGTTCAAGCAATGCTCAACAATGACCTGGTCATTTGTCTCGGGCCGGCCGGCACCGGTAAGACCTATCTGGCCGTCGCTGTCGCAACCCACGCACTGAAGCTCGGGTTGATCCAGCGCATCATGCTGGTGCGCCCGGCGGTTGAAGCCGGTGAGAAGCTCGGCTTCCTCCCCGGCGACTTCCAGCAGAAAGTGAACCCCTACCTGCGACCGCTGTTCGACGCGATGCACGACACGATGACGTTTGACCAGCTCAAGCGTTTTATGGTCAACGACGTGGTCGAGGTCATCCCGCTGGCATACATGCGCGGCCGCACGTTGAATCGCGCGGCCATCATCCTCGATGAGGCCCAGAACACCACGCCGTCTCAGATGCTGATGTTCCTGACCCGTCTGGGCCACCAGAGCAAGATGATCGTGACGGGCGACGACAGCCAGGTGGATCTCGAGCCGGGCCAGCCCTCGGGGCTGACCGATGCGGCCGCCAAGCTGCGTGGGGCTACCGGGGTGGATGTAATCCGGCTGACGGACGCGGATATAGTGCGTCATCGCCTGGTTCAGGAAATCGTGAATCGCTACGCGCAATCCAACGCGTCGTCGAAAAAAGCGGGTCGATCGTCCGATAATAAGTAGCATCGATGCGAAACCGGCCGGCGCCTGCACGCATCTGCCCAAGCCGTGGTTGACTTCCACGCACAACCCGCCAACCCTTATCAAGTATGTGGTGGTTCGGGAAGAAAACGACGCGTCGGAAGGAAATCCGACGCTCAAAGGCCGAAAGGACCCAGCCGGTTCTTCAGCGCCTGGCCCAGCGGCTACCCATCCCGACGTTGGCGCTCGGGCTGGTCGGCGCCATCGCCGCCGCGCTGGTCGTCAACCTCGGCGGCGACGCCTTCGGACTGCGCGTCGGCCAGACGTTGCCGCGCGCCCTTACCGCCAGGATTGAGTTTGAACGCTTTAACCATGACGGCACCCACGCCGCACGGCTCTCGGCACGCAACACGTCCCCAAACTACTACCGGCTCGACGCGGCCATCCTCGAGGATATCCGCGGCGCGCTGGCCAATGCCCTGACAATCGCACAGACCTATCGGGACGCGCCGCAGAAGATCCGCGACGAGGCCGCCAAGAACCAGGTCAATCTGGACGATGACGGCCTGGCCGAGTTGGTGCGTGTCGCGGGCCTTGAAGATCCGTCGGTCTACAGCCGTGCCGTTGACGGGCTCATAGACAAGCTGCGCGGCCAGGCGCTGGTCGAGGCCTCTGATCTGGCGCGGCGGCGAACGCCGCTCGTGGCGATTCTGCTGGATCCCGAGCGCCAGCAGGCACCGGCGCCGACCGTGGCGGTCGGCAATCTGCTCGTATCCGATGCGGATGCCGTCCGAAAGGTCGCCGAGACCGTGTCAGCCGCGTTTGTCCCGGCGTTGCGGCCGCTGCGGGCCTCGGTCGAACAGTCGCTGATCAGCCTGCTTAACGATGACGACCACACCAAAGCGCCATACCGCTTCGACGGTGGCCTCACGGCGCAGCGAGCTCAAGCCGCCTGGGACGCCGTCGAGGATCAATACGACACGTTCCCGCGCGGCTCCGTCATTGCTGATGCCGGCCGGATCAGCGCCGCGGAGGTCGATTTACTCAGGACGGAGCACGCGGCGTACCGCAGCCAGCTCGAGGCCGGCGGCTTCGCGGGCCTGGCCCAGGGAGCGAACCTCGGACGGGCGTTGCTGGCCTTCCTGGCAACCATCGCGGTGTTCGCGCACTACGGACTGTTCGTGCCGGGCTTCAGCCCCCGACTATTGAGACAACTGAGCACCGCGGCGATCCTGGTGGGTCTGCTCGTCTTGATGAGACTGGTGTATGTCCATGCGAGCATGTTGCCGGCGCACATCGCGCTGGCCGGACAGGCCGGCGCGGTGGCCATCCTCTCGATCGCCTATCACAACCGGGCCAGTGTGTACCCGCTGGCGATGACGCTCGCATTCCTGATGACGCTCGCCACCCAACAGGGCCTGGAGTTCTTCTTCGTGCTGTTCACGGTGTCGGTCGTCCTGGCCGTGCTGCTGAGCAACGTGCGGTATCGGGCTCAGATTGTGGGCGCAGGCGCTTTGGCGGCCCTGGCCGGGGCGGCGGCGACCCTGGTTGCGAACCTGCTCGACGAGCAGGCACTCGCATTCGCCTTTTGGCAGGCCGCCTGGGCCGCGGGCACGACGCTGGCGGCCGGGTTTGTGGTCGAGGGTCTGCTGCCGGGTGTCGAGAGACTCTTTAAGACAAGCACAAGCATGACATTGCTCGAGTGGTGCGACTCCAGCAAGCCGTTGATGCGCTCGATGGCCGCCGAAGCGCCCGGCACCTATAACCACAGCCTGCTGGTCGGGACGCTGGCCGAGGCGGCCGCCGACGGAATCGGCGCCAACGGCCTGCTCTGCCGCGCCGGCGCCTATTACCACGACATCGGGAAGATCAACAAGCCTGAGTATTTCGTCGAGAATCAGGCCATGCGGCCCAACCGTCACGAGCGGTTGTCGCCCGCGATGAGCCTGCTGATCATCATCGGCCACGTCAAGGACGGCATCGAGATGGCCAAGGAGTACCGCGTGCCGGCCAGCCTGCGGCCATTCATCGCCGAGCACCACGGAACCACGCTGGTCGAGTACTTCTATCATGCGGCGAGCAAGTCGCGCAAGCCGAATGACCCGGCGGTGTCTGATACGGAGTTCCGCTATCCCGGCCCGCGACCGCAGTCGCGCGAATCAGCCGTGCTGATGCTGTGCGACGGCATCGAAGGGGCCGTGCGCGCGATGTCCGAGCCGACGCCGGGGCGCATCGAGGATGTGGTCAACCGCATCACCGAAAAGCGCCTGATGGACGGTCAGTTCGACGAGTGCGACCTGACCTTCCGCGAGATAGCCATAATCAAGAGCAGCCTGGTCAAGAGCCTGTGCGCCATCTACCACTCGCGCATCAAGTATCCGTCGCAGGACGAGGACGATTCAAAAGACCAGCAGAGTGTCGGGGCGTGACAGACGGACAGAGGTCAAGGGGGAAGGCGATCAGCGGACTCGGGGCCGCGCGGGCGCTGCACATCTGCATTAACTGGCGCATTCGAACCGACTGGCGCGCTGTCCCCCTGCTGCGGCGTGTGGCAACCACCGTGGCCCAAGCCGAGGGGTTTCGCGCCGGCGAGCTGTCCGTCACCGTAGTGGGTCGCCGCGCAATGGCCTCGTTGCACCAGCGCTACCGGAGCACGCCGACAACAACCGATGTGCTGGCGTTTGACCTGGGTACCGATCGGCGCCGCGGCTTGCTCGAGGGTGAGATCGTCGTCTGCGCCGACGTAGCCCGCCGTCGATCGGCAGCGCTGGCCGAGGCGCGGCGTGAGCTGGCCCTGTACGTTACACACGGCCTGCTGCACCTGGCAGGCTATGACGACCATGACCCGCGCGACTATCGGCGTATGCACGCCCGCGAGGATGCCCTGCTGACCGAGTGCGGCGTCGGCCCGGTATTCGGGCGCGCTTGATCTTTGGCCAGGGCGATCGCATTCTCGTGGTAAATAATGGATGTTCGGTGTATGTACGGGTTGCGCTTGCGCGCGGTTGGGGGTAAGCAGGTTATCGTCGTTCTGCGTTGGCCACGCAGGGACATCAGTGGTCCCTTCGAGAAGGAGCTTTGGCATGGACGTCAACGCCCCGCGTGGCATCCTGCGCTTTTTCAGTGATATGGAAGATCCACGTTCCAACCAGGGTCGCCGGCACGAGTTGCTGGACATCCTCGTCATCGCCATCTGCGCCGTGATCTGCGGCGCTGCGGGTTGGGAGGATGTCGAACTTTTCGGCCGCGGCAAGCAGAAGTGGTTTGCCACCTTCCTGCGTCTGCCGCACGGCATCCCTTCGCACGACACCTTCGGTCGCGTCTTCGCGCGGCTCGACCCCGACGCCTTCGAGCGTTGCTTCCTCGCCTGGGTACGCCACCTGTCGCGGACGAAGGTCGGCCGGCTGGTCGCCATCGACGGCAAGACGATCCGCCGCAGCTTCGACACGGCGGCGAAGAAATCTGCGTTGCACATGGTCAGCGCCTGGTGCGCGAGCAACCAAACGGTTCTCGGACAGATCGTAACCGACGCCAAGAGCAACGAGATCACCGCTATTCCAAAGCTGCTGGAGTTGCTGGACCTGGACGGCGCCGTGATCACCACCGACGCAATGGGCTGCCAGAAGGCGATTGCCGAGAAGGCCATCTCTTGTGGAGCCGATTACGTGCTCCAGGTCAAGGGCAATCATCCGCACTTGCAGAAAGAACTGGAGCTGCTCTTCGACGAGTGTCGCCGGAAAGACGCCCACGCCGTCGCACACGACTATACGCAGGAGCATGACAAGGGGCACGGGCGGATCGAGACGCGGCGCTGTTGGATGACCACCGATGTCAGCTGGCTGCCGGCTGGGGCGCAGTGGCAAAACCTCAGCAGCTTTGCCTGCGTCGAGGCCACGCGGCGGATCGGCGAGCAGGTCGAGACCGACCGGCGTTACTACATCAGCAGCATCGAAAAGTGCGACGCTGCCCGCATGCTCGAACGCGTCCGCGGGCACTGGGGCGTCGAGAATCGGCTGCATTGGCGGCTCGACGTGATCTTCGGCGAGGACCAGCGACGGATCCGCAGCGGCTACGCAGCCGAAAACTTCTCGCGTCTGAGCCGGATCGCCCTGAACCTGCTCAAAGCCGGACCACCCAAAGCCCGCAGCATCCGCGCCCGACGCCTACTCGCCGGCTGGAACCACGACTACCTCCTCAGCCTCCTGATCCACGACCCAAAACCGAAAACCTGAGAATGCGATCGCCCTGGATCTTTGGCCACGAGTGAGCCGCTCGATACCCCGGACCAACCGAGAGCGGGTAGAATTCGATCCATGCATCAGACGGCACGCTCATTCGGGAGCCACGATGGAGGGCCGGCGCCTGATCGCGCGAGCTCCGGCGAAGCGCTGAGGCGGCGCGCCGTGGTCGCGTGTGTCAGCGCGACGGCCGCCGTCGCCGTCGTCGAGCTTCTGGTCGGCTGGTGGTTCGACCTGCTCAGCATTTTCGTGGAAGGCGTACACACCGTCGCCGACCTGGCTGACTCGCTGGTCGCGCTCGGCCTGATCACGCTGGCCGCCCGACCACCCGACAAATGCCACCCCTACGGGCACGGCAAGCTGGACAGCGCCGTCGGCATCATCGAAGGCCTGTGTGTGACCGGCACCGGCGTCTGGGCACTTGTGACCGCCAGCCGCGCCCTGCTGGGTTACGCCACCGTCGAACCGCGCCCCGCTGTCGTCGCACTCGTCGCGATGGCCTGCGCGAGCGTGCTCTACTGGTTTCTCTCGGCTTACGTTTTGCGCATCGCCCAAACCACGCGCTCACCGGCGGTCTACGCCGAGGGCGTGCATTTGCGCACGCATGTGTACGTCACGGCCGGTCTGCTGGTCGGCCTGGCGCTTTCGTGGGTGGCGCGGCGGGCCGGCTGGGCATTTGCCCATCAGGTTGATCCGGCCGTCGCGGTCATGCTCGGTCTCGTGCTGATCGTGATCGGTGTGCGCATTGTCCGCGTGGGCTATCGCCAGATGGTCGACTCGGCACTACCCCCTGACGAGATTGACAAGATCGCGCGCTGCCTGGACGAGTTCCGTGGCGAGTTCGTCGAGGTCCACGCGGTTCGTACGCGACAGGCCGGCGTCGACCGGCACATCGACGTACACCTGGTTGTGCCGGGGGAGGCGACTGTTCAGGCCGCCCATGACCTCGCCCACCGAATCGAGCGGCGCATCATCGCCGAGCTGCCGGGGGCCACATTCCTGGTACACATCGAACCCGCGGTCGGCGACCTTCTGCATCGTTATGAGCAGCGCGGACGCCGTGGGGAGATCATTGTCGATCAGCCCGGCAGCGCGGAGCAGGAAAGCACGCACCACGATCAACCGCGCACGCATGTGCCGTAACTTGCGCTCGCGGCGCGCGGTTTCATGACATGCGCCCAACGTTTGGCTCATTCAAGTGTCCACCCCCACGAACCGCGCGCCGTCGCGCTGCGGCGAGACACAAGTCCCTGGGAGCGAGCCACATGTTCACCAAGCCACCATATCTCTGCGCCATGCTGCTGGCCGGCTGCCTCGGAATCCTGACCGGTTCCACGGGCTGCCTGGTGATAAACGCGGAAACACGCGACCCGCACATGGAGCCGCGCATCCCGCCGAGCCACCGCACTGCCGGCGACCAGCAACTGCAATACAAGCCCTACGCATACGAGCTCGACAAAGTGCTGCGCCAGCAGAACACCGTCGCGCGCGAGCTGGCCAAACGCGATTGGGACGAGCTCGCCGACGAACTGGGCGACTGGCGGACCTACATCCGGCGTCTGGCCGGTATCGCCGACACAACCGACGACCCCCGGACGCTGCGCGAGCTGTGCGGCCAGCTTTCCACGTGCGTGGAAGAAATGTGGCGCGGGCAGCGCAACCGCTCCGTGGCCGATGTAGAAAAGGCGCTCGACGCCGCTGTGCCAACACTCGATCGCCTGTCGGCCGAATTCCCGCTGGCTGAGCCCGCACCGCCGGCCGGCGGACAGACGGCAAACTCATCAACTTCAACGGGCGTGACAACGACCGGCGAGCCAGGCACAAACTCCGACAGGTGACAGCACGCCTCGCCTCGGCCGTGCCGCGCCGTCGTCTGCGGGACCGGCGCGTAGCGTGCGAGACCGGCGTGTCGTGTGCGGGACTGGCGTGCAGTGTGCGGGACTGGCGGGTCGTGTCCGGGACCGACGTGCGGTGTGCGGGACCGGTGCGTAGCGTGCGGGAACAGCATGTCGTGTGCGGGAACAGCGTGTCGTGCTCGGCACCGGTGTGCTGCGTGCGGGCTTGGCGTGTCGTGTCCGGAACCGGCGTGTCCTGTGCGGGCTTGGCGTGTCGTGTGCGGGACCGACGTGTCGTGTGCGTGTTTCGCGAGTCAATCTTCGCCCGTCTGCCCCCAATCCGCCGGCAACGCCGCGCCTTGTCGAATCATGTCGAGCTGTTTCCAAAAGGACGTGGCACGTTGTTCGGCGTCATAATTCTGCCGCTCGCGCGCGGTCAGATGGCGCTGGCCTTTGATCGACGAGTTCTGCAGCGAGTCCGCCCACGCGCGAATCTGCCGCGACACCGACTCGGCCAGCCCTTTCAAATCTGAAATCTCAGATCTGAGATCAGCAAAATACGGCATCCGCTCGCACAGGCACAACATCGACCGCACCTCGCCCGCCGACCCGCGTGCGTAGTACAAGAACGCAATCAGCTCGTTCGTCGTCCCGCGCTCGAACCCCTCGGCGACATTATTACTGATCGACGTCGCCGCCCGCTGAAGCTGATTCCGCAAGTCGCCACGCCCGTTGAACGACCGGTTGTCCACGAGTTTGAAGACACGCGCAGCCAGATCGATCGCCGCCCGCCAGACGGGGAGATCTTCGAAGCGTTTGTAGGTCATGCGAGTCCCCTTGCGACGTCAACGCCCCGGCGACCGCGTAATGTCGTGACGTTGTAGCATCGTGACGTTGTGATGTCGTATGCGTTGTAACACAGTAACGCTGTAACGCTGTGACGCTGTGACGCTGTGACGCCGGCGGCCGCGAGCCTCAGCATCCTATCATTACCCTAACACGCATGGCGGCGGATGTCAACATTCAGCGAGCGCCTGCCGTACGGGCCGCCAGTTTCAAGCCGCACGTAACTGATCCGGGATTTGCAATCTCGAATCTCCAATCGCAAATCTGAAACCCCCAATCTGAAATCTGAAATCCCCGATCTGAAATCTCAAATCTCAAGTCCCCAGTCTGAAATCTCAAATCCCCAATCTGAAATCTCAAATCTCCAATCGCAAATCTCAGCCCCCACTCTCCTAAACCCCCACCGAGCCACCCCCGCCATCACCTACACGATCCACCGAGCCACCCCCGCCATCACCTACACGATCCACCGAGCCACCCCGCCATCACCTACACGAGCCACCGAGCCACCCCCGCCATCACCTACACGAGCCACCGAGCCACCCCCGCCATCACCTACGCGATCCATCGAGCTCGTCCCTCCATCTTCCACGCGTCAGGCCAAACCGCCCCGCCATCCTCCACACGCCCGGTCAAGCCGCCCCGCCATCTCCCTCGCGATCCGTCGAGCCCGCCCCGCCATCGTCCACCGGATTCGCCAAGCCGCCCCCACCATCGCCCACCCGCCCCGCATCATCTCCCCGTCGCGCGCCACACTCCGGACACCGCCCCGCCACGTCGCCGCGCAAGTCGTATCCACAACCCACGCATCGCCCATGCCCCCGCCGCCACCGCCGCCGCCACGCCGGAGCAAACAGCCAGTACGCCGGGAGGGGGACGAGAATCACCGGCGGGATCCAGCCGGCGAGCTTGAGTTGACCGGCGAACGTGTTTGGACTTCCACGGTGCGCGGGGCGCGCTGAGTACTCTGCAATCGATGGCAACTCGTATGTGCCCATCGGGAGAGCCTGCATGAGGCCGCCCGGAGTGGTTTCGTTCTCGTAGTGCAGCCTGACACTTCCATCACGGGCATTGACGCCTGTGCGCGCATACAGCAAATGCGGAATCCGTTCGGGTAGGTCGATGGTTACACCCACGCGAAGCTCTGCGAGGATCAATGTCGCGAGCACTGCGAGGCCTGTGAACACGCCCAGGGCTAGCACCGCACCCAGCACTGTTCGGCAAAGGCGGGACCGGCAGGTTCGCGGCGTCGCCCGATCGCCCAGCGCGTGTTGAGTTGCATCTGCGTTGGCTGCGCCACGCGCGTATTTCCATCGGAGGGCAACCACGATGAGAGTGAGCCCCAGTAGCAGTGACGCCGGAATCCAACCGGGAGTGCTAACACGCTCGTCGTAGCTGAGGTCGTCCGTGACCGACGAAAGCAGGGTCGCATACCGCCAGTGGTGCACGAGGTGTATGTCGCCCAGATCGCACCGAAGAGACCATGTGTCTGTTCGTTCGTCAGGGATGTAGAACCCCGAGAGATCACGCACATCCCATGCCGTGACATCACCGATCGACGGGCTTGGTGATGGCGTTGCTGAGTTGACAACCTCAAGTGGCCAATAGTGCTTGCTCCGGGCATACGGGTTCGGGTACAGCTCAACGAACGTACAAAACCTCACAGAGGGAGTCAGGCCGGTAACCAACGTCGCGATCCCGATGACACCCCCCAACACCGCCATCGCGATGACCGCCGTGTCCACACAACAGAGGCAGATTGCCCGCCACCTATTCCCCATCAGCCGCCTCCCCAATCAGCGGCGACACCACCGCGCCGCACTCCGGGCAGCGGCCGGTGGTGTTGCCCGCGAGGTTATACCCGCACGCCACGCAGCAGCCGCGTTTCGTCCGCCACCGCCGCCGCCAGATTCGGAATACGAGAAGGGAACATGGCACAGCCACGAACACGGTGATCAGAGTCCATGCAGGGATGGATAGCATCGCGCAACCTGGCGCAAGAAGGATGCCGACGATGCCGGGGATTCTGAACAGATACTCGGGCCCGAGGACTGGTCCTTCATCCACGAACTCCGCGTCTCCGCTGAAAACGACAGTCCCGTCGTCGAAGAAGGCATACACGCGCCGAACATAGAGATCTTCGTCTCCCGAGTTGTTGAGCGCCACCTCGCTCGTTAGCGTGATGTGCAGGGAGTATTCGAATTCATCATTGAGCCAGGTGGCGATACTGATTCCTGAGAGTACACAGCCGACCAGCGCTACCAGAGCAAGCGCACCGCGATAGACCATCGACCGCCATGTCCGCCTAGAACCCATACTCCGTCCACCGCCGGTTTACGAGCTCTTTGACCTCGCGCAACATCTCGAGTTCCTCCGGCCACTCACGAATCTGCCCTTCGCCGGCGATTTTCTTTGTCGCGTCGATGCCCATCTTTGAGCCCACGCCGCAGAACGGGGCCGCGTGGTCGAGGATGTCGAGCGGGCCGTCGGCAATCACGGTGTCCCGGCGGGGGTCGACGTTGCTGCACACGTGGAACCAGACCTCGTCCTGGTTGTGTACATCAACGTGCTCGTCAACCACGACGATGAACTTGGTGAGGGCCATCTGCCCGGCGCCCCAGATTGCGTGCATGACCCGGCGTGCCTGAAACGGGTATTCCTTGCGGATCTTCACGAACGCGCAGTTGTGGAAGCAGCCGAACATCGGCAGGTCGTAGTCGATGATGTCCGGCACCAGCATCTGGAGCAGCGGCAGGAAGACGCGCTCGGTCGCTTTGCCGAGCCAATAGTCCTCCTGCGGCGGCTTGCCGACGATGGTCGTCGGGTAGAGCGGCTCGCGGCGGTGCGTGATCGCCGTCACGTGCAGGCGCGGGAAGTGGTCGGCCAGCGAGTAGAAGCCCGTGTGATCGCCGAACGGGCCTTCGAGAATCAGCTCTTCGGTCGGGTCGATGTAGCCTTCGATGACAAACTCGGCCGTCGCCGGCACCTGGATCTCCGGCTGTGTGACGCAGGGAACGAGTTCGATGCTGCGGCCCTGGAGAAAGCCTGCGAAAAGCGCCTCGTCGATGCCCGGCGGCAAGGGGCAGGTCGCCGCGTAGGGCAACACCGCCGGGCCGCCGAGGGCAATCGCGATGGGCATGCGCTGGCCGCGTTGCTGGTACAGGCGGAAGTGGCGGGCACCGTCGTGGTGCATGTGCCAGTGCATGGCGGCGAGGCGCGGCTCAAAGAGCTGCACGCGGTACATGCCGATGTTGCGGTCGCCGGTCTCCGGGTTCTTTGTGAACACCGCGCCGAGCGTGATGTACCGGCCGCCGTCATCCGGCCAGCACTTGAGTGCCGGCAGCGAGAACAGGTCGGCGTCGTCGGTGTGGACGACTTCCTGGCAGACGCCGCGCTTGACGATCTTCGGCGGCAGGCTGCCGAGCTGGGCCAGTTCGGGCAGCTTTTTCAGCTTCTGCATGAGCGTGGTGGGAATCTCGGGCTTGATGACCGCCGCCACGCGCTGGGCGACGTCGTCGAAGCTGTCGGCGCCCAGCGCCAGGCACATCCGCTCGCGCGTGCCGTACGTGTTTATGAGCAGCGGAAAGCGCGACGCCTTGACCTTCTCAAACAAAAGCGCCGGGCCGCCGGCCTTGGTGACGCGGTCGGCGATCTCCGTGATTTCGAGCTCGGGGTCAACTTCGGCGCTGATGCGTTTGAGCCAGCCGCGCTGCTCGAGCTCGGCGGCAAACGACTGCATGTCCTGCGTTCCCACGATGCGTCCTCTATAGATCCCAGAAGTGTGGCACAGGTTTGCAACCTGTGGTTCTCACCGGTTGAAAACCGGTGCCACAGTGGTCTCGGGATAGCCTGCGCCAATCGGCCGCACCGCGACCCCGCACATATGTGGGACCGACAGCCGGCGGCCATCCGTGTAGAATACTGCGAGCGATCCCTCAACGTCTGTGGCACCGGTTTTCAACCGGTGTGAATAACACAGGTTACAAACCTGTGCCACAGCTTAGGGATCGCTTCTACGCGGATTTCGTCGGACCTGCGAAACGTGAGATGCGTATGGCGTGGTGGGAACGCGACTACGATCGACCGGCATATCAGTCGCCAGCCGCGCCGCGGTGGATGCCACGGCGCCCGCCGACGGCATCGCTGGTACTCGTAGTCATCCACGTGGTGGCTTTTGCGGCGATGCTGGTTGCCCGCCTGGATTCAAGCGGAGTTCCACTGACCTATGCGCGTCTGGGAGCGCCGCCCAATCATTGGCCATCGATTCTCCTGCACCCGCTGACGACCTGGGGGATCTCGATCATTTTCGTTGTGTACGTCGTGTGGGTGCTGGGCGGCAAGATCGAGCGTCAGCTCGGTCCACGCCGCATGGTACGCTTGTACGTGCTGGGGAACCTGTTTGCCGGAGCGGCGTATTTCCTGATGGCGCCGGTCCTCGGCCTGCGCGAGCTGCATCCGCTCAGCATGCCCGCGGGCGCGATGGCCGCCTGGTGTTTGGTCGCGTGGCGCGAGTTTCGCCACGAGATGGTCGCGGTGTTCGGCCGGCTGATGGTCGTCGGCAACCTCGTGGGACTGATCGGTGCCACCATGGCCGGCGCCACGATCCTGTTCACCGGCTCGGCGAGCACCGCCTGGCTGGTGGCGGTCATCGCCGGCTGCCTGGCCGTGCCGGCTTCGGCCAGCTTGCCAATCATCAGATTCGCCGGCTCGACGAAAAAACCGCCACACCGCGGGCGCGACGACGTGCGCGTGGCGCCCGAGCCGGACGATTCAGCGGTTGACGACATCCTCGCCAAAATCTCGCGCGACGGGATGCACGCGCTCACCGACGAAGAGCGCGCCCGTCTGGAAGCGGCGCGACAGGCCAAGCTGCGACGATAGATTGCGGTGCGTGTGTCGGGCGGGGGTTCGCCGTGGAACCAGAGCGGTTTCAGAGAAGACCTGTCACTCGGCAGTGTGCCACGGCTCTGTGAGCCGTGAAGGTCGCGTCGAAACAGCACTACTCAAGAGCAGTGGTACGCCGGGCCGTCTCCGAAAACGGCCTGAAAGCCTCGGGTAGCGGGCACCGCGGGCCACGCTATCCCGCTACGCCGGTATCTTGCACCGGCGAGGCCGGGGCCGGGCCCATTCCGGCGCCGCCGGCGAGTGCGTGCAGCTTGCCCGTGCGTAAAACCTCGTCGGCGGGCAGATCCCAGACGACTTTGCCATCGCGCATCTGCACGACCCGCCGCGCCTGCACCGCCACGTCGGCTTCGTGCGTGACCAGCACAATCGTCACGCCGCGGGCGTTGAGTTCGGCGAAGAGCTGCATGATCTGCTTGCCGGTGCGCGAATCGAGATTACCGGTGGGTTCGTCGGCCAGTACCAGCGGCGGATTGTTGACGATGGCGCGCGCGATGGCCACGCGCTGGCGCTCGCCGCCCGAGAGTTCGCTGGGGCGATGATGGGCGCGCTGTGTCAACCCCACGGTCTCCAGCGCCTTGAGCGCCGCCGCTTTGGTGCCCGACTTGCGCGCGTAAAACATGGGCACCTGCACGTTCTCGCGCGCGGTCGTGCGGTTGATCAGGTTGAACGTCTGAAACACAAAGCCGATGCGCTCGTTGCGGATCATGGCGAGCCGGCGATCGGAGAGACGGCTGACATCCTCGCCGTCGAGGATATACCGGCCGCGCGTCGGACGATCCAGACAGCCGATTAGGTGCATCATGGTGCTCTTGCCGCTGCCCGAGGCGCCGGTGATCGCCACCATTTCGCCGCGATGAATCTCCAGGTCAACGCCATCAAGCGCGCGGACCACCGTATCGCCCATCTGGTAGAGCTTGGTCAGGCCTTCAAGCTTGATCAACGGCGCGTCCATGGTGCTCCGTGGTGATTGGGCTGCCTTAAATGGGGGCCAGTCTCTGACGGGTCGTCGGTTCCGGCAGTGCGCGCGAGCAGCGGCACATCGGCCGACGCGGACATCGGCCGCTACTCAAGTGGTTACTCCTCATCCGGCTCCACCGGCAGCTTGATGTAGACTTCCATGCCCTCCTTGAGCTCGTCATCCATGATCGCGCGCACTATTTGCGTGTGGTTTCCGTCGGTTATGCCGAACGCAACCGGCACAAAACGCTTGCCCCACTGCTCCCCCTGCGCCGGCGGCATGCGCAAGTACAAGCCGCGCTTCTCACCTTCGCTCTTGACCGCCTCGGCCGGTACGCGCAGCACGTCTAATGCTGAATCAACCGTGAACTCGACCTGCGCCTGCGCGCCCAGCGGCAGCTTATAGCGCTTCTCGTCGGTGATCAGTATGTGTACGTCAAACTGGATCACCGACGATCCCGCGGATAGGCTGCCCTGGGGTTCGGCGCGGTCAATCACGCCTTCAAAGATCTCATCCGGAAAGGGGTCGACCGTCAGTTGCACCACGCCGGATCGCTTCGTCAATTCCTCCGCCGACGCCTCGGCGGCGGCCAGCAACTCCGGCACCTGCGGCAAAGCAGAGGTCGGCGCGACCTCCAGCACGCGGCCATAGCTCGTCTCATCCACGCGCGCTATCACCTTCAGCGCTGAAATATCGGCGATCTGGAGCAGCGTGGTACCACCCGTGAACGTGGCCGTCGCCGATTGGATGACCGTGCCCGGCGTGACGAAGACGTTCGTTACGATGCCGCCCTGACTGGCAATGACGCTGGTTTCGGAGAGGCGCTCCTGCGCGTCGCCCAGGTTCTTCTCGGCGACCCGGACGTTGGCCTCGTTGATGATCACCTGCTGCCTGGCATTGTCGATCGCGAGCTTGGCCGAGGCGATGTTGGTTTCGGCAATCCCGATCTGGGCCTGGGTCATGCGATGCCGCGCCTCGGCGTCATTCAACTGCTGCGGGCTGCCGAGGTTCTTGGCGAACAGCTCACGCTGATGCTTCACCTCGTATTCAGTGATCATCGCCTGGGCCTTGAGGTCTTCGAGACGCCCGTTGCTGACCTCCACGTTGCGTTGGGCTTCCTCGACGGCGATCTTCGCCTGCGCCAGCAGTGCCTGGGAGCGAGCCACGTCGGCCTCGGCCCGCTCGACGCTACGGCGTTCGTCATCCTGCTTGATCACCACCAGCGTGTCGCCCGCGCGCACAAAGTCACCCTCGCGCACGCGCACTTCGAGTACCTCACCAGAGGCCTCAGATTTCACGTCGGTGTGTTGCCGCGGCTGGATCAGGCCCGACGCGGAGATCGGCACGCGGATGTCGCCGCGTTCGATCTTGGCGAATTTCGGCTGAAGCCAGATGGGAACGTAGCGCATCTCGCGGGCCACCAGGTAGATTCCCACGATGACAACGACACCGAACAGGAGGGCCAGCCACTTCTTCATCAGGTGCCACCTTCTTCCCGGATTGCGTTGCGACGAGGTCTCACCGCCATATTCGCCGGTCATCCTCGTTTATTGCGTGCCGACCCTGCGTCGTGAGCCTATGGCTTGAACGGCGTATACGGCATGTCAAAAGCCTCAGCCACCGGCTTGTACGTGACCTTTCCGTGGATCACGTTCACACCAAGTGCCAGACCAGGGTCCTGTTCGGCGGCCTGCTTGTAGCCGAGACTCGCGAGTTTCCGCAGATATTGCAGGGTGGCGTTGGTCAGACCGAAGGTACTTGTTCTACCGACAGCGCCGGGCATGTTGGCCACGCCATAGTGAACCACGCCGTCCACGACGTAAGTCGGATCATGATGAGTGGTGGGCCGGGTGGTCTCGCAGCAGCCGCCCTGATCCACACCCACGTCCACGATCACGGCGCCGTGCTGCATCAGCGAGAGGTAGTTCCGCGGAATCAGCATCGGGCAAACGGCGCCGGGAATCAGAACGGCGCCGATCACCAGATCGGCCTCTGACAGATGGCGGCGAATGGACTCGGGGGTGCTGTAGACGGTCATGACGTTCTCCGGCATGACCTCGTCGAGATAGCGCAACCGGTACAGGTCGATATCGAGGATGGTGACGTTGGCTCCGAGGCCGGCGGCGAGGCGCGCGGCACAGGTGCCGACGATGCCGCCGCCGAGCACCAGGACATTCGCCGGCTCAACGCCGGGGATGCCACCCAGCAAAATCCCGCGGCCCATCATCGGTTTCTCGAGGTACTTCGCGCCTTCCTGCACACTCATCTTGCCGGCCACTTCACTCATCGGTGCCAAAAGCGGCAGGCGCCCGTGCGCGTCTTCGATCGTCTCGTAGGCAATGGTCACGGCGCCGCTTTTGAGCATGCCCTCCGTCAGCTCTCGACTGGCGGCGTAGTGAAAATAGGTGAACACCGTGTGGTGCTCTTTGATCATCGCGATCTCAGCCGGCTGTGGCTCCTTGACCTTGCAGATGAGCTCGGCCTGGCCGAACACCTCCTCGGCAGTGTCCACAATCTGCGCACCGTATGCCTGATAATCCTCATCCGATAAGCCCGATCCGAGCCCCGCCCCGCGCTGAATCAGGATCGTGTGCCCATCGCGCTTGAGCTGCTCGACACCCGCCGGAACTACCGCCACCCGATATTCATCCGGCTTAACTTCCGTGGGAACTCCGACGATCATGCGGATACTCCTGAACCTGCCTGAGTTGGTCGATGAAAGTGCCAGCACCCTCGCTCGTGAGTGGTGCGTGTCGGGTGAGGTTACGGCTGGTGAGCCCGTTTTGCAAGCGACCGGCGGGGGGAGCAGGTAATGGTGGACTGGTCGGCGCCGGCCCCCCACCAAGGCGCACCGTAATCTCAATGCTGGTTGGTATCAGCCTCGTGCTGGCATCGGACGGGGGCTGCCTCTGGTCCGGCGGCGGCCGGGTGGTCTCCCTGCGCCAGCTCGAATCCGCCCCACTGACACTTCCCGGGCAAACCAGACGGATCGTGCTCGCCGACGCCCAGGCTCTCGACGGTGCCTACCACGCCCTGACGCCGCGCCTGGGGATTCTGGTCGTGCGCGACGCGGCCACCTGGCAGCGCCTGGCGCGTCAGATGCCCAACCCCGGACCACAGCCCGACCTGAGCACGGGGGCCGTGGTGGGCGTGGTTAGCCGGGCGGGTCTGCCACTGGACGGATGCTGGCCGGTCTCCCTCGACGCCATCCAGGTTCATGGGGGCGCTGGTCTCGTGTCCGCGTCGTTTCGCGGCGGCACATATCTACCGGACGGCACGCTCTACGCCGAAACCGCCTACGTGAACGATCTGGATGCCGTCCTGGTCGTGTCCGTAAACGGCCTGCGCTACTTCCCGGAATAGCCTGACCGCGAAACACGGGCGGCCGGCAAGCTTGCCAACCAATGAACATGTTCATTCGACGCTATTTGCTCCGGCGTAGACGTCTATTGTTGAAATTTGTGACCGTGCGCGGTTGCGCGACTTCAAACACCTGCCCTTCGCATGCTACACTTGGCGATTCGCTAACGCCTGTACTACATGACCACCGCACTAGCAGAGGCCGCAGGTGGAACCGAAGCTCATTCGCGTCATTGGCGCACGCCAGCACAATCTACGCAATATCAGCGTGGACATGCCACGCGACAGCCTCGTTGTAGTCACCGGGCTGAGCGGGTCGGGCAAGAGCAGCCTGGCGTTCGACACCATCTACGCCGAGGGCCAGCGTAAGTACGTCGAGTCATTGAGCGTACACGCGCGCCATTTCCTCGAACAGGTTGGCAAGCCCGATGTTGATCGAATCGAGGGGCTACCGCCGACGCTCGCCATCGAGCAACGGGCGGTCGCCGTCAATCCGCGCTCAACCGTGGCCACGACCACCGAAATCTACGACTTCCTCCGCCTGCTATTCGCGCGCGTCGGCGTGCCCCACTGTCCCAAGACCGGCGAGCCGCTGATCCGCCGTACGGTTGACCAGATCGTCGATGAAGTGCTGGGTTATGCCCCCGACTCGCGCGTGATGGTGTTGGCTCCGCTGGCGCGGCGCCATCGCGGCGACCATCGCCCGGTCGTTCGACGGATTCAGCGGGAGGGGTTCGTTCGCGCCCGCGTAAACGGCGATCTGATCGAAGTGAAAGAGCTGCTCGAGCTCCCGACGACCAAGAAGGTGGACATAGACGTCGTGGTGGACCGGCTGGTGCTGCGTCCCGAAGTCCGCCACCGGCTCGCCGACGCCATCGAGCTTTCGCTGTCGCTCGCCGAGGGCATGGTCGTCGTGAGCCGCTCAAACGGCACGGCGGGGTCCGGGAACGATAACGGCTGGACCGATGAGACCTTCAGCGAACACTACATCAGCAGCGCATCGGGCTTCTCAATCGCAGGGCTGACACCCCAGATGTTCAGCTTTAACTCTCCGCACGGCGCCTGTGATGTGTGCGGCGGGTTGGGAACCACGCTGCACTTCGACCCGGAGTTGGTCGTCCCGGATGAGGGCCTGTCGCTGGCGGCCGGCGCGATCGCCGCCTGGGGGGCGTTGAAGACCGCCGGGCGCAAGAGCACAGCGAAGTCACAGGTCGCGGCGGGGATGGCCAAGGCCCTGCGCACACTGTGCGACGCCTTCGAAGCCAAGCTGGAGACTCCGTTTGCAAAGCTGCCCGAAGATCTGCGCCGCGTGGTGCTGCACGGCACCAGCGCGAAAGACGCCAAGCAACTGGGCATCGAATTCGAGGGCGTGCTGCCCAATCTGGAACGGCGTCGCCGGGCCGCCGGCAGCGACTCGGGGCGGAGTCGGCTGAGCAACTACCAGACGGCGCGGGTCTGCAAATCGTGCCACGGCGCCCGGCTGAAACCCGCCTCGCTGGCCGTGCGCGTCCATGACCATGCCATCCACGATATCACCCGGATGTCGATCGCGGCGGGTACCAAGTTCTTCGACGATTTCAAGCTGGAAGGCGAAGCCGCCCAGATCGCCGAACCGATCCTGCGTGAGGTGCGCCAGCGGCTGCACTTCATGAACGACGTCGGCCTGGGCTATCTCACGCTCGATCGAACCAGCGCGACACTATCCGGCGGCGAGGCGCAACGGATTCGCCTGGCAACGCAACTTGGCAGCCGACTCGTGGGGGTCTGTTACGTACTCGACGAGCCCACCATCGGCCTGCACCAGCGCGACAACGAGAGGCTGCTTAGGTCGATCCGCACGCTCGTGGAGCTCGGCAACACCGCGATCGTTGTCGAGCATGATGAAGACGTGATCCGCGCCGCCGACCATCTCATCGATATGGGGCCGGGCGCGGGACTGCACGGCGGCAAGGTCATCGCGCGCGGGCCGGCCAAGGAGGCGCTGGCCGATCCCGCCTCGATCACGGGGCGCTACCTGCGTGGCGAATACGTGATCGACCTGCCCGAACAGCGGCGTGAGGTCCGCAAGTCGGACCTGCTCCAGATCATCGGCGCGGCCGAGAACAACCTGCGCAAAGTGGATGTCAGCATCCCGCTGGGGGTCTTCTGCGCGATCACGGGCGTCAGCGGAAGTGGCAAGAGCACGCTGATCTCGCAAATCCTGCTGCCGGCGTTGCGCCGACGCATGCACAACGCCGCCGAACAACCCGGCGCTCACGATCGCCTGGTCGGGGCGCACCGAATTGACAAGGTTGTTGAGGTCGATCAGACACCCATCGGCCGCACGCCGCGCAGCAATCCCGCGACGTATACGGGCGTGTTTGACGAAATCCGCCGTCTGTACGCCAAGACCAAAGAAGCCCGCATCCGTGGGTACGGTGCCAGCCGATTCAGCTTCAATGCGAAGGGCGGGCGTTGCGAGGCGTGTCAGGGGCAGGGTGTACGGCGGATCGAGATGCACTTCCTGCCTGACGTATTCGTCGAGTGCCAGGAGTGTCGCGGTACGCGCTACAACCGCGAAACGCTCGAAGTGCGTTATCGCGGCAAGTCGATCGCTGATGTGCTGCACATGCGCGTTGAGGAGGCATTGCGGTTCTTCGACAGCTTCGCGAAGGTCAAGCAGGGGCTCCAGGCGTTGTCAGACGTCGGGCTGGGTTACATCCGCCTGGGCCAGCCGTCGAACACGCTTTCGGGTGGTGAGGCCCAGCGCGTCAAGCTCGCCGCCGAGCTGGGACACCCGTCGTCGGGCCACACGCTATACGTGCTCGACGAGCCCACCAGCGGTCTGCACTTCGCCGACATCCAGCAACTGCTCAGCGTGCTGAACCGCCTGGTTGACCGTCACAACACGGTGCTGGTGATCGAGCACAATCTGGACGTGGTCAAAACGGCCGACTGGATAATCGACCTCGGCCCCGAAGGCGGCGACGCCGGCGGCGACGTCGTGTGCGCCGGGACACCCGAAGCAATCGCGGCATGCAAAGCCAGCCACACGGGACGTTACTTGAAGGCAAAACTCTAACGCGGTTTCAACAACAGTCCGTTGCCCATACGCGGGTGGGGCGGGCGTCCCGCCCGCCTATGTACTGCTCTCCTCGAAGTCGGGCGAGACGCCCGACCCACCCCTATAGTGTGAGCCACCGCGTCATTACTGAAACCCCTCTGGCCGCAGGCGCCGGACGTCGGACACCGGAAACGCCGCCTTGCCCAACGGCCTGCGGGCATGCCCTACCGCGTTCCAGTTCCTGCCTTACCGCAGTCCCGCTCAGTTTGTGCTTGCCACGCCTCCGGCGCGCGCCGCGGTCTGAATCTGCCGAGCCAACGCCGCCGTATCGTACGTAAGCTGCGCCGGTACGTGCAGAATCGGGAGCTTCGCCGCCTTGAATACCTGATCGACGAACTCATCGCGCGCCTGACGGTCGCGTTGGGTGTGCGAGGCGTCGTCCAACTCGATGACGAGCACGGGCCCGAGTGCCTCCGCATCACAGAGCACGAAGTCAACATGTTTGCTCATGACCTTGTTACGCCATTTCTGCGGCGAGTCGGTCCCCTTGGGGAGCCAGACCAGGTCGAGCACGCGGACCTTCGCGCAAACCTGCCAGTGTCCACTGACGGCCTGTCGCAAGACGCCGTAGAACGAGCGCTCCGCCTTGCTCAGCAGGTAGTCCTTCTTTCGATAGGGTAAATCGGCGGACACGGCACGTTCCGGCGGGTTGTTCAACACCCCCGCCACATGCTTCAAAGCCACAATCACGCCCAGTACCAGCAGTAGCCCAATCGCCAGGTATGCGAATTGCATTCGGAGATCCTCCCCAAGTTGGGTGCGCCTTGTCTGACGCGGCGCAGGAAGATACTACTTCGGCCCTGATTGGACAAGGTGCCCGCGCTTTGGGTGTGCAACAATACCGCTATCAATTAGGCCGGAGTCACTCCCACGGCGGCCGGGTGGGTTGGAGATTGCTGCGGTAGCGGGCGTAGGGCCATTTTGTGCGACCGTCGCCGCCGCGGGTGATCTGGTCGCGCAGATCGTCGTTGATCGCGAAGATAAACGCGCCGGGCGTTGGATAGGTGTCGAATTGAAAAGTCCGGCCACGAAAACCGTCGCCGGCCCAGTTTGAGTCAATGAGATCGGACGGTGTGACCGCGTGCATGGCGACGCCGTCCGCGTCGTGCTCGACTTTCACCGTCCGCGCCGACCCATCACAGAACACGACGTTGTCCTTCAGGAGTTGGCGGTGCCAGCCGAGCACGTCAACCGTCTCCACTTCGCCGGCCTGCTGATCCGAACCGATCATGTTAAAGAACGTCGGCTCACCGAACAGACACACGCGCGCCGTGTTCACCAGATCTGAGATCTTGTGCCCCCAGGGGCCGACAGTGAACGCGGCGTGGAAATTTGTGCCGGTTGCGATGCCCGACATGGCCAGGCTGGCGCGGTAGCTGTTACCCAGCGTCTTCCAGCACTTGCGCTTGGCGTTGGCTATCGGCGAATCGTCGATTTCCGGGTCGTCGGGATAGCCGCGGTCGCCGGGGCACTGAAACATCTTGAGATTGTGTTCGTAGCGATCTTCTTCGGGGTCTTCGCTGAGATTGGGATACAAGTACTTGTTCAGCGGCCGCGTTTGCGCACCCCAATAGCGTGTCCGCCCCTGGCCCAGCAACGGACCAGATCCCTCGACACAATAAAACGTGTCGGTGGCGGTCGCGCCGCCGAATACAAACCAATTCGCCGTGCGGTAGCCCCACTTGGTACCGGCGAAGTCGCCGCCAAACAGGCCAATGTTTAGAACCTGCATCTGGTGAATGGGCATGAGCAGCTCGACCGAATCTTCGTTGGCATACTCCTGCGTACCGAGGCCGATACTCCTCAGATTCGACAGGCAGACGGCCTTTTTGCCCTGCTCGCGCGCCGACGAGAGACTTGGCAGAAGGATGGATATCAGCAGCGCGATAATGGCGACGACCACCAGAAGTTCGATCAGGGTGAACGCGCCAGTGTGCCGGCGGTACATGTGTGGCTCCTGTGCCTGCCTGCGGACCATGCAACCATGCCTGTCCACACGTTAGCGTAATCGCGCGTGCGAAGCCACGGAATTCACGCCGGACGCTAGGCAAACTTGGGCTTCAAGCCCAGGGCTTTGCGCACAACGGTGAGTTGGCCGGTGTGCATGCCAATGTGCCAAGCGTTGGCGCCGAGCAGGGCCGCGCGCGTGGCGCCGAAGTCCTTCAGGTCATCGGGTACGGGGGCGGCGAGCTGCTCGTCAGACAGGCCTTCGTACCACGCAACCATCTCATCATGGACCTTGTCAAACGCCGCTTTCACCTCGCGCAACGTGGGATAATCGGCGGTGTTCGAGGTGGGTGCCGTCTTCCACGCAAACAGCCCGGTCCACGACTCCGGCAACGTCGCATCCTTGCCCGCGAGCTGCGCGCCGATCATGTCGCAGCTCCAGGCCAGATGCCCGACGATCCAGACGGCGTGATTGCCGTTTGCGACAGGCTGCGCGCAGCGCTGATCCTCGCTGATGTCCTCGAGCAGATTCGTCAGGATACCTCTGGCCATGTTGAATGCGGCCATGCCCGTCTCGACTGTTGGATTCGACATTGTGATAGTCTCCGTTTCTGTGCCCGTATACTCGCGCCTCGGCGGACGACGCCCGCCCAGGCGCGCTAGTTACCCGGTTGCCACTTGATTTCCACCCGCCTGTGTCACATGCCATGCGCGCAGTGTCTCGGCCACCGTCCAGGCCTGGGCGATCGCACCGTTGGCAACATGCGGCGCGTCGCCGTCGAACACTTCGCTCAGTGAGCCGATACCGTGTCTGGCAATCTGGCTGAGCAGCGGTTTCAGCAACGCCGCGGACCGTTGCCGATCGTGATTGACGCGGTAATCGGCGATTACAAACGGGCCGAGGAGCCAACCCCAGACCGTGCCGGTGTGGTAGGCCTCGTCACGCATCGTCTGATCGCCGGAGTAAACGCCGTGATAGCCCGGCTCGTCGGCGGCGAGCGTGCGCAGCCCGCGCATCGTCAGCAGCTTGCGCTCGCACGCGGTGACCACGCCGCGCTGTTGCTCGGCGGCCAGGGGCGAGTGCTCAAGCGCGACGGCGAAGATCTGGTTGGGTTGGATGCGCGCGTCATCGCCCATCGGTCCGTCGATCACATCGTAGCACGCGTCACGGGCCGGGTTCCAGAACCGCTTGAACGCCGCCGCCGCCGCCTCGGCCATCGTCTCGTAGACCCGTTTCTCGCGGCCCAGCAGCGCCGCCCAGCGTGACAGGTTGCACAGCGCGTTGTACCACAGCGCGTTGACCTCGACCGGCTTGCCGGTGCGCGGCGTGATCACACGATCGCCGATCTTGGCATCCATCCACGTCAGGTTGATTCCCGCATGGCCGCAACAAATCAGCCCGTCGTCGGCCAGGTGGATGTTGTGTCGCGTGCCGTGGCGGTGCCACTCGATGATCTGTTCGGCGACCGGAAAGAGCTCTTCGAGCAGCGCCACGTCGTCGGTCGCGCGCAGGTATTGATCGATCGCCCACAGGTACCACAAGGTGGCGTCGGCCGTGTGATACTCGGGCGTGTCGCCGGCATCGGGGAAGCGGTTCGGTATCAGCCCGTCATGCACGTAGCGTGACCAGGTCAGCAGGATTTGCCGCGCGATATCCGCCTGTCCGGTCACCAGCGTGAGCCCCGGCAGCGCCACCATCGTGTCGCGGCCCCAGTCGCTGAACCAGGGATAGCCGGCAATCACGGTGTGGCCGTCGGGCGCGCTGTGCGCGGGGCGTTTGACGACGAACTGATGTGCCGCCAGCACAAGGTGCGCCAGAGATTCAGGCGCTGAGCGCGGCCAATCACCCGCGCTGGCCCGCCAGCATTTGAGCCGGTCGCGCGCGCGCCGCTCGCAACGATCAAGCGCGTCAGGTATTGAAAGCTCGGCATCGGACTCGGTAGCCGCCAGAAACGTCACGCTGTCGCCGGGGTTCAGAGTCAGGTGGCAACACCCGACACTCAGGTGGTCCTCGAGATGCCCGTAGCCGCGCTCGGCTTCAACCGGCAGGTAGAACTTGCGGTACCACGTATGGTCGGGCTCCCACTCGGGCGCACAGTCGGCGTCGCTCTCGCAGCGCACGTGGATGGGCACGGCGTCGTCATACGCGCGGATGATCATCCGCGGATCACGCACCTCCACGGCCATGCGCCAGTCATCAGGACGAGACAGCGCGTGATAGTCACGGTAGTTCACCAGCAGGCGCGCGGAGAATTCAATCGCCCGCGCATCTTCGGCCAGCGCGTACTGGACAAACGTGGCGTTATGACCGTGCTCCATCCACACGCGCTTGACCAGTTCGCAGTCACCGATCAGATAGCGCCAGGTGGGGATTCCGCCGATAAGCTCGAACTGCTCGATCCACTCGCACCCGGCCGGCGATTCGACACCGGTGGTCCAGATGTTCGTGCAGAGTGGATAGGGTGCCCCGGCGACATGCACGGTCTCGTCCAGCTTGCTGACCAGGAGCGTGCGGCCCAACGGGGGATGCAACGCCGCCAGCAACAAGCCGTGGTAACGCCGGGTCAGCGCGCCGGCGATCGTGCCACAGGCAAACCCTCCCAGGCCGTTGGTTACCAGCCACTCACGACGGATGGCGTGCATCACATCGCGGCATTTCTCGTGGGGAATTGAGATGCGCGGCAGGCGCGCCGGACCAACCATCAGCAGCACTCACCTTGTGTCGTCACCCAGTATCCAGATCGGCTTCAAGAGAATCCGTCACTTCGCAGTGCGCCAGGGCAGTTTCAGTTCAACCGTCGCGTCATGCACCCCTGCCTGATGAAGCCTGAGATTGTCAGGCGCGAAGGCCTGACGTCGCAACCGGCTTGGGGACACGCTGACAGCGCGCGAATATTAACGCAGAGGGGCTGACAACCGCAAAGCCTGACACGCGACTTGGCAATATTGAGGGGTGAGTTGCGGGGGGACGGCTGGGCTTCAAGGCTGCGCACGCGATCGCCGGGGTCAGTTGCGGGATTTGCCGCTGAGCGCCTTGCGCGCCTCCTCGAGCAGTGAATCGACCTTGAACGGCTTGAACAGCACGCCCGAGAGCCCCTCGTGACTGGCACGCACGATCGCATGGTCGGGGTCATAGCCGAAGCCGGTCATGAGCACGACATGACACTCGGCGTTGGCTTCCTTTGCGGCGGCAAAAACCTCGTACCCATTGCGGTGCGGCATCTTGATGTCAGAGATGATCAGATCGAACTGCTGCTCGCGGATAAGCCGGATGGCGTCTTCACCATCATTCGCCATCGCCACAATCGCGCCGGCCCTGGTCAGGACCGCGGCCACGGTGTCACGGATCACATCCTCGTCGTCGGCCACCAGCACGCGCTTGTTGGCCAACAGCGGATCTGTTTCCTCCGACTCGTTTGCCACGCCGTCCAATCCGGCCGGTTCTTCCATGTTTCTTATCCGCTGTTTGATGTTCTCGACCGCGTCGATGATCCCGTGCATGCCTCGCCGCAAGTCATCGTGGCCGATGTAGTCTTCCATCAGAGCGCTCGCCTGAGAGACAATGTCATTGAGCGGGGCGGCGAGTTCGGCGAGCACATCGGCGGTGACCTGCCCCGTGGCGGTGTGACGCTCGACCGCCAACAGACGCAGCGTGTTCAGCGCGATGGCTATGTAGCGCCCGAAGATCTCGGCGAATTGCCGATCATCCTCGGTGAAGGCGGCGATCTCTTTTGACTCCACGTTAAACGTGCCCACGACGCGGTCCTTCAGCCAGAGGGCCACCGTCAGGGATGAGCGTGCATCGGTGATCCCAGGCAACACGTGCGGGTCACGTCGAATGTCTGGGCAGATATAGGAACGCCCCTTGGCAGCCACCCATCCGCTGATGCCGTTGCCCTCGGTCGTCGCGTAGAGTTGACGGTTGCGCGCGGTTTCGGACATGCCTTCGGCAAGCAGCAGGTCAAGCCGATTGGTCTTGTTGTCAAGCACGCGCACCGCGAAGTGCTGGAAGTGCAGCAGATCGTGGCTACAGCGCACGATCTTCTTTTCCAGCATCCCCAGGCGCTCGCCGACGTCCATGTCGGCCAGGGCATCGGGGTCGATGCGCAGCAACTCGCAGCCGGCGGCATCAATCGCGTTGAGCTTCTCGTGCAACCGACGCGTCGGCGTTACGTCCCAGGCCACCACCACGGCGCGGCTGACCTGCCCGCCGGGGTCGAAGATCGGCGAGGCGGTCAGGTCGAAGTGCAGGGTCGAATCGATGCTGATACTGCGATGGCGCTGGCGGGGTTTATCGGGCGGCGGGCGGTCGGCGGCGAGTTCGCGACACATTTCTGTCGCCGCCTGCCGGATGGTTTCGATTGCTTGGGGGGGATACGACTGAAACTTCGGGTTGGACCAGTGCAGGTTGCCGCCGTGGTCGACGGTACACACGCCGTGGCCGATCAACGATAGGATCGACACCGCCTCGGCATGCCCGGCGGATGTTGTCAGCGGTAGGAACTGGTCCGTGGTGCTGATGACAGCGTCGAACACGCGCTCGCGAATGGCGCGTAGTGCTTCGTCGGGCGTCTGCACGGCGCTGACATCGCAAAACATGCCAACCGCGTCCTGCAGTTCCTTGATCATCCCCGGCCGGCCCAGCATCAGCACTGAGCGCGTCCTCTCGGGGGAAGGAGACGTCATCATCGTGTCATTCGCCTCGCCGAGTCCAGACATGGATTGCAATACAGCAACAACCCGCCAGTTTACAGCTTACGCGAAAGGCCCGGCGTGTAGCAAGGGTCGTAACATGTTTCGCTGTCATACCTACCGAGGCAGCGAGCGACACGCCCCGGGTTTCCACCGGTGGGTTTCCAGGGTGGCAGCGTCATGCCATGGCGCACAGCCAGTTCGGGCACGTCCAGCGCGACATCACGCCTTGTCGGGGATCGGCGCTACCGTGCGAATTTCGCCAGGGCTTTGCGGAGCGCGGCCGCGGCGGACTTGGTTTCGTCAGGCGTTTTGAAGGCGTAGTAGAAAATGGCCTTGCGCCCCATGCGCGCCGCGGTGACACCGCGGATATTGACGTCGGCCGCGGCTATCGCGCGCGACATCGCAGAACCCAGGCCGCGCCGATCGGGCCCCTCGACGCGCAACGCGTTCATCCCCACCGCCGGGACAAAGCCAACCTCCTTGGCAGCGTCCTTCTGCTTCTTGCCCTTGATGGGCGCGATGAACACCCGCGAGGTCTTCTCCGTGGCGCGTCGCCCGACGAGGAACTCCATATCCGCGCCGGCCTCGGTCAGGGCCTCGAGCGCCCGCGCCAACATCCCGGGCCGGTTGACCATATCCGCGGCCCACACGTCGACTTTCTTTACGGAATACGCCATGAATACCTCCCTTGATTCAAAGCACGCAAGATCAGCAGCGCGCAGTATACCGCCGTCGCCCGCACGTAGGGTAGGTCGAGCGCGGCGAGACCTGCCGTACGCACCGTTCCGCAATAGCGTTTCTGCCACACGCGGCCGGCACTCGCGCGCATCGCTTGTTCCGTGGCGCGCGCCGCCGTAGCATGGCCTGCCCTTGTCAGCACAACGGAGTCAAGCGTGAACCAAGCCAATCAGCCCCCGGGCGCCCCCGGCCGTGCCGGCGACGATCAATCGACCACCCTGCGCGACGTACAGCAGCTCGGCATGTTCGCCGCCATCGCCAGTCTCAGCTATGTCTTCTGGGTCGTCGGCGCCATGGAGATGGTCGAACGCCTAGCCTTCTACGGCGTGCGGGCGATCACGGCCCTGTACGTGACCGCATCAGCCGAGGAGGGCGGGCTTGGCATCCCCGAAGTCCGGCTGGCCTACGTCTTCACCGCCTGGGCCGTCGTACAGTCGTTCTTCCCGGTCTTCACGGGCGTGCTGTCCGACCGTTACGGCTACAAAGAGACGATCTTCGCCTCGACCGTGATCAAAATCCTCGGTTATCTGATCATGGGGATATTCCCGTCATTCGCCGGTTTCTTCTGCGGCGTCGTGGTGCTGGCGCTCGGCACGGCCATCTTCAAACCGGGGATCCAGGGCACACTCGTCAAGTGTACAACCCGCCGGAACAGCTCGATTGCCTGGGGTATTTTCTACCAGACGGTGAACATCGGGGGCTGGCTGGGCCCGTTGGTGGCGAGTTTCCTGCGCGATCGCGCCTGGGGGTACATCTTCTATGCCTGCGCCGGGATCATCAGCCTCAATTTCTTCCTGCTGCTGACCTATCGCGAGGTCGGGAAGGAGGATCGTCTCGCCGACGAGCAGACGCGCCGCGTGGAAGGTCGGCCCCGCGCCAACCTGCTGATGGTGTCGCTGCGCGAACTGGCCAAGCCGCATGTGGCGATCTACCTCGCGATCTTCTCCGGCTTCTGGTTCATGTTCAACGCCCTGTTTGACGTGCTGCCACTGCACATCCGCGACTGGGTGGACACCGGCGACATAATCAGCTTTCTGTTCGGTGACGCCGAGCGCCCCAACGCGTTTGTCGCATTCCTCGTGGGTGCCAACCGGGACGGCACGGCGATCGACCCCGAGGGCATGCTGAACCTCAACGCGGGCATCATCATGCTGACCTGCTTCGTGTTCGCGGCGATCAGCGCTAAGCTGCGCGCCACGACCAGCATGGTGATCGGGACGCTGCTGGCATCACTGGCGATGTTCATGTGCGGCTGGGCACAGGCGGGCTGGGCTTCATTGGGCGCCATCGCGATTTTCAGTGTCGGCGAGATGCTCTCCAGCCCGAAGTTCAGCGAGTTCATCGGCAACTTCGCGCCGCGCGACAAGAAGGCCATGTATCTCGGGTTTTCGCAGATTCCGATCGCGGTCGGCTGGACGCTGGAGAGCTACTTCGCGCCGACGCTCTATGGCATCTATGCGGCCAAGGATCGGCTGGTGCGTGGTTTTCTGGAGCGGCACGCCGCGGAGGGACACGCCGTCATGCCGTCGGCCGCAACGTTCGATGCCTGGTCGCAGGTCAGAGGTGTTGAACTGACCGCTGGTGAGCTGATCGAGCTGTTTGAAGCCGAGCCCATCAAGTTTGTTGAACAGATACCGCAGGGCGAGGCGTTCAACTGGGCAACACAGATCGCCGCCCAGTCGCCGGAGATGCTGGCGGAGTTGCCAGGCGGTGCGGCGCTGGCCGCCAACGCCATGGAGCCTGTGACGACCATGCCGACGACGACGCAGGCCACGGAGGCGCTGGAACCGGTGGCGCATGCATTGACCGATTTCCTGCGGGACACCCACAGCGTCGGCAACCTGTGGTACCTCATGCTGGCCATCGGCGTGGTGTCCGCGATCGGCATTTACATGTATGGGCGCTGGGTGCTGACGCTGAGTCTGAGTCACGACGGCACGGCCGATGAGTAGCGGGACGCGCGGCAGGCACGATTGTGGCACCGGTTTTCAACCGGTGGAGCCCACAGGTTACAAACCTGTGCCACAACAGGGCGGCAGGTCTCGTTCCTCGACCTGCCCTCCCCCCCGCCGGGCTCGTCACTCTGCGTGCTGATGACACGCCATGTCAATGACAACCGTCGCTGCGAGCAGTAGCACGTCATCCTCGCCGGCGACAACATCCACACCGTAGGTATCCGTCCAACTGAACCACTTCTTCGAGACGGCGGCGATCACGCGTCCATTGCGTGTGAATGTGTATTCGTGGCTGAGGAAGTCTCCGCCGGCCTCGGGGTCGTCGGGTCCGGGCACGTCGATAGTGAACCGCGCGCGAAAGAGAGTGAACAGGTGCTTCGTGACGACGGCGGCCAGGCGCCCGGCCCGATGAATCTCGTAGGTCGGCCCCCACGAGAGCAGCTTCTGTTTGATGAAGGCCAGCTCGTTACCCGCCAGATCCCGAAATGATAGCTGGTCGCCCAAGCTGAAGACCTTGCCATCCACGAGAAAGACATCGTTACCGTGCTCATCCTTGATGCGAAAGTCGGCCCCCAGGCTGAACAGCTTCTGCTTCATAACGTACCGCATGGAAACCTCCGCTCCCGGGCTGTGATTCACCAGGCTATGTGCGTATTCTGAACGGTCCCCGCCGCCGCGCCGATGAGAAATCCACGCCGTGATTGGAATCGACGCCGCCAGAGCGAGAGGTTTCCGGCGTATTACTCCAGCATTATGCCAATACCCCGGCGGATCTCGCCGGCAACTTGTGTGGCGGTCCCGGGATACACGGCAATGTTGTCCATCATACCGGTTGTGGCAGAACGCTAGCCGCTCAGCAACGCGACAAACGCGCCAATATCGCCGTTGTTGATAAAGCCGTCGCAATTAGCGTCGGCCAGCGTGAGGTTGCAGTCTGGATATGCGACGGCATATCCATCGGGGTCGGTGACTGCCAGCACGAACGGGTCGATGTCGCCGTTATTGACGAACCCGTCGCAATTCATGTCGCCCAACGCGGGTGCGCCAAACTCGAAGGCCCCCATATCAACGCGAGCCACGCTGTCTCCGTTGCCGTCCCAGACGCGCAAGTGACGGCCCAAGTCGGTGTCGCCCGGCAGCGGCACGAAACTCGGATCGCCCGTATCCACGCATGGCGATCCGGCGGCGAGCCGAAAGTCATTGTCCTCCCACGTGTTCGGATCACCGTCCGGCCCGTAGGGATCGACGAACAATGGGTCGGCGTCGACGTTGCCCGCGCCGGACCAACCGGACTCCACGTCGCTATACGTGACGGTCAGCGTGCCCGTATCGATATAGACCTCCTCCGGCAAGTCGCCCCACAGAATGGAGTTGCTGACAACCGGGCTGGACTTGTAGCACCACAGACCGCCACCTTCGACGTCGGCCGTATTCAGCGCGATCGTGCAATTCTCGATCGTCGCGTGGCTCTGTTGCGAGCAGCGTATGCCGCCACCGCGCTGGGCCGTGTTGAGCGTGACTGCGCAGTTGCGGAGCGTCGGATTGCAGTACCAGTAGCAGTAGACACCGCCACCCTGCCCCCCAGCCTCGTTTCGAGCGATCGCGCACTGCACAATTGTCGGGCTGCTTTCTTCACAGTAAACGGCTCCGCCGGCGGCGCCGGCAGTGTTGCCTGCGATAACGCAGTTGCTGACCACGTCTCCGCTGCCACTGTAGAGCCAGCGGATTCCTCCGCCGTTGTAATCGGCGATGTTTTGCAGGATATAAGAGTTGGACAGCATCAGGCTTCCTTCGCCGGAGTTGATGGCTGCCGCGTGTGCCGCGGAATTGGCCACGAGCAGACATCCGCTGATTTCCACATTGCTGATAGAGGAATCAACACCGCCGCCTGAAACCGCGTCGTTCTCCCTGATTTCGCAATCGCGAATATGCGCGTTCGTGGCTTGGCAACAGACGCCACCGCCCACGTAGGCGCACGAGTTGTGCGAGATCGTGCAGCGTTCAATTGTCGGGTTGCCGCCCAACAGGAAAACGCCCGCCCCCAGGCTGGTACGTTCGGCGAGGTTGTTATACGTGATCGTGCAATCGCGAATCACAACGCTACTATTGTGACAGGCAATGCCGCCGCCGTCACCAAAGAGCGATGTCCCGCTGGAGCTGGCGGTGCACTGTGTAATCGTGCACTTCTCTATCACCGGGCCGCTGCTATGGCAGTAAATGCCGCCGCCGCGATAGTCATCCGCGTCGTCACCGTAGGCCAGGCCACGCCTGATCGTGAGCCCGGTCAGTACGCTCGCCTCGGTCTCACCGCTATGGAAGTAAAATCCGCGAGCGGCGTACTGACAATCGATGACGCACAGCGCCGCGTCCCCCGACGCGCTGCGTACGGTGATCGCCCGACCACCGAAGTCCAAATCTCGGTTTCCTGATCCTGTGTACGTCCCGTCGGCAATGACCACTTCATCACCGGCAACACAAGCGTCGATCGCCGCCTGAATCGTGCCGTACACGCTGGGCACGTGCCGCTCTTCGCTGTAGGCCACACAGGTGACGGCCGCGACAGCAGCCAGCGACGACAGAACCTGAAATCGTGGAGTTGGCATATCAGCACCTCGTCAGCTTGCGACGTGCGACCCCACATGGCGTGGCTGCCCCGCCATCCTGCCCGTGGGGCAGAAACCTACGTGTATGCTAACGAATGCGGGAATGCGTCGCAAACCGAATCGGATGGCCCAAAGTCGCGCTCGCCTGTCAGATAACGCCTCGCGCCGCCTATGGCGCTGCCGGGTATGCCGGTATCGACCCAACGGCTTGCGCGAGTATCGGCGTGCCGAGGAGCCGTCGGCTAAGGCTGCTGTGGATAGGCCGCCTGGAGCGCGAGCATTGAATAGGCCGTGGTCAGCTCGGGGTTACCCTCGTAGTAGCGATCGGCGTTGTTAATCCAGCTTCCATCCGGGCGTTGCCGCTTTGCCAACGCCTCGAGCAGCTCACGCCGCCAGTCCCGATCCCGCCCTTGCGCGTCCTTGATCGAATCCTCATTCCAGGCTTCGAGCGTGCGTCCGAACGTGTGATAGTAATAAAACAGCCCTTCCTGTGATTGGCCGCCGGGCATGTTCGGATTCGCGTCGAGCGTCCAGTTTCGGCGAATCCACTCCAAGGCCGCTTTGACGCGCGGATCATCCTTGGTCAGTCCGGCGTAAAGCAGGCTCTTGAAACCCGCGTAGGACATCGTGCCAAAGCAACGCAGCTCGGTGCGTCCCTCGATTTCAATCTCGCCGGCGCGCGTTTCGCCGCCGTTGGCCGGCGAGTATATGAACCCACCTTGCGTGGAGCCTTTCGCGAACGGCTGATCGTTGACCTCCGCCTGCATCTGGCAACGCTGGATGAACACCAGGGCCTTCTTGTAGGCGGGATCATCCTTGGGCAAGCCACTATCGTGCAACGCCTCCAACATCAGTTGCGTGTTCGAAAGATCGGGGCGTTTGTGCCGTCCATAGCCCGCGCCGCCGTAGAAGACATTGTCGCGCGAGATGTCCTCGCCCTCGTCCCATTGGCCATCCTTTAGAAACCCTTGCAGGTTCTTTATCTTCGCGGCGAAGGTCGGGTCCTTGACTCTGGCGAGCAGCATGAGCGTGACCGCGCTTTCGTAGTTCTTCAGCAAGCCATCGCCGCTGTAGATGCCGCCGTCGTCGTGCTGGAAGCGGAAGATGAACTCGAGGCCGCGTTTCACGGCGGGGTGTTCGGGGCCGACGGTCGGTTGCTGGACGAGGGCTTTTAGCACCAGCGCGCTGACCCCCGGCCCGGTGCTTGATGCCCAGCCGCCGTCCTTGTCCTGCGTCGCTATCAGGTAGTTGGCGCCGCGCGCGGTGAGCTTGCCGGCGGTGCGCGCGGGCAGGTCGGCCTGCTCGGAGGGTGCAGTCTGCTTTACCGCTGGTGCGCCTGGCGTCGCCGCAGCGCCGGGCTGGTCGGCCTCCTGTCCGTGCGCCGAGAAAACAAAGGCACAGATTCCCAGCAGCGTAACGCTCCGGGAAACATCGAACGCTTTTCTGACGCGAATCATGGTCACGGGCCTTTCTGACTCTCTTCCAGTCTCTTTGGCAACGCCGCCCGGTGCGGCGGCCCCGACACCTAATCGTACCCCAATTCGCCCAGGCGCTGCTCGTCGAGCCCGAAGTGGTGCCCGATTTCGTGCAGGACCGTGATGCGGATTTCTTCGAGCAGTTCCGCGCGCGAGTCGCACATCTCGCACAGGTTACGCCGGAAGATGAGCACGCGGTCCGGCAGCGCCGCGGGCTGCTCCAGCGCCTTGTCTTCAAGCGGGCAGCCGATGTACAGCCCGAGAATGTCGTCGGGCACGTCCTGTTCACGCACCAGTTGCGCCGTCGGCCGATCCCAGGCCTCGACGATCACGTTCGCCAGGTAAGGGCGAAACGCGTCGGGCAATTCGGCCAACGCGTCGGCGATCGCGCGGTCGAACTCGTCGTTGGTCAACTGTATCATCTGACCACACCATGTCGTTGCGGTAACAGCGCCGTCTGGCGCGCTGACGCCACGGCAGCATACAGGAGTACGGCTTGTGACAACAGCACGCGTCTTGCGAGCAGCCCGGCGCCGGCCACGGCAGGTCAACCGGGTCGCATTGGCACTGGTGGCGGCGAGTTTGCTGACCGCGGCGGGTTGCGGTCCGACGTCCTTTCTGATCACGCCGGTGCCCGGAGAGCGGGCGCTGCGCGAGTCAGTTGTAATCCGGGAAAGCGTCTGGGCCAGTCGCAAGGTGGCGATTATCGACGTTGACGGAATGCTGCAGAACGCGCGGCCACAACCGATCGTGGGGCCCGCGGGCGACAACCCTGTGTCGGTCTTCAAGGAGAAGCTCGACCGTGCCGCCAAGGACGACCGCGTCGCGGCCATCGTGCTACGGATAAACACGCCGGGCGGTGGGGTGACCGCCAGCGATCTGATGTACGCCGAAATGCGCCGATTCAAGCGCGCCACCGAGAAGCCGGTGGTCGCTTGCATGTTGGATCTCGGCACGTCCGGCGGATACTACCTGGCCTGCGCCGCCGATCACATCGTCGCGCATCCAACAACGGTCACCGGCAGCATCGGCGTGATCATGCTGTCACCGAACATCGCCGAGACGCTGGCACACATCGGCGCCGAAGTGCATATCTTCAAGTCCGGGCGCATGAAGGACGCCGGTTCGCCGTTCAGGAAAATGACCGACGCCGATCGAGAGCTGTTTCAAAAGCTTATCGACGGCATGTATGCCCGCTTTCTGGCGGTCGTCGCCCAGGCCCGGCCCGCGCTCGCGAAGAGCGGGAAGCTCGAACAGCTCGCCGACGGGCGCGTGTTTCTCGGCGGTGAGGCGCTGGATAATGGACTGATCGACCAACTCGGCACGCTTAATGACGCGATCATCAAGGCCAAAGACCTGGCCGGCCTTGCGGATGAGAGCGTTCTGGTCGTGCAATACAGTCGCCCGCTGGCACATCGCCCGAACTTTTATGCCGACGGATCTGTCCCCGGTGCGGTGTCCGAGAGCCGGGCGACCGAGCTCTTCGACATGGCGCTGCCGCCCTGGCTGCGGCACTCAACGCCTCAATTTCTGTATATGTGGGCGCCGGGGTGGTGAGGCGTTCGTCCCACAGGTTACAATCTCCACCGCGGCCAATGCCGTTTGGGGCAGAAGAGTTGCGGGTTCGGCGCAGAACGTAGCGGCCGGCGCCTCGCCGGCCGTGGGATATAGGAAACCTGGTTTTGCGCCGACGGCCCGCGGGGCGCGGGCCGTTACAGCGCTATCGGCAGATGACCGTCCGCCTGGAAACGGCGTCGGCATGAAAAGGGCGGGCTGCCCGAGGCGCTCGGAAGAGCTGACTGAATGATTGTCCTGATCGACAACTACGACTCGTTTACCTACAACCTGGTCCAGCGGATCGGCGAGTTGGACGACACGATCCCCATCAAGGTCTACCGCAACGACCAGGTGACGCTCGAGCAGATAGAGGCGGACGGCCCTGAACGCATCATCATTTCACCCGGACCCTGCACGCCGAAAGAGGCCGGCATCAGCGTCGACGTGGTCCGGCACTTCGCCGGCAAGACGGCGGTGCTCGGCGTATGCCTGGGGCACCAGTCGATCGCGGCCGCGTTCGGCGCCGAGATCATTCGCGCGCGCGACGCCTGATGCACGGCAAGACAAGCATGATCAGGCACGACGGGCGCGGCGTTTTCAGCGGGCTCGATAATCCGTTCGAGGCCACACGCTATCACTCGCTGATCATCAAACCCGGTTCGTTGCCGGATGATTTCGAAATAAGCGCGACGGCCGCCGATGACGCCGAGGAGATCATGGGGATTCGGCACAGGCGCATGCCGATCGAGGGCGTGCAGTTCCATCCCGAGAGCTTCCTGACCGAATTGGGGCCGCGCCTGTTGGCGAACTTTGTGGGGCATAACTGAGTGCTGGTGTGATAATGAGAGAAGCGATACTGCATGTCCTGATCGCGATGGCGATTGTACTGACGGCGGGCTGTTCACAGCGCCCCCGCGGAGACGCGCGGCATAGACCCGCACCCGACAGTTGCCGAACTGCCCGCGCCACCCGCCGAAGCGCCCATGCCCGGGATGGCCGCGTCGGTTGGAATTGACGGCCCCGAGCCGCCCCCCAACCTGCCCTATGCTCCCACGTACGAGCCGATCGAGTACACGCCCGAGCAGCGGGCCATTCTCGCCGCCGGCCGGCCGCGTGAGCACAATTGGCTCGAGTTCTACACACCAACGGACCCAGAGCGGGCCGTATCGCACGACCCAGGGCGCGGAGCGCTGCCCGGCATTAACAGCATGAGGCAATACAGCGTCGCGCGCGGTCCGGCGCAACGCCCCGTGCGTCCAGGAAATGACACCACCAACGAGCCGGGCGTTGGGGCCGCAACCCGGAATGTGGGGCGCGGCCATCAGCGCGGCGGCCCGGACACCGCTGTCGGCCCGGCCACGCCGATCTTCGGCGGTTACGACAAACCCGCTCGCAATGTCGGTCCCCCCTCCAGGGTGAGACGCCCATAGCAACGCATCGGCCCCCGGTTCTCCGCTTGTGGCTCAGCACACGCTTCGGCATAATCCACCCACACGAGGCAATAGCGCGACCTGCCGGACAGAAGGAACGGAACATGTCATCGCCACTGCGCACATCGTCCTTTGAGGTTGGTGTCCATGTGCACACCGCCAACGGGACATACTGCGAACCTGCAGGTTGGTGCGCGACCGGCGATCGCTTCACGAGTGAACGCTTGGTCAATGGTGATGCCGGCGAGGCACACGAGGAAACCGGCGCGACGCTGTGTGTCGAGGCCCTGTCACTCGATTCCGAACGATTTGCGCTGCGCGCACGCGCCCACCACCCCGAGATCGTCAAAGCCATCAAGTTCGTGCTGGATTTGCCTTATATGCCGATGCTCGCGCCCGAGGAAGTTGCCCTCGAAGAGGCGACCTGGCGTGACTGGCATTTCCCGCGCGACTGGCGCACGGGGTTCGCGGTCTGGCAGGCTGACGGTCGCCACTTCACGGTCTGCACCAAGGACCACCCGTGGCATTTCAAGCGACTGCGGGCCTTGCGCAATGGTAACCGCATGCGCCTGGAGATTATCCAGGACGCCAACGTTCGCGAGCGCTCGCTTGATTTCGCCACCAGCGAATGGGAGATCGGCTACCGCTCGGATGTTGATGGGCTACTCGATGATTATGCGCTCTTCACCGAGCAGGCATTCGGCGCGGCCGCTTTCAGCCGCCGACAGGATGCCCCCGAGTGGGCGCGCGGACTGGGCCTGGTCGTCAACTTGCACTGCACCGACTGGAACGGACAGACGAATCTCGATTATCCCGGTCTGACCAGGGCGGCCGAATCACTCGCCAACCAGTTTCCCGCCGAGCGCACGCTGCTCTATCCGATCGGCTGGGACGGGCGGTATATGCGTGACTACCCGACGTTTGAGCCGTCCGCCGGGTTGGGCGGCGCGGATGGGTTCAAGTCGTTCTGTCAGCGCGCCCGCGGCCTGGGTTTTCACATCATGCCGCACCTCAACGCCATGGTCTGCAACATGCGGCACCGGCTGTACGCACCGCACCTGAAGGACTATGTCATCCGTAACCACCTGGGCCGGCCGGTGCATTGTCTGCACATCGACTGGGATCACGACGGCCTCGGCGATCCGGCACATTCATACCTGGCACTCCAGCCCGCGGCGCTGCGCGACATACTGGTTGAGCGCATCAGCAGCCTTGTGCGCGAATACGACCTCGATGCGGTCTTTCTCGACGAGACCTGCAATGTGTTCTACAACGACCCGGCCTGGGACCAGGTTGACGGCGTCCGCCGCCTGGTACGCGACATCCACCGGGCCTGCCCCAACCTGCTGGTCGTCGGCGAGGAATGGAACGAGCTGCTGCTCGGGTTGACGCCGGTCGTACAGCTCTGGGAAGAGACGGCGGACGGCCGCGGTGGCTTTGGACGCGGAAAATCGGCCATGGTGCGCCGCTGGGCCGGGCGGTTCATTCGCGGCTGTGGTTATCTCGCGCTGGCTTCACCCGACGGGCACACCGGCGTACACGAATGGCCCGACAAACCCTGGATTGATGAACGCGACAACGAGACGTTTTACATCCCCACGCTGTCGCTGACCGGTCAGACACTTGAGCGCGGCGCGGACGGGATTCGCGCGACAATCGACCGCGCACGCAGGTATGTCGATCAATACGTGATGAGCTAACGGTCAACTCACAACGGCGGCGGCATCGGCTATCAACCCATGAGCATCACAATTCACAGGCCTGTAACACAACGGCGGACGGGATAGCACGCACGGTCAACGGGCAACATGGACCACATCTGCAAAGGGAGTCGAAAATGGCAAAGAAACGGCCCGCGAAAAAGGCCGCCAAGGCCAAAAGGAAGACGGTCAAGACTGCGAAGAGAGCCGTGAAGAAGACGGCCAAGAAAGCTGCGAAGAAGGCTGCCAAGAAGAAAGTGGCCAAGAAGAAGGTGGCGAAGAAGAAGATCGCAAAAAAGGCTGCAAAGAAGGCCGTCAGGAAAGCAGCAAAGAAGGCAGCCAGAAAGACCGTTAGAAAGAAGGCGGTAAAGAAGGGCGCCAAGCGGACGGCCAAGAAGGGCGCCAAGAAGGCGGTAAAGAAAGCGGCCAAGAAGCCTGTCAGGAAGTCCGCGACCAGGAGAGCCCGGCCCGTGGCGAAGAAGGCCGCGCCCAAGGCCCGGCCCCCCAGGAAACCACCGCTGCGCGTCGTCCAGCCGCCACCGCCAGCGGCGGCCCCCGTGCCGGAGCCAATCACGCGTCCATCCATGCCGCCGGTCGGCAGTCTGGCCCCGGATTTTGAGCTGATGGATGGCCAGGGACGCTCACATCGCCTGTCCGAGTACGCCGGCAAACGTATCGTCCTGTACTTCTACCCGCGCGACAACACGCCGGGATGCACCAAAGAGGCCTGCGGATTTCGCGACACGCTGGGCGACTTTGATGCGCTCAACACGGTCGTATTCGGTGTCTCACCCGATAGCGTCGACAGCCATAAGCGTTTTGCGGCGACCTTCAGTCTGCCGTTCCCGTTGCTGGCGGACCAGGATCACGCGGTCGCGGAGCAGTTCGGCGCGTGGGGCGAAAAAACCCGTAGCGGACACACGTCCGTGGGCATCCTGCGCTCGACATTCGTGATCGACACCGAAGGCCGCATCGAAAAGGTGTTTGAGAACGTAAAGGCGGAGGGGCCACGAACAGGCCGTGTTGGCATACTTGCGCGGCTAGAGCGGTTTCAGTAAAGACGCGGTGGCTTACACTGTCGGGGTGGGTCGGGCGTCTCGCCCGACTTCGACGAAAGCAGTACATCGGCGGGCGGGACGCCCGCCCCACCCGCGTATGGGCAACGGATTGTTGTTGAAACCGCTCTAGAGCTGAGGCGCACGGTTCACCATGTCCGCGACGCACATTCACAGGGAATCCTGGCGTTGAGCGCACACTATGCAGATCGGCTGGCCGCGGCCATCGCGCAACGCGGCAGTCCCGCCGTCGTCGGTATCGACCCGGTCATTGAGCGACTGCCCGATGCGCTGCGCCCGGCCGATAGCACGCTGGCAGCCGCGGTGACGGCTGTTGAATCGTTCTGCCGCACGCTGATCGATACCGTGGCGCCACACGTGCCCGCGGTGAAGATCAACTCCGGTTTCTTCGAGCCGTTCCATGAGGCCGGGGTGGGCCCTGTACTACCAGCTCATCACCCACGCCCACTCACGGGGCCTGCTGGTAATCGGCGATATCAAGCGCGGAGACATCGGCTCAACCGCGGCGCTTGTACGCGCGCGGTCACCTGGCAACGCCCGAGTTCTCCGATGTAGATGCGGCGCGCACTTCCCGACGCGGTCACCGTCGCGGGTTATCTTGGCAAAAGCGCCGTCGCGCCGTTTATCGAGGCCGCCCAAGCCGGCGGCCGCGGACTGTATGTGCTCGTGCGCCCGTCCGACCCGGGGGCCGACGAGGTTCACGAGTTTGGTGGCGACCTGCACCTCTACGAGCATATGGCCCGACTCGTTGCGGATTGGGGAGCGGCCCCCGAGCTGCGCGGCGTCGGTGGATGGTCGTGTGTCGGCGCGGTTGTCGCTCCCAAGGACGTGGACAGCACCGCGGCGCTGCGGTCCGCGCTGCCCCACACGCCACTGCTCGTCCCGGGATACGGCGCGCAAGGCGCGACAGCGGATGCCTGCCGGGTGTTGTTTGGCCCGGATGGCGCGGGCGCGGTCGTCAACGCATCCCGATCGGTCATTTACGCGTATCAGAAGCAGGAGTATGTCGAGAAACACGGCGACGACTGGGCGGCGTGCGTCGACGACGCGGCTCGCGATTTTGCCGCTGACATCGCGCGCGTCGCCAGGCCGCGCTGAGGTAATTGGATGCTGCGAACCGCGTATCTAATAGTGCTCGCCTTGCTGGTTGGATGCGCGGCTCCATTCTCGCCGCCCCGCGAATCATTGTTCGTCACGTTGCAGGTCTCGCGCGATCCACCGTGCTATGAGATTCACCGCTGCGACTGGAATTCCCGCGTCGCCGCCGGTGGTTCGCCGGCCGCGGCTCCCCCGGACCTGCTCCAACCAACGCAGGTCTACCGCTTTGAAGGCCTGGCACGGCCCCCGAAGCCGGTGGCGATCACGCCGCGCGCCGGGGCTGATCGTCGCGCTCGAGAACCACGGCCAGGCGTGTGTTGACTTTGAACGCATTGACGCGACCGGCGTGCGCTCGGGCCTAGCGCTCGACAGCGCGACGCCAAACCCGTGCTACCAGCGAATCCTCGAAAACGATGGCGAACATCTGGCGATCCTGCGGCCGGTGCGTAGCGCGAACAAACCCGAGTTCACACTCGAAGACGGCATCATGACGGAGCTCAATCCGGACTGGATGCAGCTCGACGTGTGCGATGCCGTTGCAGGGACGCTCTGGTCGGCCATGCCTGAGCCCGTCCTGCCGATAACGCGGTTGAAGGCGCACGAGTGGTTGATGCTGGTCAACGGTCCACCGGCCTGGCTCTGTCGAGTGAATTGGCTGGATGGTTCGCGACGCCGACTCGCACCCTGGCCGGACGGTCGGCGTTTCGCGGGTGCCGCGATGTCACCCGGCGCGAAGTGGTGCGCAATCGCGTACCAGGAGACCGGCCGGCGCTGGAGCCTGTTCAATATTGTGCTCTGGTACGCCGATGGCAACGCGCTGGAACCGCTGGTCAGCAACGTGCTCGTCGCCACCAGGGCGGACTCCCCTGTCGGGCCGTGTCTGCGCATGCGCGCGCTCAATTCTCAGAACCTGGCGCTGGTCGCCACGCAGGTGACTGACATGCGCGGCGACGTGCCGCTCGAAGGACACTATCAAACCGTAATCGCCGACGTGTGGTCGCGAATAGTGCTGTGCCGTTTCGCACATCCGCAAGCGGGCCTGGCCGACGACGTACCTGAGCTGTTTCTTCCGGCCGAGCGCCTGTCCAACTTGCGCGTCAAGCTGCACGAGTCAGATAGCTCCACGTCGGGCGGCAATGACGAACGCTGGCGGAAATTCCTGCGATTTGTCGAAGGGCAGTTCGTCGCCGCCGGGCGCCACGTCTACGATCCGACGCGCTTGAGTCACTTTGCGTATAGCGCTGACGGCCGGGCACTTGCCACGCGCTATCTCCCCGGCGATGGCGGCGGTGAGGTTTGCGTGGTGTTGTGCGATTCGCTGCCGCCGCTGCAACTGCGCTTCGACAATGTCGCGCGCCTCACGTGGCTTGTGCGCACCACCAACACGCGCGATGACACGTCGGACTGAGGGGATATTGAGACCCGACGCCGAAGTCATGGTCGCGCCGGCAGCGAGCTACGCCGTGCCGGCGGCAACCCATTCCTGGAGCCAGGCCTGGATCTGCGGGCCGCGGTAGACGATCACAATCGCGGCCACCGCCCACAACACCAGCGCGTATTGAAACGGCCGATCGCGCAGCACCACATCGGTCGGACCGTCAACCTGCCCGTGCTCCACCAGCAGTGCAAAGCGAAAGACAGCGTAGACGACCAGCGGAAGTGTGTACGCGAGATACTGCGTGCCGAACTTTTTAGTCGTGACCGGGTCGGTCGCGTACAGCATAAAGCTGATGATCGCGATGCCCGCCGAGACTGTAATCATGTGGTTCAACAGCGCCGGCGTGTAACGGGCCAGCGTGGGTCGGTGCAGATGAGCATCGGTGCCGCCGTTTTCGGACAGCGCCTCGAGCTCGCAGCGCCGCTTGCTGAATCCCATAAACATGCACAGCGTGAACGTGCAAAGCACCAGCCAGATCGAGATGTCCACGTGGGCCAGCACGGCCCCGCCCACCGCGCGCAACACGAACCCGATCGCAATGATCAGCACGTCGAGCAGCGCCGCCTGCTTGAGCCGTAACGTGTACAGGGCCTGGAGGACCAAGTAACACGCAACCACCAGGAAGAACCCACGGTTCAGAGCCAGGCTGCCCAGCAGCCCGATCAATCCGACCGCCAATCCGACCAGCACCGCGTGCGGCACACTGATGGCACCCGAGGCCAGCGGGCGCTTCGACTTGCGCGGGTGATGCTGATCCTCTTCGCGGTCTTTGACATCGTTGAAGACATAGACCGCGCTGCTGGCCAGACACATGCAACAGAACCCCAACACGACGGCCAGCAGCGCCTCGGGGTCGGCGAGTTTGCGCGCAAAGATCACGCCCGCGAAGATGAAAACGTTCTTGATCCACTGCTGCGGTCGCAACAGCCGCAAGTATTCCATGCGCCAACTCCCACGATCGATCGGCATTGTGCGAGCGATTCGGTGCGACAGTCAACGCAGGACAGAGCCGGGCATCGCGTTGGACGATCGATCGTGGCCAACATGTCATCCATGTGGCGCGCACGTGTCACGGCTCTGTGAGCTGAACTGGGGCACAGCACGGCTCACAGAGCCCGGGCACGCGGAAGTCTGCGCGAAATTGCCGAGAGTGGGTACTAGTAGCTGAACTCAGACAGCTTTGTCTTGCCGCGAAACACCCAGTAGATGATCGACGTGTAGGCCAGCACGAACGGCATGCCGAGCAGCGCGATGATCGCCATTATGAAAAGCGTCTTCTGTGACGAAGCCGCGTTGTAGATGTCCAGGTTGTTTGCCGGGTCCAGGCTCGACACGAGCAGGTTTGGAAACAACGCCACGCCAAACAAAAAGACAAACGCCGCGATTGAACAGCACGATGAAACGAACGCATAGCCGGCCCGGCCCTGGTGGATCGCCCGCGGTATATTGGCGATCGCCAGGACATTGAGCACCACCACAATCGCGGTCCACGGATAGGCCCGGAAATTGGCCGTCGCCGCCGGTATGCTCCACACCGCGATGGCGGTCGTGATCACGTACAAAGCGAGAAACGCGAAAAAGCTCGTCCACATCCAGCCGTGAATGCGCTGCTGCAACTCACCCTCGGTCTTGAGGTAGAGATAGATCGTACCGTGCATGGCGAACATCGAGACCGTGAACAGGCCCGTGACAACCGGGAACACCCCGATCAGGTTGAGCAGCGTGCCGGCGTGTTCACCATCAGCACCAATCCGGATGCCGCTCATCGTGCTGCCCACGGCCACGCCAAACAGCAGAGTCGCCAGCGTGCTCGATCCGAAGAACGCGCCGTCAAACAGGCGCCGCCAGCCCGGCGAGGTGGACTTGCTGCGAAACTCCATCGATACGGCGCGAAAAACCAGTGCAAACAGCAGCAGCATGAACGGCAGATAAAAGGCCGAGAATGATGTCGCGTAGGCGTGCGGAAACGCGGCGAACAGCGCGCCGCCGAAGGTCACCAGCCAGACTTCATTGCCGTCCCACACGGGCCCGATCGAGTTCATGAACAGGCGCCGCTCCTCGTCGGTCTTGGCGCCCAGGTGCATGATGCCAACACCCAGATCAAACCCGTCGAGGATCGCGTACCCCGCCAGCAGCACGCCAAGCAGGACAAACCACAACAGGTTCAACGCGCCGCCCGCGGCGGATGGCGCCGCGTCGGCCGCCAGCACGAGTCCGCCGACAAGGGAATCATCCATCATTGTCATCGCACATTCCATCGCTGAAAGTCAGGTGGCCGCTCCACTTGTGGGACCGGCTTCCAGCCGGTCAAGACGGCCGACGAAGACGTCGGCCCCTACGTGGCAGTCGCGTCGGCCGTTTCGCCTTCGATCGGCTCCGGGCCGGTGCGGATCTTCCGGTCAAGAATGAACAACCAGGCCGCCAGCAGCAACGCGTAAATGATGCCGAACAACACAATCGATACGAGTATTTCCGCGCCGCTCACCGCCGGGGATGCCGCCTCGTGCGTCCGCAGCAGGCCATACACAATCCACGGCTGGCGCCCGACCTCGGCGGCGATCCAGCCAAGCTGAATCGCCACCAGCGGAACGAAGACGGCGGCGACCAGGATTCGCAATAGCCACCTCTGCCGCGCAAGCACGCCGCGCCAGTGACTGATGGTGGCCACCAGGCTCAGCACGATCATCAACATGCCGAGCGCGACCATCAGGTGGTAGCTCTGAAACGTCAACTGGATGGGTGGCCGATCTTCGAGCGGCAGCGGCTGCCCGTCGGGGCCAAGCTGGTCAAAGCCGCGCACCGTGGCATCCCAGCGGCCATACATAAGGAATCCCAGACCGCCGGGTATCGCCAGACCCGCCGTTCGTTCTGCGGCAGCGTCGGGCATGCCCAATATGTAGAGCGGGGCCCGGTCGCTGGTCTCAAAGAGCCCCTCCAGGGCGGCCAGCTTTGCCGGCTGGTGTTCACCAACCATGACCGCATTGGAGTGCCCCGACACCAGCGTGAGAATCGAGAAAACCAACGCAAACGGCAGCGCGATGCCGATCGACTTGCGCGCGAACTCCTCGTGGCGGCTTTTCAGCAGATAGTACGCCGACACGCTCAATACAAGGAAGCTGCCGGCGACGACGGACGCGATGAGCACGTGCGACAGGCGATCGAGCGTGGAGGGGTTCAGGACCGCGTCCACGAAACTGACCAGTTCCGCCCGCGTGCGAACCACGCCGTCGGCCATCGTGTATTCAACCAGCCGGTGCCCGGCCGGCGTCTGTTGCCACGAGTTCGCCACGATGATCCAGATCGCGGAAAATATCGAGCCCACCGAAACCATGATCGTCGAGAAAAAGTGCATCTTCGGCGACACCCGGTCCCAGCCGAACACAACCACCGCCAGAAAACCCGATTCCAGGAAGAACGCAAAGACGCCTTCGGCGGCCAGGGCGGCGCCGAAGATATCACCGACATAGCGTGAGTACGTCGACCAGTTGGTGCCGAACTGGAACTCCATCACGATGCCGCTGGCCACGCCTATCGCGAAGATCAGCCCGAAGATCTTCGTCCAGAAGCGGGCCATCGACTTGTACACCGGCGACTTGGTCATCATGTAACGCCCTTCCATGATGACCATCAACAGCCCGAGCCCGATGCTCAACGGCGGAAAGAGGAAGTGGAAGCCCACCGTGAGGGCAAACTGCACTCGGGACAACATAATGGGGTCGAGTTGCATCGCTGAACTGCTCCCAAGGCTTACAGTGACGTTCGAACGAACGACGAGCACCCGCCCGCATTAGAATGTGGATGTTTGTCCCCTGCAATCCCCCCTCACCGTTCTTACACCGCTCCCCGGAAGAGCCAACTCAAACGTCGTTCGCAGCCACAAGCAATGTACCGGCCTGCGCCCCGCAGGCCGTCGGGCGTGAAATGCGCTGTGTGCGCACCACCAACCGGCGAAGCGCGGACCACTACCGATACACTTGCGCCGGATGACGAGATGTGCGTACGAAGTGGGATCGCTTACGGGTCTGTGGCGGCGATGTTCGCCGCTTGGACTGCGGAATCGCAAATCTCAAGCGCGTCATGCCGATGGATCTCGGCGAGTTGGTCGGCTTCCTGCTGGACATGCGCCAGCAAGCGCAAGACGGTGCCGGCCTGAGACCGGAGCGACGTCTCTTCGTCGTCGCCACCTATCGCAGCCACGTGCAGATCGGCAACTTCACAGGCCAGGAAACGCGCCAGCTTACGGTTGATGCGACGCAGCGTGTTGCGGATACGAGGCTTGTCAGTCTCCGCCAATCCCACCCAGAGCATGTTCGAGACCGTAAACTCGTCGCCGCAATGCGCGGCAAATGCCAGCAAGCGCTCGGCGGCATCGGCCGACGCCTCGGGATGAAGCAGCATTTTCCAGGTGCGTTCGGCGACATCGTACGCATACTCGATCGCCGCTATGAATAGCGCCGTCTTGGTGGGCCATAGCTCACGCAGTTCGTGAGGGGGAACCTCACAGCGGCGGGCGACCTCCCGCATGCTTGTGTTCTGGTAGCCAAGCTCGGAAAACACCTTGGCGACTGTGGGGAGCAGCTCACGCCCACGCTGTTCGAGCTGGCTCTGAGGCGACATGCACGCACCTTTCCCTGGACCGTGTCGTCGATTTGCATGCCACGCGGGCATTTCGGCGCACCGCATTGGCGTGTTCATTCCATCGGACGAGTTTCCGCCAGGCTTTCGGCGTTCAACCCGAATTCAGGCGCAGAATTCGCCCGTTGCCAACATGTCTGGTCACTAAATACCGACGGCAATGAGATTTGCGCCCCCGAGGCCGCGCGCCGCCCGGCCAACGTCCCTGACAGCGGCCACGCGATTACCGCGCCCTTCGACTCGCCGGGTCGTTCCCCTGACTTGCGCAGCGGCCGCGTGCCGCGGCCCGGTTGACTGCCGACTGACACACGAGTAGCATCCCGCTCGACCAAAAGAACCTCCTCCGGCTGCCGCCGGCAGATGATGGGTACCATGCCGACGTTACAGGTCGCCATCTTCGCACTAAACGAAGAATCGACTATCCAGCAAGTCATCCGAGACGTGCCCCAGTCAATCCCCGGGATAAGCCGCATACTGATTACGGTGATTGACGACGGTTCGAGCGACCGGACGGCGGAATTGGCACGTGACGCCGGCGCCGACGTGATCTCGCATGGTCACAATCGCGGGCTGGGCACGGTGTTTCGTTCCGCGGTGGCCGCCGCGCTCGACAACAACGCCGACATCCTGGTGACGGTCGATGGCGACGGGCAGTTTCAGACGGGTGACATTCCCACGCTGCTAGCGCCGATACTCGGCGGCACGGCGGACATGGTCACCTGCTCGCGGTTCCTCGACCCCGAGCTTGCTCCGCGCATGCCCGCGGTCAAGGTCTGGGGCAACTCGGTGGTCGCCAGATTGGTGTCGGCGCTGACGGGACATCGTCTGCACGACGCATCGTGCGGCTTCCGCGCCTACAATCGTGACTGCCTTATCCACCTCAACCTGATGGGCCGTTTCACCTACACGCACGAGACGCTTCTGGAATTGATCTTCAAGCGTATGCGCGTCGTCGAACGGGCGTTGCCGGTGCGCGGGGTGCGTGAGTTCGGCAAGTCACGCGTGGCATCCAACGTATTCGCCTACGGGTGGCGCACGCTTCGCATCATTGTCGGCACGGTGCTGCATCACCGCCCCCATCACGTATTCACCGCGCTCGCGGGGCTCAGCGCCGCTTTGGGTGTGATCCTCGCCGTCGTCGGCTATGTTCCGTTTCTGCTGACCGGGTATTTCACGAAGTGGGCCATGTTCACAGCCGCGTTCCTGTTTGGGCTGGCGGTGTTGATGATTCTGTTCGGTATGCAGGCGCGTGTCCTTTACCGCAGCCAGTTCCTGCTCGAGGAGATCCTGTATCAACACCGGCTCGACGCGACCAGGCGCAGACGCGACTCGTGACCATCCACGCGCGACATTGGCGCAATTGACGCTCGCCGAGGCAGCTTCTAGAATCGCGCGCGTGCTTGCTTCCACCGGTTGAGGTCGGTCTCCGCCACGGGCACGGCGCCACCGGGGCCGTGACACAATCGGCGGATGGTAGCTAGGCCGTCCCGCAGGGACGCAATGAACATAGCCCAGCACGAAGTGCTGGGGCAATCGTGGCCACGTGAAAACCGAGTCCCGCAGGGACGGCTGAGCTTTCAGTCGTCCCGATGGGACTTGGCGCCAGGTGCGCGATCGAAACCCAGCACCGCGTGCTGGACTATATTCAGATGCCCCTGCGGGGCACATGACTCGGAAACCACGGACGCGGAATTCCCGCCGCAAGTTTCACGGACCCGGCGCCACCCCGCACTGACATGGGCTCGTTCCGTTGATAATTGCACGCAACCAGGTCCGCGAGGCTCTTCTTGCCGCTTTCGAGGCCCACGGCGCCGCGCTGGGCAGCGAGATCACCGACGAGATGGCAATCCCGTCGTATCTCCAGCGCGGGTTGATCTCGCGCGCCGTGTTTTGGCGCAAGCTGGACTTCATTCTGCGCGCCGCCAACCTTCGACCCGGCACGCGCGTCTTCGACTTTGGCTGCGGCACGGGCATCCTGCTTCAGGCCCTCAGCGCCGAGGGCCGGTCGGTGCAGGGCACGGACCTGCACCTGGAGTTGGCCCGCGAAGTTGTTCAGCGTCTGGGGCTCTCTCGCGTCGAGCTGCTCGCCGCCGACGCCTGGCCCGCCGCGGTGCCCGACGGTGAGATTGAGACCGTTATCGCCGCCAACGTGCTGGAGCATATCGACGATCGCCGGGCCCTGATCGCCACACTCGCGAGCAAACTGACCCCCAGCGGCCGGCTGGTTATCTCCGGCCCCACTGAGAACACGCTGTACCGCATGGGCCGGCGTGTGGTAGGTTTCTCGGGGCACTACCACGTGACGACAATCCGAGACATTCTGGACGATGCACGCGCTGTCGGGCTGCGGCGTGTGCATCTCAAACGTTGGCCGCTGCCCGGACCGGCGTGTCTGTACCAGATTGCCGCCTTTACCCGATAACCGGCATCGCCGGTGTGAAAGCTCATGAGTCAGATCGCAGCCACAGTCACCCCACCTGACCAGCCCGCGGCATCCCCGCCGCCCGGCGACCCCGCGCGCGCGTTTCGACGGTTCGAGCGCTTCACGCTCGTCGCCTTTGCCGTCTTCTGGCTGGCCTGGATGGTGCTGCTGTTTTACATTCGCATACAGCATCCCGGACTTGATCACGGCGACCCGTTGCCCGATGCCAACGTGCTAAACGCGGGCAAGAACTTCGACGCGCACGGCCTGGGCCTGAATTACGGCGTGCCTCAGTGGGAGACGTACACCGACTCCAGGCGCCCGCCGCGCCTTTATACACACTACCCACCGTTGGCATACTGGACCCACCAGGGGCTGAAGGCGCTCGGGCTGCACGAGCTGGCCCACTTCCGCGCGTTCTCTCTGGCCATCTCGGCGGCGGCCGTCTGGCTGGTGCTGATATTCATAGCGATGGTCACGCACAGCCGTCTGCTGGGCGTGCTCGGCGCCTTCTTCTACGCCTGGAGCATTCCGTTTGCCGAGTATGCCGACAGCATGAACATGCACGGCTACATGCAGTTCACGCTTTTCGGCTGTTTGATTGCTTGGGTCGCATACGAACGCGCCGAACGCCGTGGACGGCGCGCGCTGTGGCTGGCGCTCGCACTGCTCCTGTTTATCACCGACTGCTGGCTGACCTTCGAGCACATCCTGCTGATCGGGGGCTTCACCTTCGGCCGGGCCGTGTGGATTCGCTCGCGGCCGAACTGGAAGGGCTGGCTGCTGATCTTCCTGGTCCCGATCCTGGTGATGGGTGTACGTGTCGTACACAACGGGATGGCGCTCGGCGGCGTGCGCGCCAGCATCGATGACCTCACCGCCGCCGCCAAATTTCGCGCCGGTGGCACTTCAGAGAAGATAACATTGGCAGCCCTGTGCGATATCTGGGTTGCCCGCCTCGGCGGCGACGAATTGCCACCCGAGCATCACGACGTCGAGATGGAGTATCCGGCGCTTAACCCGCGCCTGGTCAGGATCGCCGTCCTTTTGTCTCTTGTGCTCATCTGCACATGGCACTACCGGCAGGTGCGTGGGCCGCGCCTGGGCATCTGGAACGGACTATGGCTACTCGCGTGCGCCATTCCGTGGTTTGTCATCATGCGCGAGGGAACCTTCGGGCACCGGCATAACATTCTCGTGCTCACCCCGGCCCTCGCACTGCTGCTCGGCAGCCTGGCATCGACCGGCTTGTTGCACGCGTTTGTGCCACGCCCGCGTTTCGCGCCCATCCGCTGGGTCGCGCCGCTGCTGGCCCTGGCGCTGATGGGCACGTTCGCCTGGCGCATGAAAGACTCTCACGTGCTGAACCAGGTGTGGGACATCAACCCAAGGCTGCGCGAGAGCATTCTATTCCTGCGCAGCTCGCATCAGCGCATCGCGGCCGCCGGCCGGCGACTCAACGATGTACGGCGGATAGTCTTCCTCGATCGCTGGCGTGTGCCCGCCTACCTGGCCGATCAGCCATACCAGCTTATGGACTGTGTCCAGGTGCCGAAGTCGCTGGTTGCCGGTGACGTCTTCTGGCACCAATGCTGGTCGGCCGAAGAGCAGGAGCTCACGTTTGACGCCCTTTCCAGGTACGGCTTCCCAGATCAACTGTCGCCGCCAGCGACACGCTCACTGGTTTTCCATGGCGGGCGCGTGCCTGGACTGCCTTTACACCTCGCGCTTGACGAACAGCACGAGCTGGCGGCCATGCACGCCAGCCGGGCACTCGACTGCCCACGCTGGTTTGTCCAGTGTCACCTGACCGGCCAGATCGACAAACAGTGGGCGGAGCAGCTTGTGTTCAACTGCCGCCTGCTCGATGCGAACGGTGAGCGCGTGGAGGCGGAGGAGACGCGTGTGGCGTGGGGCATCTGGAACTCGGAAGAGGCGCTGCTGTGGGTCTCATTCGCCGAAGCTGACGTTGCCCGTTCGAGCGCGCTGCGTATCGGCTTCTGGTCTGACGATCAACTGGCCGCGTGCAGATTTGCGCCGTCGAGCGGAGAATTGCCCGCGGGGGTCGAACTCGCCGACGACGGCCGCGCGGTTATCTGGCGCCGACCGCCCTGGCTGAACGCTGACTGACTTTGCTCGCAGCGCAAGCCCGGCCACCGATGGCCGCCAGCAACCCGGCCGCCAATCCCAGGAAGATCACGCCCGATCCGCCCGTCGAGACGAAGGGCAACGAAATGCCCTTGGTCGGAATGCTGTTGGTCACGACGCCGATGTTAAACGCGGCCTGCAAACCGATCGTCAGTGTCAGCCCCAGCGCCAGCATGCTGCCAAACAGGTCGGGGACGCGCCGCGCGATCCACCAGCCGCGCCAGAGCAGCGCGATGAACAGGGCGGTGACAACCATGCCCCCCACGATCCCCAACTCCTCGCAGATGATTGCGAGGATGAAGTCGTTATTGGCCTGCGGCAGATAGGACTTCTGCACGCCGGCCCCCAGGCCTTGCCCCCACCAGCCGCCGGAGCCGATCGCGATCATGGCCTGATTGATCTGATACCCGCCATCGAGCGGATCGGGCGTTTCGAAGTAGAAATCGCGAATGCGCGGCCAACGGTGGGGCTTGAGGCGGATCATGACCACGCCGGCCGCGAATCCCAGCGGAACCAGCAGCGACAGATGCCACCAGCGGGCACGCGCGGCGAAGAGCATGCCGACCATGATCGTACCCATCAGCACGCCCGTGCCAAAGTCCTCGATCGTCACCAGCAGCAGCAGCGGCACCAGCGACAGGATGACCAGTGTGAACCCCCTGAATATCCGGCGCACGTCGAGCACCGGCGACGTGAGCAGCGCCGCCAACCAGATCACCATCACGAGCTTGGCGACCTCCGGCGGCTGAAAACTGAGCGACCCCACGCCGATCGAGCGTTTGGCTCCCATCGCGCGCTGTCCGATGCCGGGGATATACATGGCGGCCACCAGCGCAAGCGCCACCAGGGCGATCAGACCCACGCGCCAGCAATCGCGCCACCGCTCGCAACGCAGCAGAGAGTAGTTGAAGTGCGCGGCGAGCAGCATGGCGAGGAAGCCCATCATTACGAAGACGGTTTGCTTGATCGGGGTGCGCAACCAATGGTCGAGCGCCAGGTCCACGCCCTCGTAAGAGATGCGCGCCGAATACGCCATCGCCACGCCCAGCACCATCAGTGCCCCGACGATCAGGATGACCACGCCGTCATAGGTCGGCGCGGCGTTGTGACGCAGGTCGGGCGTGTCGGCCATCACGTCACCTCAGCTTGACCGTGGCCAGGGCAAACACGGCGAACAGGGCCGCGACCAGCCAGAAGCGCATGACGACCTGCATTTCCGACCAGCCGCCGAGATGCAGGTGGTTGTGCAGCGGTGCGCAGCGCAGGAACCGCCGCCCGCCGGTCCAGTGGAAATACGAGATTTGCAGCAGCACCGAAACGGCCTCGATCACGAAGATGCCGCCGACAAGGAACAGCATCAGTTCGAGGCGCGTGACGATAGCCACGTATCCGATCAACCCGCCCAGCGGCAGTGACCCGGTGTCTCCCATGAACACCTGGGCCGGATACGCATTATACCATAGAAAACCTAGACAGGCGCCGCAGATCGCCCCGCACAGCACGGCCAGCTCCCCCGCCTCGCGCACGTGGAAGAACAAGAGGTATTCAGCGTACTCCTTGTCCCCCACCACCGTCGAAAGCACCATGAAGACCACGGCGGTCAACGCCATGCAGCCGCACGCCAGGCCGTCCATGCCGTCAGTCAGGTTGACCGCGTTTGAAGTGCCCGTGATCACGATCACGCTGATCAGCCAGAACACCGGCGCCGCCAGCAGGATACCGTGGTAGGGCGCCGGCCCCTTGTAGAACGGCACACTCAGCACGTTGTACGGTACATAGTCCTTGGCGATGTCGAAGAAGCGATCTTCTTCGGCCAGGCCGCGGCCCGTCTTCAGAATGAACACGCCCAGCAGCGCCCCCAGCGCGATCTGAAAGACGAGTTTCTCCCACATCTTCAGCCCATCGCGGCCGCCGCGCCGCGTCGCCGTCAGCTTCAGATAGTCATCTATGCCGCCCAGCGCGGCCAGCCACACCAGGCAGATGAGACCCATGCGCACGTAGTACACGCGCAGGTCCGCCAGCAGCAACACGGTCACCAGAACCGAGACGACGATCATCACGCCGCCCATCGTCGGCGTGTTGCGTTTGGCCTTCATCATCTCGTTGAGCTGCTCATGGTTGAAGTTGGCGTGGTCACCGATCTTCAGCTTGAGCAATATGCGGATCACGCGCGGGCCCATCGCCCACACCACCGTGAATCCCAACAGGATTGCCACCGCGCCGCGAAACGGCGCGTTCTGATACCCGTAGGGCTGTCCGGACATCAGCCATGCAAAAAACTCATACAGCATCGGTCAACCTGTCGCCGCAAAGGCCGCCCACTTCCGCAGCGGCGTTACCAGTCGTTCCAACCCCACCGCTCGTGAACCCTTCAGCAGAACCACGTCGCCCGCCCGTAACAAACCCGGCAGCCCCAGCACGCACTCATCAACGCTCACAAAACTCGTCAGCGCCGGACCGCCGCGCGCGCTGAGCACGCGTTGCATCCGATCGCCGGCGGCCCCCACCAGCACCACATGGTCCAGGGCGCAGGCGCGCACGTGCTCGGCAACCTGCGCGTGTAGTTCCGCCGAACGCGGGCCCAACTCGCGCATCTCGCCCAAGACGGCAATGCGCCGCCCCGCGCTGGGGTGCTGCACCAGCATCTCGAGCGCCGCCCGCATGCTCTGCGGGTTTGCGTTATAGGCATCATTGAGAACCGTCAGATCGCCGAAACGCTGCAACTCGCACCGCAGCGCCGGCGGCGCGTAGGTCGCCAGACGCGCCGCGATTTCATCGTGATCAAGCCCCAGACGCCGCCCAACCGCGACCGCGCCGGCGGCGTTCAGAGCATTATGTGCCCCCGGCATCGGCAAGCGGTATTCAAAACGCCCGTTCAGCCGGAACATCAGCCACGGCGGCTCGTACACCACGTCGCTGACGCGCAGGTCCGCGTCCTCGCACGTGCCGAACGTCGTCAGCGTCAGCCCCTCGGCCGGCAGGTGCGCCTGAATCCCCGCCCACTCCACATTCACCGCCGCAAATCCGCTTTCCAGCCAGCCCAGCACCGAGCACTCTTCGGCGGCCACGCCGCCCAGATCACCCAGCCCTTCCAGGTGCTCTTCGGCGATGGAGGTGATCACCGCGAGTGTCGGTCGCGCAAGCTCCGCCAGCGCGGCCACCTCGCCGGGTGCGTTGGTGCCGATTTCAACGACGAGGTAGTCATCAGAAGCGGCCGCCGACAACAGTGTCAGCGGCACGCCGATCGCGTTGTTGAAACTCCTGGGCGAGGCGCGCCCGGTGAAGCGCTCTCCCAGGATATGGTCGACCATGCTCTTGGTCGTGGTCTTGCCATTGCTCCCGGCGACAGCGATGACGCTGAGCGAGAGCAGGCGTCGGTGGTAATGAGCCAGCCGTCCCAATGCGGCGAGCACGTCGTCGACACCGATCAGGACCGGTCCCGCGCCTGCGATGCCCAACGCCGCAAGCGACGCCGCGACTTCGGGGACGCGTGCCTGTGCCACCACCGCGGCGAGGGCGCCGCCCTCGGCGGCCTGCGTGACAAACTCATGCCCGTCAAAGCGATCACCGCTCAGTGCGAAGAACACATCACCGGACGCCACTTCGCGCGAATCGGTTGATACGGCGTTCGCGCTTAGCGGCGGCACGGTTTCAACCGTACGTCCTTTGACCGCCTCCACGATTTCGCTGAGCGTGAGTTTGATCACGGCCGCAGGGAACCTCCATTATTCGGCACAACAAACACGTCCGACGCCGCGTGCGCCGGGTGCCACGGCTCTGTGAGCCGTGTGCGCCGCCGCGTGAACACACGGCTCACAGAGCCGTGGCACGCAGCCCCGCGCGTTTTCCGGCGACTGCGCACTAGCGGTCGGTGCCTTGAACACCGGCCAACTCGGCCGCCGCCGCCATCGCCACCTCGACATCGTCAAAGTGTATCCGCTCCTCGCCAATAATCTGGCAGCGCTCGTGACCTTTTCCTGCTATGAGCACCACATCTCCGTCGCGCGCGGCGGCCAGCGCGCACTTGATCGCGTCCGCGCGGTCCAGTTCGACGATCACGCGTCGGCGCGTGGACTCGTCGAGGCCACCGAGGGCATCGTCGGCGATCCGCCGAGGATCTTCGCCACGCGGATTATCGTTGGTCAGCACGATCGCGTCGGAAAACTCCGCCACGGCCCGCGCCATCTTCGGTCGCTTGTCGCGGTCACGGTCGCCGCCGCAGCCGAAAACCGTGATCAACCGGCCACGCGTCAACGGCTTGAGCACGCCGAGCACGTTTCGCAGGGCATCCTCGGTGTGCGCATAGTCCACAAGCACATCGACGCCGGCCATGCCGGCCACGCGCTGCAACCGCCCGCGGACATTCTGCACGGCGGCCAGCCCCGCGCCAATGAGCTCCGGTGACACGCCCACCGCGGTTGCCAGTCCGGCCGCCGCCAGTGCGTTGTAGACATTGTGCCGGCCGACAATCCTGTTCTCCAGCGTAAGCTCCTCGCCCGCGATGCGCAGCACGTACCGGGTGCCCGCGATCGTCTCGGCCACGATGCTACCGGTGACGTCAGCCGGCTGGGTCATTGCGTAGTACACGACTCGCGCGCGGCAGTTCTCGATCATCGCCTCGTGCGCGGGATCGTCGCGATTGACCACGGCAACCGCGTCTTCACCCAGCCCCGCGAAGAGCCGGGCCTTGGCCGCCCGGTAGTCTTCCATCGTTCCGTGATAGTCCAGGTGGTCCTGCGTGAGATTGGTGAAACCCGCCGCGCTGAACTCAAGCCCGGCCGTACGTTGCTGCGCCAGGGCGTGACTCGACACCTCCACCACCGCCGCATCCGCCCCGGCGTCGATGCAGGCGCGCAGATACTCGGCGAGTTCCAACGGCCCGGGCGTGGTCAGTCGCGACTCCACCGAGCGTGAACAGAGGTTGTAGTGCAGCGTACCCAGCAGACCGCAGCCCCATCCCGCCTCCAGGAGAATCTGGCGGGTCATTTCCGCGGTCGTGCTCTTACCGTTTGTGCCGGTGATCGCGATCAGCTTGAGCTTGCGCGCCGCGGCGCCGTCGAGCCCGTGCCAGCGCTGCGCCAGGCGCGCCAGGGCAACGCGCGCATCTTCAACCGGCACAACGATCACGTTCGGCACGCCAGAGATCCCCGTGCCAACCACGACCGCCGCCCCGTTGCGCAGTGCGTCGTCAATGAAGCGGCGACCATCGGCCGTAGCGCCCGGGACGGTGACAAACACACCCCCGTCCCGCACTCGTCGCGAGTCGTCATGTACGCCCGTGACTTGACGCGCCCCGTGCGCCGCCAGAGTTTTGGCGTCGGCGATTCCCGCAAATAGCTGTGCCAGTGTCCGCATGCCGACTTGCCGACTGCCACCCGCCAACACGCGCATCAGTTGTCCGCATTCTGCGGCGGCACGTGCAGGTAGGCGAGCGTGTCTGCCAGGATTGCCGCCGCCGCTGGTGCCGATACGGCTCCGCCGTAATACGATTTGCCCTTCGGACGACACACTGAAACCAGGACGGCCACTTGCGGATTGTCAGCCGGTGCCCCGCAGATGAACGACGCCATATACGCGTTGTCTTCGTAGCCCTCCCGCTCGCCTTCCAGGTTGTCGTCGCTGCTCGTGGTCGCGATTTGCGCCGTCGCCGTCTTGCCGAACACCTGGTAGTCCGGCAGGATCGCCTTGCGTCCGGTGCCTTCCGGGCTGACCACCGCCGTAAGCGCCGTCATGCGGAACTCGTCGGCCACTTCCGGGCGTAACACACGCCGCCGGACAATCGGCTCGGAGTAGTCGGCGAGCACCTCCCCATCCGGCGATACGACTCCGCGCACGATCCGCGGTTGATACAGAATCCCACCGTTGCATATCGCACAAAAGGCGGTCAGCATCTGCAGCGGCGTGACGGCGATCTCCTGGCCGAACGACACCGACGGCGTCGAGAAGCTCGTCCACAGGGACAGATCCTGCACCAGTCCATAGCTCTCTCCGGGCAACTGGATACCGGTCCGATCGCCGAAACCAAAACCCTTGATCCAACCGTGCAGCCGCTCGTTACCCGATCGCAGCCCGATCACGGTCATGCCGATGTTGCTGGACTTGCTGATGATCCGATGTGCCGGCACGGTCCCCAATGTCACTCCCACATCGTGGATCGTCCGCCGCCCGAAGGAGCGCACCGGCCCGTTGACCGCGATCGGTTCATCAATGCTGATCAGCCCCTCGTTGAGCGCTGACGAGAAAATGATCGGCTTGAACATGCTACCGGGCTCGTACGATTCCTGGATCGCGCGGTTCTCCAGACGCTCGCGAGCCGCCTTGTACTCGGGGGCCGTCTCGCTGATCCCGAGCGGAATGGGCTGCTGCGGCTCATAGGTCGGGTAGGTCGCCATCGCCAGCACTTCGCCGGCCTGCGGGTCCATGACCAGAGCCACGCCCCATTCACCCACGAATTCCTCAACCGCCGCGCGCAGATGCTGTTCAGCGCGTTGCTGAATGTGAACGTCGATCGTCAGAAAGACGCTCGCACCATCGCGCGGCGGCTCATATTCATCCAGCCTTGATCGCAGCGAGCGGCGGCGCACGTCGACGGTCATCGTCCGCTTGCCATCCGTGCCGCGCAGGACACTGTCAAAACGCTGCTCAATGCCCGCCAATCCCAGGCGTGGCGGGAGGTTCGGATCCTCCGTGCCGCCGACGAAACCAACGACATGCGCGGCGGTCGATCCATACGGATAATCGCGCCGCGGTTCATAACGCACCACAAACGCGCCCAGCCGGCGCTCTCCGCGAATCTCCTGAAACGCGGCGAGTTCGTCCTCGGGCACGTCGCGCTTCACCCAGACAAACCCGTGACTCCGGCGCGCCAGAATCGTGTCGTATAGCTCCGACGCCTCCACGCCGTCGAATATCGGCGCGATGCTGTATGCGGCAAAGCGCGCGTCATCGACATCGGAAGGGTCCATGTAGACGCATGGAAAACGCGTCGAGCCGGCCAGCACGCGCCCGCGCGTATCCAGTATTTCACCGCGTTGCGCCGGAATCGGCAGCATGGCCGTCTGTTGCCGCGCCGCCTTGGAGCGCAGCTCATCCCCCTGCGCGTATTCGATGTATGCCAGCCGCCCCGCCCCGCTGAATAGCAGGATGCTGACCAGCCCGACAAGCACGTCGCCACGCCGTACAAACTTCATGATGGCCCGGAAGCAGCGCATGTCAGGGGCCCACCGCATCATTGGAGTCGGCCGCGGATTCCGGCCCGGCCAACCGCAGATCGGCGGCGCGCCCCCGGATCAGCGCCGGATCGCGCAGCCGGGCCAACTCGAGCTCGCGCTCGCGCAGTTGCTGGCGCAGAACGCGTGCGTCGAACTCCAGTTGCGCGAACCGGTTGTGCAGCCGCGTGGTCTCCGCCCGTACGATCACAACTGTCAACATCACCGCGAGCGCCACCGCAAGCAAAACTATGGTCCGTGTCAGCGTCATACTAATCCCAGGCGGGCTTTGCGAGTCGGTTGACTCTACCCGGTCACCACGGCGACCAGGGGCGGCAGTTTTATCCTCATCCCGGGCATAAGCCGATTGGCGTCGCGCAGCTTGTTCAGGCGCTTGATCTCCGGCCAGCGACGCTCGTTGTTCAGGACGCGGCGCGCGATGCTGCTCAGCGAATCAGACTTCTGGATGGTATACCAGAACGTACCATCTGTCTCGGATGCTTCCACCGCTGCGATGTTCACAGCATGCGCGCCGCTGCCACCTCGACCATCGTTCGACGCCGACCGCGCCAGCGTGAGCGCCGATTCCAGATCGGGGTGTGCGGGGATAATCAGCTTCTCATCTACCAGTAAACGATGGCGACGACCCTTCAGCTTGGGGTTGGCCGCCACCAATACATCCAACGCCTGTGGACTGCTGGTTCCCCAGAACCGCCGCGCCAGCCGCGCCAGCGAGTCGCCGCGACGTACGACGTGTATCGCCGCGGCGGGAACGGGCGGCTCATCCACCACCGGAGGCTCCTCCACTACTGCGACCACAGTGTCCTGAGTGCCCTCGTCCTCGGCCCAGCCTGCCGGATCGCCGGCGGCGTCGATCTCGTCTACGTACTCACTCTCCTCCCAGGACGAGTCCGCGTACGCCACCGGCCGGACTACCAGAGGCGGCAGCGTTGACGCAACCGTGTCCTGATGACGCACGTTCGCCGGTGCGATGGCCAGCATTGGCTGCGCGCCGCGTTGGGCGGTTTGCGCCCGTTCCACGATGCTGGGCACACTGAACATCGCACGCGCCTGGCCCGCATCGGTCCGCGCCACGGGCGCGGACAACTCACCACCCAACCAGGCCTCGTCCGACATGCGCGCGACGAGCGGGGACGGCTCGGCCTCGAGTGGCTGTGGTGCCCAGTCCAGCAGATACGCCATACCGACAGTGAACGCTACGCAAGCCCCCAGCGCGGTACGCACACCTCCGATTGCCATCGCCGCCTCCTTGCGTCAACGCACTTCCGCCAGACGTTCCGCTACGCGCAGCTTGGCGCTGCGACTGCGCCGATTTCGCGCGCGTTCCTGCACATCGGCGATCACGGGCCGCTTGGTGAGCTCCCTGAATGTGCCCGCCGACTTCGCCTCGCGCAGAAAGCGCTTGATGAATCCGTCTTCAATGCTGTGATAGGCCAGCACGCCCAGGCGTCCACCCGGGCGCATATGCGCCGTAATCTCCGATAGGAAACGCTCCAGGTTGTCAAACTCGCGGTTTACGGCGACGCGGAGCGCCTGAAACGTGCGTGTGCCCGGGTGATGCTTACCCCCGCCGCCCACAACCGACTCGATCGCGCTGGCCAATACGCGCGTGGTCGTGATGCGCGCGGCACGGCGGACTTCGCAGATGCGCTTTGCGATCTTGCGACTCATGCCTTCTTGACCGAACTCGTAAAACATGTCCGCCAGCTCTGTTTCACTCAGGCCGTTGACCAGATCGAGCGCCCTGGTTTTCTGCCTCCGATCGAAGCGCATATCCAGGGGCCCGTCGCGTTCAAAGGAGAATCCGCGTTCCCTGTCCGCCAACTGGGCGGAATTGACGCCCAAATCCAGCAACGCCAGGTCGATTTGCTGGATGCCCTCGGCTTCGAGAACCGCCGGGAAGTCGGCGTAGTTGGCCGCGACCAGACGCACGGTCGCCCCGCCCGTGTGTGCCAACCGATGGCGGGTTGTCGCAAGCATCTCTTCATCGATGTCCACGCCGATGTAGACGCCGTCCGGCTCGATGCCGGGCAGGATAGCGCGCGCGTGCCCACCCAGGCCGACGGTGCCGTCAAGGACGACTTGGCCGGGTTGCGGCGCGAGCAGGCGCACGGTCTCCGCCACGAGTACGGGTTCGTGTTCCGGAGTCTGCTCGGCCACGACGGATTCGGTTCGTGACGGGCGGGCAAACAGCGCGCCGCCCTCGGATTAGTGGTGGACGTGCCAGCCCAGTGCTGGTACAAATACCGTCACCCCACCGGCCCCACCGATGGGGAGGGTGGCCGCCGCCCGCCATCCTTGGCTGCGGTACGGCCGAGAGCAAAGCGGATGTCCTTACCCGCTATCAGGAGCGCGGTAAAAAACCTAGCTCAGGAACTCCGAGCCCCTCGGGGCAGAGGCTCGACCGACGCTCCAGACGTTTCGTGGCGGCTACAGCGGGCCCGCTCGAAAGCCCGCTGTAGCCTGCACCCCTGTTCACACAACCCACCAATATCGTCCGTCGTCCACGCTCTATGACTGCTCTGGGGCCACCGCGCTACCAACACCCGCATCCGCGGGCCGGCCGCCTGAGGCCACTGCCCCAATCGCGCGCAGCTCGTTAATCGCCTCGTCACGGTGGCTCGTATATTCCTGCCAGAACCGGTCCTCGAATTCCTCGTACTGCTTTCGGTCCCACACTTCGAGATGGTCGTGTACACCGACCAGCATCACCTCGCGCCCCAGCCCGGCGCGTTCGAGCAGCTTGGCCGGTATGGTCAAACGGCCCTGTTGTTCGTCGGGCGTGAGGTGCATACACTGCGAGTACTCGAACTGGGTCCAGGTGTATGTCGCGTCCGATGTGCGGTCGGTGGCAAAACTGCACGGCCGGGCTTTCTCGAAGTACTCGTCGGGGAAGAGCATCAGCGTGCCCGGTCGCCGGCCGGGCGTTACATAGAACGCCCCGCTCCCGCCGGAGTTCTTCATGCGCTCGCGTACTGGATATGGCACCGGGACCCGCGACCGGGAATCGACCATCAGCGGAAAGGACCCGACAAAGAACATCGCCAGACACGCTCGTCCCCCCTCATCCCCCAGGGGGCCCACTTGAAGTCTGATTTGCCCACAACCACATCACACCGACGTGCAGTATACCCCCATCGCCCCCATTTGCAAATCAAAATAGGCGCAGATGCTAAAAATCCGGCCGCTTTTCTGGCTGCCGCCCCCATCGAGCTCATTCTGGCGCTGATGTAGCGCTACCACATCTGGGGCATCGGTCGCCGGTCGCCCGTCGAACGCGACTATCAGTTGTGGTGGTGCTCCGAGCCGTGCTCGTCCCAGGTGCTGCGGACAAGTTGCAGGCCGTGGACACAACTTTCGAATTGTTCACTCAGCTTGCGCAGTAATGCCGCTGGCGGTTCTTCGTCAGGCTGGCTGAGCTCGCTGGCTATTTCGTATGAACGTTTGCCCTCGAGCATGTACCGATCGAGCAGGTCGGCGCCCTGCTGCCGCGGACGAAGCTGCTCCGGGAATACGCCGGCCCAGAACAACGTGAAGTCCCCGATGTAGCGGTTGACCGAGCGCCGCCGTGCATGTTCGTCAATATCCGGCCCGAGGCACGCCGCGCTGCGCATGCGCGAGAGTTCGCGGATTGCCGCTCCATCCACACGCCGCAGGCGATACACATCATCGACATGGATGAACTCGGTAAGCAATTGGCTCAGGTAATCCGTCAGGCGCATGTCACAGATCCCCACATCGGTCAGGAACACCTGCTCCACGGCGCCGCGAAAGAGCAATCGCAACGGATGTCTGGGACCAAGCTCACAACGCATGGCAAGACCTCGCTCTGAACACGCGCTGCCCGGCTGACGACGGCTCTCCTGATCTTAGAGGCGACCAATGGCTCGTGGTCACAGCGCGGCACGTGCGCCACCACCGGATTTAGACGCGGTGGATCGCTTGTCTTAGCGTCGGCAGGGCGAAGCGTGGGGTTTGCCAATACGCGCCGGCTGTCGGCGTGCCTGATAATCCGGCGGGTTCAGTTGCGCGAGCGGCGCCGCGGCGTCTGCGGCATCCCCTCCGGGCGTCCGAAAATCATGCGTCCGGCGGATGTCTGCAAGACACTCGTCACCGTGATTGTCACTTCTTCATTGAGATGGTCGCGCGAGTTTTCGGCGACCACCATCGTGCCGTCTTCCAGATAACCGACACCCTGCCCACTCTCTTCGCCGGGCTTCACGATCCGCACCATCATCGTTTCGCCGGGCAGGACCACCGGTTTGAGCGCGTTTGCCAGGTCGTTGATGTTGATCACGTCAACGCCGCGGAGCTGCGCGATCTTGTTCAGGTTGTAGTCGTTGGTAACGACGCGGCCGTCGGTCTTCTTGGCCAGGGCAAGCAGCTTCTGGTCCACGTCACTGGCCTCTTCGATGCTCGGCAAGCGCGTATCCGAGATCTTGATCTCGACCTTGTCGTTGGTCTGGAGCTTGTTGAGCATGTCCAGGCCGCGACGCCCGCGCGTGCGTTTGAGCTTGTCCGAACTATCAGCGATCGTTTGCAGTTCCTGGAGCACAAAGCGCGGAATCACGAGGGGCGAGTCGATGATCTTCGTGTCACAGATGTCAGCGATCCGTCCATCGATGATCACGGACGTATCGAGGATCAACGGCCGGGCCCCGCGCGTCTGCCGCGCAAACTCCACATAGGGAATGACAAAGCGCACGTCGTCTTTCGTCTGCAACACGAAGCTGATCGCGAGATAGCAGCACACAATCCCAATCATCACCTTGACGGCTCCGATGAGACGCGGGACTTCCTCGGCGTAGGGGCTGTTGGCGTCGAGACTTGACAGGTCGATGCGGAAGAATACCTCGAGCACCAGGTCCAGGATCAGGCCAAAGCCGAAGGCGAAAACCATCCCGGCCACCAGTCCCAGGAACGCCCCGGAGAGCGCTGCCAGCGATTTGCGCGTGGTGAAGAGGTCCACGGCGACCATCAGGCAGGCCGCGCCGATGGCCGACGTCATCAGCAATGGTGTGCGTTGCCCCGGCGCTGACATCGCCACTGCCGCCATCAGCAACACAAACAACCCCCGCAGCACCCAAAGCAGCATGATTTACTCCTCACCCGCCGGCAGACTACGCGCCACAGCGCGGCGGCGGGTTGACTCCTGTATGTGAGCGTTCGGTCGCATCTTCGCGGAAGACGTTCTCACGGTCTAAGCTCCGAGCGTTTGAAACGTCCACCGGTCAAATGCGTCATGAAACACTCCCCGTTATAATCCGTCGCCCATGGGTATGATCGCATGGCCCCCGAGACCACAAGGGGGCGGGTCGGGATCAAGGCCCGCGGGCATTCTACCGGGCCGCGAGCGCTGCACAAGGCGGCGAGCACCAGGGAGCCCTTGTCACCGCCACGTAGGAGCGCAAAGACCACGTGTCCACCAGCAGATCAGCGAGGTCCGAGGAGAAGGCGGCTCAGCGCCGTCGCGTCGCGCGGCGAGCCGTGCGTGCGCTCAGCCGCAGTGACGTCCGCCTGGCCAAGCTGATCAAGCGGGTCGGCCCGTACCAGCCGAAACTGACGACCAATGCGTTCGTCGCGCTGATCGGCTCAATCATCCACCAGCAGGTGTCGCTCGCGGCCGGCGCTACGATCTTAGCGCGTCTGAGAGACCGTTGCGCGGGGCGCCGACTTTCGCCGAAATCCGTGCTCGCGCTTGATACGGACGCCCTGTGCGCGGTCGGGCTCTCACGCCAGAAGCGACGTTACGTTCGCGATGTGGCCGAGCACTTCGCCGATGGGCGACTCAGCGGCGCCAAACTGCGTCGCATGTCCGATGAAGACGTGATCACCGCCGCAACACAGGTTGTGGGCGTCGGGCGCTGGACGGCCGAGATGCTGCTGATCTTCTGCCTCGAGCGCCCCGACGTCTGGCCAGTGGATGATCTCGGCCTGCGCAGCGCGGTGCGCAACCACCTGGATCTTCACGAGCCACCAGATCGAGGCACGATGCTGCGGACCGGCGAGCACTGGCGACCATACCGCACGTATGCCACATGGTATCTATGGCGCAGCCTGGAAAATCCGATAGCACCGGCGATAAGTTGAAACAAAGTAAGAAGTCAGAAGTAAGAAGTCAGAAATACGCCATCGGGCGCCGGACATGCCACGACAGCGCGTTTCTTACTTCTTACTTCTGACTTCTGACTTTGAGCCGCTACCACGTCAATCCGCCGCGCTCCGGACGCTTGCGGTCCTTCGCGGGCTTGATTGGCTCGGCGGGCTCCGGAGCTGTTTCCGACTCCTGCGCCGCCTTGATGGAGAGTGATATGCGCCGCTGCCCCAGGTCGACGTTCAACACGCGGCACTCGACCACGTCGCCAACCTTGACAACGTCGCCGGCGGACCGGACGCGTTCGTGGCTCATCTCGGAGATGTGCACCAATCCCTCGATACCTTCTTCAAGCTGCACGAACGCACCAAACTGCACGATGCGCGTAACGGCGCCTTTGACAACGCTGTCCTGCTGATAGCGTTCGCCGGCGTTGTTCCAGGGATCTTCACCGAGCGCGCGAAGGCTGAGGCTGACGCGGCGTTTGGCCGCATCCACGCTCAAGACCGACACGCGCACGGCGTCGTTCTCGCTGACGATCTCGCGCGGGTGCCTTACGTGCTGTGTCCAGCTCAGCTCACTGAGCGGGATCAGCCCCTCCACGCCCGGCTCCAGCTCGACAAACGCGCCGAAGTCCATCAGCCGGGTAACGCGCCCTTCGACGGTTTGTCCGGCACGGTAGTTGGCTTCGATCAACATCCAAGGATCAGGCGACATCTGCTTGATGCCCAGGGAGATTCGATCACGCCGGCTGTCGATCTTCAGGATCTGCACGTCGAGTTCCTGGCCGACTTTCAACATCTCCTTGGGATGCTGAATTCGCGAGTAGCTCATATCACTGACGTGCAGCAGACCCTCGATTCCACCGATATCGACGAACGCGCCGAAATCCACCAGACGGCGCACAGTGCCTTTGCGCACCTGTCCGACCTCGAGCTGGCCCTTGAGCTCCTCGCGGGCGGTCTCCTGCTCGCGCTCGAGCACGCGGCGACGACTGAGCAGGACATTCTTGCCACGCCGGTTGACCTCGGTAACCTCACACTCGAGCCGGCGACCCACGAATCCGCGAAAGTCCTCGTGGCGCACAGTGTCAACCTGGCTGCGCGGCATGAATGCCCGAATGCCGTGGATGGCGAGTTCGAGCCCGCCTATGTTCGTACCGGTGACGCGCGCCTCGACGACATCGCCGACTTTGATTGAATCCCAGTCGGTATCGAGTTTGGTCTCGCGCAGTGACAGGCGCATCTGACCGGAATCACGATCAAAGCCGTGCGGGATGAACTCGAATACCTGCCCCACCTCGGGAGGGTTCTCCGGCTCGAATTCGTCGCTCGAGATAAAGCCCTCGGCTTTGCCGCCATAGTCGATGAAGACGTCGTTGTCGCGCATGCCGACGATTCGCCCCTGAATCCGATTGCGCTCGCCTTCTGCTGGACTGTGCTCATGGCGACGCTTCCTGGACCGCGGCTCCATCGCATCGGGCTTCATGCCCTCCAGGGCCTTGTCCATTTCCTGCTTGAGGGATTCGTCGTCGAATTGCTGTGGGTCAATTGACACGCCGGCACCATTCCCGCCGCGGCCACGCCGCATGCGGCCTGATCGTTGTGACCGTTCTCATGTTATCCGGACCTATCGCCGCGTGGTCACATTGACGCGGTACGTCCAGCGATCGTCGGAGGAGCTGACTATCTTGAGAATAACACCCAGACTCCCAGCGCCAAGAATACCCCGAAACCGACGATATCGGTAATCGCCGTCAGAATAATGCTGGACGATTGGGCGGGGTCAAACCCGAGACGCCTCATGACCCAGGGTACAAACGCCCCGCACACGGTAGCCACCATCATACACAGCAGCATGGCGCTACCCAACACCATCGACAGACGGGTGTCGCGCCACCAGATCCAACTCGCGATTCCAGCCAGGAGGCCGATGACGCTGCCGCTGGAAAACCCGATCAGGATGTTTCTCAGAAATAGCGTGCCCAGCCCCAGGCCGCGCGTTTCACCCGTGGCAATCCCGCGGATCACCACCGCCATGGACTGCGCGCCGGTGTTGCCGGCCAGCAAGGCCACCACGGGCATCAGCACCGCCAGCGTGGTCAATTGGGCCAGATGCGTTTCAAACACGCCGATCACCGATGCCACGAGGAAGCCGGTACACAGGTTGACCATCAGCCACGGCACACGGCTCCGCAGGACGAACCAGACAGGCGAATCGACACGCTCGTCGGCACCGGCGCCGACCATCACCTGCATGTCCTCGGTCGCCTCTTCCTGGATTACTTCGACGACGTCGTCAACGGTCACGATTCCCAGCAAGCGATCATCTTCGGCCACCACCGGTAGTGCGTAGTAGCCGTACTTGCTGAACATCGAGGCGACTTCTTCGCGGTCCATGGTCACCGGGATGCTGACGATCTTGTCCTGCATGATCTCATGCAGCTTGCGCGTTTCCGGCGCCAGAATCAGGTCACGCAAAGACAGGACGCCGACCAGTCGGTGCTGGTGGTCCACGACGTAGGTGTAGTAGATCTGTTCCAGCTCATCCGCCAGACGGCGCAGCTCCGCCACGGCCTCGAGCGCCGTCAGGTTGGCCGGCAATGCCGAGGCCTCGGGTGACATGATCCCGCCGGCGCTCTCCGGCGGGTATGCCATCAGCCCTTTGAGTTCGGCCCGATGAGCTTCGGGCAACTCGTCGAGGATGCGCGCGCGGTAGCCGGCATCGCTCTCCGCGAGCAGGTCCGCCGCGTCATCCAGGGCCATGAGGTACAGCACCTTGGCCGCGACGGCCGGCTCCATGTCTTCCAGAACAAGGTGCGCGTCCTCTTCGTCCATTTCTTCGAGCGTGTCGGCCGCCTGTTCCGGCGGCAATGCTTCGAGGACGTCGGCACCTTCGTCCGGCGGCAGGGCCTCGATCCGGTCGGCAACGTCGGCCGGGTGTTCGTCGGCCAGCGCGGCCGGGTTCGTGACCTCGATCATCTGCTCATCGAGAGTGTGCGGCGTGTCGTCGGATTCGCTCATCATCGGCCCTGGCCTGTTATCTGGCTTCTTGACGTGCGTATGGAACCGTGCAATGACCACATTTGCAGCGCCGCCGCGACAAATGCAAGTGCGGCGATGACGAATGGCACGGTGAATGAACCCGTGCCGGCCAGCAATCCCATCCCCAGAAACTGGAAGACCAGTCCGCGGACGCCCACCATGGTGGCGTGGATTGCGACGTATTGCGGCACCTTCTCCGGGCGCGGCGCAAAAGCAACCGGCCCCAACATCCACCCGACCGAGACACCCGCCATCGCAATCCCGAAGATAACGCTGGCGATCGCGATCATGTCCGGCCCGGTAGCCGCGGCCAGCAGTAGAGGGTAGAGCGTCAGAAGGCCGAAGGAAAACGCGCAGACACGCGTGGCGCCCACGCGGTCGTTGATCCAACCCATCGGGTAGACGACAAGCAACATGGCCGCGCTGAGCGCGACGCGCGTGGCGTGTCCGTATTCGTCGGGACTCAATCCGAGTTTGCCTTCCGCGAGCACGGGCAGCAACGCGTCACAGAACATGAACGCACCGCCGTACGTCATGAAGGCGAGTTCATAGCGAAAGAAGAGCGGATCCTGCCGGAACACGCCGACGAGCCCCAGCATGGCCTCGCGCAGCGCTCCCAGCGGGTGTCCCGTCGGGCCGATGGCCAGACGGTCGGCGCCGGTTCGCCGGGCAAGAAAAAGCAGGATTGCCAGCCCCGATGCCGCCGAGATGCCGGCCAATGGCAGGAAGACACGGAACGCGTTCGCATCCAGCTTCAGCCACTCCGCCACGAAGTAGGCCGTGATCATCCCGGACGCGAGCTGCACGACCGTGAGAATGGCATACACGCGGCCGCGCACCGCATCAGAGTAAAATGACTTCAGCAGTTTCCCATAGAGGGGTATCCAGCCGGCTTGTCCCACGGCCGAGATCACGTAACAGGCAAGTAGCTGCCAGTAATTCTGCGCGAGGGCCATACAGATCAGCGGAAACACCGCCATGAGCCACTGGGCCGAGACATAGCGCCACAGTGAGACGCGTCCCAGCAGCTCGTTCCACAGGACCGAGAACAGCAGAAACACGGGGACCGCCGCCGTCACCAGCACGGTTTGCAGGTTGCCCGCGCCAAACTCGCGCCGCGCGAGGAACGGAATCATCCACATGACGTTGGCGAACAGCAGCGCTGTCAGCGACACCGCCGCCGCGTGCATGGCCAGCAGGCGCAGCGGTGACATTCGCGCCCGGCCGCCCGATAGGCCCAGGCGCTCATTCAGCCACGCGTCGTTACGGAGCGCAGGTTTCATGTGTGTGCTTCGCGATGGTCAAGCACGGTATATGATCACGGCCATAGGCGGTCAAGTTCCGTGCCCATGGCGCCGAGCCCGGTGTGGCGCGTGCGACCCAGTGACGCCGGGTAGTGCGCAAGCGAACGGAGCGAACGACCGCATTAGGCCATTCGCTCCGCTCGTTAGCCATGCACAAAATAGTTCTGCCTAGGGCACGATCAGCGAGTCTGTCTCGGCGCTCGGACCCAGGTCTTCGTTGTCATCGATGCTCGCGTTTACACCAGCGAGGACGTTCTCCAGATCGGTGTCGCCGCCCTGCACTTCGTGGGCGGTGAAGATGTTGTCGTTGTTGGCGCCGACGATCGGCTTGGTCTGGAACTCGACGTGGCTGTCCACGTAGAGCACGGACTGGCCTTCACCATTGTGGTTCGGGCTGTTGCCGTTTGCCCAATCGTCCGCACCGGCGCGCAGCAGGCGTTCGGCGTCGTCGCCGCCACTGCTGCCTTCCAGGATGCCGTCTACGACGTCATCGATGGTCTGGCCGGAGTCAGCGTCACCGCGGCCGGCATCACCGGCCACGAAGTACGGGCTCTTGTCAGCCCCGAATGCCATGCGCACATCCATGTCAGTGTTGGGCTGTGCTTTGCTGTTGTAAGGCATCTGGTAGCCGTAGCTGAGGTTGGAGTAGCCCCAGAAGTCGAAGCGGTTGACGCCCGGCTGGCAGGCCTCTTCCGTGATCGACGAGCCCGACCCGCTGAGGTTTCTCAGGTTGTCTTCCTGATCACCGGCGCTGGGGCACACGAACTGCTTCGGCGTCGAGGCGTTCTGGATGACCAGCAGGAAGAGTGACCGGCTGGCCGGTATCTCCCAATCCCACGTCATCTCATACGTGCCAGGCGTGAGATCGTCAGGGATGATCTCGAGCGTGACATCCTTACCGGCGGGATTGGACTCGCCGGCACCCGTTGGGCCGCCGCCGCCCATCACACCAACGTACTTGACGCCGGTGTTGGAGCCGGAACCCGATGTACGGTGATAGGCGATCGGGAAATACTCGTCGTAGTCGTTTGAGTAAATGTAGCAGGCCTGTCCGATGCCGCGCAGATTAGCACGACACACGGCGCGCTTGGCGAGCTCCCGTGCGCGGGCGAGGCTGGGCAGCAGGATGGAGATCAACAGCGCGATGATCGCCACCACAACCAGCAACTCAATCAGCGTAAAACCTCTCTTTTTCACTTTCACTGAGAACCTCCTGAAACTCTCCCATGAACCTCGTACCGTGATCGGGGCCGCCCGTCGACGAGCGTCCTTTTAGTACGTTGTAAATAGACCAGTTCAAAACATCGCGTCACGCTCGCGTGACCGTCCACGCACCCAACATTGCGCAAACGACCACAGTGCCACGAAACGTCCGATCGCCACGCATCCGGAGGCTGAACGCCAACCGTCCGGCTCGTGTCCGCACGGGAGAGAAAATTCGGACACGGCGCAGCCGTTAATCACTCCGACAAGTTCTTACGCTGTGGATTCGCGCGCGCAAGACTCAAGCAGCCGCCAGAAGCGACCCGCAGGCATGCACTACGCGTTGGCGTGAACGGTCAGGGGAGAAGGAAAAGCAAAACTTAACAGCTCGTTAATGTATGATACGTAATGACTTACAAGATAACAGGCGTATGATACGTGCTTTATGATGATCCACTGTACCGCTTACTGCCATCCACTATCGCAATCCTAGCACATTCTCCATGACAGTCAACCCGATTCTCGGGCCCAGGCGGCGACTGAGTGCGGTCAGCGCCGCGGCCCCAGCATTACACATTCAAGCTCGTTAACCTCACGCCTACCCAGCCCCAACCTCACCGCCTCCTCGATGTGTGGAGCGTGCCTGGCCCCAAGCTCGGCTGCCCGTCGCTCGTGCAGCAGTAAATCCAGCGCCACGCTATCGACGGCAACCGGATCAAAACCGACGAGCAGTCCGCCGTAGGGAACAATCTGGGCCTCGGTCGCATCAGCGCCACCGTCAATGATCACGCGGAGCGCATTAACCACGTTGAGACGCAATCGAGAGTGAACTTGTTTATCAGCAAGGACTTGCGCGATCTGGCGCGGCCCGTCATCGAGGTAATACTTCGCTGGATGCCGCACGAGTGAGTACGCTAACGTGTTGGTGCAGCAGGACATACCGCCAATCGGGGCGGCCGCCAGAAATGGTACGTTGATGATTGCATCGGACTCGAAGAGCCAGTTGGCGAGCTGCTCGCGGTTCTCACCGACCGGTGCGGCTGCCCCCCAACCAATGACGGGCTTGCGGACGCCCAGCGCTCGGTACAAATACTCCGGGGCGTTGACGACGGTTATGGACTCTGTCGGATAGTCGGCCCGCTGCAACTCCTGGACCAGCACCCGGATCATCGAGTCTCCGGTTCGCAGCACGTCCGCGGCGAAGGCATCGACGCGGATCGTGATGCGTTTGGATGAGCCCAGAATCGTCCGCCACGCCCCCTCCGATGAAGACTCGTCGACGAGTGCTCCCACAGCCTTTCCCAACAAATCCTCGACGGCCCCCGGTGCCGGAATCATGTTGCGCAGAGCGCTATCTGAACGATTTTCAACCACCCGCGAGCGCGCGTATTTCGGCCCCATCCACCACGGTCCGGCATTGCTTTCCGCGGTCGTAGGCTGCGTCGTGGGCTGTGTTGTGAGCTGAGTGGTCGGCGCTGTTGTCGGCGTTGATTGCTGAGCTTGGGCCACGTGCGACACAAATGGCGCACCCGCCAGTGTGCCGAGCGCGGCGGCGACAAACTGACGCCGAGTCAGGCTGTTACCGGTTGACAACGCCGAATTGACCGTGTGTTGGGCCACATTTAACATGTCGGGACTTTCGGACTCCCCAATTGATGGAACTTCCGCCGATGCAAAGCCTCAAAGACCGCCATGATGTGTACGTAAGCAGTTTGCAGGCACACGGTCAATCCCACCTGCTTGCGTTTTGGGACGAACTGACGGACCCGCAGCGCAGCGAGCTGCTCGACGATCTGGATCAGATCGACTTCACCCGCTGCGCGCCTCTGATAGAGCCATATATCAAGAAGCGCCCGACACTCGATCTGCCAACGCGGCTGGAGCCGCCAAAGACATTGCCGGCCGAAGCGGATAGCCAGCACGCCGACCACTACGCCCGCGCCCGGCAGGCCGGTGAGGCCGCGGTAAGAAACGGCCAGGTGGCGGCGTTCACCGTGGCCGGAGGGCAGGGAACCCGGCTCGGCTATGACGGGCCTAAAGGCGGATTCAAGATCAGCCCGGTGCGCGACGCCTGCCTGTTTCAACTCTTCGCCGAGTTCCTGCGCGGCATTGAGCGGCGTTACGGCACACGCCCGCCCTGGTACATCATGACCAGCCCGAGCAACCATGCGCAGACTCTGGCGATTTTCGAAGAGCACCGGCACTTCGGCCTGGCTCCGGGTGACGTGGTCTTTTTCTCGCAGGGGCAGATGCCCGCATTTCTGCCCGACGGACGCATCGCGCTGGCTGACAAACACCGTATCGCCCTGTCACCGGACGGGCATGGCGGCAGTCTCACCGCGCTCGCCGCAAGTGGCGCGCTGGCCGACATGCGCAAACGTGGCGTCGAGCACATCAGCTACTTCCAGGTCGACAACCCGCTGGTTAAGCCGATCGATCCGCTGTTCGTCGGCCTTCATATCGTCGGCGAATCTGAGATGTCGAGCAAAGCCGTCACCAAGGCGTTTGACAAGGAGCGCGTCGGCAACTTCTGCCTTGCCGACGGTCAGGTCACCGTCATTGAGTACAGCGATCTGCCCGACGAGCTGGCCGAGAAGAAAAACCCGGACGGGACGCGTGCATTTGATGCCGGCAGCATTGCGATCCACATTCTCAGTCGCGCATTCGTCGAGCGTCTGACCGGCGGCGATGCCAACCTGAGCCTGCCGTGGCACCGCGCTGACAAGCAGGTCGCCACGATCGACGAACAGGGCCGGCCGGTGACACCGACGCAACCCAATGCGGTCAAGCTCGAGATGTTTGTTTTTGACGCGATTCCGCTGGCGCGCAACCCGCTCGTGCTTTACACCTTGCGTGAGGAAGAATTCAGCCCGGTAAAGAACGCCGAGGGTGTCGATTCGGCGCAGTCAGCAAGGCGTGACATGGTGCGCCGGGCGGCCCGCTGGCTGGAGGCCTGTGGCGGCACCGTCCCACGCGACGAACAGGGCGAGCCGGCCGCGACCGTCGAGATTAGTCCCGAATTCGCGCTGGACGCCAACGATCTGCGCACACGGCTGAAAGAGCCGCCAACGATTGCCGTCGGCCAGCGGCGCGTGTTCGAGTAATTCAGCCGGGGACGGGACGGCCGGTTGAGCCGGTCGCCCCTCGCGCCGAGTGGGCTGACGCGCGGCCAGACATTTCGATGTTCCGCGGGCCAGCGGGTCGCCGTGACACCGCGCTGGCGAGTATGATTGCGTTGCCGTGGGTCTATGTTGAAAGGACGGCGATGCCCGGGCCGGCATCCGACAGGCAAGCTGGAAGACGGCGCTCGGCTGAAGTGGTTGATTGGCCGCGACTGGTGTTGCGCGCCACACGGGCGCTTCAGCATGCGTTCATCAGGTCACCGCAGCTCGCCCCGGATCGAGTGGCGGGAGTCGTGCTGAGCGCATTGCCGCCGCATGCGCGCCGCGTGTTGCGCTACCGGCTGGACCAGTTGCGCTGGCTATCACCCGAAGCCGAGTTGCCGGCTGATCTGCTGGAGTCCGCGCGCTGCCCGGCGGACTTGCGTGACGGCCGGCGTGAGCTTGTGCGCCTGGCGCTTTTTGGCTTGCCCGGCCAGGGTCGCCCGACGGATAACAAGCATCGCGAGGCAATCTACCAGCAGTTGTGCGCGCAGATCAGGCGTGAGTCTCCGGACCAGCTGAGGCTGCGCGCCGCCGGCGCCCGTGCTCTCGTCCCACCCGGATGTGGCGGCCGACCCGACGCTGGCGGCGATGCTGCGCAGCTTCATCGCGGGCTGCGAAACCGAACTGCACGTCGTCGAAGCCGAACAGGGGGATCTCGCGGATGATGAATCGCAGCTTCGCCGCGCTTTCAAGGACGACACGGCGGGTTGCGACAAGCTGCCGGACCTGATCCTGGCACTGGAGCGTGCGCGTTTGCAATTCGAGGATCGCGCGGATCACTTTGATGAACCGGGAGCGCTGGCCGCCATCGAACGGATCGAGACGCTTTGTGCGCGCTCCGGCGGTCTGCTGAGTGAAAGCACCCCCGCGACCTGCCGCGAGCGCATGGCTGAACTCCGGGCCCAGTGCGATGCCTTCCGCAAGCAGTTGGATGAGCTGGCGCGCCGCGCGGAGGAAGCCGCCCGGGTCGGCGACGACGCCACCGCCGGCTGGGCTCTACGGCGCATGGCGGCGATCCACGCGCTGCGGCCGGCGTTGTTACCCGACGATCACTACGAACACATCCGTGTCCGGGTCGAGGAGAGCGCTGACCAGATTGAGCACCGTGCGGCGGCGCGGGAGCTGGTGCGGCGCGAGCGGGCGATCGCCGCCGACATCAAGACCGTTGCCCAGATCATCCGGAAATTCCGCGAAGTGACGCGCACGGTGGCGGTCGACGATCCGGTGTATCGCCAGGCCGAGCGGGAGTTTCGCGAAGCGGCCGCCACGGTGCTGTCGCGCGATACGGACTGGATGGCGGGCCTGCTGCTCGAACTCAATGAGCTGGTTGATGAAATCGCCGATCAGAGCGGCAAGGCCGAGCACCAGGTCAACTACTTCATGATGAGTGTGCGCGAGAGCCTGGTGACACTCCGGCGTGAGATAGACACCATCCAGCGCCGCCGGAGCGGGCAATAAAAGGCGGCCGACCTCCCGAGCCGGCGGCCGACGGGTTAACAGAGGAACGTCGCGCGCGACGGCACCGCCGGAATCGGGAGCTTCTGCTTGCGTCGCCGGGCCCGGCACAGCACAATGATATCTCCATGGCAGGAAGTGTACCCAAGATTCGTGACGCCGACGCCGAAAGCGGCGTGCTTCAGGCGCATGGTGCGGTTTCCTCGCCGGGTATCAATCGGTTGATGACGGCGCGCCGTCTGCCCTGGCTGACCCGTGCCAAGTTTGCCGTGGTGCGCTGGGTTCTCGCGACTTACGCGCGTGTGGTGGGGCTCACCGGGCTGTATTGGACCGGCAGCCTGTTCGCCACGATTGAGTTCATGGTCAACCGCGGCCGGCGCCGGCGTTACCGGCGCGCGCTGGCGCGCGTGTTCCCCGAGGGTCTCAGCAAGACGCGTGAGTTGCGGATAATCCGGCGCTATTTCCGGCGCAGCCGGTGCGACAAGCTGTTCTACCTGATCTACGACAAACTCCCGCGGGCCAAGGTTTTCAGCCGGTTGCGCTTCCACGGGCGCGAGCACCTGGACGCCGCCCTGGCGCGCGGCGACGGCGCATACCTGGCGATGAGCCACCACGGATCACACCACGTGCTGGGGATTCTGCTGAGCCTGCTGGGTTATCGCATCACGGGTATCCGTGATCGCAACGAGGGAGCAATCCGCAGCTACATGCAGCAGACGGTCGGCCCGACGGTGCCGGAGTTCAGTCTGGTGCAGGTGCTGTACGCCGACGACTTTCCGCGCGAGATATTCCGCCGTTTTCATGAAAACCGACTGATCGTCAGCGCGCTCGACGTGAATCGCGATCGCGGATTGAAGCTCAAGACGTGTCCGGTACGCATCTTCGGCGAGACGCGGGAGTTTCTGACCGGGACGATGCAGATCGCGCTGCGCTGCGGCGCCACGATCGTGCCCACATTCCTGGTTTCACGGCCGAACTTCTACTACCGCGTGACCGTGCTTCCGCCGATCTACGCGCCGGCCGCCGCTGAATCCAACGGCGCGCCGAGCCTGGAATCGCTGATGCAAGAGTACGCCAACGCGATAGAAAACCACATCCGAAAGCGCCCCGACCACATGAGCCGCATCTGAGGAACGGCGGGGAACAGGGAACGGGGAACGGGGAACAGAAAAGAAACAGGGGCGAGCACGCCGCACACCGTTCCCTGTTCCCCGTTCCCCGTTCCCTTTCCTCCCCCCCTGGATTTGCGTCCTGTCTGCCGCTAGAATCCCGGCAAACTGGGCTGGGTTGGCCGTCGCACGGCGGATGTGCGACGGGCGAAGGGTGTGTATACTCGCCGCTCAGCATTGGATTCGACTGCGGTCTTGCGAGGCCAGCGCGTGAAGTTTGTCCTGATCGACCGGATCGACGAATTTGAGCCCGGCCAGCGGATTGTCGCACACAAGGCGCTTTCGCTGGCCGAAGAGTATCTGGCGGACCATTTCCCCGCGTTCCCGGTGCTGCCGGGCGTGCTGATGCTCGAGGCGCTGGTGCAGGCGTCGGCCTGGATAGTCCGAGAGCACCTGAACTTCGCGGTGGGGCCCGTGTTGCTCAAAGAGGCCCGCAACGTTACATATAAGAGCTTCATCGCACCCGGAGATGTGTTGACCGTTGAATCGCTGTGCAAGGAGCTTACGCCCGAGCAGAGCGTGTTTTCGGCTTCAGGAACCGCCGGCGGGAGGCCGATTGTCAAGGCCCGCCTGACGCTCCGTCATCTCAGGATGTCTGATTTGGGAACTGGGTTAGAGGAAACCGACAAGCAACTGCAAGCGCACTTCCGCGCGATGTTCGCCCGGCTGTGGAAAGCCGAGCGGGCGACGCAGGCGGCAGGAGTCAGCTAGGACGTTGGCGCGGTCGAGTGGAGGTAGATGTCGATGTCGACGGTAACTCGAGATGAGATTATGGAGAAGGTGACCGAGACTCTCGTTGACGCGTTGAGCGTCGAGGAGGACGAGGTTACCGAGCAAGCTCGATTGACCGAGGATCTCGGGGCCGAGTCCATCGACTTCCTCGATATCGTCTTTCGGCTTGAAAAGTCCTTCAACATCAAGATCCCGCAGGATGAGCTGATCCCACGCGACATCCTCAGCAATCCCGACTACGTCGACGATCGCAAACTCAATGCGGCGGGACTCGCGGCGCTCAAACAGGGTATGCCCCACGCCGACCTCGGCGAGTTTGAGAAAGACCCCGACATTGACAAGATCTCCGACGTCTTCACGGTCGGCACGATCGTGCGCTTTGTGGAAGCGAAGCTGGCCGCGGGAAACTGAGGTAGACGGTGCGCTGGATCTGGATTGATCGATTCGAGACCTTCGAATCAGGACATCGGGCCGTGGCGGTGAAGAACGTCACGATGGCCGAGGACCATCTGCACGACCACTTCCCGGGCATGCCCATCATGCCGGCCAGCCTGATGATCGAGGGCATGGCCCAGACCGCCGGGATTCTCGTCGGTGAGGCCAAGAACTTCACCGAGAAAGTGATCCTGGCCAAGGTGAAGCACGCGCGCTTCGACTCGATTGTGCGGCCCGGCGATCAGATCCGCTATGACGCCACCGTCGAGCAGCTTACCGACTCGGCCGCCGTCACCAGCGGACGCATCACCGTCGGCGACGAGCTTGTCGGCGAGGTCGAGATCGTGTTCTCGCACATCGATCAAAACATCAGCGGGTTGGCATTCCCCGAAGAGAATTTCGTCTTCACACCTGAGTTCATGTCACTGCTGAACACCTACCGGCGCAGCGGGGAGGCAAGGGTGGCCCTATGAGTAGGCGCCGCGTCGTCGTTACCGGGCTGGGCCCCGTGACGTCCATCGGGATCGGAGTGAGCGACTTCTGGGGGGCCCTGGTCGAGGGACGCTCGGGGATTCGACGGCTGGAGTCCTTTGACCCGGCGCGCTTCGACTCGCAGATCGGGGGCGAGATCGACGAAGTCAAGTTCGCGAACTACGTCCCCAAGAGCTATCGCAAGGGTGCGAAGATCGTATCACGCGATATCGTCCTGGCCGTCGCGGCCGCCTACGAAGCCGTCAAAGACGCCGGCCTGACCACCAAGTGTCTGGTTGAGCGTGGTGAGGGAGCGGACGAGCCCAACGTGGATTCGCCCAGGTTCGGCGCCAATATCGGCGCGGGTCTGATCTGTGCCGATCTTCCGGAGTTGGCCGCGGCGCTCGCCATTGCCAAGGCGCCTGACGGCACATTCGATATGCACAAGTGGGGCACCGACGGCATGAACGACCTCACGCCGCTCTGGCTGCTCAAGTTTCTGCCGAACATGCTGGCCTGCCACGTCACGATCGTGCACCAGGCGCGCGGCCCCAGCAACACGATCACCTGCGGCGAAGCCAGCAGCCATCTCGCGATCGGAGAGGCATACCGCACTATCGAGGGCGGTACGGCGGAGGTGTGCATCTGCGGCGGCGCCGAGAGCAAAACCAACCCGATGGCGCTTATCCGACAATCGCTCGGCAAGCGTCTGAGTCGGCGGAACGACACGCCGGAAAGCGCCTGTCGCCCGTTTGCCGCCGACCGCGATGGAACCGCCATCTCCGAAGGCGGTGGGCTGGTTATCATCGAAGAGCTCGAACACGCACAAGCGCGTGGCGCCCGGATTTACGCCGAGTTGGTGGGTTTTGGCGCGAGTAATGACGCATATCACCCCAGTCAGCCCAGCAAACCGCATCCAGAGGGTCGCGGTGTGGCACTGGCCATCAGGAAGGCGCTCAAGGACGCAGCCCTCGCCCCTGACCAGATCAGCATGGCGGCAGCGTGTGCGTGCGGCCTCATCGATCATGACGCGGCCGAAGCTCGCGCCCTGCACACGGTCTTCGGCGCGCGCACGCCGGAGTTGCCGATCATGGCGATCAAGGGTGGGATCGGCAACAACGGTGCCGGCAGCGGCGCCGTCGATTTCATCGCCGCCGTCCTCGCACTCCACAACCGCACGATCCCCGGTGCGATCAACAGCGGCAACGCCGACCCGGCGTGCAACCTGAACGTCGTCGCGCCAGGGCCGACTGACGCGAACATTGACGCGGCGGTATCCGCGTCTTACGCACTCGGCGGCGGCCAGAACGCGGCTTTGGTAATCAAACGCTACGCAGCGCAGTGACACGCGGGAGAAGCGGACACCAGGCGATGAAAAGACGAGTGGTCATCACGGGCATGGGTTGGATCACGCCGCTCGGCTGCGACGTCGAAGCGGTCTGGCAGCGCCTGTTGAAAGGCGACAGCGGCATTCTGCCCACGACGATCTTTGACGCCACCACATTTCCGACCACGTTTGCCGCGGAAGTGAAGGATTTCGATCTGAAGCACTTCCTCGGGGAGCGTTACGCCGACCACCAGACTTGCAGCCGCAATGCCGGATTCGCGCTGGCGGCGGCGGAGCTCGCCTGGCAACACGCCGGACTGAACGGCGCCCCCGGCGTCGATCCGGAGATGGTGGGTGTTTATCTCGGATCGGGTGAGGGGCCCATCGATTTTGACAACTTCGCGGCGGCGGCGCTGGCGGGCTGGGACGGCGCCGAGCGCAAGCTGGACGCCGCGCGCTGGGCCGAGGCCGGTTATGAGCGTCTCGATGCGGTGAAGGAGTTTGAGCAGGATCCGAACTGTGCCGCCGGCCATCTGGCCTGCCGCTTCAATGCGCAGGGTCCGAACCTGAACACGCTGACGGCTTGCGCCGCCAGCACGCAGGCGCTCGGCGAGGCCAGCCGGCTGATTCGGCGCGGCGACGCGGATGTGATGATCTCGGGTGGGGCGCACAGCATGATTCACCCGCTGGGCGTCACGGGTTTCAATCGTCTGACCGCGCTGTCCACGCGCAATGATGATTGCACGACGTCTTCGCGGCCGTTCGACAGCACGCGCGACGGCTTTGTGCTCGGCGAAGGCTCGGGCATTCTGATCCTCGAGGAATACGAGGTCGCCCGGAGACGTGGAGCGCGAATCCTGGCCGAGATTACCGGGTTTGGCTCGACCGCCGACGCCTTCCGTGTAACTGATATGCACGATGAGGGTCGCGGAGCGGTCGGCGCGATGAGCGCTGCACTGGCGGACGCCGGCGTTGAGCCCGCGGATATCGACTACATCTCGGCCCACGGCACGGGCACCGAGGAAAACGACAAGATCGAATCAAAAGCCATACAAACGCTGTTCGGCGAGCGCGCGTCGCAGGTTCCGGTGAGCAGCGTCAAGAGCATGTTCGGCCACTTGATCGCGGGCGCGGGGGCCGTCGAGCTGATCACGTGCGTGCTCGCGCTGCGCGACGGCGTCATCCCGCCGACCATGAACTACACGCATCCCGATCCCAACTGCACGCTCGACTACGTCCCCAACAAACCCCGCAAGGCACAGCTTAAGACCGTGTTGTCAAACAGCTTCGGCTTCGGCGGTCAAAACGACACCATTGTCGTCAAGGCGATTGACCAGTAGCGCCGAGCCACTGCGCCCGACCGTCGCCGCCGTCGTTCCACGGCCAACGAGGCCGGGTGCCATGCCGACGGCTGTTCGCGTCGGCATGTCCTTCGGTGTGGCTGCGGCAGTCAGTGTGTTAAGGCGTATAGCACTATGTTGGCGGCGAGGCGTTGGGCGTCGGTGGGTTCCAGGCCGCGGCAACCGAAGGCGGCTTGGGCACTTGTCCCGCAGAGATACGCGTAAGGGCTGTAGACCAGCGCCAGACGCCCGTCCAGAGTGAGTCCCCACAGTTCGGGCATATCCAGACCCGGTTGCTCGCTGAGTGCGGCGGCGTTGTAGCGCACGTGGCTCACATCGAAACCCGGCCGGCCTTGAATGATCGCATGGTCCACCGGCAAACGCGCGAGCTGTGCGTTCGGGAACGTCTCGGCGATCATCGCGCGGAATGCCTCATCGAAGGACTCCCAGCCGCAACACGCGTCGGCCATTAAGAAACCCGCCCCGCCTGAGATGGCCGGCCAATGCCGTACGCGTTCCTCCGGCGATAGAGTGAACCCCGAACAGCCGGTCATGTAGAGGATGGGACTGGTGGCGAGCTCTTCGCTGGTCAGGCGCAACTGCCGATAGCGCGAGACGACGTCGAGCTTAAGCTCGTCGCGCAGGAACTCCGCCAGGCCGACCGGCGCCAGCGGATAGGGCCGCCAATCGCCGTCGTATACGATCTGCGTGAGTCGCAACGCGTCGCCGGGTGGCGTGCCGGGGTCGTCCGGCTGGTCGGCTTCGGGCATGACCAGTGCATCGAGCCGATCGCGCAACGGTCGCCGACCCAGGGCGTGCGCCGCGATATTCGCGCCGAGTTGCAGCGCCTTCTCGCTCAACGCGGGCTTGGTGGTCATTTCCCACAGCGCGCCGATGTTCGCCGGCGAGAAAAACACAGCAGTTCGGCAGCCAACGTCGATGCCGCGCAGCTCGGCGGGCTCAAGGTCAAACTCAAGGTGATAAACCGGATGGGCCGGGCCCAGCTCGCGTAGCGGATACTCCGGGAATGTCGCGCTGGCGAATTGCTCGAATCCCTGCACAAACGCACGCCGCCGGCAGCACGCGTCGAAGAAAATCGTGCCGCCCTGCTCGACGTATTCGCGCAGTTTCTCACGTTGGCGCGCGGACCATTTGGGAAACTGATGCCCCTCGACATACAGCAGGGGCGCTTCGAGCCACTCGCTCAACGGCGCCTCGAACGGTATCGACTGAGAGGCGGTTGCTTTCCCGAACCGGTCGCCAACGAAGCCAACCAGGCCGGCCACGTCATAACGATCCAGGTTCCACTGCTGGTCGTCCGACCACTTGAGTTTCTGTACGAGCAGGGGCTTGCGCCCCTTGGCCAGGAACATCACGGCGAAGCAGGTGTTGTGGAAGTCGCCGGTCCACGTGCCGTCGGCGCGCTGGTGGCTCACCAGGTACGCCGCGCCTTCGCGGTACCAGTCATGCCCGCCGAAGTAACGCTCGCCGGAGAAGATCCCGGTGCGTTCGACTGCCAACAGCCAGTAGTACACCCAGTTATCGTCGCCGCCCGGGTGGTGGTCGGCCCTGAACGCGCGGGACAGCCACTCCATGCCCTCGGCCATAGGCCGGCTGTAGCGATACTCGCCGCAGTGCGTCACGACACCGTTGGAGTAGTTGCGACCCATGCGCGCCGCGGCTCGTTCACCGACGATGTGCAGATTGGTGACATTGGCCGCGGTGGCGGCACCGAAACTGCTGCCGCGCGCCCGATAGCTCCACCCGCCGTCGGATTGCTGCGTGTCGAGAACGGCTTTGCGGATGTCGCGCCACACGCCCCGCGGGATCTCCGCACCGGCTTCGGCGGCGGCGTGCAACCCGAGTAGTGCGAACTGCGTGTTCGAGTGGTCGAAGTTGCAGTTCGCCGCGCTCGCGCCGTATGACCACAGGCCGCTCGGGCAGCGCGTGAGCAGCAGCCAGTCGGCGGCGGCGTCGATCTCAGCGCGGTATCGATCGGGATCCGCGGCCGCCGCCAGCGCCATCAGCTTGAGCCCGACAACATATGTCCGCTCATTTGGCACAGCGCGTACGCGTTCGAGTGCGGCGGCGAGTAGCGGCGACTTGGGTGACTCGCCGGCCTCGAGCAGCGCCAGACTCGCCAGGCAAGTGTAACCGCCGGTGTACCGGCGATATTCAGGCCATGAACCATCGGCGCGACACCGCTGCTTGATCGCAATCACGCCTTCCTCAAGAGCCCGATTCACTTCGGCACTGGTCACGTCGGCGCGACCGGTTGCGGGCGTACCGGCCGCGACGCCAGCGATCAACCCGACGACCACAACCAACCACGACCCGCGGTTTCGCGTGCATCGAACCATCGGGCACAGTATAGCGGCGACAGCCCGGCGGCAGGTCTCGCTTCGCTCAACCTACCCTACTATGCTCGACCTACCCTACGCGGCTGTTCCCCGTTCCCCGTTCCCTGTTCCCCGCTCCCGGCCCCGCACCTCGTCAGGCGCCCGCCGCGGTGCTATAGTGCGACTTATGGCGGCGTCAGCCAGTGAATCTGAGCCCTGGACGGTCAAACGGCTGCTTGGCTGGACACAGGAGCACTTCGCGCGTCAGGGCCTCGAATCGCCGCGCCTGTGCAGCGAGATTCTGCTGGCGCATGCGATGGGCTGCCAACGGCTGATGCTCTTTACGCAGCATGAGCTTGTGCCGGGCAAGGATGTGCTGGATGCGTTTCGCGCCAACGTCCAGCAGGCCGCCGAGGGTCGGCCGATAGCACATCTGACCGGCAGCAAGGAGTTCTTCTCACTGTCGTTTGAGGTCAGTGCCGATGTGCTGATCCCGCGCCCGGAGACCGAGATACTGGTCGAGCGCGTGATCCATCTTGTGCGGCACGGCGGCCAACCCGCTCCGACGATTATCGACCTCGGAACCGGCAGCGGCTGCATCGCGATCAGCCTGGCCGCAAACCTGCCCGACGCCAAGGTGATCGCCACGGATATCTCCGAGCAAGCGATCACAGTCGCCCGGCGAAACGCCGAACGTCACGGTGTGTCCGACCGCATCGATTTTCTGGTCGGAGACCTACTGGCCCCCTGGGAGCACTCTTCGGGCAGCCGTCCGGCGGACATCATCGTCAGCAACCCGCCTTATATCGCGGAAACGCAGGTCGACACGCTATCCAGGACGGTGCGCGCGTTTGAGCCACATGCGGCGTTGTTTGGTGGACGTGACGGTCTGGCGGTGATACGGCGCATATTGGCGGAAGCGCCGCGCTGGATGGTGCCAGGCGGCCATTTGCTGCTGGAGATCGCTTTTGACCAGGCGGAACGCGTGCGCGACTTACCGGATGCCGCGCACTGGACCGATCTGGTGACGTACCGCGACGGCGGCGGCCATGAGCGCGTGGTGCATCTCCGCCGCCGCGCCGATGATCAATCACAAGTAGCGTGAAAGGAAGCACGATGTCGCTGCCGTATTTCGAGATTCGCGGGGGCAATCGCCTCAAGGGGGCGGTGCGTATCAGCGGCGCCAAAAACGCCGCCCTGCCCATCATGGCCGCCTGCATTCTGTGCGAGGGCGAAGTGATCCTGCACGACGTGCCCGAGGTCAGCGACGTGCGCTTTCTGGGCGACCTGCTGACCAAGCTGGGCGTGGATGTCAGCCGGCAGGCGGACGGTTCGCTGCGCCTCGTGGTGCGCGACGAGATGAACTGCAAAGCCGAGTACGACATAGTCCGCAAGATGCGCGCCTCGATCTGCGTGCTCGGGCCGCTGCTGGCCAAGCGCGGCCAGGCCCAGGTCTCGATGCCCGGTGGCTGCCTGATCGGTGATCGACCGGTCAACCTGCACCTCGCCGCCATGCGCAAGCTCGGCGCCGACATCGACCTGATGACCGGCGACATCGCCGCCAAAGCGCGCAAGCTGAAGGGCACCGAGATGTTTCTCGGGGGGCCGTTCGGATCCACCGTGCTCGGCACGGCCAATGCCATGATGGCGGCCACCCTGGCCGCGGGGCGCACCGTGATCGAGATGGCCGCCTGTGAACCCGAGGTCGTCGACCTGGCTGACTTCCTCAACAAGTGCGGCGCGCAAATCAGTGGCCAGGGCACCCCCCGCATTACCGTTGAGGGCGTCAAGGAGCTGAAGGGCTGCGAGTATCGGATCATCCCCGACCGCATCGAGGCCGGCACGTTCATGGTCGCCGCGGCCATCACCAACGGCGACGTCAAGCTCGAGAATTGTCGACTTGACCACCTGGTGGCGTTCGTCGATCGACTTAACGCGGTTGGTGTGAATGTGGAGCGCAACGGGGAGCTGGTCGGGGTTACGTCGGCCCGGCGCCTGGAGCCCGTCGACGTAACCACCCAGCCGTTCCCGGGCATGCCGACCGATTTACAGGCCCAGCTCATGGCCCTGTTGTGCCTCGCGGATGGCAACAGCATTATCACGGAGAAAATCTACCCGGATCGCTACCTGCACGTGCCCGAGCTGAACCGCATGGGCGCCCGGTTGCGGCGCGAAGGACCAACAGTGATTGTGCAGGGGGTGAAACGGCTGCTCGGAGCGCCGGTGATGGCGTCAGACCTGCGCGCGTCGGCGGCGCTGGTGTTGGCCGGCCTCTGCGCGCGCGGCACGACACAGGTGAATCGCATATACCACATCGACCGGGGTTATCAGAGAATCGACGAGAAACTCCGCACGCTCGGCGCCGACATCGAACGGCTGGAAGGCGGCAAGGAATAGCTGAAAAACACGCGCGCCAGCGGCGCAGCGCCACGCCGGCGGAATCGGCCACTCGTTGCGGCGGCCGCGGCGCGGCACTCACCATTGACACCACCAGGCATGCTTCAACCGCGGGAGCAACTGCGATGACTGCTACACTCATCAAAACGGCCGGCTGGCGCGCCATGTTGCTCGCCGCAACCCTGACCTCTGCCGCAGCGCTACCGGCCTCGGCCGAGCCCCCACCCGCCGACAAGATAACCGTGGCCGTCAGCATCCTGCCCCAAGCGTATTTCGTTGAGCGGATCGGCGGCGAAAACGTCGATGTCCTCGTGCTGGTCGGCCCCGGTCAGTCGCCCCATTCCTATGACCCCACACCGCGACAGATTGCCACTCTGTCCAAGGCCCGCGTGTACTTCCGCATCGGTGTCGAGTTTGAGAGTATCGTCATGCCGCGCGTGCGGCGCATGTTCCCTGATATGCGCGTCATCGATCTGCGCGCGGGCCTCAAGCTGCGCGACATGACCGAGGAACACGGGCACGACCACGATCACGGGCACAGTCACGATGACGAACACCAACCCGCCGACGAAGATGACCACGACGCTGAAGACGGCGACTACTCAGGCAAGGACCCGCACACCTGGCTCAGCCCACTTATGGCCAAGGCCCAGGCGCGGGCAGTCGCCGACGCACTGAGCGATCTTGATCCCGCTCACTCCGACGTGTACCAGCGCAGTCTCCAGGCGCTTCAGCGTGATCTCGATGAGCTGCATCGTGAACTCGCCGAGGTGCTGGCGCCGGTCAAGGGACAAGATGTTCTGGTCTTCCACCCGGCCTACGGATATTTCCTTGATGAATTCGGCTTGAAGCAGGTGCCGGTTGAGATTGCCGGCAAGGAGCCGACCGCACGGCAATTGGTCGAACTCATCTCGCGGGCTCGGAAGATGCGTGTCAGGGTGATCTTTGTGCAGCCGCAATTCTCGGAAAAATCCGCAGCCGCGATCGCGGAGGGTATTGACGGCGTGGTTGTACCGCTGGACCCGTTGGCGCGTGACTACCTGGGCAACCTGCGGCAAATGGCGACTAAAATCAAAGGTGCATTGCGCGAGCAGAAAGCCCCATGACCGCGGACACCGTTATCAACATCCAGGGCTTGTCTTTTGCATACAGCGCGGCGCCGGTGCTGGAAAACGTCAGTTTCCAGATCCGGCGCGGTGACTTCGCGTGCATCGTCGGCCCGAATGGCGGCGGCAAAACCACGTTGCTGAGACTCATGCTTGGCCTGCTGAAGCCGGCCCAGGGGCAGGTGACCATATTCGGTCAGCCGCCGCACCGGGCACGCCGCCGCATCGGCTATATGCCGCAGCACACACAGCTCGATCCACTGTTTCCCATGCGCGTTTACGATGTTGTGCTGATGGGGCGTCTGGGAATTCGGCGCGGATTCGGCCCGTATGGGGCGCAGGATCGCGCCAAGGCCACGGCGGCACTGGACGAGGTCGGATTGAACGGGTTTGCCAAGCGCCCCTTCTCGGCGCTCTCGGGGGGCCAGCGACAGCGCGTCTTGATCGCGCGCGCCCTGGCCTGCGATCCAGACCTGTTGCTGCTTGACGAGCCAACCGCCAACCTCGACCCGGCCGTGCAGGATGACATGACCGGGCTGCTCGGGCGCCTCAGCGAGCGCCTGACCATCATCCTCGTCTCGCACGATGTCGGTTTCGTCGTCCGGCATGTTAAGACCGTCGTTTGCGTCAATCGTGAGGTAGTCGTGCACGACGCCGGCAGCCTCACGGGCGATTCGATCCGCCGGCTTTACGGAGACGAAATGCAGATCGTGCATCATCACCACCAGCACCCGCACTGAGAAACGCCGTGCTCGAGTTCTTTCAGGCCGTTCGTGAGTTTTCGTTCTTACAGGTTGCCCTGCTGGCCGGTGTGCTGGCCAGCGTGGCGTGTGGCGTGGTCGGCAGCTACGTGGTTGTCCGGCGGATCTCGTTTGTCGCCGGCGGCATCGCGCACTGCGTGCTGGGGGGCATGGGCGCGGCCCGCTATCTGGCGGTCGTCCATGGCTGGGAGATGTACGAGCCGTTTCGCGGCTGGCAACCCTTGCACCCGCTTTACGGCGCTATTACCGCCGCCCTGCTCGCCGCCGTGATCATCGGCCTGGTGAGCATGCGCGGCGGACAACGCGAAGACACGGTGATCGGCGCCCTGTGGGCCATCGGCATGGCGACCGGCGTGCTCTTCATCGCCCGCACGCCGGGATACCAGGAAGAGTTGATGAGCTACCTGTTCGGCAACATTCTGATGGTCGCCCAGCAGGATTTGTGGCTGCTCGCGCTGCTGGACATCGTGATCGTCGGGGTTGGTCTGCTCTTCTATAACCAGCTTCAGGCCGTGTGCTTTGACGAGGAGTTCGCCCGACTGCGCGGGCTGCGCGTCGAGTTGTACTACATCCTGCTACTGTGTCTCACCGCCCTGACCGTCGTGCTGCTGATCAGCGTGGTGGGCATTGTCATGGTCATCGCGCTGCTTACGTTGCCGGTGGCGGTCGCCGGCTACTTCTGCCGTACGCTCTGGCAGCTCATGCTCGTGTCGTCATTGCTGAGCATGGTGTTCACGTCGGCGGGATTGGCGTTGAGCTATGGTCCCGATCTGCCCGCGGGGGCCACAACAATCGTCCTCGCCGGCGCGGTTTACGTGCTGGTGCTGATCGGCTCACGCGTGGCCCGGTCCTGGACAGCGCGCGTCCAGCGCCATGCGTAACCTCGTGCATACACGTCAAAGCACCTACAATCCGCGCATGCATCATAGACGCACGATTCCACTGATCCTCCTGGTCGCGGTCGCGGTCGGCGGCTGCGACCGTCCCCCGCAAAAGCCGCAAACGCACAACGGCCCCGTAACGGCCGACCAAAGCCCTGTAACGGCCGGCGCCCCGCCGGCCGCCGATGGTGCGCCACGCTGCGACACGCCAACACCCACCGGACACACCGTCAAGCGCGCGCGCGAAGTCATGGGCACCTTCGCCGAGGTGACGGCGATCGCCCCGGACAAGGCGACCGCCGCTTCGGCCGTCGAGATCGCCTATCAGCGCATCGACGACGTCAACCGGTTGATGAGCGACTACGTTGACGACAGCGAGATCGGCCGGCTAAACCGCCTCGGCGCGGGCGAAGCGCTGGTAGTCTCGCCCGAGACTTTTCGATGTTTGCAGCGCGCGGCGGAGATCGCGGAGGCCAGCGGCGGGGCGTTTGACGCCACCTGCCGCCCACTGGTGCGGCTCTGGCGCCGCGCAGGCAAGGTACAACAGCTACCTTCAGCCGAGGACATCCGCGCCACGCTGCGGAAGGTCGGCTGGCAAAAAGTCAGGCTCGATCCAGCCACGCGCCGCGTGACCCTTGCTACCGAGGGGATGCAATTGGACGTCGGCGGCATCGCCAAGGGCTACGCCCTCGACCTGGCCGCCGAGGCGATGCTCTCCGCCGGCGCAACCGGCGTACTGGTCAACATTGGCGGCGATTTGCGCGCGCTGGGCGGTCAGCCAGGAGATACGCCGTGGCGCATCGGCGTCAAGCACCCCTTCCAGACCGGGTTGTTCGGCAAGCTGGCCTTGAAGGACGGCGCCGTGGCCACGTCGGGGGTGCAACAGAGGTTCGTCGAGATTGACGGGCAACGCTACTCGCACGTGATTGACCCGCGCACCGGGCAGCCGGCGGCCGAAGCCCCCAGCGTAACGGTCATCGCTCCTGACGGGATCACCGCCGATGCCTGGGCGACGGCGTTTAGCGTTCTGCCGGTGGCTGAGGCCCGTGAACTGGCTCAGCGCCTCGATGGTATTGAAGTGATGTGGATCTCAGGCACGGCCGCCGCGCCGATCGTCACACAGACAAGCGGTTTTGCCGCCTACGTCATCGAGTAGCGTCCGCCGCTACTTGAGATGTAGCGCCACTCGTCATGCGTAGCTGTGTACGCTGGCGATATAGAAATTCACGAAGAACCAGTTGAAGGCCATCATCACACAGCCGGCGATCGAAAGCCATGCGGTCCACAAGCCTCGGTTGCGCACGACGAAGCGCACGTGCAGCAGAATCGCGTACACGAGCCACGTGTTCAGCGCGAAGACTTCCTTTGGATCCCAGCCCCAGGGCCGACCCCACGAGTAGTCGGCCCACCACGCGCCCAGGATAATCCCGCCGACGAAGAGCAACAGAAAGACCATGTTGAGGATGATCAGATGCGCCCAGTCAAAATCGTTGAGCCACTGAGGCAGTGACTGGTCAGCTTCATCGCCCGGCGTGGCACCCGCCAGAATCGGACGCTGCTGCACAAACCCCAGCCCCATGCCGAGCCCGCTGCCGTCGTCGAGCCCCGTCCCCGCCTGTCGCTGAAACTTGCGCCCGAGCATCACCGCGTAATACCCGATCAGGTAGATCACGGCGATGACGGCCGCCAGGTAGACCAGCGCGTAGGCCGCGATAATCATGACCGTGTGCAGCCGCAGTTGAATGTCGTCGAGAATGGCCGGGATGGTCCCGAGTTCGGCGCCGGGCAGCACGAAGCTGCCCATGACCAGGCCGAGAAAACCGGTTGCCGCCGCGGCGACCAGCAGGATGCGTGTCCGCTGGAAGATCTCGATCAAAAGGGCCACCGCGATGCCCATCCACGCCGACGCGACGACCGCCTCGAACATGTTCGCGACGGGAATGCGCCCCAGAATGCTCCAGCGCAGCCCCACTCCATAGGCGTGGATCGACAGTGCGACGAGCATCAGCGCAAACGCCGTGCCCCACGCCCAACGCCAGCGTGTTACCAGCGCGGGCAGCGCAAACAGCAGCGCCAGAAAGTACACCAGCCACCCCCAGGTGAATTTGCCGAACGAGTAGTACCGCGCCTCGGCCGCGCGTTGAGCGACGGACGGATACACTCCCGGCCCGGCCAACGTGGGCAGGAAAGCCGCCAGGCGATCCAGGTATTTTTGCGTGCCTGCCGCATCACCGCCCAGCCAGGCCTTCTTGAGCAGTTTCCAGTCAACGGTTATGCGCAGCGCGTCGTCGGCGCTGAACTCCGGCATCGGGCTCATCGCGTGCGGCGAGATGGTGGCCCGCGTCAACCCGAGCTGCGCCATCTGTTCAAGCGTCAGATTGCCTTCGACCTGACCGGCGGTCCCCCACGGCGCGACGTCGTCACCGCCGGGCTGGGGCACGAAAGTCAGGAATTGGTCGAGACGCTGGGCGATGGCCTGGGCGCCGCGCACGCGGTTCAGCGCGCTGCGCATGATGTTGTGCGTCTCCATTTCGCGAATCTGCGCATTGAGACGCTCGTCATCGAATTCGCGGGGTGTGAAGTGGCGGCTTTCGAGCAGCTCCGCGCGCCGCTCGGCATCAAGGTGCCCCGCCAGCCGCATGCGCACGGCTTTCTCGCGGACCTTGATCAGCGGCTCGTCGGCATATGCGTCGCGGTTGAACTCCCATTCGAGCAGAGACGCCACCGGGCTCAGGCCGGGCAGATGCTCGCGCCCGGTCATCGCGGCGAACGACTCGCGCGCGAACGAATCCAGCGTCTTGTAGCGCCCGCGATCCTGCACCGCGATCAAGCTCGCCGCCGACCAGTCGATCTGGTCGTCCAGGGCGGCCGCCCGGCCTGACGGTTCGAGCGGCTCGCTCTTGCCACACGAGACCAGCGGGAGCACCACCAGCAATATCCCCAGCCGTGCAAAACGGGTTGTGAATGATGTCCGCGCTATCACTTCGCAATACCTCGTGATTTCATGCGTCGTAGCATTACCGGCTTGACATAGAATGCATACAGGCAACCGATCGTGATCAGCACCCACCCGACGCTCATCGGCCAGATGCCCCGCCGGTTACCAACGCCCAGGACCGTGTAACTCCACCCGTCCTGCGCTGCTCCGCTCTGGTAGAGTGTCCAGCCACCAATCGTGCTGGTCTCGTTTGTGTAGGTCGTATCCGGCCGCGGTGTCGCATCCGGCCCCTCGGCCACGAGAAAGTCGCTGCGGTAGGACTCAACGCCGCGCATCCCCGGGAAATACGTCACGCTCAGCTTGATCGGTGCGAGTGTGAAGCCCAGGTCGTGTCGCTGGCGGGAATAGACCAGGCGCCACGGGGCGTCCTCTCCGGGAACATCGACGGTCAGCGCCTGCACATTCACGTCCGTGTAGTGGCTGAAGGGCAGCCAATGCGTCCGTGTCCAGTCGGCGTGGTCACCACGGCCGGTGAGCTTCAGGCGGATTGCCGAGAGAGCCCGCGCGCTGATGCTCGGCATGCGTCTTTCGATCGGCTCGATGATCGGCTCACGCTCGATCATGCCATCGGGCCCCACGACCGGCTCGCCGGAGCCATCGACGCGCGCGCCCATCTCGGCGATATACGGAACATAGCCGGTAATCTGCACGTCGAAGGGCAACCCCGCCGAGTCGACGTTGATCGGCATGCGCCAGCGTTCGAACCACCCCGTCGGGATGGTCAATCCCATCAGGCTGAGCGCCGGCGAGCTGCGTTTGGAAGGCACGGGTTCACCACGCGTGTCGCGCAGCACAACCCCCTCGTCGGTGTAGCGCTCGCGGTGAATGGGCAGGCCGATGATCGGCTTGATGTGTTCGCCGCTGTCGCCGACTTTGCTGACATAGAGCGTGACCTCTTCGCGGTCAAAGAACTGGTCTTTGGTCGAGAAGGTCAACAGGCCGAGCTCGGCGCCGTTGGCCAGGCGTTGCCACGGCTGCCCATCAGTGAGCGTGACATCGCTGGGGGGATTCTGGCCGATGTGAACGCGGACGCGCGCGGTCGCGACGGGAGTGAGTCCGTCGCCCTGGGTGTCCAGCACGGTAACGTGCATCGCGCCGCCCAGCCCCGGAAGAAACCGCGCCCACTCGTTGCCCGTCTCCGCCAGCAACTGCCCCACGTTCGTGGCTTTTCCGCGCGCCTGGGCACGAATGATAATCTGGGGCGAACGCAGCATCACGTCGCCTTCCACCTTTGAGCCGAAGTACCAGCCGGCGCCGAGGATCAGCAGGATCATGCCGATGTGCGTCAGCAACCCGCCGGCATTGACCGCCTTCCAGCGCGAACGGTAAAACGTGACCAGCAGCATCGATATCAACAGCAGCGCGGATAGCAGTGCGAACAGCCAGTGTCTGAACGCCTGCATCTCGGTGACTTCGACCGCGCCACGCACCTGGGGCAGCGCCGACATGATCGACGCGTACGCCAATACAAGAAACAGCAGCGCGATTCCGAACCAGAAGCTCGTGAACAGCCGAATGATTGGGTTGCGTATGCGTTGCGCGCGAGAGCGCGAGTCGCCGCTTACCGACTCTGATCGCGCGACCGGCTCCACCTCGGGCGGTTTCACCGGCGCGGTGCTCTGACCGGCGTCGCGCGCCTGTGTTAATTGCTCATGACCGATTGTGCCCATATGTGCTCCACGCGCCCCGCTTGCGGCCCTGGAATACTCACAATTGCGCCACTATAGCGGAATGCGCCGTGTGTGACAGCCTCAGACCGGCACTCGGACCGGCCGGGCAATCAGGCCCAGATGTAATCAGGGGATTATACGTGCATCCGGCCGGCCGGCGCGCCGTCCACGCGCGCCGGTACCAAACAAAGCGGGCCGGCCCGGAGCAATGATGACTTCCGGGCCGGCCGTTGCTTATTCCACAGGTACTCGCCGTCGACGGCTAACCGCCAAACGGATCGCCCTCGTATCCCAGGGCCTCAAAGAAGCCCGCCACGCCATGGCACTGCTCGCACTTAAGTGCGTCCGCGCCACTTACGACCTCGTGGTTGATCGTCAGGTACGCAACGGTGTTTACGAAGCCATACGTGCCGCTGTAATCCTGGCCGGTGTATGCGGTGCCGTCCTGGATCGCCAGATCCCAGTCGTACTTGACCCAATAGGGGTTTTCACCACCCTTGGTGCCGAACAGGTGCGGAACAACGACGCGCTGGTTAACAGTGTCAGCCGGCTGGTCCCCGATCATCTTCTTGAACGGGTATATCTTGGCGCCCTCGGTCTCGATGGTCGCCGTCGGCCGCGCCAGGACAACCGGGTCCGCGACGGTGCCGGCCTCGGTGTAAGTGTCGCTGACGCCGACGATCATGCGCTCCCACTTGCCGTCATACCACATGTATGTGGGTCGAACGCTCTTGGCCCAGACAAAGCTCCCCTTCTTCTTGTCGTAGGTCGCCTTGCCGTAGTCGTCGGTGGGAATCGGGTCGAGATCCTGACCGGCCTCTGACCAGTACCACTCAACCTTGGTCGGCATGCTGCGCGCGAACGTTGGGATGTGGCAGGTCTGGCACGCTACCGTCGCGCCATGGAAGTTCAGAACCGACGAAAGCAGGGCCGAGGCCGAGTGCGCCGCTTCTCCGTGACAGCGGATACATGACGCGTCGCCTCCTCCTTCGGTAACCGAGTGCAGCGGCATGCCGGCGATGCCGTGATTCTCAGTGACGTGGCACTGCTGGCAGGCGAAGTTCATGCCCTCGGCAGCCATGTGCACGTCCATCGCCTCGGTGGGATCAGTCAGGTCGGAAGACAGGTCGCCATGTTTGACGTTGTCGCCGCCACCGGCGTAGAAATGGCAACTGCCGCAGTTCTGGCGCTGCGGGGCACCGACGTTGTAGGCCACGTCCTGCAACGCATCGGCCCCGACAACCGTCAGCTCGCCGTCAATCATCAGCGCCGGCGGCCCACCGCCACCATCGGCCGTCGGATGCTTCTTGTACGTGTCCGTGGTATCGTGGCACACTAGGCAGTCGACGTTGTCAACGCTCGCGAAATCGAACGTATCGTCCTTCCAACCATAGCCGGGGTGGCACGCCGTGCAGCGGCCCTCGTTGGAGGGGACCGCGATGCAGAAGTTGTTGATCAGGTCGGCCTTGCCGTGCACCTCGCCTTCGACGCCGATGATGTTGGCCACCTCGCCCTGCCAGTTCCAGTGTCCGGTCTGGATCAGATCGCGGGCCGAGGCGGAGTGGCACACCAGGCAACTTTCGCCCACCCCCTGAAAGCCGTCGGGTATGATCTCAGTGAAGATCAACTCGTGTTTTGATTTGGCCGTGCCGTCGGTTCCATCCGTACCATCGGTGCCGTCTGTGCCGTCGGTACCATCCGTGCCGTCGGTGCCGTCGGTGCCGTCGCCCGGACCCACGTCATTTGGATCGGTGACATCCCCATCGCCGCCGTCCGTGGGGATACCGTCAATAGCCGGGCAACCGGCGAGATTCGCTGTCACCGCCACACCGAGCGCGGCCAGCATGACAAAACGCGCCATCCGTGCTGACATTGTCTGTGCTCTCCTGCATAGAGACGGGCGACGGCAGATCCCGCGCACCCGGTTGACCAATGATCCCAAACCACACGACGTCGCGACGGCTCGCACCCCCGTGAGAAATTCATGTTGCGCCGCGAAATACACGACCTTTCGATCGGGTATTATCCCCTACCGGCGCGCTTCAGACAATCCCCCCACCGGGTAGTTTCTTCCCCTTTAAAGGGGATGGAAACCACGGCCTGAATGATGGACTATGCGGGATGATTGCGGGCGGCATAGCTTACCGCTTCGGCCCGCGAGTTTAGCTGGAGCTTGCGATAGACGCCCTTGAGATGCGAACGCACCGTAGACGGAGAAATGCCCAGTTCCTCACCGATCTCATCGTTGCCCAGCCCGCGTCCCACCAGACGCAGCACTCGCATTTCCTGCTGCGTAAGGTTCGCCACCGGCTCGGCACGCATCTGCCCGGCCGTCAATGTCAGCAGCCGGTTTGCAACCTCCTCGGACAACTCGACTTGCACCGCTCGTTCCGCGGTCACATCGCAAAAGAGCAGCGCGCGACCGACCTCGTCGCCATGCCGATCGACGTAGCGCGTCGCGTTTACTTTCAGCGACAGGTTTTCCGGCCATGTTACTCCGACGTCGGCGAGCACGTTCCCGTTGGTCGCCGCGCTGTCTTGCCAGAACGCCAGAAGCTGCAAGTCTCGCAGCAGGCCACCCAATTGCCGGCCGAGTGCGTCGGCGGCGCTGGTGCCAAGCACGCGCTCGGCAGCGCGGTTCAGCCAGATGACCCGCTCACGGGGATCTGTCAGCACCAACCCAACGCACAAGCCCGAGAGAGCCTGTGTGACGATGCAGTCTTGCAGGCAGTCCTTGTAGTCTTGTTCCAAACGGTGCATTCGCTACTCCAGGGCACTGCCCCCGGCGGCCGCCAGCCCGCAGCCGGTTCGGCACACCAGGAATGTCCACGACCCGGCATTTCACATTCTAGCCCGATCAGGTGTCTCGGCACAGACATCAGTCGACGAGCCGCCTGTCAGCAGCGCGGCCCATGCGGAATAGGGCACATGCGAATTGCAATCACGCCGCGCGTCCCTAGAATGCGGCGAGCTTGGCCGAATGCGGCACCGATCATCAAACGCACACCACCAATACCGGTGGCAACGCCGATAAGAGTAACTGCGCGAGCCCACTCATGGACATCGACAGAGGTGTGAGACCGACGGGTAGCCGACAACTTGTATCGTTCGCCCTGCTGACCGCGTGGCTGCTGTGCGCACCGCTGGCGGCGCTGGCCCAGGATCCGGAAAACTGCCTCTCCTGCCACCGTTTCCGTGGTCTGAGTCGGCTTGACACAGACACCGGCGAGCTGCGCCTGTTCTTCTGTAGCGCCGAGTATTACATGCACCGCCAGGGCGCGCATGCGCGCCTGCGCTGCACCGATTGTCACGAGCGCTCCGAAGTCCGCGTGATCCCGCACAAGGTCGAGACGCGAGTGGATTGTACGCGCACGTGCCACATCACGCCCGCCGCCACCGGAACGGCGCTCCAGTTCAGCCATCAACGCGTCGCGGATAGCATTGCGCGCAGCAGTCATGCGCCGGAGAAACTGGAGGGGCTGTTCGACCCGCCGCTGTTGCACGCCGGCCAATCGCAATGCTTGTATTGCCACGATCAGCCGGTGTTCGGCCTTGCGCACGGTGTTCCGGAAGGCTTTCTTGATCACAGCGGCGGAACGCGCTGCGACACCTGTCACCGCGAGGAACTGCCGCTCGAGGTCGAGTACTTTGCCAATCACGTAGCGGCGCGCATGAAGCCCGCGCGGTCCATCCGCCAACTCGCCCAGGTCTGCGCCGTCTGTCACAGCGACAAGAAGATCGTGGAGCGGTTTGACGGCCATGATGCCGTCGCCAGCTATCTGCACAGCTTCCACGGCAAGGCAAGTCTGCTCGGCAGTCACGACACGGCGACCTGTGTCGCCTGCCACTCGACCGAGGCGGGCGACCAGCACATGATGCTGCCCGCCGACGATCCCGACTCGTCAATCAACCCGGTGCAACTCCCCGACACGTGCCGGACCACCGAATGTCACCCCGGCTACCCGCCCGAAATGAGCAACGCGGCGGTTCACCTCGAGCTCGATCCAAACAAACGCACGCCTGAGTGGTACGTTGCGGCATTCTTCATCCTGATGACCGCGACCGTGATGGCCGTGTTCTTTCTGCTGGTTATCCTCGAACTGCTGAGCGCGGCGCTGCGCCGGTCAGACAGCGAGCACCATCGTCTCGCCAGATTGGCGGGCATGATCCAGGCACATCCGCAGGGCCGCCGGTTGCTGGAGCGCACCACTGTTCACCAGCGCTACCAACACTGGATCCTGGTAGTCTCCTTCGCGGTGCTGGTTATCACCGGGATGCCGTTGAAGTTCGCCGAGGCCGAGTGGGCGCACACGCTGGCGTATCTGTGCGGCGGCGTCTCCGTGGCCCGGCTGTTTCACCGCATCGCCGGCGTGGTGCTGATCGCCATCTTTCTGTATCACATAGTCCACCTGCTGGTTCTGCTCGTGCTCCAGATTCGCGCGGACCGCAAACAGGGCATCCGCGTGCCGCTTTGGAAACGCATCGTCTTCTCGCCGATGATGCTGACACCCACAGACGCCGTTCAGTTCATCCAATTGATGGCGCATCTGGTGGGCCTGCGAAAGCGGCGGCCGGCCTTTGGGCGCTACAATTTCGCCGAGAAGTTTGAATACTGGGCGGTCTTCTGGGGCGTGCCGATCATGGGCCTGAGCGGACTGGCCTTGTGGGGCATGCCGTGGGTGGTCGAGTGGCTCCCCGGCCGGGTGATGAACTTCGCATTCATCATCCATTCCGACGAGGCCTATCTGGCGTTCATCTACATCGCGGCGATTCACCTGTTCTCGGTGATCTTCGCGCCGGCCGTATTCCCCCTCTCGCTCGGCACGCTCACCGGCCAGGCGCCCGCCGCCGAATGGGTCGAGAATCATCGCGGCCAGTTGGAGGAGATTGCCCGCGAGCTCGATGTCACCCCGCCGAAAGATGCGCACACTCCCGCCGGCGGGATCACACAGGCCGGCGAGTTGATCAGGAATCTGGCGCTGCGCGTTTACAGCGCCGCACTGGCCGGCGCCTATGCCATTCTCGCCTTTGTCTCGCTGCGTTTTCTGATTCTCATGCTGATCACGCGCGCGACCGCCCCGGTGGAGATTGTCGATATCCCCAAGCGCCTCGATGCCGACGCCTTTTTCGCCGGCGCGCTGGCACCGATTGAGCACAGCGCCGACCTCGAACATCGCTCGCGCGGCCCCCTCGCCCACTTCCATCAGGTGCCCCAGTGGTTCGAGCCTGATCCACGCGACACATGCGCGACGTCCGGCTGTCACACACCCCTGCCACACGGTCAGCGGATAGAAGTGCGGGCGTTCCTAAACATGCACGCAACGTTTGTGGATTGCATGGTGTGCCACGCCGAAGAGCGGCCGGATACGGCGCGCGGCCGCTGGTTCTCTCTGCCGGATCGCGAGTTGCGCGACACCCCGGCCATCCTGCGCGCGGCTGCCCGTCTCGAAAACCAGACCCGGGCCGATATCGACGATGCGGCCGGGTTTAACGCGGAGCTTGTTCAACTCTTGCAAGAGGCCCTGCCGGCTTCGGGCAATGACGTGCAATTGCAGGACTGGCTGCTGCGGCTCGAGACAACCTATCCGGGCAGCAAGGTCTGGTCGCGCCTCATCGACGAACTGCGCGGCAAAATCCAAGCACACGTTCGCGGCGAGTACGCGGCAAAGATCGGTCTGTACGTTGGCCAGCGGCGCATTGGCGAGCCCGGCGCCGAGCAGCGCCGCGCCACCGCCGATTTCCTGAACGCACCGGGTGACATGACCGAAGCCCGCCGTCAGGAGTTGCTCGATACGGTCCACACGGGCGTACACTCCGTCGGCGCGATGTGTACGCCGTGTCATTCGCAGGACCCAACCCTGATCGAGATCAGCAAGCTCGGCTATCCGGAGAGCCGCGTGCGCGCCCTGCGCGACAGCCAGATCATGCGCTCGGTGCTGACGATCGAGGCCGGCCAGCCGTTCTATCTGCCGCTTGACACGGAGAGTGAGCACGAGTGAATCGTCACCGGCTGCGTCATCCTGGAGTGTGTGTTATGCGTGTAAACCGGCGCGAACGCGCCGCCATCGGCAGACTGCTGCCCCAAGCTGCACTGGTGGTGGCACTCTTGCTCGGATCTGCGGCCGTCACCGCGTGGGCGGACGATCCGGACAACTGCCTGCTCTGCCATCAGTATCGCGGGCTGGGGCGTTACATCCCCGAGAGTGACGCAGTCCACCTGTATTTCACCAGTCCCGACTACCAACACCTGCGTCTCGGGGCTCACGCGCGCATCGCCTGCACCGACTGCCACGAACGCTCCGAAGTTAACGTGATCCCGCACAAACCGGTGTCACGCGTCGATTGCACGCGGCAGTGTCATTTGCACAACATGAGCGGCGTGGCGCGGCGGTACACGCATGCCAACGTCGCCGACGCGCTCCAGCAGAGCATCCACAGCTTTGACACGCTCGCGCAACTGGAGTTCACCGACGGCCCGCTATTGGGCGCGGGGCAGTCCTATTGTCTGTATTGCCACGACGAACCCCTGTACCGCGACCCGGTCGAGCTGATTCCAACGCTCGAATATGTCGGCGAACACGTATATCGCCGCTGCTACGGGTGCCACGCCGATCAGGTGCCGACCGACACCGACTTCTACTTGCGTCACGTAACCTCGCGGTTGCAAAACGCTCGGCCGCCGCTCGAGATGGCCCAGGCCTGCGCGGTGTGCCACAGCGACAAGAAAGTCCGCGAGAAGTACGGGCTTCAGGATGGCGTGGTCCGCTATGCCAGCACGTACCACGGCAAGGCGGCGCTGCTCGGCTCGCACGATACGGCGAACTGCATCAACTGCCACGCCCGCGAGAGCGAGGACACACACCTGATTCGTTCGCAGTACGACGAAGCATCGATCAGCCATCCCGACCACAAGGCCGACTCCTGCCGCTCGGTCAATTGTCATCCGGGCGCCGATCGCAGCATCGGGCGCGCAGCCGTCCACTTGGACGTGCCGACGCTGACCGGCATAGAGATCGGCCTGGTGATCGCTTTCATCATCTTCACCATGCTGACCTTCGGCCCGTCGCTGGTGCTCACGCTGCTCGAGCTGTTTCAGGTGGTGATCGGACGCCACGTGGCGGACGAGGAACCCATGCGCCGCCTGACGCTCTCGGTGCTGCGTCATCCCGAAGGTCGCCGGCGTCTGCGGCGCTTCACACCCAGCCAACGCTGGCAACACTGGCTGCTGGCGCTGCTCTTCGCCCTTTTGGTGATTACCGGCTTCCCGATGAAGTTTGCCGCCGAGCCGTGGGCGCGGCACGTAATCGACACCATCGGCGGGTTGGCCGTGGCGCGGCACATCCACCACTACTCCGGCGTGGCCCTGGTCGTCGGGTTCGGCCTGCACTTGCTGACCGCGATTGTGCGCATGCTCGCCGCCGCGCTGCGTGCCGGTTCCGACGGCAAGCGCCAGGGGTTGATCAAGGCGTTGATCACGATGCCGATGTTTGTCGGCCCCAAGGATCTCATCAAGGGCGGGCAGCTAATGGCCTACCTGCTCTTCCTGCGCAAGAAGCCGCCGTCGTTCGGGCGCTTCAGCCTCGACCAGAAGTTTGAATATCTCGGGGTGTTCTGGGGCACGATGCTGCTGGGAGTCACCGGCGCCCTGCTCTGGGACACGCAGATCAGTTCGCGATTCGTGAGCGGAAACGTGTTTAACCTGGCGCTGATCGCGCACACGTACGAGGCGTTTTTGGCGGTAATTCACGTGGGCATCCTGCACATCTGTAACGTGGTCTTCGCGCCGCAGGTCTTCCCGTTCTCGCCCGCGACGCTCACTGGGCAGACGCCCATCACGCGTCTGGCCGAGGTTCACGCCGATCTGGTCGTCGATGTGGCCCAAGATCTTGGCATCGAGATCCCGAAGGAGGTGTCCCATGCCTGATCCCACCGCCCCGCGGGATGATCCCTGGCCGGATGTCGATCCAGAGCTCGCCGCCGAGCATGAGCAGCGGCGGCACGAACAGCAGAAGCACGACGTTGGTCTGTTACGCCGCGTCTACGCACTGTTGCCGATCATCGGGGTGCTATATCTGAGTTACCGGGCGATTGCCTATCTGATCGTGGCACTGCTGGTCGAGGAATACGCGCCGCCGAAGCAGTTCACGCAGATCCCGGCCCGGCTGACGGCCGAGGTATGGCGTACGGCACCCGACCGCTGGCTGGGTAGCGCGCTGGCCGAGAGCCCGCGTGCCCCGCTTTCGCACTATCACCAGATCGACGGCTGGTTCCAGCCGGACGCTGTCAACGACTGCACGCGCGCCGGCTGTCACAGTCTGATGCCACACAGTCGGCACAAGGAAGTCCGCGCCTTTCTCAACATGCACGCCACCAGCCTGCACTGCGCCGTGTGCCACCTCGACACACCCGCCAAGCCGCTTCCGTTGGTTTGGTACAACCTGAAGGCCGGCGCGATGACCGACCCGCCCGCGCTATTGCAGGCCTATGGCTGGCTCGAATCCGACGCCGGCGCACAACTGCTGAGCACCCCGACGGCCGACGGCCAGAAACATCTTGTCCGACTTCTCGAGCAAGCCGCCGCCCAGGCCGGCGACGATCCGTCGCTTACGCGCATGGCGCAGCTCGTGGCCGGCCCGCGCTACACCAGCCGGCAATTCCTCACCACGGTCGCCAACGTGCGCGCCAGGCTGCCATCGTTTTTCCGCGGCGAGTATGGCGCGAAACTGACGCTGCGCGACCAGGCCACCGGTCGGCCAATACACGGCCACCCAGGCGTGGAGAAGCTTGTGCGCGAGTTCATCGCGCGCGGCGATCAGCTTAATGAGCAGGCGCGCGATGACCTGCTCGGCCGCCTCCACCCGGCCCGCCGATCCGTCACGCTGCAATGTACCGATTGCCATCGTCAGGAGGGTGGCCTGGTCGATCTCGCCGTGGCCGGCTATCCGCCGCAGCGCATCGCCACTCTGCAACAAGGTTGGATATTCCGTGCCATCGATCACATCATGGAGGGCAATCCCCTGAATCTGCCCGGTTTTCTGGCGTCGCAGAGTAAGGATTCTCCAGTTCCGCCATCACCGGAGCCACCCGAGGAGCCGTAGTGCCCGTCCACCGCCAGAGCTGCGTAGCGCGCGGAGCTTGCTTGCCCGCCGCCGCCCGGACGTCCGGGGCTTCTGCTCCCGGCGGAGTGCTGCTGCGCTTCGCCGCCCTGGCAACTCTCGTGATGCTCGCGCCGGCCGGCGTGGCCCTTGGCGATCAGCCCTGGCCGCTGATCGGCAAGCCAATCCTCACATTCGAAACTCCGCCGGATGACGCACTCTTCATGCCCACCGCCGTAACGATCGCCCCCGACGGCTCGGTCTACGTGGTTGATGGCGTAAACGACCGCGTCGTGCATTTCGACGCCCAGGGCCGGCCGCTCGAGCGCATCAGCGCGGTTGGCACCGCCCAACTCAGCAGCCCGGTTGGCGCACGTGTGGATGCACAGGGACGGCTTTGGATCGCCGACACCGGAAACCACCGTGTACTTGTCCGAAACCCGGATGGTGCATTGGAGCGCGAGATCGTGGTTCCGGCGGCGGTGCTGAAAGAACCTCCCGATTTGACCGATCTGGCCATCAGCCCGGACGGCAAAACGGTGTTCCTGGTCGACAACGACCATCACCGGATCATCAGTTATGACCTGGCTGACTCGCGAGTGAGCACGTTCGGCACGCTGGGCGAATCTCTCGGGGAGTTTCACTACCCATTCACCATCGCGCTCGCACCAGACGGCGAGTTGCTGGTGACCGACGTCATCAACGGGCGCATCCAGCGACTCACCCGTGACGGAGTGCCGACCGGGACCGTCGGCGGATATGGCGTGGATTACGGCCAGCTTTACCGCCCCAAAAGCACCGCGCTCGACGCCGAGCAGGTCGTGTGGATATCCGATGGGACGCTGGACGTTATCCAGGCGTTCAGATCAGACGGCCGCCTGGTAGACGTGCTGCGCACTGAGGACGGCGAGCCGCTGCGTCTGGATTCGCCGATGGGGCTCGCGTTTGATCCGGACGGCTATTTGTACGCTGTTGAGCTGGGCGCCGGCCGCGTGCGGAAGTTCGAGATCCTCCGAGATGCCAGCGCCCCCCCGCCGGTCGTCGTGACCCGCCGCGGCACATCAACCATCGGCCCCCAGGCGCGTGGCTGCACAATCTGTCACTTCGAATGGGTGCGGCCGCTGGTGAACGGGCAATCCACGCCACTGGCAGACGTACCGCCGAACCCACCCGAGCACCCGTGGGTCAGCCGCGCCGAACAATGCCTGAGCTGCCATGACGGCTCTGTCGGCGACGCGCGCCGCCGCGTCTGGGTCGAGCACGGACACCGCGTCGGCATCGAGCCCCCCGACAGCATAACGATCCCCGCAGACATGCCGCTGGCCAACGGGAAGCTCGCCTGCCGCACGTGCCATTCGGCCCACAGCTCATCGGAGGAACGAACCACGATCGAGGGAATCGTCTTTCTACGCACCGACGAATCGCCCGCCGAATTGTGCAGCAAGTGCCATACGAGTTTCACGGGAGACGTTTCGGCCGGCATGCACCCGCTGGTCAAGATGCCATTCGAATTGCCCGCGGACCTGGTACACATCGATAGCCCGGAGACACGTTCGCAAATAACGTGCCTCGGCTGCCACACGGGCCACGGCGGCGTCCATGATGACCTGCTCGTGCTCAATCCGAACTCCAACGATCTATGCCTGGCCTGCCATCAGAAGCTCACGCCCGATCTCTTTGGCCCCGATGTCGTTGGTCGGCACGGACACGCCGTGCGGCTCACCGCCGAGCAGGTCGCGGTTGCTGGTGAGTTAGGCACGCGGCGTGGTCCTGGCGACGAGCTACTCTGCACGACGTGCCACGTTTCACATAACGCACCAACCGAACACAACCTCCTCGCATTTGATCTCGCCCAGCGCGACGCATGCGCCGAATGTCACGTCGAGCAGAATGGTGTGATCGACTCGCCGCACGACATGCGAACCAGCGAACCCGGTGCGGTGGAAGTCGCCGGCGCGCGCGTTGAATCTTCCGGCGCCTGCGCCGGCTGCCACACCGCCCATCACGCGGGTATCGAGCCGAATCCCACGATCGACGACCCGCGCGGCCTCTGCATGAACTGCCACGCCGCCGGGCGCATGGCTGGTGACAGCACACTCGGCCCCCACAATCACCCTGAAAGCGTGTGTACCGATTGCCACGACCCCCACGCCACCGGGTTTGGGAACTTCCTCACGGCGCGCCCCAGTGAGCGCTGCATCGAGTGCCACGCCGACTATGCCGGCGTGGTCAGCGGTCCCCATGATGTGTCCAACCGCGCGCCCGCCTGGCCAGCGAGTTCGGTGCAGGCCGGCGACACCTGCCTGGCCTGTCATCGACCGCACGGTGACGCGGCGCAGGGCATGTTCCGCGCCGGGCTGGCCGAGGATAAGTCGGGTGTGGACGCCGCCTGTCTCGCCTGTCACGCGGCCGCCACGCCGGGCCACGCCAGCGGCATCGCGCTGCTGCACCCGCGTGAAGTCCGCGCCCTGCACAGCACGCGCGAATTGCCATTCGCCACAGGAAATGACGGCAAGCCACGCGTCGCCTGCAACACCTGTCATGATCCGCATCGCGCTGACGCCGACACGTCCCTCCTGCGCGTGCGTGACGACCAGACCCTTGAAGACATGTGCCTCACGTGCCATGCCGAACGCGTCAACGTCCACATGATCGGTCATGCGGAGGATTCGATGCGCCGCGCCGGCTTCGCGGTCGGCGGGTGCCAGCCCTGCCACCTGACGCATGGCGAGCACGACCAGGTCGAGCCGCACATCATGTGGCCCAAGGCCCTGTCGCAGTTCGAAGGGGCCGAGAACACGCCAATCGCCGACCACTATTGCGTCTCGTGTCACCGCACGGGCGGGCCGGTGGCCCCGCCGGCGATCGCTTCACATCCGGAAGTGGAGATGTTCAACCCCGAGCAGCCAGACTCCCCGGGCTTTCTGCCGTTGTTCAACGAGAACGGCGAGGTCGACCCGGCTGGCCACATCTCCTGTCGCACGTGCCACCTGACGCATGGACGCAGTGAGCCGGCCCCGCTCGCCCAGTCACTTGCGGACACGGCCGATCGTGAACGCCGCGCTCGTGCGTGGCACGTCCGTACGCTGGGACCGGCCAATGTCTGCACGACGTGTCATGGTTTTGACGCGCTGCGCCGTTTCATGTATTTCCATGATGCGACTCGACGGGGCGGGCCGATCGAGAGCCGCTGAAACACGCCCCGGCCACTGCGGGCTCATGGATTCGGCTGTGTTCCCCGCTACAATCTTCAGAAATCGAGACAATCCCGCCGAAGCAACGGAGAGCCAGACGAATGCCGTCAAACAACCGCATGCCATTACTTCTTTGCCTGATCGTCGCTGGAGTTGTCGCATTCACAGGGTGCGACAAGGGTTCGCGCGAGGCGGCGCAGCCGGCCGCATCTTCCGCGGCCGACGACCAGCCCAGCGCCGATGAACTGTCCGACGTCCGCGAACTGGTCCAGAAAGAGGCTACCGAACGGCGGTCAGCCGCGCCCGGCGCGATGGACGGCATCCCCGCGGGACATCCACCGATCGACCAGCAGACCACCCGGCAGCGGCCGCCGCGACCGGCCGAGGCGACCGGCATCAAGTACGTCGCCCCGGAGTCATGGACCAAGGAAACGCCGGCTTCCTCGATGCGCGCCGATCAATACAGCTTGCCACGCGCCGAAGGTGACGAGGAAGACGGTGAGCTGGCGATCTTCAAATTCGCGGCCGGATCAGGCGGCGCCATCGACGCCAATATCTCCCGCTGGCGCAAGCAGTTCTCCACCGCCGACGGCCAACCATTGCCGGATGACAAAGCGCTCCCCACGAAGACCGAGGTTAACGGCCTCGAGGTCACCTTGATCGACATCGACGGACGCTACCAGGCAACCAGCATGATGTTCGGCGGTGCGCCGCCCGCCGCCAAGGACAATTACCGCATGCTCGGCGCGCTGGTTGATACTCCCGTCGGATTGTGGGTCTTCAAAGCAGTCGGTCCCGCCGCCACGATGGCCAAACATGAAGAGAGTTTCAGCCAGTTCGTGCAGTCAGTGGAAACCGAGTAACGCCGGTGTGTCAGTGAGGCCCAGCGCACCGATGCCGGTCGTCGCAGGTGCCATCTGGATGGTGGCGGCCGTGCTGTGCAGCGGCTGCGCCCAGGTTAACGTCGATCTAAACGCCTACCTGGCGCGTGACGCATCATTCCCCGAGCCCGAGCGCGGTCAGACCATCGGCGTCGTCGTGGCATCGTCGCGCAACAACGCGCTGCTGGAGGATGAGGTCGCCGCAAAGGTCACGCGACTACTCGAGCAACAGGGCTATACCGTTGCCGTTGATAAAGAGCCGGACTATGTCCTGACCTGCGAGTTTGCGGTTGATTCCGGCCGCACCGTGGTCCGGACCGTCCGCCACGACGAGCCCCCCACCGTCTATCGTTCGTACTACCACGGCCCCGGTCGCATCTGTCGCGTGCGCACGACAACCCTGCCGGGCCGCACGCGTTATTTCACGCAGCGCCGCACCATCTACACACGTAGTCTGCACCTATCGCTGATCCGCGTTAGTGCCGCGCGTACCGACTCCGGCGAAACGCTCAGCGGGACCACCCTCTGGCAGTGTGACGCTCACAGCCCCGGTCAAAGCGCCGACCTGCGCTGGGTGATCAATCACCTGTTGCTCGCCGCGTTCGACCACTTCGGCGTCGATACGGGGCGGCGGGTGCATCTCACGCTGCCGTGGGAGGGAGAGCGCGTCATGAACCTGGCGGCCGGTGATTGAATCGCAACGCCATTAATGCTCGTCAACCGTGATCACGTCTGCATCTTCACCGACGCCCAGGTAGCGCATGAGCGGCCCCATCGTCAGGCCCTGGACAACCAACGAGAAAAACACGCAGCCAAAGCCGGCCACCAGCAGCGCCGGGCGGTAGTACGCCAGTATGCTTCCCTCGGGCAGTGCGTCCGCCGTCGGTATGTGCAACAGTAGCGCGATCGGAATTGATCCGCGCAAACCGCCCCAGAACAGGATGTGCTTCCATGACTTCGGTCGCCGGCGGCCCACCTGGTTCAACCCCCAGTAGAACGAGTACGCGACCACACCGCGGCCGACCAGCATCGCCAGGATAGCCACCAGGCCGAGTCGCCACGGATCAACGGGAATCGGCCCCTGGATCTCGCGCAGCTCGAGCCCGATCAGAATGAACAGAAAGGAGTTCACAACGAATTCGAGCGATTCAAAGAACGTGTCGATTGTCTCGCGGGTTTTTGCGCCCATCGTGAACTGCCGGCCGAAGTTGCCGATCAACAGCCCCGCCATCACCGTCGCAATCACACCCGAGAAGTGCAGCACCTCCGCCGCCCAGAAGGCCCCATAGGCCAGGACCAGACACAGGGCGTTTTCGAGCAGATGATCCTCAACACTGCGCAGCAGGGCGAACGTGATCAAACCCGCGACGGCCCCCAGCACCAGGCCGCCGGTGGAGATCTTCACAAACTCGAGCGCCGCCGACCCGACGCTCAGGTCGCCGCCACGCATGGCCGCTTCCAGCAGGATCGTGAACAGCACAATCCCGGTGGCATCATTGAATAGCGACTCACCCTCGACCAGGGCACGCAGGTCTTCCGGCGCCCGCGCCTGTTTGAACAGCGCCAATACACTGACCGGATCAGTCGGCGATATCATCGCCCCGAACAGCATCGCCACCAGAACCGACGATATGCCGGCCTGCCACCAGACCAGGCCCCCCACCAACAGCGTGGAGATGATCACACCCGGGACGGCGAAACACACGATCGGCGCAAGCTGTTTGAGCAGCCGACTGAGCTCCATGTGCAGCGCCCCCTGAAAGAGCAAGGGCGGCAGGAACACAAAGAAGATCAACTCGGTGCCGAAGCCCGTCTCCTCCGATTGGGGCCCCAGGTGCAGGACACCGATGCCAAACCCGACCAGCGTCAGAAAAATCGTGTACGGCAGGCGGGTGAACAACTTCACGACCACCCCGACGGCACAGGCCAGCAGCAACAGGCCTATGTAGACGCCGACGGCATGTTCAATCGCGTGTGGCATGCGGCGTAGTGTAGCGGCTTACGCGGATGGATCGAGGGCGGGCGAGCTTCCGCAAAGGGTGGCCGGACGCAAAATCCACCGATTGTCGGCGCCAAATAACGTCGTTGCAAAACCACACGGCGTCAGGAACCGATATGAACAGCGTCCACGGTGTCGCCTTGAGGTAGTGCGTGGCAGATCGCTTGCCGTGGCGTCCCGCAAAAGTTCGATGGGAGATCCTGATATGCGAACGGTCCTGATCACTGGCGCCGACGGTTTTGCAGGCAGCGTACTATTGGAGCACTTGCGCCAGCAGGGCTATAAGGCGGTTGCCGGCGTCCGTAACCGCGCACGCAAACTCGCATTGGAACAGCGTTACATCAGGTCGCTCGTCTGCGAGGTGGCTGACGCCATCAACGTCGCGCGCGTCGTCGCCGCCGTCAAGCCGGACAGCATCGTGCATCTGGCGGGCATGACGCGTGCGTACGAGGCTGAGGTGGATCCACTCGCCGGTTACCAGTCGATCGTAACTGGTTGGGCCAACGTGCTGGATGCTGCACGCCGGGTCGTACCACGCGCGCGCATCCTGCTCATCAGTGCCTGCGACGTCTATGGCACATCCGCCACTGCGGACCGGCCGCTAAGCGAGAGCGACGGAATCTGCCCCGCAACGACCTTTGGCTCGCTGAAAGCCACCGCCGAGTCAATCGCCCATACCTTCCACAAGAACCACCATCTCGACATCACGATCGCCAGGCCTTTCCATCACACCGGCCCGTGTCAGTCTGAGCATTTCTTCTTTGGCGCGGTCGCGAAGCGTCTGGCGGCCTGGGATCCAAGTGTCGATGGCGACCAGCTCGAACTGCCCGACCTGGACTGTCGCCGTGATGTGCTGCACGTCAAGGACGTGGCGGAGGCATACGAGGCACTGCTCACAAACGGTCGGCCCAACGAGGTTTACAACGTCTGTGCGAACGCGACCCATACCTGCCGTGAGCTCGTACAGACGATGATCGACGCCAGCGGCGTACAGGTGACTCTGCGGGATCAGCCGCCCTCCGACGACGAGAGCTGCGTGCCACCGGTCCTGTGGGGCGACAACCGGAAGATCTGCGAGGAAACCGGCTGGCAACCCGCCAGCAATGCCAATACGGCCGTCACCGAGCTGATGCGGCACTGCCAATCGCAGGTCGCCGCGCGCACGTAACGGGTGCGCCCGGTCCAACAGGTCTCGCCCCAGGGCGTGACGCCTCCCGAGCCGGCCGCCATAGCCGACACCTCCGCTCCACAATTGCACTGCCACAGCGGCGAGTTATCGGCTCGCACCCGTAATATCAGCGCGAACGGGGCTTGTCAGCTTTCTCCACCCGCGATATTATGCATGACTCGCGCCCGTCCTCCGGTGATAGGGCGCACTGGTGAACCGTCTAGCAACCGTCTTTCGGCACCGCTCAACCGCGGCGCCGAATCGGAGATCGCGATGTCTGTAAGGCTTCGGCTGAAACGCATGGGTCGTACGCACAGGTCGTTCTTTCGCGTAACTGCGATCGACACACGCAGTCCGCGCGACGGACGAGTTCTGGAGGAACTCGGCATTTACGATCCGGCGAACAAGAACGCCGAGCAACAGGTCGACTTGAACAAAGAGCGGATCGAATATTGGCTGAGCGTTGGCGCCCAGCCGTCCGACACCGTGCGAAACCTGCTCAGGAAAAACGATATTGCCGTCAAGTAGGACGGGTTGAAGCGGCCCATGGCCAAGAGAAACGATGCGTATCGACGTCCTGACATTGTTCCCGGAGGTATTGCAGCCGTATCTAGCGGCGAGCATCCTGGGGCGCGCGCAGGATGCCGGCCACGTTAGCTTCCACCTTCATCAACTCCGCGACTACACCGACGATCAACGCCATTTTACAGTAGACGATCGCCCGTTCGGCGGCGGCGCCGGCATGGTCCTAATGTGCCAGCCGATCTGTAACGCCGTCGAGGCGATAGAAGCGATGGACTCGCGAACGGCCCTGCGAATTCTCATGACTCCGCAGGGCCGTCCGTTTAACCAGCCGGCCGCCGCCCGTTTCGCTGGGGCCGAGCGGCTGCTGCTCATTTGCGGGCATTACGAAGGCTACGATGAGCGGATCGTCGAGATTCTGCGGCCAATCGAGGTCAGCCTCGGCGATTTCGTGCTCACCGGCGGCGAGGTAGCCGCTCTGGCAGTCATCGACAGCGTTGTCCGTTTGTTGCCCGGTGTGCTGGGCAACGACGGCGCCACGCAAGACGAGAGCTTCCAGGGCAGCGAACTGGAATACCCGCAATACACCAGGCCACGCGAGTATCGCGGGCACGCGGTTCCCGAAGTCCTGCTGTCAGGGAACCATGCCGCCATCGATGCGTGGCGCAGACAGCAATCTGAACACCGCACCCGTCAGCGCCGGCCGGACCTGGCCCGCGATACCCGCTCCGGGTTCGCGACACGCGCGGCCGTTGGGTCGCGCAGCCACGGCGGCTATATGGGCGCAGAGGTGCGGCCCGCGGCGCAATGCGTCGCTTGACGACCCACGAGGGAGAGCCGATCCATGCGTAATCATCTGGTTGATGTTGTCGAAAGCAAATACCGCCGTCCCAATAGCCTGGACTTCGAGATCGGCGACAACGTGGTGGTGACGATCCGCATCATCGAGGGTGAAAAAGAACGCTTGCAGGACTTCAGCGGCACGGTCATCGCGCGACGTGGTGGCGGACTGAGCGAGACGTTCACGGTGCGCAAGCTGGTCGGCGACGAGGGCGTGGAACGCATCTTCCCGATCCACTCGCCGAAGGTCACCTCGATCAAGACGACACGCAGCGGCAAGGTCCGCCGGTGCAAGCTGTACTACCTACGTGATCGCGTCGGCAAGGCTCGCAAGCTGAAAGAACGCCGCATCACGGCCGACGCGCGCCGCGCCGCGGCTGAGGCGCGGGCCGCCAAGCAGCGTGCGATCGCCGAGGCGCAGGAGCGCATCACGCGCGCCAAGGCCGAGCGCGCCGCGCATACCGACGCCGAAACCGAGTTGGCCACTACCTAAGCAGCAGCAGGCGCCGGCGTGAGCGACACCCGCCGCGATCTCGGACTCCAAGGCGAGCGCCTGGCCGAAGCGTTCCTCAAGAACTGTGGGCTGCGCCCCCTCACCCGCCGATACAACACACCCGTTGGCGAGCTCGATCTCGTCATGCGCGATGCTGACACCGTCGTGTTTGTCGAAGTCAAGACGCTACGCGACGACCGGTTCATAGAGCCCCATGAGCACGTGGGCCGCGCCCAGCAACGTCACCTGATCAAGGCCGCGCGCTGGCTGCTCGAACGCAAGCACTGGATGGACCGCCCCTGCCGTTTCGACATCGTCGGCGTAGTGCTGCCGGACGTCGGCGAGCCGCGCATCCAGCACTTCCCCGACGCCTTCAAGCCCCCACGTTGGTGAGCCCCGGCCGCACGTGCCCGACGTCTTGTCGGCCGGAGAAGGAGAACATGCCGACGCGAACAGCCGTCGGCATGGCACCCAGCGTTACATGGCACCCGGCCTTCAAGCCCCCACGTTGGTGAGTTCCGCGTGGCTGCCGGCGATGACCCGTGCGTTCAACCGGCCTGCGACCGTTCTCCGCGGTAGACAACCACGCCGCCGAAATTCAACGCCACACTGGTTACGTTTGTAAAACCGGCGTCGGCCAGCCGGCGCGTCATCTCGGCACGTGTTTCAAATGTCTCAATTGAACGCGGCAGGTACTGGTACGCGCCACTGCGGTCCCGGCTGATCAGCCGCCCCAGCAGCGGCAGGGCCACGTCGCAGTATTTGCGATATCCCCAGCGCAAGAGTCGATTCGCCGGCGGCGCGAATTCCAGAATCACCACGCGGCCGCCGGGCCTGAGTACGCGCCACATCTCGCGCAGCCCGGCCGGTAAGTCCTGGAAATTGCGCACGCCGAACGCACAAGTCACCACGTCCACCGCCCCATCCGCGATCGGCAGCGCCAGCGCGTCGGCGTGCAGCAGTTCGAGCGGGATCTTGACGCCGGCGTAAGTGCCCTGATTCAGCATCTCGCGGGCGAAGTCAACACCGATGAGCCTGGCCGGCGCGGGATGTCCGGCGGCCAGCGCCCGCAGCATGTCACCGGTCCCACAGCAAACATCGAGCACGACGTCACCGGCCCGCACGTCAGCGGCCAAAACGGCGCACCGTCGCCAGCGTGCGTCGCGCCCGAGGCTGGCTACTGTGTTTACGCGTTCGTACGTTGGCGCGATCGCGTTGAACATGGCCTCGACGCGTGCGGCTTTGGCCGGCTCGCCGTGCGGATCGCGCAGCGCGCGTTCGTCCCAGGCGCTCGATCGCGCTGAATCGGATGAGGTGGGATATTCTCCGGTTGGGCTCATCTTCCCGCTGGTGATCGGGGGCGACGGATTGCGGCGGTCACGCGGCGGCTTTCTCGCCGGGCACTGCAAAAAACCAGCGGGCGTCGAAAGCCAGTAGCTCGACGCCCGCTGTCCAAGTGGATTAACCTCCGCCGATGCCGTTGAGAGCTGGTTTGCTGAAACCCAACTTACAAAGTGGGTGGCTGCTGACGGCCCCGACCCAACGCTCAGTGGCGCCTCCGCCGGGGGAACGTTTCAGTCAGCCTCCCGCGGGTCAGCGTAACGGTTCCGCAAACTGATAGCTCTCTGGCGAACACCTCAGAGGCTTTTCCCACGGTCGAACGACTCTACTTAGTATAGCGATTCCTTCGACCGTCCAGCGCTGCGAAATTGAATTCTTCTCGCTGCCCGCGACTTCGAATTTGACGCACTGTGGCACACGATGTGCTAACCGCAATTCGCTCATGCCGCAAATCGGGCGCTGTCAAAGATGCGGCTCGCCGCAATCGCCACAGGCGCAGGCGCGCACCGCTCGCCTTACAAGATCATCAGGCGGCGCAGGGGCTGATTGTCCTCCGCCTGATCATCAACGATCCAATGCGTGACCAGGTCGCGGTCCAGATCGATAGTGGCAACCGAATGGACCGTCGCGCGATGAAGCGCTCCCGGATTGACGAGATGCAGCCCACAGGCCAGTCGCTCCGAGTTGGCCTGATGCGAATGGCCATACAGCACATAGTTGACGCCCGACACCGCTGCCGGAAGCGCTTCATTCGGATCATCCAACGCATTGATCAACCGCTGAAATGTGGACTCATGGCCGTGCCACACGGCCAGCGTCTTGCCCCCCAGCTCCACATGCAGCGGAACACCATTTGGCACATGGACCCCGATCGTGGCGGCGTACTGGTGCAACGCGTCGAAATCACCGTCCGTGTTACCCAGCACAAACCACGCGGGAAAGCCGGCGAGATGGTCGAGCACGCGCTCGTCGCCGAGATCGCCGCAGTGGATAAACGCTTCGGCCCCGGCACGTTTGAGTACATTCAGTGCCCGCGCGGTGCGCTCCAGCCGCCCGTGCGTATCGGACAAAACACCAACGATCACGATCAGGCTCTCAGGTTATCCAGGAATGACTCAAGGTCCTTGTGCAACCCCATGTTGCTCAGAAGTGTCTCGATCTGCTTGGCGGGTGGCAGGTCATTCAGTTGCCGCCTGAGCATGATTACCTTCGCCAGCGTATCCGGGTCCAACAGTTTTTCCTCTTTGCGCGTGCCGGACTCCTGCAAATTGACCGCCGGCCACAACCGCATATTGGCCAGTTCGCGATCTAGCCGCAACTCCATGTTTCCGGTGCCCTTGAATTCTTCGAAAATGAAATCGTCGGCGCGGCTGCCGGTGTCGACCAGCGCCGACGCGATTATAGTCAGCGAGCCGCCATTCTCGATGGCGCGTGCGGCGCCGAAGATCTGTTTGGGTTCCTGCAAGGCGCGGATATCAAGGCCGCCGGTCATCGTGCGACCGCTCGAACCGACAGTGTGGTTAAAGGCCCGGGCCAGGCGTGTAATCGAGTCGAGCAGAATCACGATGTGCTGCCCGCACTCGACGAGGCGCCGGGCACGCTGGATCACCAGGCGCGCTAGGCGTACGTGTGACTGGGCGTCGTGATCGTTGCTGGACGCAAAAACCTCGCCACGCACGTTGCGCCGCATTTCGGTGACTTCTTCCGGGCGTTCGTCGACCAACAGCACCACCATATAAACGTCGGGGTGATTCACGGAGATGCCGTGGGCCATCTGCTGCAACAAGACGGTCTTACCGGTACGCGGCGAGGCCACGAGCAGCCCGCGCTGCCCGAATCCGATGGGCGTGAACAGGTCGACAATGCGTGTGCTGAGGGGCCCATCGGAGGTTGAGAAACGCAGCGGACGGTGAGGATCAATGGCGACGGTCTCTTCCAGCGGAGGTGGCGTCTCCCATTTTTCAGCGGGAATCCCGTTTATCTCGCGCAGTTCGAGGCTGACTGGACCACCGTTGTCCGCCGGGACTCCCTCGCCCTGTAGCAGCTCTCCGCCGCGCAACCCGAACCTGGTCACTATCTTCGCCGGGACGAACGGATCGTCGGGCTTGATCGCCAGGTTGGTTTTGGGCCGGCGCAGGTAACCGTCGCCGTGTTCGCTGAGTTCCAGCACACCGTCCACGGGCCCCAGCGGAATCGGTGGTGCGTTGCGCCGCGCCGGCGCGCCGCGCGACTCGCGGCGTTGTCCCGCATGGGCCCGACCTGAGGATCGTCCCGTTTGGCGTCCCCCGGGACGCCCGCCGGAGCGTTTGCCGGCCCGTCCGTCGCGTTGCTTATTCTGGCGTGGTTTCGCGTGTGCTTTGCGTTTTGTCGGACGCCTGTCCACAGCTTCACTCCAGTCCCGCCGCGCGACGGAACCCCCCTCGACGCGTTCCTGTGTTCATGAAGGAGAGGGTGCGGCCGTTATCCCCTCGGCTGATTCGGCCCATTACCCGACTCACCAAGTATAACGAACTCACTCCCACCCACAAAAGCCCATTGCATGAGAAGCGCTCAACATTCCGCCGTCAGTGCATACTCCCGAGCACGTACGGTTCGCTTGTGGCGGCCGACGGTCGTGTTGGCATTTGCCGCAATGGACGTTCTCCTTTCTGTCACGTCCAACCGCAGCGGCGGACGTTACAGATCTCCGGCGGATGCCGTCGGCCCAATCACCTCGTTCTCGAGCAGGCCGATACCCTCCACCTCGATTTCGATGGTATCGCCATCGCGCAGAAAAACCGGCGGTTGCCGCACAAAACCAACCCCTTCCGGTGTGCCGGTCAGGATCACGGTACCCGGCAACAGTGTGAACTGGTGAGAAAGATAGCTGATCAACTCAAACGGCGGGATGATCATCTCCGCCGTGCTGGCCGACTGCATCGATGTACCATTCAGCCGGCTGCTGATCGCACAGTTGCCTGGATCGAGCTCATCAGCCGTCACCAGCCATGGCCCCAACGGGCAGAATGTGTCAAACCCCTTGGCGCGCGCCCACTGCTTGTCGGCGGCCTGGCAATCACGCGCCGTCACATCGTTTGCACAAGTATACCCCAGCACGTGTTCCGACGCTTGCGCCGGCGAAACGCCACGCGCGGTCCGGCTGATTACCACGGCCAGCTCAGCTTCAAAATCAACTTGCTCGGGCGCGCTTTCAGGCAGCACGATCGGCACGCGCGGTCCGGTAACGGCGGTGGTGGGCTTCATGAATACCAGCGGTCTCTCGGGCCGCCGCGCGCCGGTTTCCTTAACATGCGCGGCATAGTTGCGCCCGATCGCGAAGATGTTCGGCGGCTCTACCGGAGCCAGTAGCTTGGCGGCGGTGACCTCGCGATCCAGCGGCCGCAGTTTGCCAAACAGGTCGCCCGCCAGCGGGCAAAACGTACGTTCGCCGACCGGCGTGCCATACATGACGCGCCCGTCCGTCGACATAAACCGCGCGATTCTCATTGGTACTCGAATCTCTCGTCACAAGGGATGCATCGTGGCGCACGTGTCGGGCGCCCGTGGTTCGCGCGACATACGGACGCGCGGCGGGGTCAATCAATAAAAGACCGTCACGATCAGGTGTGGGTCGGCGTGCTTGCCTTCCACGACGCCGATGTTTGTCGAGACAAACTTGATCACGATGTTCTCGTGCGCATCGACCCAGGCGTTTATCTGGTCGGTCATGTAGGCCATCGAAGCATCATTGAGCTTGGCGTGGAACACGCGGCAGCGCGTCGCGCCCTTACCGTCGGGCAGCAGCACCCGCTGATAGTCTGCCTCCGTGTGCTCCATCTGGTCAAACGATATCCCGCCGCCGCCGTATTGCTTGAGATCGGGACCACTCTGATCCCCCCGGCCTGGGACCTCCTGCTCGGGGATGAGCGCCAGCGGCTCTCCGAGCGGCTCGGGCTCGACGCCGGCATTTGCCACCCCGGCCGCCGCCCGTTTGAGCTCCTGGATGCAAAACGGGCAAAGCAACTGCCCCTCATGCTGGGCGGCTTTTCCCTGCTCCAGATGCTCAGGGTAGATTGTCGCGCCGCACTTCCCACATTCCTGTGTGGCCTGTTCACTCGTCGCCATGGCCATGCCTCCATGCCGTGGGGTATCGAACGCGCCCTTGGAGCAGCGTCGCCCGGAAACACCTGTACCGGCCAGGCAAGCCCGCCGTCGGCGTCGGCTGCCGCCCCCCTCCGGGCCGGATCAACTGGGCCCACGCCCATCGCCAATACTGACCGCGTCCGCTGTGAGCTGCGCCCGCGGTCGGTTTGAAAGATGTGTCAACAACGAGTATAACCGCTGAGGCAGGGCCACGGCAATAACACCGAGCTCAAACGCAGCCAGCGATCGGGCCCGGATCGCGCGGCGATCGATCATCATTGTGTCACGGAGAGGTCCATGACCCGCACGTGTTTGTCAGCCGCCGGCGCCGCATTTGTCAGCCTTGTGGTTCTGTGGTCAAGCGGGGGATGCCCATCACAGACGCAGGTGCTGGATCCCGTCAATGACGACACCCCCGAGCCCAACTTCGTCAACGTCCGACCGAACACCGCGCCGACCGCGGTAGCCGGAGACGATCAGGTAATTTTCGCCGGAACTGAGCTCGTACTGGACGCCACCGCCTCCAGTGACCCGGACGGCGATCAACTGGCATACGTCTGGACGCAATTGGATGGCCCGATCGACCTGACAATCTCGAACCCCGGCGCCGCCATCACGCGTATCGCCACGCCCGAAGACCTCGACACCCCCGTGGTTCTGACCTTTCACGTCACGGTCGTCGATGGTTTCTCCAGCAGCGTCGACACGGTCGCCGTGCGCATCAACCCCGCCGTCGAAGAATGAAACCGGCGTGGGCCCGCTTTCCGAACCACACCATCGGCCCTAACATGGTGTGGGGTGGCTCGGCCGGTCGAAGCCTCTCCGCGCGGCGGGTGCGTATCGGCCGCAGACGCGCCGGTTATTGAGGGCAATCGAGCGTGCATAAGTTCGCGTACATAGATACTGGCGACTGCCATCCACCCGAGTCGCTGAGCGGCGCGCATTTACTCGGCGCCGATGGTGTTCCCACGCGTGGGGAGATCGCGCTCGATGGCAACGTAATCAACTGTGACGCCCGTATCGATGAGCCGCTGGCACTCTCGCTGCTGTGGACCGCCGGCGACTACGGCACCGTGCAACTGGAGACCACCCGTCTGCCCGCGCGCGACGAGCCCTACCGGCTTCAAGTCGAGCTGGCGCGACGCCGACTCATGCGGATCAGTTGCAAACGCGAAGAGTGGGGCCTGTTCGATTTTCCGGGAATGGACGATGTTTCCCGGCAGGTCGACGAGGCCCGCGATCTGTTTATTGCCGCGCTTGAGCAGCGCGATAACGCCAAGGCCGCCGGCGAGGCCGGCGAAGAGTCGCTGCGCCGCGCCTTGTGGGCCTCGGAACACATGTCGCATTTCCACGCCTCGGTGTTCCTTACGCGCCGCCAGCAGAACCAGGGCTTTGCCCATCAGTTTCTGGGCACCAACGTACCCGCCGGCCTGCCCGATCCGGGTGTGATCCCGCAACTTGCCGGCAATTTCGACTTCGTCAACATCCCCTTCACCTGGCGCAATATCCAGCCCAAGGAACAGGGCGCTCAATACGACGTCATCGACGGTTGGGTCAAGGCCTGCAAGAGCGCCAAACTGGCGCTGCGCGGCGGACCGCTCCTGGCATTCGGCGTGCAATCACTGCCGGATTGGATGTACATCTGGGAGAACGACTACGACACCGTCTTTGAACTCGCCCGCGAGCACGTTCGCCGCACCGTCAAGCGTTACGCCAAGGACATCAAGACGTGGGTGGTGGCCAGCGGCCTGCACGCCAGTGACGCGCTGTCGCTCAACTTCGAGCACATGATCGAGTTGACGCGCATGGCCGCGAGCCTGACCAAGCAGACCTCCGCGCGCAGCCAGGTTATCATCGATCTGACCCAACCCTGGGGCGAATACTTTGCGCGCAATCAACGAACGGTCCCGCCCATGCTGTATGCCGAGATGGTTGCGCAGGCCGGGATCCCCTTCGACGCTTTCGGACTCCAGTTCCTCTACGGCATTGGCAGCGACGGATATCACCTGCGCGACATGCTCCAGATCAGTTCGCTGCTCGACCGCCTGGCCAACCTCGGAAAGCCGCTGCATATCACCAGCGTGTGCGTACCTTCGCAAACCGAGCCCGGCAACACGATTCTCTGCGGCGGCGAGTGGCATAAGCCCTGGTCAGAGGAGACCCAGGCCGATTGGCTGAATCTGTTTTGCGAAGTCGCCCTCTCCAAACCGTTCGTGGAGAGTGTGTGCATCCACGGGATCGCGGACGGCCTCGGCAGTACGTTCCCGGCCGGCGGGCTCCTGCGCCAGAATCTCGAGCCCAAGCCGGCATTTCAACGCCTTGTTGACTTACGCAGACACTTGCGCAGTGAACCCAGCGAATAATGCCGCCCGATCAAGCTCAGCATCAGCAACGCACGCGCGCGATCGTGCGGACGCGGGCCGCGCTCGCTCCCGCGCTCGCCGCCGCCCTGCTGGCCCTTGGCGCTGTGCGCACGCCGCAAGCTGCTCCGCCGGGGACTCAGCTCTCGCGCGACGATCTGCTGCTGCGTGTCAACCCCAACACCGCCAGCGCCGCCGAACTCCAGCTTCTGCCGGGCGTCGGCGCTACACGTGCCGCGAACATCATCGCCTATCGCCAATCCGCGGCATCGGAACCGGCGTTTTCAACCGCTGCTGACCTCGATCATGTTCCCTCAATCGGACCGTTGACGGCGGAACGCCTCGCCCCGCTGCTGCGCTTCACCGATACTCCGATACGCCGGGAGACCAGCCCATGACGCAGTTGCCGGCTCCGTTTGTGTGCGATCCAATCTTCAAAGACAAGCCGTGGGGCGGTCGCCGCCTTGCCGAGCGGTTTGGCAAATCGCTGCCGCCCGACGTGCCGATCGGCGAGTCCTGGGAGTTGGTCAGTCTGCCGGACAATGAATCGCGCGTCAGGCGTGGTCCGCTCGCCGGACAGACGTTGCGCTCGCTCGTTGACCAGTGGGGCACTGATCTGCTCGGCCACGCCAGCCCCGTCGGCGGCCGTTTTCCACTTCTGATCAAGTTTCTGGATGCGCGGCAACATCTCAGCGTGCAGGTTCACCCCAAACCGCTGCCCGGTGACCAGGCCAACGCGACGCCCGGCCTGAAACACGAGGCGTGGTACGTGCTCGACGCCGAGCCCGACGCCGCCTTGTTCATCGGGTTGAAGCCCGGCGTCACTGCGGCCGACGTCACGCAGGCGGCAAACACGCCGGCGTTTGCCGACCTGCTACGGCGCTGGCCGGTGAAGCCCGGCGATTGCTACTACCTCCCCAGCGGCACGGTCCACGCGCTCGGCGCGGGTATCATGGTCGCCGAGGTCCAAACCCCGTCGGATGTGACGTACCGGTTCTACGACTGGGACCGCATGGGGCTGGACGGAAAGCCGCGCTCACTGCACATCGAGGAAGCGTTGGCAAACACGCGATACGGCGTGCCTGATGCGGAGATCGCGCAGCCGCAATGCGCGGCCACTACCGATTTCTGCAACGCGATACGCCGCACAAGCTGCGAACGCTTCACGATCGACCGCGTCAAGTTCGATCCGGGTGCAGACATGGCCTGCCCGGGGGGCGGCGAGCTAAGGATCTGGATCGCACTGCAAGGTGAGCTTGAGCTGTCGCAGGCAGGCGTGACGGAGCGCGTTGCACCGGGTGATGTGGCGGTGTTGCCGGCATCGTGCGCAGACACATGGGTCCGGGTGGAGAAATCGGTGGAATTTTTGGAAATTCGAATCCCCCATTCGTAACCAATCTCGGGCCTTGCTGTGGGACTCGGCGGTAACGTACATCTGGCACGAAAATCTGCGATTTCCTGCGAAAAACTACAATATCTTACATTTGGTCGGCTTTTGCCGGATCAGGGGACACGGGTTCTTGCAGCCCCACACGCATCCGGGTATGCTGGCCGCTTCAAGCCACAAGGATTGATCCAACCGGTGGCTTGTCGATATACTCATTAGTAACCGGACGCGCCCGCTGGCGCGCCGCTGATTGGGAAGTGTTGGGAAGCAGCATATCGTGGTTTTTTGGGACGCTTAGCTCGCCCGACGGGCGTGCGAAGGCAGCGAACTAGGCCATTTCAGAGGTGAACTGAATAGTGGAAAACCTGCAGCGCTTCCGACGCACCGCGAAGGTCAATCCCGTACTGCTCGGCGTTTTGGGAATCTTGGTGGTGGTGTGTGTTATCTACTTTGTCTTCTTCCGTGGCGAGAAGCTACCGCCACCTGTGGCTGAAGAGCAACGCAAGCCCTGGACGTTTTACCACCATAAGACGGGCGAGACGTTTGAGGTGCCCTACGCTGAGGCCAAGGAGCTCAAGCAGGAGGATGGCCTGTATGAGTATCCGCCGGGGTCAGGCAAATTCCTCTATATGAGGCAACGCCCAGGGCAGCCCAAGATGCTGAGCCCCTGACCAGCCGGGCGATGCTGTGTTGCTGTTTGTATGACTTGGTTTTGTATCAACATGTTTATGATCCCCGGCGCCAGCCGTGCTCTCGGCGAGCGGGCACAAGGAGTTAAGCCATGCATGAAAGAGAAAAACGAGCTTTTACCCTAATCGAACTTCTGGTTGTGGTGGCCATCATCGCATTGCTCATTTCGATTCTGCTGCCGAGCCTCTCATCGGCGCGCGAGCAGGGCAAGAAGGCGGTCTGCCTGGCCAACCTGCGCAGCATCGGTCTCGGCACGCACGAGTACGCCAACGAAGATCCGGCTGAGTTGCTCATGCCGGTCCATCAGATGCAGGTCGCGAACACTTCATTATTCGGCAGTGACTTCGCGGGCACACACTGGGCCTGGCGCACGGCCAACTGGTTCGTCTTCGGCGGCTCAACCGCAACCGACAAGTTCTTCTGTGCCGATGGAATCGGACCGCTCCTCGGTCAGGACCGCACGCGTTACTGGGGCGCCCAGACGCGCCCGTTGAACAAATACCTCTATCCGAACATCACCGAGGATCCCGACGAAGATCGTTACGAGCACAACCTCAAGATGTTCCAGTGCCCCGGCGATCGCGGCTATCCGGATGGTATGGATGGCGACACCCCGTTGGTCGATGACAGCCCGATCTACAACGCCAAGCGCAAATGTTGGAAGACGCTCGGCAACAGCTACCGCGCGAGCATGAACGGCAGCTTTATTGGTTCGATTGGTAGCGCCTCATACAAGGGTGCTTTCAGCTACGGACCGTGGGGACACAAGGTATCTGACCTGGTCAACACGGCGCGCGTCGTGCTGTTCGGCGAGCCGACGTTCTTCAACATGATCGGAAGGGATGACACCGGTGGCGGCGACCTCAAGGAAGCTGAGCTGCTGCTCGGCTGGCACCGCCAGTTGCTGAAGGACAACCTGGTCTACTGCGACGGGTCGGGACGTACGACGAAGGTCGAGCTTGACGAGAACGGCGTGGGCATGCTGCCGATCACGCCGCCGGAGCTCGTCGACGAGTACTTCACCGATTACGAGTGCCGCGGCCGCACGTTCCAGCTTGATACATACCCGACTCCGGGTGCGTTTATCTGGGCGCTCACGCAATCCGACCGCGAGAGCCTCACTCGCGCAAACGCCACCGGCCCCAAGAAATGGCCGTTCGCCCGCTACCGCAACAACCTCCAGCCGGTACCGGCCCCTTGGGAGTAAGCGGCGTTTGCAGTACCAGCAATACCTGACGGGCATCTGGCTCGTCTGAATCAGCAAAAAGAACGCGGCGTCGGAAAGAAACTCCGACGCCGCGTTTGCTTTATCTCTTCCGCGGGCGTGAGGATACTCAGAGACGACTCCGTTGCCCTGCTGCTCGCCACCACACCGGCTTAGTCGCCGTATAGCCCGCGTTCACACGCGACCGCGAAGCGCTCGGCCTGACCTTTCAGGCGCTCCCATGATTTTCGAATGCGCTTGGCCTCTTCGGGTGAAATCCTGCCGTCGTCTTCGATACCCTTGCTTATGTCGCTGAGGAGTCTGCCGAAGTCCTCGACCATATGCTGGGTGGAGGTCAGCAGGCGCTCTTCCTGTTCGCCGGGGGGGATCTTGGGATTGGCGACGAAGAAACCATCGCCGACCTGGCACATCCAGTTTATCAACTCCTGATCGCGCGTCGCTTCGTACACGGCGCGCAAGCGGTCAAGCGGGTTGCGCGCACCGGACGCGCCGGGATCCTCGTCTGTCGGCGGCTCCTGACACCACTTGTAAACCAGGGCTGTGCTCAGGTTCAGCTTTGCCGCCAACGCCTTGACGCCGATCTTGTCGGCGGCATCCCGCAGTATGTCCCAAGAGTTCACGTGGCACCTTCCGCAATCCGACCTGTGTGGCTGGCGCGGCGGTCCGGCCGCCCGGCAGCCACAACCTCGATGTGCGCCGGATATTCTGCGGGCACGCCATCGCCGCGTCAACGCGAGCCCACGCACGTCGCCGGACCCCGCCTCTTCGCGATCCGAATCCTGCCGCCGCCCGCTTTCGCACATATACTCACTGGTAAGAATCGAGTGATTCGAGGACCGCAATGACACCGGGGCCCGCGTCGGGCGCAAGCGGACAACGGCCCCATCTTAGATCGAGGAGACCACCAATGGCCTATGAGCTTCCGCCCTTGCCGTATAAGCACGAGGCGCTCGAGCCGCACATCGACGCCCTGACGATGCAGATCCACCACGGCAAGCACCATCAGGCATACGTCAGCAAGACCAACGCCGCCCTCGAGGGGCACGCCGACCTGGCATCCAAGTCCATCATCGAGTTGCTGCGCGACATACAGAGTGCGCCGGACAACATACGCCAGGCACTGATCAACAACGGCGGTGGACATGCCAACCATACGTTGTTCTGGCAGATCATGGGGCCGGCCAACGGCGGGCAGCCTTCCGGTGTGCTGGCCGATGCCATTGCCAGCACATTCGGAAGTCTTGACAAATTCAAAGAGCTCTTCGGCAACAACGCCGCGAGCAGATTCGGCAGCGGGTGGTCATGGCTGGTGTTGGATGGCGACGGCAAACTCCAGGCCTATTCAACCGCCAACCAGGATTCCCCTTACATGCAGAGCCATACTCCCATCCTGGCCCTCGACATCTGGGAGCACGCCTATTACCTCAAGTACCAGAACCGCAGGCCGGACTACATCGCGGCCTGGTGGAACGTCGTGAACTGGGACAAGGTGGCGGAGCTGCTGCAGACAGGCCTGCGCGGATAGCGCAGGTCGATCCACGCGCTGGCAATCTGCGCATCGACAGCAGCGTGCCGGCGCAACGACTGTGCGCCGGCGGCCTGCGAGGCGCAGGCCGTTACGGCGCTGGTGCGCCAAACGACGGCGATAAAGAAGATGCTAATTCTCTGATCGTCCGGGTTGTGTTTCCGCGCTGGCGGCGGCGGGCATCGTCGTTGCCGGCGTCAGATCGAACAGCGGCGTGTCGCTCTGCCGGAGCTCCACCGTCAGGAATCCACGCGGGCCACCCTTGCCGGGCAGATCGTCGCTGTAGACGACGCGCTGCACGAGCTTGCCGATGGCGATCCAGCGCCGCAGGATTGCGATTGGATCGACAAACGGCAGCGGGATGCGTTTGATCACGCGGTCGCCGTCGTGTTCGATGATCAGATCGATCCAGCGGGCATGGGGACGCATTTTCAACGCGCGTTGCATTTCGCGAATCGGGTGCTCGGTAGCGAAGAACGCCTGGTCGTGCCCGATGATCCGGTCGCCCGGCTCAAGCAGGCCGCTGGCCGGCACATTGGTGCCCACACTGACGATCCGCAGCCGGTTCTGCTCCGGCTCTTCGGCGACATCGATGCCGAGGCGGAGCTGCGTGCCGCTGGGTTGATGCGAACGCCACCAGGCTTCGTCAACCACCTTCGGCGCCACGCGCTCCAGATGCCGCAGCCACATGGCCCCCAGATCGGCGGCGGGCCCGGCCTGGAACACGGCCAGGCTGTCGCTGGCGGCGTTTGGCGGCCGTTTGCTCAGCTTAAACACCTCCGCCAGTTGCGGCGCGTCGCCATGGCGGCTTTCGAGAATGCGCGCCAGCCACTCGGCATGCGTCGCCACGATCAGCACGTTGCCGTCCAGCGCCCAACAGATTTGCATTTCGGCAATCGAACCGCCGGTCATCGCCGCGATCGGCGCGCTGATGTCCCACTGGGCCACATCCACACCCGCGACAGACATCTCTTCGATCGGTGGCACGGTGGGCAAACCGCGCTGAAGCGCCATCAGCGCGTAGAGTGACGCCGACGTCATGACCAGGTCGGTAACCGCCGAATGGGCGGCGGGGGCGTCGTCGGCGGTAAGTAACAAGGCCACGGCCGGCGCGGGCGGCGCATCCGCGTTGGACCGCTGATGCACGAAACCCAGGGCCACGCCCGTCGGCGACGCCAGGATCTTCTCGAGCCACACACCCGTCTGTTGGTGCAGCGTCAGAGCCACTCGCGCCATATGCTGTCGCGGCAGAGCCTCAACAGCCGCACGCAACGCCGCGTAGTCCACGTGCCCCCCCCACGCGGCCAATGTCTGGCGCGGCAGCGTCTGGATCAAACGCGTCAAATGCGCCGATCGCGGCGCGCCGTGGTTGTCCGCATCGCCGACGGCGCTGAAGTGCAACAATCGCCCCTCGCGATGCAGCGCCAGCAAAACGTGTGAGGCGCCGCGCAGCGGGCCGGGCAGATTCGGCAGAACCGGCGATAACCGAGGGACGCTGGCGCGTGTCGTTGGTTGTGTCGACGATTGAGTCGATGGCGCGCTGGTCGGCGGCAGTAGCACGGGGCGGCGCGCCGCTCCCATGCGCGCGAAAAGCAGCCCGTCAGGATCAGGTGGCACGCGCTGCAACAGCTCGCGCAGCGTCACGTCGTCCGCCAGGCTCGCCGGCGGGTCTGGTCCAACCAGCGCCAGCGCGCGCCTGAACATGCCGTCGTGCAACCCGGCGTCACCGAATATGAGCGTACCGTCGTGTGACGCCATGCCTACGTTTGTTCCAAGACGATACGCCGGCACCGGCATTTGATCCGAGGTTTCGCCGGTGATCAGCTTGGCATTCCAGCGCTTCAGGAACTCTGAGCAACTGTCTTCCGTCGCCGGTCGGCACAAAACGACGGCGTCCTGGCTGCGCAGCGGCCCTTCGCCGACGAAAGCCACACCACCGACGAACAGCGTGCGAATGGCCTCCGCCGGGTCCATGTCGAGAGTGGCCCGGATGTGCTCACGCCACGAGACGGCGTCCTCCACGCCGGCCGGCTGTCCGGCAACCTCGGCCAGCGCGCTCCAGAGTTGCGGCTCAGTCAGCGCGATCAGCAGGTCTTCACAACGCCGAATCTCGACGAACAACCCGGTATCGGCCGGTGCGTAACGCGCCAGCGACGCGTCCGGCGGCGCGTCGGTTGCGGCCGCTCCCGGTAACACACACGCCAGGATCAGCAGGGGAATAGTCTGCGTGCGGCTTTTGGTCCGCAAGAGAGGGTATCTCGCAGGCAAGATCAGAGCGAATAAACGTCATCCGTCGAATCGATCGGCGTTTGGTCCGGTTCGACAACGGCGGGTTGGGGGAACATGGAATTCAGAATACCGGTGGCCGGGGCGAACATCGAGAAATTAACGGTGTTCTCGACATCCTCCGGCAGCATGATGTTCAGGTAGCGCACGGTGCCCCAGGTCTCATCAGAAATCGCCCGGCCGCTGGCGCGTGCCCACCTGATCTTGGCCTCCACGTTTTCCGCGATGGCCTCGAACACCTCGACGTCATCCAGGTTTTTCTCGGCCGCCAGTGTCAGAGGCTGAGCGGGCTGGTTAACCGCGACATCCGGCGCGTCGAGCGCGGCGGGGCCGACTTCGGTGCTTCCGGGCCGCAGCACGATCGCGAAGAAGAGCACCGCCGCCGCCTGGAGCATCATCGCCGTGGCAAACGCGACGCGAATGGAGAGCGTCCGCCGGCTCAACGGCTGTCGCCGCTCCACCTTGGCGACGACGCGATCGGTGAAATCCTCGGAGAGTCTGGGGATGTCGCCATCGGAAGCAATCGAGTGCTCGATGGCCTCCAGCACGGCCAGCCGCTGCTGGCAACGTTGGCACCGCAGCCGATGAGCGTCGACTTCGAGTCGCAGTGCACCGTTTAGCGTCCGATCCAGATACGCGTCTTGCAGTTGTCTGAATTGCTTGCACGTCATGGTGTCACTCACGCGTAGTGCGAGTCTGAAAGAAAGCGGATAGCCATCCAGTCATCCACCAGTTCAGACTGCAACCGCGCTCCCAGCTTCTCGCGGGCTCGATGCAGATGGCTCTTTACCGTAACCGCGGGAATATCGAGAGCTTGACCGATCTCCTGACAACTCTGCCCTTCACGATAGAACAACGTAACACACGCCTTTTGCGGCGTCGTCAACTGGTCAACCGCCGACCAGATCACCTCGCGCAGCCGACGAGCTTCTTCGCTGTTGGCGACGGATTCGGAAACCTCATCGCCGCCGGCGTCGATCCGCGAGTAATCAACATCCGCCGCGATCGGCCGTCGTTTGCGCAGATGGTTGAGGCACAGCCGGTAGCCGATCGTGAACAGCCACGTGCTGAAGGCATACTTGTTCGAGTAGCTCTCCAGCGATTCAAAAGCCCGCACGAATGCGGATTGGCACAAATCCTCGGCCTCGTGGTGGTTTCGGATCATCCGCCAGATGAACGCGAACAGCCGATCCTTGTACAAATCCACGAGCGCACGGAAGGCGTCAGCGCTGCCGCGCTTTGCGCGTTCTATTAAACGCTGCTCTTCCTCGCGAGGCATTTGGCTCACCCGGTTAATGGGCTCGCGAACCATCGTCCGTCATCATCTTTTACCACCCGCGCGGGGTGGAGTTGCAGCAAACCGTTGCCACGTTACAATCTATACGGCTCATGGCGAAAGGTCCACCAGCAACCCCGACGATTCAAAACAAGAAAGCCCGCTTCAACTTCGAGATTATCGAGAAGCTGGAGGCGGGAATAGCGCTAACTGGTAGTGAAGTCAAGAGTTTGCGCAACGGGAAGGCCTCGCTTGACGAAGCGTTCGCCGTCATCCGTGGCAGCGAGGTTTTTCTGCGCGATTGCAACATATCTCCTTATGCACAGGCCGGTTATGCACAGCATGTCCCAACGCGCGAGCGCAAGCTGCTGCTCCACCGACGAGAGATCGAACGCTGGCAGAAAAAGGTGACCCAGCGCGGACTGACGCTGGTGCCCCTACGCATTTACTTCAGTGAGCGCGGATTGGCGAAGATCACGATTGCTCTCGGACGTGGGAAGACGCACGCGGACAAACGCTCGGACCTTAAAACGCGCGAACACAGACGTGAAATGGACCGCGCCATGCGCCGTGGCCGATAACACATTCACCAGAGGCCCAGACAACTCGCGTCGCACGGCTGGACCAATAAACCAGAGCCAAATCGCGCATAGCTTGCGCGTTTGAGGTAATTCACGCCTAATTTAATTGGGACCACAAATTGCCTATTTTAACATCGCGCGAACCAAAATTGCAAAAGAGACGGAAATGGGGGACACAGAGGGCTTCTGACCGCCCATTTTGCGGTTCACAGCACGTTTTTTACCACATCTGGGTGAAACTACTGGGCGATAGATACCCGTAGCAAGACTAACGTGGTCGCGACAGGCCGCACGTGTGCCGTTTGGCTCTGATCTGTGTGAGAGTCGTGTGCCGACCCCAGTCACGACCACGCAAATGGGTTGGCGGATGTGCTGTTAGTGAGGTGATGAGTATGTTCCCCACCATGACAATGAGTGCCACGCACGCCAGTGGCGCCCGCGCGGCGCAACAGCGCGCCGACCGGATCGACAGAATCAGGCGTGAGATTGCCGCCGGCGTCTATCTGACGCCCGAACGCATCGCGCGAGCCGTTGACGCACTGTTCGACGATCTCACATCAAAGGACAACCGAGCGCGCAGGCGTGTCGGCTGACGGCGGAGACCTGGATCACTCGGCCCGTTGACACTGGGCTGGTCTGAATATCACGTGAGGCGGGCACGGCCATCGCACAGCCGTGCCCGCCTCTGCTCGTATGTACGGCGCAAAGCACTCAGAAGCGGCGCCGGCGTTGTGAGCTCAACCCGGCCAAGCCGATCAGCGTCGCGCTGACCGCGAATCCCGAGCCAAAGCCGCACGGCGTAACCAGGGGTGGCGCGACCATCGGGTCCGGCATCTCCGGCAAGTTCGGCTCAACCTCATACCACGGTTCCGGTTCGGGGGCCGGCTGAGGGCCGGGATCCAAAGGCCCGTCTAATACTGGCGTCGGCTCGAGCACCGGCGCCGGCGCCGGCGTCGGCACCGGGTCGGCGATCGGCTCCGGAGACGGGGCCGGCGTCGACGGCGTCGGCTGCGGGCTCGGGGGAGTCCAGGGATCGGTGACCGGGGCGGGCTCAGGCGTCGGAGCGGGCGCCGGCGCAGGAGCAGGCTGCGGCTCTGGCTGGGGCTCGGGTGCCGGTTCGGGCTCGGGAGCTGGTTGAGGCGCCGGCTCAGGCTCGGGTTCCGGCTCGGGCTCGGGATCGGGCTCAGGGGATGGATCGGGCTGGTCTTCGGGCGGCTCCGGGGAAGCCTCGAATGCGATCGTCAGGGTATACGGACTGCCAGCGTCGTCGTGTGGCAACGCCACGATGTAGCACGTGCCGGCCTCGACGTGCACGCTGACATGCTCATCTGAGGTGTGCTCGGTAGCGGACAATCCGATGCGTATGCGATCCTGGTCAAGCAGGGCCAGGTTCAAATCGCCGTCCGGGCCGGTGATCGAGACACTGAGCTCGCCGGCCTCGTCGAGTGCCAAGGCAAAGCAGTCGGCGTCCCAACCCTTGAGCTCATACTCGCCGAGCTCGATCGGGCTGGCCTCATTGACGGTGTCATTCTCCTCGTAGTCGTCGTCAGCCAGCGGATCGTCGTCCTCCTCGCCATCCAGCGACAACGTCAACGTGTACGAGCCCGTCTGGGAGTTGTACGGCAAGACGGCGATGTAGGCCCCGGTCGCGGGGATATCGGCCTCGACTGACTCCTCCGAGCCGACCTCCTCCGAGCGGGCCAGGATAGTCTCCTGGTCTGCGTCGATCAGGTAGAGATCAAGGTCGCCGGCGGGGCCGGATATTTCCACGCTGGCGTGCACGCCGCCAGTTGCGATCCAGAACACGTCGTTGTCCAGCCCCTGCAACTCGTATGAGCCGGGCGCGAGGATGGCGGCCTGGGCATAGGTGTCGTTCTCCTCAAAGTCATCGTCGGCCCCGGGGACCTCGGGGTCCGACGCCTCACCGTCTTCGGTAAGCGCCCGCAGTGCGTTAACACGCCCATAGCCGGTCAGCGTGTCATAGCCGGCGCCGTACAGGTCATCGGCCGTGCCATTGAGCCGCGCACGCACCTGGACGGCGGACATCTCCGGGAAGGCTGACCGTACCAGCGCCGCGACGCCCGCCGCATACGGACTGGCCATCGAAGTCCCGTCGTAGGTGTCATAGCCGCCCGGCACGGTGCTCACGATTTGCACGCCGGGTGCAACCAGATCGATGCCTGACCCGGTGTTGCTGAAGTCCGCCAGCATGTCGTTTTCGTCGCTGGCACCGACGGCCATCACACTGTCGTACGCGGCCGGGTAGTTGAGCTGGTTCATACCGTCGTTGCCGGTCGCGGCGATGACCAGCACGTCCGCCTCGGCGGCGCGCGTGCAGGCTTCGGCAAGCGCCTGGCTATAGCCCTGAAAGCCCAAGCTCATGTTGATGATGCGCGCCCCGTTGGCAACCGCATAGTCAACAGCGGATATAGCGGCGGATATCGGTCCATTACCTTCCGCGTCAAGAACCTTCAACGGCATGATGCGCACGTCGGCCGTACCGGCGATGCCGCAGCCATTGCCCCGAACGGCGGCGATGATGCCGGCGACATGCGAGCCGTGGCCGCAGTCGTCGCCCGGGTTGTTGTGGCCTTGAGGGTATTGGGCGGAGGTGATGAAGTTCCATCCAACAAGATCGTCCACGAATCCGTTGTTGTCATTGTCGATGCCGTCCAGCTCGTCGCCGACGTCCTCAGCGGCGTTGATCCACAGTTGCGGGTAAAGGTCTTCGTGGCCCAGCGCCACGCCGCTATCAATGACAGCCACGATCAGCTGGCCGTCGCCGGCATGAATCTCCCAGGCCTCGGGCGCGGAAATGATATCCAGGGCGTACTGCTCCCCGGCCCGCGGATCGCCGGTGGTAGCCTGGGCATGTGCCTCGCCGGCGTCTGTGGCATGGGCGATGAAGTCAGGCTCGACGGCCAGCACGGCGCGCTCACCGGCAAGCGCGGCGATCGCACTAGTAACGCTGACACCCTCTTTCAACTCTGCTGAGAACCAGGCCGACCCGACGAATCCTCGCTGCGGCCCGCGCGCCAGCGCCGAAACGGCGCGCATCGTCTGCACGCCGTCCAAAGCCAATTGGCCGGAGGAAGCGGCGGCCACATTCTGTTCCTGAACTTTGACGAGAACGCGCCCGGGAACGTAGGACCGTCCAGCGGGCCGTTCCTTTGCGACGGTCACGTTCGAGGCGATGCAGGCGGCGATCAGCATCGCAGCAAGGCGAAACCGGCGGGCATGGTGCAGACGGCCTTCTGAGTGGCGGTACGCGCTCATGGGAGAACTCCTGTGCAGTAGTGTTTCGGCTGATTGGCACACCCCGTGTGCGTCGCTGGTGGGAGTACCCCGTTGGCGCGAAAATCTGCCGCGGCAGTTTTCGTTTTTATCTTGCGGTCGGGACTGGCGCGTGTGCGGCGCTGCCGGGCGTGGCGCGATCAGGTATGATGGGGGTCAGAGGTCACGTGGGGCATGCGCGAAACCAGGGCCAGCCTGTTGTTGCGAATCCGCAACCGCCGCGATTCGGTGGCCTGGGGCCAGTTCGATGCGATCTACCGGCCGCTGTTGCATCGTTTCGCGCTGGCGCGTGGATTGGATGACTCAGAGGCCGAGGACGTCGTACAGCATTGCATGATGGCGCTCACGCGTCACATCGACGGCTTTGACTATGACCCGAGCAAGGGGCGTTTTAAGGGGTGGTTGTGTACGCTGGCGATGAACCGTATCCGCAACCTTCACAGCCGCCGCCGTGAGCAGCCCGCCGCTTCGCAGGATCTGAAGCGCGACCAGCAACGCGAGGACTCGCCCGAGGAGCAATTCGAGCAGGTTTGGCTGGACGAGCACCTGCGCCACTGTCTGGAGCAGGTCAAGGAAGAGGTCGAGCCGACGACATACGCGGCGTTTCAACAGCACGTTGTTCAACAGCGCTCGGTTGCCGAGGTCTGTGCCGCGTTTGGATTGAGCACGAACCGCCTGTACAAAATCAAGGCGCGCATGTTGGGAAAGCTGCGCGCGCGGATGAACGAATTGCTGGGGGACGACGGGTAGCCAATAGCCGGTCGACAGGCTGGTTCATCACGGAAACGGCATGTCCTGTACAACCGCGTAATCTCTTCTTGACATCAGTGTGTAGCTGAGGCAGACTATAATGAGTGAAGATTTACTTATTACAGAGGTTGCATGATGGCCAGGCCGGTTCAGAAGCGGCAAGACATAGAGCGGGGAGTGGTGGAGGCGGTCGCGGTGAAGGGCCTGCGCGGCACGACGATCCAGGATATCGCCGACGCCGCCGGCGTCTCGCCGGGGCTGCTTTACCGCTATTGGAAGAACCGCAATGATCTGGCTGGGGAGGTATATCGCGCACATTTATCGGACATCCTGGCACGCCTGGCCAAGTGCGCCGCGCCGCACGTGCGGACCATGGATCGGCTGCGCGCCGTCGTGCGAGAGTTCTTTCGCTTCGCCGACGAACAGCCCGTGATTCTGCGTTTCCTGCTCTTCACGCAGCACGAGCTCGGCGGGGCCGTCCCACAGGACGAAGGTGTGCGCGCGTTCATGCGTGAGTTGATCTACGACGGCGTCCGCGACGGCAGCTTCCGCCAGATTAATCCGGAGCTCGCGCTCCAATTCGCATTCGGCATCGTCCTCCAACCCACCATCGCCGCGATTTACGGCGACATCCCGCAACCGGTGGCGGATCACTACGACGAAATCATGTCGGCGTTGGAACGCGCGCTGCTGCCGGCGGAGGTGAACACGGCGAACGCGCGTGCGCGCGAAATCACCTCACCATAGCACGACTCACACGCCGCACCCACGCTGCGTCACATGGACCGCCGCGCCCGGCATATCTACAATGCGCGGCATGATCGGCCCGCCCGGTAAACCCGTGTCACTGGATTCGCAGACATTGGCGACGGTCAGCCGGTTTTACGAAGCATTCGCACCGGCTGGGCAAGCGCCGGCCCGGTTCGACCGCACGTTTCGTAACATCGCCAACGCGCTGTGCAGCACGTTTGACACGTCGCACGTGATTTTGTGGGTGCCGGACCCCGAAGCCGAGGGGGACGAGGCCGTCGGCGCGGGCGATCGCGGTCGGCTGAATCCGGCGTTCACCACGTTTCCCGCGGAGATGTTTGAGGCAATACCCGACAGTGTCCCGATGACATTGTCGCGCGTCGGGCGGGCGTTCGCCGAGGGGCGGGCACGTTTCTATCCAGAGCTCGACGCCTGGGCCAGCGCGACCGAATACGACCTGCTGCGCGAACACGGGCTGGCCGGCATGTGGGCAATCCCGCTGCGTCCCATGGTGCAGCGAATCACCACGCGCGAACTCGATCCGCACAACGTGCTGGCGGTTGCGCTGGCGGGCTTCCCGGCGAAGTCATGGGTCGCCGAGCTGGCGCCCGAGGCGCTGGGGTTTTTCGGCAGCATCTGCGGCCGCGCGATCGAGCGGGCCCTCTGGGCCGAGCAGGATCTGGTCAGCCAGAAAGCCTACGAAGCGCTCGATGCCGTCGAGACCGACCGTTTCAAGGCGATGGCGACCGTGGCGGCGGTGATCAAGGACTGCATGCAATTCGAGGCCTGCACGATCCTGCAAGCCGATGGGCCACAACACGTGTTACGGGTGCTCGGCACGACCGGCCTCGATTCGCGCATCCCGCTGCGCAAGATGTACTACAACTATGGTGAAGGCTGCACGGGATGGGTGGCGGAAAACCGCAAGACGCTGGCAACCGAGGATCTGCGATCGTGCCCGTTGCACACCAGGCAGAAATACCCCGACGTCGTGGTGTCAGCCGAGCACCAGCAATACCTGGGCACGCCGATGCTGTCGAACGCGGGCGAGTTGCTCGGCGTTATTCGCTTACGCAACAAGCTGCCGCCCGATGGGCAAGCCTGGCCGCGCTGCCTGAACCACCTTGATCGCATCCGTGTCGAGCGGGTCGCCAAACTGATCGCACCGCTGATGTCGCTGTTAATAAAGGAGCGGCAGGTCTCGGGCGTGATGGAGCGCATTCAGCACGACCTGACCATGCCGGCGATGGCCATTCGCGACGGGGCCGGCATGCTGCTGCGCGAGTCGGACGCGACGATTTGTGGCGACCTGGACCGCGTTCGCCAGAAGCTGGAGGACATCGAATCATTCGGCGAGATTCTGCTACTGAATTCGGAGATCATGGGCCTGACACCCGAGGTGGAACTGACGCTAAGGCCGGAGAACGTGCTGCCACTGGGCGGGTTCATTGTAAAGCTGTGCAAGATGCTCGGGCCGGCGGCGCGGCGGCGCGGGCTCAACGGGATTCTGTATAACCAGGGCAGTTTCATGTCCATTCCCGCCCTGTGGATCGATCCGCGCCTGTTTCAGGTGGCCATGTACAACCTGCTGCAAAACGCCTTGAAGTACAGCGCGCGTGACAGCTTGATCACGATCGAGGGAGAGACCACGCGTACCGAAGGGGAGGTCTGGCACCTCATCCATGTGAAAAACACGGGCATCGGCATAACCGACGAAGAGGCACCGCACATCTTCGAGCGGCATTGGCGCTCGCCACGGGCCCGCCGGCGCAGTAACACCGGCCTGGGCATCGGGCTGGCCACGGCCAGCGAAATCATCCGACGGCACGGTGGGCGGCTGGTGCTCACGCACGCCCATGACCCCACGGTGTTTACCATCGAGCTGCCGGCGCAGCTTGCTACCTGTAAGCCGGCGTGATAACTTAGCGGAGTTATGCCCGGGCAGACGATCCTACTTGTCGACGACGAACTCGAGATCCTCTCCGACCACATTCGGAAGTTGGAGGAGGCCGGATTTGCCGTCACCCAGCGCCGCACCACGGATCAGGCCATTGATGATTTCATGAATGACCGCGGCGTGGCCTACGATCTGGTCATACTGGACATGATGATCCCGCCGCCCGATCGCGAGGAGTATCGGCACTTCTACGACGATTGGGACGGGATGCGCTCCGGCGGCCGCCTGTTGTACATCCTGCGGCAGAGCCAGCAGAACCCGCACCCGCCGGTGCTGCTGCTGTCCAACCTCAAGGATGACGAGATGCTGACGGAGGCGTGGGATCGCTACGCGATATGGTGCGATCGTCACGACCTCGACATGCCGCCGGTCCGCTCGGACGAGGCGATGATCTCCACGCTGAGGAGCCGCTTCGGCACCTGGGTGCGTGAGAAGCGCCGCACGCCCCCCTGGCATCTACCGAAGGTTGTGCAGGAAATCCTCGCCGACAGTTCTCCAACTAACTAGGTCAGTGCGCACGTCTGTCCCGTACCGCCGCCGCCGGCGGTGGTGTGCATTGAGACGCGCTTGCGCTCGGGCCGCGGAATGGCTATAGTGACTGCCACGATGAGCGACCAGAGATCCGATCGTATTGCCAAGCTGGACAGACTGCGTGCCCTGGAGCCGCCGGTTGATCCGTATGGCGCGCGTTTCACCGACGTCACGTCACACGCTGCGGTTCGCGCGGCCGCGGAGAAACTCGATATAGCCGAGGGGCAGATTCTCGAACCCGGCACGGGCACGAGCTTCCGAACCGCCGGTCGCGTGGTGCTGCAACGCGCGTTCGGCAATCTGATTTTCCTCACGGCGCGCGACCTGAGCGGCGATCTCCAGTACGGCCTCAGCAAGAAGCTGGTGGCGGGCAACGGCTTCAAGGTTGCGAAGCTGCTGGACCTGGGCGATATCGTCGGTGTGGACGGAGTGCTCGGACGTACGAAGACCGGCGAATTGACGCTGTGGGTCAGTGAGTTCACGCTGCTGTCCAAGTCGCTGCGGCCGCCGCCCGAGAAGTTCAAGGGACTCAAGGACGTCGAAGAGCGCTATCGTCGGCGCTACATAGATCTGGCCAGCAATGCTGAATCGCGCGAGGTTTTTGTGCGGCGCGCGCAGATCATGGCGCACATTCGCGAGGTGCTTCAACGCCGCGGCTTCCTGGAAGTTGACACGCCGGTGCTCCAGCCGTTGTACGGCGGGGCCGCCGCGCGGCCGTTTTTGACCCACCACAACACGCTCGACATGCGTCTTTACCTGCGGATCTCGCCGGAGCTGTACTTGAAGCGCTGCCTGGTGGGCGGCCTGGAGCGGGTTTACGAATTCTCGCGCTGTTTTCGCAACGAAGGTATCAGTGCGCGCCACAATCCCGAATTCACGATGCTCGAGCTCTACCAGGCGTACGGTGATTACCACGACATGATGGAAATCACGGAGGAGATCATCGCCGGCGCGGCACGAGAGGTGACCGGCTCGACCAAGATCGCGTTCGGCGACCGTGAGATTGACTACACCACCCCCTGGCCGCGGCGCAAGTACGCCGACCTGTTCGCCGAGTACGTGGGCTTTCCGCTTTCCGAAATCGCTCAAGCCCGCGCTCGTGCGCGGGAGCTGAAGATCGAGGAGCACAAGCTGGACGACGCAGTCGTGATCAATGTCCTCTTCGAGCATTACGTCGAGCCGCACCTGATCAACCCGACGTTTGTGATCGACTATCCGGCCCCGCTGTGCCCGCTCACCAAACGGCATCCGGACGATGCGAGTGTCGCGCTGCGTTTCGAGGTTTTCATCAATCGCATGGAGCTGGGCAACGCCTACAGCGAGTTGAATGATCCGCGCGTGCAGGAGGAGACCTTCAGCAGGCAGCTTCGCGGCGAGGAAGACGAGACGATGGCGGTCATGGATACTGACTTCATCGAGGCCCTCGAGTACGGCATGCCCCCCGCCGGTGGTCTCGGCCTGGGCGTTGACCGCCTGGTCATGCTTCTTACCGGCAGCCAGAACATTCGCGACGTGATCCTGTTTCCGCTGCAACGGCCAGAGCAGACACACGACACGTCGCAGTCTGATTCGGATGAGCCGTCGGAGTGACGCAGTAATAATCGACGGTTGCGCACAGTCACCCCGACGCCGCGCACGCGCTCAGCAGCTTGCGGCAATCAGGGCCAGCCAGTATACCGGCTGGCGACGCGGGCCACGGAAGACCCGCCGATGCGTGACAGCGATCTCGGGTTCAGCACCCGCGCGCCGCGAGTCGAGACCAACGCGAGTTGTACAAGCTCTTTCTCACAATCCGGTACTTGCGAAAACGCCGAATCGCGTACTTCGCCATTGTTGCGGTGGCACTGTGCGTGGCCATGGTGCTCACAGTCATGTCGGTCATGCAGGGGTTTCTGGATAATGTGAAGCTGCGCGCCAGGGGCCTTTTGGGCGACGTGATAGTCGACAATCGCGCGTATAGCGGCTTTCCTCTGTACGAGGAGTTTATCGAGGAAATCCGCCAGTGGCCGGAAGTGGTCGCCGCCACGCCGGTGATTTACTCCTACGGTCTGATCCGTTTCCCCGACACCGAGCAAAGCGGGACGGTCCGAGTGGTCGGGTTGCGGCTGGAGGAGGCCTACGAGGTCAATGCCTTCAGATCGAGTCTCTATTACGAAGAGCAATATCCGGGTGCGACTCAGCTTGGTGACGTGCGCCAGCCGCGCATCGGCGTGAAGTGGGAGGAGTTGCCGGAACAAGGCGGGTGGAAGCCGATTCCATCTCTGCCAGAGCCGTACGCGACGGCGCTGCAACAAGCCAGAGCCCGCGGTGTGGTTGACGAGGATGAGGATCCGGACAAGGCGTCCAATCCGCATGATATCGACATTCCGCCCGGGCGGTTCGCCGCCGTACCGTTCGAGGGTCCGCGCGATACGGAGCCCGACTATGTGGGTGAGCCGCGGCCCGGTCTGATCATCGGGCGTGATATTGTCGCCGAGCGGCTGTCGGATGGGCGGTATGAGCGTTTCTATGACTGTGGTGAGCGCGTGCACGTCACGCTCTTGCAGGTTTTGCCGAACGGGACGGTCGATCAACCGGTGAAACAGGCGTTTCGTTACGTTGATGATTCGCGCACGGGGATTTTCGAGATCGACTCGAGACATGTGTATTGCGACTTCGACCTGCTGCAAAAGCTGCTGCTGATGGATGCGGCCGAACGCGCCGACGGCAGCGGCACGGCGCCGGCCCGCTGTTCGCAGGTTCAGATCAAGCTGGTCCCGAATCTGACCGGCACTCAGCACAAGAGCATCGCCAGGCGGCTCGAGCAGTGTTATCTGGCGCTCGCGAGCGAACCGCGCTTCGATCTCGACTTCTGGGAGCAGCGGCTCGTCAGCCGTATCACCGCCGTGACCTGGGAGGAGTCACAGGCTCACATCATCGAGCCGGTCGAGAAAGAGCGCATCCTGGTGACGATTATCCTGGGGGTTATCTCGTGCGTGTCGGGCGTGCTCGTGTTGTGCATTCTGTACATGATCGTGCTTCAGAAGACGCGCGATATCGGGATCGTCAAGGCCATCGGCGGCTCTTCGATGGGTGTGGCGCTCACGTTCGTCGGCTACGGCACGGCCATCGGCATCGTGGGAAGCGTTGTCGGCGGCGTCGGGGGATTCTGTTTTGTCACGTACATCAACGAGTTCCAGGCGTTTCTGGTCAGTTTGAACCCTGCGTGGCAGGTGTGGGACCGCTCCGTGTACTCGTTTGACGAGATTCCGAACCAGGTATCCCCCTGGGACATCGGCACGGTAGTCGTGGCCGCCGTGGGCCTGTCAATCCTGGGGTCGCTGTTGGCGGCCTGGCGTGCGGGTTCGATGGAGCCGGTGAAGGCGTTGTCCTATGAATAGCGCACTGCTGCGCACTGACGCGCTGAAGAAACACTACCAGATGGGACGCACGCGCCTCGACGTATTGCGCGGCTGTGAGCTCAACGTCCGGGAAGGCGAATTCATCACCATCATGGGCAAGTCCGGCAGCGGCAAGAGCACGCTGCTGCACATTCTGGGCGCGCTGGACGTGCCCACCAGCGGTGAGGTCTATTTCAACGGGGCCGCCGTTTGTCGGCCTGACACGGCGATCGCGAGCCTTGGCGCGTGGTTGGACGGCATAGTTGCGTGGTTCCAGCGCCTGATCATGTTCGTGCTGTTGTGGATACTGCTGCCGGGATTTGCCCTGTTCATGCTGGCGGCCGTCTTCTTCATCGAGACAATCTCGGCGCACTTGTTCACTATCCTCGGCGTGATTACGGCCGCATTGGCCCTGCTTCCGCTTTACGTCGGTTTGCTGCTATGCCGTCTGCTGCTGGCGGACTTCGTCGGCCACCGCCGGATCGCCCTGCGCCGCCGCGCGTTTGGGTTTGTCTTTCAGTTTTATCACCTTCTTCCGGAATTGAACGTGCTCGAGAATGTGCTGCTGCCGCGCATGACAAAGAAGTGGCCCTGGACGTGGCTGTGGGAGCGCCGCGCCGCGCGGATCGATGCACTGGCGATTCTCAAGCGCGTCGGACTCGGGGGACGGCTGAAGCATCACCCCGGCGAACTCTCCGGGGGCGAGCGGCAACGGGTGGCCATCGCCCGCGCCCTGGTTCACCGGCCGCGCGTTCTGCTGGCCGATGAGCCGACCGGCAATCTGGATGCCGAAGCCGGCCGCGGGATCATGGATGTGCTCAGCGGTCTCCATGCGGAGGGCCAGACGATTGTGATGGTCACGCACGACCCGGCTTTGGCGAAGTACACGGACCGTGTGCTTCACCTGGAGAACGGCCGGCTCCGCGAAGTCCGAGCTGACGCCGATACCGCGTAGCAACCGGCGCCGCTCTCAGGCCTCCTCGCTCTCGACGGGAATTCGAACAGTGAAGGTGCTGCCCTTGCCAAGCTCGGAGCGGACTTCGACCTTGCCCTGATGGGCGGCGGTGATGCGTTTGACAATGGCCAACCCCAGGCCGGTGCCGCGTGTTTTGCGCACGCGTGGGTCAGCGCCGCGTTCGAAGCCGCGGCCGAGGCGGCGAAGCTGGCTCCGCGCCATCCCAATCCCGTGATCCTCGACCTCGATCAGCACCTCGTTACGCCGGCGCCAGACAGCCACACGCAGGTACTTCCGATCCGACGAATAGCGGTGGGCGTTTTGCAGCAGATTGACGAGCACCTGTTCGAGCGCCGCCGGATCGGCCGTGATCGTCGGTAAATCCGGGGCGATGTCGAGCTGGCACTCAAAGCCCTCTTCGCGCAATCGGGGTTGAAACAGCGACCAGGCCTGGCGCACGATCTGCCCGGGATCACACCGCGACATGTCGTAGTGGCGGCGCCCGGAGGCCAGGCGGCTGAAGTCCAGGATGTTGTCGAGCAGCATCGTCAGACGCTCACTCTCACGCGCTATCGTCTGATGGTACTCGCGGGCACGTTCGGCGTCGCTGACGCGTCCGGCCTCGAGAGTTTCGGCGGAGAGCCTGATCAGGGCCAACGGCGTTTTCAGCTCATGGCTCATGTCCGCCATGAATTGCTGCTGCATCCGCACCAGCTCCCGCCGTCTATTCAGGGCGCGCATCACCAGCCAGATCACCACGGCCCAGGCGCCGGTGGTGCCGATGCTGACGCTGACCAGAAAACCCAGTCTGCGCTGGGCTGATTCGCGCAGGCGTGTCAACGTCGCCCGCGACGGCGTGAGGGCCAAGCCGCCAAAGCACTCCGGCAGCCGGCAGAACAGCTCACCCTCGGCCGCCTCGGCGGGAGAAAGTACGCGCCAGCGCCGCTCGGGGGTTTCGCGATACCAATAGCGACGAATGACGTTATCGAGCGTGGCCACCAGCACGATCTGCCGATCATCGCGCGTGCGCTGCACAACCGCCAGCATGGCAGCCGCCTGCGCTGGCTTGAGGGTGGCGAATGCGATCTCCTCAGGCGCGAGCGCGCGGGTCGGTGGAAACGTGCTGAGCAGCGCGGTTTGAATCGCGGGCAGCGCGGCGCGCACCTCGGCCCGTCGGGCGAGCTGTGTCAACATCTCGTCAAATGGATCAGAAGCGAACGGTCGGCGCGGGATGGCCTCGACTCGGCTTTGTACCAGGGCGACCTCGGCTGGGCCGAACGCCGCCGTGTGGGCCGCGGCCATGGCATCCAGCAGAAGGCCCAGTTCATGTCGTGCCGCCGGCAGCTCCAGGCGATCCAGTTGGCAATCTACCACCGCCAGGCGCGCGCCAAATGCGCCGCGCCAGCCCGCCGGATCGGCGTCGAAGATCTCCGCGGCGCGCATGTAATCGCGCGCCGCCGCTCGCAGCAACCCCAGCTTTCGCGAGTTCGCCGCGGCGGCCAGCAGCGCCGACACGACCACCGGCCCGTCAGCGGTCTCACTGAGCGACTCGTAGTGCTCGACCGCGGCGGTCGGATCGTGGTCGGCAAACTCCAGCACCTCGCCTTCCTCGAGTTGATCATCGTACACAAGCGGCAGTGGCGCTTCGGTCGGTGTGCGCGGGTAGAAGTGATATGTCCCGCCACGATCATCGCTCCCGACAAACCACCAGAAGCGCTGCTCGCACGTCCAGGAATCGAGGGCATCCTCACCAATGTCACGGGCCGCCGTCGCCGCGTACAACCAGTTCTCCAGCTCGAGGCGAAACTCGCGTTCGCGTTCGATGGCGGCGTGCTGGGCCGCCTGTCGCTCGGCATCGAGTTCGCGCGCTTCGAGTGTGAGTCCCTGCCGCGCTACCGCCGAGACAATCAGCCACGTCAGCGTCAGGCTGATGGTGACGGCCAGGGCCGAGAGCAGTCGATCGGTGTTCCAACGCGGCACAGGTCACTCCGGATGATCGGCCGTGGCTGCGTCATCAGCGCCGTGGCGTAGACTGGTTTGCAGCACGCGAGCCGCCCGCTCGCGCAGCGGCTCGAACCACACCGCCAGATCGATCGGATTGAAAGCGTCCTCGCGGACCAGCGGCAGGTCGGCACCACCCACGCGCAGCGTCAGGATCGTCCTGTCGCGCGGGCCGTGCGTACCATGCACGCGCAGCACCTCATCGTGAACTTCGATGCGCAGGCCGAGTTGGGAATACTCTATGCGTTCCGGCAGCTTGACCCAGCCGGGTAACAAATTGTCGAGGTCCAGTCCGAAGCCCTCGCGCAGCACGGTCTTCAGAAACGCGAACTCGATCCAGCGCGCCTCGCCGTCGGGCACGTTAACGCGCAGCGTCGCGGCCAGCGACGTCAGGCGGTTGTGCTGGACAGTCAGGTCCTCGATGACGACATCCAGGTCACCGTTCATGCGTCCCCGGCCGAGCGCCGCGGTAAGCTGCTCTAGTGAATACCCGGTACACTCGCCGGAAGCGACCAGCAGGTCGATGCCCTCGGGCGAGAGGTCGGCCTGCCGGATGCGGAGTGTCACTGTGCCGCCGCCGCTGGGGTATTGCCACACATCGAGCAGATCATCCGGCGCGATGCCCGCCAGCACGCCGCGAAAACGCAGCCTCACCGGCCGGTCGTTCTCGACCCGAAACTCGTTGACCTCCAGTTCGGGACAACGCCCCTGCCAGGGCTCATCGAACAAGCCGCCGGTCAACTCGGCGAGCATCACGTCGGTGAAGCCGCCGCTGACCACGGTGGTCTGGTCGGTTCCCGATTCGCGGTGGACGAGCGTGCCCTCGAACGTACCCGAGCGAACCTGCGTGTTCAGAATCGACTCGAGGCGCATGATTGCCAGCGGCATGGGTGGTACACGCAATTCGAGCATGTCAACCTGCACCCCCTCCGCGCGGGCCGAGAAGGCCGCGTTTAGAAACACCGGCGTGGGCACCTCGCAGTCGTTGAAAACGCGACAGGCAACGGCGGCGCGGCCGATGCGCTGATTCTCGAAAACCACCCGGCCGCCGGCTTCGCGCAGGTCAAGGTGAAAATCGCCACGCGACACGTGAAGGCTCATGTTGCTGAAGCGCACCTGGCGCGGCCCGTCGGGTCCAAACCCCGGGCGCAAACCCTGCTCAAGCACACGCCGATATCCGGGACGCAGCCAGGTCCGCGACGAAATTTCGCAAAACCCGTCGAAAAGGTCTATTTCGTATTCGTCTTCATGGTTATCGGGCAGGTAGGCGACCAGAGCCCGCTCGCAGCGGAACGCCTGACCATCGCGGTCCGGCAACCATACGATGACGTCGTCGAATTGCTGCGATCGCCACGAGCGCGGTACCACGCGGCCAATCTGAGCCGGCAGGCCCAGTGAGTCGCTCAAATGCGCACGGCAGGTCTCCCGATAGCGGTTGCTGCGCCAGTACCAGGCGTAGCCGCCGGTCCACGACAGCGACGCGAACAGCACCACGATCAGCACCCCCGCCGCAATAATCCGACCCGTTCGCATAGGCGGGATTCTAACTGTCGGCGGAAACGCGGTACAGACGGGCCGGGCCGGCGGATTGCGCGCGGCCAATTAACTCGCCCGCGCACTCTGCCGATTTTATGGGAGGAACGAGCGCGTTCATGCTCGCATTTGCCATCGGAGGCACAGCATGCGTTACATCCTCATCTCGCTGATAGTACTGACCGTGGCCGGCGGTTGTGAGTCACCCGAACCCGAGCAGGCCGATCCCGTGCCGGAGCCCGTGATCGAAGCGCAAGATGTGCAGGGTACGTTCGAATACATGGTCGACAATGCGCTGCTCGCGGATATGACGATCGCCGACTACCACTTCGTGCCACATCGTGCGCTGCTCACACCCCTCGGAGAGCAGCGGCTTCTGCGGCTGGCGACGCTGATCGAGTCATACGGCGGCGTTATCCGCTACAACACCGATCTGGACGATGGCGCTCTCTTGGGCGAGCGCACGCGCACGATTATCGACTTCCTGGCCGCCAACGGGGCCGACACCACGGCCGATATCCTCACGCGTGAGATGTCGGGCGGCGTCGGCATGGAGGCGCGCGAGGCGATTCTGATCAAGTCAAACGAAGCCACGTACAAGCCGTCGTCCACGTCGGGCGGCACGTCCGTGCCACCGGGTGTCGGCGTTTCGAGTGGTACTCCGTAGACGCTGCTGTTGGAGCCTTGCCATGCGTTTTGTGTGTATTGGTCTTTGCGCCGTAGCGGGGATTGTCCTGCTCACACCGCTGGCCTGCCAGCAAGGGCAGAAATCCGCCAGCCCGGGTAATCTACCGTCCCGGCTGGACACCGGGCCGCAGGCGGGAATCGACGCGGCCACCTACTTTGCCCACGGGCACCTGCTCGAACGGCAGGGCGCGCTCGAGCGCGCCGTCGAGCAGTATGAGCACGCCCTCGAACTGAAGCCGGACTTCCCCGCGGCGTTGAACCGGCACGGTATCGTGCTGAACAAGCTGGGCCGGCACACCCAGGCCAGCGCGCAGTTTCGAGCGGCAATTGAACTGCAACCCGATGAGGCCTTCCTGTACAACAACCTTGGGTTCAGCCTGCATCTTGGCGGTGAGTACCAGGAAGCCGAACAGATTCTGGCGCGGGCCCTCGAGATACAGCCGAGCTTTGCGCGGGCACGAATGAATCATGCGATCGTGCTCGCACAGCTTGACCGCTACCCCGAGGCCTTTGAGGAGTTCCGCAAGGTCGGTAGTGAGGCTGACGCACACTACAACATCGCAGTGATCCAGACCGAGGCCCGACGGTACGTTGACGCAACAGAATCGCTCGATCGGGCACTCAAATTGAATCAATTGAATCCGCAAATGGAAGCCGCGCGCCAGCAGATGCGCGTGATCGCGCGGCTGGCAGCACAACAGGAATCTGCACACAGCCCGGCGGCCCCCCAAAACACTGCCGGTGCGGCACCGCCCCCGGCGGGCGATCCGCCGCGGTTGGCCGAGCCGGCGGAGCCGGCGGGAACAGCCAGCCTGACCACCTGGGAGCTGCCGCCCGAGCACACGAGCGCGCCTGCGTACGTTCCGCCCCCGCTGACACCAGCCGAACCGCCGGAATCGGTGCTGGCGGAGCAGGGCGACTCCGCGACCAAGGTGAATACGCCGACGCCGGCGCCCGTCGACAAAGCGACTCCAACGCGTACCAAGGATGTCGAGCAGAAAGAGCCGGTGGCCAACCCGTCATCATCGGAGTTTCTGCAATTGCGCGACGAAATCTATCGCCGTGTTGAAGCCGGACGCGAGCGGGCCGCTCGCGAACGCGCGGAGCAGACGGCGGCGGATATCGCCCAGGCAGCCTGGTCGGCGCCTGCCGATGGGCAAGGCGATCCGCGCCGTACGCTGGTCGATGTCGCTCTGGCAAGCAACCGCGAGTGGCGCGAACTCTGGCGCGAGGTGGCGGCCAGCAGGCGTCACTGACGACGACAGAACGTCCTCAACCGGGACGTGGTAAGCAGCGGCAGCCGCCGGGCGTGAGGTGATTCTCACGTCCGGCGGCTGCGCGCGCTTCAGCACAAGGCGGCGACGCGCTGGTGGAGCCGTTGGTACAGATCGTTGTAGTAAGTCACCAGCTCGTCCCACGCCGCGAGGTTGTCCGCACCATGCTCACGCGTGGGATCCGGCACGGCAACACCCACGACCCGGTCAAGTGCCGCCAACAGCGCTTGGGCGGTGGCTTTCGGATCATTGGGCGGCACCAACCGGGCGCCACGGTCGCGCAGCAATTCATCAATCGGCGCCATGCGGCTCGCCACTATCTGCCGACCGGCCACCAGCGCCCACGCCAGCCCCACGGGCGATATCGGCCGCGTCGGAACGTGCAAGACAATATCCGCGGCTGACATCAACTCGGCGGGTGAATACTCCGTGCCGGTCAAACGCACGATGTGACTGTGCCGGGATGCGTGCGCCAGCCTGATCAACCGCTGCACCTCGCGTCCTTCGTCCGGTATCAGTAGTCGCAGATCCCGATCCACTTGCGCCGCCAGCAACGCCGCCCATGTTGCCACGAACGCGCCAGTCTCGCGTCTCACGGGCGGCAACAGCGTCAGGATCGGTGAATCCACGTCACATGCCAGGCGTTTGCGCAGCGCGGAACGGTCGACCGTGTCGAGAAGCGCGCGATCGGCGCGGATGGGGACAAGTTCGACGCGCGCCGGCGCCGCGCCGGCACGTAGCAGGCGCTGCCGCACAAAACGCGTCCGGGCAAGGTAAACCGCACGTCCCTGATCGGCCGGCCACCAATGCGGCGGCACGATGGCCTTGGGCTCTGACTCCTCGTCAACCTCGGCCAGCATGCCGTCACAACCGGCGCCGAGTAGTTCGATCCCGCATTTAATCGCGCGGGGTGACCAGGCGTGGACGATGACAGAGTCGGCCGATCTTGCATCGAGCAATCGGCCGATCGCGCGGCGCACGCTGCGCCGATCGCGTAAACCGCCGACAGACGAAGGGACAGTGCGTCGCGCGAGCGTGCGTAAACTCGCGAACCGGCTGCTCCCAAGCTGGAGGATTACGGCGCGATGAGCGGCATCGCTCTCACGCACCAGGGTTTCGATGAGTGGCACAGACAGAGGCGACAGATCGGCGGCCACGAGATGCACAACGAGATGTTGATGCACAGGTGCTGTCATATCACCGACATTCTCGGGGTTTGCCGAAGGATTGTCGAATGCGGCGGCGACGGCTATGATCCGTGATCTGGGGGGTACGCCGCATTAGTCGAGAGTTGCATGCTACGAAAATTCCTGATCTCCGTCAGCCTCATCATCGCCATTCTGGCAATTGGTGTTGGTGCCGCGACGCTGCTGGTTTTCACGAAATCCGCCCCCCAGAAACGTGATTCCGAGCGGCCGCCGATGCTGGTCCGCTGCCAGCGACTTACGCCGCACACCGCCAGAGAGACACTGGTGGGTTACGGAACGGCCCGTGCGGACCGCCTTGCGCAGGTATCGGCGGAGGTCAGCGGTCTGGTCGAGTACGTGAGCGACAATCTCAAGCCCGGCAGCAGCGTGGCGCAGGGCGAGGTTCTGATTCGGCTTGACGACCGCGAATACAAGGCGCGCCTGGACCGGGCGCGCCACCAGGTCGCCGCGGAAGAAGCCGCCCTGGCCAACATCGCGATCGAGGTCACCAATGTCACGGAGCTCGAGCGGATAGCGCTGGTGGAGCTGGAGATTGCCAACCGCGAACAGGTGCGCGTACAGAAGCTGTTTGAACAGGGCCTGGCGGGTCGGCGTGAGCTCGACACGGCCGAGGGCGATGTGGAAGCCAGACGGCGGGTGTTGCAGAACCTGCGCAAGGAACATGAATACTTGCCAAACACGCGCCGGCAGCGTGAGGCCGCTGTGCAACTGAGACGGGCCGACGTTGAAATAGCCGCGCTCAATCTGGCCCGCTGCGTTATCGCCGCGCCCTTCGCCGGGCGCATCGAACAGGTTCGCGTCGAACTCGGCGAGCGCATCGCCGCCGGCACCTGGCAGTTCTCGCTGCTGGACCCGGCCCTGATCGAGATTCCGGTGGAAATCCCGATGTCATGGTACCCGCGTTTGGCGGTCGGGGCGGTTTGCCGTATAGCGACGGAGGCGGACGGGGGTGTGGTCTGGTCGGGAAAGGTCGCCCGCATCGCGCCCAGTGGAAACAGCGACATGCGCACAATCTCGGCGTACGTCGAGGTCGACAACCGCACCCAGCCGATCCCGCTCAAACCCGGGCTATTCGTACGAGCGGAGATCGACGGCAGCGTCTTTGAGAACGCGCTGACGGTCCCGCGCGGTGCGGTGCAGGACGGCGCGGTGTTCGTCTATGAAGGCGGCGTTGCCCACCGACGTGAAGTGCGGGTTACGCGCCAGATACTTGCAGAGAGCCTGGTGAGCGGGTTGGAGCCGGGCGTGATTGTGATCACAAGTAACCTCGACGCGCTGGCGGATGGCGCACCGGTCCGTATCGACCTTACCAACGATGACTATGGTCCCGCCATCCAAGCGGACGCGCAAGATTCCGAGCAGCCCCGGACGCCATGACCTCACTCCCGAGATTCAGCGTTAACAACCCGATCCTGGTGGGCGTCACGATGGCGGCCATTTTGATAGGCGGGGTCCACGGCGCATTCACGCTGGTGCGTGAGATGTTTCCCGAATTCCGCCCCAACCTGGTGGGCGTATCGACGCTTTATCCCGGCGCCAGTCCGGAAGAAATCGAGAAAGGGTTGGCTCTGCGTCTCGAGGAGGCAATCAAAGAGGTCGACCACATCGAGAAGATACAGACGACGATCAATGAAGGCAATTGCATGATCGCCGTGGAGATGACCGACGACGTCGATGATATCGACCAGGCCGTGACGGACGTCAAGGCCGCCATCGACGCAATCCCACGTGACCAGTTCCCGGACGAAGCCGAAGAGACGCGCGTCGCCAAGGTAGAGCCGGTCCTGCCGGTCATCTCCGTGATCGTCTTCGGCGAGGCCGGCGAGCACGCGTTAAAGGAGTATGGTCAGGATCTGCGCGACGAGTTGCTGGCCTTGCCCGGAATCACGGAGGTGACACTCAGCGGGTACCGCAAGGCGGAGCTGACGGTCGAGATTCAGCCGGAGAAGCTCATCGAGTATGAGCTGTCGCTGTCGGCGATCGCTGACGCCATCCGGCAGAGCAACATCGATTTGCCGGGAGGACAGGTCAAGACGTCCGATCAGAACATCTCGGTGCGCACACTGGGTGAGACTGACCAGGCCGGCGCTATCGCCGAGACGATCGTGCGCACGCGACCGGGCGGCGATGTGGTGCGCGTACGCGATCTGGGACGTGTGATTGACGGGTTCGAGGATTCGGATGTTGCCGGACGTTTCAACGGTCTACCGGCCGTCGATCTTACGATTCAGAAGACGGGTGACCAGGATGCGATCGACATCGCCACCAAGATCAAGGCGTTTGTCGCGGGCAAAATGGGCCACGAGATGGAGTGGGACTGGGGCACGCGGCTGCGCAACGCGCTGAATGTGAAAACGCCAGCGCAGCGAATCTATGACCGGGCGCGCAATGCCCCCCTGCCGCCCGGTGTGCGTATCGCCACGCACAGCAATCTGGCCAAGTTCATCGAGGGGCGGCTGGAACTGCTGCAACGCAACGGCGCGTGCGGCCTGGTGCTGGTCTTTGGTTCGCTGCTGTTGTTTCTTAACTGGCGCGTGGCCATCTGGGTGCTGATGGGCCTGATTCTCTCCGTGGCGGGCGCCATAATGCTGATGGGGCTTGTCGGCGCGACGCTGAATCTGATCAGCATGTTCGGCCTGATCGTCGTGCTGGGCATCATCGTCGATGACGCCATCGTCGTGGGCGAGAACATATTCTCCCGGTTCGAGCGTGGCGATGATCCGCATGAGGCCGCCGTTGCCGGGGCCGAACAAGTCTCCTGGCCGGTGACGATCGCGGTTTTGACGACGATTGCGGCGTTTGTGCCGCTGATGTTCATCGAAGGTCTGATCGGCGATTTCATGGGCATCTTGCCGGTTGTGGTGATGTGCGCGCTGTCAGTTTCGCTGATCGAGGCGCTGGCGATCCTCCCGTCGCACCTGGCCGAGTCATTGAAAAAGGTGAAGCGGCACCCGATCGGGTCACCAGCCGTGCAAGATATGCCGGCCGGTGTGCTGGGGCGCCTCAGGGCGCGCGTGCGCACTGCCCTGACGATCACGCTTCCCAATGTGTATGGCAGGCTGCTGATAAGGGCGACGGCATACCGCTATGTGACTGTCGCCGTGGCGGCGGCAGCACTGATCGTCTCGGTTGGCATGGTGGCGGGCGAGCGTGTGCCGTTTGTTTACCTCCAGAAGATGGAATCTGAGACTCTGATGGTGAATCTGGAGATGCCGGTCGGCACGCCGGCGGAACTCACCAGTGTGGCGCTCGAGGAGGTCGAACAGGCGGTGCTGCAATTGCAGGCCGGCGAGTTGCTCAGCGTATACACGATAGTCGGCGGACAACTGACATTTGAGGGCGGCGGCGGTGCGATCGCTTTGCGCTCACACCTTGGGCAGTGCATCGTCGAACTGACCGACATCGAAGATCGCGAGCGCACCAGCGAGGACATTATCGCCGAGCTGCGCGAAAGAACCCGCGACGTCGCCGGGGCCAATTCACTGCGTTTTGAACCCATGCAGGGCGGGCCGGGCGGCGCGGCGATCGAAATCGAGATCAGCGGGCAAGCGCTCGAAGGCATTCTCGCCTGTACCAACGCCCTCAAGGCCGGACTGGCCGGATATGACGGCGTGTTCGATGTCGATGACAACCACGACGCCGGTCGCCGCGAGGTGCGTATCGAACTGCTGGATAGCGCGCGTCCGCTCAACGTGACGACGCGTGCCCTGGCCACAGAGGTGCGCGGCGCCTTCTATGGACTCGAGGCACGCACGATTCAACGCCGCCACGAGGACGTCGATATCCGCGTGCGTTTCCCGGCCGAGCGGCGGCGGCATCTGTATGAACTGGAGTCGATGCGCATCGCGACGCCCGCGGGCAACATGATTCCCCTGGGAGAGATTGCACGCATCGTGGATACGCGCGGATACTCCGCGATTCGTCGCATCGACCAGCGTCGCGCGGTTACTATCACGGCCGACGTGGATCAGACGCGCAACAACGCCGAGAAGATCATCGCCGAGTTGGGACCGCTGGTGGCTGAGCTGGAGCGCGCACACCCGGGCGTGCGCGTCGAGTTCGCCGGTAACAAGCGCGAGACAACCAAGTCACTCGGCTCGTTGCGGCGCGACTTTCTGATCGCGCTGTTGATCATCTACGTGATGCTCTGCGGCCTGTTCAAGAGCTACACGCAGCCGGTGATCGTGATGACGGCGGTGCCGTTTGGCCTGACGGGTGCCATCATGGGGCACTACATCATGGGCTATCCGATGACGATCTTGTCGATGATCGGGATTGTCGCGCTAACGGGGATCGTAGTGAACGATTCGCTGATTCTGGTGGATTTCATCAACCACGAGATCAAGTCGGGGCGGGAGGTGCGCGAGGCGGTGATCGCCGGCGGGCGCCGCCGGCTGCGCCCCATCCTGCTCACGTCGCTAACCACCATCCTGGGCCTGGCGCCCCTGATGGCCGAGCAGTCGTTCCAGGCCAGGTTCCTGATCCCGATGGCCATATCGATCAGCTTTGGCTTGGCGTTTGCAACGCTGCTCACGCTGGTGGTGGTGCCATCGATTTACCTGATCTACCAGGACTTCAAGGGGATCATCGCGCGAATCTGGGCTAAACCCGAGTTGCTGGCGTTGCCGGAATAGTCTGCCGGCTCCGCGGCGGCCGCGCTCAATCCTGGCGCTTGATCGGCAACACGACTTCAAACCGCGCGCCGGCCCCTGGTAGATTGCCGGCCGAAATATACCCACCCAGCTCTGATACAAAGCCATGAACGACGGCCAGCCCCATGCCCGCATTGCGCGACGGGCCGGATGCCAGCACACCCTTGGTCGTGAAAAACGGTTCGAAAAGATGTTCGATCACACCCGGCTCAATGCCCGGGCCGGTGTCGGTAATCGAGAGGGAAACGTGCGTGGCATCGCGATGCGCGATCGTGACGGTGAGCGTACCGCCGTTGGGCATAACCTCGATCGCGTTCTGCACGAGATTGCTGATCACGACAATAATCTGTTCGCGCGGTACGGGACAGATCGGCACGCGATGCCAGTCCAGGCGCAGTTTGATGTGCTTCTGACGCAGCCGTTCCTCGTTTTCGTCGAAGAAGTAGAGCACGGCTTCGGTCAGGTCGGAGTAGGCGCGCGCGCGATGATCGGCTTGCGCGAACACGAGCAACTGCCCCGTGATCTCGGCGGCGCGGGTTACCGCGTCCGCGGTGCGCTGGAGGGCGCGCCGCATCGCCGTGGTGGTGTTCATGTTGCTTGCGTATTCGAGGCTGGTAACGATGCCACACAGCAGGTTGTTGTAGTGATGCGCCACGGCACCGGCCAACGATCCCAGGACGCTGAGGCGTTGGCGTTTCTCGACCGCGTGCTTGAGACGCACGCGTTGGGTTATGTCACGAAACCAAAGTGCGACGCCGTGCATACTGCCATCCGGCTGCAAGACGGGAGTCCACCAGGTGGCATAGACGATCGGATCGGCCTCGGTGCCGCCTATTTCCAGGCGAAAATCGACGGGCTCGCGCGTTTTGACGCATGTTTTCAAATGCGTCATGACCGCAAGTCGATCGCGAACTGGAAAGAGACCCTCGACCTGCTGCCCTTCACACCCCGCAACCAGATTCTCAAACAGGTTTTCGGCGGCCGCGTTCCACCCGATGATCCGACCATCGGCCTTACACGCCACAATCGCCAGACGCGATCCGCGAAACAGACCCTCGAAGTAGTTGGCATCCAGACTGGTCGGCACGGATAGACTCTCAGTCGTCAGGGCCGGCGTCACGCACGTCGGGTCGGATAATCACGTAATACTCATACACGACGGTGTCGGCGCTATGCGTAAGAAACGTCGCGCCCAACAGGCCGGGGATACCGGCGGTGTCGCTCGGCGCGATTACGAGGTACTCACCCGGGTCAAGCCCGACGGTGAATGCGGCCTCGGGATAAGCGCGCCCGTCTTCCCGGGGCACCGACCACAGGCCGCTTTCAGTTCGAATCCGCCGCCAGCCGGACTGGGCGCGCCGCACCACCGGTAGGATGGTAACGCGATCACGCTGGCTGTCGAGCAGATCGAGCTCGTGGGTGAGTTGCAGGGCGCAGCGGCTGTCAGGCCAGATGTCGCCGCCCAGCACACCATCGGCGGCCACGTAGAAGACGGTGTGCTCGCGCGGTTCCTCGGTCAGCTCGAGATTCAGCGGGTAACGTTGTGGGATGCGCCACGGCTCGGGTTGTGAGGTGCGGTGCCCCTCGATCGCCGCAAACGCCGCCCGAAGCGGTTCCCACCATTCGACGTTGCCGACGCCCACGCGCAAGCCGTTGTTGTGCAGGCGCAAGACAGTGGCGCTGTCGAGCGTGTCTTCGCGAAGGTAGTTCCAGATCTTCACAACCTGATCGCGCTTGGTCTGTGGAATCTGAACCAGAATCACGTGAAAGGGCACCGCACGCTGATGCGCCGCCACGACTTCCTCGGCGACCGTCGGCCGGTGGGCCTGGAGCGGACCGAGGCCAACCGCGGCGGCGTCAAACTCGAGTGACTCCGGCATGTCGGCCGAATCCGGCGACGCCTGCGAGCCTCGCCCTGGTTCGCGACAACCGGCCAACGCCGCCGCACTTAGCAGACCCACGCCTACGGTGACGCGCCACGCGACAGCCCACGCACGTTGGCTTACACGTCTATCGGCCACGATAGATCACCGGATCAACCACCCCACTCGCGCTCCCCATCGGCACCGCCGGCGCAACACACAGGATGTCACTCTCGCACGCATGCGGCGCTGTTACCATTGGGCCTCGCCGAACGGGCCATCCGGAGCGGGGCCCTTGCGCTGTCGGCTGATTTCCTTGAGGATCGCAGCCGCGAGCGACATATCACCCGGCGCGGTGATTTTTATGTTGCGGCGGTCGCTGGGCACGATTGTGACCGGATGTCCGCTTGACTCGACAACCTGGGCGTCATCGGTCGGCAGTTCACCGTCCGCCACCTCCCCGTAGGCTTTCAGTAGCACATCCTTGCGGAACACCTGCGGCGTCTGGGCCTCGTATAGTCCCTCGCGCGATACGGTCTCGTCCACGACACCCGCAGCACTGACGCGCTTGATCGTGCCGGACAGCGGCGCCGCCAGAATCGCCGCCCCACTCTTGGTCGCCTCTTCAAAGACCTTGTCGATCTGTTCCGGGCGCACGCAAGGCCGTACGGCGTCGTGTACACAGATCAAGTCGGCCTCCTCGGCGACGTGCTCCAGCGCGGCGCGCACCGAGTGGCAGCGTTCGGCGCCACCCTTGACCAGCTTGATGTCCATGAACATGAGGTTGGCCTGGTACTTCTCTTTGACGACGTCATAGTCTTCGGGGGCCACGGTCAGAATGGTCTGGCAAACGTCATCGCGATTGATGAACAGCTCGACCGATCGTATGAACACGGGCCGGTCGTCGATGCGCGCAAAGGGCTTCTTCACGTCACCGCCGAAGCGCTTGCCCGCGCCGGCCGCCGGTATGATCACCGCCGCTTTCGCCATGGCTAATCTCCACCGTCACGTGCCTGTCTAATCATACCTTGCCGCCAAGCCGACCAGCGGTCAAGGGGTGTGGCGACCGGTGCGGCGTCAGCAGAAGACGTGTCGGTCGCGACGACCGCGACCTGCGTCGTGCCAGCCCGGCGATGTCGCGGGCCCTCGGTCAAACCGGCGAGTTGTGCTATACTCCGCGGCAACGGGAACCGGCGCGGCACGCCACCGGGCGGCGGCGTTTGCGACTGGTTGCCGAGTCTGTTGAGGTTGCCACAATGAGAAGCCGTGCCGAATTTGTGGCGATGGCACGCACTCCCCTGCTGCTGTCGGTGGCTGTACTTCTTGGATGCGGAGACGGATTTGGCTTTCCGTGGGGCCGTAAGCAAGACAAGCCGGCGGAACCCAAGCCGAAGCTGGTTGACCAGCGCGACGCCGTCCGGGCCGATACGGTCGGGGCGTTGACGCTGGTTGGTAACGCCGGCCCGCTCCAGGTTAAGGGCTTTGGGGTGGTGGTTGGGCTCAACGGCAGCGGCAGCCGTGATTGCGCGTCATCGATTCGCACGTACCTGATCGACAATCTCCAGAAGTTGATCGCCAGCAACAGTTGGTACTTTTCCGATCCCGGCATTGAACCGGCCGACCTGATCGAGTCGCCCGACACCGCGGTGGTTGAGCTGACCGCGTACATCGACCCAGGCGCGTGTCAGGGGTCGCGTCTCGACGTGGCGGTTGCCGCCGCCACCGGCACGCAAACGCGATCACTCGAGGGCGGTCTGCTGCTGCAGGCCGAGCTGAAGCGCGTGGGGCGCGCGAGCGGCGGCCCCGGGATCATCACCGGACGGACCGTGGGCTATGCCCGGGGGCCGGTGTTCACCAACCCGTTCGCCGCCGAGACCGAAGGCACGTTCTCCGCCGATCCGCGCCGGGCGACGGTGTTGGGTGGCGGAATAACTCTCGAACAGCGCCCCACAAAGCTGATTCTGAAGCAGCCGTCATATCCCATGGCGCGCCGGATTGAGCAGCGTCTGAACGAGACGTTCGGCCACCGCCGGCCGGCCATCGCCGAGGCCATGAGTCAATCGTATCTATATCTGCGCACGCCGCCGCGTTTCGCCACGTATCCGAGCCACCTGGTCGATGTCGCCACACATGTGTACTTGCGAAATGACCCGGCGTTCTTTGATGCCAAGCTGGCCGAACTCGCCAGAATCGCCAGCCAGCCGGACGCACCCTACGAGACGCTGTCAGCCGCCTGGGTCGGGCTTGGCCGGATTGCCGTGCCCCGGATTCAGCCGCTTTACACCAGCGAAAACCCCGCGCTGGGCTTTTACGCGCTGCAAGCGGGAGTGCGGATGAACGACGCGACGGCGGTGCGGCTGATGGGCGAGATCGCACTGCAAGCAGAGCATCCGTATCGCTTTCAGGCCACCCGTGAGCTTTCCAATGCGCTGCTGCCGATCGCGGCGCTTCGGCTGTTACCACTGTTGAATGATATCGATCCCGACATACGTGTCGCCGCATATGAAGGCCTGTTGCGACACGAGCACCCGGCCGTTCAGTCACGTTCGTTTGGCCACCGCCTGGACCCGACACAGGTCAATCTGACGCTGGACGCGATCGAGTCGGACGCACCGCCGCTCATCCACGTACGGCGTTCGCGCGCGCCGCGAATTGCCGTTTTTGGCAGAGACGTGCCGATCATGCGACCACTGTTCTACAAACACCATGACGAGCGTATGATCCTCAACTGCACCAATGAACACGACGATCTGACGCTGCTGATTCAGATCATCCCCGAGGGGCCTGCCGAAGCTTTCAAAGTACGCCCCAATGTCGTGGATCTGATCGCGGTGCTGGCGCGGCGACCGGACAAGGACGGCGAGGGCCAGTTGCGCGGCGCCGGCCAACCGTATGCGAAGGTCATCGAGATTCTCGCGGCCCTCTCGCGCGAGGGCATAATACCCGCTCCCGTGTTGTTCGAGCGCGTGGCGCTTCAGGAGCTGCTGGGAGACGAAGACACAATGACGCGCCCCGAAGCCGATGAGCCGACGCTCGACGAATACGAAGCCGGCGACGACTCTTGGGAGCGTGGAGAGGCCGAGTGGTTTGATGACCCGCCCCCGGACGAATAGCCCATGACCGCGGCAACAACAGCCAAGACACGCGTGCGCTTGCAGAAATACCTGGCCGATTCGGGCGTCGCATCGCGGCGGCGCGCCGAGGAGTTGATCCTCCTGGGGCGCGTGCTGGTGAACGACCAGATCGTCGATGAGTTGCCGGCCTTTGTCGACCCGCGCCGCGACAAGGTGATCGTCGACGGCGACGTGCTTCGTTCGCAGAAACTCGAGTACTTCATCGTGAACAAGCCAAAGGGCGTCGTGTGCACAAACCGCGATCCGGCGGGCCGCCCGCGCGCGGTTGACCTGCTGCCCCCAATACGCGAACGCCTGTTCGTTGTCGGCCGGCTCGACGCGGACAGCACCGGCCTGCTGCTGATGACCAATGACGGTGAACTGGCCGAGCGGATCACACATCCGCGTTTTGGCGTTGCCAAAACCTACCGGGCCGAGGTTGATGGCCGCGCCGCGCCTGAGCTGCTGGAGCGCATGAAAAAGGGCATCTATCTGTCCGCCGGCAAAGTTGTGGCGGAAGACGCCGAGATCGTCCACTGTGGCAAGCAGCGTTCGGTGCTGCACATCACGCTGCACGAGGGGCGCAACCGACAGGTGCGCCGCATGCTGGCGCGCCTCGGCCACAAAGTCCGGTCGCTCAAGCGCCTCAGCATCGGACCGCTGTCGGTGAAACGCTTGCCACCGGGAGCATCGCGACGATTGAGCGCGCGCGAACTTGACGCCTTGCGCACGGCCACCGCGGACGCCGCCGCGCAAGCCGCCACAAGCGTGAAGCCGCGCAAACGGCGACCGGCCAAGGCTGCCGCGCGGCGTCCGTCCAAAGCACCGGCACGACCCCCCAAGTCGGCAGCCCCCAAGCGCGCGAGGAAGACCACAGCAAAGAAACAGAGCGATACGCCCCGCCGCCGCATTGTGAAGTAACGCGGTTCGAGGATGCCGGCGGCGTCACTCCAGTATCACATACGCACGGCGCGAGACTTCGACAAACCCGAGTTTCAAGGCGGCTTGCATGGATGCCACATTGGTTTCGCCGGCGCTCCAGACTGGTGTCTGGCCGGCTTCGAGAATGCGACGGGTGACAATGGTGGCGGCAGCCGCCGCGAACCCGCGTCGCCGCCACGCCTCCAGCGTATGAACTCCCACATTCGCGTAGTACCGCGAACGCGCGGACGTGTGGCAGATTGACACCACCTGCCCATCGATGATCGCCCCGGCGGCAAAACCCTCGCGCAGCAGCGCGGCGACGCTCCCGAAGCCCAGGGCGCGCATGTCATGCGGAGCGCCGTCGAGCAACGCCGCGTCCGCCGGCGTCAATTCCCGTACGTCCGCACACTCCACGTCGGGCGGCGGCCGCGTCAGCGTGAAATACACGTCGCCCAGGTAGCGCACGCTTCTGCGCCGCTCGCGTGCGATCAACGGCCCCAGCACCCGGGCGCAGCGCTGCGAAACGCACACGCACTCCCAGCCGTCAATGCCACGCAGCAACGACCACAGAGCCGCGGCGTCCTCACCAAAACCGTCCGGCTCGCCGGGCACCTCGGGTCGGCAAATCAGCGCAGCTCGGCAGTATCCAGGCTCCCCGACCACAAACGCGTCACACAACCCCCGCCGCAAAGCATGCACCGCGATCACGGTCTCGGGCGATTCACCCAGCGCGTCGGCCAGCGCCCCACAACCAGCGCGGTCGAGCGGGGAGTTGCGGCCATTCCGCACAGCGCTGTGGTCGAGTGGTCGTCCCATTCCCTCTTCGCGCTAGCATGCCAGGCGCGTACTAACTGCAATCGCGTCATTCCCCCCCCGCCGCCGCATCCGGGCCGGCGAGCGGGTCCGGGATGATGATTTGAGCCGCCGCACTGACAACCCGGACAGCGTTCACCTTGTCATCGACAATCGCAAACAGGTAATAGCTGCCGATGGCCAAACGCGCACTATCCGCGTCCGTGCCATCCCATGCAAAGGTGCCCTGCGTCGCCTCGTCTTCGAGAGTCACATCGTGGATGAAGATCTCGTTGCCGCTGGCGTGATCCGCATCGCTGTCGATGCCGATGCGCGCGGTGGCGTCCCCTTCCGCGTCTACCGCCTCCCAGGTCAGTGTGACCTGCTCATCCTCCGGCACCGAAGCATCCTCGGCGGGCTCGAGGAACGTGAACCGCGGCTCGCCATCGACCGTGATCTGGCCGCCGGCCGTGGCCTCGTGTTTCACCTGGCCGTCTGCCACAATCCGCGCGCGGATCACGTATGTGCCCGCCGGGTACACCAGCCGGTTCGGATCGCCGTCGATGAGCTGGCCGGCATCCCATCCGACGGATTCCTCGAAATTGCCCTCGGGGATTGGGATCCCCTGCTTCAGCGTGAACGACTGGAGCGAGGGGCGGTGTTCGAGAATCAGGTCCACGGTCGCCGCGCGGCCGGATTCCTTGTACGAACGCCAGATTATCTGCACGACGGTCTTTTGCGGGACCGACCTGCTGCCCGCCGGGGTGGTCAAGGTGACAGCGAAGATGTCGTCGCGCTCCACCAGGGTCTGCGGGTCGGGCTGAATACAAGCGTTCCCCGCCAAGCCGGCCAGAACAGCCAATGTGAGCAAGACACTTATGCGCATTGAAATACCCTTGTTAAGAATCGGATCGCCGCCTCATCGACGGGGATGCACGTATTGTTATCGGCATCTGGCTGACGTTGCGTTGATCAGCTTCGGGTGATCGCCGATTCGGTCGGCTCCATTCCATTATTTGCCCGGCCGGAGCGTCGTCAAGCGTCGGCGGGCGGGTGCTGGCTCCCGCTGCAACCGCTCCCGGGGCCGCTCCCCCACAGCCGGTGGCGGTAATTGACCAGGCTGCTAAGATTCCCGCGGGCGCGTCGCCCGATAGGATAAGCACCATCACGCCACGCTCGAAGACGCAGAGCCGACAGCGTGGCCGCAGCGGCAGACCTTCGACACAGGTGGATGAATGCAGGGAAAGCTCACGTTTACAGTGTCATTATGCCTGGCGACGCTCGCGGTGGCGGGTTGCATAAACTTCGATGCCTTCGTCAACAACACCAAGGAGATCGAGGGCCAGGTCGGCGTCGTGTTCACAAACAGCACGATCTACAACATCTCGTTCACCTGGGGCACCTGGAATGATCTCGACCGTCAGACACCCCGCTTGGTGGATATCGATCAGGTACGGCTTTCAGGGCTGACCTCGACGGATATTCGCCTGCTGCCGTGCGCCCGCAACATGGCGATCGGGACAGATAAGTTCGTCGATTGGGTCATGCTGAGCAGCGAGATTGACGAACTCGCTTTCGAGATTGAGCTGCTCAATCCGGTCGTACACTTCTCAGACGCCGCCACGGATACCGATGCCTCAACGTCGCCGACGGTTGGCACGGCGGAAGGCGTCGAATTGCTGCTGGGCCTGGACTATAGCTGCGACGACCAGATCATGATCACGTTCGTGGAGGATCCCGACGCCACCGGCGGCTTCAGGCTCGAGTGGGCCGTCATCAAAGATCAGAACCGCGACGAGTAGCGGGGCGCCCCACGGCTCAGTGCCAGCACTCCTTGGCAATTGGCACAATCACCAGCAAGAGACACTGCCATTCAACAGCCGCGGCACGCCATAAGCTTGCGCCGCGCGCTGCAAACGGCGTCGGTATCGGCGTGCGCGGCAACCAACGCGGCACGCGCCGGCAGTAGGCTGTGTAAGCTTCACCGTAGCGCTTGTTCAGACGATCTTCCTCAAAGCGTACGGCGGCATGGTACACCAGGGCCACCCAAGCCAACGCAAAGGGCAGCACCCAGGGAAGCTCGCACGTCACGCAAAGCCCCGCAAACATGAGAAGATTGCCAAGGTAGACCGGATTGCGCGTCCAGGCATACGGACCCACCGTCGCCAGCCCCTTCCCCTCACGCAATCGATACCGCAGATATCGTTGCGCCCAGATGCGAAGCGCCACGCCCACAAGGAACAGCGCCAGGCCAACGCCCCATACTCCCGGCTCGTACTCCCACTCCCACCGTGTCCAAAACAGGAGGAAGGCGACCAGCGGGACCATGAGCAGCCCGCGCAGCTTAAAGGCGACGGCCTGATGAAGTCGGTAGGGTCTGTTCTGCATAACGGTTTCCTCTAACTCCTTGGAATCTGAACCGGCCTCGGGGGCCGGCTACTACGTCGGGGCGCTTTCGCGGCGGAGACGCAGGCGTTTGCGCTGGCGGTGAATCAGGATCAGGTTGCGCAGGTAGATGATGACGCCGAGGCCCTGGCCGGCTACGAACACGGGGTCTTTACGCAGCAGCGCATAGGTGCCGAGCATCACGCCCCCCAGCAGACTCAACCACCAGAAGATCACCGGCACCGTGCTCTTGCCGCGGCGCTCGGAGACGTACCACTGCACGAGAAAACGCGACATGAAAACGCCCTGCGCCGCGAACCCGAACAACACCAGCAGCCACTGGCCCGTAGTCCGCGGCCAGTCCACCGTTGAGAGGGCATCGGCGAGGACGCTCATTTGTTGCAGTAGTCGATGATGCGCGCGATTTCGCTGCGCAGATTCTTGCGGTGAACGATGCGGTCAACGAATCCGTGTTCAAGCATGAATTCGGCGCTCTGAAATCCCTCCGGTAACGTGGCGTTGATGGTCTCGGCGATCACGCGCGGGCCGGCGAAGCCGATCAGGGCGCGCGGCTCGGCGAGAGTCACGTCACCCAGAAAAGCGAAACTGGCCGCGACGCCGGCGGTGGTCGGGTCGGTCATCACGACGATATACAACCCGCCGGCATCATCGAGCCGCGCGATGGCGGCCGAGGTCTTGGCCATCTGCACCAGTGAGACCATGCCTTCCATCATGCGCGCGCCGCCGCTACAGGTGATCAGCACGAGCGGCAGATTTTCATTGACGGCCTGCTCGGCGGCGGCGCTGACTTTTTCGCCCACCACGCTGCCCATTGAGCCCATGATGAAGGCCGGGTTCATCACGCCCAGAATCACGGGCCGGCCTTTTATGAAGCTCTTGCCGACGATGATGGCTTCGGTTTCGTTGCTGGCCTTCCGCGTGCTCGCGAGCCGGTCCTGGTAGGTCATGCGATCTTCGAAATCCAGCGGGTCGCTCGACTCGAGATCAGGCAGGAACTCTTCGAAGGTGTCCGGGTCGCTTAGCTGCCTGATGCGCGTGCGCGCGTCGAGCCGGTTGTGGTATCCGCACTCGGGACAGACGTTCAGCTCTTCTTCGAGAATGCGGTGATAGACCATGGCGCCGCAGTGCGGGCAGCGGACCCACAGACCTTCCGGCACATCAACGTTGCGTCGCGCTTGTGAGGGTGTCTCTGCCATTCACACTCCTATCGATCCCGAGCCGCGCTTGCCTGACGCCACGGCCGCCTGAGCCTGCTCGCGCTCGATGACGACCGGGTCGCGCTCGCGCCGCGCGTCCCATACTCCGGCGATCTCCAGTTCGCCGAGCGCACAACGCGCCAGGGCACGAGACAAGGGCCGCATCACCAACCCAACTGTCTCCTTGCCATTCCTCTTGAGACGCCTGCGCAGCCAATCAACCACACGCTCGGCGGCGTCGGCCACCTGTTCGCCCCCCGGCGGGCTCACGTTGAGCGGCGCATCAACCAGTTGACGATGGGCCTTGGCAAAACGGCTCTTCAGTTCCGCCTCGGTCAGACCCGCCCACAATCCCAGATCGACCTCGGCCAACTCCGGTTCCACGCGCGTCGACACATCGAGTGCCGCGCCCAGGATTTTGGCCGTACGTTTGGCCAGCTCGTCGGGCGAGTGGTAGATGCGGGCCAGTTCCAGCGGCCGCAGAACATCGACCCACTGAGCAGCCTGGGCGGCACCCGCGTCCGACAGCGACAGGTTGGACCTTCCAAGCAGGCGCCCCTCGCCACACCACTCCGTCGCTCCGCATGGTATCAGCACGATCTTCATACGCGCTGCCCTGCCGCTTTCCGTTGTGCCGCGACCTGTGCCGCCTGGCGTATGGTCTCGTACGCGTCGCGCGGGTTGGGTGCCTTGAAAATCGCTGAACCCACGACGAGGTTATTCGCCCCGGCGGTGACAACCATCGGTGCCGTGTCGAGGTTTATTCCGCCATCGACCTGGAGCTGCTGTTCGGCCGTCATGCGCGCGGCGAGCTCCGAGATCTTGTCGAGGCAGTCCGTGATAAACTTCTGTCCGCCAAACCCGGGCCAGACAGTCATGACCAGAGCAAGGTCAACGCTCTCGATGACGTCGAACACGGCGCTGGCCGGCGTGCCGGGATTCAGCGAGACGCCAACCGTCACGCCGTAACCGCGAATGGTCTCGATCAGTGCGGCGGGATCGTCCGTTGTCTCGATGTGAAAAGTGATGTGGCCCGCACCGGCATCGACGAACGCCTTTGCCAACTTGTCCGGCTCGGTGACCATCAAGTGCACGTCGAGCAGCGCGGCGCTGCACTGTCTGACGCTCGTGACGACCCCCGGCCCAATCGAGAGGTTTGGGACAAAGTGCCCATCCATGATATCGAGGTGCAGCCAGTCGGCGCCGGCCGCTTCGACCTCGTTGATCTCCTCACCCAGCCGGCCGAAATCGGCATTCAGCAGTGAAGGGGCGATTCGGATGTTGGGCACGTCGGGCAAGTGGTGCTCCGGTCAGGTGTCAGCGGTCAGCGGTCAGCAGTCAGCTATCAGCTATCAGCTATCAGCGGTCAGCTATCAGCGTTGTCTATGATCTCGATCGGGTCGAATTTCTTGCCTTCGAGGAACTTCAACGACGCGCCGCCGCCCGTGCTGATGTGCGTCATGCGCGCCGAAAGGCCCGCCTGCTCGACGGCCGCCGCACTGTCCCCGCCCCCGATGACGGTCACCGCGCCGCGATCCGTTGCGCGGGCGATGTGCTCGGCCAGGGCGAATGTCGCCGCGTCGAACGGCTTGATCTCGAAAGCACCGACGGGACCGTTCCAGACGATCGTATTGGCCTCTGCGATGACCTGTTCGTACTGCGCCAGCGTTTTGGGCCCGATGTCCAGTCCCATCATGCCGTCCGGCAGGTCACCTTCAATGACAGCGGACTCGACGCCCGCCTTCAGTTCACCGGCCGCCACGGAGTCAACCGGCAACTGGAGCTTCTGGCCGGCTTCGGCGAGCAGCGAACTTGCGAGATCAAGCTTGTCCAGCTCGCAGAGGCTCTTGCCGACCCGTTTGCCTTGCGCGGCCCAGAAAGTGTAGGTCATGGCCCCACCGATCAGGATGCGGTCGACCTTTGTCAATAAACTCTTGATAACATTGATCTTATCACTGACTTTGGCGCCGCCCAGGACCGCCACAAAAGGTCGCGGCGGAGCTTCCAGCGCTTTCCCCAGATACTCAAGCTCTTTTTGCACCAGGAAACCGATCGCGCGCTTGCCCGGGCCCAGGAGCTCGGGCACGTCGTACATGCTGACGTGCTTACGGTGGCAGGTGCCGAACGCGTCATTGATATAGACGTCCGCGAGGGCGGCCAATCCTCTGCCGAATTGACTCCGGGCCGCGTCCTGCTCGGGGGTCAGTTTGCCGTCCGCGTTCTTCTTGGCTTTGTCGATGACCGTTTCGGCCGGATTGAACCGCAGGTTTTCCAGCAACAGCACCTCTCCGTCGGCGAGTTCGGACGCCGCCCGCTCCGCCTCAGGCCCTGTGGTCACGTTGACAAAGGTGACCGGCTTGCCGAGCAGATCGCTCATCCGCGCGGCCACCGGCGCAAGTGAAAGCTTGCGATCCTGCTCCGGGTCGCCAGTGGGGCGCCCTAGGTGGCTCATCAGAATGGCCCGACCGCCCTGATCCATGACATACCGCAGCGTGGGAAGGAACATGCGAATGCGGCGGTCGTCGGAGACATTCTGGTCGTCGTCCAGAGGAACGTTCAGATCGGCGCGGATCAATACGCGTCGGCCTGCGAGTGAAAGGTCGCGGACGGACTTCTTGGCCATGGTCTTATCCCTCAGACGCCAGTTGTAGCTGTCACCGCCGCTCAGGCGGCTGACACTCGGACGACCTCCAGCAACCCGCTGGCCGCCGCGCAGGTTCTAAGCCAAAGACCCATCCAAGGGATGGGTCTTTGCGCAACGCCGGTATTTTATGCGAGTCTCTCGGACTAAAGCAATCCGTCGTGCTTGGCCATGAATCGCGCCAAGTCGATGACGCGACACGAGTAGCCCCACTCGTTGTCATACCACGAGATGAGCTTGAAGAAGCGTGAGTTGAGCTGGATGCAGGCTCCCGAGTCGTAAATACTTGACAGAGGGCAGCTTATGAAATCGGAGCTAACGACCTGCTCGTCGGTATAGCCCAGGTAGCCCTTCATCGAGCCCTCGGAGGCCTTCTTCATCGCGGCGTTGATGTCGTCCAACGATGTTTCCTTCTGGGTCCGGACGGTCAGGTCGACGCACGAGACATTGATCGTCGGCACGCGGAACGCCATCCCCGTGAGCTTGCCCTTGAGCTCGGGGATCGCCAGCGTGACGGCTTTGGCGGCCCCGGTGCTGGCCGGGATGATGTTGTGGCCGGCCGCCCGACCGCCGCGCCAGTCTTTCTTGGACGGGCCGTCCACCGTCGGCTGTGTGGCGGTCATGGCGTGAACCGTGGTCATCAGGGCTTCTTCGATGCCGAAGTTGTCGTTCACGACTTTGGCGATCGGAGCCAGGCAGTTGGTGGTGCAACTGGCGTTGGAGAGAACCGTGTCGGTCTTGGCGTTGAAGACGTTTTCGTTGACGCCCATGACGATCGTCGGCATCTCACCCTTGCCGGGCGCGGAGATGATGACGCGCTTGGCGCCGGCGGTCAGGTGCTTGCCGGCCCCCTCCCGATCCCGGAATATGCCGGTCGATTCGATGACGTAGTCCGCCTTGAGCTTGCCCCATGGCAGTTTCTCCGGATTGCGTTCGGAGCAGCACGGGATTGTCTTGCCGTTGACGGTCATGGATGTTTCGTCCGCGCTGACTTCGCCGGCGAAGCGCCCGTGCGTGGTGTCGTATTTCAGCAGATACGCCAGGCTGTCAGCCGGTACCAGGTCATTAACGCCCACGATTTCGATGTCGGGATTGTCGGCGACCTGTCGAAAAACCAGACGGCCGATTCGTCCGAAGCCGTTGATACCAACTCGAAGCGCCATAGTGCTGCTCCTTGAGGGAATTCGGAAAACGTCGCAAGAATGCTCAATGCCGTTGGCGACAGCATTCAGACTGGCTAATTTCCGGGTATCACACGCGTCTGTCAAGCCGGAATGCCGGTGAGAGGCGGGGAACGGGGAACCGGGAACGGGGAACAAAAACAGAGGGGCCGCATCCACTGTTCCCCGTTCCCTGTTCCCCGTTCCCTGCTCATGGTAGTCTGTTGCGGCCTTGTTCCGTGCCATGCGACATTGGGTGGTGTCTCGCGTAACCGACACCGCGGTCCACGCGGCGCCGCGTCTGTCCGCGCGGGCCGTGGATCGGATCGGCCACATCATCGCGAGCGGCGGGCGGGCCTTGCCGGTCATCTCGCACAACGTTGCCCGGAACTTGCGATCCGCCGGACTCTATTCCGCCGTGACGCACCGCGCTTACTTCGATCAGTTGGGGCAGCACTTTGCCGGGGCGCTGCACGCGCTGCGGCTCGCCGATCACACCCGCGCCGGCACCATGGGCGAAGAGCTGTGTCACATCGTCAACGAGCGCATCGAGATCGACGAGTCGGTCGAGATGCTGAAGTCGGCCGCCGGTACTGGCCGTGGCGTGATACTGATCGGGCCGCACATTATGAATTACCTGCTCGGCCTGGCGCGCCTGAACCAGGAGATTCCACTGACGATCTATCTGCGCTACTCGAAAGAGGCCCGCCGGCGTACCGCCAAGCAGCGCTGGTATCGCGCCAGCAACGTCGAGTGGATCTCCGAGCCCGCCGAGGCGGGCGGCGCTTTCGGGCGTGTTGGTCATATGGCGGCGGCGCTGCGCCGGGGCGCGACCCTGTTCATCACGCCCGATCTGCCGCGCAAACGCGACGACGGCACGCCCGTGCGGCTATTCAATCGCGAGGTGTATCTGCCGGCGGGGCCGGCGCTGCTGGCCGCGCGAAGCGGCGCGCCGATGTTCATGCTGACGGCATCAGCAATCGAAGGGCGCCAGCGGCTGGGTGTGCGCGGGCCGTATCACGGCACCGATGACGCGCGCGGCCGCGATGCACGCCGGGCGAGTCTGCAACGCCGCATGCAGTGGTTCGCCGATGAGTTTGGGCGTTTTGTGCGTGCACAGCCGGCATTGTGGTATCTCTGGGGTGACAAACGCTGGTCGCGCGTGTTTCAGGGTGACGCGCGCTACACACGTGCATGGGCGGAGGCGTCCGCGGACAGGAAGGGCTGATGCTTGCGCTGGCGTGTATCGCGGTCGTGCCGATCATAATGTGGCTCAGCCAGAGCGTGCTGGTGCGGCGCGCCGGGTTACCGCTGCGCTGGCGCATCAGCGCGGCGGATCTTCCGCGCAACTTGAAGCGGATTAACCGGGTGATGACCAACGTGGCGTTCGCCGTCGCCCTGATCGGGTTTCCGTTTCTGCGCGGCCAATCGCCGTTGGGCTACTACGTGGGTTTTTTCCCGCTGGGCGCTGAGGTCGCGCGGCTGCCGTATGGGGCCGCGGCGGCGATTCTATACCTGGCTCTGCTGTATCTCGCGTGGCTGCTATCGGGGAATGTGCGCTTCGAGCTGCGACATGCGCCGACGCGCCTGATCAAGCGCCTCGCGGGCGTACCACTGACCGCCATCCTGGCGGCCCTGGTTGAGGAACTGCTGTTCCGCGCGATACTCCTGGCCGATCTGATGCGATCATTCGACACGACCACGGCCGTCGTCCTTGGCGTACTGGTTTTCGCCGGCGCTCATTATGTGCGAAGCGTGAAGCGCTATTGGACGTTTCCGGGACACTTGGCGCTGGGGGTGCTGTTCTGCGTTGCGTTTGTGGTCACAGGAGATTTGTGGCTTTCGACCGGGCTGCACGCCGGCGGGATCATCGTGTTGATGGGTACGCGGCCGTTCATCCGTTACACGGGCCCCGGCTGGATCGTCGGGGCCAGCATTTTCCCCTACGCCGGCGTGGTCGGTGTCGCCGCGCTGGGCTTGCTGACACTGAACATATGGCTGAGCTATGGTGGCACAGGATGAGCATTGACGGGCAGATATCACAGACGGTAGTCGTCTGTGAGAAGGATGGTGATTGCGCGGACCTGGTTCGGCGATATCTCGAAGAGCGGCATTTCGGGGAAGTCCGCTGGTATGCGCCGCGTGATCTGAATGATGTGGACCGGCAGGTCTGCGCCGGTGCTGCGCAGCGTGTGGTCTTCGGGCAGCCGAGTGACTTCCTGGAAGGCGTCTGGAATGGTGTCCTCGACTTTGACTGCTGGCAGGCCGCCGGTGCGGATATCCTGTTCGCCGACGAGACAACGCGCGACGACGCTGCGTGGCTGACCGCCATCGCCGGCAGTTGGAAGCGATATCGTCAGCGGACGAGGAATGCGCGCATGATTGCCGGGCTGGTGCTTAGCGTGGTCGCGGTGGCGGCGGCATTCGTGGTGATCCTGGCCGCCGGGTGATTGCGAGCCGCAGTCAATCACCACGCCGACAGACCATGATCAAGTCGGCGCTCTCCTCACGAACGTACGGCTCGTCGTTGTACCCGCCATAGAACCGTGTGTCACCGCCGCCGCCCTGCTGGACGGCGCGCCGGAGCTCATCAGCCTCGATACCGCGGACCACGGCGGTGCTGGTGAGCTCTTGCGGCGGGTCGCTCGACAAATCTACCTCGACGAATTCGACGTACCCCACGCCGCCGGCGCGGTGGATTCCCTTGAGCAGCAGCGTGTCACGTCCACGCATCGTTTGGCGCAGGCACTTCTGCCAGATGGTCGGCCCCTCCTCCAGCCGCCAGAGATTGAGCACCTGGACCATGCAGAGGCCACCCGGACGCACCGCGGCGAGCATTTGAGCGATTACCGTGGCGACCTGGATCTGATCCGCACAGATGGCCAGTGAATTGCCGACGCAGACCACGTTGTCGAAGGTGCCGGCGTGCTCGGGCGGTTGATCAAACGAGCGTACCACCCAGCGCAGGCGTTCGTTCTCGCCGTGCCGGGCGCGGCTGGTCTCGATCATCTCCGCACTGAGGTCCGCGCCGGTAACATCCAGCCCCCAGGAGTGAAAGAGTGCCGCATGGTGTCCGGTGCCGCACGCGACATCCAGCACCCGGTCGCCGCTGCTCGATCGAAACAGCCGCTTGTAGAACGGCGTTTCGTGGGCCAGTCTTCGTGGCCAATTGACCATGGCGTCGTAGCGCTCGACGGCGCTTTCGAAAATGCTGCCCTCGGGCGCGGCTGACATTGTCATCACCTTTCGATGGTGCCGTGCATTGCCTTCCGCGCCGCCACGACGTGTTCGTAAAACGCCGCCAACTCGCGCGCGTGCCTTGCCATCGAGGCCTGCTGGCGGAACTCACCGGCCACGGCCTGGCAGGCGTGCTTCAGCTCGGGTGATAGGCAGTGCTTGATCGCATTGGCCAGCGCCGTGGCGTCCGCCGGTGAATCCAGCACAACGCCGTGCTTGTCCGGCTGCATCATTTCGGCGGCACCGTTGAAGCAGGTGGTCACCACCGGCAGTCCATAGGAGAGGGCCTCCAGCACAACGCGGCTGCACGGGTCGTACCAGGTGGGGTGTGCCAGCACATCCGCCGCCGCGTACCAGTCGGACAGGTCGGCCGTCGCCCCCAGCCAGCGCACCCGGTCGGCGAGGCGCAAGCGTCGTGCCAGTCGCTCGTACGCGGGGCGCTTGCCGTCGCCAGCGATGATGAGCACCACACCCGGCGCATCCAGCCGAGCAAACGCGATCAGCAGCTCGCGCAGCCCCTTCAGCTTGTAGTTGTGCCCGACGAACAGGACCAGCGGGGTTGCATCTGGAATCCGCTCCCGCGCGCGCAACTCCGCGCCGGCGCGTGATGTGACGGCGGTGTCCACATCGACACCGTTGAATACGACGCGCACCAGGTCGGCCGGGTAGTCGAATCCATCCACGACCTGCCGGCGCACATAGTCCGAAACCGCCGCCACATGCGGCCGGCGACGGCCTCGGAGCAGCTCGCGTTCGAGCAGTACCAGGAAACGCTGGCGCCAGCTCAACCGTCGATCGACCCACTTCATCATGCGCGCGACGATCGAGCGTTCGAGTGCCACATTGCGCGCGATCGTCTCAGCGTAGGTTCCTCCGCGCGGCTGATACACGTTGGCCGACATGCACGGCATGACCGCGTGGACTATGTCGTAGCCCTCTTCGCGACAGTGCCGATCGGCGCCGCGCACAAAGCCGATCACCCGTGCGATTCGCGAACCGCTGGTCACGCGGATGCGCTCGAAGGCCACACCCGGTACGGCGGCGTCGCTGTCGGTCGCATCATCCGCAGCGCGGCACACCACGGTCACGTCCAGGCCGAGAGCGGCGAGGTTCCGCGCCATCTCCACGGTCGATGTCTCAGCGCCGCCGCGCTGCACATCAACGGTCTCTTGAACAATGGCGATTCTCATCATGCCCGGCCCTTGCGAATCTCACGTCGTAAGATCGCGTCGCTGCGGCGCGCGACGCGCACGGCAAACCAGCGCACGCGCGGCGCGCCGCGCGGCAGGCTGAGATAGGCCTCTAGCAGGCGCAGTCGATCGGCCCGTGATGCACCAACCCGGCGCGCCGAGTAATCGAGCTGCGACAGGTCCTTGAGGACCCAACGCATCCGCCGCAGGTGCGGGCGGTGCGTGCGCGCGAGATCGATCAGCGCGAATGATGGCGGGCGGCGCCCGTCGGGATCGAGGTCTACGAAGATGTGGCAGAGATACAGATCGCGGTGGCAGTAGCTGGTCTGGTGGAACGCCGACACAAAACGTCCCAGGCGTCTGATCATGTCGAGACGAGCCAGGCCGCGCGTTATCGGTGCGCCGCGCTGCTCGCACTCACGCCACACGCGGTCAAACGCGTTTCCAGGAACGCGCCGCAGCAGGACAGCGCTGCGACGTTCGAAAGGGCCGACCATGCTCTCGACGACACCGACCGGCTCGGGCACGGGCAGATAGGCCTCGGACAGCCGCACCGATTGCCGGTATTCCCACCAAGCCCGACTGTGCCACGGGAATTGGCGCAGAAGGCGGTCGAGCTGCTCGCGTAGGGGCGTACGGCCATAGCGTTTGACGTACACGACGGCCGCGCCATCGTCGGTGGGCAACTCCCAGCGCCAGCGCTGCCGACCACCCAGGCCGGGCTTGGTCAGCGCGGTCCACGATCCGGCGAGTTCGTCCGGATCAAAACCCCTGTTCAGGAAGCGACGCAAGTGACTTGCGCCCGCGGCGCCGAGCAATCGTTGCCAGGCAGAGGCGATCATCTCTCTCACGTTAGCCGGCACCCTCGGTTGTAGCCGATCCGATCGCGGCGCTCTCCTCGGCGGCGAGCGATTTGCTCCAGGCCACAAACCGGCTGTTCATGCGAATCCGCTGTTGCTCGTGGTGGCACCACTGCCGGGCCATGCGGGATAGCTCTCCGATCTGCTCCTTTGCGTCGGCGGTCAGGTGCTTGATACCGAAGTAATGGCGCATGAAGCGCAGGCGTTCGGTCCGCGTGGTGAACGGAATCGCGGACGTGGCCATCTTGGCCAGCTCCCACAGCCACCAGCGGCCGCCGCGGCCGAGCCGCTCTATCCTCTTGGGCGGCTCCGAGTCCAAAAGGAAGAACTCGGGCTCGGCGGTGGGCCCCCAACGGACGAGCACGTTGCGCCAGAACAAGCGCCCGTGGGCGAACCCGGTACGATGCAGGCGGGCGATCATCTCGGCCAGGCGCTCGATCATGAGCATACGCTGCCGATGGGCTAGCTGGGTCTCTCCGGATTGGACGGCCTGGGCGAACGTGGTCAAGTTCGGCGCGCCGGGCACGTCCTCGGTGATGAGGAAGCAGGCGGCAATGAGATATCCGCAGCGCCGCCAGCCATATGCCACCGGCCGCACCGCCGGCACGCCGAGCTCGCGCATGGCGTGCAGCGCGCGGGCTTCGGCCTTTGCGCGGTGGGTGCCAAAGAAAGTCCCGCGAAAGAATCCGCGAAAACGCCGGGCCCAGGTCGGATAGAAATAGCGTTTGACATAGAAGCCGATGCCGCCGTTTGGGGCGGGAATGTAGGTCGAGTCGGTGGTGCGACTCCAGGCGACGATTTTGCCGTCGGTGCGAGTGAGAATGTCCTCCACGCGGTCCAGGCCCGCGGCCTTCAGCGCCGCGCGACACGCCGGCTCGGTCCGCATGTTGTCTGTGTGGAACATTCGGGCACTCACCTGCCTGAAGCGGCTGCTCGCGTCTGAACCGGGCGGCGTCCGCTACACGGCTGCGCCGCTGCTGCTGCGCTGCATTACCTGTGCCACGGCCGCCATGACCATATCCGCCGTGACCAGCCTCATGCACTCGAGGTCAAGCGGGCACTTCTTCAACTGGCACGGACCACACTCTACCAGCGCCTGGAGCTTGATCTCCAGTGGATGATGCGAATCCGTCCATTCCTGGAACGTCGGGCCGAAGATGCACACCGTCGGCACATCGAACGCCAGGCCGTAGTGACGCGGGCCGGTATCGTTGCACACCAGCGCGGCCGCATCGCGCACCAGCGGCTTGAGCGACCCGAGCGTCGTGCCCGGATTGTAACAGACGGTGACTTCCGCGTCGGCCCTGTCGGCGATCGTGCGCATCAGGGCCGCTTCGTTCGTCGCACCGACAATAACCGGCTGGAGATCGAGTTCCCGCCGCAGCCGCATCGCAACTTCAGCAAAGCGCTCAGGCAACCAGCATTTGGCCGCCCCGAACGCCGCTCCGACGTTAATCACCGCGTAGCGCTTCGGCGTCAGCTTGTAGTGTTGCTGCAACGCGGCGCCGGCGGTTTCCTGTTGCTCGGTCACACCCAGGCGCAAGCGGAAATCCGTCACCTCGCAGCCGGCGCGCTCGGCGAGGGCGGCGTAATACGGCAGCATCGGCGCCGGGACGTATTCGCCGCGCAGCTTGAGCGGGCAGAGCCGGTCGGTCAGCATCCAGCTACGGCCGTCGCGGGCGTATCCTATCCGCCGCGGCACACCGCCGAGGTAGACCGCCAGTGCCGAGCGAAACGAGTTCGTCAGCAACAGCGCCAGGTCGAACCGCCGACGTCGAATCTCGCGTCCGAGGCCGACTAGGCGAACGTCGCGTCCGACGCCCTTCCCCTCGGGCCAATACAGCTCGGCGTCATGCCACGCACACCCGGCGACAATCTCGCGGGCATACCTGCGGCAAAGAAACGTAATCTCAGCATCTTCGAACCGCGCACGCAAAGCCGCCAGAATCGGCGAAGCCATCACAACATCGCCAACCCAGTTGGGAAGGGTAATGAGAACGCGACGGGGCGCTTGGATTACAGGGCCTTGGGCGGTTATTGGCATTGTCGCGGTAGTCTAACGCACGGGTGTGTTGGTGTAGAGGCGGTATTTCACGCGACGCGAATACGGCGGAAGCCATCTTTGGCGCGGCAGGGCGTTGCGTCGTTGTTGATTGGAGGCTTTACTTTGCATCCATGGTGGGCAAGAGAGAACGAGCTTCTGGCGACAACCCCTCAATAATCGATCAGGCGAAGCGCCTCGCGTTGATCGCGATCTGCTCGGATGATCGGCTCCTCGATACACTTGTATTGAAGGGTGGCAACGCGCTCCAGCTTGCGTACGGACTCACCGCTCGCGCGTCGATTGACCTTGACTTCTCGATGGAAGGCGAGTTCGCCCCGGACTCGCTCGAGCCAACGCGCACACGGATCGCACATCGCCTCCGTCAATCATTTCGGAGCGCGGGACTCGACGTATTCGACATCGAATTCACTGAACGTCCGCCGGAAGTGTCGGAGGAGTTCGCGAGTTTCTGGGGTGGCTATCGCGTGGAGTTCAAGGTCTTGCCGGCCGCGCGTTTCCGCGAGCTTGCGGGGGATCTCAGTGAGGCGCGTCGGCAAGCTCTGCCGGTCGGGCCAAGGAATCGCTCGCGGTTTCGCATCGATATCAGCAAATTCGAGCGCTGCGTCGAAAAGAAGCGGATCGAGATCGACGGTTACACTGTCTTCGTCTACACACCGGCGATGATCATCGCGGAGAAGCTGCGTGCGATTTGTCAGCAGCGCCCGGATTACACAACACGGCTACAGAAGCATCGCAGCGAACGAGCACGTGACTTTTTCGATATTCACGAGACTCTGCAACACTGCCGGGCGGAACTCGATGCCCCAGCGTACGCGCGTCTGATCCGCGAGGTCTTTGAAGCGAAACGTGTTCCATTGCGGTTGCTCGGGGAAATCTCTCAGGACCGCGAGCTGCATCGAACGGGCTGGCCGGCGGTGGTTGACACCACCGAACCAACCGTCAACCTCCGCTCGTTCGACTTCTATTTCGACTTTGTTCTCGACATGTGCAAACGACTACAGCCCTTGTGGAACGAATATCCTCCAGCTTGAATCATGGCGCGGGAGCTTGAGCTGGTAATCGAGATAGAAGTCGTGCGTGATTTCGAACTTGCTGCGAAACAGCTCGATCGCATGTGCGGCATAGGCGCCGGATCGCTCCAGGTAAAACCCAATTGCCTGATGGTACGGGTACACGTAGTCGAGCTGGCGCAGTAGGGCCGCGAGCCGATTTGTCGACGCGCGGTCGGCCGCCGCGCGATACGCTTTGAGTACCTCCGCAACACCGCCGGCATAGAACGGCCGCACCGCGATGTCGATGAGCGTGCGCTCGATGTCGGTGACGCGCGCTTCGATTGTCGCGGGCGACTTTCCACGGCCGACGCGCCGGACTTCGACACCGAGATAGCCGGTGTTCTTGCCGTTTAAAAGGAACACGCGTTGCCCGTCAACAGTGGCGACGTTTGACGTAATCCTCGGACGACGTTTGAACGCCACGTCGATCTGATGCTGGGTGAGCGATGCGCCACTTATGGGCTTGGCCGGTTGTTCGTGGTTTACGTAGATTGTCTTTGGGTCCTGCTCGGTGAGCTCGTGCATCGCCATTGCGCTGTAGTGCGAGAAGTGGCAATGCGGCTTCAACGTCAGCAGAACTTCGAGAAGATCGACCTCGCCCCACGTATAGCGAATCTCCTTGCGATGCGGGAATGGCAGGTCGACGCGCCTGAGCTTGGAGCTGCTGCGGAGGTAGCGGATGAACTCGTTGACCGTCGTTCTTTGCGCCAGCCGCCATTGGTCGCGATTTTGAGAAAGCAGTCCTTCAAGGTCGGAGTGACGTAACACAATCTGCCCCGCGGCCTCGATCTCGCGGATTATGTCTTTCCTGGCTATCTGAAGGCGTGTTGGCATCCAGCGATCTCGCATTAAAATGTACAAGTACATTTTAATGCTATAGCTGGTGCACGTCAACCAAGCGCAAGCCGGTTATAAAGCTACAGATGCCACTTTCAGTGTAACACGTCGGGGCATCACCGTACTGTGTAGTATACATACTACACAGTACATCGGTATATGCGCTTTAGATCTGGAGACCTATAACTTATGCCTATGGCCCGTATTCTGAGGGCGTTTGTGTCTGCCCGCGCTGCCGCGCAATGTGGCGTATAAATACGCCACATTGCTCGGGTTAGCTCCTGGTACCAGCAATCAGCCTGCTGACGCTGGCGTCAGCCGCCACAGCCATTCTCGATTGCCGCCTTGGCCGCGGATTGGGCTTTCGATTTCGCCGGCGATTTGCCAGCCGAGGTCGAGCACGTCCTGGCGGCAGGTGGCGAGCACTGACGGGAGGTGTTCGTCGGGGAGGACGCCTTTGCTGAGCTGGTCCTTGGCCGCTTCGTATTGGGGCTTGATCAGCGTTACGACGACGCCGGCGGGTTTCAGACAGCGCCGGGCGGCGGGGAGGATCAGGCGTTGGGGGGTCCAGCCGACGTCGATGCTGACCAGGTCGCAGGGCTCGGGGGCGGTCCAGGCAAGCGCGTTGGTGCGCTCGCAGACCACCACGCGCTGGTCTTTGCGCAGCGCGTAATCCAGCACGCCATAACCCGGATCGACGGCGTAGACGCGCGCGGCGCCGTTTTGCAACAGGCAGTCGACAAACCCGCCGGCGTGGCTGCCGAAGTCGGCGCAGATCCAGCCGGTGGGATCGAGCGCGAAAGCCTCCAATGCCGCCGACAGCTTTGTGCCGCCGCGTGAGACGTGCCGTCGCGGGTTGGAGGGGGACATGCCAGATGCTCCGAATGTGCGTAAAGCGGTCAGCCGTCAGCTTTCAGCGATCAGCTTTCAGCCAATGCGGCGTCCGCTCGATTACGCCGAGTCTGCTGTACGCCGGCCGCCAACAGCCGACCGCTGTAAGCTGATAGCTGACTGCTGACGGCTGACCGCTGACCGCTGACCGCCTTTACGGCACCGATGCGTCTGCCTACAGTCTCTCACGGAACACCGACATTGTGAAGACCGCGACCGAGAGTGATGCGTCCCAATCTTTCCGACGATCGCCGACTGCCCGACTGGCTGGTCCAGAATCGCAACTTCGTGCTGCTCTGGGCGGCCTACGGCATCGCCGCCGTCGGCGACCACCTCAGCGAAATGGCCCTGCTGGTCGAACGCGATGCGCTGGGCGGCGATCGCTCGGTGCGCATAGCGGCGTTGCTGTCATTCGGCTTTTTCCTACCGTTCGTGGTATTCGGGCCGATCGCTGGCTGGTGGGCCGATCGCTTCAGCCGCAAAACAACGATGATCGCCGCCGACCTGATGCGCGCCGGCGTCGTGATCAGCTTCATTGTGGTCGTGCCGTGGCTGGCAACCCGCTTCGGCGAGGGCCCCAGCGGCGATTACTCCGTCATGCTGCCGTTGATGGGTATCGGTTTGATCGCGGCGTTTTTCTCACCCGCCCGACAAGCCATGTTGCCCACGCTCATCCGCCAGGACCAGCTCGTGCGCGCCAATGCGATGATCAGCGCGCTCGGAACGATCGGCGGCATCCTCGGATTCACCATCGGCGGCTATATCGTGGCGCGCGGCACGGTTCACGCGGTCCGTTGGAATTACATGATCAACGCGCTGACTTACGCCACCAGCGCCGTGCTCATCTTCAGCATCTTCCCTCCCCGGCGGCAACACAACGCTCCAACCGAACAGTCCGGCATGCTCCAGCCGTTGATCGAAGGCTTCCGCTACGTCGGCTGCCACCGGCGCGTGCTTCAGATGATCCTGCTGGGCTCGTTGTTCTGGGGCGCGGCCGGCGTGGTCATCGCGTGCGTACCTGACATCGTGAAGGAGATTTTCGGCGGCGGGTATCAGGACATCGGCACTTATCGCGGCATAATCATCATCGGACTCGCCACCGGGGCCGCCGTGCTCACGGTGCTCGGCGCGTCGATCCCCCTCCCGCTCGCGGTCCTGCTCGGTCTACTCGGCGCGACCTTCTGGCTCACAGTGCTCGACATCACGTACATCGCCAAGCTCGGGCGCTTGCTCACCGCGATCTGTCTGTTCGGCCTGGGCGGTGCGGGAGCGACTCTGCTGGTGACCGTGATGGCGACTATCCAGCGTTTCGTGCCGAACCAGCGCCGAGGCCGTGTCTTCGGCGTCAGTGACACGTGCACGATGGGCGCGATGGTCGCCGCCTCCGCCGCACTCGGATTGCCCAGTATCCCGCACCTTGACTATTACGTGCCCTACCTCATCGGCGGGACGGCGCTGGCGTTTGCCGTTGGCGTCGTCGTTGCGTGGCGCATATACCGCCGCACCGATCCTCACCCGCGCGTGCTATCGACGGTGTGGCGTTTCGTGGAGCTATACGGGCGCTTCTGGTGTGGGGTGAAGCGGGCCGGGCCCTGCACGATTCCGCGCGAGGGGCCGGTGATACTGGCGTGCAATCACACCGCCGGCGTGGACCCGATTGCGGTTTTCGCATCGTACCGCCACCGCGTTGTCAGTTTTCTGGTCGAGCGCACGTATTACAACAAGCCGGTGGCCAACTGGTTCATGCGGCTGGTGCGTTGTGTACCGATCGACCGTGAAAACCCGGGCCGGTCATTCATGACCAGTTGTCTGCGTATACTGGAAGATGGCGGCTGTGTCGGCATTTTCCCACAGGGCACATACGCCCCGCCGGAGGAACCCGAGCCGGCTCCGCTGCCCGGTGTCGGCGCGTTGGCGCTGCGCTCGGGCGCCGCCGTGATTCCCTGTCACATCAGCGGAACGACATATGCGCACCACCCGCTGCGCTCCTATTTCAAGCGGCACCGAATCCGCATTCGCTATGGCCGGCCCGTCGATCTCGGGGCGTTTGCCGGTCGTGAGAAAGACCCGTCGGCGCCGCAGGCGGTCGCCGACCTGATCATGCGGGAAATCAGGGCCCTGGCACCATCGGACGGCGCGACTGACGATTCCGACTCCACTTGCCGGGAGCCGGGGACGTGACCACCGGGCGCCCCAGCGGCGCGCTGTCAGCCCGCCAGCGCCGGTTGCACTTGATCGTCGCCGGCGTACTGCTGCTGCTGACCGGCGTGCTGGCGATTACCTCGCTCGTCACCGATAGCATCACGTTTGACGAAACGGCTCATCTGACGACGGCGGTCAGCCAGATGAAGACCGGCGATTTCCGCCTGGCCCCCGATCATCCGCCGCTGGGCAAGCTTATCGTGATGTGGCCGGCGCTGCTCATCGAGAATACCTGGGTGCCGCGTGACGACCCGGCGTGGGTCGCCGGCGACGTTTTCGCGGTGGGTCGCGCATGGCTGTTCGAATTGAACGACAATGGGCAGCGGCTGGTCGTGGCCGCGCGCTGCATGATGGTCGTTTTGCTGTTGGCCACCTGTCTGGCAGTCTATGTGGCGGCGCGGTCGCTCTTTGGTCCGGCGGCCGGCCTGCTGGCCCTGGCGCTGGCGTCGCTCAGCCCGTCGCTGCTCGCGCATGGCCGCCTGACCACGACCGATCTGCCGATTACGTTGTTCATGCTGCTGACGCTGCTAGCGTTTGGGCACTTGGCGCGCCGGGTCACGTGGATGCGCACGCTCGCCGCCGCCGCGGCCATCACCGCCGCCGCTCTGACCAAGTTCTCCTGGCCGCTGATGATTCCGGCGCTCGTGGCGATGGCACTCATGTACGTGCTCGGCCGGCGCCGCGGGGACACGGCTGTAGCGGCCCGCGCCTCGCAGGCCGGGGATGAAAACCAACGGTCTCGGCGCTCGGCGTCCGGCGAGGCGCCGGCCGTTACACCTGCTCCCGACGGCGACTCTGGTCGCGACACTTCACCGGCGGAAGCGGCACTCGCGTCCTCGTGCGTCGGGCGTCTTGTCGGCGTGCTTGGCGCCGCGCTGTTGATCGTTTTGATCGGCTGGCTGGGGATCTGGACGTGTTATGGCTGGCGCGCCACGGTTGTCGCGCCGCCGATGGCCGGCGGCAGTGCGGAAGATCGGCTGCTGTGCGAGCAGGCCAACGAAATCGTAAACCGCAAGTACTTCGCCGCCATGCACAACCCCGACGGCAGCGCGCGTGGCGGAATGCTGCCGGGTATCCTGCGTTTCGCCGCCGTGAATCAACTCCTGCCCGACGCCTATCTGCTCGGCCTGGCGACCACGCTGCAACTGTCGAGCGCGCGGCACGCGTATCTGCTGGGCGAGTACTCCGACGTCGGTTGGCGCGCATACTTCCCGATCGCACTCGGCATCAAGACGCCCGTGCCGATGCTGGTATTGCTCGCCGCGGGCGGCGTTGCCCTGGTGCTGCGTCAGGCACACATCCGCCACGCACCGCTGTTTGTTGGATTGCTCATCTTCTTCGCGATCTATGCGGGCTACCTGGTCAACAGCCGTTTGAACATCGGCCACCGCCACCTGCTGCCGCTGTATCCAGTGATTATCGTCTTTGCCAGCGCCACGGCCTGCTGGCTAGCGCGGCGTGTGGGCCGCTGGCTCATCGGCGGGGCCGTTGTATGGCTGCTGCTGGCGAACCTGTGGATTCACCCGCATTACATCAGCTACTTCAATGTGCTGGTCGGCGGCCCGTCGCGCGGGCACTTGTACCTGGCCGACAGCAACATCGACTGGGGTCAGGACCTGCTCCGCCTGGCCGATTACGCCGAGCGACACCCCGACCAGCCGATCAAGCTCGCGTATTTCGGCAGCGCCATCCCGACGGCTTATCTCGATTGCGAATCGCTGCCCAGCTACTTCGACTTCAAGCCGCGCGCCGCGCTGACCGCCGGCACGTACGTGGTCAGCGCGACGCAGTTGCTGGGTGTGTACGATGAGTCGGTGCGTGACGGGTTCTGGACCAATCGCCGGCGGCAGGCAGACGGGCCAATCGACGACTTGCGTTATGCCCGGCTTATCAATCGACTGCGGCACCGACCACCGGACGAGCGCATCGGCTATTCGCTCTTTGTATACCGCCTGAGTGACGAGGAAGTGGAGCAACTCGCCCAACTGCCGACCGCGCCATAGCCTCGGGACCGCTGCGTCCGCGCGCGGCCGGTTTTATTCACAACGCCGCTTTCCGCGCGGGCCGCTCACAAACGGATTGCCAGCCACGAAGAACCGCAATGGCATTTCCCGCGCCGACGTCACACCGATCCGGGGTGATACGCCGATGTCCGCTTGCGGCAGCGGTGGATTCTCACCGGCGCAGATCCACAACCGCTCGCCATGCGTCAGATCCCACCCGTCGAGGGCGCGGTTGACGCCGAACGCCTCGCACAGCCGCGCCGGACCGCGTGTGAGATCAGTGCGCCTGTCGGTTCGCCGGCGCCGTGCCATCAGATCCGCACTGTCGATTGGCTCAACGGCCCGAATCAGCACGGCGCTCGCGACTCCTTCATCCTCGGTGACGGCGTTGAGACACCAGTGGGCATGGATTGAATATACGTAAGCATGGCCGGCGGGGCCGAACATGCTCGCGTTGCGGCGTGTCCGCCCGCGGGCGCCATGACACGCGGAGTCCCCTTGTGCCAGGTACGCCTCGACCTCGACGACACGTCCTGTCAGGCGCCGGCGATCGGACTCGCGTACGAGCAGTTTGCCAAGCAGCTCGCGCGCCACGACGACCACGTCGCGCGCATAGAACTCGCGTGGTAACGGTGCATCGGGCTGACTGGTGCCGGTTGACGTGAACATACACACAAACCCTGACCTCACGCTGTCGGCGTCGTGGAATAGTAACATACGCTGTGGCATGTTAACCTACGCGCCGCACTGTTCGACACAGACGGCGTCGCACACGGCGCACCTTTCGTTCTTGTCGCGAGTCTACCGTACATGGCAACCAACACTCAAAGGAGGCTCTGACCATGGCTTACCAACGCATCATCAGCATCGGCACCATCGCAATCCTGGCCGCCGCGCTCGGCGGCTGTCAGCAGGCCAAAGTCGACATGTCCGAGATGATGGAAATGCCGCAGCGCCCCGCGGAGCTTGACCAGCTCGCCCAGTTTGTCGGCGACTGGGAGGGTTCGGCAACCATGACCATGCCGGGCATGGAAGGAACATCGGAAAGCAGCGGCGTCGAATCCGTCGCCTGGGAAGCGGACAAATGGGCGGTCCTGTCGCGGTACACATACCAAACCGACGACGGCGATATGCTCGGCGTGAGCATCATGTATTGGGATCCGCAGGCCAAGTGCTTCCGCTCAACGATGGTCGACAACATGGGCAACGTCGGCGAGGGCACGTCAACCTACGACGAAGCGACGAAGACCTGGCGCATGAAGGGCGAAGGCCGCAACCTCTTCAGCAACCAGCGCACAAAGGGCGAAGGCTCGGTGAAGTTCATCGACGCCGGCACGCAGGAATGGGAATGGACGGAGTGGGACGCCAAGAAGCACCAGGAGCTGATGAGCTTCACGGGTAGCAGTCACAGGAAGTAAGCGCCGGACGGCGGCACTTGGACAAGAACACCGTCGGGCCCGTAGACCCGACGGTGTTTTGTTTGCGCTGCATCTGCTTCGGATCGGCGTTAGTCGGCGTTCAGGACTACGTTGTCCAGGCCGCCGGTATCCGCGCCGGAGATGTACTCGCCGCGGATCTGCAAGTCCTCGAGCGCGCCCAGGACGGTGCGAATGTCATCCTCCGTCGCCGCCGTGTTGGTCCCACCATAGCTGCCCACGCGCCAATCCTCGGACGTGTCGAGCATGATCGAGTAGGACGTCCAATCCGTGCCGGGGTTGGCGAGGCTGTCCAGCCAGATGGTGGTCCCGCCGCCGGTAAGGATCACGTCCCGATTATCAAACTGACTGTGCGTGCCGGATTGCTTGAGATCGAACGTGAGCGCCTGGCCATAGGCGTTGCTGAAGTTGCCGTAGTAGTTGACGGAAGCCTGCCAGTACCACGTGCCACCCTGGACGTCGTCGTCCGCGGAGAGCGCCCCGCCGGGGTTTCCACCGGAAGACAGCCAGTCCGGCTTGCCGGTTCCGTGCTCGACATCTCCGGTGACTCTCCAGGCATCGTCGCTGCTGTCGAAGGTGCTGGTGGCCGTGCCCTTGGGTGTTGTGGTATCGACGCCGTCGGTGTCCTCGGCGAAGAACACGGTGATCAGCTTGTCGTCGTCCATCGTGACCTGGATAGTCAGGTCGGTGCCGTTCCAGTTTGTGTCGCCGCCCCAGCCGTCAAACACGTATCCGCGCGCCGGCACCGCGGTGAGCGTGACCACGTCGTCGGTCGCGTACGCCCCGTTCTCGCCGGGCGGCGGGCTCGCGTTCACGGAGCCGTCGCCGGTAATCACGCTGATAGTCAGCGTGTGCGGCGTGTCGAATATGGCGTAGACGAGCTTGTCGCTATCCATGGTCACAGTTGTGCTCAGCGCCGAACCCGAAGCATCACCCTCCCAGCGGATAAACACATAGCTGGTGCCTTCGTCGGCGGTGGCAGTGAGGGTGACCTCGGTGCCCGTGGCGTATACGCCACCCGGCGGCGCTAGCGCCACGGTGCCGCCGCCGACCGCGCGCACGCTCAAGGTCGGCTGATCTGACTCAAAAACAGCGCTGACGGTCTTGTCATCGTCCATCGTGACGTCGATGGTCTCCGAAGTGGATGCACTGTCCCCCTCCCAGCGGACAAAGTGTGAGCCTTGCGCCGGTGTCGCGGTGAGGGTAACCGTATCGCCATAGTCATAAATACCGCCCGTGACGTCGACCGAGCCATCGCCCTGCGTGGACACGGTGAGCGTGTACTGATCCCGCTCAAAGATCGCCCCGACGGTGCGATTACTGTCCATCACGATCGTGTACACGTTGCCGGCGGCCGTGCCCAATCCGGCCCAGTCCGCCAGATGCCAGCCCGGGTCCGCGGTGGCGGTCAGCGTTACGGTGGTTCCCGCCTCGTGTCGGCCACTGCCGGGCGCAACGGTGCCGCTGCCGATTGCGTCGACGGTCAGGTAATACCCGTAGTCTTCAGTTGGGCAGCCGCACAGCAAAGGCGTAGCCGCGAGTCCCAGTGCCAGCAGGAGTCTCGGCACAACGCAACCGACGGAACAGGAGCCGTGAGGGGTGTGGGATTGCATGACGATCTCCTTGTGTTGATGCACACCAGACGCAGACCGGTGCGCTTTGACATGACCACGAGCGCCTCTCCAACCAATGGCGGTCAAAACAGCCCGCGATGACTCAAATGCGCCCGCCCCAATCGGTCAGCCTAAATCACCAGGCTACGGCAATCAAGCCAAACCAACGCCCCCAGTAAACCCGTTCCCTGTTCCCCGTTCCCTGTTCCCTGTTCCCTTTATCCCCACTCCTCCCCATTGACCCCCGCCACATAATGCCGCAGACGATGCACCGACGACGGCCGCGTGGTGCTGCGGGCGGCCGAAAGCGGGCGGCGGCGCTTGTTGAGCGAGCAACGCGTCGCCTATCATGCCTGCGGCCATGTGATCAGCTCCCTGCCGACACCTGGTATTCACCCCCCGTGGAGTCGTACGGGAAGTGGGTGCCTTGGCGGCGTACACAGCAACCGTGCCGACTCATGGCGTGGCGGCAAGGCAGCCTTGGAAAAATCAAGACGCCCTTTGCTGGCGAGGAGAACGGCTGGTGAAGCGATTAATCATTGTCGGATCAATACTTATGTGCCTTGCCCCACCGGCGCCGGCCGCGCCGCAGCACTGGGGCTTTGGCTTTGGCTACTTGGTCACCCTCGAAGAGAACGCCGAAGGACAGCGCGCGCTGTCGGTCTACGAGCCGCCGTTGCGGGTCAAGGACACCCCCTGGCTGCTCCGCTGGCGCGACGTCGCCGGTGAGTTCGCCGACATCGTCCCCAACGGACTGGCGGTCGGTAACTTCTGGCCGCAACCGATGGGCGAGGAGCAGGTGGTGCTGGTCGTCCGCGATGCCGAGGGACAGCTCGCCACGCGCGTGCTGGCGGTGCCGGACGTGTTCTCGACCAGGCCGTGGGATGTGATCGGCAAGCCGGGGATCGTCGGCCCATACATCGGCGGCGCGATGGCTGACCGCATTCTGGCCACCGACGGCGGCGATCCGCTGGGGACGGGGCGCGACCACCTCGTGCAGCTCGAACCGTTCGGCGCGATGGCGGGCTTTGCACAGGTCGTCATCTACGCACCGCCCAACTCGCCTACGGAGGGACGCTGGAATGTGGTCGGGAAGGTAACCGCGCCGGCAGCCGGCACGGCTGTCGATATGGCGGTCGGAGATTTCTGGGGCGACGGGCGCGACCGCGTGGCGATTCTCTCGCGGAGCGGTCGCGATTGGACGCTGACCTTTCTGGATGTCACCGCGGCGCCATCTGGCGAATTGGTGGCGAAGGAGCTCGGACACGAGACGCTACCATCCGCGGATGCCGGCGAGAAGCTCATCGTCGGCAGCGATTTCCTCAAGGACGGCTTCGCCTATGTTGGACTGCTGGCCAACGACGACGATCTCGCTTTTCGGATCGCCCCCCGGCGCGAACAGCGTTACAGCACCGTGTGGGTGCGTCCCGATGAGACCTTCGCCGGCGCCAAGCTTGCGGGACAGGAGTTAGGACAGGGACGGCAACTGATGGCCGGCCAGCGGCAGGCGGCATTTGGCAAGGTCGTCTCCGCCGGTGCGGGACGCGTGTTCGGCTTTGTGATTCCCGGGTGCGACGAGCGCAAGGAAACTCTCTGGAAAACCTGGGACTTCAAAGGTGTCAATGACGTCGAAATCTCCTTTGCGCACCGCACCCCCGTTTACCGGCGGGGTGTGCCCAAGAAATGGCAGGACGGCAATTGGCCGTGGGAGCCGGACGATCATTTCGGCTGGCCGCACAAAGGTGAGGAGGTCACCTACCACGTTCACATCAAGAACAACGGTTGGAGGCCGATCGAGCCCGGCATGCTCACATTGCGTGCCTGGATCAATACGCCCGATCGAAACGCCGACACGCTGCCCGGCGCCGGCGAGCGCGTCGGTCTCACCTGGACCAACGAGGAGCCGATCCCGCGTTTCGACCCGGACGATCCCAAGTACGCGGTTGTCGACGTCACATTCCCCTGGCCGTACAAACTGGTTCAGCCGCCGGGGTGGACCTGGAAACGAATCAACGTGCGCGAGATCGGCGAGCGCTGGCTGATATTGCGCCTGGAATATCTTGACGATCGCAACGAGCGTAATGACCGCTATGAGATGGCCCTCGATGCGAAGCTGCTCAGACCGGTCTTTCGTTACGATGATGAGGTGAACACGCTCGCCGAACGCGCCCCCACCGTCGCCGGCGACCCCGAGTCGAAGGAGTACATCGCGCGCAAGCTGGCGGACGCCGTTCAATGTATGTGGGAACGCTCGCGCACATCGAGCGGCGACGACGTGTGGCAGCGCGTCGCCTTTGTCGGCTATCGGTTGGGCTGGCCCGTCAACCGCGAGCAGGATTGGTCGTATTATGAAGGCCCACGCGAGCTCCAGAAGTGGCTCGGCCTGTGGGGAGACTTCGAGCGGTTCAATCCGGCCGACGGCGGCGCCGAGCTGCACGAGACCGGTCACCTGTTTCATCGCATCGGCGACCTCTACCACTATTTCGTCTTCCCGACCAGCACCCGCCGGATTCGCATGGGCGACGGATCACCGGTGCAGATGTACACCTATGCCTGGGCGCCTGACAGCTACTGCAGCGGACACGCCATCATCGGCGAGGCCACCTGCGATCTGCACCGCTATATCGAGGGCGCGCGTTACGGGCTGGGCTGGCCATGGCACCGCATGTCGCCGGAGAAAGTACACGTGCGCGTGCTCGACCGCGACGGTGAGCCGGTTCCCGATGCCCCCATCAAGCTCTGGAGCTTCTCACCCGCTGAAGCCTCGGTGGTCAACTCAGGCGTGACCGGGCCGGATGGCCGCTGGGACACGGGACTGCCCGGCGGAAAGCGCTCCGTGTTCGACCCGTTCGATATCCCTTTGTTTGAAGGCGCGATCTATGACGCCCTGGCACACGTCTACACGGTCGATTTTGACGGCTATTCGGAGTTCGGCGTGTTCGGCGCCGACAGCGTCGCCGCCCACAGCCGCTATACGCTGATGCAACACTCGATCATCGACCGCGCCGAGTGGACCTGGGATCTTCACACGCTCTACAAAGCCGGCGCGCCTCAACCGACGTTCGAGGTGACGTGCGGCGTGCAGGGCCGACGGGTCGTCCTGCATGTCGACGGTGCGCCGCAAGCGACGTATCGCCTCTATCGACGCTGGGAGCCGACCTATGCGTTCGAACAGATCGCCGAGAAGACCGCGACTGAATCGGCCGTGCGCTTTCGCGACGACATGGGCACCGCCGACTGGTTCACCTCGGGGCGTTTCCGCGCGGCCTACTATGTCACCCAGATCGCTGACGGCGTCGAATCGCTTCCCAAACGCGTGTACGGCATCGCGGTCAACAATGCGCGCGGCGTCTCGGACATCGGCGACGGCAGGCTGCTTGTCTCGGTTAACAGCGGCAAGGCCGAGCCGTTCGTCATCATCGCCGATGGCACGACGCCGCTGGAGGAGTACATCAAGCACTACCGCTTTGGCCATACGGCGGCCAAGGTCGTGCGTTCGCTGAACAACCCCGAGCGCTTCTACGCCACGCTCGTCGGCTCCGATCTGCCGGGCATGGAACGCGCTTTCGACTTGATCCAGTTCGATAAACCCGACCGATTTCAGAAGCAGTATCCGGTTGTGCAGGACGTGGCGACGATGGAGGTGCGCTCGTTCACCACCAAGCCGCCGTGCGAAATCACGCTGGTGAGCACCGACGCCGGCGCGGCCACGGCGACCATGGTGGGCGATTTCGCGGTGAACGGCGCCGATCATGGCCGTAAGGCGCGCATCCTCGAGGTCAACGATCTAACACTGGTGGTTGACAAGCTGATTTTCGATGCGGGACCAGCCGATCGGCAATGGGTCAATGTCTCGTTCGGCGGCGGCGCGGTTGGCAACGGGACGACGAATCGGCAACTGCGTGCTCCGCGCGGATTGGATGTGATTCGCGTTGGTGATGTCGAGTACGTCGCGATCGCCGACACCGGCAACGGACGCGTGGTGATATGGGACAGCCAGACTCGCTATGTGACCGACTGGAAGACGGATGGGTTCAGGCCGGCGGCAATCGCGCGTCATCCGCAGCGCGAAAACGAGTTTTTCGTGCTCAGTCGCCAGCCCGGCGGGCCGGCCGAACTACACCTGCTCAGGTTTGACGGACAGCGGCTGCGCACGAGCAAGGGGTATCCGGTGAACGTCCGTGTCGGCGACGCGGACGATGGTTCGGAGATCGGCCTCGCCGCCGCCATCGACCCCAACGACGATCGCGTCGTGGTGGCAATCACCGACGCGACGACGAAGTCGGTCTACGCCATGAAATCTGACCTGCTCAGGTGGACAACGGTGGCGACGTTCACGCGCGCACGCGGAGCATACGTCGGCGGCCGAGAGCTGG
>CAXXWX010000027.1:0-241984 GCA_963675745.2 Phycisphaerae bacterium
GTCAGGCGGTTGGCGTCGTCGTAGCCATAGGTCACCACCTTGTCATCGGGATAGGTCAGCGTGGTGCGGTTGCCGCCGCATCGTATGCCATATTGGACCATCTTCCCGTAGCTGTCCGTGCTGGACTCCAGGCGGTTGAGTTCGTCGTAGGTGAAACTGCTCGTCTGCGGCGTCCCGGTTCCCTCGTCGGTCATCGTAAGCCGGTTGCCGTTATCGTCATATGTGTACGTGACCTGCATGGCGTCGGGATAGTCGATCTGGACAAGACGGTTTGCGGCATCGTACGTCAGGTAGGTCGTATCCACGGTCGGCTGACCGTTGGCGTCGATGACCCAGATCTGATTGCCGACCTCATCGTACCCGTAGGTATAGTAGTTTTCCGTTGCCGTCCTCGGCGTAGACCAGGCGGTTCAGAGCGTCGTATTCGCGGGTGCTGACCACGCCGTCGTTGGCGTCCTCAATTTCGATGAGGTTTGCCGGCCGCATCGTAGCGGTACTCCGTCCAGCCGCCCTCGGCGTCGACCACGCAGACCAGCCGGCCCAGAGCATCGTAGCCGAAGTCTGTCACGTTGCTCTCGGCGTCGGTCTGTCGGACAAGCCGACCGAGCAGGTCGTATTCGAATAGCGTTTCGTTGCCCAGTTCGTCGTACGTGCGGGTTCGCCGGTTCATCGCGTCGTACTCGTGTGTGATAGTGACGCCGGACGGATCGGTCTGCGTCAGCGTGTTCCCCTGGGCGTCATACGTGTACGTCCAGATGTTGCCCTCGGGATCCTCGCGCTCCTCGAGCCGGTCGGCGTCATCGTATTTGTAGCGGGTGTACTGGTCGGTGAGGTTGCCGTTGGCGTCGGCCGACTTCACCTTGCGGTTGAGCTCGGTCGTAGGCGTGCAGCGCTTCGTGGCCCCAGGGCGTCGGTGACACGGACGAGGTTTGTTGTTCTCGTCATACTCGTAGCGCGTCGTGTGAGCGGGGGTCTTCCGCGAAGGTGCCGTTGCCATCGGTCGCCCAGACTCGATTGCCGATCTCGTCGTAGCCGAACCACTGCACGATGCTGTGCGGCGGGATCGCCCACCGGCGGGCCTTCGATTCGAGTCAGCCGGCCGGCATCATCGTAGAAGTAGTACGTCGTGTGGTTGGGGTCTTCCGCTCCCGTTCCGCGGCCATCGGTCGCCCAGATCCGGCGCCACAGGTCATCGTACCCGTACCAGGTGTGGCTGACTTCGGCCGGGCTGTTGGGGTCGGCGTAATCCCAGTCGATTTCCTCGGTTAGCAGCCCGTTTGCCGTCGTATACCCATTGGTGGACGTTGCCCCGCTCGTCGGTCTCGGTGAGCCGCTGGCCCGCGCCGTTGTAGGTCCAGCTCTTCTCGACGAACTGTGTCTGGGCCAGGTCCAGGTAGCGCCTCTCGACGACCACGTTGCAGGCATCGTCGTACGTCCACTCGGTGACGTAGCCAAGGGCGTCTGTCCGTTTCGTGGGAGAATAGGGGCAGTTTGGATCGCCGTACTCGACATTCGTCTCAGCCGGGCCATTGGGGTCGCGTCCATCGTCTGCTTCAATGGCCCTGAGCACGTTGCCGCGCTCGTCGTATTCGAACTGCGTCACGTTACCGTTGCGGTCGACGATGACGGTGCGCTCGAAATTCCAGTAGCCGTAGTCGACGGTCTGGCTGAGGGGGTCCTCGATCATCAACTGCTTCTTGAATTCGGGATCGTGAGCGTGGACCGTATTCAGCACCCGCGCATCCTTCTCGCCGTCCACGGTGACCGTTCGTGTGATGACGGTCTCGTTTTCAGCGCGACCGCCATAGCCGAAGGTTGTCGTGTTCCCGCGACCGTCGTCCTGAGACAGCACGCGCCCGTCGGCGTCGTAGGTGTTGGCGAGCGTGGGTGTTCCCGGGTTGCGCTGGTCGGTGATGGTCGCCAGATACCAGCTCCCGCCGTACTCCGCGTACGTGTAATCGACCGTCTGGCCCAGAACGTCCGTGACGTCCGTCAGGTAGAGCACGGTGCTATGCTCTTCGTAGTTGTACGACACACTGCGGCCGCTCCAGTCGCCGACGGTGTGGAGCAAACCAGTCTCGGGGCCACTGTCGTAGTAGGCCAGGGTCAGCGATCGACCTGCCGGGTCGGTCACGATCTCAAGCTGGTCGCTGACGTTGTACGCCAGCGTGACGGTGTTGCCGTTCATGTCGGTGATGCTGGTCAGCATGCCATCGGCATCGAATTCGTACACGTCGAGATTGGTCTTGGTAACGGTCCACGTGCCGGCGCTGTAGGCCAGCTCATCGTGGCAGTCCCACTGGACCGGCTCGTAGGAGCTACCGGTGTCCGTCCAACGGTCGATCGCACCATCGGCCCAGCGCACCGCGACCTCGCCAACGCCGGCATCCGGGTACAGGATGACGTTGTAGGTGTGCGACCAGCCGGCGCCCAACGGCGGATCAACACGTGGGTCAAGGCTGTTGTAGAACCGCTGGAACATCAGCGGCCGCCCGCGCGATGCGATCGATAAATCGGTTTCGGAATAATGAAAGTTGCCCGTCGCGGTGTTGACCGGGTCGGCGTCGGAGCCCAGCCAGACCTGGAAACCACACAGATCGCCGTCATCCGGCGGCGGTGGGCACTCGCTGCACAGGCCGAGCAGGCCCCAACTCAAGCTGTCTGCTGTTGCTTCGCATTCATCCCTCGTCAGGCCCTCCAGGCACGTCTCGCCTTCAAAGCAACAGGCCCCCGTGCATGGGCTGGGGGAGCAGTCCTCCCCGCTGAACCAATGAGCGCCCCCGGCCAGATAGCAGGGCGTTCCACTGGTTGCGGCGATTTCCAGGCAAGAACCATCGGGAAAGCAGCAGGCGCCGGAACAGGGGTTCGGAGTGCAGCTTGTGCCGTCACCCTGGTACTCGCGGCCAAGCGCATCGCACTCGCTTTCAGTCTTGATACTACAGGATCCACTTGGGCTGCAGCACGCGCCAGTGAGTGCTTCCCCCCAAATGCCGAGCCAGTCGAAATCGCCAACGTCACCGTAGTGATAATTGTCTGAAAAAAGGACGACTTCCTCGACCGAAGTGGCGGCGATGATGGCGCTGCTGTAGATCAGATACCCGCCGTAGTAATAGTTGATTGTATCGTAAGTCGTATCGATCTCGATCGCCGTTTCGACGTACGAGCCCGGATACCAATCTATACCCGTGTTAACCCACTCCAACCCGCTGCCCAAATCGTCCGCGACATAGATGTCGCCCAGGTAAGTGAACCGCATGTATGCGGAGACGAGCCCCTGCGAGGGGGCCTGTGGAACAACGTAATAATCGGCGCCGCCTGTGTCGCTGACGTGCACATAGACGTCGACTGTGTAATGCCCTGGCGGCCGTGTGTCCAGGCTCGGACTGAAGCCGCCGACGGATTCGCCTTGGGCCAGGTAAGGGTCACCATTTATCCTCAAGTGCCGACTTCCGGACAGTGGGTGGGCGTCGGAAATCACGGGATCGACTGTGTTGGACGCGAATGTAGACCAGTCCGCCTGCCCGTCCAGGAAGCCCAGACCGAATCCCTCACTCGACTCGAAATTGGTGAAGTACAGAAGGTCATCCCGCGCGCCACGATTGGCAGGGACTCCCGCCGGCGTCACAGCACCGCCGGGCCGTGCGATCGCTTCGATGGAAGGGCGAAGAACTTGGGGTTTCTCGCCATCGTCTGACACCCGTTCCCCAGAACTTGACGGCCACGTCGGCACAGCGGTAGCCGTTCGTGGGGTCGCGCCGTCTGTTCTACCGTGCTCCGCAGCCTCGCCGGCCCAGTCGTCAGCGCTTATGACCGCCGCGGTGGTGCTGACGGGGGTCAGGGTCGCATACGTCGTCATGTTGGAATAGTCGCCCTGGTCGTGACCGCCGCCGGGCGGAAGTCGCCCTCCGGTCGGAGCAATTGACGTGGGCGCGGAGATCGGGCTGGCTGCTCGATCCCTGTCGTAAGCCAGTCGCGCCAGCGCCGATGTCACGGTAAGCGCGAGAAGTGCCGCACAGATGAACGCGCACCTCATGGTGGTCTCCTTTGCGTGTTCGCGCGCCGACGCACGCGCCGTTTAGGCGAAATGATGGACGGTGCGTATGCAGAGCATTGACCCGACCTTCCCCAAGTAGCCGCCGGCTGGATTACGCTGCCGAGCGTTCTGCGTACCAGTGTACCCATTTCCAGCGGCGGTACGCAAGACCGACACGTGTGATTCGCGCGCTGGGCCAGAACCAGATCCGCAACTCCCACCTACTGGCCGGCTGAAGGCCGTTGCACGCGACGCGGCACGGACCGCGCTGACTGAACACCACATCGTGGACTTCCGCGACATACCATTCGACACCGTGGGTCGCAATTCCAGAAACTCATCGGACCGGAAGAGCGGCACCCTGAGTTGATCAGCTTAGGATCGCACGGCTTCCGTCGGGCGAGTGGTCTGGACGCGCTTGTGTTTGCACGTTGCGTGGCGCAGGGCAACGACATCGGATTGGTCGGCAGCGCCCGCCGGGTCCTCAGTGTCAAGTCCCGCCACGTCCGACCCGGTAATCGAAGCAGCGGCATTTGAATCGGGTGGACCACTGCCCCAAGGCGCGACACCTCGATGACCCGGGCCAGGGCATCTCTCGCGCGACAGGTCTTACCCGTTCGGTTATGGACCGCCGTAATCGTCGGGCCGGCACCGGCAAGAGCCTCAGAGACTTGGGACGGATTGGACGCGCCGACGTTGCCACGGGCTTGCAGGATGCGTTGCGCGCCAGCGTCTCACGAGGGGCGGGCCAGGGCGGAGATGCACCTTACCCCTTGCAGAAACTCGCGATAGGAACGCAAATGCCCGGGCATATCGCGCCAAGCGGTGGGTCGCGTCGTTGCGACGCGGTCGGTTCACTAGAGGGAACGATACCGTTCTCAAACAAAAGTCGCGCGACAGAACGAAGATACGGTTCGCGTTTGCATCGCTTCGATGAATTCAACCCCCGCGGTTCCGTTTGCTTCCGCGCGTGCGACCTCGTGTGTTCATGTCCTCCCGCCGGAGCCAACACAGGTGAGTACTTTCGTGGCCGCGCGCGATTGTGCAATCCGATGACGGCTTTCAAATCAGCGGCCGGTCAGCGACGCAAGGAACGCGTCGATGTCGCCGTTGTTCATCCAGCCGTCATGGTTGATGTCGCCGAGCATGATGCCGCAACCCGGATATTCGTCGGCGTAACGCCATTGCGTAGGGCGGCCTGCGCGGGCCTCACTTGGCAGGCCACACCGCAGGCATCGCTCCCATGTGATTCGCGAGCGCATCCCTGAACTCGTCCGATGAACACTCGCGGACAATGTCCTTGACGAGCCTGGTCATGGACCACTTGATCATCAGGTCAAATGCGTAGGCGCCGCCGACCGGGAAGCCGGGCGCGGAGCGGGCAAACGACTGTTTCCATAGAAGCTCACCGTCGCGATCCTCAAGAAACAGGGTGACACGGTTCTGGCCGCCTTCGATCACAAAGGGCCACAACCAGGTGTAGCTCCACCACCAGCAGCGATTCACTTCCCCGCGCAGCACGGGCCAATCCTGCGGCGCTGCGACAGCGTCAACCAGCTCATAGCCCGCCGCTTGTAATGCGTCCCGGACGGCCTGGTCAAAGGATTGCTGGATCGGTGTTTCCGGGTTGGCGTTGATGTTCCCCGCCGGCAGCGCGAAAGCCGTCCAAGTGTGCTTGCCGATTGTCGACGGTCCAGGGTTGCGGTCCCACAACTCGGACCGGCGATTCAGCACCGCCAGATCGCCAACGGCCAGCGGCGTTCGGTTCGTGACTTCGACGGCTTCTGGTGCATGCCATGTGATCTTCGCGTACTGCTGACAACCAGCTACGGCAGTGAGCACGTAGGCCAGCAGCAGGGCCATCGCCGAAGATGTTAACGGGTTGTGATGCTCTTTCACTCGTCTCTCCTTCCACTTTTGTGGCCAACACATCAGGGCGCCGCCCCATGGGCTGGCCGGCCAAACTGAACGTGCCACCAAGACATGGCTGATCCCACTCCGGCCAACCGCCTTATGACGGCGTCGCGTTTAACGCCGTATTCAGGGTCTCTCTGAGAACCGCGAGATAGTCTCGCATGGCTTGGACTTCTTGCGGCGTCATGGGTCCAGTGATAGACGGGCGTCTCAACATCTCCTCATAGACATCAATGAGGCCATTGAGCGCCTGGCGGGCCGCCGGCATGTTTCCGGAGTAAGCCGCGGAGACATACTCGGCGTACCGTTCGATGCCGAGATCCTGCAAGGCTTCGTCTGTGTGCAAGGCGAGAGGTGTTGGCAGGAGGCCATCGTCCACACAGCCGACACACAACAGCAGTCCAATACAAGCGATCGTGAGTTTCATGCCAGGCTCCTTGTTCGTTGTTCACATCCAAGGCTCATTCCGCGTTTCGCTCGTCGCACGACGACCCCTGCTGTTTGCACGACGCCGTTCTCCGCCGCCGGACGGCCCTTGCCGTCTCCCTCTGTCAGTACGTGCGTCAAGTCGCTAGAATGGACCCAGCACTTTCTCGGACGGAGGGTTCGGATTGTGGCGGGCGGCACGGACGGTCCTATAACTCAGCTACTGAACGCCGCTGCGCAGGGGGACGACGCAGCGCGCAACCGAGTGTGGTCAGCAGTCATCGACGAGATGAGGCGGCTGGCGCGGGCGCAACTGGCCAACGAAGGCGCCGGTTGCCGGCTGCAACCGACGTCACTGATCGACGAGGCCTATATGAAGCTCGTCGGCAAGGGGGACATCGAGTGGTCCAGCCGGCGCCATTTCTGGGGTGCGGCGGCAAAAGCCATGCGGCAAATCCTCGTGGATGACGCACGTACTAGAGGACGGCTGAAACGCGGCGCGGGAAAAACGCCCGAGCCGCTTCCGGCTGAACTGCCCGGCGCCGGCTATGACGTGTTTGAGGTGCTGGCGGTCGACGAGGCGCTCAGGAAGCTGGAGCAGGACGACCCGGCCCGCGCGGAGATCGTGCACTTGAGGTACTTCGCCGGACTGAGCGTCAAGGAGACGGCGGCCGCACTCGACGTGTCCTCGGGAACCGTGGACACCGGCTGGCGTTTCGCCCGGGCGTGGATCCGCCGCGAGTTGAGCAAAGGTGACACGAGAACGCATGATGGCCTGGCAGGCGATGGCTAGCAAGAAAGCGCAACGCGCCTACGACATCTTCGGGCGGGCGATCCAGCTCCCACCGGCGGAGCGCGCTGCCCTTCTTAACGAGGCCTGCGGCGGCGACGAGGAACTGTGCGCCGAGATCCTCTCGCTCCTGCAGCACGACAGCCGTGTTGAGGACGGCTTTCTGAAGTCGCCAGTGGCCGGCCGGGCGGCGGCGGGTGAGACAGCGGCGCACACACCCGCGCGGATTGACGAAGTGGGCGACGGCAGCGGCGTGGCACAGGCGGCCGATCCTAACGACGACGCACCCGCCGCAACGGACCGGCCGGCTCGCGCCGCCGGCTCCCTGCCGCAGTTCCCCGGCTATCGCACGATCCGCAAGCTGGACCATGGTGGTCAGGGAGTGGTCTATCAGGCGCTCCAGCAATCCACGAAGCGCAAGGTGGCGATCAAAATCCTGCTGGACGGTCCCCACGCCTCCATGGCGGCCGAAAGGCGCTTCGAGCGTGAGATCGAGCTGGTCGGCCAGTTGCGACACCCGAACATCATCGGGATCTTCCACTCCGGCACGACACCTGACGGCCGGCGCTTCTACGTGATGGACTATGTGCGGGGGACTCCGCTGCACCAGTACGTCAGGGATGAGAAGCTCCCGTTGGAAAAAACGCTGAGTCTGTTCTCGTCAGTCTGCGATGCGGTGCAATACGCGCACCACAAGGGCGTGATTCACCGCGACCTGAAGCCCGGCAATATCCTCGTTGACAGCGACGGAGTCCCGAAGATTCTCGACTTCGGACTGGCGAAATGGGCGGCCGGACCAATCGATACGGTCGTTTCGCTGAGCGAGCAGGTCATCGGCACGTTGCCGTACATGAGCCCCGAGCAGGCCCGCGGCAATCCAGACGAGATCGATACGCGAACGGACATATACGCGCTGGGTGTGATCCTGTACGAACTGCTGACCGGACATTACCCCTATCCGGTTGTTGGGAACGTCATCGAGGTTCTCAAGCACATCACGGACACGCCGCCGACTCCGCCCAGCCGCAGTTGGAAGCCGAACTCGGGGATCACGCAGCGGACCTCGAAGAAGCTGCGCGCCGGGCAGTGTCCGATCGACGACGAGGTGCAGACGCTGATACTGAAGGCGCTCTCGAAGGAACGCGAGCGGCGGTATCAATCCGCCGGCGAATTGGCCCAGGACGTCGGTCGCTATCTGGCCGGCAAGCCGATCGAGGCCAAGCGGGATAGTGCGTTGTACGTGCTCAGCAAGACGCTCAGGCGATACCGGACGCCCATCGCCGTCGGCGCCGCCCTGACGCTGGTCGTTTTGGCGGCGTTCGTCTACTCCGCGGTGAGTTGGCGTCATATGGCGAAGCAACAGCAGCGGATTGAGGAGCTGGAGCGAGCCATTAACGCGAGTGCCCTGGCTGTCCGCGAGAAGCTGCCGCGTGGGCCCGGGGCGCCGATACTCGCAGAGCTTGAATCGGACGAAGCCGCCGGCGGCTCGCCTTCCGCGGCGGATCGCGTTCAGCGATTGCTCGATCGCGAGCGCGCGCTTCAACGCAGAGAAGGCCAGGCGACCACGCTGGATGCTTATATCGCCAACGGAGATTACGAGGGCGCCGGCGAGTATGTCACCGGGCAACTCGGCGGTGCCCCGGATGACGCTTTCCTGACCGCGTACCGTGGCTACCTGTGGGTCAAGCGCTATAGTCAGATCCTGGGTTCGAGTGGAATCCACGAGTTCGCCTTGCTGGAATCGGCAAGACAGGACTTTCAGCGATCCATGGTTCTCGACTCGGACCAGGCGGCGATCGCGCACGAAGGGATCGGCAACACCTATTATCTCCGTGCCCGGTCAACCCATGCCGCCGCCGACTTTCAGGCGGCGATCGACGCGTATTCCAAGGCCATCCGCCTCAAGCCGGACTTCATCAGAGCCTACTCCAACCGCGGACACGCGTACTTCGATGCGGGGCGGTACTTCCTGGCGCTCAACGACTACGCGGTGGCGATATCCGCGGGACCCGAGCGGCTCTCCGAGTCTGTGCCTGACGCGTGGCGCACCCACTTCAACTACGGCGTGGCGCTGCGTCTGCTAGGCGCGTCGGCGGAGGCGATCGGGCGATTCCGTCAAGCCGTGACTGAGGCGCCGGACAATTTGTATTGTGATCTCGCCCTGGCGCTTGCCTACCTGGACATAGGCGAAGACGATGACGCCGATGAGTGTCTGAAGCTGGGCAAGCAGAAAGCCGCACCGGACACGTGGGAAGGGAAGCTGGTGCGCTGCCTGTTGCTGGAGCTGCCGCCGGAGCAGTTGATTACGGCGGCCGGTGAGCCCGGGGGCGACCTTTGTGAAGCGCACTACTACGCCGGCGAGGCCTTCCTGCGCCGGGGAGAGCAAGAGAGTGCGCGAAGTGAGTTTCTGAAGTGCATCGCGGAGTGCGAATCCGCTGATTGCATTTACTACAACGAGTATCTGTGGGCCAGATGGCGAAGTGAGTGAAGTTGGCGACTGGGGCTGCGTGACTGAAGCGCCTGTCGCATAATGGTGAATCAGCTAGGGGAGTAACTACAATGCGCTGCAAATGCTTGTTAGGAGTTCTGGCTGTAATGTGCCTGCTGCTGCACGGGTGTCCGCCGCCGGGTGAGCCGAATACACCGGGTGACCCGAATGCACCGGGAGACCCGAATGCACCGGGAGACCCGAATTCGCCGGGCGACCCGAATACAACCGGCGACCCGAATCCACCGGGCGACACGCTACCGCGCCTTGACGGAGCCATCAACGTTGTGGGGGCGACCTGGGTCAAGAAGGATCTTACTCAAAGGTCTACCGGAGGGCCCACCATCGTCCCGCCGACCGTCACGTCGAACTCGTCCGAGAGCTTCGATGTCGAAGTCGCCGAGGTCGATGACAGCCACAAGGTGTCCGATGTGGCACAACTGCGCGTCGGCCTGCCAGGATACGCCGGTTACTTCGCCCTCGATGTGGGGCCCGACAACCGCACAGCGGAGGGCGCGGTTCTGGTTACGGTCGTGCGCATAGAGCCCGGCGCGCTAGTCGACGGATTCGCGCTTCGGGTCGTTGCTACGGAGGACGACCAGCACGTGGGCCCAATCGCGGATGTACCCGCCGCGTTCTTCGCCGCCTCGGCTGGGGAGGATGGCATGGCCGGAGTCGGTGACACGGTAGCGCTGAGCGCCACCTTGACCGGTGCGACGGGAGTGACCACTATCGCGTGGAGTCAGGTCTCCGGGCCGACGGCGAGCATTGCGGATCCCACGTCGGCAAGCACCACGTTTGTGCCGCCGGCCGTCGGCACGTATGTCATGAAGCTTGAGGCGGTGGACGCCACCGGCGTGATCGATGTCGATCTCGTCACGACGCTGGTGGTTGACACGTTCACTGTGGACGCTGGCGAATCGGGGGTCGTTCAGGTTGGTGAAGCGGTGCAACTGCGCGGTCTCGCCGCCGGTGGATCGGGGCAGGCTAGCTTCAAATGGGCCGAGGTCTCCGGCCACGGCGTGGGAATCTCCGATCCCAATAGCCGCATCGCCAGCTTTGTACCCGCTGAAACCGGCGAGTACGAGTTCACGCTCACCGCGACGGATGAAATCGATGGCGCCGTCTCGGATAGCGTGATCTACAAGGCGTTCGACGGTCTGACCGCGGAAGCCAGCGCACCAGCCGAAGCCTTGCCGGGGGCAACGATAAAACTGCAGGGCCAGGCGGCCGGCGGGTCCTTGCCGTACGCCTTCCGCTGGTCACAGACGGGCGGTCCCGCCGTGCAAATTGTAGATGCCACCAACCAGACGGCGCTCGTGTCGCTGTCCGAGGCGGGCGATTACACGTTTAAGTTGCTCGTGGAAGACTCGGCGGCCGCACGCGGCGCCGACACCGTGACCGTCTCCGTTATGTGCCAGGATTCCCTGTGCAACGACGGGCTGTACTGCAATGGTGAAGAAACGTGTGTCAACGGTGAATGCGCGCCGGGCACCCCACCATGCCCGGACGGCGTGCCCTGTGACGAAGAGAATGATCTATGCCTGACGTGCCCGGAATACAACGACTGCGACGACGGCGATGCGTGCACAGTTGATGAGTGTGACCCCGCGACCGGCATATGCTCGCACGAGCCGGTGGATTGCGACGATGGCGATCCGTGTACGGAGGACACATGTGACCCCAACCAGGGCTGTGTCAACACGCCGATCGTCTGCGGCGAGAACGAAGTCTGCATCTGCGGCGACTGTATCGAGATCTGTCCGCCGGACTGCAACTCGACTATCTTCTTCGACGACTTTGAGGAAGGGATTGGAGACTGGTCGGTTCACAACGGTAACTGGGAGGTTGGACAGCCGACGTCTGGACCTAACGCCGCGCACTCCGGCGATCAGCTGGCGGCCACCGTACTGGCAGGGAACTACTCCCAGAACGACAGTCGCTTGGTCAGCAGCGCGATCCAACTCCCAGCGATTCGCGCCACCGACGAAATCCGCCTGCGGTTCTGGCACTGGTTCTATTTCGGTCACGGCGGTGGTGTATCTACCCCTGATCGCTGGGATACCGGCAACGTGCAGGTTCGAGAACGTACCTGCAGCGGGAATGGGCGAAGTGGACGACCCTCACCTCCTTCCAGGACGCCTCTGGTGTGTACACGTACGCTTTGGTGGATATCTCCAACTATGCGGGGAGAGAGATTCAGGTTGGATTCCTGCTGGACGGCAACTACGCCCGCGACCCAAGGGCAGGCTGGTACATCGACGATGTCAGAATCGAAGGTTCGTGGTAGTGAAAGCAATCCTCGCAGCCCGCTGAGGACTTGACGTAGCGGTCGGCCCGCGAGCCGGACATCGGCTTCTGGTCGCAATTGCCGTGGAACGGCCGACTCGGGGGTCGGCCGCTACGTTCGCAACGGGCTGCCACAAACTGCTGCGATGTGCTGTTGCTGCGGCCCGCGCGATCTGATGCGCGCCGCGGAGAATACCTGCTGAGAGAATGGAGCTCCTGAATGACAACTCGAGTGAAACGCCGTGGTTGCTGGCGTGTTCTGGCGGTTATTGTGGGCATGCTGTTAGCCGGATGTGGCACGGGATATACGCCGCCACCACCTAGCTGCAAAGCCCTTGAGCAGACACTGATCGGCACCTGGGTGGGAGTTCCGCCCATTGAAGGGCTGCCCGCCGAGAAGATCACGCTGAGTGCCAACTATGTTTATAGCTCTACATATGAAGGGACCTCTGCAACCGTGGTGGGTATGTGGGGTCTTGGTTATGCTCCCGATAACAGCTATTGCGACATACTGTTTGTCGGTGACAGCAACGGTGTAATCCACACTACTTACTCGCTTCGGATGGATGGCGACTACATGGTCCTTGACAGTTGGGGGTCAGGGGAGACCTATTACTACCGGGAAGGGACACCACCTCCCCCTTCGGCGGAGTGAGTATATCAAGGAAGCTGACACCGTCCGCGACGTTGTCAGGTCTCACAGCGGAGAAGACGACATGATGACACGAGTCGTGCGTGTGACTGTGTTCGGAACATGGCTGACGACGATTGTGCTGCTGGCTTCGACGGCTACGGCGGGCACAATCTACGTCGATGACGATGCTCCGTCTGATCCCGGTCACGGCGATCCGACGGTCAGCGACCCGGCCGAAAACGGGACCGCGGCCCACCCGTTTGACGCGATTCAGGAAGCCATCGACGCCGCCGGCGCCGGTGACATCGTCGAACTTGCCGACGGCACGTACGCCGGCGCCGGCAACCGGGACCTCGACTTCGCCGGCAAGGCGTTCACGGTGCGCAGCGCCTCCGGCGATGCCGCGGTGTGCACGATCAACTGCGAGGGTGCAGGGCGTGGACTCGTCTTTGACGACGCCGAGGGGCCGGACTCGAAGATTGAGGGGCTGACCATCACGGGTGGACATGGTTACGGTGGAGGCGTCTACTGCGGCGGAGCCAGTCCAACGCTGATAAACTGCGTCATCAGAGGCAATGTGGCGGACTACAACGGCGGCGGCATCGTCTGCGCCGACGGTGGCCACCCGACGCTGACGGAGTGCACCATCAGCGACAATCGCGCGGATGGCGGCGGCGCGGGCGTCTACTGTTACCTCAGCAGCAATCCCACACTGCTGGCGTGTACGATCACCGGCAACACCGGGTACAGCGGCGTTGGCGTCGCCTGCTACGAGAGCGGCCCGACATTGACAGGCTGCGTGATCAGCGCAAATCGTGCGAGCAACAGCGGCGCTGGCATCAGCTGCCGGGAAGACAGCAATCTCACCTTGATCGGCTGCACGATTGTCGACAATGTGGCCGACAATGACGGCGGTGGGATTAGGTGCACCAACAGCAGCCCGTTGATCTTGCGCTGCAGAATAGAAGCCAACACAGCGGCCGGCACCTGGCAAGCCGGTATTGGCGGCGGAGTCTGTTGTGAGGACGGCAGCAAGCCGACGATCGTCAACTGCACGATCTGCAACAACACGATCGCCAGTAGAACCGAGGCGGGCGAAGGTGGCGGCATTGGATGCCACGACAGCGGCCCGACACTCATCAATTGCACGATCAGTGGGAACACGGCAGATGTCGGCGGCGGTCTGTACTGCGTGGACGGCGTGCCAACGCTGACCAACTGCATCCTCTGGGGCGACGTGCCACAGGAAATCCATGCTCCTTCAGGCGTCGATATGGCCTACTGTGACATTCAGGGCATCCATGCCAACGGCATTATCGATGCCGATCCGCGGTTCATCGATGCGGACGGCGCCGACAACGATCCCAACACCTGGGAGGACAACGATTTCCGCCTGAGCGCCGGTTCGCCCACCATCGACGCCGGCGACAACGCTGCCGTTCCGACCGACACGCAGGATCTCGACGGCGACGGTGACACCACCGAGGCGACGCCGGTGGACCTTGGCGGCAATGCGCGCTTCTTCGACGACGCGAGCGCTCCAGACACAGGCGCCGGCGGTCCGCCGCTGGTGGACATGGGCGCCTACGAGTACGCCCCGGGAGCGAGTGGAGGACCCACGCCGGGAAGTGACGGCGCGCCCGGGATCGTACCCGCTGCAACACCCGCCATCGGCGCGTGTCCGCTGGCGAGCAGCCTGGCCTTGACACTGGCGCTTGTTGGGCTCGGCCGATCTTATCGACAGCGCGCTGGCGTACAGTGCAGGTCGGCGTAACAGCGGTCGCCGACGTGTGTCGCCCAACGACGCGCGCCACTTGGGGGGGGCGACGACATGGGCGGTGAGAGCACAAACCAGGATCGCCGTGCAGACGGTCCGGCAGGCGAAGCAACGCGTGAGACAGGCAGTCATCCGGCGCGGAAGAAGCGGCTTTTGTCACTGGCGTCACGGACCGGCTGGTCGCTGACCTGGATGCGGGTACGGGCCGACGGGGTCATGCCGAACTCCTGCTCCAGCCGGGTGAGCTGCTGGGCCAGTTTGTTGGCGATCGCCACCTGCGGCCACTGCTGGAAGCACTTCACGCGGCCGTTCTCGTCGCGCAGCGGATACATCTCGCCCTTCTCTTCGATGAACATTTCAGCCTTCCGCCAGCGTGACCAGAACCGGCAGTAGCGCGCCAGCGCGTTGCCGTCGACGCGGGTGAGCACTCCCATCTGCTCCAGCAGCGGGACAACCTGACGCCAGGCCGCCTTCGCGTCCGCGTCGAGCCACTGCGGACATCTTGGCTTGCCCGCCGGGCCCTTCGCTTCGGTCAGCTCACGGCGTTTGGTGGCCAGCGGGCTACCACGCGCCCGCAAGATCGGTGTCGGTGTTGGAGCCGGACCCCGGCGTCCCATGACCTATCCTCGCGCTACTCCGGCGGGTACGTCGGCAGCACCTACCCCCCCATATCAAAACCGTCGTGTGAGTGTGCGTCGCTACGCAATTGGTCCACACGGTGACCTCGTAGATAACTGACCGGCCTACCCGGCCTTGGTGGTTCCACGCGCGACGTAGGCCGTGCCCCCGCCTCAGCGCCGCGCTCGACTGGTAGCACGCGCATGACACCCGGTAATTGGGCTGTCCATCGGTCGGCACGCGGGTGGTCGGTACAGCATCGGTGTCTCTCCGTCACGCCGGTCGTGGCCATGCTAGCATGATGTTCCGCGTGGCGTTCCAGCATCTGGAACGACCGGCGGACAATCATCACATTCCAGCAGGACGCGGAAGCGATACCCGCAGCATGGGTCGGCACAGCGCACCCACCACAGGGCGCTACCGTCGCCCTGGTCCGCCAGCGAGCGGTACTTGTGTAGCCGCACGCCGCCGCAGGCCGGGCAGCGTGGGCGCTGTACGACCACCGTCTCCAGCCGACGGCGTCCGGCCAAACGCTGCACGTGATGGTCCGCGTCCCCAGGCACCTACGCCACCTCCGCGTCTGGATACGCCTGTCGCGGCCACAGGGCCGCCCTGTGGCGTTTCCCGGGCCGGCCGGGACCACCTACACGGAGCGGCGCGAACGAGAGCGCTCTCTGGGCATGTTCGCGACCGACTCGGACCTTGCGCCGAGAGATGCAAGAATATCTCGACATTCTCGCCAGATCAACTTGCTTTCCCGCGAAAACGAGGGACTCATGTGTCTGTACGCATGGCGCGTACGAAACGGAGATGAGAACATGACGGCCAACAAGAACAACGCGAAGCCCGACGCCAGCGCGATCCTCGACACGCTGCGGATAACGAAGATCAAGCCCCGCCAGAGCTGCGGCGGATCCTGGGTGCTCGGCACGATCGCCGGCCACAAGTTCGAAGCGCTGGTCTTCCCCGAGCACGCCGATTCGCCCGACTTCGAGCTGGGCGACAGCCGCATCTCGAAGCTCTGGGTCCGGCGGATCGAGGACAACGCGACGGTGGTGAACTTCGACCGTGGCTGGGACGTCCTGCCGGCGACACCTCGCGCCGCCACGATCGTCGACCTGTTGCAGGCCGGGCTGGCCGAGCACGTCTTTGGCAACTAACGCGGAGGAGCACCGATGAACATCGAGCTCAAAGCGATCGAGTTCCCAACGGCCCACGAGGCCATTCAGTGGACGTACGCCAGCGGCGAGGGCGAAGCGATCACTCTCCGCGGGAAGCGCTACGTTGCCGCGCGGGCCGAGATCGACCGCCTGGCCGCCGCGGGCGTTGCGTTCGCGTACCTGTGTGACCACGAAATGACGGACGGCACGCACCGCATCATCACGGTCCCCGTCAACTAACCGAAGGAGAGCACCATGCCAGCCGCAGAGGCTGAGAAAACACCGCCGATTGTCGAGCACGCCACGACGCAGAGCATCGCTGGCGAGTGCACTGCCGCGACCACACCGGCGCGCGCCGACGAGTTCGAAGCCGGGAACGAGGCCGTCGACCCGGATGTATGCGCGACGTTCGGTTGCAGATCGCCCGGCGGCGCTGACGTACCTGGGCCGCCCGCGGTGCCAGGAGTGTTACGAGGACGACGTCGCCGATGGCGACGAGACTGTTGAAACCCCCAACCACGAGGAGACTGAAATGGCAAAGTCGAAGAAGTCGGCGCGGAAGAGTGCGAAGAAGGTGACCACGACACGCAAGGCCCCGAAGCAGCAGCCAAAGGCGACGAAGTCGAAGGTCGCCAAGCCCGCGAGCGAGGCCGAGCCGAAGCGCGTCAGCGCCTTGGACGCCGCCGCCGAGGTCCTCCGCAAGGCCGGCAAGCCGATGCGGGCCAAGGAGCTGATCGCCGCCATGGCCGAGCAGGGTCTGTGGCAGAGTCCGGCAGGCAAGACGCCGCACGCAACGCTGTACGCCGCGATCCTGCGGGAGATGAAGGCAAGAAGGGCGACGCGGCCCGATTCCGCAAGGGTGAGCGCGGGCAGTTCACGTACGCGGGGTAGGTCACCACTGCACAAGGCGATCTCATGTCCAACACCTCGGCCGAAGACGCCGGGGTGTTGCTTCGGCCGGTTGGCCCCGTGGCCCCACCCCCGGTTGACAAACGGTCGTTTCTTAGCGAGACTCTCTACGAAACGGTCGCTTCGTAGCGAGCGGCCCAAGGAAAGGACTGTTTTCCAGCCATGCCACGCCAGACCGGCCGTTATCGGGTCACGAACGCTCACGGGGAGCAGGTCCGCGCCTTCATCCCGTACCCGCTCCCACCTGCCAAGCCGCGCTTGGTGGTCGAAGGGAAGAGCGCCGAGTTGCATGCCGCCGCGCAGACCGCGCTCGCCCGGCTCGGCGTCGCCGCTGCGCTGGTCCCCAGTACAGATTGGTTCCTGTACGGCTTCGTGCGAAAGGAGGCCGTACTTACCTCGCAGATCGAGGGAACACAGGCAACGCTGCGTGACGTGCTGACGTATGAAGCAACGCAGCAGTCGGAGCGGCCGGACGACGTCGAAGAAGTCTGCAACTACATCGAAGCGCTGACCTACGCGCGCAAACAACTCGCCAATCCGAAAGGCCTGGCACTCAGCATGCGTCTGCTGTGCAACGCGCATCGGCGGCTGTTGCGCGGGGCGCGCGGTGCCGACAAGCAGCCGGGCAAGATCCGTCGCTCGCAGAACTGGATCGGCGGCACCCGGCCCGGCGATGCGCGCTTCGTCCCGCCGCCGCCAACGGAAGTACCCGACGCCCTGGCCGCACTGGAGCGCTGGCTGCACAGCGACGATCCGCTGCCACCGCTGGTGAAGGCCGGCCTGGCGCACGTGCAGTTCGAGACGATCCACCCGTTTCTCGATGGCAACGGTCGCATCGGGCGTCTGCTGATCGCGCTGCTGGTCGAGCACTGGGGTCTGCTTGATCAACCGCTGCTGTACCTCAGTGTCGCTTTTCGTCGCCGGCAACAGGAGTACTACACCCGCCTGGCCGCCGTCCGCGCTGACGGCGACTGGGAAGGCTGGACGGCGTTCTTCCTCGACTGTGTACGTGAGGCCGCCACCGATGGCGTACGCGTCGCCCAGGCGCTGCACACGCTGCTCGGCCGCGACCGCGGGCGGCTGGTCGGTCACCGGCGCGCGACGATCGCTGCCATCCAGTTGCTCGACCGGCTGCCGAAGCACCCGGTGCTGACCGTGCCGCGCGCGGCCGAGGTGCTCAACATGACAGCACCCCCGACCCGCAAGGCGATCGAGTTGCTCGAGCGCCTCGGCGTGCTGCGCGAGACGACCGGCAAGCAGCGTGACCGGATCTATGCGTACCACGAGTACCTCCACATTCTCACGGGCGACGAAGCCTGACTACGCTGGCGCGCTCGCTGCTGGCGTCTGACGCTCCGCCTTCCGCCCTGTGAACTGCTCCCAGCGCTGGACGATCACGTCGCAGTACAGCGTGTCGAGTTCCATCAGGTACGCATGCCGACCGGTCTGCTCCGCCGCGATCAGCGTCGAGCCCGATCCGCCGAACAGGTCGAGCACGCTCTCGCCAGCACGCGACGAATACTGGATCGCGCGCACCGCGAGCTCGACGGGCTTCTCGGTCAAATGCACCATGCTCTGCGGGTTGATCTTCTTGATGCTCCAGACGTCGGGCACGTTGTTCGGGCCGAGGTATACGTGCGCGGCGCCTTCGCGCCAGCCGTAGAAGCACCACTCGTGGTCGCCCATGAAGTCCTTCCGTGTCAAGACGGGGTGCTGCTTGTGCCAGATGATGGCCTGCGAGAAGTAGAGCCCGCTGGCCTTCAGCACCGGCGGGTAGTTCGCGACATTCGCGTAGCCACCCCAGATGTAGAAGCCGCGCCCGGGCGCGAGCACACGGGCGATATTGCCGAACCACGCCACCAGCAGTCAGGTCGAATTCGTCGTCCGTGACGAAGTCGTTCGCCAGGGGCCGGTCCTTGGCCCGCATCTTGCGGTGTGTCGCCCGTCGCCTTCTCAGCGATGCCGAGCCAGATCGAGGCCCTGATGATGCCTGAGCTGTCCCCTCACGTCGCGCATCCGGGGCCTGAAATGACGACAGCCCTGCCGCGATCGCATTGTTGCTCCGCGGCTCGACCTTTACGTTGTAGGGCGGATCAGAGTTGACCAGGTGGACGGGTTGGCCGTCGAGCAGTCGATCGACGTCGGCGGCGTTGCCGGAGTCGCCGCAGAGCAGCCGATGCTCACCGAGGATCCAGAGGTCACCTGGCTGGGTAATGGCCTCATCCGGCGGCTCGGGAATATCATCCGGATCGGTCAGTCCATCCTTCACCTCGCCGCCGAGCAGCTTGCAGAGCTCGTCGTCGTCGAACCCGAGCAGCGACAGGTCGATATCCATGCTCTTCAGTTCGCCAAGTTCGATGGCCAGCAGCTCCAGGTTCCAACCAGCAAGATCTGCCGTCTTGTTGTCCGCGATTCGATACGCGCGGGCTTGTTCGTGCGTCAGATCAGTCGCCACGTGGACGGGCACTTCCTTCAAGCCGAGCTTCAGCGCAGCTTTCCAGCGCTTGTGTGGCCGACCACGATCATTCCGGCCTTGTCGACGACGATCGGTTGCCGGAACCCGAACTCCCGGATTGAAGCCGCGACGGCGTCCACAGCGTCATCGTTCAGCCGCGGGTTCTGCCCGTATGGCTTGATCTCAGCCAGTGGCCGAAGTTCAACATTCAGCATTATTCAGACCTCCCTGTCTTAGCCTTGCCGAACAGGCTGGCGTGCGTGAGAATTTCCTCGTTCATGAGCAGAGGGCACCCAATGCCGGATCCGAGACCAGGGCGGCTCACTCCCAAACAGGTGATGTGCGGGCTGCGCATCGCGTGGCCAACGATAATCGGTGATAGACGGCCAATCGCGGCCGACATGCGCATCGATGAACATCTGAAGGCGTGTGGGGTGTGGGATGAGATCGACCTGGCGGATGTCGGGTATGCCCTTGATCGCTTCTTCAACACCCGAGTCCCCACGTTGCGCGCGTGGAAACGCGACTCGTTCGACCAGTGGGCTGATTTCTTCGGCGCGGAGTCGTGCTGCCAGAGTGCCGCGGATTGGGAGACTCGATTCGCTCCGCGTGTCACTTTTGGGGCGCTCGCACAGTTCATCTCGCGGCGCGCAGACGCCATAGTGATCGAACCTGCCATGGTTCTCGGAAGACCGTGCGCTGCAGCGGGCGCCTTCCGGACAATCCAGCGCGTGATCGAAACGCTGAGGCCCGCCACGCCACGTTTTGCACCGAGTGCGCCGGTCTTGAGCGTCATTCGGGGGCGCTCTCTCCGCGTTGCGTGGGAGACACTTCGTTGGATGTCCGAGGACCGGCTTCCCTCGCTCCACCGAATGTGGACGGATCGGCTGCGGGATCTCGTGGGCGGCGGCTGGGCATTTCTCGCAGCTATTGCCGCGATCCTCGGTGTTCCGCTACTGCCGCTCATGAGCGACCTGCCATGGGGCGCGCCGACTCTCATCACTGTCAGCGTGACTGTCGGGCTGTGGGTGGCAATTGCCTTCACGATCCAGTTCGTCGAGTCGCGATGCGACCCGCTTCCAGCTGGTCTCGACGACTTCCGATCCGTGGCGCGGGCGATGGTTCTGCCTGACGCCACGGCCACTCCACCAGGCAAATGAAACCCGGGAATACCGTGCGGCCGTTCCGCCCGGAGGTTGGCCGGATTCTGGCGATGCAGGCCCCGTGCCGACCTGTTGTCGGCCTCGGAGTACCCCCGCAGGGTATAACGGCTTACTTCACTCGAAGCGGTGCGCCACTCGACACGTGCTTTTGGCACTTTTGTCAGTGCCCGTGTTAGGGGTACCGCTGAAGCTAGGTGATGCGGACGCGCCGTTGTGCTCGCACGCAATGCCGCGGACAAATGGTGTGGGAGGCTCATACACTGAGTCTGCACGCATCCACCGGAAGGACAAGAGGTATTTTCCAGTTTTTCTACGATATCAAGATATGTCAGTGACAGGGCATGTCTGGCGTAGACAGCAGTCCCCGGTCAATCTTCGATTCTCACGCACCGGCTGCTGCTCCCGGAAGCGCTGGCTGCATCGGGGCCGGAACGCCTGCCCAATGCGGCCAGTGACTATCTCTGAGCTTGTCGCAAGGGCGGAAGGTGTGGTGCAAGGTTAACCGGTTGGTGGCGCAACTATCGCTGATTGCGCGAGTTAGAACTCAGTGCCCGCACGTTGCCAACGTGAATGTCGTGGGTTCGAATCTCATCACCCGCTCGTTTGACCGCCGTTGTCACAAGCTGACAGCGGCGGTTTTCTGTTGACGTGGCCGAAGTTCAACCTGCATCACATCCAACATTCTGGCCCCCCCTGCCTTGGCCTTGCCGACCAGGCTGGCGTGCGTGAGAATCTCCTCGTTCATGAGCGGAGGGCACCCAATGCCGGATCCGAGACCAGGGCGGCTCACTCCCAAACAGGTGATGTGCGGGCTGCGCAGCGCGTGGCCAACGATCATCGGTGATAGACGGCCAATCGCTGCCGATATGCGCATCGATGAACATCTAAGGGCGTGTGGCGAGTGGGATGAGATCGACTTGATGGACGTCGCGCATGCCCTTGATCGCTTCTTTAGCACCCGAGTCCCCACGCGGCACGAATGGAAGCGCGACTCGTTCGACCAGTGGGCTGATTTCTTCGGCACAGAGTTGTACTGCCGGACTACTGCGGATTGGGAGACTCGATTCACTCCGCGTGTCACTTTTGGGGCGCTCGCACAGTTCATCTCGCAACGCGCAGACGCCATAGTGATCGAACCTGCCATGGTTCTCGGAAGACCTTGCGCCACAGCGGGCGCCTTCCGGGCAATCCAGCGCGTGATTGAAACGCTTGGGCCCGCCACGCCACGCTTTGCACCGAGTGCGCTGGTCTTGAGCGTCATTCGGGGGCACTCTCTCCGCGCTGCGTGGGCGAAACTTCGTTGGATGTCCGAGGACCGGCTTCCCCCGCTCCGCCGAATGTGGACGGATCGACTTCGGGATCTCATGGGCGGCTGGGCGTTTCTCGCCGCTCTTGCTGCGGTCCTCGGTGTTCCGCTACTGCCGCTCATGAGCGACCTGCCATGGGGCGCGCCGACTCTCATCACTGTCAGCGTGGCTGTCGGACTGTGGGTGGCAATTAGGTTCACTATCCACCTCGTCGAGTCGCGATGCGACCCGCTTCCAGATGGTCTCGACGACTTCCGGTCCGTTGCGCGGGCGATGGTCTAACGGCGGAGCTCTATCTTGATCACTCCGTACCGGCGAAGCTGATCCGGCTGGATGCGAATCCGCCATGCGTCACCATCGGCGACAATCGGCAGGTCCACGGGATCGGCATTGTCAGGTGAGTGGAGCGTCGCGGCACTCGGCGTCGCCACGCGGCACTCCAGCGTCACGGCCCCCGGCAAGGACGTCGGATTGTAGGGCGGGCCGCTGTATCGGCGGAGCTGCGCGCTCTCGCCGAGATCAAGCGGCGCAACGTTCAGCAAGTGCGCGACCAGGAAGTCTCCCTTCGATCCGGTCACGCGGTGCATGTTGGCAAGCACCCCCTCGTTTCCCTCGACCAGCCGCCACGGCAACGGTTCGGCCGCGCGACGCACGTCGGCAAGCAGTCGGCCCCGTAGTTCCTTGTCCCGAGTGTCCTTCCAACTGATCTCGTCAACTCCCGCGGCGAAATAGGGTGTGTTGAATCTCTGTGTGGCGCCGACCTGCTCGGCGTGATACGTGACACCCGCGGGCGGTGCTGAAATCCAGTCCGCCATTGCCGACTGGGCGCGTTTTGCGCCGGTCTCGTCGCAGTGTGCCAGATGGTGGGTGGCGATCACTTTCCCGCCCTTCGCCACAAAGTGCCGAATGCCGGCAACCTGGGCATCCGAGAGGCACGCGGCGTTTGGGAGGATCAGCAGCTTATACCTGGACAAATCGTCGGTCAGGTCGGCATCCAGCACCGTGTCGTACGGGACGTTCTCCTCCGCGAGCATCTCGGACCACCCCATCCACTCGTGGAGATAGTGTTTCGCGTTACACCCGCCATAGACATCGCGCGTCTGTCGTGAGAACAACACCGCGACGTTGGACAGCGTTTGGGGAAATCTGAACAACTCCTCGTGGTCTTTTTGCCACGCGAACGCCTCGTCGGGTCGCCCGGGAATGCTGTTCAACCAGAGGCGATCACCCTGCACCAGGTTGAACGCCCACATGAAAAACAGCTCGTCCTCCGATCGCGTGTAGTTAAGTGTGAACAGCGGTTGTCCGAAGCGGCGGCCAATCCCCAGGTAGTAGTTGATCTCCGCCGCCTGGGCACGCCAGACGTAAAGGTTGCTGCACGTGAAGTACGCCTCATAGAAATTCAGGTCAACGCCGCGTGCAAACTCCTCGCCGGTCATCCCCCACCGGTGCGACAGCGTCAGGTTTGAAGCCCCGGCCAGGCAGCCGAGCAGCGGGATGTCCACACCTGCGTCATCCATCGCCTTGCGCAGATCAACGTAATAGTCGCCGCCGGACCGCATCCGGAACCGCAGCCAATCCCGGAACCACGCGTCGTCATAATCTCCCCATCGGGTTGATGTCCCATCGGGAAGCTCGCCGCCCCCCGACTGCTTGAACTTGGTCCGGCAATGCTCGCAAGCGCACACGTACCAGTCCGGGCAGAACTCGATGTCATCGGACATCAGACCGTCGACGCCACACTCTTTGACCAGATCCAGGACATAGTCAAAGTACACCTTGCGAAACTTCGGATTGTTGCAGCACAGCATGATGATCTTGTACTGCTCAAAGTACGGCGGTTTGCCGTCGCGCGCGCTGATGACCGTACAGTCCTCGAGCGGAATCCCGTCCACAACACAGCTCAGGTTATCCGGCGGGACAAACGTCGCGCTGTGGTGCTCGATGACACGCAGCCCGACCTCGTGGCAGGCTGTGACGATGTTCTTGAGGTTCTCTTTGATCTTCGGAAAGTCCGCGACGTATTGAAAGCGATAGTGGCGGCCGAATGTGATCACCGTATTGGCGCCGCTCGCCTTGAGCTTCCGTGCGCGCTCGCGCGCGGTGTCGAGGTCACCGAACTCGTCAAAGCGCCAGGAGATGAAGCGGGCGTCTGCAAGCCACTCATACTTCGTTGTCGTCCCGGTCTCCGCCGCGGGCGACACGCAGACGCCGGCGCAGGCCGCCACGACAACCACCGCCAGTCCGAGGCTGTGACACGCACCGCTCAGGCCGCCACTTTCAACACACGCCATCACAATCCTCCAGTCACCGCGTTCAGACAGCGAGATAGCCGCAACGAGCTATAACCGAATTTCATTGACGGAGGAACACGAAAGAGGCGGCGTACTCGCGGGATCTTGAGGCTGCTCAGAGCCGCTCACGCCGGGCGGAGAACCTTGCCGCCGGGTATTCAAGTCCGGCACGGGCAATCCGCGTACCCGGCGGTCAATCGCAGCAGCGTTTCGCGCAACGCGCCGCACGCGCTGACCCAATAAGGCGTCAAGGCTCGGTGAAAACCCGCTAGCGACGACGACACAGAGCCAGAGCACCCAGGCCGCATAAGCCCAGCATGCCCGGTTCCGGAACGACGGACAGGTTATCGTATATCACGAACTGCGATTGGAACGGGTCGGAGACCGAGCTGAACAGGTCGCCGTGTCCCAGGCTGATATAGCCGTTGAGGATTTCCGAAACATCCTGGATGATCGGAGTCATCCCCGTCGCTCCGTCGAGCGAATAGGTGATCGTTCCTCCAACGCCGCCCACCAGATCGATCTGAAGCGTTGTCCAGGCATTGCCCGGCGAGCCAGCGTATTCGTAGGGTGGGTTCGGGAAGAGGTTCTGATAGGTGTCGCCCGTGGAGTTCGTCGTTTGGAGGTCGTTTAGATAGCTTGCGTCGCCGGACGGAACCGCGGTAACGCTCGGTTTGAAATGCCGGAAATCTGACGACGATCCACCGTCGCCGTCGAACGCCAGATAGTGACCGCTGCCGGAGATCGGCGAGAAAAGCTGGTTAGGCGTGACGCCGTCACCAGCCACGCCGACGTGGGCGTGCTCGGTGGATCCAGAGCTGCCGGTTATACCAATGTACACATCAACAAGCAGCGTGTAGTTGATCAGGCCGGCCATCGGCGTGTTGTGGAACGCGGTAATAGCATTCACTTCGCCAAGCGTGTCGTTTGCGGTCATCCGCAGGCCGCCGCGGTCACCGACCTCCGACCTCGGTGCAAGTGGGATACCAGCGGCGATATAGTCCCAACCGAACGACGCCGTCGCATCCGGGCCGCCCAGTTCGGCGATGGTGTAGTCAGCCGAGCTGTCCACCTCGAAATCATCCTCGATGATCTGCGCTCCGGCTGCCGAGACGACCGCCACAGCGCACGTCCAAGTTAGCAGCATTCTCACGACGGTGCTCCTCTCATGTGCCCCTGCTGGGATTGTGATGTGAACCCAAGCCGATCTCAGACTCGTGCGGCTCGCGTCACGTCGATCGGCAGACTGCATACGCACAGTGCGCTTCCGGCCGGAATCGCGACAATTGGTGTCGCGACAGCGTTATCGCACTGGGCCCGAAAATACTAGGCACCGCAACAAGCTCACTTCCACCTGATGAGTCGAAAACCGGTGGACAACATCGACCACCCAGCGCCGCCAGGCGGGTACCCCGGCGCTATTGTTGAATTGCAGCGGCGATATTCGTGTGGAGACATCCCACAGCGGCTGTTTGGTCCCTGACATTCGAGACAGCGGACGCCATTGCGGGCCTGCCGAGCCATCAGTTCTGCAGTTGCGCCACCGGCAGACGTCGCGGTTTGGGCCGTGAGCCGCAGATCAGCGCAGCGTTGCAAGCCCGGCGGACACTCCAGCGGTCAGGCTTTCGGTCCGGTACGATCGCGAAACGAGTGCAGCGGATATTCGCCGGTAGGCCTAGAGCCGCGGCGGTCAATGTGACAACGGTCTGGATCGAAAATAGCAATAGTTGAAACGCTCCCGACGCCGTGCGTAACGAGGGCCGAACCGTGATTGTCTGGCCCGTAGCGACCGTGTTGACCGATAACATTCGTAGGACGTTGGGAAGCGCCACGACCGCGCGCAACATCACGGCGCGTGCGGCGGGGATGGAGCGCCCCCGGAAGGCATGGTCTCGGTAACGCTACCGGGATCGGCCGCCCCGGGTGCTCGCGCGTGGAGCGGCCCAAGGTTCCGCGCGTGCTGGAGTGCAAACGATGAGCAAGCCAGGCAAGCGATCGCGGCAGGCCGGCAACCTGCGGGCTCGCGCCGCGAAGCGGATCACCGGTTCGGACCGGAACCTCGACGCCATGGCCGCTGAGGACGTTCTGGCGCTGGCGCACGAGCTTCAGGCTCGCCAGACCGAACTCGAGCTGCAAAACGAGGAGCTGCGCCGCACGCAACTTGAGCTCGAGGCGTCGCGTAACAGCTACCGCGAACTCTATGACTTCGCACCGGCGGGATACCTGACGCTTGACCGGTCCGGCGTGATTATTGAGGCAAACACCACCTCGGCGGGCTTGCTGGGTGTTGAGCGCAGCCAACTGCTCCGCGAGAAACTGGCGCACTTTGTCCGATCCGCCGGAAGGGAGGCACTTGGGCGACACCTGGCGGACGCGTTCGCGAGCGGCACGCGTCAGTCCTGCGAAATCGAGGTCCAACAACCAGGGGAGGCATCGCACTGCCTTCGCCTGGAAACCTCGGTCCCCAGGGAGCGGGGCGACACCGGAGATTGCTGCCACGCCCTCCTAATCGACATCACCACGCGCAAACGCGCGGAGCGAGATCGCGACGCGATTCTGGAGCTGTCCCACGACCTGATCTGCATCGCCAGTGTCGACGGGTACTTCAAATACGTTAACCCGGCGTGGGAGCGCACGTTGGGCTACACGACGGACGAGTTGCTCGCCCGGCCGTTTCTGGATTTCATCCACCCGGACGACCATGCCAAGAACGCCATCGAAGTCGAGAGGCTCAGTCAGGGCGAGCTGACCATCGACTTCGAAAACCGCTATATCGCCAAGGACGGCGCCGTCCACACAATCTCATGGGCGGTGACACCAAGAGTTGACACGGGCATGCTCCACTGCGTGGGGCGCGATATCACCGCGCGCCGGCGGGCCGAGGAAGCGCTGCGCGCAAGCGAGGCCAGATTTCGCGGGCTGTTCGACCACATGAGCAGCGGCGTTGCAGTCTATCGGGCTGTGGATTACGGCCAGGATTTTGTGTTCCTGGACATGAACGCGGCTGCGGAACGAATCGAGCAGGTTTCGAAGGAGAGCATCGTCGGCAAGCGGGTAACCGAGGCCTTTCCCGCCGTTGAAGAGTTCGGCCTGTTGAGCGTCTTTCGCCGCGTGTACCAAACCGGGCAACCCGAGCATCATCAGGCCAGCTTCTACCAAGACCAGCGGATCGCCGGCTGGCGTGACAGCCACGCGTACCGCCTGCCCTCCGGAGAGATAGTCGCGGTTTATGACGACATCACCGAGCGCAAGCAGGCGGAGGAGGCGCTGCGCGAGCATGACGAACGTCTGGCGCTCGCTCTGAACGCCGTCAGCGACGGTGTCTGGGATCTGCGCTTACGGCCCATTCGATGGAACCGCAGCGACCTCTGGTACAAGCTGACCGGATACGAGCGCGGTGAGCTCGAGCGCTGGGAGGAGGAACACGGTTCGCTCATGCACCCAGACGACCGACCGGTCGTGGACAGGGCCATGCGCGACCACCTGCGCGGCGCAACGGAGCAGTATCGCGCTGAGTTTCGACTCCGCCACAAGTCGGGCCAGTGGCGGTGGATTCTGGGGCGTGGGCGGATGGTGGAATGGGACTCCAGCGAAGATGCGCCGCGCATGATCGGCACAGACACGGACATCACCGAACAGAAGCGCGCCCGGGAAGCGCTGCGGGAGAGCGAGGAGCGCTACCGCGGGATCTTCGACGAATCTGTCGCGGCCATCTATGTGTTTGACGCCGAGAAGAACTTCGTGGAGTCGAATCAGGCCGGGCTTGACCTGCTGGGTTACTCCCGGGATGAGCTGCTCAGCATGAGCATCCCGGACGTCGACGCGGACCCCGTCGCCGTCCTGCCGGCACACGATCAGCTTCTTTCGGGCAATCACCTGATCGCCTATGAGCACGGATTGAGAAGAAAGAATGGCGAGATCATCACGGTGCTGAACAACTCCCGCCCGCTGACTGATGCGACCGGCAACGTAATCGGAATGCAGAGCACGTTGATCGATATCACCGCACGGAAACAGGCGGAACTGGCGCTGCGGGCCAGTGAGCGCGACTACCGGTTGCTCTTCGAACGCAATCTGGCGGGGGTCTACCGCACAAAGCCGGATGGCACCATCCTGAACTGCAATGATGCCATGGCCAGGATGTTTGGCTACGCATCGCGCGAGGAGCTAATCTCCGTCCGGGCGCAGGATCTGTATCTGGACGCTCTCGACCGCGAGGATTCCATTGACCGGCTTTGCAGAGTTGGTGTTCTGACGAACTCGGAATGCCGCATGCAGCGGAAAGACGGCTCACCCATCGATGTTCTGGAGACCGTGCAGGTCGTACCGGATGAAGATGGGGAATCATGGACCATCTTCGGCACGATGATTGACGTGACGGATAGCAAGCGGGCGGAGATGGCCCTGCGCGATTCGGAGGAACGCTACCGCAGCGTCTTCGAGCAAGCGGCCGAGTCGATCGTGGTAATCGATGCGGAAACCGGGGAACTGATCGAGTTCAATGACCGAGCGCACGAAGTCCTGGGTTATACGCGCGCTGAGTTCAGGGAACTCGGAATTGCCGACATTGACATGATCGACTCAGCCGATGACGTTGCCCGGCGTCTTGAGCGGATCGTGGAAACAGGCGCCGAGTCGTTTGAGACCAGGCAGCGGACCAAGACGGGTGACGTGCGCTCTGTGCTGGTGAGCGGTCGGGTGCTTCGCATTCCTGGCCGAAAGCTCATCTCGGCGATTGTGGCCGACCTCACGGAGTACAAACGCAAGGAGCAGGAACTCGAAGAGGCTCACCGGCAGTTGTTGCAGGCATCACGCCGGGCGGGGATGTCCGAGGTGGCGACCGATGTGCTGCACAACGTCGGCAATGTGCTCAACAGCATCAACGTATCGGCCGGCCTGGTGAGCGAGAAGATCCGGGGATTCAGGGTGCCGAGCCTGACCAGGGCCACGATGCTGATGTCCGAGCACGCGCACGACCTGGGTAATTTCATCACACAGGACGAGCGCGGCAGGCAGTTGCCGGGCTATCTGACGAGACTCGCCGACCACCTCACCGACGAACAGGCCGACGTATTGGGCGAGCTGCGCTCCCTGACCCAGAACATCGAGCACGTTAAGAACATCATCAGCATGCAACAGTCCCTGGCCGGGATGGCCGGCGTCATCGAGCCGGTGCGAATCAGCGACCTGCTGGACGACCTGTTGAAAATGGATGCTGACTCGCGCGACCGGCGTGGCGTGCAGGTGGTCTGCGAGTACGACGAGCTTCCCGCGATCGTCGTCGACAAGCACAAGCTCACGCAGATCCTGGTGAACCTGCTGAAGAATGCCAAGGACGCGCTGGCCGACTGTTCGGGCTCAGATAAGCAGTTGACCTTGCGGCTGAAAACTCCAGACACGCGGCACATCAGAATCGAGGTAGCCGACAATGCCAAGGGAATACCGCCGGAACACCTGACGAAGATTTTTGCGCATGGTTTTACAACCAAGAAGGATGGACATGGCTTTGGTTTGCACGGCAGCGCGTTGGCAGCGACGGAGCTGGGCGGCTCGTTGACGGCTCACAGCGATGGGCCGGGTCGGGGAGCGACTTTTGCGCTTGAGTTGCCCTTGCGGGCGGCGGAGAAGAACGATGTCTGGCGCGACAAACTGTAGCAACCAGCGCATCCTGGTGATCGACGACAACCGCGCGATCCATGATGACTACCGCAAGATCCTCGGCGCCAACCGAGGCCCGGTTGCCGGCCTTAACCGGACGGAAGCCACGCTGTTTGGCGATGTCAAAGCCAGCGCCAGCATGCCTGGTTTTGAAATCGACTCGGCGTACCAGGGGCAGGAGGGCCTGGAATTGGTGCGCCAGGCGCAGCGGACCGGGCGTCCGTACGCCGTCGCGTTTGTGGATGTTCGCATGCCCCCCGGGTGGGATGGTATCGCCACCATAGCCCGCCTGTGGCGGGAGGCCCCAGACCTCGAGGTCGTCGTCTGCACGGCATACTCCGATTACACCTGGGAGGAGATGATCCAGACGCTGGGTGACACTGATCACCTGCTGATTCTCAAGAAGCCGTTCGACAACGCCGAGGTTCGTCAATTGGCCTGTGCACTCAGCAGAAAATGGGAACTGGCCTGCCGCGTACGCCACACGGTCGAGGCGCTCGAAGACGCCGTCGCGGAGCGGACACGCGAACTGCAACAACGGACGATGCAACTCGAGAAGACGCACGCGCAGTTGCTACAGGCACAGAAACTGGAGTCGATCGGGCGCTGCTCGGTAAGCATTGCTCACGAGATCAGCCAACCGCTTACCGCGATTATGGGCCATGCTGAGGCCGGAAGATTGGCCGCCCAATGCGTGGAGGGTATTCCGGACAGGGTACTGCGTGATCTGGAGATCGTGGCCGCACAAGCCAACCGTGCCGCCGAGATCATCCGGCGTTTCAAGGCCTTTGTTTGCGAAGGCACGCTGGATTTGTCGACTGTGGACCTGAACGAGCTCGTCCGTGAGACCATGCACTTCGTCGGATCCGAGGCGCGAGCCCGCGGTATCCGAACGCAATTGGATCTATCGGGGAGCTTACCGCCCGTCCCCGCCGACCCGATCCACGTACAACAGGTAATCTCGAACCTTGCGCAAAACGCAATCGAGGCCATGGGCCAAGACGACACGGGCGAGCACAAGTTGGTTGTCAGAACAAGAGAGGCGGAAGGAGGCTCGGTCGAGATCGCGGTTTGCGACACGGGGCCCGGGGTGCCCCAGCCGGTTCTCGACAGGCTGTTTGAACCATTTTTCACGACCAAGTTTGGGGGCATGGGGATGGGGTTGGCCATCAGCCGCTCAATCATCGAAACCCATGGCGGCCGCCTCTGGGCGGCCCCGAACCCCGACCGTGGCATGACACTCCGGTTCACGCTACCGTTGTCCAAGGCAGAGGAACATGATGAATGCCGACAGCACTGTGTTTCTAGTGGATGATGATCCTGATGTCCGTCAGTCGCTCACGCGGTTGATGGAGGAACTCGCGCAACCGATCAAGACATTCGGTAGTGCGCGCGAATTCCTGGACGCCTATGACGCGGCCGACGCCGGCTGCCTGGTGCTCGACGTGCGCATGCCCGACATGAGCGGCACTGAGCTGCAGAAGAAACTACTGGCGGACGGCATTCCGATTCCCGTCATCATAATCACCGGCCATGGGGATGTGCCGATGGCCGTTGAAGCGCTACAGCGAGGGGCGATCGGCTTTATTGAGAAACCGATTCGCCCACAGGTGCTGATCGACCACATTCAGCGCGCCCTGGCTCGGGATTTGGAGGATCGTCGCCGCGAAGCGGAGCGCCAAGCCCTGGCCGCGCGTGTGGCACTACTCACGCCGCGGGAGCGCGAGGTTGTGGACCTGGCTGTCTCCGGCCTGACGAACAAGGCAATCGCAGCCCAGCTGGGTGTCAGCCCCCAGGCCATCGATGCCCACCGCACGAAGGCCCTGACGAAGATGGACGCCGACAACGTTCCCGAGCTCGTGAAGCTAATGCTCTGCGTCGACGCCGGGTAGGCCATTCCAACCGCGTGGCTGACCAGGCCAACCAACTTGCTGAATCTTCCATCTAGCCACGCCAACTCACCTTTTGGATACTCATCTCCAGTGGCGCATCATGCGTCACCATCGGGAGCATGCGATGGAGATCGAAATGGATCCCCTGGGAATAACGTCAAGCGCCGCGACAGCAGCGGCCCTGGCCAATGGGCCTCCGACACAGGCGTCTGCCTCTTCTGCACGGTACTCCAGACACGTGGACGAGTCGTCGGACGCCGGTCCGCAGGTGTTTGTATCGCCGAGCGCGGCGATTCTCCCGTTGGTTCTAGCAGCAACCGAGGACTTTCGGACAGTATCGGAACTCGGCCGCGGCGCTGAGGAAACCGCGACGGCGACCGCCGGCGACGTCGGGCATAAACAGACACCTGGCACAGACCCTGCACACGGTCTGGATTTGTACGCCTAGCCTACCAACATCAACCTGCCTTCACCGAGCAGCGGGGGCACTTCGCACTGGCAGCTCCAAGCGCGCGCTTGGAACATCCAACCTGCGTGTTGAATTTACACGCCATGCTCGTTTGCCCTTAACTGACGCGTGACGCTCATGACGACACCGAAGCGCACACGCTAAGGCCTCGACGGCGGGCGGGCGCGGCAACAAACACTGCGCGATAGGACAAACCCATGGTCTGTCTGGTTGCACCAGCAGTCCCGTTGAATCTTCCTAGGGTGTGTCACGGCGATCAACACACGCCGCCTCTTATCCAGTCCGTGCCATAGACCGATCCTAACTGTGTCCGTCCGACTTGTACTTCGGCGGTCGAGCGGCGGATTGAGACAGAGTCTGGTGCCAGCCAGAGAAACTGCCCGTTTCGATCGGGACGCAGCAGTTGCGATCCCATCCAGATGTTTGGATGCGTGTAACGATGCCCCCGTGGAGAGCACCACTTGATTGTGCTGCGCGGTATTACCTTCGCTTGTCGATGCCACCTGGCGGCCGCACTGGCTGTGCTGCTGGCGGCCCACTCACCGCGCGCGTTCGCCTCCAACGGTGTGGAGCTGACCGGCATCAGTTTCCAGGCACGCGCCCGTGGCGGCGCGGATGTGGCCGTCGGCGATTCAGCCCTCTCCCAGATAGACAACCCCGCCGCGTTGGCGCTGACGCCGCAAGGGCGCCCGCGTTTCGACTTCGCCGGGCAACTCGTATTCCCAGACGTGTCCTGGCACACACCGCTCGGGTCGTGCGAGTCCGAAATCCGGTTGATTCCCATCGCGGACACGGCGCTGGCCTTTCCGGTCAACGAGCGCCTGGCCTGGGGATTGGCTGTTCACGGCAAATCAGGTCTGGCCACCCGCTATCGGGCGCGACATCTGCTGATCCCGTTCCAGCGACGCCGTGTCGAGTCCGACTGCAAGAACCTCGGGCTCTACCTGAGCGGGGCTTACCGTCTCAACGACCGGCTCTCGATCGGTGGCGGCATCCGGGGCGAGCTGCTGACCACGGAGTTCAGCGCGGTGCTCGGGCCCATGGACGTAGAGTTTGGCCGCGGCTACGCATACGGATTGGGTTTTCAGTTGGGCGCTCACTATCAGGCCACAGACTCGCTGACTTTCGGCGTCGCTTACCGTTCACCCACCTGGGCCAACGACCTGCGTGGCGGACAGACGCGGGCCGCGCTGTTCGGCCTCCTGCCCGTTCCGCTGGGCGATGGCAACATCGACACCATTCGCCTGCCGCAGCGCGTGGCCGCCGGAACGGCGTGGGACGTGACCGACTGGTGCAAACTGGTGGGCGAAGTCCGCTGGTTGAACTACTCCAACTCGATCTGGAACGACCTCACCGTCGCCACCGACGGCGTCGTCGACCTGCGCGTACCACTGCCATTGGGCTATCGCGACCAGTGGGTTTTTATCGCCGGCGCCGAGTTCAAGCTCAACGAACGCTGGACGCTGGACGTGGGATACAACTACGGCCGCACGCCGGCCACGGCCAAGCATCTGTTTCCGATCGGCACGGTACTGGCGCAGCACCACGCCTCGGTCGGCTTGCGGTACGCGCGCGACAACTGGTGGATCGGCGCCGGGTACATTCTTGGTTTCCACGATTCGATGAACGGTGGCGGGCGCAGCGTCATCCCTCTGGGTATCGATTATGGACCGAGCAGCATTGAGCAGACGCAACACAGCTTGATCTTTGGTTTTGGGTTTGGATGGTGAGCATGAGCGAGGCCCGCCAAGTGGAGCACCCGACAGATACGCTTCAATCCCGGATGACCACCGGCATCGACTGGTTCATACCCGCTCAGGTGCGCGGTGGCGTTCCGGACGCGCTTCGTCAGGCCCGCTTGGTGGTGGCGTTCACCTGGACACTGTTTGCCACGGCACTGATATACGCTTCGATTCACTACTTGATGAACAGCCCGGTCTGCGCCGCCACGCTCATCGCGGGAGCCGGCATGGCGGTCCCAATTCTGTATGTCATGCATCGGACCGGATCATCCTTAATCGCGGGGAACATGATCGCCGCAGCCTTCTTCGGTGTGTTGACAATCATGGCGTCCCGCCTGGGGGGGCACGGCTCGATCGTGCTCCCATGGTACGTGGGCGTACCGGTCGTCGCCCTGAGTACCGCGGGCCGGCGCTCGGCTTTCTGCTGGTTGGCTGTCACCGCATTGTCGCTGGCCGCGTCTTACGCAATTGACTGCGCCGGCTACACATTCCCTTGCGATCTGACGCATGGCCACTATGAGCTGTTTGGTCTGCTGATGTGGCTCGGCCTGATATTGCTGATGCTCGTGCTCGCCCTTCTGTTTGAGGCGGCCAAGGTCCAGATGTTGCGCCAGGTGCGGGACAGCGAGCACAAGCTGGAGCTGGAGCGACGGCAATTGCTCTCCATGTTTGACAACATGGACGAAGTCATTTACGTGGCCGACCCGCAGACATACGAGCTGCTCTACATGAACGGACCGGCCCGCAAGGCGTGGGGCGACCATGTCGGAGAGCCCTGCCATCAGGTCTTGCAGAACCGCGATACGCCCTGCCCGTTCTGCACCAACGACCGCATCTTTGGTGCGGGAGCCGGGACGTATGTCTGGGAATTCCAGAACGCAACCAACCAGCGCTATTACCGGCGCATAGACCGGGCCATCCACTGGTCAGACGGGCGCTTGGTCCGCTTCGAGCTTGCCGTGGATATCAGTGATCGCAAAGAGCGCGAGGCGCTGCTGAAGCAGGCCAAAGAGTCGGCAGAGGCGCACGCCGACCGCGCAGCGGCGGCCATGGCGGACATGGAGCGAATGAACGCAGTGATGATGGGGCGTGAGGAGCGGGTCCTGGCGATGAAACAGGAGGTCAATGAGTTGCTGGACGAGTTGGGCCGGCCGAGCAGGTACGAGCACGTGTAGGACGCCAGCATGCAATTGAGAGATGAGCGGCCCGGCAGGGTGCGGCTTGCCGCACCAGGACTCAACACCGATCACGCAGCATCGATCGGACGCAACACAGCCTGACATTCGTTCTTGGATTCGAGTTGTGAACATGAACAACACCTGCCAAGCAGAACACCGGACACACAGGCTTCGATCACGTTTGCGCGCCGGAGTCGATTGGTTCATACCTGACCATGTCCGCAATGGTGATCCAGACGTGCTCCGCCGGGCCCGGCTCGTGGTGACGTCTGCCTGGACACTCATCGCTCTGGCAACCGGCTACGCTGCGATCGTCCTTTCGATGAACAGCCTGATGAACGCCGCCGCGCTCGGCGCAGCCATCGCCGTGGCACTCGCGAGTCTGTACGTCATCCGTCAGACCGGCTCGTGCCTTGCTGCGGGAAATCTGCTCGCCGTGGCCTTTTTTGGTGTGCTGACGTTCTTGGCGTGCCGCTTGGGTGGACACGGCGCTCTTACGCTTCCATGGTACGCGGCGGTGCCTGTTGTAGCGCTGAGTACAGCGGGCCGGCGCTCCGCCTTTGCCTGGCTGATTGTCACTGTCTTGTCTCTGGCCGTATTCTACACGCTCAATTACATCGGCTACACTTTTCCGAATGATCTGGCTCCGTTTCACTATGAGTTGCTAGCGCTGCTTGCCGGGGTCGGCCTGGTCGTGCTGATGCTCGCTATCGCCCGTCTGTATGAGTTCTTCCAGGATGTGATGGCGAGGCGGCTACGCGAAAGCGAGGAGAAGGCTAGGGCATTCATCGCAACGTCACGCGACTGGATTTGGGAAATAAACCTACAAGGCGCACACACATACAGCAATCCCGCAGTTGAGGCAATCCTGGGATATCGTCCCGACGAAGTGATCGGTGAGGCAAGCCTCGACCTCATGCATGAGGATGATAGGACAATAGTGGAGGGCATGCTGCCTAATTGGATTGCCGAACGTCGCGGGTGGAGCCACTTACAGATCAGGTGGAGACACAAGAATGGCGGCTATCGGTGTCTGGACAGCAACGCGGTTCCGATTGTCGGCACCAGCGGCGCAATGCTCGGGTTTAGGGGTGTGGATCGCGACATCACGGACCTGCGCAGGGCGAATGATGAAATGCAGCGCGAGGTCTCAGAACGCCGACGGGCCGAGGAGTCGGCCGCCAAGCGCGCAGTCGAACTAGAGCGGCACACGCTCGAACTGGAGCGAAGCCGCCGGGTGGCTGTAGGCATGATGGAGGACGCTGAGCATTCGCGAAGGGCCGCGGAGGCGGCGCAGGAGCAACTGCGCGAAAGTGAGGCGCGGCTCAACGAAATGAGCCGAACCGCTCGCGTCGGTGGCTGGGAGCACGACCTGATTACGCGTAAGGCGATCTGGACGCGCGGCACGTATGAGATCGTCGAAATTGAGCCGGGCGACCCCATTCCCGGACCTGACGAGCACCTGGATTACTACCTCCCTGAACACCGGCCCCTGGTAGCCGAGGCCCTGCGGGCACTCATCCAGGAAGACAAACCCCTGGATTACGAGGCTCCGATTCGAACGGCTACGGGTAGGGTCGCTTGGTGTCGAGTTATCGGCCGGGCGGTCCGTGAAGACGGAGAGTGTATCAAAGTACTCGGGACCATTCAGGACATCAACGAGCGCAAGCAAGCCGAGGAACAGCTCCGAATTCAGAGTGAAGCACTTGCCGCGGCAGACAACGCCATCGTGATTACCGACCGCGACGGTTGCATAGCCTGGGTCAACCCGGCATTCACGAGCCTGACCGGTTACACCTTTGACGAGGCCGTCGGCCAGAATCCGCGCGTGCTCAAGAGTGGCAAGCACGATGATGCGTTGTACCGAGACTTGTGGAGTACGGTGCTCTCGGGACAAGTGTGGCGCGCTGAGCTGATCAACCGACGTAAGGATGGCAGCCTGTACTACGAAGAAATGACTATCACACCGGTTACAGATGTGAGCGGGACAATCACGCACTTCGTCGCAATCAAGCAGGACGTCTCCGAACGCAAGCGGGCCGAGGAGCAGGCCACTCGATTCAGTCGAGTGCTCGAAAGCTCCCTCAACGAGATCTACATCTTCGATGTCGACACACTCCGCCTGATCGTCGTGAATCACGGCGCCCGAAAGAACCTGGGATACTCGATGGAGGAGCTGCTCTGCCTAACCGCTTTGGATCTGAAACCGGAGTTCACGGCCGAGTCGTTTGCGGAGCTGGTCCGGCCCTTGCGCACCGGCGCCCAGGAGCAGGTCCACTTCACTACGACTCACCGACGCAAGGACGGATCGGTGTACCCCGTCGATGTCCACCTTCAGTTGATGAATGACGGCACCCCGATTTTCGTCTCCATCGTTCTCGACATCACCGAGCGCAAGCGGGCCGAGGCGCAGTTGCGTGCGGCCAAGGAAGCCGCCGAGTCGGCCAGTGAGTCGCTCAGGGAAACCGTGGCAGACCTTGAGAGATTCAATCAACTGGCCGTGGGTCGCGAACTGCGGATGATAGAGTTGAAACAGGAAGTCAACGAGTTGCTCGTCGCGCAGGGACAGGAACCCAAGTTCCAGATCGTCGAGGAGGAGGTAACGGCATGAAAGGCGTCATCAACAAGGGAATCCAGGAGCTGGTGGAGAGCCAGTTTGGCAAAGATACCTGGGAGACGATCTGCCAGGAGGCGAACTGTGATGAACCCTTGTTTTCGCCGGGCCTCGAATATCCCGATCAGATGACCATTGATCTGGTCACAGCGGCGGCCAAGCACACCGACTTGTCGGCCGATGCGGTTATGATCGAGTTTGGAAAGTACTGGATTCCCAACACCGGGAGGGAATCACACCCGGCACTGTATGCACTGGCCGGCCGCAACGCCCGTGACTTTCTCGCGCACGCCGAGCGAATTCACACTCAAGTCACAAAGTCGATCAGTGGCGCGCACCCGCCCAAGCTCAGCGCCGAGGATTTGCCGGACGGAGGATTGGCCATTCATTATGTTTCGGCGCGCGGACTCTGCCCGGTGGTCCACGGCCTGATTCTCGGAGTCGGAGTTCATTTCGGGCAGCCGCTGGACGTCACGGAAACCTGTTGTACACGTCGGGGCGATCCCGAGTGCGTCTTTGAAGTGAGGTTTCCGTAAATGACCGCGCTGACAGTCACAATCGAGGCATTTACGCAACTCGGCCCGTCCGTTATCGCGGTGGACGACGACCAGGTTGTGCGCTGGGTGTCGGAGAGTCTGACCAAGCTCCTCGACACATCCATCGCCGGACAGGAGCTCGATAACTTCGTGGTTGCCGTGGACCGTCCGTTCGTGGCCCTGGGGCTACGCACGAAGAGCGGAAACACGCTTCCTCTGCGCGGAAGCTGGATGCCGGCGACGGAGAGTCACCTGCGCGTGTTCGTCGGAAGCCCGGTGCCGGAAACGACCGAAGAGATGCAGCGGCTGGGCATCACGATCGACGACCTGCCGGAAGACGACTCATGGCTCAATTACCTGATCCTGGCCGACGAGTGCGCCGCAACGCAGAATAACGCGCGCAGTCGCATCGGTCAGTTGAAGCGGGAGCGGGCCGAACTGAACGAGGCGCGCGACCAGATGCGCGACGCGCGACGCGCGGCGCTCAACATGTTGAGCGATGTTGACCACGCGCGACAACTGGCGGAAAAGGCCCACGCGGAACTCCGGGACGCACAACAGCAGTTGGTCGAAGCCTCCCGCCTGGCGGGGATGTCCGAGGTGGCGACGGACGTGCTGCACAACGTCGGGAACGTGCTCAACAGTGTCAACGTGTCGGCCGGCCTGGTCAGTGAGAAGGTCCGTGGATCCAGAGTGCCGGGCCTGGCCAAGGCCACGTCCCTGATGTCCGAGCACATGCACGACCTGGACACTTTCATCACCCAGGACGAGCGCGGCCGCCAGTTACCCGGCTATTTGGCAAAACTCGCCGACCATCTCGCGGACGAGCAGTCGGAGGTGTTGGACGAACTCCGCTCCCTGACCGAGAACATCGAGCACATCAAGAACATCATCAGCATGCAGCAGTCATTGACCGGAACGGCGGGTGTCGTCGAGCCGGTGCGCGTCGGCCGATTATTGGACGATCTGTTGAAGATGGATGCGGGGTCGTGCGACCGACACGGAGTGCGGGTTCTGTGCGAGTACGACGAACTTCCTGTAGTCAACGTCGATAAGCACAGGCTGACGCAGATCCTGGTGAACCTGCTGAAGAACGCCAAGGAAGCACTGAAAGAGGCCCAGCAGTCAGACAAGCGGATGACAGTGCGGCTGCGCGTACCCGCCGAAGATCGCCTCCAGATCGAAGTGGGCGACAACGCCGTGGGAATACCAGCGGAGAATCTGACGAAGATCTTCGCGCACGGCTTTACAACAAAGAAGGACGGGCACGGATTTGGTCTGCACGGCAGCGCGCTCGCGGCAAAGGAAATGGGCGGATCACTGACGGCTCAGAGTGACGGTCCAGGTCGGGGCGCGACCTTTGTTCTTGAATTGCCCGTGCAGGCGGCGGAGCGGAGCGATGTGTAACCAACGGGGTGAGAGTAATAGGCGCATTCTGCTCATCGATGACAGTGAGCCGATCCACGCCGACTTTCGAAAGATTCTCGGTGTTGACTCGGGAACAGATTCACAACTGGATGAGGTCGAGGCCGCCCTGTTTGCTGGTTCGACCAGCAATGTCGCGGCCACGCGCGAGGCTTTTGTGCTGGATTCGGCGTATCAGGGGCGTGATGGGGTCAAGCTGGCTCATGAGGCGCGCGCAAATGAGCAACCGTACGCCATGGCCTTCGTGGACGTCCGAATGCCCCCTGGGTGGGACGGGATCGAGACCGTAGGCCACCTGTGGGAAGAGGACCCGTACATCCAGGTAGTGATCTGCACGGCGTATTCCGACTATTCCTGGGATGATATGGTTGAGAAGCTCGGGCTGAGCGATCAACTCGTGATTCTCAAGAAGCCTTTTGACGCGGTGGAGGTGCGCCAACTCGCGGCGGCCCTGACCGAGAAGTGGAGCCTGACACGCCGAGCAAAGATGAAGCTCGTGGAGGTGGAACGCATCGTCGAAGCGCGCACGCAGGAGATCGCACGCGCCCGCGACGAACTCCAGGCGATCAACATGGAACTTGCGGCCACCCGCGATGCGGCTGAAGCCGCCAATCGCTCAAAGTCGGCTTTCCTCGCAAACATGTCGCACGAGATCCGCACACCGATGGCCGCGATTCTCGGCTTCGCCGAGCAGCTTGTTCAGCCGGGGCTGTCGGAAATGGAGCGCACCGACGCTATCGAGACGATCAACCGCAACGGGCTACACCTGCTTGAGATCATCAACGACATTCTGGACATATCAAAAATCGAGGCGGGCCGCATGACCGTCGAGCAGGTCGCGTGCGACCCGCGCAAACTGGTGGGCGACGTGGCCGCCTTGATTCGTGTGCGCGCCGATGCGAAGAACCTGACTTTCGACACCGAGGTTGCCGGCGCAATCCCCAAAATAGTCAAGACGGATCCGACCCGCCTGCGCCAGATCCTCATCAATCTCACCGGCAACGCCGTCAAGTTCACTTCTGAGGGGGGTGTGCGGTTGATCGTCAGCCATATGAGCGAAGGTGAGACACCCTACATGCAGTTCGACGTGGTTGACACCGGCATGGGAATGACCCCGGAGCAGGTTGCCGGACTATTCCGCCCTTTCGCGCAGGCGGACGACTCCACCGTGCGGAGGTTTGGCGGCACCGGACTGGGACTGGCCATCAGCCGGCACTTCGCCAGGCTGTTAGGCGGAGACCTAACCGTGGTGGAGTCCGGCGAGGGAGTGGGGACGAGATTTCGAGCGACAATCGCAGCCCGCCCGGTCGAGGATGACCAGCGGGATGAGGATACGGATAGTGTCCGGCCATCGGCTGAACCGTTGCGAAAGGACGCACCCATTACGACTGAAAGCCCGTTGGACGGCGTGCGTGTCCTTTTGGCCGAGGATGGGCCGGACAACCAGAAACTTATCTCGTTCGTGCTCAAGAAAGCCGGGGCGCTGGTTACTGTCGTCGAGAATGGTAAGCTGGCAACCGAGGCGGCGCTGGCCGCCATCGGGGAGGAGCATACTTACAACGTAATCCTGATGGACATGCAGATGCCCGTGATGGACGGCTATACGGCGGTCGAGCTGTTGCGCCGCGAGGGCTACTCGGCGCCGATCATCGCCCTGACCGCCCACGCCATGGCCAATGACCGAAGCAGGTGCCTCGACGCGGGCTGCGATGACTACGCCAGCAAGCCTATCGACCGCAATGCGCTCGTTCAGTGCGTAGCGCGGTGGGCTCATACTTGTTTGGAAACCCGAGTGTCGGGAGTTTGAGATGACCACGCAGCTCAGTAACAACCGGCGGATCCTCGTGATCGACGATAACCGCACGATCCACGACGATTACCGCAAGATTCTCGGGTCGAGCGGGGCCAAGGTCGCCGCTTTGGATGAGACAGAGGCAAGTTTGTTTGGCGAGGACACCGACAGCGTTGGCACGCAGGGCTTTGAAATCGACTCAGCCTATCAGGGGCAGGAGGGCCTGGAGATGGTGCGCCAGGCGCTCCGCGACCAGCGGCCATATGCCGTTGCTTTTGTTGATGTCCGCATGCCTCCCGGGTGGGATGGCATCGTCACCATCGCTCACCTGTGGAAGGAAGACCCCAACCTCGAGGTCGTGGTCTGCACCGCTTACTCGGACTACACGTGGGACGAGATGATACAGACGCTCGGCGAGAGCGACCACCTGCTGATTCTAAAGAAGCCGTTCGACAACGTCGAGGTTCGCCAGCTCGCCTGTGCACTCAGTGGAAAATGGGATCTCGCCTGCCGCGTGCGCCACACGGTCGAGGCACTCGAAGACGCCGTCGCGACGCGGACGCGCGAGCTGCAAGAGCAAAAAGAGCAGCTCGAAAGGACGCACACCCAGTTGTTGCAGGCACAAAAACTGGAGTCAATCGGGCAGCTGGCCGCCGGCATTGCTCACGAGATAAACACGCCAACGCAATACGTCGGTGACAACACGCGTTTCCTGCGCGACGGCGTTGGTGATCTGCTGAAGGCGCTTGACCGTTGCGAGGAGCTTGTGAACCCGACCGGCACACCGTGTGGCTGGGAGGAACGTTCCGCCAGCTTCAAAGCGGCCCTTCAGGAGCTCGACATCGAGTTCCTGCGGGATGAAATCCCGAAAGCCATCGATCAGTCGCTCGAAGGGCTCGAACGAGTCACGCGAATCGTGCGCGCCATGAAGGACTTCTCACATCCGGGTGTGGAAGGCAAGGAGGCCATCGACCTGAACCAGGCCATAGAGAGCACGGTCACGGTAGCCCGAAACGAGTGGAAGTACGTCGCGGAGATGGTAAAGGACTTTGATCCGGCGTTGCCACCCGTGTTCTGTCTGGCCGGCGACTTCAACCAGGTGATCCTCAACATGGTAGTCAACGCCGCCCATGCCATCGCCGATGTGACGGGCGAGAATTCGGACAAGAGGGGAACCATCACAATCGCGACGCGGCGCGACGGTGATTGGGCCGAGATCCGTATCAGCGATACCGGTACCGGCATCTCCGAGGAACACCGTTCGAAAGTGTTCGATCACTTCTTCACAACGAAGGAAGTGGGCAAGGGGACCGGCCAGGGCCTGGCGATCGCACATGCTGTGATCACCGAGAAGCACGCTGGCAGCATTACGCTGGAGACCGAGGTGGGCAAGGGCACGACGTTCATCATCCGCCTGCCGATAGGCGCGGAACCGGCCGAGGCACAGGAGATGCAGCAGGATGAAGAGGCGCATTCTTTTCGTTGATGACGAGCCAAACATCCTGGACGGACTGCGGCGAATGCTGCGCACGGAGCGAAGCCTCTGGGACATGAGCTTCGCCGACAGCGCCGATGTGGCGCTGGAGCAACTCGAGGCGGACAGCTTCGACGTCGTCGTGTCAGACGTTGACATGCCTGGCAAGGACGGTTTCGCGCTGCTGGCGGAGATGCGTGCAAACGCGCGGACAATGGATGTCCCGGTCATCATCCTAACCGGGAGAAACGAGGGTGATATCAAACGCCGGGCTCTTGATTCGGGGGCCACGGATCTCCTGAACAAGCCCGTCGATCCGCAAGACCTCATCGCGCGCTTGCGTAACGTGATCAAACTGAAGGTCTATCAGGATGAAATCAAAACCCAGAATGCGATTCTCGAGCGCAGAGTCGAGGAACGCACGGCCGATCTGGCCAACTCGCGAATGGACATCATCTGGCGTCTCGGCAAGGCGGCCGAGTATCGCGACGAGGAGACCGGCAACCACGTCGTGAGAGTCGGCTGCTATTGCCGAGTGATCGCCGAGACGCTGGGTGTGGAGCGCACGGTTGTGGAGACGCTGTTTCTGACCAGCCCTCTGCACGACATCGGGAAAATCGGCATACCGGACGCGATTCTCCGAAAGCGCGGCCCTTTGGACGCGGCGGAGTGGGAGGTCATGAAACGGCACTGTGCCATCGGGGCTGAGATTCTGCACGAAGACTCAAAAGTTATGAGTACGTTTCTCGCGTGGCGCGGAGCGGACATGTGCGGCCATGATGGGGCCGCCCGGGACCCGATCCTGTCCATGGCCTCATCGATTGCACTGACACATCACGAATGGTGGGACGGGAGTGGTTATCCGGCCGGTATGGCCGGCGAGGAGATTCCGTTGGAATCACGTATCGTCGCCCTGGCCGATGCTTACGACGCACTGTGCTCGAAGCGACCCTACAAGCCGGCGATCTCGGAAGACGACGCACTGGCAATCATGCACGACGAAGTCGGGCTACACTTTGATCCGACGGTGTACGCAGCATTCCTGGAGTCAGTGGACGAACTGCGCGCGATCCGGGCGGACTTGCACGACGGGGTTTCCTGCTTGGTGTGAACTGGATGCGAAACATGAAACGAATCCTGTTTGTTGACGACGAACTTAACGTGCTCGATGGGCTGCGCAGAATGCTGCGACCAATGCGAAACGAGTGGGAGCTGGCCTTTGCCTCCGGCGGACAGGAAGCCCTGACCATGTTGGCGGAGAGCCACTTCGACGTGGTCGTCAGTGACATGCGCATGCCCGATATGGACGGAGCCCAACTTCTGTCTGAAGTCAAGCAGCGTTATCCCCAGGTCATTCGCATCGTGCTCTCCGGACACTCGGAGGAAGAGGCGATACTCAGGTCTGTCGGGCCCACACATCAGTATCTCGCCAAACCCTGTGATCCCGAGCAACTGAGAAACGTGATCGGTCGCGCCTGCGCCCTGCACGAGTTGCTCGGCGAAGATTCGCTCCGCGAGTTGGTATCGCAAATGACCACAATCCCCAGCCTGCCGGCCACCTACACCGAGATCGTGGCTGAGCTCCAGTCTCCAGATGCATCAATCAAGAAAATCGGCGAGATCGTCTCCAAAGATGTGGGAATGACCGCGAAGATCCTGCAGCTCGTGAACTCGGCGTTCTTCGGGCTGCGGCGCCACGTGTCCGATCCATCCCAGGCGGCGAGCTTCCTCGGGGTTGACACACTCAAGTCGCTGGTTCTCTCGGTGCACATCTTTTCACAACTTCAGGATGCCAAGATCGAGGGCTTTTGTCTCGAAACACTCTGGGACCATAGCGCCGCAACCGGCGCGCTGGCCAAACGCATTGCAGCGTCGGCCGGTGATGACGCAGAAGGCCTACGCGACCATTCACTCATGGCGGGGCTGCTGCACGATGCCGGTAAACTCGTCATCGCCGCCAATCTGCCGGAGAAGTATGCTAGCGTACTGGCCGTTGCCGAACGTGGGCAACACGAGCTTTGGGTGGCAGAGCGCGAGATACTGAAGAACACGCACGCCGAGGTTGGCGCATACCTGCTGGGGCTCTGGGGACTCCCGGACCCAATTGTCGAGGCGGTCGCGTTTCACCACAATCCGCGCAGGTGCCTGGGTGACGGCTTCACGCCGCTAACCGCCGTGCACACGGCCAACGCTCTCGAACATGAGCTGCGCAGCGCCGGTGCGTCTCCCAGTTCCTCTCTGCTCGACATGGAGTATCTGGATCAACTTGGCCTGACTGAGCATATTCCGGCCTGGCGGGAGTTGCTCGCGGAAACAGCACAGGGAGAGACGGCCCAATGAGCGAGCATATTCTCTGTGTTGATGACGACCCGCGGATCTTGCAGGCGTTCCAGCGCCAGCTCCGCAAGCAGTTTCGGATTACAACCGCGCCGAGCGGTGCAGAAGGGCTGGAGACGATTGCCTCTGACGGCCCCTTTGCGGTGGTAGTCTCCGACATGCGCATGCCGGGCATGGACGGCATTCAGTTCCTCAGCCAGGTCAAAGCACAAGCCCCCGAGAGTGTTCGCATCATGCTGACCGGCAACGCCGATCAACAGACGGCCATTGACGCCGTCAACATGGGCAGCATCTTTCGCTTCCTGACCAAGCCATGTCCGCCGGAAACGCTGACCGGCGCGCTGCAAGACGGCATCCGACAATACCAACTCGTCACGGCGGAGCGGGAACTCCTGGGCAGCACTTTGCGCGGAAGCGTCAAGGTCCTCACTGACGTTTTGTCCCTGGCCAATCCAACCGCCTTTGGCCATGCCTCCCGCGTACGACAGGTGGTCCAGAAACTCTGCGCACAATTGAACGTCGAACAAGCCTGGCAATGTGAAATAGCCGCCATGCTCTCGCAGATAGGGTGTGTTACTGTGCCGCCGGACACACTGGCCAGAATATACCATGGAGAGTCCGTGAAAGCGGACGAATTGCAAATGTTTGAAGCGCACCCCGAAGTGGGGCGCGATCTGGTGGCAAACATACCCAGATTGGAACAAGTGGCCAAGATTATCGCCTACCAGCAGAAACGCTTCGATGGCTCGGGCAACCCCGCCGATTCCGTCGCAGGCGCCGACATTCCCCTCGGAGCCCGTATTCTCAAGGTAGCCCTGGACTACAACACGCTCACATGGAGTGGCGACACCGACGTACGAATCCTGGCTGAGCTGCGCATGCGTTCGGGTTGGTACGATCCCGAGATCCTGGTCGCACTGGAGACAATCGCCGGCCTCGAGGCGGCACTGGAGGTCATCGAAATCGGCGTGAAGGATCTGCGCACGCGCATGATCCTCGCCGCGGATGTGATGGCAAACGACGGGACTCTCTTAATAGGCAAGGGTCAGGAAGTCACACCGGCGATGCATCAGAGACTGAGGAACTTCGCGAAGACCAGAGGTGTTGTTGAACCGGTTTACGTACTCACCCAAGCCAAGGTCAGTTCACGCGTGCTGCAAGATACGGCAAGTGCGTAAGCGCATTGGAGATATGACATGAATCACACCGTGCTCCTGGTGGATGACGATCCCAACATTATCGCTGGACTAACCCGTGTGCTGCGCAATGAACCGTATGAGATTGTGACGGCCAATTCCGCAATTGAGGCGGCGGAACTTGTCGAGAACAACGAGGTGGACCTGGTCGTTTCCGACGAGGAGATGCCGGGCATGTCCGGAACGGAGTTTCTGGCGCGACTGGCGCGCGATTACCCGGATATTGTCGGAATCGTGCTGACCGGTCACCCCACGCTGCCGACGGCGCTGCGTGCCCTTAACGAAGGCCAGGTGTATCGGTACTTCACGAAACCATGCAACGAGATAGACCTTGCAGTCACAATCCGACGGGCATTGGAACAGAAAGACCTGAAGCAGAAGAGCCATGAGCTGCTGGAGGTGACCAAGCGTCAGTCGGCGCTCATAGAAGAGGCGCGGATGCTCCGGCGACTGAGAGGCCTTTCCCCCATGGGGGCGTCGGAGGGCGGCACCGACAAGCCGCCGCCGGGCGAGCAGCGCGGGCTGCTCGAGGCAATCGACCAGGAAATACGCAGAGGCGAGGATGCTCTCAGAAACGTACAAAGCGGCCAGCACGGCGCCGACGACGTGGAGGAGACGCCCAAGCCTCGGTTGCGTTTCGCGGAGACTGACTGAGGGTCGGCCGCGTCACCGTCCGGTCGAGCGCGTGCGCGCGACCACACGCATGAAAGCGACGAAGTCGCGTCTCGCAGCGGTTTGCGGCGGGACGCGACGTCGCGCTTTTGTGGTGATTTGCTCTCGATGGGCGCGGCTGGATTCGAACCAGCGTAGGCAATCGCCAACGGGTTTACAGCCCGTCCCCTTTAGCCACTCGGGCACACGCCCAGCTTCGCCCGCAGTCCATACATGGCGACCGGGGGCAAGCGAAACGCTGAATCTACGGAGTCACACGCCTCTTGTCCAGCGACTCAACGAACTCCTCCGTTTGGACCGGACGCGACCCCCCAGATGCGCGGCCGCGCTCGCGCCGTAACATGCCGCCAGTCAACAACTTATGGAGGCCGCGGGCGGCACCGACCGCAGCCGTCGGTTGCTTCGCATGTTTTTCGCGAAGCCCGACTTGCTTTTGCGTGTGGGACGCCTAGTATCCCTCAGATGGAACACAAAGCCTCACACGCAGTTCGTGAGGCTCGACTCTATGGGCGGCTTGCTCGGCTGCGGCGTTTCCCCCCGGCGCCCACCGACTTCCGCCCACTTTTTTTTGCGCTGCCACCGGGATGCCCGGTACATCCACGCCGTATTAGGCCAGCCCCGGTCCACCGTGTTCAAGGTCGGTGGCCGGCAATCAACAGTCAATCTGGGGCACTCGTCGCGGACCGGTGATGCGCCATTGACGACGTCCTGTTTCGCGTGCCATGCTCGCTCTCGTCCCCAACTGCCACTACGGCGACGTGCTCGGGTTCCTGCGCCGCAGACCTTGGACTACAATCCCTCACACGTTTACAACACGACACGCACAGGAGCCGTCGCCTTGGAACAGACATTGATAATCTTCAAGCCGGATGCCGTGAATCGGCTGCTCGTTGGACGGATCCTCGCGCGATTCGAGGACAAGGGCCTGCGGATCGCGGCGATGAAGCTCCAGCAATCGCCGCGTAAACAGGTCGAAACGCACTACGAAGTCCACAGGGAGCGGCCGTTTTACGGATCGCTGGTGGGCTTCATGACCAGCGGCCCGGTGATAGTTGCGGTTCTCGAAGGCCCCAACGCGATCAATGTCGTGCGCAACCTGCTGGGCCCGACCAACGGTCAGGATGCGCCACCCGGGACGATTCGCGGCGACTTCGGGCTCGACCAGCAGTTGAATCTGGTACACGCAAGTGACGGCCCCGACACGGCGAAAGCCGAGATTGAGCTGTTTTTCAAGCCGACCGAAATCGTGAGCTACACGCGGGCAGCCGATCCGTGGATCGCGCGGTCTTAGGACAGCGCTGCGCGGGCTCGTCCGCCGGCGCGCCGGACACATGTAGATGAGGACACGTCATGGATAAGCTCTCACGCAGAGAAATACTGGGCTCGGCCGCAATCGCGGGCGGGATGATGATTCTGGGCGGCGAATCACAGACAGCGGCCGCCGCGCAGGCGACGGGCAACACGCCGGCCGATGGGCCGTATCAACTACCCGACCTGCCCTACCACTACGCCGACCTGGAACCCTACATCGACGCGCAGACCGTCGAGCTGCATCACAACGTCCACCACGCCGGCTATGTCCGCAAAGCCAACGAGCATCTCGCTCGATTGCAGGATATCCGCGCACAAGGCGGAGCGCTGATCAAGGACGTCGGCGCGACCACCCAGGCACTCGCGTTCGCGCTTTGCGGGCACCTGCTTCACACCGTTCTCTGGAACAACATGAAGAAAGATGGCGGTGGCGAACCCGGTGCAGACACTGACATCGGCGGTCTGATCAGACGCGACTTCGGTTCGTTCGCCGCGGCGTCCGCCCAGTTTCAGGCCGCGACCGCCCAGGTGCAGGGCAGCGGATGGGGCATCCTGGCGTACGAGCCGCTGGCCGACCGGCTGCTTGTGCTCCAGATCGAGAAACACCAGAACAATGCCGTGTGGGCCGTTCCGCTGCTGGCTTGCGATGTGTGGGAGCACGCGTACTATTTGCGTTACCAAAACCGTCGCACGGACTACATCAAGGCGTTCATGAACGTTATCAACTGGGAAGACGTTGACCAGCGACTCCGCACCGCCAGGAAACTCCGACACACGTAGCGCCAGCGGCACTGATTTGCCGCGTGAGACCCCCCTGGCGGTACTCATACTCGGCATGACGCTGGCCATCGCGCCACTGATCGTCCTGTCACAGTTCATCGCCCACGTCTGGATCGAGACCGGCGATGACCAGATGTTCGGCTATTACGGCTGGCGCATCTCGCAGGGCGCCGTCATCTACCTGGACATCTGGGACAACAAGCCGCCGGGCGTGTACTGGCTCAATGCGCTGGGGTTTCTGATCGGGGGCGGCGGCTACGAGGGCGTCATCGTGCTCTGCGTGGCGGCGCTGATCGTCACGCACGTCTGCTTCTTTGCCACCGCCGCGTCCCTCATGAACCGCGGAGCCGCGGCCATTGGGACCGTTCTTTTCGGCTTTTTCATTACGCACGCGCACTTCGAGGGGGGCGCCAATCGCACCGAGACATTCCTCGTCGCCTGCGAACTGCTGGCGGTGCTGCTGTACGTGCGCGGTTTTGCCCGCGACAGGTGGTGGACGTGGCTTGCGGCGGGGCTCTTCTGCGGCACGGCGTTCCTCTTCAAACAAGTGGGCCTGGCGGCCTGGGGCGCAATGGGATTGCACACCATCTTCCTGGTCTGCATGCGCCAGCTCAACCTCACCGACGGCCTGCGGCGGTGCCTGCTACTGCTGCTGGGCGTGTTGATCATGGTCGCGGCCGCGGCCGGTCTGTTGTGGCTACAGGGCGGTACGGCGGCGATTGCAGAGGCGATCTTCGCGACATTCACCTTCAATCGCACCTACTTCGCCGCCAATCACAGCAGTTTCGCGCATTACCGCACCGCTCTGACACTTCTCAAGGTACACATATTCCCGGTCATGAAGCTGCCGCTGCTGATGGCGGCCGCGGCGGCGATTCACGCCGGCCTCAACTGGCTCCACCGGCGCGGCCAGCCCGTTGTGCCACCGACACCGAGGCGACTCGTGTGTCCGGCGTATATGCTTCTGTTCGCTCTCTGGTTCCTTATCGCGTTTTACGGCGCGATGCTCAGCCCGCAGAAATTCCGCTGGTACTTGACGCCCACACTGCCGCCGCTGCTGCTCATGGGGACGTATCTGCTGCACCAGCTCAAGGCCGAAGCCCGGATGTTGAGCCGGCTGCGCCGCCGCGCGTGGGTTGTGGCGGCGGTCGTGATCATGGGCTATTTCATCTATCCGGCGGTCGACACCCTGGTCGGCCTGGCCAGTGAGGTCTGGATTTTCCGCTACGAAAGCAAACACCCGCACGGGTGGCGCGCCCAACGCGAGTGGGAGGTGGTCGGAGACGCCGTTCTTCGAGTGTCAAAGCCTGGCGACAAGATTCAGTGCTGGGGCTGGATGCCGGGCGTGTATCTGTACACGCGACGCGAGAACGCGTGCCGATTCACCACGACGGAGAAGTGCGGTCAGGTTAGCGCGGGGGCGGACTTTGTCCTGGATGAAATCTCCGAGTCACTGCGCAACCAAGTTCCCGCGGTGCTGGTCCTGCGGCACGATGACGACGCGCGCACGCGCGGTTCGCTGTTGCCGGGAGAATCATCGCCGATCGTCGAGCAGGGACCGTTGATCGACGCGCACTACGAGCTCGTGAAGGAGATTCCCGAGTTCGGCACCGTGTACATCTATAAGCGCAAGGAAGCTGCGCCGCGGAGTGACTGACGGTGAGCGGGAGTGTGCCACGAACGCCGATGTGGGCTCAACTCGGCGCCATTGCTCTCGTGGTTGTCCCGCTGATCGCCCTGTCACAGATCCGCGCGCATTGGGAAACAAACGCCGGCAGCGACCAGAAGATGTTCGCCTACTACGGGTGGCGGATCGCGCAGGGGGCGACGGTCTACGTCGACGTCTGGGACAATAAGCCGCCGGGGATCTACTGGCTTAATGCGCTCGGCTTCTGGATCAGTCGCGGGCACTACGCGGGAGTCGTGGCCGTCTGCGTCGCGGCGCTGATAGCAACACACCTGGCACTGTATGCGTGCGGCCGCATGCTCTACTCATCAGGGGCGGCGACACTTACCACGATGTTGGCCGCCTGTTACCTGCTACACCCGTTCTATGAAGGCGGCACCGATCGCACCGAGACGTTTCTGGTCGCATTCGAACTGTGCGCGATGGTGGCTTACCTTGTCGGCGTGCGGCGGAATCGGGCATGGCTTTGGCTGGCGGCGGGCCTGCTCTGTGGGGGGGGCCTGCTCTGCAAACAGGTTGGATTGGCCGCGCTGGCGGGGATGGGACTGCACACCATCGCGCTCGGCCTCTCCGGCAAGCTCGGGCGCCAGGCGACAGTCTGGCGCGCGGCTCTGTTGGTTCTGGGCACGTTGAGCACGCTCGCCGTAGCGGGCGTTGTCCTGGCCGCTCAGGGCGCACTGCAAGAAGCCTGGGGCGCCGTCGTGCTGTTTAATCGCGCGTATTTCGCCACCGGCGCCAGTCGGTTATCCGGCACATACACCAACAGCTTCATGATCTGCGGCTATGTAACCGAGATAATGCTGCTGCCTGCATTGTTGGCTTTCATAGCGCTGGCGCGGCCACTGCTGCATCGGTGCTCGCGACGTCTGGCACCACGAACGGGAAGCCAGGCTCACATCGATGGCGAGTCCGCGCAGGGCGAGTGAGCCGATCCCCTATGCCCGCCTGCTGCTTGTTATGTGGTTCGCCGTCGCTATCTACGGTGCCGTTGTCAGCCCCGGCTTCGTTCAATACTACGTGCCAACGGCGATTCCGCCGCTGATGCTGCTGGCCGGATTCACACTGGCGGCGTTGAAGGGCGAAGGCGGCCTGCTGCGAAGTCTGCGCGAACGCGCCTCGACGGCGTGGTGCTGGTTGTGATCGGCGTCGCCACTCTGCCGGCGCTTGATGAGGCGGTGCGAGCGACTCAAACGGTCTGGCGGGAAAGGCAGCCGCAGTGGACCACGGGAAACATCCTGCCCGCGCTGCGCCCGAGCGCTATGGAGCGGCTCGGAGCGCTGGTTGCCGACCTGACTGACCCAGCCGAGAGCGTGCAAGGCTTTGGCTATCTCCCGGGCGTGTACTTACAGGCGCGTCGGCCCAACGCGGCCAGGTTTATCACAACCGAGAAGCTGGGGCAGGTCGGCGCACATGCCGACTGGATTCGCGGCGAGCTGTGGCAGACGCTGCGCGATGAACCGCCCGCACTGCTGTTCGTACCGGGCGGCGATGTGCGCTTCCTGAACGATGAAGCCGCGCCGCGCTGGCTCGAAGAACACTACGAGCTTTCGTCCCGGCATGAGGGGACGTGGATATTCCTGCAGCGCTGAGCCATGCTGCCGCATCCGCAACGACGACCTTTCGCGATATCCAGCCTGACTATCGGAAACTTCGTTCGCGGCGCGGCCGCGCAGAGGCACTATGCAGTACAGAGTGCGGGGACAAGCACATAGAAGATCTTGCGCAGTATCTCGAGCCGCTTGAGTCAGCGCTGGGGTTACGATCCGCGCGGGCGACAGGGAGGCTGATGCGCGAGTTTCCACACGTGCGATCTAGCCCGACAGTTGAAGAGCGCCTTCGTCTAACTGGTTTTGACCAAACAAGTTCGTAGCACGGAGGCCGGCGATGTTTGAACAGACTGAAGCTCAGTTGTTCTTCTCGTTTTTCGCCTGGCCTCTGATTGTCCATCACGCCGGACAAAACGCCGCTGTTGCCGATTCGGCAGTTGGACCAGCGGCTGCGTTTTACCGCGCGGCTGGTCGCCGGCCTGAGCGATGACCGTCACGAACGCAGAGGCTTGCTGCGTGCAGCGTACGGGGTGCGGGGACATGAGCACATGATCAGCGACGCCTGATCCGTCAAGATTGTTCAGCATCTGCCCGAAGACGATCCGCTCGCCAGCCAGCCCACGCTATCGCTCGAGAACGCCGTCACGATCGACAGTGGCAAACGCTCGACTTCCTGGTCGCGACCGGGATGAGCGGCTGCGGGAGAAGAACGAGGGTTCGCCTCACGCTCGATCTCGACGCCACCGACGATCCGGCGCACGGGCAGCAGCAATTGGCGTTGTTCTACTACGAGATTCCCGCGTGATCAGCGAGCCGACAGCACGTGTTCTACGCCGCCCTGCGGCCGGGCAGTGTGCACGCCGCTCACGGTGCCGACGATGACCTGGAATTCGTGGTCGAGCCTGCACGCCGCCCGCGGCGACCTTGCGATTCACGTTCGCGGCGACAGCGGCTTCGGCGTGCCATCGATGTACAAAATCACGAGAAAAACCGACTGATGTACAGCATCGGCGCCAACAAACGGCTAGGCCCTGGCCCAGAGACCGAGCCGTGCGCCGAATACGAAGCACCGGCGAGAAGCAAGACCAGGCCGGCTCGTGCGTGGCCACGCGCCGTGATCGCCAAGGCCGATCGGCCGGCACGAACCTGCGTTTCGTGGTCACCAATCTACAGGTGACTCCGACGCCGACGCGCAGCGTGTTTACGACGACTACATCCAGCGTGGTCAGCGAACAACGCTTTCGATGAGGTCACCGATGAACGGTCTGCACGCCGACCGGCTGAGTGTTCGCTTCGTGGCCAACTTCTGGCGTCTGCTGCTGCACACGGCGGCGTTCAACCTGTTGAACTAGTTGCGTGATGACAAGCACACGTTGCGTACCGCCCAGCCGGGTGGCGGAGTCGCGTGATCAAACAGTCATCCAGGGCTCCCTGTCGTGGCCTGGATGACACTGTGTCGACTCTTCACACCGTCGCCGTCCGCAGTGGTGCCATCCCCGCAGGCCCGTAACCCCGCCGACAACGTGTTTGCTCGTGGGGGTAAGGGGGAATTCGTCCTGCATCCGAGAACATCAGCCCCTTGGCGAACGTGCACCCTACCCGTGAATAATCCGGGCTAGCGCAGAATCGTGAAGACCCTAAAGGCGACCACGGCGTGCGTGGCCGCATGATTGCGGAACTTGCCTTTCGATGGGAGATCACCGATGAAATCCGCGCGCATATCCAGTGTGTTCACCACAATCCTAGTGCTCGTGTTGATTGCCGGGTGTCCGCAGCCAGGGCCCGTTCCGGACGAGACTGTCGATGGCGGCAGCACAGGGCAACCCTCGGGGACTACCGACCAGCAAGATCCCAATTCCCAAAGGCCGGCGACGCAAACGCCGGACAAATACACGCTGTCCATATCGACGCAGGGCAGTGGGCAAGTGCAGCGTAGCGCCGATGGGCCCTATGCCGCGGGCACCTCCGTTACGCTGACCGCCCAGGCCGGTAACGGCTACCGCTTCGATCACTGGGAGGGAGATTTGTCGGGGGCAAACGCGACCGAGACGATTACGATGACGCGGGACCGCAATGTCACCGTTGTGTTCGTCCAGGACCAGACTCAGCTTCAGCAATACGCGCTGACCGTCCAGACGACCGGCAGCGGCTCGGTCAATCCCGCCGGCGGAACGTTTAGCGAAGGAGAGACGGTCAACCTCACCGCTACGCCGCAAGCCGGCTGGCAATTCGATCACTGGGAGGGCGCTGCCTCTGGTAACGCGGCCAGTGCGACCATCACCATGACCGCCGACACCACGGTGACCGCTGTCTTCGTCGAAGTCCCGCCTGACCAACATGCGCTGACAGTCCTGACGACGGGGAACGGCTCAGTCAGTCCCGCCGGCGGAGCCTATGACGACGGCGAGACGGTCAGCCTGACGGCCACGCCTGACGCGGGTTGGCGCTTCGACCGCTGGGAAGGCGGTGCCTCGGGCACGTCCGCCAGCGCTACCATCACCATAACCGCCGACACGACGGTAACCGCCGTGTTTATCCAGCAGTTCAGCCTGACGATTAACATCGTCGGCGATGGCACGGTCACGCCGGAGAGCGGCACGTACGACGCCGACACGATCGTCGACCTGACCGCCACCGCGGCCAACGGCTGGACTTTCGAAGGCTGGTCAGGCGACCTGGTCAGCGCAACCGCCGCTTCCACTATCACGATGGATGCCGACAAGACCGTGACGGCGACGTTCGGCGGTGTGGCCGGCTTCCGCACGCTCACGGTGGGCAACGCGACCGGCAGCATGACGCTCGTCTACCGTGGTGCAAACCTGGTCGGCGTGATGCGTAACTCGGCCACCGGACTCGGGCTCGACCTGGATGGGCAGATGGTCGGCAACAAGCTGACCGTGAACGTACGCTGGCTCAATAGCACTGACGCCCCGGGAACGATCGATGCCAGCATGGCCGCGGGCGGGGCGCTTACCGGTACCTACAGCGCCCCCGGATTCACCCCGGAAGGGTTCAACGCACCGGCCGCGACCGCGACGGACTTCAGCAACGAGATCATGGGCTATTGGCGCATCATGATCGACAACGACGAGGGACGCATGGCGCTGGCCCAGAGTTCCTCCGGGGCCGTGCGCGGCACCGCCTCGCTTCCGGTTGCTGTGTACGACGATTGGGGCTTCTACCTCGGCACGCTGATGGTAGGCCTCGATGTCACCGGTACGATTCAGGGTACGCGGCTGTCGCTGACGATGGCGGCCGGCACGTACAACTTCAATGTCATCACCGACCTGGCCGAGAAGGACCGCTGGACCGGACAGATCAACGGTGGCGGCTTCACGAACAAGCCCTTCACGGCTGAGCGTTAGCCGAGGAAGCTGATTATGCCCGGAAACTGATCGAGCATTGGTCCGGAAGGAGACCTTAACAGCGGCCGCCCGCGTGGCGGCCGCTTTCTTTTGCTACGGAGAATCGCGGACGTCGTCGGGCTCGGGAGACCGACGCTACATTGTCTTGATTTCGTGTGTCTGCCCCGGGCCGAGCTTCAGCCGCTGGCCGGCGATGCAGCGCATCGAGCGGCGCCTCGCCCGCGTGTTCGATCGTGACCTGGCCGTGCCGCACCGTGATCGTCAACGGCTGGCCGTCCCAGACAAACGGGAACTTGAGCGCCTGCCAGCGCCGCGGCAGGTGCGGGTCGATATACAGCACGTCGGATTGCATGCGCGATCGTAAACCCGCAAACCCGAACACGGCCACTTGCCAGTTCGCACCGGCACATGCGGCGTGAATCCCCTCGGCCGCCTCACCGGCCCTAAGGTCCAGCCCGACCGACTCATCCCACCACCGCAGGGCCTCTTCGTCGCGTCCGATCCAGGCGGCGATTATGGCGTGAGTCGACTTGCTCAGGCTGGAGTCATGCGACGTCAGCGGTGCGTACTCGTCATAAGCCGCGCGCATCTGCGCAATGCTGTAGTCGTGCGGCGCAAGCGCCATCAACTGCAAGACGTCGGCCTGCTTGAGAATGCGACTGCGGTACAGCCGCTCCTGGCTCACGCACGCCCCCGCCGGTCGTGATCGGTCGGGCCACCAGCGGTCCGCGTCGAACGGTTCGTAGTCGAAAAAGTCGTCGCATTGCAGCACCAGTTGGCGCTGCTTATCCATGGGAATACGCAGATGGGCGGCAATCTCGGCGAAACGTGCGAGCTCGGCGTCGCTCACGTTCAATCGGCTGCACAGCTCATCCGCGCGCGACTGATCACGCGCGCGCAGGTCGCGCCAGGCCTGGCACGTCTGGTTCAGCGACCAGGCGACCATGTGGTTCGTGTATGCGTTGTTGCGGCTGAACGGTGTGTACTCGTCCGGGCCCATCACCATGAGTATGCTGTAATCCCCGCTGCTTTCGTCCAACGTGACGCGCTCACACCAGTAACGAGCGCACTCGGTGAATACCTCGGTTGCACTTGCGAGGAAGTGCGCGTCCTGCGGGTCGACAGTGTGCGCGTGCCACAAGCCATGTACCACGTCGGCGGTGACGTGTACCTCGTGATCGCAGTATTGCCAGTTGGGACAATTCTCGTCGCCCGCCGGCGAGCTTTCCCAGGCGAAACGGGCGCCGGGGTAACCATAGCGCCGGGCGTTACGCCGCGCTCCTGCAAGTGATTGCAGGCGAAAAGCCGCCAGGTTCTTCCCGACCGCGGGGCGCGTGTAAAGAAACAGCGGCAACATGAAGATCTCTGTATCCCAGAAATAGCGCCCGCAATAGGCCTCGCCGGCCGCAGCCTTGGCGTCAATAGCGACGCGCGGGTCGTCCTCGACGACGGCGCGCAACATGTGATACAGCGAGACCCGCAAGGCGAGTTGGCTGACCGCATCACCTTCGATCGTAACATCCGTCTGCGCCCAGCGCCGCGCCCAGATTTCATCCGACTCGGCGGCCAGTTGATCATAGCCCCTGCCGACGGCGTCCCATACGAATCGGCGTGCAACCTCCAGCGGCGCGCCGCGCGTGTGCCGGCTGGATGTCAGCACCGCGAATTTGTCGATGATCACGGCTTCATTTGGCTCTATGTGTACGAAGGCACACAGCCCGGCCCAGCGTGCGCCGGTTTCCACCGCCGAGTGCACGTCATGGCTGCTGGTCAGGATTGCCGCCGCCGCCACATCGTCACCGCCGTTGGTACGCACGCGAACAGTGATCGGCTCTTGCTCGCCTGTGATGTCGATCGACTCGAAGTGGTCAAAGCCGTTTGTGCGCACGTCGGCATCGATGGACGCCACGACGCGTAACTCCGCCGCCGGGCCGGAGATGTGTTCGACCTGGCAACGCAGGGCCATCAGGTGGCGGCGTTTGGCGCTGATGAAGCGCTCGAAGCGCACCAGGAGCCGCGCGCCACGTCGAGTATCCCAGACAAACCGCCGCGACAGGCGTCCGGTGCGAAGATCGAGGCGGCGCTCATAGTCGCTGATGCGCGACGCTTCCATGTCCAACTGCTCGGTACCGGAGTAGAGCACCAGGCCGTGAATGGCGGGGAGATTGATCATCTCATCGCGACACGTGGGATGTGGACCGCTGACGCCTGGAAGGTAAGTACCGACACGACTGGGGCAATCGGCGAATCGCTCGATCGTGACATTGCCCATGACCCGCAGGTAGGACAGGTTCTGTGGGGCCCCCGCCAGACCCTCCTCCAACGCCGCGCGTTGTTGCAACGGGCCGCTGCCGATAGCCAGCAGCCCTTCGATATGGCGATTGTGGCGAACGTCGAATTCAGTTTCGACCAGGGACCATGTGTCGAGGGGGGCGCTCACGTTTGATGTCGCTCCTGGTGCGTTGGCTGCGCGCGGCAGGTGGCCGATGGGCCGGCGCTGCCGTTGCTCGCCGGTATTGTCTAGGCTACGAGATAACGGCCCACAGTCTACTCCACAACTCGCCGTAGAGCCGCACGCCGAAATGCCGGAAGTCGGCGAATACCAGGACGGTCAACAGTTGATAGTGAACGGTTAGGATCCAGCAACAGACCAGCCACGCGCGGCTTGACGGACGCGTGTCCCAACCGCGACGCTTGCGATAGCCGTCCCAGCCGCGTTGGACCGTCAAGGCGGCGGCCTGCGTCACGGCCCAAGCCACGAACGACCACGCCGCCCCGTGCCAGACGCCGCAATAGCCAAAGCAGGCCAGAAAGACGAGTGGAGCAAACGCGCGGTTGCCGCCAAGCGGAATGTAGATGTAGTCGCGCACCCACAGCCCGACGCTGATGTTCCAGCGACGCCAGAATTCACGCACCGAGGTGGCCAGGGGCAGGCGTTGAAAATTCGTGTCGACGGGGATGCCCAGCCACAGTGATGCGGTCAGCGCGATCTGGTTGTACGTCCAGAGAAAGAGGTAGACCATGATCGGCAGCAGGTAAGCGACGCACACGAGCTGGTTCGTGTCATAGGCATCGGGACGAGCGAAGTAGTCCTCACCCGGCGCGATTACTCGGGGGATGTTCTTCATGCAAACCGCCAGACCGATCAGGCCGAGCAGCCCCCAACCGGCCTGCTTCAGCACCGGCGTCGCCGGTATCGCAGCGCGCGGATTCCAGTCGGAGAGGCGCGTCAGGAAACTTGCGCGCAGCAAGAACGGGCTATTGCGCAAACCCGGCGGGTAAAAAAGCCAGCACAGTGTATCGCGCAATCGTAGCCGATCGGGCGGATTCGCGGCCCAATCAACCCCCCAGGCCAACAGACGCAGCAGGATATACGACAGCCCGATCGGATGTAACGCGGCGAGTCGCGACGGCCCCCAGCCGTACCACGACCAGGTTGCGACCCACCAGAGCGGCAACATCAACAGGTGCAGCCCGATCCATGTCAGCGCGATCATCTGCCGCCGGCCGAGTTGCTGCCGTCGGCGCAGGTGGCCCAGGATAACGACCCACGCGCTGCCCGCCAGCGCCGCCCCAATGAACACGGCACAGCCCGCCGGCCCAAGTGTGGCGATCAGCCAGAGTAGTGAGAAGCCCAGCAGCGCCCCGTGCGGCCAGCGCCGCGCGGCCAGACGCACCAGGGGGATCAGTGGCATGAACAGCAGCAGCCCGAACGGCCCCGCGATCAGCTCGTCCGGGCGGATCGCCTCGTAGGCGGTCACCGGGTTGAACGGGACTTCGGGCAGCAGGTCGATCAAGGCTGAGTGATCACCGTCGAATGTTCGCGGGCCAGCACGCTGTAGAGAAACGCCACGTCATCATTGTGCATCCGCACACAGCCGAGCGACACCGCCTTGCCGATCGATTCCGGCTCGATGGTGCCGTGGATCCCGTAACCTTGCTGGCCGTCGGCATCTCCCGACACGCCGATCAGCTCGATCCAGCGCTTACCCAGTGGGTTCGTGGGGTCGCCGCCCGGGATGATGCGTTTCTGTTCCGCGGAAGCGGGTGGGTAAAATGTCGGATTGACCAGCCGCTCACCGACTTTCCACTTTCCTTCGGGCGTACCGTGGTTCAAGCCCAGGCCCACGCGGTAGCTGCGAACGTAAGTGTCTTGCAGAAAGAGATCGAGACGGAAATCAGACTTGTCGATAACCGCATGGAACGGCCCGCGCGGGATCTTCAGCTTCTGGCCGGCGCGCAGGCGGCGCGCGTCTGTGATCCCGTTGATGGTCATGATGATCTCGTGCGGGACTTTGAAGCGCCGGCCGATGCGCTCCAGCGCGTCGCCGGAGTGCACCTCGTAAATGTCGACCAGAGGGTCTCCGTCATGACGGTTTTTGGAGAAGATCGTATCGTCCGCGATCTTGGTGAGCAGGCCGCGCGTCTCCTGCCGCTCGACGGGCGAGAGATTGCGCCGCAGCAGCTCGTTGAGACGTTGCCGGGCTTGGACCAGGTGCCCCTGGTCATAGAGCCTGCGGGCCGCTGCGATGTCGTGGTTGCCGGATGACGCCGACCCTCCCCGGTCGCTCGCGGCATGGGTGTCGTCGGGCGCCGGCGGCGCAGCGGGTTCCGGGGTTGCTTCCGCCGAGTCATCGTCGGCCTGCTCGATTCGTCCATCCGAGGGACGCAACACCTCATCCTCCGCCGCGTTGACCTCTATCGGCGAAGGTGAAGGAGTGTCCGTGTTCTCCTGTGGCGGAGGTGCCGCCGCGATCGGGTCTGGGAGCGCCTCCCCGTCGCCGGCCGGTGGATCGTCCGACGCCTCATGTGGCTGCGCTGCCAGGAAGCCGGGTGTCGGCCCGCCCGGATCGACCGCGCGGAACCAACTCCAGTACATGGCCCACCCAGCCACGACCAATACGCTTGCCCCGAGCGTCAGGGCGACCGGCGTCATCCTGCGCCGCCGTGGTCTACTGACTCGATTGTAGATTCTCGTCACGCTACCACCTCCCGCCGCTTCCTTGCGACGATAAGACGAATCGTACGTGAAGATACCCGACCGCGCGGCGAAGGGCCAGCGGCGGCGGCGGCGGGAGGCTTGGTACCGCGCCGTCTCAGCCCCGGAGGGACCTACGACTCGGGGGCCACCTGGGGTGTGCAACGCCTTCGGTCGGCGAATAACGCTTGAGTTAACGCGTCGCGCCCGCAAGTCGGCTTCAGCCGACCAGAGCATGCCACCAACTTCAGTTGGTGGATCAAAGACCACTCCGCCCCCCCTACACCCCCAGCCGGCTGATGCCCGGCCCTGGAAGTCCGCGAGGACAGCGGCCCCGGCGCCACCAGTTGAAACTGGTGGCAAGGACCGGTCGGCTGAAGCCGACCAACACCGGCTTCCTTCCACACACATGGCACCGCCCGGATGTGGAACGCACTCCCAACCGCTCGGCGTGAGCGTGTCCCGTCGGAAGCATTGCGCCCCCGGCCATGCATATCGAGGTCGCTGACACCAGGCGCCCGGCCGGTTAGGATGTGCCTTGTCAGATTCTGCGTTCACACACGAAGGCAAGGACGTGCCCATATACAACACCGTTCTCCGGTCAAGACGCGGGCACGCACCGGCGGGCACACCGTCGGCGCTGTCGCAGAGTGCGCGACCCACCGCTGGGGACCGCCATGCCTAAACGCCACGCCGATCAGCCGCCGCTCGAGTGTACGCCGGCGTTCGCCACGTCACTGGCCGGTTTTCGCGTCTTTCAGTCGGTCGAGTGCGGATTGTCGGAGAACACCATCCGCTCCTATCGACGTGATCTGATGAAGCTCGGCGATTTTCTGCGGCGGCGCGGCGTTGACGATTGGTCGCTCCTGAGCCACGAGTTGACCCAGGATTTTCTGGTGGAGCTGGGCAAATCCGGCTATCGCGAGAGCACATTGGCACGCCACGTCGTGGCCCTGCGCATGTGGCTGCGCTGGTTGCACGAGACCCGGCAGGTATCAAAAGACTTCACGACACTCGTCGAGTTGCCGAAGCGCGGGCGGCCGCTCCCGCAACCGCTCAATCTCGATCGCACGGTGGATCTGGTGACCTCGCCGAACCTGGACGGCCCGCTGGGCCTGCGTGACCGCGCGATCCTGGAGCTGTTTTACGCCTGCGGGCTGCGTGTCAGCGAGTTGTGCGGGCTGACCGAGAATGACGTGAACTTCCGTGTGAACTGTGTGCGCTGCATGGGCAAGGGGCGCCGCGAGCGCGTCGTGCCGCTGGGCAGCAAGGCGCGCGACGCGCTAGAGGCCTACCTCGAGCACCTGCGTCCCAAGTTGCTGGCACAGGCGCTCAAGGCGGGCACGCTCACGAAGCCACTGACCGCACGCAACGCGAAGCAGATGCCGTTGTTCCTGTCGCAGCGCGGCGTTCAACTCGAGCGAACCGCCGTGTGGCGCGTGGTCAGGCGCGAGGCGGTAAAGCAGGGAATCCCCGGGAAAGTGAGCCCGCACACGCTGCGGCACAGTTTTGCCACACACCTGCTCGAAGGCGGCGCCGATCTGCGCGTGGTGCAGGAACTGCTGGGACACACCAGCATCGGAACGACCGAAATCTACACCCACGTCCAACTGCGCCACCTGCGTGAAGTACACGACCGCTGCCACCCACGCGGCGCCGACGCCTACGCCAACAGACATAAGCGCAACCGTGAACAAACCTGATACTGTGGAGTTTGGTGCGCCGTGGTGTCTGGTGTTATGCGCTACCGTTTGGTGTGAAGTGTAGCGGTCGGCGCCTCGCCGGACATGACCGTTGCCGAGTCACACCCACGTCTAACACGAACGTCGGCCGCACTTCGCCGTACACGTGTAACAACGTCGCGCGCCGCTCGCGCGTCAATTCACGAAGAACACCAGCGTCAGCAGCACGAACAACGGGATCAGGATCAGCGCCGAGTAGACCATATAGCCGAAGAAGCTCGGCATCTTCACGCCTGACTGCTCGGCGATCGACTTGACCATGAAGTTCGGTCCGTTGCCGATGTAGCTGTTCGCCCCCATGAAGACGGCTCCACAGCTTATCGCATACAGCAGCGCCTCGGAGATGGTTCGCCCCGACTCGCCGAGCTGCACCAGCGCGCCGGTCTTCGGGAAATTGGGAGAGGCGGCGGTTTCAAAGAAGACGACATATGTCGGAGCGTTGTCGAGGAAGCTGCTCAGGATGCCGGTGGCCCAGAAGAAGTGCCACGGATTCGAGAGCCCCAGTTCGCTGCCCTTGGCATTCAGGATTTCGATGGGCACCTGCATGGTTATGAAGATGCCGATGAACAGGCAGGCAACCTCACCGATGGCCACGTAATTGAACTTGTTTTCCTTGCGCAACGCGCCGCCGGTCGTGACCAGCGAGCATCCCACCATCAAAAGCTGTACGCCCTCACGCAGGTACATCGGCGGGCGCCATTCCGTCCACGGGAAGTTCTTGGACGGATCGAGCGTGGCCACCGCGAGAACCACACCGAGAATCCAGATTACGTTTATCAAGCCGGCCACGCCGAGCGGCGTAATGTCACTGATGTCCCGGGCAATGTCAGCTTGCGTTTCCGTTCTGTAGGCCCGGGTGTCCCAGACGTAATACACGGCTAGGAGGATACCCAGCATGAACGCCCACTCCTTCCACAGATGCAGCGTCCAGAGGAATGAGACGCCGCGCAGATATCCGAGGAACAGGGGTGGATCTCCGATCGGCAGCAACGAGCCGCCGATGTTCGCCACGATGAATATGAAGAACACGACCGTGTGTACGACGTGCTTGCGCTCGCTGTTGGTCTTCAGGAGCAGGCGTATCAGCACCATGGCCGCCCCGGTGGTCCCGATCAGGCTCGCCAACAGGCCGCCGATCGCAATGATCGTCGTATTGGTCGCGGGTGTGGCGCGAATGTCGCCGCGCACGACGATTCCACCGGCAATCACGTAGAGGGAGAACAGCAGGACAATGAACGGCACATACTCCTTGAGCACCGCGTGATCGAAGATAGCGAGGACGGTGCTCAGACCGGGCTCAGTGCGGTGGCCCGCATCGTCAGCCGCCGCGGGCTCGGCCGCATGCTCGGCACCCACGGCGTGGCCGGGGGCCATCGGTTCGGCATGGGGGATCGACGGCGCGTGTGGCTCAGCGTCGACATGCCCGGAGGCGGCAGCCGCTTCGCTGTGCTGCTCCTCGGCGCCGTGGTGCGGAAAGCCGACGCCGCGAAACTGGTAGTAACACAGCGTAATCACCGCCAGGATGGCGGCGATCAGCAGCTTGCTGGAGTTCTGCTCCCACCAGTGATGCGTCTGCCGCAGCAGTGGGAGTATCGCGATCGCCAACAAGATCGCGACAAATGGCCATACCCATAACAGGCTGGGTACATATCCATCGGCAGCGAGCATGCATATCATGCTTGATTGTCTCCACCCACAGAGTTGCCGTGTAAACGCCGGTTCGGCTCTCGTGTATTCGCGAGGCCCGGTCAGGTTCGATCAGGCGGCGGGGCGCAGACCGCACGCCCACCGACTTGCATTCGGAGGCAAAACATCCGATGCTCCGCGCCTGCGGGAGTTTACGCGACCAACGACGACGTGGCGAGCCACTCGTGTTCGAAACCCGACGAGAAATGTTCAGATGATGCTCTGGGACATCCTCACGCTGATCGGTGGCCTGATCGTCCTGGGCATTGGCGGCGAAGCACTCGTGCGCGGCGCCAGCGGGCTGGCGCGCAGCCTGGGCATCTCGGCCCTGGTGGTCGGGTTGACCGTCGTGGCGTTCGGGACATCCGCCCCCGAATTGGCCGTCTCGGTCACATCCTGCCTGAAAGACCAGGACGCCCTGGCCATCGGCAACGTGGTGGGCAGCAACATTGCCAACGTTCTGCTGGTGCTCGGGCTGGCGGCACTGGTCAGACCGCTCGCCATCTCCCTCAACGTGCTGCGCGTCGACTCGCCGGTCATGCTCGGATCGGCGTTGCTCTTCGCGGCATTCTCCCTGGCCGGCGGAGCGGTGCTGCGCTGGCAGGGGGTCGTCCTGCTCGCGGTGCTGATCGCGTATCTATACCTGACCTATGTGCTATCCCGGCGTGAACCGAGAACCGTCAAGGACGAGTACGATCAAGCTCTCGCACCCGAAGGATCACGCATCCTCCAAATCGTCATGATTCTGGTCGGCCTGGCGGGTCTGAAGTATGGCGCTGATTTCATTGTCAGCGGCGCGGTCGGGATCGCCGAGCAGTTCAGACTGAGCCCGCGGCTGATCGGCATGACGATTGTGGCCGTCGGGACCAGCCTGCCTGAGATCGCCACGTGCATCGTTGCCGCCAGGCGCGGTCAGCCCGACATCGCCATCGGCAATATCGTCGGCAGCAACATTTTCAATATCCTGTCCGTGATCGGCGTTGCCGCGGTCGTGGCGGCACCGGTCGAAGTAGCGCCGGCGGCGTTGCACTTCGATGTGCCGGTGATGATCGTGACCATGGCGCTGGCGTGGCCGATGATGTGGACAGGACGCCGGATCACTCGGGGAGAGGGGCTGTTCCTGCTCGCCCTTTATGCCGGCTACCTGATCATGACGGTCCGCAAGGGTTAACCACGCGGCGCATCGGAACAGCGCTTGCCTTACACTGAGTGCTCGAGCGCGCTGGCGATTTCGAGCACCTCGAATTCAACTTCCCGCCCATCAATGGTAATCGCCACCCGTTCACCGACGCCGAGGCCCATCAGCTTCTGGGCCACCGGGGCGCGGTAGTTGTAGATGCCCCGGTCGAAATCGGCATCAAACGGCCCGAGGAAGGTTATTACCTGTTCGCTGCCGTCGGTGAGGTTGCGCAGCGTCACGCACGTACCGATCTCGATCCGCTCGACGCCGATGCCGCGCGGTTCGATCGGGACGGCGAGCGACAGCTCGTTGTTGATGTTCGCCAACTGGGCGCGCAGGAAATCTCGCTCCTCGAGCGCGGAGGTGTATTCCGAATTCTCGCTCAGATCACCCAGGGAGGCAGCATCGCCAATCCGCTTGGCATTCTCGCGCATCTTCACATTGAGGATCTCATCGCGCTCCGCCGTGCGCCGTGCGATGCCGGCCTCGGTCGCGTAGATGATATTCTCATCTTCCCAGGCCTCGAGACGCCTGGCGGCCGGGCGGACCCACAACGCCGGATGCCGGTCGCGCAGCAGATCGAGCAACTTCGATAATGTGGTCTCACCCAACCCTTCGATCCGCTCGATCTGACGCTTGAGCGTCACGGCGCGCCCGTAGTCGGTCACGGCAAAGCACTGGCTGACCTTATCAAAGCGGCGCAGGGCCAAGGCCGCGCGCATGCGCTGGCGGAATTCGCGCACCAGTTTGACATCCGGAGTCAACGAGCGTCCCAAGGCGTAGAGCGTGTCGAGGATTTCACTGAGGAGAAACTCGTCAGCGTGGACGCGCAACCCCTCACAATCCTGGGGGCCTCTCCAAAGCCAGTACATGATGTCGGGGTATTGCACTGGGTCATCGAGCGCCCGCTCGATCCACGTCTGGACGGCGTTCAATTCGCCGCCGGCGATGGCATCCTGGGCCAGCCGGTCCAGCATGGCCCCCGGCGCGGTACCCATGAGTTGCGCCGCATAGCGGGCGCTATCATCCGGATATGCGCTGCGCAACTGCGTCAACGCCGCCTGCCACAGTGCCGCATCGTCCAGACGGGCGATGAGCTTCACCGGGTCACTGCTGGCGCGCAGCAGCGCCGCCGCTCGCGACCGCGACTCCTCGGTGGCCGGCAAACCCTTGGGCGCCAGCAGACTGATGATCAGCGCCGCTCCAAGCGCGTCCGACGGATGACGCTGTTTGAGTTCCTCCGCGTTGGCCAGCAACCGCGCGTGCAGGCTCTCCAACAAGTCGGCGTCTGGCGGTTCCTTATGGCCGGCCTTTTCCCGCAGATAAGTCTCGATGAGCTTCAGCCACTGCCCGGGCTCCCGGGCCCGCTCAAAAGCCTCGAGCGTCACGTCCTCAACGGTCTGCCCTTCAGCGCACCAACTGAGAATAACCGGCGCGCGGCCCTCCATGTTTATGTGCTTGGCGCGCTTGAGCTTCGCGCGCGTTTTCGTCCACCACTTTGTCCACGCCTTCGCGTCAAGGTGCCGCGGCACGAGCTCATCCCGCAGCATATCCTGGTCGATGTGTTCGCCGCGCGAGTGCAACAAACCGGTGACCAGCGCCACCGGGTCGTGTTCGATCAATTCGACCAGACGCTCGGGCTGCAATTGGCGCAGCACGCGAAAATCGTCGCGATCCACGCGGTCATAGTTGCGCGCCAGCTCGGCCGCGGGAATCGTCGTCTTACGGGCCTCGCGGTGCAGTGTGAAGAGGCCGTTGGGGCGATCAAGCTCAGCCACCTCGACGGCATGATCATCCATCCGGTTGACCAGAAAGTCCCCGACCTCCAGCGTCATGCCCAGATCGAGAATATTGCACGCCACACGATAGGCGCGACCCGTCTCGAGGCCGGAGGCGGCCAGAATCTGCGCAAACCCCGGGCGGTCGCCATACGCGCGCCGGTAGGCTTCGCACAGCCGTTCGCGCAGCACATTGCTCTGCGGATCGCAGGCGATCAGCGCCTTGGCCAGCTCGATATTCCCCAGCGGGTCCGCATCCCAGTTCAGATTCTCAAACACCATCGGACCGAGTGCGACGACCCGTTGCTGCTCGCCGGCCGCCCGCAGAGCTTCGATAGGCTCGGCGAGATCGCCGGAGCCGAGCTTGCCTTCGGTAAGCAGCTCCAGGCAGCACGTGTCAAAGGCCCCGTAATCCCCATCCTGGACAAGTCTCAGCAAGCGCGATTTCGACATCAATTACTCTCGAGAACAAGCGGACCAGATAGCGCCCATATAGCCAATGCGCCCGGTACCGACGTGCCCGCGCGGGTGCGGCACGCGGCACAGGCAAGACCTGTGACCCTACGGGAAATGGTCCCTCAACGCAACCATGCGCGCTACGGCTGGTCGTCCTCGGCCCGGCGTTTTTCCTGGGCGCGGCGCTTTGCCTTGAGCAGACGCGAGGTGTAATCCGCCTCCGTTGTACGAGGAGCCTTGCGCGTCGGACGGGCCACGACCGGCTGGTCGGACTCCGAGGCACCCCCGAGCGCCTCGCTCAATTCCTCGGTCACCTTGGCGTCCGGCTTCGGCGCCTCGTAGCGGGCCGAGCGGTCCGGCGCTGACCCCGCCTCGCTCGTGCCGGCCGCCGCGTGCTCCTCGCGCAGCCTCTCGCGGGCGCCTTTCAGCGTGGACAGCACGGCGGCACTCTCCTCCGCCGGCCGACGTCCGCGACCGAGCTCGGCAATCAGACGTCGCCCCTTGCGCGCGATCTCGATCGGGTTGATCGCGATTCGGCGGACGGCCACGTCCAGGAGGAACAGCACCAGCATCAGACGCATCAGGTCTTCCCAGACAGAGGTGCGGGACTCGGCCCGCGCCAGCCCCATACGGTCAAACAAGCTCTCCGGTCTGGCCGAGTCCACCTGCTGTCCGCCGGTTCGCTGCCGCAATTCCTCGAGCAGCGCCAGGTTGGCGGACAGCTCCTTGTATTCAGGGGAGTAAGCCACGGCCAGGCCGGTCTGAATCGAGCCGGAGTGCGCCTGGGCTCCCTGACCCATGCTATAGGCGAGATTGACGACGTAGCTGCCGGCGTCGCGCGCGTCGTACTCACCCTCATAGCGCCCAGGCCCCGTCTGCACCAGCCGCAGCTGCTCGACCTGGTTACCGGGCGCGATCAAGGTGCCGGTGACATCCATGAAGTTGATCGCCTCGGCGTTCTTGTCGAGGGCATCAACGCGGATCTTGGCCTTGCCGCCCTGCACGGTCGTGCTGACGTCGAAAGCCGCCGCCTCTGATTGCCGAGACGCCCAGCGAACGAGTTGGGCCCAGGTGCTGCCGTAGCGCGGCCAGGCGGTCCAGGCTTCGCCCCAGCGGGGCCACATCCCGCTGGTAAACGCGACCGTCTTGCCCAGGCCGGCCTGCCAGTGAGCCAGCACCGGGTCCTGTCCCTCATCCGTGTCGCGCACCAACGGCACCTCCGCCAACGGCTTGGCGGTCGTCACAACATAGCCGCCCAGCTGCGGAATCGTCTCGCCCGCCAGGCCGGACACCACCGGCGTAAGCGCCGTCTTCAAGCGCGGCGTGAATTTGCCCTCGGCGATCAGCGAGCGCCGCACGATGCGCGCCTCCTTGATGAAAATCTGCGGCAGCTTGCTGAAGTTGTGGCAAGGATAGTGTTTGCCACCGGTGGCAGCGCCGCGCGCGATGGCGGCGGCCTTCTGCACGTCGATCGGGTGCCCGCCCCAGCCAATACTGACCGTCGAGCAGGATATGTTGTTCTGCCGCATTTTCGCCAGCAACTTGGTGCCGCTACCCGCCGGGCTCAGATCAAACGCCGGGTCGAAATCGGACACCACAATCATGTGCCGGGCGGCGGCATCTTTGCGCTCGATCAGCGAGTCGACGCCCTGCTTCATCACCGCGTATAAGTCGGGCAGATCCCCCATCGACATCTTCTTGATTCGCTGGATCACCGCGGATTTGTTACCAACCGACTGAAGCGGCACGGTCCAGTTCCGATTCTCACCGCCGACCCAATCCCAGGCCAGCACACCGACCAGGTCGCGCGTGCTCAGCGTCTTCACGGCGGCGATCGCGACGCGCTCGCCGATGTAGTTGCCCTGTGGGATTTCGCAGGCGTGCATGACCAGCACCAGGGCGCCCTTGGGAATCTGCTTCTTGGACTTGACGTCGAAGCTGACGGGCATGACTTCCTCAACCGGGCTGCCCATCCAGCCACCCGCGCCGAACGAGTCATCACCGCCAATCATCATCAAACCGCCGCCCAACTCGCGCACATACAGCGCCAGGCTTTCCTGCTCGTCCTCCACCAGCAGGTTGGCGGGCACGTTATCGAGGATCACCAGCGAGTAGGTAATCAGGCGGTCTTGTGTCAGCGGCTGCTCACCGGCCAACTCGATCTCGCTCTCGAGCTTTTCACGCTTCAGCGCCGCGCGCAGAATCTCGGACGACTCCCAGTTGCGCTCGGTCGTCACAATCAGCACCATCCCCTGTCCCGACACAACCGTGAAGGCACGGCCCTCGTTGTTGGCCGAAATGACGTCGGCGCTGGTGTCGGCGGGTTCGAAAACCGCGCGAAAGCGGTGCGCGCCGGCCACGCGCAGCGGCACCGGAATCTTCAGTGCGTTGGGGCCGGGGTTAAGCTCAACCGGGTAGCCGGCGCCGAGCGGGCCGAGCGGTACCAGCCGGCCATTGTGATAAAGGTTGATACGTCCGCGGACAGGCTGCGGCGCGTTCGAACGCAGCACCATCCGCAGGTTGATCGTCTCATCCACCGCGGCGGTTGGCGGCGCGCGCAACTGCTCGAAGACCACTTCGCGCTCGTGTTCATAGATCAATGGGATCACGTCGATCGGCACGCCGGTCGAGGCCACCTGCTTGACCTCGTCCATCACCTTGCCGACGTTCTCGTTTCCATCCGAGAGTACGACCAGGCGGCGCATGGTGTCGCTGGTGAACATGGCCAGTGCCAGCCGAACCGCCGACGCCATGTCGGTCTGGTCGGGCGCCAGCGGGTCGGCGATGCCTTTGACTTTCACCTCCGGCGCCGGGAGTTGCTCGATAGCGCTGCGCCCGTCGAACGCAATCAGCCCGATACGGTCAGCCGGCCGCGCGCCGGCCTGGGACTGCTTGACGAGTTCGAAAGCGCGCTCCTGTAACTCCCGCGGGACACTGCTTGAGCGGTCGATCAGGAAGATGACCGACAGGTTGTCGTTGGATTTGACGCGCTGCATCCCCGCCAGCGCCAGCGCCATCAGCGCCAACACGACGCACCGCGCGATCAGGGCTACAACCCGCCGCGCCGGCCCCAGCCCGGCGAGCGATCGGTATGAGAGCGCGATCAGCACCGGTACCAGCAGCAACAGCAACAGGTATGCCGGCTTCTCGAACCGCACGAATGCCAACACGAGCCCATCCGCCATGCTGATAGCTTAACGCCCGGCGCGACTGATAGGGAAGCCGGCGCGCAAAAACGCCGCCTGAGGATTCAGGGATCCGAAGGTGCAGCCGGTGCCGACAGGTTGGGGTCGGATTCGCCGGTTTGATCCGGCATGGACCAGGTGCGCTGGCGACGACCGGCAATCACTTGGGCGCGGTTGTTGGCCGAATCGACGATGAGAATGTCGTCGCCCGGCAGGACCGCCACCCCCCACGGGGCCGCCAACTGCCCCGGTTCGCGCCCGGCGGTGCCCCAGGTGCCCAGCGACTCGCCTGACGCCGACAGCCTCTGCACGCGGTTGTTCCCGTATTCGGCGACAACGAGCGTGCCGTCCGAGAGCATGTCGATGCCGTACGGAAAGCGGAATTCGCCCTGCCGACGGCCCTCATGCCCGAAGGTGCTCAACAAATGCCCAGCGCTATCGAAGCGGCAAATGCGGTGCTGGCAGGCGTCCGCGACCCACAAAGTGTCATCCGGCCCCATAAGCAGCCCTTGTGGACGCGCCAGCTTCGCATCCCCACCGTCGGGCCCGCCAAAGCTGAAGAGGTATTCGAGGCCGGGCGTGAACTTGCTGATGCGGTCATTGCCGCCGTACTCACCCACATAGATGTTTCCGTGCGAATCAAATGCGACATCGGTGGGCAGCAGGAATTGTCCGTCGCCGCGCCCGGATGTACCGAACCGCGTCAGTTCGCGGCCATCCGCATCGTAGACCAGCACGCGTGCGTAGTGTGTGTCGGGCACGAATACGCGACCGTCCGGCGCAACGGCCAACCCCACCGGTTTCCCGGCCGAGAACTCCGGTAGAGACCACTCGAGCTGATACCGGCCGCGCAGATCAAAACACTGAACGCGGGCCGATTTATCCACGACGTATATGCGTTTACTGTGGGCCGCCGCGGCGCGCGGATAGTTGAACTCACCCGGCGCGTTCCCGCCACGGCCAAAAACCAGCGTTGGCGCCGCCGCGTTTCCGACGCCGTCACCACAGCCACCCGCCAGCGCGCCCAGCACCGCGGCAAAGGTAAGCCACACAGTTTTCATATGCGTGATGGCCCGAGTATTTGGCACGGCGCTGGCCGGCAGTCCGGACAACGTTGAACCCTCGCTCGGCGAAACCCTCGGCGTGCCGGACCATGCTCAGCGGCGAGTCCAGCGCCTGCCGCCGTCACGGCGGGTTACCGGCCTCCCGCCGCTCGGGAACCTCGGCCTCCCGCCGCGCCGCTTGTGCGCGCGCGTGCGCCTTTTCGGAGCTGGCGATTGCGATCAGCAATCGGTCAATCGAGATCTCGCCGAAGGCCGACGCCAGCACGCGTTCCTCGGGATTGAGGATCACATAGCCCGGAGTCCCCTGTATCCCCCAGCGCTCGGCCAGCGGGCGATCGATCAGAGTATCGCGGTCGAGCCGCAGGCAATACAGGTCTTTGGTGGCAGCCAATACGGCGGGGTCGCTGAGGACATCTTCCTCGAAGTTCGTGCAGGCCTTGGAATACCAGTTTCGGAAGTATACGAACATCAGCCGATCGTCGCGTTGCGCGTCGGCGCGAACACGCCCATATGGGTAATCACGCCACGCAATGCCCGGCGTGCAACCAGCACCAAGGACCAAAAGGAGAAACCACGGCGCCGCGCACATCACGCCGCCATCTACACCCAAACACCGCCCCGACTTCATACACTGATCTCCCATCATCCGTTGCCACGTTCCTCGACGGTCGGCGTGGCAGTCACAGCTCGCCTGTGGCCGCGGCCGACCGCCAATCGAATCCGGGGCATCCATCCCGCCTGCACCCCGCAGACCGCGTACTGCATATCTGACACGCGGCTAGGGCTTCAGTTTGAGCGCACAGCCGCGATTCTTCGTTTTAGGCGCCGGCACATCCTTGCCGGCGAGGATCGCATCAAGCGCTTCGGCGATATAGTTGCGATCGCCATCCGCCCGCGTGCCGGTGCCGTTGTCGTGCGCGCCCGCGTAAACCAGCGTGCCCTTGTTGATGATGAAGATGTGCGGCGTGGTTTTCGCGCCGTAGGCCCGCGCGACTTTGCCGTCCTCATCCTTCAGGATCGGGTACTTAAGCTGGTTCTCCTCGGCGTATGCCCGCAACCGCTCGGCATTCTGGTAGTCTCGGTGCTTGAGATGCGTGCTGTCAATAGCCAGCCAAACGACATCTTTCTCCACATACCTGGCGGAGGTCGTGCTCATGAGCTCGGCGGCTCCGCGTGTGAACGGACAGCGCGTGTTGAACCACTCGAGCACCACGACCTTATCCGCCATATCGGCCAGTTGATAGGTCTTGCCATCGATCCCCTTCAACTTGAAATCGGGTGCCGGCTCGCCGATCTTCGCCCTGACGGCCTTACCGGGCTTGTCAGCGCGTGCTGCCGACTTCCGTCCGCGGTCCATCTGCGCCCAAGCGGTCGCGGCAACGAACATAATCACCGCAACCCCGATCATCCAACCTCTTCGCGTTTGCATATTCACGCACTCCTAGTGAGAATCAGTTGTCTGGTTACGAAAAACGCTACCGGATTGTAGTAGTCGCGTTGGCGAGCACGCCGACACCTGGCGACCGACTGGTCCCGGCGGGCCGTCGGCGCGGAGTAGCGCAGACCGGCGTTGCCGACGTTCGACGGCCGGCGAGGCGCCGGCCGCTACATTTGTGGCACCGGTTTCCAACCGGTCAGCTACGCCGCGACATTTGTGGGACCGGTTTCCAACCGGTCATTTGCGCGCTGTCGTAAACAACCTCTGCCCTGAACGGTCATGCCCAATATCGAGCGCGTCGAACCCGAATCACTTCCCGCCACGCTGCGGGTACTTCTGGCCCGTCCGGGTCATAGGCGGGCGGATGTTGAGCAGGTTCAACAGTTCACGCAGTATCTCGGGCTGCCCGGCGTCGATTGGCGCGCGTGGCGGACCGGGCCACCTGATCAACCGAGCGCCATCGCCTTCGTCGTGCTCCTGCCAGGCCGCACGGCGGTGGTGCTGGTCCCCCCCACAACCGGCAGCGGCGTAGACCGCGACGAGCAACGCGATCTGGTGGTTCACTCATTGGAGCGCTCACGCGGATTATCGCTGCACTACGCCCAGGCACTCGTTGACCCCGTAGACGTCGATCAGGCCGCCCTGTTTTCAGCCGCCGGCTTCCGACATATCACCACGCTGAACTACCTGGAACGCAAAGTGCGCTACCCCTGGAGCGATCCCCCCGACCAGGCCGGGCTCTCGTGGGTGCAGTACGACGCAGCCACGCACGCTCGTTTTGGACAGGCAATCCGCGCCAGCTATGTCGACAGCGCTGACTGCCCCGAGCTGTCCAGTTTACGACCCATCGACGATGTGATCGCCGCTCACCAGGCCAGCGGGGTCTTCACGCCGGCCCTCTGGGAGCTTGCCGTGGTCGACGGTGCCGACGCCGGGTGCTTGCTGCTGGCCCCGCTGTCGCGCGGCTCAATTGTCGAGCTGGTGTACATGGGGATTGCACCCGCCTGGCGTGGTCGCGGCCTGGGTGAACTGTTCATGCGCCGCGCGCTTGAGCGGTGTCGCCAGGAGCGGATTCGGCAGCTCACGACGGTTGTGGATAACCGCAACACACGCGCAAAGCGGCTCTACGCGCGCTTTGACATGCGCCTGATAGCGCGGCGCGATGCGTATCTCTTTCGGTGGTCTGGACCTACGAAAACAGCATGAAACAAGCTGCGCATGAGCAGCGCCGTGTTGAGGCGCGCCGGCGAGTTCTGATGGTCTGGGCATGACCTGTGGACAAGCTGTGAAACCAAAGTTTTTTTTTGGCGCTCACCGTTTGCCACTGCGCGACTTACGCATGTGACACCTTCGCCGCCGCGATTCAGTCGTTGCCACTTCGATCCGGCAGATGTATATTGCCGTTAGCTCAGGGAAGGTTGGGAGGCCTGTCCGGCGTATTTCCTGCCAAGCTTCATCATCTGTGGTGCAATACGTAAAAGGGCGATCCCCAGGGGTGGCGAGTGGATTCTGTGGCCGCGCAAAAGGTCTCGTCGATTCGCGAACACGTATCGGACCGCATTGGCGAGACTCGCTTCAATACCTGGTTTGGTTCAACCGTTGAGTTTGACCTGGAACCCGATCGACTTTCGGTCATGGTGCCGAACGCGTTCGTCGGCAATTGGATCGCCACCAATTACCTCTCCGAGCTGAAAGCCGCCGCGCGCGCAGTGGCCGGCGAAACCGCAACGGTCGACGTGCGCGTCAATTCGGGTAACGCCTCGGTCGAATCCGTACCACAAGCTCGTGATGACCGGCAGCGTGGCGCGGCGCGCCCGCAGCCTGTCGTGCGACGAGAACCCCGACGGCGCCCCGAAACGCCTCGGCTGCGCGGCGAACTGGACTCGTTCGTGGTCGGCGCGTCGAATCAGTTGGCCTATTCCGCCGCCCACAGCGCCGTCCTGACGCCACGCGGCGCATTCCGCCCGCTGTTCATCCACGGCGGATGCGGTCTCGGAAAAACCCATCTGTTACACGGCATCTGCAACGGCATCGCCACCAACCATCCCACGCTACGCTCGTGCTATATTTCGGGTGAGGAGTTCACCAACGAGTTCATCCACGCCGTACAGGCCCGTCACATCGACGCGTTTCGCGCCCGTTATCGCCGGGTGGACCTGTTGCTGATCGACGATATCCACTTCCTGGCCAACAAGAAGGCCACCCAAGAGGAGTTTCTGCACACCTTCAACGCGATCGACGGGTATGGCAACCTGGTGGTGCTGTCATCCGACCGGCACCCGCGTAATATCGCGGCGTTGTCTGAGCCGCTGCGCAATCGCCTGATCGCGGGAATGGTCGTCGAGATCAAACCGCCGGACTACGCCGTGCGCCGCGAAATCCTCCGGCGGCGTTCGGTGAACATGAGCTGCACCATCCCGGAGGATGTGATCGATCTGATTGCCCGGCGCGTGACGCGCAACGTGCGCGAATTGGAGGGGGCACTGTACAAGCTGGCCGCCTTGGCCTCACTCACCAAGGAACCCATCACGGCGACAATGGTCGAGATCGCGCTGGAGGATTATCTCGCACCCGATGGGACCCAGCCGGGCGTCGACGACATCGCCCGTGTCGTCGGTGATTACTTCGCGGTGCCGCGCGAGCGGATCGACTCATCATCGCGCGACCGCACCGTGACGCTGGCCCGCGCGATCACAATGTACTTGACGCGCAAACACACCACGATGAGCTTTCCGGAAATCGGCCGCGCCATGGGTAACAAAAACCACTCAACCGTTGTGATGGCGGTGCAACGCGTTGAGCAGATGGTCGCCGGAGATGCCGCGGCGAGTTGGAAGACGCCACACGGCGCCAGGGAGTGCCTCGTGCGCCAGTTGCTCTGCGAGGTCGAGGAGAAACTCGAGCGGCGGGAGCGGTAGAGCGCTTGAGCTACCACCCGCAATGGGGCCCGCACGCGCCGGCGACAGGCCGGCGCGTGCGTTTTATTGTGCGCCCGGCGACTTGCCGGCGCCCTTACCGCCTTGGCCGAATTCCAAGTATAATGGCACCGTTCCGGGTGGGCAGAGACGGAGGTTCGCATGAACAAGGCCACGTGGTTGTCACGAACCCTATGCTACGCACCAACCACTGTGTTGCTGTCAATTGGCGGGTGCCTGGCCGGCGTCTACGATGCGTTCGACATGATCGTGGCGCCCGAAGCCCTCTCCAACGCCCTGCGTCTGCCCGCGAGTGATGTGCTGCCACTGGCCGAGTTATTCACGCGGTTCTGGATCAGGTAGTCGAGATGGCGGAGCTGATTATCCGACACCCCGGCGGGCGACAGTCTAGGCTGACGCTGTCACGTAAACCTGTGCGCATCGGCCGCGGGCTCGAATGCGACCATGACCTCGGCGCTGATGACGCCGAAGTCTCGCGCAAACACGCCGACATCTGGCTCAGTGAAGAGGGTCAGGTGCTGGTGACCGATCTTCGCTCCAAGAACGGCACGCGCGTGGACGACGGCGAACCGTTCTGGAACGAGACGCGCGTCGCCCAGCGCGTCGTTCACATCGGTGAACACCAGTTCGAGATTGTGCGCGACGTCGCCGCCGGCGATGACAGCACCCTGTCGGACATCACCTTCGGTCCCGATCGGCCGCCCAACGCCGGCCCGTTGACGACATTCCCGTCCAGCAAGGGCTTCAATCTGGGGCAGGAGCGCCTCATGCTCCTGATGCGCCTGAGCGAACGAATCAGCGGGTCCTTCGAGCGACGGCAGTTGCTCGAACAGGCGCTCGATTCATGCTTCGAAACGCTCGGCTTTGAGCGCGGACTGGTCGCGGTGAAAACGCCGCGCGGCGATGTTGAGCAACCGGTGACGCGCAATGTGCAACCCGAAGAGGTCAGCCGCACGCTGATCAACCGCGCGCTGATCGACGGTGAGCGCGCCATCGTCAACGACGTTGCCACCGACCTGAAGGGTAACCTGACCGACAGCCTGGTGCGCTTCCCGATCTGCTCCGCGCTCTCCGTGCCGATCCTGCACCGTGGCGAGGTGTTGGGTGTGATCTACGGAGACCGCGTGACTGACACGACCGCGCGCCCCTATCAGCGCGAGGACGTCGACTTCCTGGGTGCCATCGCGCAGCAGGTCGGCGTCGGGCTGTCGAATCTGCGGCTCTTTGAAAACCGCATGCTGGTCGAGCAATACCAACGCGAGTTGGAGCGCGCCCGGGCCATCCAACGGCGTTTGCTGCCGCGCGCCCCATTGCAGGTCGGTGGCATCATGGCCGAGGGTTATAACGAGCCGTCCGCCGGTGTCAGCGGCGATTACTATGACTTCATCGATCTGGGCGATGGGCGTCTCGGGTTTGTGATCGCCGATGTGGTTGGCCATGGGCTCGCCGCCGCACTGCTCTCAACCAACTTGCAGGCCGCGATGCACGTGGCCCTGAGTGGTACGGACAATCTGCCCGAGATCGCGGCGCGCATCAACCGCTGGATCTGCAAAAACACCGAGTCGCACGTGTTCATCACCGGCATTCTCGGCATGGTCGAGGCGAGCACCGGTATGGTGCGATACGTATCGGCCGGACACCATGGACCGATCGTCGTCGGTAACCAGCGCATCGAGCCCATGCACTGCGAGGGCGCATTACCGCTGGGTATTGAGCCCAACGAGGTGTTTGACGAGCACGCCGTCAAACCCGACGACAACACCAGGGTGATTCTCTTCTACACCGACGGGCTTATCGAAGCTTCAATCCCGGACGGCCCCCTGCTCGGCATGGCTCCCGTCGGCGACGCGCTCGCACAGATGACCGCGCCCACCGGCAGCGAAGTCATCAAGACGCTGCGCGCGCTCGTGCGCGGCCACCTCCACGGCGAATCAAACGAGGATGATATGACGCTGCTGACGCTGCAGTACGGCTCGCCGTAGCGGTTATTTCGCCTCAAGCCAGTTGGCACCCGCCGCAACATCCACTTTCAACGGCACGCGCAGGTTCATGGCCCCGGTCATGGTCTCACGGATGATCTGTGACATCGGCTCGACTTCACCCAGCGGCGATTCACAGACCAGTTCATCGTGTACCTGCAACAACATGCGCAGTGGCAGGCCCTCGTCTTGAATCCGCCGGTGCAGGTTGATCATGGCGATCTTGATCAGGTCGGCCGCCGAACCCTGCACGACCGTATTAACCGCCAGTCGTTGAGCTTGCGCGCGGGCGTTCTGGTTGCGCGAGTCAATATCACGAATCGGCCGATGTCGACCGAGAATCGTGCGCACGCAACCATCCTTACGCGCGGTTTCGACACATTGATCGATAAACGCGCGTATGCGCGGGTAGCGCGCGAAATATCCGTTGATGAACGTCTGAGCCTCACCACGGTTCATGCCGGTTGTCTGGGCCAGGCCGAAAGCCGTCTGACCGTAGATGATGCCGAAATTCACGGCCTTGGCGTGGGCGCGCATGTCCCTGGTAACGTCCGCGAGTGCAACCCCATTGACCTGGGCCGCAACCACCGCGTGGATGTCGAGGTCTTCGGCGAATGCCGCCGTCAGCGCCTCATCCTCGCAGAAATGCGCTAGCACGCGCAGTTCAACCTGGGAGTAGTCCGCAACAATGAGCCGTTGTCCGGCGTCGCGCGGTACGAACGCTTTTCGTATCCGGCGCCCGAGCTCGGTTCGCACGGGGATATTCTGCAAGTTCGGGTCGCTGCTGGAGAGGCGGCCGGTGACGGCGCCGGTCTGGTGGTAGCTGGTGTGTACGCGCCCCGTGCGCGCGCTGCGATTCAGCGGCAGTGCGTCCACGTAAGTACCGCGCAGTTTCTGAAGCTCGCGGTATTCCAGCATCAGTTGCGGGAATTCGTCGCCGGTCTCGCGGGCCAAAGCTGTGAGCGTGTCGGCGTCGGTCGACCGCGCCGTCTTCGTGCGCCTGACAACGCGGTAGCCGAGTTTGTCGAAGAGCACCTCGGCTAGTTGCCGCGTGGAATCGAGATTGAACGACGCCTCGGCCAACTCGTGCACGCGCTGTGTCAGTTCTTCCGTGCGCGCGGCGAGTTCGCGGCTCATCTCCGCCAAGTAATCCACGTCAAGACTGATACCGTTAAATTCCATCTCCGCCAGGACATCGACCAGCGGGATCTCCGTATCCAGAAACAGCCGCTCGACACCGCTCGGCGCCAGGCGCGGTTCGAGCAGCTCCTTCAGACGCCAGGTATAGTCGGCGTCCTCCGCCGCATACTCGGCGACGTGCTCAACCGGGACCTGGTCCATGCGAAGCTGCTGCCGTCCCTTGCCGATCAAGTCCGAAATCGGAATCATCGCGTGGCCGAGCAGATCGCGCACCAGCCGGTCCATGCCATACGACATGCGCGCCGGCTCGAGCAGGAAGGCGGCGATCATGGTGTCAAAAAGCGGTCCGGCGATCGGCATGTCCGCGTTACGCAGGACGATCAGGTCATACTTGATGTTCTGGCCGATCTTGCGTTTGGCCGTATCGGCGAGCAGCGGCGCAAGCTTCTCGCGAACCAGCGCTGCGGGCAAGGCTTGACCATACTGCGTCATCGTCGGAATGTAGTAGCCCGTACCGACCTCCCATGAAAGTGACACGCCGACAAGTTCAGCGTCCACGGGGTCAACGCCGGTGGTTTCGGTATCGACGGCGAACTCGGGCTGCCGCGCCAGATCCTCGACGAGTGCATCCAGCGCTGCGGGTGTGTTTACGAGCACATAGTCACCACCGTCCGGTTCGCGCAGTCGCAGCGCAAGCTGATCATCTGGAGCGGGTGGCGTCGGTGTCGGGGCGGACGCCGTGGGCACAGACGGCGCGGTGCCGGGTAACTGCTCCTGCAATTGCCTCAGGTTCAGCTCTTCAAACACGGGCCGCGCCGCTGCCCAGTCAAAGCCGGCACAAGCGGCCTCAGTAAGATCCAACTCGACGGGCACGTCGCTGCACAGCGTCACCAACTCCCGTGTCACGGCGGCGCGCGGCGCAAACGCCAGCACATTCTCACGCTGTTTCCCGGTCAGTTCGTCGGCATGCTCAATCACACCTTGGGCCGTGCCGTACTTGGCCAACAGCTTGGCCGCCGTCTTGGGACCGATGCCCGTCACACCGGGGATGTTGTCGACCGTGTCGCCGGTGAGAATCTGCGCCTCGACGGCCTGATGCGGCGTCCATCCCTTGGTTTCGAGCAGGCGCTGCGGTGTTATGACTTCGTCTTTTGCGGGGTCGTAAAGGGAGACGTGCTCCGTCAGCAGTTGTTCGAGGTCTTTGTCGCGGCTGACTATGAAAATCTGCAAGTCCTCGCCGGCGAGTTGGCGCGCCAGCGTCGCAATGATGTCGTCAGCCTCGTATCCCTCCAGCCGCAACATCGGCACCTTTATCGCGGAGAGGATCGACATGATGCGATCCGCCTGCACGGACAGGTCTTCGGGTGGCGGCTCGCGATTGGCCTTGTACTCGGGGTATACCTGCTTGCGCAGCAGCTTGGATTCATCAGCATCCAGCACCATCGCCAGATAGTCGGGCCGCCGATCGCGAACCAGGTTCATCAGCATGCGGCAGAAGACGTGGGTCGCGCGTGTCGGTTCGCCACTGGGTGCCGTCAGGTTCCCGAACGGTGCATAATACGCCCGGTAGATTTGAGCGTGGCCGTCAATGATGTAGAGCGTCTTGGGCATGCGCGTATCGTATTGCGCCGCCGCCCGGTGTGCACGTTGGAGGAAGGGACTGATGGACTAGGGGATTAAGGGAGGGCGTGGTTGGGCTTATAGTGGCGTACTGTGGACCGAAACTGCATGGGTCGGAGGATCATGATGTCTCTGGAGACCTGGGCGCGCATTGAATTGCATGAAGGTGATATCACGGCATTGAAGGTGGATGCGATCGTCAACGCCGCCAATGCTCAGCTTGCCGGTGGCGGTGGCGTGGACGGCGCGATACACCGCGCGGCCGGGCCGGAACTGCTCGCGGCATGCCGTAAGCTCGGCGGTTGCGCAACAGGAGACGCCAAGATCACACCGGGATTCAACCTGCCGGCCCGCTACGTGATTCATGCCGTCGGACCGGTGTACGGCGGTGGCTCGCGCAGAGAACCGGATCTGCTCGCCGGCTGTTACCGTCGATCGCTGGAACTCTGCGCCGCCCATGACCTGCGCAGTGTCGCGTTCTCGGCGATCAGCACCGGCGTCTACGGCTATCCGTTTGACGAGGCCACCCGGATCGCGTTTCAAACCACGGCGGACTTCCTCAAAGACCACGGCGGAATAGAACGCGCCATATTCGTGTTCTTTGGGCAAACGGCATATCGAGCGGCCCAGGACATATATGGCGAAATGGCGAAGCCGGCGAACTGACCACGGAACGGACGGATCAGAGGGTGAGGGTGCCCCGCGGCTTGCCGTGGGGGACGGACGCCGAGGGATGACTGATCTCGCTCGCCGTGAGGGTCAGTCCCCCACCCCAAGGGATGGGGCACCCGCATCCGCGTCGCGGCGGATCAGCACGGCAGTAAGGTCGTCGGATTGCGGGGCACCTTCGCAGAAGCGCAGAACTTGATTGTGCAACATCTGCGTCAGGTCCTCCAGCGGCAGTGTCGCGTTCTGCTGGATGAGTTCGATTACTCGCTCTTCGCCGAACAGCTCACCATCCGGCGCGGGGGCCTCAAAGAACCCATCCGTCAACAGCACAAACATACCGCCCGGCGGCAGATCAAGCCGTACAGCCTCGAACTGCTCACCGGACAGGACCGCCAGCGGCAGGCCCGTTGATTCGCGCGACTCGACCTCCGCGCCGCGGAACACAAGCAACGGCGCCTGACCGGCCGACACGTAGTCGATCCGATGCTCGCGGGGATCGATGATGCCGACAAACGCCGTCACGAAACGCCCCTCGCTGATATCCTCTTCGAGCAGGTTGTTTACGCGCGAGGCCACTTCGCCGATATCAGCCGAGAGCGACAACAAGGCGCGCAGCAGCGAGCGACACTGCGCGATAACCAGTGCCGCACCGATGCCATGTCCGGTCGCGTCGGCAAAAAACACGGCGAGACGTCCATCATCCAGCGGGATAAAGTCGTAACAATCGCCGCCAGTCTCGTCGGCCGAGCGGTTCCAACCCGTGATCTGGTAGCCGGCAAGTTCGGGGTTGTGCTTGGGCAGGTAGGCCTGTTGGATAGTGCGCGCGATGTGCAGATCACGGCTCAGGCGCTGCTTCTCGGCGTATTCTTCGAGGAGTCGTCCGCGGTGCAGCGCGACACCCGCCTGGGCACCAAGCGTCTCCGCCAGGTCAACATCATCCGTGTCGAAGGCACCATCGTTCTTGTTCAGCGTCTGGAGGACGCCGATCAGCTCGCCCGCCAGGTTCTCCAACGGAATGCTGAGGATGTTGCGTGTCTTGAAACCGGTGGTCTTGTCGACATCACGGTTGAAGCGCGGGTCGGCATACGCATCCGGAACGTTGACGATCTGGCGAGTCTGGGCCGCGGCACCGGCGATGCCGGCGGCGGCTGGAAAGCGAATCTCGTCCACGCCAGTGGCAACCTTCGACCATAGCTCGTCGGTCTGGGCGTCATACAGGAAGATCGACGCCCGCTCGCAGTCCAACACGTCACACGCGGCGCCAATAATCATGTTCAGAAGCACATCCAGGTCCATCGTCGCAGCCATACCGCGCGATACGTCGAGGATGCGCTTCAGTTTCACGACCTGTCGGTCTTGTTGAGGCTGACTTACGCTCATTGTCAGGCCTTGGCACAAGAGCGGCGACCCCGCATGTACGGCGGAAGCGCGACGCCGCGCTAATGCACCGTTCAATCAGTTGGTGGGGACCAGTCCCGCATCATCAGTTGTCGGCGTTGCGGCCTTCCCAGCCCGGTTGGCCACCCGCCTCTCGATTCGCCGCCGTAGACTATTTGCCCGGACGCTTGAATGCAACGCGGCCATGCCAATGATTGGCGGACAGCACTGGGCTATCCGCCCGTGGCTCCAGTTGGCATGGGGCCGTCGCTCGGTTTTGCCGCATCGCGCCGGTGGACAATTGACCGTCTGATTTTCGTGCGGGCGGCACGATAACGTCCAGATAACTAATCTAGAATACAATCCGCCGGCGGTCAAATCTGCGATTATCGTTGACGCACGGCGGCGAGGTGTGTCCAATAGCACGAGCGGCAATGACGCGTTTCATGGACCAAATTGATCGGTTCATTGTCAGCCTGGCCGGCCGGTCAGCGCAGATGAGCCACTGGCCGGCAAGACTGTGACCCGACTCCTTTCCCTCCAGAGGCGGTGTCGTGGTTTAACCAGCAAGCCCCGTCCGCAGGCGGACGGGGCTTGTGCGTGCGCTGGCCGCCGCCGGGTAATACACTACACTCGTCGCGCACCACCGGCCGATGCGAGATGACAACAGGGAAGCAGCCGTGACGCATCACAAACCGACGGGATGGAATACGTGGGATTATCGCGGGTTCAACCGGCTGAGCCTGCTCGCGCGAGGCAAGCTCGTGGTGGCGCTCCACTACGCCATCTGGGATCAGACCGCGCCCCCACCAGCGCCCGACAGCCGACAAATCGGCCGCTTACACGAGACATTTCGCTGGGAGGATGTCACTCGACTCGGCCCGCACGCGCCGCTCGGGCTGCCGGCCGAGCTCGATTTCAATGTCGTCCAAACCCCCTTCCGCGCGTCAGCCTGGTGTGTGGATGGCACTCTGCACCTGCATGTAGAGCCCCGAGCGGATACCCACCTGCGTGTTGTGTTCCTGCTCGATGCGCCGCTTGGGGAGCATCTCGAGATCGCGAGCGAACATGAGGGGCGGTTCGCAAGATGCCGGATTACACTTGAGCACGCGCGCTGGCCCGCCGACTACTTCATCAAGACGGCACAGCCGTACGCCATCGCGCCGGCCGGCTGGGGAGCAAAGATCACGGTCGCGCCCGCGGCACGCAAGCAGGACATGGCCGCTGACTTCGATGCCCCGGGCACGTTTGAGCGCCTGCGCGAGTGCGCGCTGACCGGGCGGGGCGCGCTGGATCAGGCCCCGCAAGCCATGACCGAAGCCGTCATGTGGAACACGCTGTTTGATTCACGCCGGCGGCTGGTGTCGTCGCCCGTGAGCCGCGACTGGTGTTCTGACTGGGACGGCGTGTTGGTGTTTTGCTGGGACACCTATCTGGTCGGCGCATTCACCTCGTATGCCTCCAACCGGCTGGCCCGGCTCAACTTCGAGGCGGTAAGCCGCGCGGTCGACGAAATCGGCCACGTACCCAACTACTTCATGGCCCACGGAGCGGCCTCGCTCGACCGTTCCATGCCGCCCATCGGTTCGTACATGGTCCTGAAAACGCAGCGAGCGAACCCCGATCTGAAGTGGCTGGGCGGCGTATACAAACAACTACGCCGCTGGCATGGATACTGGCGGACGCACCGCGACGGCAACGGCAACGGTCTGTTCAGTTGGGGCTCCAACGCCGAACCGCAATATACCTTCAAGGAAATCGAGCCGTATAACGGGCCGCCCCAACACACGAAGCAGGCCGCGCAGTACGAGTCGGGGCTGGACAACTCACCGCTGTTTGACGAAGCGGAGTTCAACCCGCAAACCGGGACGCTTGAGCTCGATGATGTGGCCCTGAGCAGCTACTACGCACTGGATTGCGAGTGCCTGGCGACCATCGCCGACTTGCTCGGGCGCGCCCGCGACGCCCGCGCGTTTCGCGATGAGCACGCCGCGGTCGCGGAGAGAATCAACGCGCTGCTCTGGGACGATGAGCACGGCATCTACTGCAACCGTCATTGGGATGGTCGCCTGTCGAATCGTTGGGCCCCGACGTCGTTCTTCCCGCTGATTGCCGGCGTCGCACCGCAGGCACGCGCGGAACGCATGGTGCGCGAACATCTGCTCAACGAACGCGAGTTCTGGGGCAAGTACGTCCTGCCGTCAATCTCCCGCAGCGACCCGGCGTATCACGATAATGACTATTGGCGCGGGCGCATCTGGGGACCATTCAACTTCCTGACATGCGAAGGTCTGCGGCGATATCGCATGGACGAGATCGCCAGCGAGCTTTCAATGCGCAGCCTGGACATATTCATGGATAACTGGCGCCGCGACGGCGGTGTCTACGAGAACTACAATTCCGAAACCGGGGCCGGTGGCGACGTCTGGAACGCCGCCCGTCTGTACCATTGGGGCGGATTGCTGGCCTTTCTCGGCATGCAGGAGCTGATTGATGTCGAACCGACCGGCGGATTTCTGCGCGTCGGGTCGCTGAAGTTCCCGGCCGGCGGATTGAGCAATGTGCGTATCAGCGGAGACCGCTATGACGTCGATCTCGGCGACGGCGTCCAGGCCCGCCGCAATGGGAGAGCATGGCTCGATTGCAACGCACGGGCCGTCGTCCGCGTTCCGCTGAGCGACAATCCGGCCGAACCGATCCAACTCGTGACGTCCAGACCGGGCCGGCTGCTGCTCGACGGCGAGAGCGTAGCGCGGCCGATCACGGTTAACTCCGGCGGCCCCAGACCGCCCGAGCGCGTCAACGGACAGATTCGCTATGAGTGGTAGCCGCGGGTAACCGGCTCACCGTGAGCGTTGGTAGTCGAAGGACAGTATGGCGGCCGCTGCCCAGCCGCCGAGATCCACCGTATCCGAACCGGCGGACCTCGTCGGCTGATCAGAGGCATGGCGCAGGGACTTGACAGATTGGCGTGCAGGGTCGATATAACGCTTCATCGTGCGTAAACAACGGTCTCCAGTCATGCGCGGACGTCTTGGCACAAACGGGTCTGGAATCCTGATTGCTGTGGTTTGCGCCTGTGTCGCGCTTGCTCCATCACCGGCCCGCGCTGACAGCCCCCCCGCCACTGCCAATGACCCGACGGCAATGGCGACGCCCGACTCTCCAGCCGCTGCTGATCTGCCAGCGGATGCGGAGGAGACCACCAAGGCCTTTTGGCGGTGGCTTGTGCCGCGGATCGCCCTGCTCGCCATCATGACCGCCGTGCTGATCGGCATCTGGTTCGCTTATCGCGGCAAGACGCTGCCCATTCGCGACATCGCGGGGTTCCTCGCGCTCGACGAGGCGGTTGAGCGCGCCACCGAGATGGGGCGGCCATCGCTGTTCACCTGCGGCGGCGCCTGCGATCTCAAACGCGTCCAACTCTTCGCGTCGATGCCGCTGCTGCGGCGCGTCGCCGAGCTCAGCGGTGAACTGGGCAACCGGTTGATCGTACCCGTGTGCTATCCGGAGACGATGTCCGTACACATCAACGCGCTCAAGGACGGCTATTCGCAGTCCGGCACAATCGAGATGTACCGCGCCGAGGATGTGCGGTTCTTTCCCGGCGGGCAATTCTTCTTCGCAATCGCATCAATGGGCTGGATGCTCGAGGAGAAACCCGCGACCTGCTTCTACTTCGGACATTGGGAGGCCGACTCGCTGCTGTTTGCTGAGACCGGCCAGACGATTAACGCGATGCAAATCGCCGGCACCGACCAGCTTTACCAGATTCCCTTCTTTGTGGCATCGTGCGATTACACCATCATCGGCGAGGAATTCTGGGCAGGCACGGCGAAGATCAGCGGGAACCCATACCTGCTCGGCAGTCTGGGAGCACAGGATGTATTCAAGCTGTGCGTTCTGGCATTCATCGTGATCGGATCGGCGTTATATGGCGTTCCGTGGATTGCGCGCGGACTTCAGTACGCGCAGGCCGTAATGAAATAAGGTGGACGAATGCGTTCACGATTGATCTGGCTGGCGATTTTTGTTGTCGCGGTCTTCTATCTCGGCGTGTACATCGTCGGGCACCAGACCGCCGCCGGCCAATACCTGCGCCTCGAGCACGCCGAGACCTCGCTCGCGCAGGCGATCAATATCGTCGCCACCATGGCCATCGGCCTGGGGATCATCAATCTCTTCCACGTTCACGGCAAGAATATCGCCGGTCGCAAGAAAGACTGGATGTTCTCCGTCGTGGTTTTCATAACGTTCTTCACGGTTGCCGGCTTTCTAGCCTGGGAGTCGCGCATCGACGCGACGGAGCGGGCGCTTGAGAGCCGCACCGCCGCCGCCGTCACCGAATACCGGCAGGCGTGTGAGATCGCCGACCCGGTTGAGCGTGATCGCGCCATCGGCGCTTTGCCGGCGTCGCAGATGAGTCTGGCACGAGAGTTTTACGAGCACCAGGCGGCCTATCACTTCCGCCCGCGCGAGTTCTACCTGACGAGCTTCATCAACCCCCTGGCTCAGACGGTCATGGGGCTGCTGGGGTTTTACATTACGTACGCGGCGTATCGCGCGTTCCGGGTCCAATCGCTGGAAGCCTCAGTGATGATGGTCTCGGCCGCGATTGTGATACTGGGCAGCGACGCGATCGGCGGCTGGTTCAGCGCCGTGTGCAACGGCGTATTCGGCGGAAACCCCATCGTCGATCTACCACGCTGGGCCGATCTCGACAACCGCGTGGCCAACTCGGGCATGCAGCGCGGACTGTGGATCGGCATCTCAATCGCGATCGTGGCGGTGAGCTTGCGCACACTGCTGGGCTTCGAGAAGGGCATGATTGAAGTTCGGCGGAGCGGAGATTGAGCGTGTTTCAGGTGATCCGCAAACTGCAGATGATCGACCGGCGCGTGGTCTATCTGTGCATTGCGGTCGTGCTGAGCCTGCCGTTTCTGGTGTCATACAGCCTGCCGATTTACCCCGACACGTACACGCGGCGCTACTTTGACCAGATCGAAACCATCGCCAACGACCCCGTCGAGCGTGAAAAAGTCGTGCTGGTGCTGCACAACTGGGGCCCGGGCACATCCGGCGAAAACGAGCCGCAATTCGACGTGATCATTCGTCACCTGCTGCGACGAGAGCTGAGATTCATCCTGCTCTGCTCCATAGCGGACCCGGTGTTTCACGACACGGCGATTGCGGCGTTTGAAAAGGCCAAAGCCGCGGAGATAAGTCGCGCGGCGCGGGCCGGCGAGAAACCCCCGAGTTGGGAATACGGGGTGCATTACCTCGATTTCGGCTACAAGAACGCGCCGGTGTTCGCCCCACTGGCGCGCACGATCATCGCCAGCCCGCGCGAGTTCTACCGACAGGACTACGTCAAACGCAAGGATCTGACCCAGGACAGCAGCTATCCGCTGCTCGAAAGATACCACGGTTTGGAGGACGTTTCGGCGGTTCTGGTGGTCTCCGCCGGGGACGAATCGAAGTACATCGCCGGCCGGGTGCGCGGGGATTATCCCAACCTGCTGATCGGCCCGGCCACGATGGGGATCGTCGCCAACGACCTGTACCCGTACGTGAAGTCCGGGCAGATGTTCGGGCTGCTCAACTCGGCACGCGCCGCCAGTGAGTATCGCAGCCTGCTCGACCCCGAAGCGCGCAGCACAACCAACCTCGATAACTCGATGAGCGCGGGCAAAATGCTGCTGCTCGTGCTGGTGATCGTCGGGAATCTGGCCTACCTGGCCTCGCGGCGCGCCCGGCTCTCCACCCAAACGGCCGCGATCGAGCAACCGGCACGCGCCCCGCTGCCGCCCCTCCCGGCGTGGTTCATGTGGTCCCTGTTCGCACTCTTTGCGGTCGGGTTTGGCGGCATGATCGTCGTCGATTGTGCGCGCGGCTTGAACGATGGGAAGATTACGCGGAATCGCGTGGCGCGCGCTGATGACGATCCCACGGTCGACTACCCGGTGTATGAACGAGTCGGTGTGGAGCGGCTAACTCGCGAAGCGCAGGCCGACGCCGACCTGGCTGGTGATCGCCTTGCCGCCGAGCTGGCTGCCGCACGCGCCGAAGCAACCATGGCGACGCTGATCGAACGGCGCATCGGCGAGTTCTTCATGGCCTTCTGCACGCTGGGCGTGTTCGCCTTTGTGCTCGGCGACAATCGCTTCTACCGATTCATCGAGGCGATTATCGTCGGCGGCGCCATGGCCTACCTGCTGGACCAGTGGGACAAGATCATCCAGCCGGACTGGATCGAGCCCATCTGGCACGGGATAACCGGGGCGGCTCACTGGACAAACATCTTCTGGGTGTTGCTGGCGCTGCCGGGCATCCTGTGGTACTTCGCGTACTCGAAGAAACACCGTTGGCTCAACCAACTGATTGTTGCGGCCTTCCTCGGTGCCGCCATCGGCCCCGAGTTCGAGAACCAGATCAACCTCGTCGTGCCGCAAATCCTCGATTCGATCCAGCCAATCTGGCCTTGGGGACCGGACCCAATCACCGGGACCGACAGCTTTCGCCCCGAACGTGTCGAGCACCTCTGCTTTCTGATCGTCATGGTGCTGTCACTCACCTATTTCATCTTCTTCTTCCGCCCCAAGGGGCGGGCCGGTAATTCGGTGCTCGCCGCGGGCCGGTTGGCAATGATGGTCGGGTTTGGCGCGATGTTCGGAAACACGGTCAATACACGGCTATCCTGGCTCGCGCCGCGCTTCGCTTTCTTGTGGGATGACTGGCTGGGCAAGCTGGGCGGCGCCTAGGCAAAGCCCCGGCTTTCCACTGAACGCACTTGTCGCCACTACCGGCGGTTTCCCATACTTCACATACGCCGCGCCTGATCGACAGACGCGGCGGTGTGGGTCAAAGGGAGCGTCAGCGTGCCAGGTAAACCATGCGAGTCAGTTGCCAATACGGCGGAGTTGGATGGGCTGAGTGCTGAGATTCTCGCACGATTACGCAGCACCAAAGGCCCCGCCCCCCTCACACGCCCCCGTTTCTGGCCACGCCATGGTTGGCGCGTGGGGTTGCGTATCCGGGTCGCCCCGATACGCGGCGTCAACCAGCACCTCATCCAGCAGTTGACTGTTGACACAATAGACATGAGCGCCGGAGGTCTTTCGTTTCGCACGCGGCACCCACTGGTTACCGGACAACCGGTGGAAGTCGAGTTACCGGTCGCCGGTCACGTGGTCGTGGATGGCGTGGTGCGAAACTGCACGCGTGTGCGTCAAGACCAATATCGTGTTGGCGTCGAATTCACCGAGGCTGCCAGCGACGCGCGCGTGGTGACCGCCGAATCCCCGGAATCCGCGAGGTAGGCTTGTCGGCGCACGAATTGCTTTGAACGCTATATACCGGGACAGATGGCCGCGATCGCGTGTAAACCGGAGGGTCTGATGCCATGCCTGATTCAGTGGGCCCAGTACGCAATGACCGGCACACGCAGGAGACCGATATGGCGCGTCTGCTGGAGGCGATGCGCGAGCGCATGGTCGGGGCGTACGCCCGCGACACCCGCGCGGACAAGCGTCACGCGTGGCGGGTCAAGGCGGTTGTCGAAACGCAGGAACACGGCCGCGACGGCCGCCCCTTGCGTCGCGCCGAGGCGCCGACGCTCGACATCAGTGAGCACGGCGTCGCCTACCATTCAGCCCGGCCAATCGCCAGCGGCACAACCATTTTCGTGACGCTGCCGCTGCCGGGTAAGCCGCGTATCGAGGGCATCGTGCGCCACTGCACACACGTGCGCGGCTCGACACACCATGTCGGCGTGGAGTTTGTGAACACCCCCGCCAGTTGATGCTTGGCGCGCTGCGGCCGGTTGCCGTTACGAACCTATGAGCGCCGGCGGTTACGCAGGATCCGTCTGGCACGCCGCCGAGCAGCCGCGCGTCGCTGCCGCTTGCGTGCCAGATGCTCGGCGCGTGCGGCGTCCAGTTGTTCGATGCGCAGCACCAGCCTCTCAATGTTGTCAGCCTCGCGCATGAACGCGGCCAACTCGGTTACGTCCAACCTCACCAGCGGGGTGATCAGTGGCTGAAACGCAAGCGTCGCGTGGGCGCCGAGCCCCGCCAGCGGCTTGTGGGCCTCGAGCAGGAACACGGCGGCGGTGCCCAGGCCGCGATGGACGATCCTGCGAGCCCAGGACTCGACAAGCTCGTCACGCCGTTCGTCACTCAGCTCAAACACGCCGAAGGGCCAACCAACTCAATGCGCACAGCGCGAAGGTGAAGGCGCGCGGTTGTCACGGTTACGCCGTGCCGTCCGGAACGGCCAGGCCGCGCACGCGCATGGCCGCGATGATCACCGCAACAGCGTCATCGACACTGTAGTTCCTCAGGCTGATGATCAGGTCATGGCGCGCCGGGTCGCCGGCCGACACGCCGAATTGATTACGGATGTACTCTTCGCGGTCCCCCTGGATACGGTTAATCTCGTCTTCCGCCCGCTCGGGTGAGCACTGCGCGCGGGCGGCAACGTTGCGCACACATTGCTCGCGCGGGGCGATAATCCGCACACGCAGGCCGCGAGTTGCCGGGAGTATCAGATCGGCTCCGCGCCCGAGAAACACGGCCGGTCCCTGTCGCGCGATCGCCAGCACCGCCTCCGACAAACGATGGAAGTAGTCGTGGCGCGGCATCTTGCCGTGGAGAATCCAGCGCAACGCCTCCTCGATCCAGCTCGTGTCGCGCTCGTCCATGTGCTCGTAGAGGCGCTTGCGCACGGCATCGTCCCCGGCCATGCTCTGAAGAATCTCACGATCGAACACCGGCCAGCCCAGGCGGGCCGCCAGCGCTCTCGCAACGGCTCCCCCACCCGATCCCACAAGCCGCGAGACGGCGACGAAGTCCGCCACCTCGGGGGCCGGCTTGCCCGCGGCCGGCGCGACCTTCTGCGTGCGGGCCAGTTCCCAGTTGCGCATCTGGCGCTCAACAACTTTGGCCAGTTCACCGCGATTGCCAGCGTGGCCGGTAGCCATGGGTCACCTCCGGGTGGGAGTATAGCGGGTCGCCATGAAAAGGGCAGCGTGCGCCGCGCGGACAGATCGGCGGATACCCCGGATCGCCGGCACGGTCGTGCCCTCCATGTGCCTGAGTCCACGCGCGCAAAACCGCCGCTTTGGGCAACAAAGCGGCGGCGCGCCGATTGTGGTGAATGGGGCAGCGGTCGCACGGGAGCCGGCGGCACGCCGCGGTAATCGCTGATCAGGTGTACGTGTTCAGAGCTTTCATGTAGTTGGCACGTTCAAACGCGCCCGGCTCGGCGCAGGATTTCTGGCTCATGCTGCCCTTGAGCTGCTCGACCGATTCGTACTCGCGCTCGGTCATCCAGGCCTGCATGTCGTTCAGCATGGTCGACATGTGCCCGACACCCTGGCGCAGCAAAATCGAAGCGACCTGGGCCACATCCGCACCAGCCATCAGCGCCTTCAGAACATCCGCCCCACTGCCGATCCCCGAGTTCGCCGCCAGGCTGGTCTGGTCAAGATTACCGTGCAGTATCGCTATCCAGCGCAACGGCAGGCGCAGCTCGTGCGGACCACTGAGCACCAGGCTCGGCTCGACCTCGAGCGTCTCGAGATCGATATCCGGCTGATAGAACCGATTGAAGAGCACCAGTGCGTTCGCGCCGGCCGCTGACAGCCGCCTGGCCATCGCCGCCAACGCGCTGAAGAAGGGGCTGAGCTTAACCGCCACCGGGATGGTGACCTCGCGCTTCACCGCCGTGAGGATGTCAACGTAAACGCGATCCACGTCCTCCGCGAAAAGACGTTGGTTGGTGGCGATGAAATAGACGTTCAGCTCGAGCGCGTCGGCCCCGGCCTGCTGCATCAGCTTGGCATGTTCGACCCAGCCGCCCAGCGACACGCCGTTGAGACTGGCGATGATCGGAATGTCAACGGCTTCCTTGGCCTTGCGGATGTGCTCTATGTACTCGTCGGGCCCCTTGCGAAACTCGTCCGGCTCCGGGAAGTACGTAAGCGCTTCAGCAAAGCTGCCGGTGCCCTGCGTGAGATAGTGATCCAGCTCGTCGGCCTCGAAGCTGATCTGCTCCTCAAACAGAGAGTGCAGCACGACAGCCGCGGCACCGGCGTCCTCCATCTGCTTGATCGTGTCTATATCCGTTGAGAGCGGACTCGCCGCGGGCACAAGGGGATTCTTGAGCTTGAGCCCCATATATGTCGTCGAAAGGTCCATCGGTCTCTAGCTTCCTTTCGTGCCTAGTGGGTCAGTGCTGCCCGGAAATCCTACTTACCGTTCGCATCACCGCCAAGATACGGCCGCGCCGCAAGGTGCTCGTAGAGCTCCCAGCGAGAAGTCACGTCGTTCTGGGCGGCTTCCAGAAGCCGTTTGGCCGCGTCAGGATTGCTCTTGGTCAGCATCTTGAAGCGATTCTGCCGATACGCGTATTCCTCATACCGCAGCGTCGGCCGCTTGCAGTCGAGTTTGAGCGGGTTTTTGCCTTGCTTGGCCAGATCCGGATTAAAGCGGAACAACGGGAAGTGCCCGCTCTCGACGGCCTGTTTGTGCGTCTGCAACCCGGTTCGCATGTTGATACCGTGCGCGATGCAGTGGCTGTAGGCAATGATCAAGGATGGTCCCGCATACGCCTCCGCCTCGATCAACGCCTTGACGGTCTGCTGGTCGTTGGCCCCCATCGCAACCTGGGCCACGTAGACCGTGCCGTAGGCCATTGCCATCAGCGGCAGGTCTTTCTGGGCCTGCGGCTTGCCACCGGCCGCGAACTTGGCGACGGCGGCCCGCGGCGTGGCCTTGGACATCTGCCCGCCCGTGTTCGAATACACCTCCGTGTCAAGCACCAGAACGTTGACGTCCCGGCCCTGGGCCAGAACGTGATCGAGCCCGCCGTAGCCGATGTCATAGGCCCAGCCGTCCCCGCCGACGATCCACACGCTCTTTTTCACCAGAAAGTCTGCGATTTCGCACAGGTGCTTGGCTTCTGGGCTGTCAACGCCGGCCAGCTTTTCGCGAAGTTGAACAACGCGCGCGCGTTGGGCGTCGATTTCCTCGTTGGTGGTCTGCGGCGAGTTGCACAGGGCAGCAGCCAGGTCGCCGCCGATCTGATCACCAAACCGCCCCACCAACTCGCAGGCGAATTCGCGTTGCTTGTCGATGGTCAGGCGATAACCGAAGCCGAACTCGGCGTTGTCCTCAAACAGCGAGTTACACCACGCCGGCCCCCGCCCCTCCTTATTGATCACCCATGGAGCCGTCGGCAGGTTTCCGCCATAGATCGATGAGCAACCGGTCGCGTTTGACATGATCGCCCGGTCGCCGAAAAGCTGGCTGACGAGCTTGACGTACGGGGTCTCGCCGCAACCCGCACAGGCCCCGGAGTACTCAAAGAGCGGCTGGAGAAACTGCGAACCCTTGACCGTTGCGATGTTAATCTTGCTGCGATCGGTCTCCGGCAGTTTGAGGAAGAAGTCGTAGTTGTTTCGTTCGCGCTCGCGGATCGGCGGCTGAAACTCCATGTTGATGGCGCGCAGCCGTGTTTCCTGCTTGTTCTTGGCGGGGCAGACTTCGATGCACGCGCCGCACCCGGTGCAGTCTTCGGGGGCCACCTGAATCGTCACCACCAGCCCGTCAAGGCCTTTGCCGATCGCCTTGCGGCTCTTGAAGGTCTCGGGCGCATCCTTCAGCTCACTCTCGTTGTAGAGCTTCATGCGGATCGCGGCGTGCGGACAGACCAGGGCACACTTGCCACACTGGATGCAGGTCTGCTCATCCCAGACCGGGATCTCGAGCGCGATGTTGCGCTTCTCCCACTGGGTCGTATTGGTCGGGAACGTACCATCGCACGAAAAGACGCTGGTCGGCAGGTCGTCGCCGCGAAAGGCGATCATCTCTCCAACCACCTTCTGTACGAATTCGGGCGCCTGTTCGGGTACGGCCGGGAGCATCTCCGCAGTGCTGGTCGCGGCGGCGGGCACGTCGATCGAGTACATGTTTCCGAGCGCCTGATCCACCGCGTTCCAGTTGCTCTTGACGACCGCCTCACCCTTACTCGAATAGGTCTTCTCGATCGCCTTCTTGATCTTTTCGATGGCCTCATCTCGTGGCAAGACACCCGAGATTGCGAAGAAGCACGTCTGCATGATCGTGTTGATCCGGGCGCCCATGCCGGTGCTCTTGGCCACGGCATAGCCATCGATCCCGTAGACCTTGAGTCTCTTGTCGATGATCTGCTGCTGCACCTTGCGCGGCAGCCGATCCCAGGTCTCTTCTTTCGGGAACGGGCTGTTGATCAGAAACACGGCGCCTTCGACGGCCGGCGCGAGCATGTCGAACTTCTCGATGAACGCCCAGTTGTGGCAGGCCACGAAATTGGCGCTGGTGATCAGGTATGAAGAGCGGATCGGCCGCGGACCGAAACGCAGGTGCGAGACGGTCATTGAGCCGGCCTTCTTCGAGTCGTAAACGAAGTAGCCCTGGGCGTAGTTATCCGTTCCCTCACCGATGATCTTGATCGAGTTCTTGTTCGCGCCGACCGTGCCGTCCGCACCCAACCCGTAGAACAACCCGCGGACAACGTCGTCGCCTTCGGTAACCAGGCCGGGATCGCAGTCCAGGCTGGTGCCCGACACGTCGTCTTTAATCCCGACCGTGAAATACCGCTTGGGCCGGTCCTGCGCAAGGTTGTCAAAGACAGCTTTCACCATCGGCGGTGAAAACTCCTTGCTGGACAGACCGTAGCGGCCGCCGACGATCTTCGGCAGCTCGGGCATTCCCAGCGTGCCGTCGGCGTGCGCCAGGGCCAGCGCCGTAAACACGTCCTTGTAGAGCGGTTCCCCGTCGGCGCCCGGTTCCTTGGTGCGATCGAGCACGCCGATGGACTTCACGCTCTTGGGCAAGGCGGCGATGAGGTGCTCGGCCGAAAACGGGCGATACAGGCGCACCTTCAACACGCCGACCTTCTCGCCGTGCGCGTTGAGATACTCGACGGTCTCGTGGGCGACCTCGGCCCCCGATCCCATCATGACGATGACGCGATCGGCATCCGGGGCGCCGACATAGTCGAACAGGCGGTACTGCCGCCCCGTGATCTTCGCGAACCGGTCCATGCACTTCTGCACGATCGCCGGGCATTTCTCGTAGAAAGGCGTGATGGTCTCGCGCGCCTGGAAGAATACGTCCGGGTTCTGCGCGGTACCCTTGATCGTGGGCCGATCGGGAGTGAGAGACCGGGCCCGGTGGGCGCGAACCAGCTCCGGGTCGATCATGGCCCGCATGTCGTCGTGCGTCAGTGCCTCGATCTTCATTACCTCGTGCGAGCTGCGGAAGCCGTCGAAGAAGTGCAGGAACGGCACGCGCGCTTCGAGCGTTGAGGCGTGGGATATCAGGGCCATATCCATGATTTCCTGGATAGAGCCCGAGGCGATCAGTGCATAGCCGGTCGAGCGGACCGCCATCACATCGCTATGGTCGCCGAAAATGCTCAGCGCGTGAGTGGCGATCGTGCGGGCGGTAACGTGAAAGACGGTCGGGGTCAGCTCGCCGGCCATCTTGAACATGGTCGGGATCATCAACAGCAGACCTTGCGACGCCGTAAACGTCGTCGTCAAGGCGCCGCTCATGGCGGCCCCGTGAACGGCGGCCGATGCTCCGCCCTCGCTCTGCATCTCCTGAATGAGTGGAACGGTGTTCCAGATGTTCTTCTCGCCAGCCGCCGACCACTCATCCGACCATTCCCCCATCGGTGAGGACGGCGTGATCGGATAGATGGCGATCACCTCGCTGAGGGGGTGGGCTACGTGCGCGGCGGCCTGGTTGCCGTCAATCGTGACCATGCGCCGGTTGCTCATTGTGTCAGTTCTCCATAGTGCGTCGCTTGCGACTCATCCAAATCAGGGCTCACGGGAATCGCGCGTCTCGGCCACGCCGGGCCGGCGCCCAGGCCTGTTCCCGCTACCGTAGCGGCCCACCCGAGTGTTGACAACATGGACCGACCGCTACGCCGGCGGCTACTCCAGGCCATGGGCATGGCCCGGGGTGGTGCGGGCATCCAACCAGCGCGGCCGACCTTTGAGAAACATCGGTGAGCATCAAAACGCCGCCGATGGCAGCCTCGCAGCCTGCGCGCACACTGTTCCCAATGAGCTCATCTAGCAATCGGCGTTCCGTTCGCCATGTCACGCACTAGCTCCCGTGAAACAAGAGGTTATGCAAGTGGGCGCATCTCCAACCTCCCGGCGCGCCGGCGATTTGGGGATTATCGCGCAGTCGTCTGGGCGTGATTGCATCCCCGAAACAGCTCCCGCGCGCCACGGCGCGCGCGTTCATATCAGCTTTGACTGCGTGCGGACTCTACAACGCGACGCAAATGTGATATCTTCCTCGATTCAACGCGGGTGACATATGCGCCATCCGACGGCGGGTAAAGACTCGATACGACTCAATCGGAGATGGAACATGAGCCAGGCTAAGGCATCGGTGGGCAAGAAACGAGTAACCGTCTCGCTAACCGGGCGACTGTTAATGAGCTGCCCGCTACTCAACAAGGGCGCCGCTTTCACCAAGGGCGAACGCGATCGCGGTAAGCTCCGCGGCTTGCTGCCGTCCAGCCCGCTCACCATCGAACAGCAGGCCGAGCTCGAGATGGAGCACCTGCGCCAAAAGGGAACCGACCTCGAGAAGTACATCGGTCTCGCCGCTTTGCAGGACCGCGCCGAGACACTTTTTTACCGCGTGCTGATTGAGAACACGGCCGAGCTGCTCCCCATCGTCTACACACCGACGGTCGGTCACGCCTGCCAGCAGTACAGCCATATTATTCGCCGGCCGCGCGGCATCTGGATTACGCCGGACGACATCGAGTGCATTCCGGATGTCTTGCGCAACGCGCCGAACCAGGACGTGCGCCTGATTGTCGTGACAGACAACGAGCGCATCCTCGGCCTCGGCGACCAGGGGGCCGGCGGAATGGGCATCCCGGTCGGAAAGATCGCTTTGTATTGCGCCGGCGCCGGCATCGATCCGGCCAAGTGTCTGCCGATCAGCCTCGACGTGGGTACCAACAACGCCGACCTGCTGAACGACCCCTACTATCTCGGTTGGCGCCACCGGCGGCTGCGCGACGAACCCTACGAGCAGTTCATCGAAGCGTTCGTGGACGCCGTTCAGGAGGTGTATCCACGTGCCCTGGTCCAGTGGGAGGACTTCCACAAGAACATCGCATTCATGGTGCTTGACCGCTACCGCAAGCGCATCACGTGCTTTAACGATGATATCCAGGGCACGGCCGGCGTCGCTCTCGCCGGCATATACGGCGCGCTGCGCATCACCAAGCAGAAGCTCGCCGACCAGCGCATCGTCTACGCCGGGTCCGGAGCTGCGGGTGTCGGCATCGGGCGTTTGATACAGGCGGCGATGTATGAAGAGTGCGACGATCAGCAGAAGATTCGCCGCGCGCAGGTTTTCACCGACAGTCGCGGGCTGGTACACGACGGCAAGAAGATCGCCGATCCGCACAAGCGGCCCTTCGCCATGACGCAGGATGACATGAAGCACTACGGCTTCGAGGCCGGTCAGGACCACGACCTGCTGTCGGTGGTCAAGCACGTCAAGCCCACGGTGCTGCTCGGCACCACGACGGTACCGGGCACCTTCAGCGAAGTGATCATCCGCGAAATGGCCAAGCACGTGGAGCGTCCCATCATTCTGCCGTTCAGCAATCCGACATCGAAGGCCGAGTGTACGCCGCAGGAGGCCTTCGACTGGACCGACGGTAAGTCGATCGTCGCCACGGGCAGCCCGTTCCCGCCGGTCGAGCACGGCGGCAGGAAGTACGAGATCGGGCAGGGCAACAATGTATTCATCTTCCCGGGAGTGGGCCTGGGCACGATCCTGTCCGAATCGCGCGAAGTGCCGGAGACGTTCTTTATGGTCGCCGCCAACGCGTTGGCCCATTGCCTGAGCGATGAACGCCTGGCGACCGGATCGATCTACCCCGATCAGAATGACCTGCGGACCGTCAGCAACAAGATCGCCTGCGCGGTCATTCGCGAAGCCAAACGTCTTAAGATCGGGCGCCTGATTCCCGACGACGATATCGAGAAGGTCGTCGACGATGCGATGTGGTACCCCGAGTATGCCGAGTACTCGTTTGAGTAACCGGCCGGGCAGTGGGTGAGTAATTACTCGGAAGGCGGCGGCGCGGCAGGCGCGTCGCCCGGTGGATCATCGCCGAGATCCTCGAGTTCGACCGCTGGCACACCCAGCAATTGGGCGAGGTCGCGGAGCCTGAACGGCTTTTCGAGTTGCCGCGTGCTGGGGCACGGTCGCTTGGTCGCGCGCATGTTGGCCACGGTCCGAATCGTCTTCACGGCCGGGTTCCTGGCACGCGCATGGGCTTCGACCTCGTCGATCTGATTCCCCGGCAGCGCCCCCGAGACAACCACCGCCGCCACGTCGCGCGCGTCCAGCAGCCGCATGGCTTCATCCAGCGATGCCGTCGCATCGACAGTAAACCAGCGCTTCAGGTAGGTGGATAACGACCAGCGCGCCAGCGGGTCGCCATCGACAATCAACACGCGTTTGGGCAAAGCGGTTTCCTGCACGCCACAGCTTCTCAGTTTCCGGTGATTGCAGCGCATTGCCGAAGACCCTCGCAATCGGCAGGCGGTGCCATTGCACGCGCCGTGCCATAACAGCCCCGCCCACCTGAGAATCCATATGCGGACGTCACGGTAATCTGAGCCGCGCGCGGCTATCAATGGACACGCGTGGCCCTGGCGGCTGTGCATCTATGATCGGCGTTTCTGTCGCAAAATCCTCACCGGATGCGCCAGAATCCACATCCCTCACCCCGCCAGTGCGTGCCGGGTCGTGAGTTTTCCCGGCAAAGGCAGTACGATGCCCGACATGCCAGCGGCGGTATTCCAGGCGTTGATTCGCTACATCGGGTTCACCAAAACCGACGCGGATAATGTGCGCTCTCTCGCCTCCATCGTCACGCAACACACGTCGGACATCGCCGACGCCCTGCATAAGCGCATCGCGCGCCATCTGGGAACCGGGCGCACCATGACCGGTGGCGCGCGGCAGGCCGAACATGTCCGCGAGGTGATGCGCAGTTGGCTCGACCAGCTCTTCCAGGGGGCCTACGACGACGACTACGCCCGGCAACGCCTGCTCATCGGAGAGCAGCACGCGGAAAACGGACTGCCGCAGTATTACCTGGTCGCGGCCCAGGAACTGGCCTGGCGGTTTATCGAGTCGCACGTCCGCGCGGCCAACCTGCCCAAGACCGACGCCAGGCTCGCCTCGCTACGCAAGCTCCTGGCGATCGACCTCGCGCTGATCCTCGAAAGCTACCGGCAAAGCTACGCGAACCGCGTCCGCCAGACCGAGCGCGCCGCCGTGCGCCAGCGCCTGTACGAGGCCGAGCACCTGGCACACATCGGCCATCTGGCGGCGTCACTGGCACATGAGATCAAGAACCCGCTGGCGGGCATCAGCGGCGCCGTGCAGGTGCTGCGTGAACCGATGCCCGCCGATCATCCACATCGGCCCATTCTGACCGAGGTTTTGCGGCAGATTGACCGGCTGGATGGAACGGTGAAGGATCTGCTCGTGTACGCCCGGCCGCGGGCGCCGCGCTTTCAACGCTGTAGCCTCAACAAGCTGATCGAGCGCGTGCTGGCGTTCCTGCGCGGGGAGCCGGACGTCCAACGTGTCCGCATCGAGTACGTTGACAGCCAGAAACTCGATCTCTACGCCGACGAGGGCCAGCTCGAACAGCTTCTGATCAACCTCCTGCTCAACGCCGCGCAGGCTTCGGACGAGGGCGATGTGGTGGGTTTGTATGTCACCTCGACAACCGAAGGGCTGCGGTTGACCATCACGGATGAGGGGCAGGGCATGGATGAGGAGGTCGTGCGACAGGCCTTTGAGCCGTTTTACACAACCAAGGCGCGCGGCACCGGCCTGGGACTCCCCATCTGCCGTAAGATTGTCGAAGCGCACGGCGGCGTGATTTCGATTCAAAGCGTGCCGGGACTACGCACAACCGTGGCGGTGCGGCTGCCGCGTTTCCCGCCGGCATCAACTGGAGGCCAGAGCCCCGATGAGTATCCGCGTCCTGATCGTTGAGGATGAGAGCCTCATCCGCTGGTCCCTGCGACAGAAGCTCGAAGAACGGGGCTTTGTCGTCGCCGAGGCCGGCGACGGGAAGACCGCGCTCGCGGAGTTCTCCGAGGTCGAGCCGGACCTGGTAATGCTAGATTACCGGCTGCCCGATACGACCGGCATCGAGCTGTTGCGCGAAATCCGCGACCGGCAAACCGACGCCGTCGTAATCATGATGACTGCCTACAGCACCATCGAGACGGCCGTCGAGGCGATCAAACTCGGCGCATTCGACTACCTGGCCAAGCCCTTCCAGATGGACCAGTTGATGTTGACCGTCGACCGCGCGCTCGAAACCACCAAGCTGCGCCGCGAAGTGCGCGAACTGCGCCGGCAAATGCAGCAGCAGTTCGGCATGGACAGCATCATCGGCCAGCACGAGCTGATGCGCGCCATGTTTGACATCGTCAAGCAGGTCTCCCGCACGGGCGTCTCGACGGTCTTTCTGCGCGGCGATACCGGCACCGGCAAGGACCTGGTCGCACGCGTCATCCATTACAACTCGGACCGCGGCGCCAAGCCGTTTGTGAATATCACCTGCACCGCGCTCTCCGAGAGCCTGTTGGAGAGCGAGCTGTTCGGACACGAGCGCGGGGCGTTCACTGATGCGAAGTTGCAGAAGAAGGGGCTCTTCGAGATCGCCGACGGCGGCTCCGTATTCCTCGACGAAGTCGGTGACATGCCCGCCGGACTCCAGGCCAAGCTGCTGCGTTTTCTCGAGGAGCGGCGCTTTCGACGAGTGGGCGGGACGCGTGAAATCCGCGTCGACGTCCGCGTGATCGCCGCCACCAATCGCGATATCGACCAGGCGATTGAGCGTGGCGAATTCCGCCGCGATCTGATGTATCGCCTGAACGTGGTGACCATCCACCTGCCGCCGCTGCGCGCCCGCGGGGATGACGTCAAGCTGCTGGCCCGGCACTTCCTGACGCGTTTCGCCGAAGAGTTCAAGAAGCCCATCATCGGCATCGACGACAGCGCATATGAGCGCCTGGCGTCCTACGACTGGCCGGGCAATGTGCGCGAGCTGCGCAACGTGATTGAGCGGGCGGCACTGCTCTGCCACGGCGAGATGATATCCGCCGAGGACATAGCGGTGGGCCGTTCGGGCGAACAGCCCTGGGACTGGGATATCGAGCGTATCGCGCTGCCGCCCGAAGGATTCGACTTCGAAAAGCTGCGTGTGCTCGAGTACCACCTGCTGCGGCAGGCCCTGGAACGCACCAATAACAACCAAACCCAGGCGGCCAAGCTGCTTAACCTGTCACGCGATCGGCTGCGGTACCGGTTGCAGCGGCACAATCTGTTGGAGAAGTGACGACGGGGAACGGGGAACGGGGAGCGGACCTGATGGCTGAGGGGAGCTAGTTCTCGGGTTTCTCTGTCTGCTCGGGTTCAGCTTCGGGTTTAGGTTCATGCTCCGGCTCGGTCGAACGCGCGACAGATTGCGCGCCGGCGTCATCCTTGGGCGGATGCAGCCGATGCCGATCGTCGCCGTCCAGGTCCATGTCGTCACCGACCTCGCGCAAGCCGCGCTTGAACTCGTTCATCGCCCGCCCCATCGAGCGCGCAACTTCCGGAAGACGGTTGCCGAAGAGCAGCAACGCCACAACCAGAATGAGTAAGATTCCCCAGTGACTAATCCCAAACATGATTCGTTCCTTCAGGCGCCCGGCAACGGCGCGCGCCCCAGGTATCCATAACCAACCCGCGCGGCGAGCAGGCCCCGAGCGACCGTAACCATCACTCTATTCTATTCTTGCGGCAAATGGCGGCGGTGTCAAAGCTGTCACGCCCCCCGCTGCCTCGTGGCCTTGTGGCCTCGTGGCCTCGTGCCCTCATCGCCCCCCCTCTTCCCATCTCCAACAAGCCGCTACACTACCCGGATGCGACCGTTCCAGCAGTTCCTCCGCACCGACCGCATTCCTCCCGCTGCGCGCCCGAACTACCACGCCGAGTTCAAGCACTACTTCTTGTGGGTGATCTTCGCCGGCGCGATCGACATGAACCTCAACGGCATCGTCGCCAAGAAAACCTTTGGCGCGTCCGATCACCTCACCACTTTCATCTGGGCAATCCCCGTCCTGGCCAACATACTCAACGTGTTCTGGGGCGTGATCTGTCGCGGGCGCCGACGCATCCCGATGATGATTGTCGTCAGCAGCGGGATCGTGGCGTGCGTGGCGTCAATAGCACTGGTGCCCCGCGCATGGCAACCCTGGGCCGGCTGGGTTTTCGCACTGCAGCTTGCGGCGACTTTTGTGCTGTGGTCCGGATTGCTGACCCTGCGCGTTTCCCTCTGGCAGGCCAACTACCCGGCGGCGAAACGCGCCCAGATCGCCGGTCGCTTCCAGATCCTGCGGCTGCTGAGCATGCTGGCGGTGCCGGTCAGCCTGGGCTGGCTTTACGACCGCGCCCCGGACTCCTACCGGTTCGTCTATCCCGCCGCGGCACTGATTGGCCTGATCTCACTGATTCCCCTGCGGCGTGTCCGGGTCAAGGACGAGCACGCGGAGATCAAGAGCTTTCGCGAGCGCCAGGTTGCGCACGGACACGAGTCGCATCATACGCTCGCGGGGCTCTGGAAAGGCGTAGCCGAGGCGTTGCGGATCTTTCGCGATGACAAGCCTTTCAGAAACTATCAGGTGGCCCAGTTTCTGCTGGGGTCGGCAAACTTCTTCACCGAGCCGATCCTGATCCTGGTGCTGACGACCGAACTGCGGCTCGGTTACTTCCATTCGACGCTGATCATGACCCTGGTGCGCGCGTTCGTCATGTTGCTGACGACGGCGACCTGGTCACGGTTTTTTGATCGCGTGGGGATCTTCCGCTTTCGTGTCTACAACAGCGCCTTCTGGTGTGTTTCCTACGCACTCGTGGCCACCGCCATGATCATCCTGGTAACTCGTGACGCAAGCTGGTCACCGGTCGTCATTGGACTGATCGTCACGAGCCGCGTCGTGAGCGGACTCGGCGCCGCGGGTGGCATGCTCGCCTGGCCGTTGGGACATCTGGCCTTTGCCCGCGAACACCAGGCGAACCTATATCTCGGCCTGCACGTGGCCCTGACCGGCGTGCGCGGGCTGATAATGCCGCAAGTCGCCCAGGCCGCCCGCGCCGCGTACGGCAACTTGGTCGTGATCACGGCCGTTGTGCTCGCCACCACGGCGCACGTGCTGTTTCGCCGCATGAAGCACCACGATCGCCGACTCGATGCAAGCCGCGCTGCCAACCCGGATGACGGCGCGGACACGCCTGAACCGCCGCCAACACGCGGATAGCGTCGGACACTCCCCCGCCTAGAGTTGCCCACCCCGCGGGCCCGACCACCCCGCGGCCCTTTGCCCTCGGAGCGCCGGCGGCTAACATGTGCCCGCGGTCGGTGCCCGCGCGAGCCGCGCGACGAGAGACGCGCTTTGATCAGGCGACCCAGACAGAGCATCCTGCAACGATTGACACCCGGGCTCGTGGCCTTTGTGGGCATTACGCTGCTCGGCACGCTCGGCATATATTTCATCGAGCTCGACAGTGCCGAGCCGTGGACCTTCATCGATGCGCTTTATCAATCCGTAATCACGGTGACGACCGTCGGGCTGACCGAGGCTCACGAGCTTGACCAGGCCGGCCGCCTCTTCACAATCATCCTGGCGATCGTCGGCTTCGGCATATACACGTATATTGCCGCGTTCATCGCGCAGTACCTGATCACGGGGGAATTGCAGGGCATCTGGGGCAGAAGACGCATGCAACGCAAGATCGACTCCGTAACAGACCACTTCATCGTGTGCGGCTACGGGCGGATGGGGCGGCAAGTGGCCGATGACTTCAGGCGCGAAAACCACAACGTGGTCGTAATCGACCAGTCAGAGGCGGCCCTGCAACGCGCCGTGGACAGTGGCCATCTCGCCGTTCAGGGTGACGCGGGCGATGATAACATCCTCCGCAAGGCCGGCGTGGCCCAGGCGCGCGCCCTGCTGACCGTCATCGACGACGATGCCAGCAATCTGCTGGTCACGCTCTCGGCCCGGGCGCTGAACGAGAAGCTCTTCATCATTGCCCGCGCCAATGCTGAAATGACCGAATCAAAGCTCGTATCCGCCGGGGCCAATCGCGTGCTGTCGCCCTACGGCATCAGCGGGCGCCGCATGGCGCAAATGGCCCTGCGGCCCAGCGTGGTCGAGTTCCTCGAGGTTGTGACCCATGATCGCGAGCTGGAGCTCTGGCTCGAGGAGCTGACCGTCGCGTTCGGCTCGCGTCTCGATGACAACCAGATCGGCGGAGCGGCGATCCGCGAAAAAACCGGGGCCAATGTGGTGGCGATAAGGCTGCGCACCGACGAGATGGTGGTCAGCCCGCCACCCGAGACACGCGTACACGCCGGCGACATCCTGATCGCCCTGGGCACGCGCAAGCAACTGGCCGAATTGCGCAAACTCGCGTTTGAACCGGTCACCGAGTAAGCTCGCCGCGGCCGTTGTGGTTCTCGCGGGCCGATTCCGCTAGAGTAGAGACCATGCAGTTATTTGCCCCCGATTTCGAGCACGTCAAGCGCCTGCGGGCCGAGTACAACCGCGTGCCGATCACCGCCACGCTGATCTGCGACGAGTTGACGCCGGTGAGCGCGTTTGCGCGCCTCGAAGCCGGTGCCGAGCACGCGTTTCTCCTCGAGAGCGTCATCGGCGGGGAGAAGATTGCGCGCTATTCGTTCATCGGCACCAACCCGTCCATGACCTTCGAAGCACAGGGCAAGCTGGCCCGCTTCATCGACCACGGCAACGGCGGCGCGGTGCGCGAGGTGCCGGCCGACGACCCGCTGCGCGTCTTCGAGGAGCATCTCACCCAATACCGCGTCATGCACCTGCCGGGCTTGCCGCGGCTGCTCGGCGGAGCCGTGGGCTACGCGGGCTACGACGCGATCCGCTATTACGAAAACCTGCCCAACGCTCCCACAGATGACCGCGGCCTGCCCGATTTGCTCTTCAACGTCTACGACACGATGGTCATCTTTGACCACGTCTTCAAAACCGTGCTGGTCGTGGCCCATGCCGATCTGACGGAGTGTGCCGACGAGACGGCGATGCGGGTGGCGTACGACGCGGCCACGCGGAAAATCCGCGCGCTGGTCGAGCAGATGTCACGCCCACACCCGATGGAGCCGGTTCACGTCGCGCTGCCGATGGAGCCGCTGACACGCTACACGAGCAACTTCCAGCGCAGCGAGTTTGAAACGGTCGTCGAGCGCTGCCAGGAATACATCCGCGCGGGTGACATCTTCCAGGTCGTGGTCTCACAGCGCTTGCTGGTCGAGACCGCGGCGCGCCCGTTTGATATCTACCGCGCGCTGCGCGTCATCAACCCCTCGCCGTTCATGTTCTACCTCAAGTCGCCGCGGACCATGCTGGTGGGAGCCAGTCCCGAGATCATGTGCCGTGTCGAGGATGGTATCGTGACCAATCGGCCGCTGGCCGGCACGCGCCGCCGGGGTGCAACCGAGGAGGAAGATCTACGGCTGCGCGACGACTTGCTCGCCGACCCCAAGGAGCGGGCCGAGCACGTGATGCTGGTTGACCTGGGCCGTAACGACGTCGGCCGCGTGGCCCGGCCGGGCACGATCGAGCTCAGCGAAGTGATGTCGATCGAGTATTACAGCCACGTCATGCACATATGCAGCAATGTCACGGGCGAGCTTGCCGAAGGACGCACGGCTTTTGATGCGTTGCGTGCCACCATGCCCGTCGGAACGGTGACCGGCGCGCCCAAGGTCCGCGCCATGGAGATTATCGATGAGTTCGAGCCGCAGCGCCGTGGTCCATACGCCGGCGCGGTGGGCTATATCGATTTCAGCGGCAACATGGACACTTGCATCGCGCTGCGCACGATGGTGATACAGCCGGCCGCGGGCGGCTTGTACAAGACGTACATCCAGGCGGGCGCCGGAATCGTCGCGGATTCCGTGCCCGCCAGCGAATTCGAAGAGACGCTCAGCAAGGCCAAGGGGATGCTCACGGCGATCAACGTCGCCGAACAACGCTTTCACAAACCCGTGTAGAATCTGTCCCAATGTCGTGGTACAGGTCTGTAACCTGTGATACTCACCGGTTGAAAACCGGTGCCACGGAACTATCCACGGCTGACAATGAGCGGTACGGTGCGGCTCGCCGCACCGGCAACCTGCATCAGCCGTAGGGTGCGGCTCGCCGCACCTGCTGACTGCATCAGACAATGAGTGATCGACCATGACCGACGCGTCCGACAACGCTGCACACGAACCCTCCGGTTTGCCGGACGATGACCGCCTGCATCTTCCCGGCGTTGACCTGCCGACTCTGCGCCGCTGGATCGTCGAGCGCGGCCAGGCGCGCTATCGCGCCGAGCAGATCTTCGACTGGATCTTCAACAAGCACGCCGACTCGTTCGCCGCGATGACCGTGTTGTCCAAGGAGCTGCGCGCCTGGTTGGCCGAACACGCCGACATCTACCGATCAACGATCGTGGACGAGGCCTCGGCCGGCGATCTGACGCGCAAGCTGCTGCTGCGCTGGCCCGACGGCGAGTGCGTCGAAACCGTCTGGATTCCGGACGGCCAGCGCAACACGGCCTGCCTGTCTTCACAGGTTGGCTGCCCGGTCGGCTGCGCGTTCTGCGCCAGCGGAATCGACGGCCTGAAACGCAACCTGACCGCCGGTGAAATCGTCGAGCAGGCCCTCCGCGTGCAACGCATCATCGAACCCATGCGCGCCACCGACCCGGCCGCCCGGCTGACCAACATCGTCATGATGGGCATCGGCGAGCCGCTGGCCAATTACGATCAGGTTATCAAGGCGATTCGCATCATCAACGCCCCCTGGGGCCTCAACATCGGCGCACGCCGTATCACGGTCAGCACGGTCGGCCTGCCAGCGCAAATCCGCAAGCTGGCCAAGGAAGAGCTTCAGCTCAATCTGGCGCTCTCGCTGCACGCGCCCGATGACGAACTGCGCCGCAGGCTGGTTCCCTGGGGCAAGGTGCCGATTCAGGAGTTGCTGGACGCCTGCAGCTTCTACTTCCAGGAGACCGGGCGCGAGATCACGCTGGAGTACGTGCTGCTCGCCGGTGTGAATGACCGCTCGACGCACGCCGCCAAGCTCGCGCGGATCGCCAAGCAGTTGCGCGCCAACGTCAACTTGCTGCGTTACAACCCCGTCGCGCGCTTGTCGTTCGAACGCCCGGATACCGAGAGCTCGCAACGCTTCCTTGAACAGCTCCGCGACCGCGGTGTCAACGCTCATCTGCGCCGCTCGCGCGGGCGCGACATCAATGCCGCCTGCGGCCAATTGCGTCGGATGCAACAGCGTTAGTGCCACTTCCAATTCAATTGTCTGCACTGTAGCGGCCTGCGCCCCGCAGGCCGTCGCTGTAGAATCTGTTCCCGACAACAGCCGGCCGGCGAGGCACCGGCCGTCACGCGTTGGGCAAGGCGCAGCGCGAAACACGAGACGCCTCCGGCGGAAACGGCACTGGTACCCGTCCAGCCGGGGATGCCTGCCGGGCGGCACGTCTGTTACACTACGACACGCCATGCGACACCGTGTGCTATTGGTCGGGGGGCTGGATTCGCGCGCCGAACAGCGCCTCAGCGCCGGCGCGGATGTCGTGCGCGCCCAAGCCGACGATGAGGAAACGCTGGCCGCCGCCATCGTCGATGCTGACGCGCTTGTTGTGCGAACGAATGTGCGCGTGACGCGCGCCATCCTCGCGGCGGGCCGGCGTTTGCGCGTCGTGGGCGTGGCCGGCGTCGGCACTGACAAGGTGGACATGGCCGCCGCAAACGAGCTGGGCATCGTGGTCCTCAACCGTCCGGGCGCCGCCACCGACGCCGTCGCCGAGTTCACCATCGCCCTGATGCTCAACCTGCTGCGTCCCATGGCACGTCTGATGGACCAGTACCGCGCCGGCGGGTTTCGCGCCGCGCGGGCCGCAGCGCACGGCGTCGAGCTGCGCACGCTGACGGTTGGCATCGTCGGCATGGGACGCATCGGGTCGGCGGTCGGGCGGATTCTCACCAACGGGTTCGGCGCTTCCGTGTTGTATAACGACATCATCGACGTCGGCCCGTTCGACTTCGACGCCAGGCGCGTCGACAAACCCGCAATCTGGTCGCAATGTGACATCATCACCCTCCATGTGCCGTTGACCGATCTGACTTACCGCCTGGTTGATGAAGGCGTGCTGCGCCAGATGCGCCCCGGCGCATTCCTGATCAACGCCGCTCGCGGAGCCGTTGTGGACACCGACGCGCTCGTGCGGGCGCTACGGGAAGGCTGGATCGCCGGGGCCGGGCTTGATGTCACCGACCCGGAGCCTCTGGCGGCCGACCATCCCCTGTTTGCAATTGAAAACTGCCTGACAATGCCACATGCGGCCGCTCGAACGCACGGCGGAATCGAGCGCATGTACGCGGTCGTCGACGATGTGCTCGCATTCCTCCAAAGCGATCGGCCGGAATCCCGTGGTTGACACGCGACACACCGAGCGACACTCGCCGACATTCGACTTGGAGTTTTCGCACCGATCATGACGACTCCCGCAAGCAGAAGATGACAATGCCCCGCCGGCTCGGCTCCCAAGTACTGACGGTCTTTCTGCTCGCGATACTCGCGCTGGTGCTGATCACGCCGATCGTGACGGTGTTGCGTCAGGGCTTCATATTAGACGGCCGCTTCACGTGGTTCTGGGTCGAGGAAGTGACGCTGGATCGGCTGTATCGCGATGGGTTGCTGAACAGCGCGCTGATCGCCGTCTGTACCACGACGCTGTGCCTGGTCATCTCGGTTCCCCTGGCACTGCTGGCCAACAACCTGGAGTTTGCCGGCAAACGCTGGTGGCTGGCACTGATCCAGGTGCCGCTGATCATGCCGCCTTTTGTCGGGGCGCTGGGCCTCAAGGCGCTGCTCTCGCGCAACGCCGGCGTCAACGACGTGCTGGCGGACATGGGGCTGATCGACCCGGCACACCCGATCGACTTCATGAAATACCCGCTCGCCGCCTGCATCGTGCTGGAAGCCCTGTATCTCTATCCGATCACGTTTCTCAACGTTCAGGCGGCCCTGGCAAACATGGACCCCGCGCTCGACGAGGCCGGACGAAACCTGGGCGCCGGGGCGCTGCGCCGTTTCTTCCGCATCACGCTGCCGCTGATGCGTCCCGGGTTGTTCGCCGGCTCGACGATCGTGTTTATCTGGTCATTCACCGAGCTCGGCACGCCGCTGATGGTCGGGCTGGAGAAGGTTACCGCCGTCCAGGTATTCCGCAGTCTTGAAACCACCAATCCCAGCGGCGACGCGTACGTGCTGGTCGCCGTCTTGTTGGCCAGCAGCGTGCTGCTCTATCTCGTGGGCAAGCTGGTGCTGGGGCGTCCTCTCGTCGGCATGATGGCCATGGCCACCGTCGCGCCCGAACCGACCAGACTCGGCCGGCTCGGTACACTGGCCGCCACCGCCCCCTTCGCAATTGTTTTCTTTATCGCCGTGCTGCCACACATTGGCGTGATCCTCAACAGCGTGTGCCCGGTGGGCGAGCTTACGCTCGACCCCCGGCACATGACGGTCGGCTATCACGTGGAACTCGCCAAGGATGTCCTCGCCGGGCGCGGCGTTGCGGCGGGCAGTGTGGTCAACAGCTTCAAATACTCTATTACCGCCACACTGATCGACATCGTGCTCGGGTTTGCGATTGCCTACCTGATCGTGCGCCGGCGTAGCTGGCTCACCGGACTGCTGGACAACCTGGCGATGCTGCCCCTGGCGGTGCCCGGGCTGGTATTGGCCTTCGGCTACTTCACGATGACCCAGCCGCACTCGATTTTCGGCGACACCTTCAGCGGGCTGAATCCGCTGAAGAACGACCCGACCATGTTGCTGGTGATCGCCTACGCCACACGGCGGCTGCCGTTCATGGTGCGTGCGTGCGCCGCCGGGCTCGAACAGGTCTCGGTGGCGCTCGAGGAGGCGGCCCTCAACCTGGGCGCGGGGCCGATTCGAACCATCCTGACTATCACGGTGCCGCTGTTGGCGGCCAACCTGATCGCCGGCAGCCTGCTTGTATTCAGCCGCAGCATGCTCGAAGTTTCGGACAGTCTGATCCTGGCGTTTGACGCAAACACCTACCCGATGACCAAGGCGATCTACGACCTCGCCGACCTGCCGGGGTCCGGCCCCGAGACGGCGTCGGCGTTGGGCGTCTGGGGCATGGCGATACTGACAATCACCATCGTCGGCGCCTCGCTGGCGATCGGCAAACGGCTTGGCGCGCTGTTCCGAATCTGACATAAACTACACGTTCACGATGCGCCGTACCGCAGTCAGGCGTAGCGTGCGGAGGTTGACCCGTGTCCGAAAAGCCGCCCGAAGGTGTAGTTGCCCTGGTCGATGAGCTGGTTCGCCGCGCTGTAGCCGCGCGAGCCAGCGACCTGCACTTCGAACCCGCCGACGACGGCCTGCGCGTGCGCCTGCGCGTCGACGGCCTGCTGCAAGATGATCAAACGCTACCGGCCGGCGTGGCGCCAAATGTGATCGCGCGCCTCAAGGTGCTCTCGGGTCTGCTGACCTACCGCACCGACATCCCCCAGGAAGGCGGTATCGAACGCGGGCACGGTCAGTATGCTTGCGATATTCGCGTGGCAACCTTCCCCACCGTGCGCGGCGAGCGCGCCGTGTTGCGCCTGATGGGCAACGCGCGCAGGCTGCTGGACCTCGACGAACTCGGGCATAGCGCCGAGCTAACCGCGCGCTTCGCCGAGTGTCTGGAGCAATCGCAGGGGCTGCTCGTCGTGTGCGGACCCGCCGGCAGCGGCAAGACCACCACGTTGTACGCGGCCTTGAATCACCTGCGTGCGCGGCTGCCCGGCGCCAGCATCCTCGCAGTCGAAGACCCGGTCGAGGTGCGCATGGACGGGATCACACAGATCCAGGTGACGCCCCACCGCAACCTGACCTACGCGGTCGCGCTGCGCAGCCTGTTGCGTCAAGACCCACAGGTTTTGATGATCGGCGAGGTGCGTGACGCGGAAACGGCGCAGGTTGTCGTCGAAGCCGCACTGACGGGGCATCTGCTGCTGACCACGATGCACAGTGGGTCGCCCGCGGCCGCGATCATTCGCTTGCTGGAGCTGGGGATACCGGCTTATCAACTCACGAGCACGCTGCACGCGGTCCTGGCCCAGCGCCTGCTGCGCACCTGCTGCACGCACTGTGCCGGCGCCGCTGGTAAGACGGACTGCACGTTCTGTCTGGGCACGGGATACGCCGGGCGATCGGCAATCGGCCAACTGGTCACACTTCACGACGCCCTGCGCCAGGCGATCATGGGCGGGGCGGATGCCGCCGAACTGCGAGAGCCGTGTCGCGGCACCGGGACGCTGGCGGATGACGCGCAGCGCCTCATCGCCGCCGGCCATACGACGCAGGCTGAGGCGGAGCGGGTGCTGGGCGGGCCCACTGGCTGAACGTGGCGGCCGCTGCCGAAGCGTGTGCCACCGCTCTCGCGCAGTGCGGTCCAGCGCAAAATGTTAGAAAATTAACTGTTGCAAACCGGTATCCTGTGTTAAACTATTAACATAAGAGCACCGGAGTGCCGATGAGGTTCTGCGGGGGCGCGGACACAATCACGCGCCCCAACCGGCTGCGACACCGCCCGGCGCCTACGCGATCGAGGAGTCTTGCATCATGCCGTTATTCGATTACACCGGACAACTCGAATCGGGAGCGGCGTTTCAAGGCACGCTCGAAGCTCCCTCGCGCGAGGCGGCCGAGAAGCTGCTGCACGAGATGCACGTACGCGTGACGGCGCTCCGCGCCGCGCGCCGTCTGGCCTATGTCGCACCGCTCTCGCTTGACGACTTCCTTTTCCTCAACGAGCAGATTGCGGCCATGGCGCAGGCCGGCGTTCCGTTCGAGCGCGGCCTGCGCGAACTGGCCGCCGATGTCGGCTCGCGCAAGCTCAAACGGTTGCTGCTCGACCTCGCCGACGACCTCGAAGCGGGCACCTCGATCGACGATGCGCTGGAGCGGCAGAAACGGCGCTTTCCAACCAACTACGCCGAAGTGGTGCGCGCCGGACTCCAGACCGGCGACCTCGGCGGAGCCCTGTACGGGCTGACGGCCCAATTGCGGCTGAAAAGCTCGTTTCAGCGCTCGCTGATCGAGATGACGGTTTACCCACTTGTGGTGCTGGTGCTCATGTTCTGCGTGCTCTCGTTTGCCATGCGCCAGATTGTGCCGCCGATGGCTGAGGTGTATCTCGATTTCGGCGCAAAGCTCCCCACCGCCACCAGCCTGCTAATCAGTGCGGCGCGGTCGTGGCCGGCCATCGAAATCGGCGTGGGCGTCGTGGCGTTGGTGTTCGCCGTATTCGTGATTATTGTTCGCCGGACGCCGGCGCTGCGCGAGGCGGTGGTCAGTAGCATTCCCGGGATCGGGCGCGTGTACTGGGCCAGTGTGCTGTCGCGTTTTGCGCACACGACGGCGCTTGGGGCCTATTCGGGCACGCCGCTCCCGGAGCTGATTGCCGCCGGCGGGGCCGGTTCTGGCAGTGGGCGACTGGCCGCCGCCGCCCGCCGATTGGCCGAGCGTCTTCAGTCGGGCATGGGGCTCGAGGATGCCGCCCGTGAGGAATCGCGCATCCCCGCCCTGTGGGTCTGCGCCGTGGCGACGGCCGCCCCGCGCGGGGATCTGCCGTCCGCGTTGCAGGAGCTCGCGCGGGTCTACGAAGAGCAGGCCCAGCACTGGGCGAGCGTCGTGCGCATCATGCTCGGGCCGTTCCTGCTGGCGTTTGTCGGTTTGTTCCTGCTGTTCGTTGTATTGAGCCTGTTCCTCCCGCTGATCAGCCTGGTTCAGTGCCTGTCGGGGTAGCCATGGTAAACGTGCTGTACATCCTGCTGCTGATCGCGCTGCCGCTGCTGCCGGTCCTGTCGATCTGCGCGCTGTGGGCCTGGTTGCGCGCGCGGCGTGAACGCGTCCGCATTGTCGTACACACGCTGGCGGCGATTGTGGGGCAGAATCTGCCGCTCACCGCCGCACTGCGCGCCGCGGCCATGCAGGAACGCGGCGCGCTGCGCCGAATCTTCCGCAGTATGGGCCTGGTTATTGAACAAGGACACACGCTGGCCACGGCGTTGCGGCTGGCCTTCCCGGGTTGTCCAGGGCACGTGGTTGGCGCCGTCGATGGCGCTGAACGTGGCGGCACGCTGGGTAGCGTATTGCGCTCGCTTTCCGCAGATCTGCGCCGCGGGCGCGGTCAGCCCGGCGTGGGCGGCACGCTGATCCCCTATTGCGTGATGATGCTGATCGTCGCGCCGACGGTCGTACTGTTCTTCTGTGTACGAGTGATGCCGAAGTACAAAGAGATCTTCCGCGACTTCGGCACACCACTGCCACCCATCACGGTCTGGCTTTTGAATGCGACGCGCTGGCCGGCTGAATCGCCATGGGCGGTCATGCTCGTTTTTGCCGTGTTACTGACCGCGCTCTATCACTGGTTCTTCGCGCGCAACTTCCTCGTCCGGGCACCGCAACGCGTGCAGTGGTCTTTGCGCCTGTGGGATGCGCTTGTCTGGCACGTGCCACTGGCACGGAACGTGGCCAGCACGCGCGCTCTCGCGCGGCAGCTCCCGCTCGTGCTCGCCGGGCTGCGAGCGGGAGCTGATCTGCCTGAAGCGCTGCGTCAGGCGGCGTGCGTAGGCGTGAATCACCACGCACGCGTGCGGCTGCGCCGGTGGGCCAGCGCTATCGAACGCGGCGCCGAGCCGATCCAGGCCGCTCGCCTGGCACGTGTGCCTCATCCTGTGCGGGCGGCCCTGGCCGGCGCCGATGACTCACTGGCCATGCGACTCGAGTACCTCGCTCTCTATTACCGGGGACTGTGGACCCATTGGGATCAGGTGGCCGCATCCATCCTCGCCCCGCTGGTCGTGATGGTCTGGGCGCTTTGTGTCGGGTTCATCGCGCTGGCCCTGTTTTTGCCGCTGATCGCGTTGATCCGCGCTGTTTGTGAGACGATCGTCTGACCGCCATGGAGTTACGGATGTCTGACACAACGGCGGAACTGGTTCGATCCGATGGCCCAGCGCGGCGCCCGCCGCGCCACCGCCGCGCTTACCTCCTCGCCGAATTCCTTGTCGCCCTGACGCTCGCTCTTGCCCTGCTGGCGCTCATCGCCGCAACGATGGTCGAGTATCAGAAGATGCGGCGTTTCAACGACACGCGGCAGGTGCTGCGCATGGCCGCCGAGGCCCAACTGAACCTGCTGCGCGCCGGGGTCGAATCAACGCCCGAAGACGTGCGCTTGCCGCGCAGCGCGAAGCTGACTGTTCAGAGAGAGCCGGGCGAAGGTGTTTGGGCGGACTTTACCCGCGTCACGGTCCGGGCCACCAGGCCGGCGCCACCGCGTGATGATGTAGTCATCGAGCTGTCCACGTACATTCCGACCGCGGAGCTTGCGCCATGACCGCCCGTAAAACAAAGCGCCGAGGCTTCGCATTGACCGAGCTCCTGATCTTGCTGGTGAGCGTGACCGTGGTCGTGTGGGCGTTGGGACAGGCTTCGATCCACATGATCCACGGTCAGCGGATGGTGGCCAATTGTGCCAATCGCGCGGCGATGATGCGGTCGATAGAAGATCATTTGCGACGCGATTCCGGAAACGCGCGCAGTTACACCTGGGACGGGTGTGTGCTGTCGCTCACGTGTCTGACGCCGGACGGCCCGAGTGCGATCGAGTACGAAATCACCGACACCCGGATAACGCGCCACGTCGATACGACGGTGCGGGATACCTGGGAAGTTCGACGGCTCACGTTCAGCGCTCGCACATCGCACGGGCGCAGTGCCGATCTGTTCTGGATCGAGTTCACGGAAACGCCATCGGCGGGTGCGCGTCATCTGTCGTCACGGACACACCCGCGTTCTTTCCTGCTGCCATCGGCCGTCACGGAGGGTGACGCATGAGACATCGGTTGCAACAGCGTCGCCGGGGCATGATCCTGCTGATGGTCGTCGTGTGGTTTGGCGTGTTGGTGATTCTGGTGTCGGTTATCGGTCGCTACGCATTCGACGAGATCCACCGTGAGCGTTACGCCGGCCTGCGCGCGTGCGCCGAACAGCTCGAGCACAGCGCCCGCGCATGGGTGCAACTGCACGGCGCGGAGCTGACCGCCGGCGAGCCAGTCAAGCTGCCAACGGCCGTGCTAGTACCGGGTGGGTTCACGGCCGGACTGACGGTGCAGCGCATGGCGGCCGAAGCTGAGCCATGGGTGACCTGCCGGGTGAGAGTCTCGCGCGGACCGCTCAACATCGACTGGCACCGCTCGTGGCCACTCGCCAGCGCCACGAAACAGCCCGAAATGCCGCCCACCCCGTGATTTTTCCGTAAATCCACCGCACACGTCCATTTCGCGTTCCCGCACCGACCGGCACGGCGACGCGGTCATCTCGGACGTTGCCCGGTAACCGCTGATTATCGACCGCGCCGCCGTCAGGGCGTCGCAGCCGCTTCCACATCTCGATTTGCCTTCGCGCCCCAACACTTTCCATGCTGACAGAGGTTCGTCTGATCCGTCAATAGGTTTCCTGGCAGCGATGGAGCACTTGAAATGGCGCTGACAATCAGCAATCCCAACGCGATCACATTGATCAACATTCTCAATCGGACATCGTCGGCACAGAGTGATGCGCTGACGCGTATGTCGACCGGCTCTCGGATCAACAAGGCAAGTGATGATCCGGCCGGTCTTATTGCTTTGCGCAGCGTGGACACCGAGATTACCGCGGTGGCCGCCGCCCTCTCGAACAACCAACGCACCGATGCGATGCTCGGCGTGGCTGACAGCGCCATGAGCGAAATCGCGTCGATGCTCAACGACATTCAGGACCTGGCCCAGAAGTCAACGAACTCCGCCGGGTTGAGCGCGTCGGAACTTGCGGCCAACCAGGCCCAGATCGACAACGCGATCACGGCGATTGACCGAATCGTCGCCACCACGCAGTTCAACGGTAAAAACCTGATCGATGGTGCTCTGGCGTTGAACACCAGCACCACCAATGGCAGTAGCCGCGTCACCGACATCAACGTCTTCAGCCGTGGTTCCTCGACCGGGTCCAAGACCCTGACCGTCGAGCTCGACAGCGTGGCCAGCCAGGCCGGCACCAGCGCCACGACGTCGACCTACAACGGCGCCGTGACACTCTCGATCCAAGGTACGCTCGGGACGGCGATCATTGAGGTCGCTTCCGGCGCCACAATCAGCGCGGTCGCCCAACTGATCAACGATGCCGCGGCCCAGACCGGTGTATCCGCCGCTTCAGCCGCCGGCGCCACACTCATGGTTTACAGTCAGGACTATGGCGCCAACGCGTTCGCGCGCGTCGAGGTGCTCTCCGGAGGTGGCAGCACTTATACCGGCGGCTATGATGCCGGTGTTGACGCTGGTGTGAGAGTTGACGGTCAGGCCGCCGCGACTGACGGCCTGGAGGTCAGCTATTCACGCGGTGGCTACGACCTGACATTCAACTTGAACTCCGCCTGGGCCACGGCCGGCCAGACCGAAACGATCACAATCGCGGCTGATGGCGGCGCAACCTTCCAGCTTGGCACAGATTCGACGACGGTCCAGACTCTCGGCCTGTCGGGCCTTCAGTCCAACCGGCTCGGATCGGTCAACGACGGATACCTGTCTTCGCTGAAGTCGGGTGGCGGAAACTCGCTGTTCGACAACCCCGGCAACGCCGCCCAGATTGCCGCCGCCGCCTCAAACATGCTGTCGATGGCCCAGGGCCGCATCGGCGGGTTCCAGAAGTTCCAGGTACAGACGTCGATCAACGCCCTGGAGGCGACCAACGCGGGTCTCCAGCAGGCACGCAGTACCATCGCTGACGTGGACTATGCAACCGAGTCGGCCGAGCTCAACAAGCAGAATGTGCTGATGCAGTCGGCCATGTCGCTTTTGGGTCTGGCGAACCAGCAGAGCACGCAGATCCTCAATCTGCTGTAACAAGCAACGTGCAATCCGGTAGGGGTTCGCATGTCCAGGCGGGTCGCGCGGCATTGGCCGCACGGCCCGCCGCCTCTTTGAGTTCGCATTGAACCGACGACCCCGCGCGCAACGTGAGCCTGCCCGGACCATTGTCTCCGCCAGTCCCCAACCCGCCTTATTCAGTCCTGGACATCCGAGACGGTGAGCGAGAGCTGTACGATCTCGACAATGTCGTTGCGATTGCGTTCGAACTCGCGGTAGGCCTGGGTGGCAATCGGTTCGTTAGTAGCCGCCGCCACGATGATCAGCCGCTTACGGTCGATGCCGGATCGCACCAGGGCTTCGGCCACGCAACGGGCGCGGGCGTACGCCAGGTCGGTATGATCCACAAACTCCGTGCCGTTGACCGGCTTCGCGTTGCAGTGCCCCCGCACTTCTATTTGCGTCCGAAAGCCCCGCAGGTTGGCGGCCAGGCTCGCGAGCGCCGCCTCCTCGCTGGCGGGCAGCTCGGCCGACAACTCGGCAAACTGTAGTGGCGACCCGACACAGAACCGGTCCGCATCGCGAATCTGGCGGACCTTGTCGCGCGTGCCGACGATCCCCTCATCTTCGGCCTTGCCCTCGTTTCTGGGGTCGATCGGCACGGTCAGAAAGCGGTCGATGGGGGTGTTTTTCGGCGGGTGGACCAGGTCTTCGAGCGGTGTCTGCTGCAAGCCGCCCTTATAGCCGAAGGCATCCCGAATCGCCTCCATGAAATCCATCAGCTTATCGTCCTGCTTCATCTCGCTCATGGAGAGCAGCAGCACGAAGAATGTGAGCAGCAGGGTCACCAGGTCGCCATATGTGACCATCCACTCCGGCGCGCCGCCCCCGCCACCTTTTTCTTTCTTCGCGATGGCCACTTTTTCAACCTTGTGCTTGTGCGGGAATCTTCAGCAGCTTGAGTTAGCCCGTAGCGTCCGACCCCGAGTCGGACGTGTTCAGCGAGCGTAGACTCTCCTGAGGTCACGGCCAACTCGGGGGTCGGCCGCTACGCTAAGCGCTCTAGCCGGCCGCCTGTTCGGCCACCTGACGCTGCTGGGCGTTGAGGAAGGCGGTCAGCTTCTGGGCGACAACGCGCGGGTTGTCGCCCGCCTGGATGCTCATGACACCTCTGACAATCAGGAGCTTGGAGGCCACCTCCTGCTCGCTGCGCAGCCCCAGCTTATCGGCGACCGGCATGGCGAAAAGATTCGCGACGACCGACCCGTAAAACGTCGTGATCAGCGCGACCGCCATCGAGGGCCCCAGCGCGTCCGGGTCGCTCATGTTCTGAAGCATGATGACGAGCCCGATCAGCGTTCCGATCATGCCGAAGGCCGGCGCGTATTTGCCAACCGTGTCGAATATCGCCTTGCCGCCCGCGTGTCGGTCGACGAGCGCCTCAACCTCGCGCTCCATCGCATCCTGGATCACCGCCGGGTCCTGCCCGTCGATCGCCATGCGCAATCCGCGTGCCAGGAACTCGTCGTAGTCGCTCTCCTGCAACTTGGATTCGAGACTCAGGATTCCGTCGCGCCGGGCGCATTCGGCCAACTGCACCAGCGTGTTCACGTACTCGACCGGGTCGAGCGGTTTGCTGAAGAAGGCGTTCTTCACCACCCCGAAGACTTTGAGCACATTGCCCAGCGGAAACGCGATCAAGGTGGCTGATATGGCCCCGCCGACGACCACGGCCAGGGAGGCCGCGTCGATAAACGGCCCGAGCGACGATTTCATCATAATCGCGCCGCAGATCAGCCCGAGGCCAAGCACAAACCCGATAACAGTGGCGATATCCATGATGACTCACACGGGTCTCGGTGGGCGCACGGGCCTCTCGGCGTGCTTCTGAGCGACGTCCCAATGCGTCCTTGCAAGTCTCATCGGTTGGACCGAAAACCCCGTTCAATAGGGGCATGCTTGTGTCCGGGTCGGCTCGAGGTCCGCGCGCATCCGGCGGGTTCACAGGCCGGCCGCAGCGTCCGCCATTATCCGCGACCTCTCGTGGGGTATATCGACAGACACCATCGGGCGCATCAACGCGGCCGAAGGGGCATTCTCACGTCATTCGGGGCAGCCGAGCACTGCGGCTGGCAGAGGCCTGGCTACAGGTGGCTCAGGCGTGACATGCCGACGGCAGTTGTGATATGGGACCAGCGCGAGCGCGTGTCAGTTATCGGGCATACCAGACCCGCCCGTGCCGGACGCCAGCCGCGCCGTCGCGTCGCGGATTTCCTGCGCGGCCAATTCCCGGTGCGACCGCGCAGCCAACCCCTCCGCCGCCTCACGCAGAAACTGGATCGCTTCAGCGGGGCGGTGTAGATAGCGGCTCAGGATCAGGCCGATCAGGAGCTTGACCTGGGTCGTCTCGGGGGACGTCGGATAGGCCTCGAGCAGTGCTGTGTACGCCGCCACCGCACGTACATACTGCTGGGTGTGGTTCAGGTAATTGGCGACGTCCAGTTGCTGCCGGCGCGGCAATACATGACGTGGATCGTCGGCAACCAACTGCTGATAAAGCGCGCTGGCCTGTTCGAGATTACCCACGGCGGCCGCATCGAGGATGCGCTCGCGCAATCTCTCCGCCGGTGTGAGTTGCATTTGCCCCATCGGCGTGGAGCCGAGATCCTCGGCGTGAACCGGCCGAGCCGTGCGCGGGTGCGTCTCGGCAGCCGGGATGGTGAGCCCGCTGCGGCGTCTCCAGCGGTTCCAGAGGGCCAACAGGTCAAACTGGTTGCGCGGCAGCGCGCGGATTGCCAGCATCGACATCGCCACGGTGAACCCGAACAGGTATCCGCCAAGGTGAGCGGAGTAGGCCACGTTGGCCGCCATGCCGTGCTGGGAAATCGAGGGCGCAAGGATGTTGTCCCATAACACGATCTTGAAAACGATGATGATCAGCGACGGAATCTGAAACCAGGTGATGATTCCGAAGAACAGCAACATCGTGATGTGTACGCGCGGATACAGCACCAGGAACGCGGTGGTCACGGCGGCAATCGCGCCGGACGCGCCCAGGATCGGGTTGTCGGCCGCAGAGGAAAATACGACGCCGGCGAATATTCCGCCCGCCAGATAAAACAACAGGTATACGCGCCCCCCCATCCGATCGCAGACCGCATTGCCGAAGATCCACAGAAACAGCATATTGCCCAGCAGGTGTGTCAGGTCGCCGTGCAGGAACTGGTAGGTGATGTACTGGTACGGGGACGGCCAGGCGGCGTCCAGCATGTAGAGGTCTTTGAACTCGTGCCCCCATACGCCGCCGGTGACGTCCGTAATGATGAACACCAGCACATTCAAGGCGATCAGGATGTAATTCGCGTGCGGCGGTTTGCGCGTGCGGACTTCGGTTCCAATCGGAATAAGCATGTTGTCCCTGAGGTACAAGCCGCACCGGGCGGCCGCAGGTTGTGGCCGGCGGCTAGTCCGATCCGGCCTGGTGCGCGGCACGTATCAGACGCTCGCGCCACTCGGATGATAGTGGCGCAGGCTGGTAGTCGCGCAGGCGCTGAATCATCGGCTCTCCACCGGCGGCGAGAACACGGCCGAAATAATCCCATTCGGGGGCCTGTGTGGCAAGCTCCACAAACGCCGCGTTCTCCAGGGAGGCCGGCCAGCCGCTGGGCCAGGTCGGTCCGGGCGCATCGAGCGCGCCGAGGACGGTGTGGGCCATGCTGCGCACCCACGCCGGCTGATCGGGGGCATGCTGCCACAGCTCCAGCGCACGCCGTGCGCTGCGGGCCTGATTGTCAGCCACAATCACCATTGCGGCCGCCAGGAGACTGCTGTTCGGGTTGCGCTGGGTTGGGTCGAGCGCCGCGCGCACGCGATCGGTGAACCCGAGTCGGGCGTCGCGCCAACGGTCGATGGCCGGTCCGGCACTTTCCCACCCCCGAGCGAATTCTTGCAGCAGCTCGTTCTCAAGCACGCGACGAGCAGGCACGGTTTCGTAGCTCAGTTCCGTCCGAGCCGGATAGCGGCGTGGCCGGTAATCTTCGGCGCCCTCCGCAAAACCCCTCTCGCGCATCCACCCGAACACGGCGCGCACCTCCGCCGAACCCACTTCGAATGGCTGCCGGTCGTCTGAGTAATCACCGAATCGGCGCCCGGTGATGCGAGCCAATGCCCAGGTCAGCCGCTGCTGATCGCGCGGCGTACACTCGGCAAACTGACCGGCCAGGACGCCTTCGATGCGATCACGCGCGCTCTGGTACTGCGGCGCACCGCTTACCAGGGCAATACCGGCCGCAGCCACCGCCAACGGAGATTGCGCCGTGGCCAGCCGGTCCAGCGCACGCCGCGCGGCGCGGATGTTCTCGACGGTTTCGGCTTCGTCGCGCGCCACCACGCTCGCGCGACCGGGGCGAAACGGTTGGGCCAGCGTGAACAACGCCTTGGCATAAGCCTCGCCACGCTGTTGGCCCAGCCACGACCAACTGGGCCAGTAGTCTTCGGCCAGTGGCGCCAACACGCCGTTGCTGTCTTGCCGGGCCAGCCGCTGAATCGCCCGCGCGTAGCGCTCAACATCCCGCTGGGCATCAGCCAGCGCCGCCTGGGCCCCGGCATCCTGCGATGCCTTCGCCGCCCTCAACGCGCGCTCGAGAAAGGTCTGGCGACGCAGCGACTCCTCCCAGAGCCCGGCGAGATCGCCGGCCACGTCGCGATCGCCCAACAGCGCTCGCGCCGCGGTCGCCGCGTCCGCCAACTCATTGTCATGCTGGCAGCGCTCAAGCACGGCCAGCCAGGTGACCTGATCGTTGTCCGCGTGGTGCGCATGCGCAGCCAGAAACTCGATCGCCACAAGCTGGTTCTGCGTCCGCGCCGCGGCGGATGTCGAAGTTTGCAGCGAGTCATCGAGCGCGGCGGCGACCGCTGGTATGCACTGCGCGCCCAATTCCACCAATTCCGCATACACGGCGCGGCGCGCGGCAAGATCCTCCGAAGCGAGCAAAGCTGCGGCCAGTTCGTCGAGGGGCACGGGCGGTGCGGTGGCCACGCCGGCGCCGGGCGGTGAATACTCGTGCGCGCGGCGATGGCTGTCATACAGGCTCGTCACCATAACCGCCGCGATCAACAGCGCGATGAGGGCCCCGGCCGAAATCGCCCACCGTTGCCACGAGATAAGCGCCAGCCTGCCGGTCAGCGATGGACGTTTGCCGCTTTCGATATCCGTGCCACATTTGCGACACGTTTCCGTGCCCGGCGCGTTCTGGTGCTTGCAATGCGGGCATTGGACGGTCACGTCGGTTGGGAGTGGGGCCTTGCCCATTGGGACCGGTACGCGCAGCACGGTGCCGCACGCCGGGCAGCTCGTCGTGCGGCTGGCCAGCTCGTCGCCGACCACCATCACGTGTCCACATGTCAAACAGCGGATTTTGATTGCCATCCCGGTGTTCGCCTGCCCGACAGCATTCTTCGCGGGCGGTCCGCATGAGCAGCCCGCCACTTGTGTGGGACCGGCGCCCGGCCGGTCAACACGGCCGACTTGGGCGTCGGCCGCTACGTTTACGCGCCAACCACGGCACAATCTGTCGCCGTGCACAACTTCAGCCAACGGCTATGATATTTGTAAGGCTCGCCACGCGCGCTGACAAGCCCGCCAGCAAGCAACCGGCGGCACGCCGGTGCCGCCTGACACAGCAAAGGAGATTCGCGGTGCCGCGATCAGCCCCGGCTTTCATGGATATGTTGTCTCCCGACTTCTTCCAGCTTTCCGAGCTGCTCACCGACGAAGAGCGCCAGGTGCGCGAATTGGTCGGACGATTCGTGGACGAGCGCGTGATCCCGATCATCGCCGACTGCTTCGAAGAGGCGCGCTTTCCCGCCGAAATCGTGCCCCAGCTTGCCGAGTTGGGGTTACTCGGCCCGACCTTGCACGAGTACGGCTGTGCCGGACTGAGCAACGTGGCGTATGGTCTGATCATGCAGGAACTCGAACGCGGCGACAGCGGCATCCGCAGCTTCGCCTCGGTCCAGAGCGGGCTTGTGATGTTCCCGATCGAGGCCTATGGATCGGCCGAGCAGAAGAAACGCTGGATGCCGCTTTTGGCGCGCGGCGAGGCGATCGGCTGCTTCGGCCTGACCGAGCCGGACGGCGGATCAGACCCCGGGGCCATGAAAACACACGCCAAGCGCGACGGCACTGACTGGATTCTGAACGGTTCGAAGGCCTGGATCACGAATGGCACGATCGCCGACGTCGCGGTCGTGTGGGCGCGCACCGACGAAGGTGTGCGCGGATTCCTCGTTGAGCGCGACGCGCCCGGATACACCACGAGCGAAATCAGGCACAAGTTTTCCCTGCGGGCGTCGGTGACGTCGGAGCTGTTCTTGGACGGGGTGCGCGTGCCGGAGCACAATCGCCTGCCGGGGGCTGACGGGTTGGCGGCCCCGCTGAGCTGTCTGACACAGGCCCGCTTCGGCATCGCATGGGGCGCGGTCGGCGCCGCGCAGGCCTGCTACAGGGCCGCGGTCGAATTCGCCGGACAGCGTGTGCTGTTTGGCGAGCCGCTGATCAACAAGCAAACCACGCAACGCCGCCTGGCGGACATGCTGCGGCGGATCACCGCCGCACAGTTGTTGGTTTGGAAGCTGGCGCGTATGAAAGACCAGGGCAACCTGCATCACGCCCACGTGTCAATGGCCAAGTGGAACAACGTGCGCGCTGCACTCGACATCGCCCGGGAGGCCCGTGACCTGCTCGGGGCCGGCGGCATCAGTGTCGAATGTTGCCCCATCCGCCACATGCTGAACCTCGAAAGCGTGGTGACCTACGAGGGCACGGAGACCATCCACGAACTGATCGTCGGCCGCGAAATCGCCGGTGGTCAGGCAGCGTTCTAAAGCGCCGTCAATCCAACCGTGGCAGCGTGCCGGGTGCCCCACGGCTTGCCGTGGGGGACGGAAGCACGCATGAAAACACCCGCCACCGCAACCGCGGTCACGCGGCGGCGTCACACAAGCGCGAGAATTGGCTCCAAAGCCAGCACAAAACCAAGCATTTTCTCCCCGCCCACCACCGTTTTCGCCGAAGAAATAGCCAGTGCGCGCTGAGTGCGCCCACTGGGGCTTGCGCTATTGCCCGGCCGCGCCGGCCGCGCGCAGTTGTCAAGGAGGATCTCACGGCATGAGAGTGCTGCTGGTGGCGTACGATAACGACTCGTTCATTCACTGGTTTCCGATGGGATTGGCGTATCTCGCGGCCGCCCTGCGTGACGCCGGGCACGACGTCACGATCTACAACCAGGACGTCTATCACTATCCCGAGACGCACCTGACGGAGCATCTGGGCGACACCCACTATGACGTCGTCGGCGTGGGCGTGATCGGCGGGTACTACCAGTATCGCAAGCTGCTCCGCATCTCCGATGCGATCAACAGCGTCCCCGACCGGCCGCGCTACATCATCGGCGGGCAAGGCCCCTCACCCGAACCCGAGTACTTCCTAAAGCGAACCGGCGCCGACGTAGTGGTCATCGGCGAAGGCGAGCAGACAACCGTTGAGTTGCTGGATGCCTGGCAGCGCGATCGGGATATCGCCGGCGTCAACGGAATCGGGTTCTTCCGGGAAAGCACGTTCATCCAGACCGCGCAGCGCCAGGCCCCCAAGGACCTTAGCGCAATGCCGCTGCCGGCGTGGGATCTGTTCCCGATGGACTACTACGCGTTGCTGCGCATGCCGCACACGACGAACAGCGACCGCGTACTGCCGGTACTCGGTGGCCGCGGCTGCCCGTACAAGTGCAACTTCTGTTATCGCATGAGCAAGGGCATCCGCCTGCGCACGCCGGAGAGCATCGTGGACGAGATCCGGATTCTCAAGCAGCGCTACCAGGTAACCTACATCGCCTTCATGGACGAGCTGTTGATGTGTTCGGCGGCGCACACCAAGCGTCTGTGCCAGGCGATGATCGACGCGCGGCTGAACGTCAAATGGTGTTGCAACGGCCGACTGAACGTCACGACGCCCGATGTGCTTGCCATCATGAAGCAAGCCGGCTGCGTGTTCATCAACTACGGCATCGAGGCGATGGACGACCGGATTCTCGAGGTCATGAACAAGCGTCTCACGACCGAGCAGGTTGTAGCGGGCATCGAGGCCACGCTCGCGGCCGGCATCTCGCCCGGCTACAACATCATCTTCGGCAACATCGGCGAAAACCGCGAGACGCTCAGGAAAGGGGTCGAGTTCCTACTCAAGTATGACGACCACGCGCAACTGCGCACCATTCGGCCCGTGACACCATACCCCGGCTCACCGCTCTACGAGCACGCGATCGCGCAGGGCATGCTCAGCGGGCCGGAGGAGTTCTATGAGTCGCGACACGTGAACTCAGATCTGCTGAGCGTGAATTTCACGGAACTGAGCGACGCGGAGTTTCACAAGGCGCTGCTTGAAGCCAACAAGACGCTGCTGGAAAACTACTACGCCTATCAACTGGCCGACCAGTTGAAGGTCGCCGAGCGCCTCTACACAAGCGGCGACGCAACGTTCCGCGGCTTCCGCCAAACCTAACCGCTTATTTCTGACTTCTGACTTCCTACTTCTCTTTCAATACAGCGCCATCGGGTTGATTTCGGTGTCGAGATTGTGTCCGGCGGTCCCATTAGTGGCGGACGTGGGCATCACGGGCATTCCCGGAGCGATCGAGCCGCCGTTACCACCGGTGCCGCCTGATGCGCCGCCGGCGCCACCGGCGGTACGCAACGTGCTGGTGATGTCGCCGACGATTGTGCCGGCCGCACCGCCGTTGACGTTTCTGGTGCCCGAGTCGGCGATTGCGGGTGCGATGAAGTGGATGATTCCACCGCTACCGCCGCCGCCGGGTGCGACCGCGCTGCTGCTGTTTCCGCCCTGCCCTCCATTGGCGATGACGCCGCCGGTGTTTATGACTTGCGTGAACGAGGAGAGCACGATGAATCCGCCGCCACCGCCACCCGCGCCGGGTGCATCGACCGGGCTCTGCCCATTGGCCTCGATGGTGCCGGCGTTGTTGATGTTGCTCATTGCGATGACGACGAAGGAACCGCCGCCAAGGCCGCCGTTGGCAGTCTCGCCGGGGCCGCCGCCACCGCCGCCATACAGACCCGGTTCCAGTAGTTGACGTGCCTGAAACGGCTCGAGCCCCTCTCCGCCGGCGCCACCGTCCAGAAGCTGCGAGGAATCACCACGATCGCCGGCCGTTGCGGGCACCGCGGCGACGCCTGGGTTGGCGGTGATCATCTCCGTGGCGCGTCGTCCACCGGCGGCCGCCGGCAACACGACGATTCTGCCGTTGTTGACGAACGTGCTGCTGCAACGAATCACTGCGCCGCTGGGAACCTCCAACGTTGCTCCCGCGTCAACCACGAAGCTGGTGTACTGAAGATTCGTATCGTCCAGCAGAAGATCGTCGGTGACATGTCGCTCGCCGGCGGAACCATCGCCGAAGATGCGCAGTTGCCCATCAGCACCGGCAGGCCCCTGCGGGCCCGTCTCACCCTGTGGCCCGGTTTCACCCTGTGGCCCGGTCTCGCCCTGTGGGCCGGTCGCGCCCTGGGCACCGGTGGGGCCGATCGGGCCCTGCTCACCTGCGACGCCCTGTGGCCCCTGCGGTCCGGTCGCCCCAACCTGACCAGCAGCACCGGGCGCCCCCTGACTGGAGTCGTCCGGCGATGTTGACGTCCCATCCTGGGCCGGCGTCTCCTGGAATGTCATCGGCCAGACGCAGCCGCCGAGCAGCCAGAGAGCGGCGAGCGATATGCCCAACACACTTACGATCCTGATTCGGCGCGCGGCCGATCCACACTGTCCATTGATCGAGTTGCGTAAACGCATGACGTATCCCTCACGTGCAGCGCCCCGGCCGCTCGGCGCTAACCGCCGTGCCTGGGGCGACAGAATTCCGAGCGCCGCGCAGCAGACAACACTCCCGCGTGGCGCGTTGGCGACGGTCCAACCCGTACAATATATTGTGCCATAATGACTCGATACGTCAAGGGAATGTGTTGCCCCGGCCAACTGCAAAGTTCGCGGCGGCCCTTCGCGCAGCATGATTGACCGGGCCACACGCGACTGGTATGCTGTGGTCTACGGTCAGTTGTGTTTAGCGTCAGAACCTGGGACTTGCTGATAGGAGGGCGTTCGATGATTGCGAACTACTCACAACCAGCAAGGAGAGTGCGCCCCGGTTAGGTTTTGGCCTATGCTGATCGTCAGTTCGAATTGACAGCGGCCGTTCCGGTTCGGGAGCGGCCGATTTTGTATCCACACCAAAACCCTCGGCCACCGGCGCAGCTCCGTCGCTTGTGGCGAGGCGCGCCGCACAAAACCCTCGCCTTGAGAAATCAGAACCAGGCGACCCTCGACCGGGTTGCCGAGTAGTACCGTCGCCGGCTTCCCGCCCCGACGGTACGCATGCGAGGCAAAGCTCATCATGGATTTAAAGTCTCTTGGCTGGTCATCTTCACTTGCTGCACAGTTTGCGGATTCGGCGCCCGACGGGTTGGTTCCCGCGCGCGTTGCCCGCGAGCACAAGCACCAGTATGTGGTTCTTGGCGAACACGGCGCGCTTGGCGCCGCCGTTTCGGGAAAACTCCGTCACACCGCCGCCGGCCGCGACGAATACCCCACCGTCGGTGACTGGGTTGCGATCCAACCGCGTGTCGCCGAACGGCGTGCTACGATCCACCGTGTGTTACCGCGCAGCAGTGCGTTCTCGCGCAAAGTCGCGGGCGAAAACACCGAGGAGCAGATTATCGCCGCCAATGTTGACCGGGTCCTGCTCGTGAGCGGGCTGGACGGCGAGTTCAATCTGCGGCGGATCGAACGTTACCTCACAGTGGCGTGGGATAGCGGGGCCGCGCCCGTAATCGTGCTGAACAAAGCCGACTTGTGCGCGGACATCGACGCGCGCGTTGCCGAGGTTGAAGCGATTGCCGTCGGCACCTCCATCCTGGTTGTCAGCGTGCTGACCGGCGTCGGGCTCGAAGCGCTGCGCGCGTTGGCAGGCCCCGGCACCACTGTGGCTCTGCTGGGATCGTCGGGCGTCGGTAAGTCATCGCTGGTCAACGCGCTGCTCGGCGAGGCGCGACTGCGCGTCGGCAGCGTGCGGGAAGACGACAGCCACGGCCGACACACGACCACCTACAAGGAGTTGCTGGTCTTGCCCGGCGGTGGCGTGGTGATCGACACGCCGGGCATGCGCGAGTTGCAGCTCTGGACGACTGATGAAGCGCTGGGCGGCGCTTTTGCCGACGTCGAGGAACTGGCCACGCGCTGCCGGTTCCGCGACTGCCGGCACGAATCCGAGCCCGGCTGCGCCGTACACGCGGCCCTGGACACCGGCGGATTGAGCGCGGAGCGGTTTCGCAGCTACCAGAAGCTGCAAAAGGAGCTCGCCCACCTGCACCGCAAGCAGGACGTCGCGGCGCGGTTGGCCGAGCAATCGAAGTGGAAGCGGATCACGATTGCGGCGCGCAAGCTGAGTCGGCCGGGTTGACTGGCGGTACGACTTGACGCTTGCTCATCGATCGCTGATGTTCGCACACACAGGGAGCAGTAATGAAAACCACGATCAGAGGTGAACGCCGGGGTGATGAAGAGGCCATCGAGTCCGTCGTCTGCCAGGCGTTTGCATCCATAGATGAAGCCAATATCGTGAACTTGATGCGCGCCGGCTATCCGGCCTTTGACCGGCGCTATTCGATCGTTGCCCGTAAAGGCGACGAAATCGTCGGCCACGCGTTGTTCACGCCTTGCACCATCCGGCTGCACGGGCACGCGGTCCGCGCGTTGGCGCTCGGCCCGATCGCAGTCCTGCCGGAGCTACAGGGCAACGGCATCGGCGGCGACATGCTGCGCCACGGTCACGAGCTGGGCCGACGTGAGGGATTCGCCCTCTCGCTGCTACAGGGTCACCCGTCGTACTATCCGCGTCACGGGTACAAAGCGTGCAGCGGCTTTGCGAAGGTCGCCGTTGATGTGGAGAAGCTGCCGCAGCCGGCGCGCGAGTTTCGCGTGCTGCCGGTGCGACCGGCCGACTTATCGTGGCTGGTTGAGAGGTGGGAGATTGAGTGGGCGGATGTTGATTTCGCATGGCTGTGGGGGCCGACGTTAAGTGAATGGCGGCTGACAGGTCTACGCACGAACATGCTCTGGACACACGATGGCCGGCGGGCGGCGTACGTTGCGTGGATGCCCCGCCAGCCGGGCTCGGCGATGATCCTCTCCGACGAACGCGAGCTGGCCCGCGACGTCATCGCCACGCTCAAGCCGAAAACGCTGCTGCACCACGCCGACGGCTGGCTGAATCGCGCGGTGCTCGGCGACGACTGGACGCAGCCGGAAGTCAAGCGACATGACGCCGCAATGGCCTACGAACTCACGCCCGGCGTGCTCACGCGGTGCCTCGAAGCGCTGGAGTCCGGCCAGCGCTCGTGCGGAACGACGATGTTCCCGCTGACGTTCTGGTTGTGTTGAACCTGCACCGACGGCTGGGACCATTGCCGTGTGCGTAGGCCGGCATGAGGGAACCAACGATGGATGACAGTGAAGTTGCCGCCCATTGGGATGAAAACGCCGCCGAGTGGGTGCGCGGCGTGCGCTGCGGCTGGGATATCTACCGCACGTACGTGAACAACCCGGCCTTTTTCGCGCTGTTGCCAGAGCTCGAAGGGCTGCGCGTGCTGGATATCGGGTGCGGCGAGGGCTTCAACACACGGCTTTTCGCCGAGCGCGGCGCGACCGTGGTGGGCATCGACGTCAGCTCAAAGATGATCGACGCCGCACGCGCTCTGGAGGATCAGACGTCCCCCGCGATCGAGTATCACCACACGCCGGCCAACGATCTCAGCCGATTCGCCGACGCGTCGTTCGATGCGGCGCTGAGCACGATGGCTCTGATGGACATGTCGGACTACGCCGGCTGCATCGGCGAGACTGCGCGCGTCTTGAAGCCGGGTGGCCTGTTCCAGTTCTCGATCCTGCACCCATGCATGATGACCCGCGCCTGGCGGTGGGCGCGGGATGAGCGCGGCGAGCGCGTCGGAGTCGTGGCCGGCGATTACTTCGGACTGCTCACACCGCCCGGCGGCGACACGTCGGACGTCGATGAGTGGATCTTCACGGGCGTACCATCGGACATGCGCGCCGCGGCGCGGCCGTTTCGAGTCCCGCGTTTCTTCCGCACGCTGAGCGCGTACATCAACACGCTCGTGGATGCGGGTTTCACAATCGAGCGCCTGGTCGAACCGCACGCGGATGAAGAGGTGGCGGCCACACAACCAGACGTGGCCGACACGCGGATCATCCCATATTTCCTCATCATCGTCGCCCGCGCGTGAGACACGCCGGCCGCGGGCGTCGGGAGCTACCGATTAATCAGGTCGATGAACACGTCAATATCACCATTGTTCACCCAGCCGTCCCCGTTGACATCACCCAGCATGATGTCGCAATGCGGATACGCCTCCGGGTAATCCTCCGGGTATGACATGGCGAAGACGAATGCGTCTATGTCGCCATTGTTGACCCAACCGTCGCAGTTCATATCGCCGAGCGCGAAATAGGGAACCTGCCAAAAGCCCCCGATGAGCTCGAAGTCGCCGCCGGTCAATACTTCGCCGGCGTCAGGCTGGCCGATAGTGCCGGAGAGCTCGAAATCGCCGCCGGTGGTGAACGCCGCCCCCCCACTATCGACGGTCCACCAGTCGATGGCGAATCCCTGGGCCAGTGCTCCGGCGGCAGTGCTCAGGGTGAGCGCGGCGCTGATCGCGAACAGTATCGCTTTGCGTTGCATGATGTCTGACTCCATTGGTGTGCTCAACACAGTTGTCCGTGGACGCTCGCGAGCGGCGTCACCGCTTCAGCGCCCGTCCATCCGCACCCACCTGCAATTCCTGGTTCCGCCGGCCGGCGGGTGGCACCTGGCGCTGCGTCGGCACAACGTTCTGTTCTTCTCCGGGCTCGGCTTGCGCGCCGTCATAAGGATCGCCGAGACCCTCGGTCGGGATGTGCATCGAGTGGTCGGCCGGCGGGTTGGGGCCGTCCGCGGCTGGTCGCGTGAAGATCGCCATCCGTTGACTTTCGTAGCCTTTGCGCTTGCAGATCACCTTATAGTCAAACGTCGCGTCGGATGTGCCGCCCATCAGCTCGTGCACCGTGAAGCGATCGCCGGACTTCTTCACGTATACGCCGTTGCAGTTGTCGGTCAGCGTAACCATGACGCGCATGGGGTGCTGCTCGCTGATGGTGACGGTTTGCCGGTAGAGCGGGTCGAGCACGATCTCGGCCACGCCGTTGCGAAGCTGGCCGGAGCCGACCTCCTCGAACCAGAGCTCGGTCGCCTCGGTGCAGTACATGAGGCGCTGCTGGCCTGAATCAAGGGTGACCGCGGCGCTCTTGCTGCCGGTCGCGGTGTAATGACCGTCGATCCAGAAGGCCACGCCGTTACCCGAGGCAAAGCCGCTGTCGATTTCGAGGACTTCGGCACCGTCTTCGGCAAACATCTCAAAGACCGAGCCGTTCTCGCCCCCGTCGAATTCCTCGCCGCGCAGAACGATGCCGTTGGTGCTGTCGTCCTGGCGCACGTCGATGCGGCCACCGCCGAAGTCCATCCCGTCGATATAAACACGCGTCGAACTGACGTCGTTGCGGACCTCGATGGCGCCGGCGTTGTCGGTCTCCTGGGCGTCGATGTGGATGGTGGTGCTGCTGTCGGCGGCGAAGACCTCGATCTCGCCGCCATCATCGGCAGCCCCGTCGCCGTCGAGCTCGATGCGGTAGCTGGCGCTGACGCCATTGGTGACGCCGATCTGGCCCGCATCTGAATTCTCGCTGTCGATGTCGATCGTGAGTATGCCGTCGTCGTTGAACATCTGGAGATCACTGCCGGTGGTGGCTTCACCATCGAGCAGGATGGTGCGATTGCCGATGTCATTGAACATCTCGATGGTACCGCCGTCGGATGACTCACCGCCGGCCATCCTGACGCGGGTGCTGCCATCGTTGTTCTGGACTGCGACCTGTCCTCCCAGGCCACCCGTGCCATAGCTGCGCACTTCGATAGCGCCGGCGGTGATTCCGTTGTCGGCATCGTCGCCGTCGCCGTCGATTTCGACGCCCATATATCCTTCGCGTGAGCGGAGGTGCAGGACGCCGGCCCCGTCAGCATTGGACGTGCCCCAGGCGTAGACCGCCGAGCCGGTGACGGCGTTGATCGTATCGAACCAGACGCCCTGGCTAAACGTGTGGCTGGCCATTATCTCATCGATGTCGCCGTACATATAAAGCTCGCCGTCCAGTCGCGTATCGCCGTCGGCCACGTGCAGCTTCGTCTGCGGATCGGTCGTGCCAACGCCGACGTTCAGAGTGTCGTCGACATAGAGGCCGCGCGTCTGTGTCGCGTACGGGACGGCGGTTAATGGCTGGCGCGGCGCGAGCCATGTGTAGGTTCCGCCGCCGGTGGGCACGCGTACGCCAACCTGTAGCCAGCGCGCGTCACCATCGAAGACGGACACGTCAAATTCGAGCTCGACCACAAAGAGCCCGTCCACAACATCGACGCCGTACACATCAAGAATCGAACTGACCTGGCTGCCGCCGGTGTACGCGTCGAAGAGCACGAAGCGGAAGTCGGCGGTATCGGTGACGCGCGCACCATACTGTTTCAATTGTCCCTGGTAGGTGAATGCCGTCGAGAGCGGCCCTTGCGCCAGGGCGTATTGGCCCCCAATCATGAGTACTACCAAGCACACGTGCGTCAACACTCGCTGGTTTGCCATCGTTGTCTCTCCTTGCTCCGCCCCCACTGGCCTTCAATCACGGGCCGCCTCAGACGTATTGGAACAATCGGCTGTCACGCGGCCCGTCACCTGGCGCGCCGAGCCGGCGCCGAGCGTGTACGCAGCGCCGGTCTGGAAATGTCCGATGCGCATCTTGGTCCCCAAAGATAACGTGATCTGCCCGGCGTGAATTACAGTATATCACCACCCACCGGCAATGGGGCGGTGTTTTGCAGCGTTGCAGACGGCCAAGGCCTCTTACGCCGCACGCGGTGAATGCAAGGCCAAGGCGTTGTCGCCGCTGATGGAAGAACCCCGAAGCCTCGAACGCATGGCACGGGCAAGCAGTATGAGCCCGCTGAAATCTGATGGCTGATCGCTCAAAAAAAGCGGCCCGCCGAGCCACTTTGTGGGTCGACGGGCCTATGTAGTGTCGGCTGCCTGTATTACAGCCACGTCCGCTGCAACACATGCAGCCTACTGTTTATCACCCTTCACAGACCACCTCCTTTCGCATCGGGCTACTTCCCGATCGGGTCCCTGGTGGGAGGACTCGTCGGGCTTTTACCCGGCCACCGGCCGTCGCCGGCGGCCACAACCCGCAACGCGACTCGCGTCGCACGATAGGAAGCCGCGGGGGATCGGACGACACCAGCCTCTTTTGGAGCCGTCCTTACGCTCCTAAACTTCCTACACTTTCATTCTCGCCCGAAAAAGCCGCAGGTCAAGAATTTTTCGGGGATTGTGCGAAACCCGCCCTGAAGTGACGCGTAGAAACCCATAGAGTCCGGGGTCAGGGGTTGTCTGCGCTTCTTGCGCGCGGCATCGATTATCACCCCGTACTTAACCTGATACCGTAGCCCTCCTGACGATCACACTGGATAGAGCCACGGGCATCGCCGCCCCAGCCAGCCCGGGCGCGATGATTACCGAGGGCGCAACTTCACCGGCGACGGGCTCGATCCGCGCCGGTTGCATCGCGTAACTCGCCGGAGTACAACGCCGGCTTGAGGAGTGTCGCATGGCGCAAAACGGGCTACAGGATCTGATCGCTCACTACTCGTCGTGCGATGAGCACGCCCGCCTCAATGCCGGAGTGGGTCGGCTCGAGTTGCTGCGCTCGCAGGAGATCATCACGCGCTATCTCCCAGATCCACCCGCCGTCATTCTCGACGTTGGCGGCGCAGCCGGCGTGTATTCGTTCTGGCTCACCGAGCGCGGCTATGAAACACACCTGATCGACCCGGTTGCACTGCACGTCGACCAGGCGCGCAGGGGCGGTCAAGGCGGCCACGATACCAGTCTGGCAAGCGTGTCCATCGGTGACGCGCGCCGGCTGGAGTGGCCTGATGCCGGCGTTGACGCGGTTCTGCTGCTGGGGCCGCTGTACCATTTGACCTCACGTGAAGACCGCGTGCTGGCGCTGCGGGAGGCACGCCGTGTTCTGAAACCGGGCGGCGTCTTGTTCGCCGCGACCATTTCGCGGTTTGCATCGCTGCTGGATGCGCTCAACCGAAACCTGCTCGACGACCCGCTGTTTGCGCCGATCATTGATCGCGACCTGCGCGAAGGTCAGCACCGCAATCCAACCGACGACCCGACGTATTTCACCACCGCCTACTTCCATCATCCGAGCGAGATTCGCGCGGAAGTCGAAGATGCCGGCCTTGTGCATGAGACGACGCTGGCCGTCGAGGGTCCGCTGTGGCTGGCGACCGATTTCGATCGTCACTGGGATGATGCCGAACGTCGCCGGCTGCTGCTTGAATTCCTGGCACGCATCGAAGCAGAGCCGTCGATCCTCGGCGTTAGCGCGCACCTGCTAACCGTGGCGCGGCGTCGCTAGCACATTTTGAGTTATCATCGGGTGCGTCAGTCGCCGCGGTATTCAGCGCGCGCGGTACAGGTTTCCCGCACGACGATCGCCGCCAGCAAGGGCAGCTTGGGTTTGAGGTGTTGCCACAGCCAGCGGGCTAGCATCTCGGCTGTGGGGTTTTCCAGGCCTTCGATGTCGTTCAGGTGATAATGATCAAGCCGTTCGATGACGGGGCGGCATTGCGTCTTGATCTCGCCGTAGTCAATCAGATAACCCCGGGCCTCATCGACCTCGCCCTCGACGATCACCTCGACCGCGAAGCTGTGGCCGTGCAAACGCCGGCACTTGTGACCCTCTGGAAACGTCGGCAGCGAGTGGGCGGCCTCAAACGTAAACGTCTTCGCCAGTCGAATGTACATTCACACGCCTCTTGTCTTGTCCGGCCATATCAACTTGTGCAACTGCAACCCGATGCGCGCATCAAGCCGATCAGCCAATACCCAGCTCGCGAGTTCGGCCGGGTCGAGCACGCCATGAACCGGCGCGCAGATTACGGCCGCGCAGCGGGCTGTCAGATCGTATCGCGCGATCACGGCGCGCGACCAGTCGTAATCGGCGCGATCGGCCATGACGAGCTTCACCTCATCGCGTCCGGTCAGCAGTTCGATGTTCCGCCACTCGTTTCGGCCGGCTTCGCCGCTGCCGGGACACTTGATGTCCATGATGCGCACCACGCGCTGGTCGACCCGGTCCATGAGCACGGCGCCCGAAGTCTCCAGCAGCACCTCGTTGAACTCGTCCGCAAACTGCCGCATCAGCGGGTAGACGGCGGGTTGCAACAGCGGCTCGCCGCCGGTGATTTCAACCAGTTGGCAATCGAAAGCCCGCACGCGCTCGCCTATCTCGGCGGGCGTCATCCACTCCCCTTCGGTGAATGCGTATTCGGTATCACACCAGGTGCAGCGCAGGTGACAGCCGGTCAAGCGTACGAAAACGCACCGTGCCCCGACGCGCGTGCCCTCGCCCTGAACCGAGTGGAATATCTCGTTGACTCGCAATCGCCGCTCGTCTGCCATCGTGTGGAATTATAGTTTGGCGCAGGGGGGATGAAAGGTGGCAGGAGGCAGGAGGAGGCATCAAGGCAACTAGGCAGCGAGGCAGCGAGGCAATTGGGTTACGTGGGATGCTCGCGGCGGTCTGGGCTGCTTGCGGCTAGTGGGCTGGCGGGCGCTCGAATGCCCTGGCCCCTCGCGTATGCGTCTTCTTCGCCGCGGCGTTTAGCGGCAATCCGTGCTCGCGGCAGTACGAAACCAGCGCATCGATAAACGCCTGGCCCAGGTCAGCCTGTTTACGGTGCCCCACGCCAAACACTCCCAGCAAAGCCTCCGGTGAACTCGGTCGCAAGCGCGCCATCTCACGCAACGTGCGATCGCCGAAGATTACGAAAGGCGGGACGCCGCGTTGCTCGGCGATCGCGCGCCGCACGCCGCGCAGGTGCTCGAACAGACCGCGATCGATCCCCTCCCAGGATTGCGCGAGTTGAGCACCGGTCGTGACGGCCTTTTGCCTGGGAACAACCAGGCGCACTTCCCGCTCGCCGCGCAGCACCTCCCACGAGCGATCGTTGAGCTTCAGCAGCGGGCGATCGCAGTCTGTCTGCGACAGCAGCCCCTTGCCGATCAACTGATCGACCAGGCTCATGACGATATTGCGGTCCCAGCCCCTCAGCAGACCGTGCGTGGTCAGCGCGTCGTGGCCAAAGCTGCGGATCGTGCGTCTCCTTGAGCCGAGCAGCACATCAACCACGTGGCCGCGGCCGAAGTGCTCGTCGACGCGCGCTACGCACGACAGGATCTTCTGCGCCGTAACGGTCGCGTCTTCCTCATCTTCGCGCTCGCCCAGGCACACATCGCACGCCCCGCAGTTGTCCGGCTCATACGCCTGGCCGAAGTACTCCGAAATCTGCCGGTGCCGACAGCGCCCGTCAGTGCTCAACGTCCGCATATGGCCGAGCAACTTCTGCCCCGCCTCGAATACCTCCTCGGGAGCCTCGGCTTCTTCGGCGCTCATCCGCAGCAGCCGCTCCCAGCGCGCCACATCGCGCGGCGAAAAGAGCAATACGCACTCGGCCGGTAACCCGTCACGCCCGGCGCGGCCCGTCTCCTGCTGATAGTGCTCAACAGACTTGGGCATGGCGGTGTGAATCACACAGCGCACGTCGCTGCGATCGACCCCCATGCCAAACGCAACCGTGGCCACGATCACGTCGATCTGCTCGTTGGCGAACGCGTCTTGCGTGGCACGCCGTTCGGCGGCCTCCATGCCGGCGTGATAATACGCCGCCCGCACACGCGTGGCGCGCAGCCAGTTCGCCAGGCTCTCGGTTTCGCGGCGGCTGATGCAGTAGATGATGACCGCTTCGTTGCGATGGCGTTTGACGATGTCGCCAACCTGCGCATAGAGGTCCACTTCAGGTAGGACGCGATAGGTCAGGTTCGGGCGATCGAACCTGCCCACCAGAATCGTGGGCTCGTCAAGCCCGAGTTGGGTGACGATGTCTTCACGCACGCGCTCGGTCGCCGTCGCGGTGAACGCGTGCACACTGCAACCCGGGAAACGGTTCTTGAGCAGCGAGAGCTGGCGATACTCGCGTCGAAAGTCGTGGCCCCAGTGGCTGATGCAGTGGGCTTCGTCTATGGCGAAGGCGCGTACATCGGCACCACTGAGTAGCTGCATGAAACGTGCGGTCACGAGGCGTTCCGGTGCGGCGAAGACCAGACGCAATTGACGATCGCGCAGCGCCTGCTCAGCCGCGTTAATCTCGTCGGCCGTCATGTTGCTGTGCAGCGCGATCGCCGGATAGCCGCAGGCAACCAGCGCGTCAACCTGGTCTTTCATGAGCGCGATCAGCGGCGAGACGACGACGTCGGTGCGCTCGGCGATCAGCGGCGGCACCTGGTAGCACAGTGATTTCCCGCCGCCCGTCGGCATCACGACCAGCGAGTCACAACTATTCAGACCCGCCGCAATCGCCCGCTCTTGCAGTGGGCGCAAGCTGTCAAACCCCCAATAACGGCGTACCGCGCGGAGGATGTCGGCTTGTTCCGGCGTCTTCAAAGCGTCGGCGAGAGACATGCGTTACATGCTAATAAAAACCGGACATGCGGGAAAGGCCCCAGACCCCAGGGCCTGGTACTATCGCTTGGTTTGTTGTGTTCGCGGATGTTGGCAGTTGGCAGTTTCTCGTCGCGGCTGCGCCGCAACATCGTGTTGGCAGTACGCGCTGCGCGAGCAAATAACAACTGCACACACGAGGCCGCGCAGCGGACGAGCAACTGCCAACTGTTAACACCTGCGAACGAAGTACGGCTGCATCTGCGCCACCGGTGCTTGCACAATGCTCGGGATCGCTGGTGCGAGAATCCTTTCTCGCACCCACTCTGGCGGGAATCCTTTCCCGCTATGCGGTCGCTGGTGCGAGATGGGAATCTCGCACCAGCAACCCCACAACTGCACACACGAGGCCGCGCAGCGGACGAGAAACTGTCAACTGTTGACACCTGCGAACGAAGTACGGCTGCGTCTGCGCCGCCGTTGCTCGCGTGATGGCCGGGACTCCACGCGCGCGGGCGGGTATGATGCGGCGTGTCGGGGTCCTGCTATCGTGGGAGATGTTATGCGTCGCTACGAATTCGATGCGTTCGGCGTCGAGCATGTGAAGCTGATCGACGTGCCAACGCCGCAGCCCGGCGTTGGGGAGGTCGTCGTCGATGTAAAGGCCATGAGCCTGAACTACCGCGACCTGCTCGTCATCAAAGGGCAGTACAACCCGAAGCTCAAGCTCCCCGCCGTGCCGCTCAGCGACGGTGCCGGCGTTGTGAGCGCCATCGGCGATGGCGTCACGCGCGTCAAGCCGGGTGATCGGGTGATCTCGCACTTTGTCGCCGGCTGGATCGACGGGCCATACGAGCTCGACTATCTGGCGACGACGCTCGGCACGCCCGCAGCGGGGCTCGCCGCCGAGCAGGTCGTGTTGCCGGCCGAAGCGGTGGTGCCTATTCCCGCGGGTTACAGTTTCGCCCAGGCGGCCACGCTACCGATCGCCGCCCTGACGGCGTGGAGCTGCCTGCGAACCGTATACCACCTCGAGGCCGGGCAGACGATGCTGACGCTCGGCACCGGCGGCGTGGCGATCTTCGCGCTTCAGCTCGCCAAGGCGCTGGGTGCCCAGGCGATCATCACCTCCAGCAGCGACGAGAAGCTCGCCCGCTGTAGCGAGCTCGGCGCCGATCACACCGTCAACTACACGACCACGCCGAAATGGGAAAACGCCGTGCTTGAGTTCACCGGCGGGCGCGGCGTGGACGTGACGGTCGAGACGGCCGGGCCGGCGACGCTGGACCAATCGATCAAGGCTACCAAAGCCGGCGGCACCATCGCGCTGCCCGGCGCGCTCACCGGTCGGGCGGGCAACATCACCACCGGCCTGATTCTGATGCGCCGCGCACACATCGCCGGCATCATGGTCGACAGCCGCGCCGCATTCGAAGCGATGAACGCCTTTCTAGCCGAGCACAAAATCGAGCCGGTCATCAGCGGGACGTTCACGTTTGAGGAGTTACCCAACGCCCTGCGCCTGATGGAAGCGGGCGGGCATTTGGGGAAAATCGTGGTTGGTGCGACTCCGTAATCCTTGGCGACAAAAGTACTTATGGAGCCATGCCCCTAGTGGCACGGGGCCCGTGCGCCGGTGTGCGCCCAAGAGGGAACCGGTGTCGCAACGAAAACACCCATTGAGACGCAATAGCTTTGCGCAAGAATGTTGCGTAAAATGCAACGTGGGACTCGTATGTGTGCGATACTACAGGTACGCGATATTGTACCAGATGTACAGCACTAGTTGCAGTGTCTGTGCTTAGCACGGATGCAGCCAGTCCAATAGTCCGGTGCCGCTGGTCGGCTTGATAGGGTGCCGCAAGGTCCCGCCGGACTTCATTTTTTGCGCCTACGGACCGGATGAACTGACCTGGTCGAGCAGTTCCCGCAACGCTGTATCGTCCGGAAAGAGCTTCAATCCATCGATCTTCCGGCCGCTGGTGTTCTGGCTGCGATAGAAGAACGGCAGAATTCGCTGGAAATACGGGTAAGACGGCTGCTCGAGTTTGAACGCGCGGTAGACGTTGTACGCGCACAGGTCGGCAAGCTGAACGCCGTTCGAAAGCTCGCTCCGGACAAAGAACGGCATCTCAACGATGTTGCGTAGGCGGCAGCCGGATGACGTTCCACCGGCGAGAAAATACGCGTGCTTCATCGCGAGTGAACGGCTGGCTTCTCGACTAACCTGATCCGCGACGACCAAACCGTTGTGCTTGGAATGAAACTCCGCCAGGAACAGCTGCATGCGTTCGAGAAGCAGCTCATACGCCTTCCGCTGGAGCTGCGCCGTGTCCATCCACGACCGGAGTTGACGCTTGTCGATGACGACCGCAAACAGGTGTGCGTGGCAGGACTCAAATGCCGCGTAGAACCGCTCGGTCAGATCCGTGAGCTGTGCAAGCGGCACATGTTGCCACAACTTGTGATGCTCCCTCGCCTTCGGAATGCGGACCACGCTGCTGTGAATCTCTGCATCAGCAAGCTCGAACCGTCGACCTGTTGAACGATGTACGTCGTCGAGGACTTGCCGTTTTACAGCATTTAGCATTGCCTCGAAGCGGCGCCACCTATGCTCGAACAGCGAGACGGCGACGAGTACATAGACGTGGTCTTGTGCCACGACCGTTGCATCTGCACGCCGTTGGGCCCCCGCTGGGTTGGGGTTCCCGGATTCGTCAATGTAGAAGAAGTACACGGTTACCCCTCAACACTCGACAGCCGCCGGCGTATCGCGCGACATGCTTGGCAAGAAACGCGGTAGCATTGTACCAGACAAGACGTTGGGACGCGTGTCGACTATCGTATCAGGCATGACCGGCCGGAGGCCGGTCCAACAAGTACTTGGGAGCCGGTCCCACAGTTGCTCCGGAAGGCAACGGCGAGACAGTGACGTGAGTACGACGATCCTTGGCATCGAAACTTCCTGCGACGAGACTTCGGCCGCCGTCGTTGTTGATGGGCGCGATGTGCGCTCGAACGTTGTCAGCTCGCAGATCGATCTGCACGCCCGGTACGGAGGTATCGTGCCCGAGATTGCCTCGCGGGCGCACATTGAGAGCGTACGCTCGATTATCGAACAGGCGCTGGCCCAGGCCGGCGTCGGCTACAGTGACCTCGACGCGATCGCGATCGCCGACGGACCGGGCCTGGTCGGCTCGCTGCTGATCGGCGTGACCGCGGCGAAGACACTCGCGCTGGCGTTTGATCTGCCGCTGGTGCCGGTTGATCACATCGAAGCGCACGCCACCAGCGCCGCCCTCGTCGCCGATCCTGCGCCGTGGCCGGCGATCGCACTGGTTGTCAGTGGCGGCCACTCGTCCGTGTATCACGTCCGCGACTTCGACAATATCGCCTTGCTCGGCCAGACCATGGACGACGCCGCCGGCGAGGCTTTCGACAAGGTCGCCGCGTTACTCGAACTGGGTTACCCGGGCGGCCCGCTCATTGACCGTCTGGCTGGCAGTGGCAACCCCACAGCGATCCGCTTCCCGCGCACCTGGCTCAAGAAGCCGCACTACAACTTCTCCTTCAGCGGCCTGAAGACGGCCGTCCTTTACCACGTTTACGGGCACGGCAGGAAATACGGATCGGTGGACCACCTGTCGAGTGAACAAATCGCCGACATCGCCGCGAGCTTCCAGGCCGCGCTGATTGAGCCACTGATCAAAAAAACCGTGGCCGCGGCCACTGATACGGGCGTGGGCACCGTCGTGCTTGGCGGGGGCGTGGCCGCGAATTCGGCGCTGCGTGCTGGAATGCAAGCAGCCTGTGAGCGCGCCAATCTGCGCCTGCACCTGACGCCGATGAAATACTGCACCGACAATGCGGCGATGATCGCGGCCCTTGGATACCATCGATTTGCGTCGGGTCTGCGCGCTGGACTGGATCTGGAGCCGCGCGCCGGGCTGGTGCGCACGGGGCGCGCGTGAGCGGCGTGTCTTCGAGCGCTTGTTCCACCGGCCCGCGCGGTTTAGACTACACATCGCGGCATGACAGTCGCCGAGTCCCGCCCCAGAGGATTGTCGATGATTTTTGGTGAAGATGGATCCGACCTGCCTGACCCCGCTAGTCCGCAGCAACAGAAAGTCCGCCTTGACCCGTCGAGGATGGAGTCGCTGTATGCGAACTTCGTTGCGATCGCCGGCTCAGCCGATGAGATCGTTCTCTATCTTGGGGCCAACTCTCCGCTGCCCGGGCAGAAGGAACCGTTGGTGCAGCTTTCGCACCGCGTGATCTTCCTGCCGGCGAACGCCAAGCGTCTCATGCTGGCCTTACAGCAGACGGTGACTGCGCACGAAGACCGCTTCGGCCCGATCGAGATCCCGCCGCCGCCCCGTCCGCGTAAGAACTAGCTCATCCGCAGGTGGACCACATATGTGTTTTTCACGCGGCCGCCACGTGGCTGCGCGGGCGTGTGGTTCCGATTATGGTTGCGTCGTAACCGTGTACCATCCGGTAACTTAGCAGACATACCGGGTACTCGTAATCGGTTCCGAAAACGGTGTATAGAGGGCCGTATGTTAGCGTGCAATTCGGTTAGGGCCGGAGTTTTATGCCGAACGCGATTGACCTGTAAGCGGTTTATATACAAATAGTTATATGATATAGGACAGGAATGCTCCTAATTTTATCGTGGATTTTCTGAGTAAGAGTTGCCCCGCCGGTCGGCGTACGTTATACTTCTCGATGAACAGGCTCCCCAATGTTGTGCCGTGTTCCAGCGATGTTATTGATGGCTCCCCCCTAAGCTGGACAAACGGCTCCTAGTACTTGGTTAGCGCAGTGTTGCATTTGCGCCCTTGGTGTTGAATGCGCGGTCGCGACGGATTGCGATCGGGTGGCGATGAGGGACTTTGCGCGCACGGCGCCGGGAAAGGGCATTCAGAGGAGTTGTAAATGCTGTCATCGAAGGAGCCAAAGGGAAGCCCGTCGCTTCGCAAATACGAGCCGAAAGCCAGATTGCCGGTGGCCGACGCGCTCGCCACGTTTTCCTCCGCCGACAGAAGCCTGCTCGAGCGCAGAGTCGCCGAAAAGAGCGAGTGCATCTACTGCTCGATCTTCGAACGCGAAGGCGCGGAGCAGATACTGCTCGCACCACCGCCGGAAACCAGCGACCACGGCGCAACGCCGGCCAACAGTGACGACAGCGGCGCCAATTTCCTGCTCGGCGACGACCAGCAGGCACTCCTGATCGACCAGGAACGCCACGTGTTTCTGCGTTTCAATTACGCGCGTCATCGAGTCATGCAGATTCTGGAGTCGTGCCAGGCGCGCCGTCTGACCGCGGACGCCGCCCGGGAGTTGCTGAAGTGGGAGTCCCTGGTGGTGGACACGCGCAATGAGCTGGTGCGCATGAACGTCCCGCTGGTGCTGGCGATGGTCAAGCGCACCAAGATCACCGGCGTGGACTATGCCGACCTGATCAGCGAGGGCAGCTTGGCGCTGATGCGCAGCGTCGACAAGTTTGACTGCGCGCGGGGCTTCAAGTTCAGCACGTATGCCTGCCGCGCCATCCTCAAGGCGTTCGCCCGTGTGGCCACGCGCACGGCGCGCTATCGCGGCCACTTCCCCACCGAATTTGACCCGGCACTGGAGCGCGGCGACGCCGTCGATCGCAAGCGCGCGGATGTGACGGACGACTGTGTCGATGAATTGAAGCACATCCTGGGATCAAACCAGGCGCATCTCAATCCTGTCGAGCAGACCGTGATCAAGGCTCGATTCGCCATCGCCGGTGGCGACGATCCCGCCCCCGAGGATGCCCAGACGCTCGAGCAGGTCGGCCACATGATCGGCGTGACCAAGGAGCGCGTCAGGCAGATCCAGAACAAGGCCCTGCTGAAGCTGCGTTCGGTCCTGGAGGAAGGCGTCCTGGCCGTCAAAGCCGCCAATTGAGGCGGTACGCACCAGACAGTTTTCATGTATAGCGCTGTGGACTGACGCAGGTTGCTACGGCGCCTGATCCGGCGCGTCGCCCTCGGTCGGCGCCTGCTCGGAGACCACCGGCGCGTACTTGTCGCGCCACTCGGCGGCCTGATCGGTCTTCTCCCAGCGGTCGTAAATCTGCGCGATCTGCTCGGCGATTTGTCGTGTCGTGGGATGTTGTGAGCCAAGTCGCCCCTCGATGACAGGAAACCCGGCGAGTGCCTGCTCCTCCGCTTCTTCAAACCGCTGAAGATCGCGCAGGCACAGGGCATATCCGATGCGGATGACGCCGGTCAGGATGTGCTCCTCCGACAGGTGCTTGACGCTGCGCGCGACCAGATCGCGAAACAGCGGCTCCGCCTCGTCTCCGCGGCCGGCTTCGGACAACAGTGACGCCAGGTTGTTCCACGATGTGAGTGTGTTCGGGTGGCCCGGTCCGAGCACGCCTTCAATCGTCTCGGCAACTTCGCGAAATAGCTGTTCGGCCTCGTCGACCTGCCCCATTCGTTTCAAGGCCGACGCGAGATTGTTGATCGCCGCCAGCACGCGTGGATGCTCGGGTGGGAATATCCGCCGGTGGATTTTCAGCAACTCCCGCTGGCAGACGAGGGCCTCCTCGTCCCTGAGTTGACGCGCGTAAAGCTGGGACAGCTCGTTAAGCGCCATCAGGGTGTCCGGGTGCTCATCTCCCAGAACGCGCCGCAAGCCGGCGACGGCCTGGTCCAGCAGGGGCTCGGCCTCGTCCAACTCGTGCAGCGCGCTGAGCACGGCCCCGAGATTCACCATGGTGACCAGCGTTTTCGCGTGGGCGGCGCCGTGCAGACGCCGACTGCCATCCAGCGCGCGTTGGAGCACCTGCCGGGCCTCCTGCAATTCGCCGCGTTCGAGCAGGTGAAAGCCGAGGTTGTTCATCGCGGCAACGGTGGTGGCATCATCCTCGCCCACGTTGGCTTGGAGAATATCGAGCGCTTCACGCAGCAGCGTCCCGGCCTCGTCGGACTTGCCGGCCACATCAAGCGTCCCGGACAGGTCCGCGAGTGCATAGGCCGTCTCGTTGGCTCGAGCGCCGACCCGATGCCGTTCAGATTCGAGTATCTGGCGTCCTAGCCGTTCGGCCTCGTCGAAGCGACCCTGCGCCCGGTAGGTGAGGGCCAACTGGCTCAGGTAGTACAGCGTATCCTCGTGCTCCTTGCCCAGCAGCGTCCGGGCCTGGTCGACCGCGGTCAACATGTGCTGCTCGGCGACGTCATAGAGTCCCAGACCGCGATACGCCATGCCGATCGTGCCGCGCAGCTCCAACGCAACCAGCGGCTGGTCGGCCAACTGGGTGTCGACACGCCGCGCGGCGGCGTCCAACAGCGAGCGCACCGTGAGTTCATCAGCGGACCGATCACCCGGCTGCGCCGAGGCGAGCATTTCAACCAGGAAGTCGTTGATCGCTTCGGCCTTGCGCGACTCCTGTCGCGCCAAGCTGGCCTGCTGTGCGGCGCTCTGTTCCGCCGTTTGCGCGCGGTTGCGTTCGGCGGTCGCGACGACCGCTTGCCAGCTTGTGCTCACGATCCCCAACACGAGCACACAAAAGGCCGCGAGCACGCCGCCCACCAGGGCCCGATTGCGCCGTGCGAATTTGCGCAGTTGGTACATCGCGCTGGGCGCTCGCGCCGAAATCGGCTCGTCGTCGAGGTGGCGGCGGATATCATCCGCCAGTTCGTGCGCCGATTGATAGCGGCGCGTCTTGTCCTTCTCCAGGGCCTTACCGAGGATCGTCTCGAGATCCCCGTGACAGGCGTGGTTGAGCACGCTTAGCCGCGTGGGCTCCTGGTGCGTCACGATGCGGGCCACTTCCGCGATTGAACGGTCGCGCAGCTCATACGGCATCTGGCCCGCCAGCAACTCGTAGCCGATCACACCCAGCGCGTATATGTCCGACCGCACATCCAGTGCACTCGAGTCGCCCGCCACCTGCTCCGGGCTCATGTACTGGAGCGTGCCGACAAGCTGCCCGATATCCGTCCGGGCAATCGTCACCTGCACGTCGGCGTCGGTAACCCGCGCGACGCCGAAGTCGAGGATCTTGGGCTCTCCGTGGGTGTCAACGAGGATGTTCTCAGGCTTGAGATCCCGGTGAATGACACCCTGCTGGTGCGCATAATGGACGGCGTCGCACACCCGCGCGAACAGTTGCAGCCGCGCATTGAGCCCGAGATGCTGCCCGTTGGCGTACTCGGTGAGCGCGCATCCGGCTACGTATTCCATCGCGAAGAACGGCTGCGAGCCGTCCCCGGCATCAGCGGTACCCGCCTCGAAAATCTGTGCTATGTTCGGATGCTGCAATCGCCCGAGCACCTCGGCCTCGTGCTCGAAGCGGCGTAGCAGCTCCGGCGAAGCCAAACCGCTGCGAATTACCTTCAGCGCAACGGAACGCCGCGGCTGATCCTGCTCCGCCAGGTACACGACGCCCATGCCCCCGGCGGCAATCCGCTCGCGCACCAGGTAACGGCCGAAGCGCCGGCCCACAAGCCCGGGCGCCGCGGGCGGCGAAATCCCCTCGTCGCGCACGATCGACAAACCGGCGAGGAAACGCGCGGCGCGCGCATCCGCTTCAAGCAGTGCGACCACCTCGGTCCGCAGTGACACATCGGAGCCACAGGCCGCATCGAGGAACGTACGCCGCTCGTGCGATGGACGATCCAGCGCCGCGTGAAAGAGCGCTTCAGCCGGATTGGTTGCTGGTTTGGTCATCTGTTGTGAACCGTCCCGCACGAGTCTCCCTCTTGGTCATTTCATTAAGCAGCCAGGCTCGGGCATAACGCCAGTCGCGGGAGACAATCTCGGCCGGCTGTTGCAGAGTAGCCGCGGCCTCGTCAACACTGAGGCCCAGGAAGTAACACAGGTGAACGATCTCGGCCTTACCCGGGGCGTGCTCGCGCAAACTGTCGAGCGCGTCCTCAAGCGCGAGAATATCTATCTCGGGCGCCTCGATCGCAATCCCGCTATCGTCGAAGGCCACGCGCTGCTCCGTGCGTCCCAGGCCCTGTTTGCGAGTCTGCCGCGCGCGCTGCACGAGGACGCCACGAATCGCCTGGGCGGCCAGATTGAAGAAACGTCGGCGATGCTCCTGGCTGGCGCCCGCCTGATCGACCAGCCGGCTGTATGCATCCTGTACGAGCGTTGTGGGGAGCAATGTCTGACCGCTGGGGCTGTCGGCCAGGCGCTCGCGCGCGACGCTGCCCAGCTCGGCGTGTATCAGCGGCAGCAATCGGTCCGAAGCGCGCCGATCCCCGGCGCCGAGCGCCGTAAGCAGTTGTGTCACCTGTGAAGAATCCGCGTGTCCCATCTGGCCCTCAATCAGCAGGGATTGTACCGGATTTCGGCCGCACCGCGGCCATTGCGGTCGAGTCGATTCCCGGGGACGCGGCGTGGCGCTCAGGGCGTCGCGTTATCGCCGGGCTGCGGGGGCGAGGCTGCGTATTCCGCCTTCACTTTCAGGCCATCGAGTGCCCCGCCGGTGCTGGATCGCAATCGCAGGGCGGCGGCGAATCCCCCGCCACCGTTGGTGACCTTCAGCATCAGTTGGTTCCAGCCGGCTGTGAGCCGGGCCTCGAACTTGTCCGCGCCGGGCGTGCAGCCGCGCGGTACGTTGTGTGCGTGCACGACCTCGCCGTTAATCCACATTTTCACGCCGTCGTCGCTGCCCAACTCGACACGCACATCGCACGCGCTGGGCGAATACACCTGCGTAAAGAGGTACTTGGCGGCGTCACTCGTCGCGGTTGGCAGGTTCAAATCGACCAGCCAATAGTGATTATCGCCGTCCACGCGCGGCTGGACCTGCCACTCCGTCCGCCCGGCGCCCGGCTTCTCTGGCGCAAACGGGATATCGTGCAGCTCGTGCCCGTTCCTGCCCTTTTTCTGGTATGGGCCGGCGACAAGCCAGCGCGTGATGTAGCCCTCAAACTCGTCGGCCCGGCGGGTCAACTGCGCCGCTCGCGCGCTCAGTTCCTCGGAGATGTCCAGCGCCTCGACGCGCTCGACCGCCGGACGCGCGGCCTCCCAACCGTCGGGCAGCAGACCGTCGACAACCGAAACCAATGCCGCGGCAGCTTCGTCGCGCAGCTCATCCTCTTCGAGATAGCGCGCGAGCAACGAGACCGTTTCGTCAGCATATACGCCGCCCAACTTGCCGATCAGCAGCTTGCGTTCCTCGTCCCGCCGCGCCACATCCAACCCACGGGCATACAGCGCCAGCTTGCTGGCCGCAGACCGCTCGGTATCCAGGGCCGCGAGGCGCGCATAGGCGCGCATGGCCAATACGTGATCGCGCATGGCGGCGGTTTCGGTTGCGATTTCCAGCACCGCCCCCGCAGCCTCGTCATTGGGCCACTCGTTAAATGCGCGAATCGCCGCGGTGCTGACATCCTTGCGTTTGTCGCGCGCGGCGTGCGCGACCGCCGCCAGCACTTCCTTTCCGCCGATTCGCGCCAGCACGCGCAATAGCGAGCAGTACTCGTCGGCATCACCGGGATCGAGCGCGGTCAACAGCGGCGCCGCCGCCCGCACCGGGTCATGCGCGCGCAGAGAGGTGTCCGATAGCGCCTGCTCAAGCGCGGTTCGTTCGGCCGCGCTTTCGACGCGCGGGAGCAGCTCAATCAGCCGCGGCACGACAGACTCATCGCCGAGTATGCCCACAGCTTCAAACGCGGCGCGACGAACCTGCTCCTGATCAGCGGTGGTCTGCGCGAGGATTACCTCCAGTTGGTTAACCGCGCGCCGATCGGTTAGTGCACCAAGCAGCGTGACGCGCGCCGGCATGGGGGCATCCGTCAGGCGCCCGGCGATTATGTCCGAGGTCTCGGCGGATTCAATCCGCGCCAGCGCCCCACGCACCGCCTCGCGCTCAGCGGGTTCACACTGCGGCAGAATGTCAATCAGCGGGCCGACCGCGTCAGCTTGACCGAGTGTTGCGGCAGCGGCGATTGCAGCGCGACAGACCGCCGTATCAGCGTCCATCAGGCACTTGAGCACGACGGGTAGCGCGGTAACGTCGCCGCGCCGTTCTAGTACATCGAGCATGTTGACGCGCAGGTTCTCATCGTCGGCATTCAGCAGATCAACAAAGGCCTGAGTAACACCCTCTCCCTTGATATCCACTGCGAGATACCCCGCCGCGGCGCGCACCTCGGGGCTCGCATCCGTCAATGCCGCCACAATGCTGTCGATCGCCTGCGCCCCGCGCGTGCGCGCCAGGCCGTAGAGCACGGCGCAGCGCACGTGGTCATCCTGCATGGCGAACCGCGGCGGTTCGGCGTTGGCGTTTTTCGACGATGACTGACGCTCAAAGCGGCGCAACGCCGTCGCCACGATTTGCGAGCGATCGAACCATCCGTCAGCACCGGCGGCCTCCGAGCCATCACCGACAGGCGCGCCAATACTGGCCAGGGCCCATAGCGCCGCCATGCGCGTCACGCCGTCACCGCTATCGAGCTCGGCCATCAGGGCATCGGTGGCCATCCGGTCTTGCAGCATGCCCAGCGCGTCGATCACGGCCAGATGACCTCGTCCCCTGGTGCGCGGCAGCGGCTCGCGAAACGCAGCGGCCACGGCGTCACCACCGATCGCCAGCAGAGCCTGCGCAGCAGTCAGGCACAGATCATCGTCCTCGAGCAGCGGCGTCAGGTACTCCACGCCGCCGGCGCCACCAGCCAATTGCAGTTGGCGCACCAGAAAACGCTTGACCTCCGCCGGCGCCTCTTCGCCCAGGGCGCTGCCAAGCGCCGAGGTGTACCGTTCACGCAGCGCGGCGGCCCCCGGGTCGCCGGCACAGAACGTGATGGCGCTGAGCGCCAGGCGAGCCTGGGTGTCATCGCCGGCACCGGGCTCGACCAACAACGCGCATAACTCCGCAATGTCCGCGCTGGTCAGCCGAGCCAGTTCGGCGCGCAACGCATCGCGCTGCGCCGGCGTCGCTGCGGGCACGGAATTCAGCACGGACTCGACACGCTGGCCTGCCAGACCTCGCGCACAGCACGCGAGCATTAGCAGCACCAGGGCGGCGCGCACCGCACCGGCCGAGCCCCGCATGACACGTTGCCGCAACCTGCCTGAGATCATCACACCAACTCCTCCTACAGATGCCACGGCGCCCGCATCGGTACATGCACCAGGCGGTTGGCCTGCTCGTCACCCACAACTTCCTCGCGCTGTGGATCCCAGCGCAACGTGCGCCCCGTGCGAATCGCGATGATCGCCAGGTTGACCAGCGAGCACGAGCGATGTGACGATCCCTCACTGAGCCCCGACTTCTGACGAGTTCGCACCGCCTCTTCGAATTCGAGCAAGCGCGGCGGGTCGGGCACGCCGGCAAGTTGATCAAACAGCCCCGGCGGATCAGTGCGATAGTTGTCAAACACCCTGCCGCGCGGCCCCTCGATCAACGGCATCCCGGGTGGGTCGGGAGCCCCCCATTCGCCGCTGTTGATCGTGATGGTGTCGCCGTCGGCGTACTTCATCGTCACCCGTTCCCACATGCCGACCGCGTCCGGGTGTTGCGGCCAGGGCGCGATCGCGGAAACCTCCACCGGCCCGACATCATCCTTACCCAGTATGTACTGAATCGGATCAAGGTAGTGCTGCCCCATGTCGGTCAATCCGCCGCCATCGTAATCCCAGTATCCCCGGAAACTGGCGTGGACACGGTGAGGGTGGTAGGGCTTGAACGGTGCCGGCCCGAGCCACATATCGTAGTCCAATACATCGGGAACCGGCCGCGGCGTCAGGTTTTCCCGGCCGCTCCATTCCTTAATCTTCCAGTTAAAGCCCAGGTTACGACTGAGCCGCACCGTCAAGGGCCGGCCCAGCAGTCCGCTGCTGACCAGCTTTCTGAGCAGCTTGGATGCGCCAAACTGGTAATAGGTGCGATAGCGGAAAAACGTGTTTACGTGGTAGATGCGACCGTATCGGCGGATGGCTTCACGCAGGGCGATGCCCTCGCCGATGGTGTGCGACATGGGCTTTTCACCGAGCACGTCAAAGCCGGCCTGCGCGGCGGCGATGCACATCAGCGCGTGCCAGTGGGGCGGCGTGGCGATGTGGATCGTATCGATGTCGGTGCGATCCAGCACGCGGCGCCAGTCGCTATAAGCCTTGCACGGGCCGCCGGCTTTCTCCAGGCCACGAGCCAGGTGGTTCTGATCGACGTCACAAACCGCCAGCGTGACCGGCGGCCGGCCGGCGTCGTTCTTGACAACGTGTCCCATGCCCATGCCGCCCGTGCCGATCACGGCGCGGGTAATGACCTCGCTTGGCGGCGTATACCCGACTCCGCCAAGTACATGCCGCGGCACGATGTGGAACAGCGCCCCGGCTGTGAGCGCGTGTTTGACAAACTTGCGTCGGGTGACTCTCTGGCTGTCCATATCATGTCCTCGAATGCGGCGCCCGCGTGACGGAAACGCGTAGCAGGCCATGCTATGCGACGACGCGGCCGGCGGGTAGCGCAAAACTCACTGCGAGATTATGGTCTTCACCGGTTTCACCGGTTGAAAACCAATGGTGTCCGGGAGTTTGCCGGACATCGGGTAATACCTAACATTGTCCGTACTTGCGCCCGGGGCGCGTTTCTGCTCTACTGTGGCGCATGGCCCACAAGGACACGCAACGCGAACGGACGGTGACGCCGATTCCTCGGCGGCCCGACCAGCTTGACGGTCGGCGGCTCTTCCGCCAGATCGACGAGCACCTGCGCCATCTCCACAGCTTGCCGGCCCACGGCAACCGCACCTTCTTCTACGACCAACTCGTGGTCGCCCACCTGCTGGCCTTCTTCAACCCCGTGCTGCACAGCCTCCGCCGTATCGAAGACGCCTTCGACCTGCCCAGCGTGCGACGCCTCTTCGGTATCCACGCCGCCGCCAAAAGCACCGTCGCCGACGCCCAACGCCTCTTCGATCCGCAACGGTTGCAGCCGATTTTCGAGGACCTCAAGCACCGCGCCAACATCCAGCCGCACGACGCCCGCCTCGACCAACTCACCCGGGAACTGATCGCCGTCGACGGCACGTTCTTCAACGTCGCCAGCCGCATCCCCTGGGCCCTCTACAACCGCAAGTCCGCCGGCGACGCGCCCAAGAAGACCGGCCGCCGCGGAAAGACCACCCGCGGCAACGTGCGCGCCCACGTGCATTTCGACATCCTGCGCGGCGTGCCGGAGCACTTCACGCTCACCGGCGGAACGGCTTCGGAAGGCGGGCAACTGCAAACCAGTCTGCGGCCCGAACACTGTTACGTGCTCGACCGCGGCTTTCAGTCTTACCACCTGCTGGGCGACATCATTCAGGCCGACAGCGATTTCGTGGTGCGGCTGCGGAAGAGCGCCCGCTGCGAAGTGCTTGAGCCGCGCGGGCTGACCGCCGCCGACCTGGCCGCCGGCGTGCAGAGCGACACGCTGGTGCGAGTCGGCTGGCGGACCGAGCGCACGGCGGAGTTGCCGCCCTTGCGGCGGGTGGCGGTGAGTGTGGCCGACAAGGACGAACCGCTGGTGCTGTTGACCAGTTGCGTAGACCTGCCGGCGGAGCTGATCGCGTTGATCTACAAGCATCGCTGGCAGGTTGAGCTGTTTTTCCGCTGGTTGAAGTGCATGGCGCACCTGGAGCACTTTTATTCCGAGTCGCCGCAGGGCATGACGCTGCAGCTTTACGTGACGCTGATCGCGACGTTGCTGATCGCGCTGGAGACCGGGGCGCGTCCGAGCGTGTATGACTTTTCGTTGATGAGCATGGTGATGAACGGCATGGCCCCGCTGGAAGAGGCCCTGGCCGTGGCGGCCAAACGCCGCACCGAGCGCGAGCGTGCCGCCCGGCGGCGACGTGAAAAGGCGGCGCAAAAAAGCAGCGACTAGGCCCCCGCGCCGGTCCGCGCTCGGACCAGCGCGGCCCGGAGTATGCGCCCCAGGCGCTCGCCGCGGCGCTACGCCACGTCGTCGCCCCTTCCATGTTCGCGTCAATCTCACCACAATGCACTCAATCTACGCGCCCAGAAAGCAGGTCCCGGACACCATTGGTTGAAAACCGGTACCACACTTGCTGAGATGCGCGGCTTTCAAGACACGCGCCGCCACGCCGCTGGACACCACCGGCGGCGTGGCGTACCTTTGTCTGCACAGCGCCCGTGGCTCAATTGGATAGAGCATCGGTCTTCGGAACCGAGGGTTGCAGGTTCGAGTCCTGCCGGGCGCGGTCGGGACAGTGCAGCGCACCGACGAACGAAACAACCCCATCGTGGGGCGCGACGGTCCGACATTAGGCGACAACGTCCGGCTCGGGGGCCGGACGCTACGGCTGCCGCACGCTAGCGCAGCGGGATCTTGGTGCTCACGTCTTTTGCGCGCGCGGCGGAGAAGCGGATGGTTGCTTCGCCGTCGCCGTGGACCAGCCATTGAAATGTCCGAACGCTTTCGCCGGGGATGCCGTTGTCGATCCAGAGCTTGTGGGGGCTGTGTTTGACAAACTCGAACGGGGCGGTGAAGCGATTGTCCAACGTTCCCCCGGCGACAATCTTGGCCGCGGGCGAGGTCAGCGCGATGAAGTCGCGCGGGCCGTAGCGCCGTTCGGCGGCGCGGACCGTGGTCGTGGGGATGACGCGCGCGTTGTGAACGTCGACGCGCACGCGCCAGAGCTTGTCACCGAGCGACTTGACTTCGACATTCTCCAACTCGATCAGCGGCATCTGCTCGGCGTGGTACATCGTGAACGCGAAATTGCGGTGCAGGTCTTCCTCGAGCGCGAAGGCCGGTGGGACGCGCTCGGTCAGCTTGACCCATCCGCCCAGCTCGATCTCGCCATAGACCGGGTGCTCAAACTTCTTCCAGCCCACGAAGTCCTCGCCGAAGGTCACAAGGTCGTTGAATTCCATGCGCTCGTGATCCGACGCGTTGTAGTTGCGGTCGTAATACTTCTTGTGCGACCAGAGCTCGTTGGTGAAGCTGATGATGCCCAGGTCTTCCGCCGTCCAGTCAGAAAACCCGCCGCGTACGACGTACAGATCGCGCCAGGTGATCATGTAGCGGTAAAAGGGAAGCATCTTCTCGCCACGCCGCGCGATGCGGTCATAGACGGCGACGTCGGCGGGTGGATATGGATGCTCGCTGCCGCCCGGGCCACGCAGGATCATGCCGCCGAAGTTGTGATAGGCCTGCACGGCGGCGATGTTGGGGTGTGCCAGGACAAAGTCCGCGACGGCCTTTGATTCCGGCAGGCGCAGCGGATATTCGCCCGCGCCATCCTGGACATAGTTGGGCTGCCAGTCGGCGGGCCAGTCGCGGTTGGGGTCATAGCCGCCGGGGCCGTCCTCGTTGACCTCCCCGTCGCCATCATCATCAACCCCCTCGGTGCCGAGCATCTTGTAGCGTTTGAACGTCCCTTTTGACTCGGGATCGATCGGCACCATGATGCGCGGATCGTCGGGTGATTCACGCATCTCGCCGTGCGGGTCTTCGCGCCGCATCTGAAGGAGCTGGCCGTCGCCGTCGAGGTCGTTGGGCGGATCTTCGTCGAAAAGGCCGTCGCCGTCGTTGTCGACCGGCTTCTGGCCGCCGCGCGAAGTCCAGGGGTTGTTGGCCTCGCGGAACCAGTAGGCCCGGCCGTCGGGGTTCGCGACCGGCAGGAAGTAGAAGGCGCAGCGGTCGAGCAGCGCGGTCAACTGCTCGACCTTGCCATAGCTCTTGGTCAGGTACCAGATTGTGTACAGCACGGCCTCGCCGGCCTGGGCCTCGTTGCCGTGGATGTTGCCGTCGATGTACATCGCGGGCTTGGTGGCCGCGGGCCCCGTCTTGCGGATGTTGAGCGTCACGAGCCAGATGTCGCGGCCTTCGATGCTCTTGCCGATTGATTCGAGCTTTAGCATCTCGGGATAGGCGGCGGTGAGGTCACGCAGGATCTTCTCAACTTCCTCAAACGTGTTGAGCCGATTCCAGGCGATGTTCACCTTGCTGGGGTACTGGTATTCGTGCTGCGCGACGGTCGGCGGCACGAACGCGGCGACGGCCATCAGCGCGAGCAGGACAAGCACGCCACCCTTATTGGCGTATGCGCGCATCATTCACCCTCCAATCCGGCTCTGACTTCCCGCAGAGTCACGGTCGCGTGCAACTTGCCGTAGGTGCGGCTGTAAGCCGTGAACTCGACACTTTCGCCGCGCGCTCCGCGCACCAGCCAGCGCAGGGGTACCGAGCCGCCGCTGCCGGGCACATTCTCGACGCGGGCCACCGTTGGCGTGCCCAGCAGTCGCTCGCGCGCGACTTCGGGCCGCACCACCCAGCCGGGCACGTCCGTGTGCAGCGCGCTGCCACAGTGGGTCGGGAAGTACCCATCATTGGTCAAACGCAGTTCGACCTGCCACACGTCGCCGCCGGCGTTTGAGATCTCACCGACTTCCAGCCGGACGCGTGGCAGCATCTCGAGCACTTGTTCGAGAAAGCGCAGCTCGCGCTCTGCCAACCCGGTCAGGGACTCGGGCTTGGGCGCCGTCGCAAAGAATGGGATGAATCCGCCGATTTCGACGCGACCGAGATCGGGGTGCGCCACGGCGGTCCACTCGACAAAAGCGTGATCTGCGCCCGCTTCATCCGCGAGCGCCAACAGACTCTTGGCCATCTCAGATGATTCCACCAGCGCCGCCACGTCGTCCGCCGGCGCGTCGAACAATTTCGGCTCGGCCGGCTTTGCGTCGTCATCTTCGTCGCTATCGCTTGGCGCGGAGGTCGGCTGTGTAGCCGTGGCATCATCCGGATTCGCCTCGGGCCACCAGACTTGCGTGGCGAAAGTGGGAATCCCGCGTTGGGCGTAAAGCCACGCATAGAAGGCCCCTTCCGGCTTGCAGCCCGTTGACTTCGTCAGGCCGGTGATCTCACGGTACTTCTCGCTGACGTGCTTGTAGAGCGGGATGTCGTCAGGGTGCAAATCGCGGTAGGCGATTCCAAGCGGCCCGCGGGCGTCGCCGGTGGGCACATTCACGATGTTGTCGTGCCGTCCATACACAATCGCGGCGGCGATATTCGGATGGCTGACGACAAAATCCGCCAGGGCGCGCGTCTCAGGTTCAGAGAGCTGGTGCGGACCGGTCTCGGGCAGGCCCGGCTCGTAGAAGTGCGGCCAGTTGCGATCCAGATCGACGCCGCCCGCGCCGTCTTCGTTGATCTCACCATCGCCGTCGTCGTCAACGCCCTCCATGAGCAACCGGTAAACGCCGCGCTCGTCCTTGCCGCGGTTGGCGCGTTTCATCAAACGCGGCTCTTCGGGTTCGGGCAGCCATTCGGCGCCCGGCTCGCGCACGCGCATGACGGTGATGAAGCCGTCGCTGTTAAGATCGTTCGGACCGTCTTCATCGGTTTTGCCGTCGCGATCGTCATCAACCGGTCGCAGGTTGCGGTGGTACACACGTTTGGGGGAGGCGAAGAACAGCTCGTCTCCCTCCGGGTTGGCGCGCGGCACGATATAGACGACATACCGCCGGAGCAGTCCGGCGACGCCTTCGTGTGTATCCGCAGTCAATGCGTCGAGGACTCCCCGTGTCACGCCCAGCGCCGTCTCAGCACCGGCGGGCCAGGCCGGGTTCAAGCCGCCGACGACTAACACGCCGACACGTTCGTCAGGTGGCGTGTCACCCGGGGCGGCGATGCGCACGACGAAGATCGGCGCACCGGCCGTGCTGTGCGTAATGCGCTCGACGCGGACGGCGGCGGGCAAGCGTGTGGCCCAGACTCGCATCGCCTGCTCGAACTCGGAGAACTGGTGGTAGCGCGCCTCGGTGCCCGCCGCGGCGGCCGGCGGCTCCTGTGCGCGTAATGGCGGGCTGATGGCACATGCCAGGCAGACACCGCCCAGCATAAAGGGAAGCCAACGTTTCATTGCATCCTCGCACAGCAAGTGTTGGTTTGACGGCGGGCGCTATCCGCAAGAGCCGGCACCATGATAGTCGCCCACGTGGAAGAATCCGAGCGCCAGCCGCGTGTGCAGTTTTCAGTTTTCAGAGGCAGAGAGTGAGGGACTAAGGGAATGAGGGACTAAGGGATTAAGATGGGTACTCGATAGCCGGCCCTCATTCCCTCAATCCCTCATTCCCTCAATCCCTCTGTTCCCCGTTCCCCGTTCCCTGTTCCCTTTTATCCGCATCATTGGCGTAGCACTCGCGCGGGCCGATGTATTCGGGCCAGATCCCACGCTCGACCAGGAACTGCCGCACGTCCGTACACAGATGGCATTTGTCGGCGTAACCGTCCGCGCGCGGCGAATATCCGAAGGCCTGGGCCTGCCGCACAAGTTCGTAGCTGCCGCCGGCGACAACCGCCGCTACGACCGGGTGCTCCCGCCAATTCGCCGCCAGCTCGTGCCACACGTCATCAACAGCGCGCTGTGCGGCACAACCGAGGATTATTCCGCCACACGTGCCCGGGAAGATGTTGCCGTAGGCATCGATATGTACATGCCGGCTTTGCAGCACCGCGGCGCGGCAGTTTTCCCCCGCAAAACTCTCCGCGGGCGAACGCGGCAGAAGTCGGGCCAACCGCAGGGCGGCGCGGCCGGTGAGCCGCTCTCTCTGGTGCGCCAGGGCTTCGGCGAACGCCGCGTCGCGCTGGGCGACGCTCGCGCCACGCACCTCGCGCGGGTGATTGTAGAAGTCCCACCAGCGCACGATATAGCGCCGGCCTCCCAGCACTTCGCGCGCCCCGTCGACGAGCCGTTGCACGCGCGCAAACGGGATGAACTCCTGGTGATAGACGTCAGCGCTGACGATCAGGCGTTGCATCCCCAGGGCGTTGAGCAGCTCGAGCCGCGTGCGCACGACATTGTCATCCGTAGCCCAGAAGGCGTTGGTCTCGATCTTCTCCAAGAAGGTCAAGCCCGCATCGCGCGCCGCGCGCATCACGCCGGCGAGTCGAGCCCAGTTGCCAAATGGCTCGCCGCCGGCCAGGTGGATACGCATGGTCTTGCCATGCGTCGCGGCAAGTCGGTCCAGCTCGGACCAGAGCTTGACCGCGAACTCCACACTCATCTCGCCCCCGCGGTCGGGGCCGCTGTAGACGTAACAGAATGCGCAGCGGGCGTTGCACCAGTACGTGAGCAGGAGCCCGGCGAACTCCCAAATGGCGAGTTTGCCGGGGGCGCTGGATTCCTTGTCGCATTCGTGTGTCACGTGTGGCGCCTGCACGCGCTGTAGCGGCCTGCGGGGCGCAGGCCGTCGATGCACCAAGCTGTTTCCGATACACCGCGGCCTGCGAGGCGCAGGCCGCTACGCGCCGCGCGAAGCCGCTTCGGCGGCAGCCTCGCTACCGCCGACCGGCCGGCTGTGAAAGATCCACGCCCAGTTGTGCGGCGGCGGCATCGGCCGTCTGGTCAATCAGCATGGCGATCGTCATCGGCCCCACGCCACCGGGTACGGGCGTGATCAAGCGTGCCTTCTTGATCACGCCGTCAAAATCCACGTCGCCGATGTTGCCCGGGTTATAGCCGGCGTCAATGACCACGGCGCCTTCCTTGACCCAGTCGGCGCGCACGAATCGGGGCCGCCCCACCGCGGCGATCAACACATCGGCAAACCGCAGAATACTGGGCAAGTCTCTCGTGCGCGAGTGACAGAGTGTTACGGTGGCATGCCGGTTGATCAGCAGCGACGCCATCGGGCGCCCCAGGATCGGGCTGCGCCCCACAACCATGGCTTCGATGCCGTCGAGGTTCACCGCGTATTCGTCAAGCAGGCGCATAATTCCGCGCGGCGTGCACGGGATATACGCCGGCATCCCCAGAATCACGCGTCCCAGCGTTGCGGAGGTGACACCATCAACATCCTTGATCAGCGGGATCGCCTCAAAGGCGGCGCGCTTGTCAATCGGCTGCGGCACGGGGTGTTGCAGCAAGATGCCGTGTACGCTGGTGTCTGTGCCCAGGGCGTTGATCTTGGCCACCAACTCGTCGGTGGTTGTGGACATGGGCAACTCGAGGCTGATCGAGTGCATACCGGCTTGCTCGCAGCGTTTGCGCTTCATGCGCACGTAGGTGGCGGAGGCCTCATCATCCCCCACCAGGACGGTGGCCAGCGCCGGGGTGACGCCGGTTACCGCCTTTATGCGCGCCACCTTGGCCGCGGCGCCGGCCAGCACGCGCTTTGCCAGCGCACTTCCGCTCATCAGCTTGTCTGCTGGTGCCATCGTCATGCCCGGAAGATACGCCACCGGCCCCGCTCTGTCACGCGCGCCAGCCGCCGGCGTCTTGCAGGCCTTTGGGGCGGAGTGGCGTTTTCGGCATGCCACGGCCTGCGAGGCGCGGGCCGCTACGCTGGTATGACCCACGGCCTGCGAGGCGCAGGCCGCTACAGGCCGCGGTGCCGTGACTCTCGTATCGGACTGCCATGACCCGTCGTTTCGCGTACGATGTTAATGCGTCGCGGCGGGTGACACTCGCCCGAGGATGGGTCGGCGCGCGCTCAACATCGTTGTCGAGGATTCAGCCGGCATGACGGCAACTCGCTCCACCAGTGCGCCAGACGAGCAAGCCACCAGACCATGGCGGCGTTTCGGCCCGTACGCGCTGGCGGTGGTGGCGTACCTGTGCGCGTTCGCAGCGTTGCCGCACGATGGGTTCTGGATCTGCGACAACGGCGCGAAATTCATGCAGATCCACAGCCTTATCGAAGCCGATTACAGCGACCTGGCGATTTCCTGGGCGGGGAAGGCAATTGATCCGGCGTTTCATTACTGCCCGCTGCCGGCACCGTTCGGCCATGTTCAGGATGACCACCTTTACTGCGTGTTCCCGCCGGTGTTCGCCTTCGCATCATCTCTGCCCTACCGCCTGTTTGGGTTCATCGGGCTTTACCTTCTGCCACTGGTCGCCGGGCTGGCCACACTGCCCGCCGTCCGGCGACTGGCCGGTCTGCTCGACGCGCCGCGCGCCGCACAGCCGCTGGCGGTCGTATTGGTGGCCCTGGCGACGCCGATGTGGTTTTACAGCCTGACGCTGTGGGAGCATGCGCCGGCCACGTGCCTCGTCATCTGGGGTGTTTACCACGGACTGCGACACCTGTTGCACAAGGGCGCGCACGGTGCGCTGGCGTCTGGTTTGCTCATCGGGATCGCGATATATCTGCGCGACGACCTTTATCTGTTTGCGGCGGCCTTCGGGCTTGTATTGCTGGTGGGCGCGCGGCCGCACCTGCGCACTATCGGCATCTATGCGATCGCCCTGATTGGCAGCCTCTTGCCGCTGTGGGCGTTCCAGTGGCTGGCGCTGGGACACCCGCTTGGTCTGCACGCGGCGGCTCAACATCCGCTAGCGCTTGGCTGGGCGGAGTACGTCACGGCGCGGCTGCCGGCGGTGCGCGCTTTGCTGCTGAACGTACACGCGCGCATTTGGGTATCGGCACTGGTGGTCGGGCCCGCGCTGCTGCTCTGGGCCATCTTCCCCTGTGCGGGACCACGAGTTGCTCGGCGCCTCATCCTGCCCGCGACAATCATCGCGCTCGCAATCGGTCTGACCGAGCTCGGCGGTCTTCTCGTGGCGCAAAGTCCGATCCGCTGGTTACCATTCGCCAACGGGTTCCTCGCCGCCGCCCCGGTCCTGGTGCTGGCGTTCGTGTTCACAAGCCGGCGCGACCCGCGCGCCGGCAAATGTGGCGCGCAACTGTCGATCGAGTTTCTGATCTGGCTGCTGGTCACCGTCTTTGCCGCCATGTACATCCTGGCGGCTCCCGTGTCCATTTTCGCGGGAATCCACTGGGGCTGCCGTTTCCTGCTGCCGGCGTATCCGCTGCTGGCAATCCTGTCCGCGGCGGCGCTGGCGCGCGCCTGGCAAACGCGCGGACCGGCGACGCGCGTAATGATCGGGTTGGTTGTCGCACTATCGATGGCCCTCCAGATTCAAGGGCTGCGCCTGCAGCATGGGATGAAGTCCTTCAACAGCGAGCTGAGTTCGGCGGTGATGGAGCGGGCCGAACGCGCGGTTGTCAGCAACGTGTGGTTTCTGCCGATGTCGCTCGGCCGATGCACGCCCGACAAGACGTTCTTTCTGGTGGCGCAGCGCGACGATCTGGCGCGGCTGAGCACCCCGCTGCGTGACGCGGGCCACGAGCAGGTGCTGCTCATACTCGGGCATGAGCCCGGCGCCCCCGTGCCCGCCGGCGGCGTCGTGGTTCATGACGGGTGGCTGGGGTTTAACCACTACGTGCTGATGAGCGTTGAGCTCGAGTGACGGACGATGCAGCGCGCCGCTTTCGGCATCAGCCGAGTTTAGCGTGATGCCCCATCACCGACGCGGTCTGGCGAAGAGCTGCACGGCATAGAAACGTCCGGTCTTCTTGCTGCGCGCCACCCCGACGCCGATGTGAACGAAGTCCCTGGTGGACATGTTCTTGCGGTGAGGGCGCGAGTCTTTCCACTGCTTGAGAAACTGGCGGGCCAGGACGCGCTCGTCGATCTGCATGCCCGCGTACGTGTACGCGATGTTCTCGCCGATGCGCGACCACTCATAGCCGGCTTTCTCGGCCCGCTGGGCCGGGCTCTTGCCGTCGGCGCTGTGCGATAGCTGGTCTTTCTCGGCGAGGTACACGGCGAAATCGTGAGCGGCCCTACCGAGCTTCTCATCCGCGACCAGCTTGGGGAGCTGGTTCTCGGTGCGGAAAATGTTGGTGTAGCGCACGATCTGTTCTTCGGTGCGCCCCAGCACGCCGCCGCGCTGTGTCGGGCGCGTGGTTGGACGTCTCGCGCCTGCTACGCCGGCGACCGTCGACACAAGCGCTGCAATCGCGATCAGCCGCCATGTTTTGGCGGATCGCGCGGGCGGGGCGCTCGATCGGCTGGCGGGCATCACACTCCTCGCGTAAAAACGCCCGACACCGCCAGAACGCGCTCGTACTCCTGCCTGGCGTCGGTGTCGGTGATCGGACCGTGGGCCGCGCCGTTGAGGAACTGGTGGATCAACTGGTCGTCACGCGTTGTCAGTGACCCCGTGGCCGCATCGCGCAAAGCCTCAAACCCGCTGCGCGGGCCCATGCGCAATACGCGTCCGCGGTCCAGCATGATCATGCGGTCGGCAATGCGGAACGCCGAGTCCATCTCGTGCGTGACGACAATGCTGGTGACCTGGAGCTTGTTCGACAGGTCCATGATCAACTCGTCGATCGCCGACGAGGTCACCGGGTCGAGCCCCGCGCTGGGCTCATCGTAAAACAACATGTCCGGGTCTAACGCCGTCGCCCGCGCCAGGCCGACACGTTTCTTCTGGCCGCCGGAGAGCTGTGCGGGGTACTTATGGCGGTGCTCGAGCATGTGTACCTGCTGGAGCTTCATGGCGACGACGATGTCGATCACGGCCCGTTCGACCATCGAGTGCTCTATCAGCGGCAGCGCGATGTTTTCCGCGACCGTCAGCGAGCTGAACAGTGCTCCCGACTGAAAAAGTATGCCGAAGCGGCGGCGCACGTTGTTGACCGCATCGGTCGGCGCGGTCATCAGATCGACCTCGGGCAGTGTCGGCAGGTGGTAGCGGATCGCGCCAGCGCTCGGCTCAAGCTCACCGATCAGGCAGTTGAGCAGGGTGCTCTTGCCGCAGCCCGAGCCGCCCATGATCACGAGCGTTTCGCCTCTGTACACATCGAACGTCACGCGATCGAGGATCGTCACCGCCCCGTTACCGTCCGGCCGATCGAACTGCATCGTCAGGCCATCGACGGACAACACTATGTCGGTTTCGGCGTCTGGCATGTGGAGGATTATAGCGAGTTTTCAGATTTCAGATTTCAGTTTTCAGGGTGGCGCAGATAGGTCGCTCGCTTTACCATGAACGGCGGCGTGAGGTGTCAGTTGTCAGTTGGCAGTTGGCAGTTGGCAGTTGGCAGTTAGCAGTTGGCAGTTGGCAGTTGGCAGTTACCAGTTGGCAGTTGGCAGTGGGCAGTTGGCAGTGGGCAGTGGGCAGTTGACAGTTTGCAGTGTGCAGGTCGCGGCTCTTACCACTCGGCGGGCGGCGCCCCGGAACTGCCATGTGGGACCGGCCTCAGGCCGGTTGTCTGAACACTGAAAACTGAAAACTGAACACTGACAACTCCCAAACCGCCACCTTGTGGGATCAGCCTCCGGCCGGTCGCCTGAACACTGAAAACTGTCAACTGCCAACTGACAACTGACAACTGACAACTGAGGACTCTTAAGCCGCCCTGGGAACACCAATGTCGCACATCCCCACAGAGCCAACCCTGCCGCCGGGCTTACCGGATGATTGGGTGATGCCGACGGACGTTGAGTGTCCATCGTGTCACTACAACCTGCGCATGCTGCGCACGCCGCGCTGTCCGGAGTGTGGTTCGGTATTCCGCTGGCAGACGCTCTTGCACATCCGCTGCCCGCGCTGCGATCAGCCGCTGCATGAGATAGACGATGAACAGTGCCCCAGGTGCGGGCTGCCCCTGGCCTGGAGGCTCCTGCTGGATCAAGCGGACGCCATCGACGCGAATCTCTACGAATACACCCGGCGGCCGATCGGCGCGGCGGTCGGCGCATTCACCGCCGCACTGAATCCCTTCACGTTCTGGCGCCGGCGACCGCTGGAGGCGCCGCCGGTGGTTAAGCGGCTGCGGCGGCTGCGCATGGTGGCGGTGATTGTGGCGATCGCCGGCCTCGTGTTGCTGAGCGAACTCGACGCCGGCATCTATTGGCTGAGGATATGGCTGGACATCGACAGCCTGCGTGTGCTGCTCCCGCGCTTCGCCGTCGTGTTGACGTTGCCGATCGTTACGATGATCGCGTTGCCGATGTTCACGCCCACGCTCGCGCGGTTTCGCTTGCGGCGGGATCGACTGCTCAGGCTGATGGCTTACGGCTGCGCCGGGATGTGGTGGATCGGCGCGGTGCTCATTGTCGCGTCCGCCGCCGGCCATGCATGGAATGAGTTTGGAGCAACGATGCGTCCGCGGATGATCATCAATGCAATGACCGTCCCGCTGTCGAACGAGATCTTCTTTAGTGGCGAAGTGGTACTGGATCTGATCACGCACGGGCGCGTGATGCCGCGCGGCGGGTGGTACTGCCCACCAACGGCGCACTGGTTCTCTCTTGAAGTGGCTGCGTTGATCGCGATCTTCGCCTTTGTCTGGTGGTGGCTGTTTTTGTACACAGGGTTGCGGCGGTATCTGCGGATCGATCGCGGGAACGCGGTGGCGCTGTTTGCTTCGACGCAGGTGATCGCGTTGCTGGTGCTGGCAATACTGCTGTTGCTGAATACGGCCATAGCCGAGACGGCCGGACGGATGCTCATCGGGCGGTAGCGTCCGACCCCCGAGTCGGACGTTTTGTTTTCGTGAGTTTCCACCCACGACAAGGCACGGCCGACTCGGGGGTCGGCCGCTACGGTCAGCGACTAAGCGCCTTACCGGCCTACCAGTTCTTCCAGCGATTCGAGGCGTCGGCGCAGGTCGGCGATCTCCTCGTGCAACTCGCCGATCTCTGCCTGTATGTTCTCCAGCTCGTCATGTGGAATCGCGGCCACCTGCGCCGGTGACGCCGACCTGGCCTGCGGCGGCGCGGCTGTGATTCCGCCGACCGCCGCCGGCTGGGCTTTGGGAGCTTCGCCGGCTTCGTAGAGCAGGTGGCGATGGCGAATCGCCGATCGGCCCGCCTCGCGCGGCATCGCCATCACCACCGGTGAATCCCCGCCGGCCAGCGACTCCAGCGTCTCGGCCACGGCGTCGGTGCTGGCGAAGGCGTGCATGCGCGCACAACGCGACCGCAACTCGCCGACCGTCTGCGGGCCACGCAATAGCAGCTCGGCCATGATTGCCAACTGGGGCGTCTGCCAACCGACGGTGCGACCGAGATCATGGCGAAAGCGGTCGGTGCGCGAGCCGGCGCCGGCCAACACGCGCGAGATCAGGTCGCGCCCGCGCAGCTCCTCCAGCGTGTCGTAGACGGTCGCCTCGTCCAACTCCATGGTCGGATCGCGGTTGGACTTCTGGTTACACCCGTTGACCAGCGCGTTGAGCGTCAGCGGGTAATACTGCGGTTGCGACAACTGCTTCTCGATCAGAACGCCCAGCACGCGGCGCTGGAGCTCGTTGAGCGGATCCATGTATCTCGTCTCTCCAAGAGGTTCGCCGACACCGGCGGCGACGCACCATGCCGATCAGGGGAAAACTGAAACGTCGATGCCCACGGCCCGCACCGCCTGCGCAATGTGCTCCAGCGCCTCGGCCTCCAACGGGCTGACGAACACCTCGGCGGCCGGCCGCGCGATTGTATACACCTGCACTTCCTTGATTTGCGCCCCCTGCTCGCGCAGCTCGCGCAGACGCGCTACATACGCACTGATCTCGGCTTCTGGCGGCGGCTCGCCTCGATAACGCAGGAACAACGACTGTATCACGAGCGGCCGCCGACACGCCGCGTCGAGGATGTTGGCCAGCACATGGGCAAGCGGGTGGCTCGGGCGCGTGATCTGGCGGAAGTAGTCCTCCGTGCCGGCGTCGAGCTTGGCCCAGATCTCGCCGCCGTGCTGATCCAGATACGCCAGTGTCTCCACGACTTTGGGGCGCGCGAGGAAGCAGGCGTCGGTGATCGTGATGAGCTTGGCCTCGTCCAGTCCGAATTCCTGCTTGACGGCGACGGCGATTCGGGCGGCCTCGGCGAATTGTGGCGACGCCGTCGGCTCACCACTGCCGGAAAAGGCGATGTCGTGCAGCGCGCGGAACCGCGCCGGGATTTCCCGAAACTCCGGCTCCTCGAACAGCGAGTCGCGCTGGGCCACCATCTGGCGCAACTCCGCCGACAAGACGGCCAGATCGACTTTCCGCACGCGCGGCGCCTGCGCGCGGTCCACGCAGCAGTAAACGCAGTCAAAGTTGCAGGCCTTGTCCGGGTTCAGCTCGATGCCGATGCTCAACCCGTGGCTGCGGCGGGATATTACCGGGTACACATAGAAGTATTCACGCCACTGGCGCGGGTGGTGGCGAAAGGCCACCTGCAACGCTCGGGACTTGCGGCGTTCCTCGCTCATCGCATCTCAGCATACGAAATTCGACATCGACCGGCGACGACCACAATACAATCAACCGCGGATGTGACCTCATCCTCCATGCGTCGTGGAGGTGGGTCGGCGGGATGACAGTGGCTCGCCTATCCCGCCAATCCGAAATCGACCCGTCGCCAGGGCCTGGCGGCGGGTCACTTTTGCGCGCCGGCACGTTCAGGGCCGCGCCAGACGCGCCACGTGTCCCGCTACGCAGCGCTCGAGCACCCCCAGATTATACCCACCCTCCAGCACACTCAGCAGCCGCCCCCCGGCCAGCCTGTCGGCCAGTTGCACCAGCACGTCACTCACCCACGTGAAAACTTCATCCGTCAGACGCAGGTTGCCCAGGGGGTCGTCAACGTGCCCGTCGAAACCCGCCGAGATGATGAAGAACTGCGGCGCGTAGCGCTCGATCTCCGGAATTACGCGGCCTTCAAATGCCGCCCGGAACTGCTCGTCGGTGGTCTCGGGCATGAGCGGAATGTTCAGCGTGTATCCGCGACCGGCGTCCATGCCGGTCTCTTCCTCATGTCCCGTGTGCGGATAAAGATAGTGCGGGTGGCCGTGCAGGCTGACGTAGAGCACCGACGGATCGCGCTCGAAGGTGTGCTGCGTGCCGTTGCCATGATGCACGTCGAAATCGAGGATCAAGAGGCGCTCGACTTTGTGCTCATCCTGCAACGCGCGCGCCGCCACCGCGACGTTATTGAACAGGCAGAAGCCCGCGGCCCGGTCGGCCTCGGCGTGATGTCCGGGTGGACGAACTGCGCAGAACGCGCGTTTGATCTCACCTTCGGCCACCAAGCGGGCGGCCTTGACCACGCCCCCCGCCGCCAGCCGGGCTATATCCCAGCTCTCGGGCGAAATCGGGCAATCGGGCGAGTCGATGTACGGCCAGGCCTGACGGCAGGCGCTCTCGACGTGTGTCAGATACGCCGCCGTGTGTACGCGCAGCAACAGTGGATCGATGATCGGCGCCGGCGTGATATTCACGCGATGTTCGGCGGCGCCGGCGTTCTCGATGCCGGCGTTTACCGCGTCCAGCCGCTCAGCGCGCTCCGGATGTCCGGGGCCGGTGCCGTGTTGCTTGAATCGTTCGTCGTTGACGATGCCAAGAGTGTTCATCGGCGCATTATAGTCCCGGCGCGAGCAGGAGTCATCGACGCGGTGTGCGGGCGGGGACGGTGTCGGACCAACATCACGCGTCCGTACAAGCGGAAGCTCTGGTCGGCTTCAGCCGACCAGTCACTGCCACCGGTTTCAACCGGCGGAGCGCGGTCCTCACCATTGTCGCCCCTACGTGGAGCCGGGCTTTAGCCGGCTTCTGATTTTCCGCTGCCCCTGGAAGCCCGGCTGAAGCCGGCTGTCTGTGAAGGGGGACAGGGGACCTTTCATCCACCAACTGAAGTTGGTGGCAGGCTCTGGTCGGCTGAAGCTGACTGGCAGCCTGGGTGCAGCGACACGCGCGAAACACGACCCCCGATGCGGCATGCGCTCGGGCCCGCGACACAATCGCTGGATCGTAGTCAGGCCGTCCCGTAGGGACGCAATGAACATAGCCCAGCACGCAGTGCTGGGGCAATTGTGGGCACGTGAAAACCGAGTCCCGCAGGGACGACTGAGCTTTCAATCGTCCCGTGCGGGACTCGGCGGCTGCGCAGGCGATCCCAACCCAGCACTGCGTGCTGGGCTAAACTCAGATGCCCCTTGCGGGGCGAATAACTCGAGACCACGGGCGCGGAATCCACGCCGGCGTTGCCACGGCTGCACGCGTTCGCCGGCGTCAACGGCTCTCTTCCACCGCCGTCGACTTGCGTGTATATTGATGCGATTGACAATGGGCGTTCAACCGCACGGCCGCTTGGCGTGCGGCGCGCACCAGACAAGACGGTGGCGTAGCTCAGCTGGTCTAGAGCGGTGGATTCATAACCCACAGGTCGGCGGTTCAAGTCCGCCCGCCACCATTTGCCTTTGTGGCTACCCGGCAGATGAAGTCCAAGCCGAAGGCGTAATGAAGACACTTCCTTTAGGGCGGGCAACATCGTGAGACACAAGCCAACGGCAGAGGAGATCGCGCGGGGGCTGGTGGCGGCGGTCAACGAAAGCGACCAGCGTGTGGGGCCAGTGATCGACGCGCTGCGGGCGATACTGGCATCCAGCCACTTATCTGATGCTACGGCATGCGAGACCATCGGCTGGCGGCTCACGAGTGACCTCATCTTAGGGGAATCGTGCAGCGCAGGGATGACAAGCTTGCCGACGGACCTGCGAGTGCTGATCGAGGATCTGGCGACGTTCTTGCACGATGTTCACAGCGCACGGGACATTCCAAAAATGTTCGAGAGTGATCCGCAGCAGTTGCTTCGGCGACTTGATGAGCTGGACGACACGTGCGCAGGAGAGTAATTCCGGCGAGCCCTGGCCTTGAGTTGGATCGCACCGGCACCAACGGAGTAAGCGCGAGGACAGCTCGGTGAGTTTCCTGACCGTTGATCCCATTGGCCGCGTACTAACGGGCATCGATGATGCCCAGGTGCTTCTGACGGTACGCACGGAGTGCCTACGGCGCGCAAATACATCCTGGCTGATTGCAGGTGGCGCCCTGATCGGTGGTGTGCTTGGCACGATCGAAGGGGGCGTTGTGGCCTGGCTTCTTGGTATACGAGGCACCACCGGGATGGTATGGTTGGCGATATGTGTGACGCTCAACCTGTGTTTGATTCGATACTGCGCCGGCCTGTACGCGCTACGTTTTCTGCCTGACATACTGAGGTCGATGGGACGCTGCACGAACTGCGGATACTCGCTGAGCAACGGCGAGATGTGTCGCTGCCCCGAGTGTGGCGAAGCCGTCAGTGAAGAAGACGCGTCAAACGTCGAGTAACGTCAATACGCAGGGCTGCGAACCGCCGCCACGGGATAAGGGTGACGTTCCGTGAACACTCAGGATCACCACAAACCGAGATGCCCGCTCTGCGGCAGCGATCAGGATGTGAGAGCCGCAACGAAGAGTGAATACAGTTGGCGGTTTCTCATTCTCCGTTGGCCGTATGTCTGTACCGCCTGCGAATGGGTGTTCGAGCCGGTGCCCGGCGTGTGGCATTCCAGTGTGGGCCTCGGCTTTGGTGCATTAATGCTGGCCGCCGCCGTCGGCAACCTCTTGCTAATCGCTACCGGGCGGGAGCCGACCGCATGGCGGATTGTGAATAACCTGATCAGCTTCGCGATTCTGTGCCCTTTCGGCATCGTGGTCCTTATCATATCCGCACGCGGTCTCAAACGGTCACTGCACCAGCGCGGCGAACAACACTGACCGTCAGCCCGTGGCGCCGTTCCCGCCGGCAGTGGGGTAAACTCACCCGCAGGACGGCATACCTCGCGCGAGATCCCGCATCCGCCGGTCGGCTTCAGCCGATCAGTCCTTGCCACCAACTTCAGTTGGTGGAACGAGGTAGTCCGCCTCCCCCTCCCGACACAGCCGGCGTTCAGCCGGGCTTTCAGAGGCGACGCAAGACGAGAAGCCGGCTCAAGCCCGGCTCTCTGTGAAAACAAGGTTGATGGCACGCGCCCACCACCGGTTGAAACTGGTGGCAATCACAGCTCGGCTGAAGCCGACCAACACCGGATCGCTTTGACACACGTGGGGCTGCCCGCCGTTGATGGCGCCGCCGGCGCGTAGCCTGGTTGTCGCCGACGGCGGTGTCCCGCACCGCGAGCCGGCTTGCCCGCTCCCGCCATCTGGACGCCCCGTGCGGCGGCCAATAGGATGGCTAATCATGTCCGCCGAGCCCAACGAAATGCTGCGTGCCGCGCTGCTGGACTTCCTTGACGAAGCCTTCAACCGCCGATCATGGCACGGCACGAATCTGCGCGGCTCGATCCGGGGGCTCAGCGCGGCTGTCGCGTCACGCCGTACGACTGCCAGCCGACACACGATCGCCGAGCTGGTCGTCCATTGCGCGTATTGGAAGTACAGCGTTCGCCGGCGGTTGTTGGATCAGCCGCGCGGCGAATTTCCGCTCAAGGGTAGCGACTGGTTCACATTGCCCGACACCCCCACCGACGCCGACTGGAAGGGCTACGTCAAGCTGCTGGCCAGCGAGCACGACCAGCTTCGTGCGGCGGTCGCGTCCTTCGACGCCGCCCGGCTGGAACAGGTGCCGGCGGGCGGGAAGGTCCCCTTCGATATGCTCATCCGCGGCGTCGCATTGCACGACGTCTACCACGCCGGCCAGATTCAGGTGATCAAGCGCGTCCGCTGACCATGACGCCGCGTGGGTGCCCCGCATGGGTGCCCCACGGCTTGCCGTGGGGGACTGACCGGAGGTAGGTTGGCACTTCAAACGGTGGGTGTGGGTGCCCCGCGGCTTGCCGTGGGGGACTGACGAGAGGTAGGTTGGCACTCCCACCGCCTGATCAGTCCCCCACCTCAAGAGGTGGGGCACCCGCGCGTATGTGGCGCCGTCCGCGTTCGACGGCCGACGAGGACGTCGGCCGCTTCTATGCAAGCTCCGTGTCTGTCAAGCGGCGTTGGGGGGTGGACCCCAATCTTCTATCCGAGCATCTCCTGCGAGCAGGATAGCCCACACGGGTATTCCGAGCGGTGCGGGTTGCCCCATCTACGAACGAGCGTCAACAACAGCCCCAGCGGCCAACGAGCTCACCCGCGCCAAGATCCTCTCCCAGCCAAACGCCGCCCTCCGGTGCTCTCCGGAGGGGAAAGAAGTCTGTTTTTTAGCCCGCCGCCTCCACCGACGGCAACATCTCGTAATACAACTTCCGCACCCAGCGATTGGCCACCGCCGCCACGATCACGCAGCGGGCCTTGCCGGCCTGCGACAGTCGCGCGGCCAGATCACACCAGTGCGGATCGTAGCGTTTCAGGCGATGGGCCAGTTCGATCAACGCCAGCTTCAACTGGCGATTGCCGCCACGCACCAGGCCGGCGTCCGCCTGACGCTCTCCGCTCGACGCATTCTGCGGGCTCACCCCGCAGTAGTGCGCCAACTGCTTGCCAGAACCGAACCGCTCAAACTGCCCGATCTCAGCACGCAGCACGCCGGCCGTGATCAGCCCGATCCCAGCCTGCTCCAGTAAGCGTTGGACCAGCGGATCATCGGCGACCGTTTCTCCCAGCCGTTGTTCATATGTTTTGATCTCCGCCGCCAGGTAATCCAGATGACGCAGATGCCGACCCAACAACCATTGCGATTCGTTCGGCAAACGTGCGTCCGACGCCAGTTCGGTCAACCAAGCCTGGCCGCGTCGGGTCCACACGCGTCGCACCGTCTCCGGCTTGCCGATCCGAAGATCCCGCAACAACGCCCGCACACGCAGCTTCACCCGTCGAGCCTCTTCGACCAACGCTTGCCGCCCGCGGGTCAGACGCCGCAGTTCGCGAATCGCCGACGGCGCCAGCCATACCGGCGGCAGATAGCCAACACGCCGCAGATCGGCCAGCACACGGGCGTCGCTGTAATCCGTCTTGTCCGGATTCCGCTTCATACGCCGCACAAAGCCCGGATGGGCCAGTTGCACCGGCCAGCCCCGCCGCTGAATCAGTTCGTCGGCCAGAGTGGCGGCTCCGCAACACGCCTCGATCGCCACCCCGCCGATCGGACCAAAACGTTCGGCGTATGCGATCAAGCGATCGCCCTCACTGCGCAGCCGCCGCGTGCCGAGTTGGCAACCGTCCGCGTCCAAAACCACAACCTGCGAAACCTGATCGGCGTAGTCAATCCCTACAAATACCGGTACGCTACCTTTCATCGCTTGCTCCTTGGTCAGGAAACTCGATTTACCAACCCGAGTTGTACTCGGGAGACCAAGGAGCTTGCATCCCCATCTACGGCGGTGTGCGTGTGCCCCGCGGAGGTGTTGGCGTGGTCATGGCGGCCGCTTCGCACTTCTGAGCCAAGCCCAGATCGCCGCGCCGCCAAACCAGATCATCGTACCGGCAAACCAGTGCAACCCGCCTGTGTCGATCAGGATCAGGACAAACGCCGCCCGGAACCACGCTGTGCTGTTCCACCCCCAAACCAGGGAGATCGCCACGAACAGCGATCCAAACACGGGAACGCCGGATATCCAGCCATAATCCTCCCGCGTCCCGCCGCTCAAGCGGTGAAGCAGATACCGCGGGAACGACAGGTAGAAATTCGCGACGCAGATCACGCCGCCCAGCATCAGCAGGGCAATCCCCAGCAGCATTTGCTTCGCCTCCGGCGTTGCAGCCGTGTGCTGCGCACATCGTACATGATTGGCGTCCCAAGCGGCATGGCGGCGGCGCGAGCCGTCGGGCCCCGCTCTGCCGCCGGCACTTCGTTTGAGCCCGGCACGCAGGATTTTCGCACGGGAATGTCGGATTCGGCTGTGGGTCGCTGGGTTGGATGTCGTGATCTCTTACGGCGGAGCTGCGTTCGATTCACGCTGCGAGAGGAGCATTCCATGGCGCGACGGCTTGTCACCGGGCTACTGGCCGTACTGACATTCTGCACAGCGGCCAACGGTCAGACGGCGGCGGGCAACGCCGGCGGTGCCCAGGACGTCACGATTAGTGGCACGTTCAGCACCGTCTGGGGCGACCCCGAAGGCCTCGCCGGCACGCCCCACCAGCGGTACTTCATTGACGACGGCGTCAAGACACGCGAGCTCCTGGTGGACGAGGACACGCTGCGGGCCGCCGGCGGCGGCTGGGCGCTCAATGGGCAGCCGGTGGCCATAGACGGGTGGACGGTCGATACGCCGTTGGCGCCTGTCGTCGTGGACCGGCTGATCGCCAACCAGACACGCCTCCCCGCCCCGGGCGAGAAACCCACACTGGGCGGGCGCGTCAGCGGTTCGCAGCCGTACGTGTGGATTCTGGTCCGTTTCGCCGGCGACCCCAGCACGCCCGAGCCGGTGAGCTGGTTCGAGTCGCAGGCCCTCGGCCCCAAGCCCAGCATGGACGACTTCTGGCGCGAACAATCGTTCGACCAGATCAACCTGATCGGCAGCGAGGTCTATGGCTGGTACGACCTGCCCCACCCGCGCTCGCACTACATGAGCGGCGACGACTTCCTGCTCAGTGAGGCCTTTGACGACGCCGTCGCCGAGGCCGACGCGGACGTGTACTTCCCCACCTTCATCGGCATCAACGTGATCTTCAACGACACGCTCGACTGCTGTGCCTGGGGCGGCTCGCGGACGCGGACGCTGGACGGCGTCACCAAGACCTATGGCGTGACCTGGATGCCTCCGTGGGGTTGGCGTGAGCACGGCGTGATCGGTCACGAAATGGGCCACGCACTGGGGCTGCCGCACTCTTCCGGGCCGTACGGTGCCGTGTATGACTCCAAGTGGGACGTCATGAGCAGCGCGACCGGGACGTGCGCCACATTTGATCCGGTCTACGGGTGTCTGGGGCTGCACACGATCTCGTACCACAAGGACATGCTAGACTGGATCGCGCCGTCGCAACGCTGGGAGACCGACTCGTATCCCCAGGCGCAAGCCCTGATGCTCTGCAACCTGGCGGTGCTCCCGCCCAGCGGGTACTTCCACATCCTGCGAATGTCGAAGTGGCAGACCGCCCCGTCGCAGTTCTACACGGTCGAGCTGCGCCGCCTGGTCGGCTATGACGAAAACGTTGCCGCCGACGCCGTCGTCATGCACGACGTCGATCCGACGCGCGCCAGCCACGCCCTGGTGGTTGACAGCGATGGCGATGGTGATTGCAACGACGAGGGGGCCATCTGGGAGGTGGGCGAGTCGTTCTGGGACGCATCGAACGACATCGTCATGACGGTGGAGTGGACCACGGCGGATAACGCGGGGATCACGTTCACCAACGCCGCCCGATCGGCGGTGTATGTTGACTCCGGCGCGAGCGGCTATCAAGACGGCAGCTCCGCCGACCCTTGGAGCACCGTGTGGGTCGGGTACATCGGGGCGACGCCCGGCGGCACGGTGTACATCGATCCGGGCTCGTATGACGAGTCGGTCACGCTGCGCAAGCCGACGACGCTGCGCCGCTGGGGCACATCGGGGACGGTGACGATCGGCCAGTGAATCAAACGCGACCCCTGCTGAGCGAGGTGCGATCAATGAACGCGACTAACTGGAGAAGAGACGCGCTGCGGTGCGGCGTCCTGGGCTTGCTGGCCTGTGCAGTTCTACCGCTTGCAGCGGCCCAGCAGTACGAGATCGATTGGTGGACCGTTGACTCGGGCGGCGGAGCGTCCAGCGGCGGTTACTTCGACGTAGCCGGCACGGTCGGTCAGCACGATGCGGGCACAACCATCATGACCGGCGGCGGATTCGAACTGACCGGCGGATTCTGGGGCGTCACCACCACTGGGGAGCCACAGTACGAGGTCGGCGATCTTAATTGCGACGGATGGGTCAACAACGGTGATATAGACGCCTTTGTATACGCCCTCTCGTATCCCGAGCAGTATCCCGATGAGTACCCCGACTGCGACATCATGCTCGGGGACATCAACGGCGATGGCTGGATGAACAACGGGGATATCGACGCCTTCATCACGCTTTTGAACGAGCAGTAGCCCCGCGCTCGCACGGCAGTTCGGGTCAAACGCAGCGCCCCGGCACCTCCGCGGTGCCGGGGTGCCGCAACATACGCGCGTCCCCCCCACACCAATGGCCCGCGTCGCGCAGGCTGCCACAGCACCGCCTATCGGACGCCGGACACCCATCTGTGGCACCGGTTTTCAACCTGTGGGCTTCACGGGGTGATAAGCCTGTACCACAGTCCACGGACGGGTGCTAACGCCCCCCATGGCATCGTGCCGATGACACCACGTGGTGTATGTGCGCTGCGGCCGATCTGCCCAGGCAGCCGGCGGCGGCGGCTGATCGTCTACGAGAGTCCAATGGCCAATTCGGTAGCGGCGTACCTTGATGAGCCCGAAGGCAAGCAGCAGCGACAGCGGCTGCGGCACGCCCTCCTCGCGGTCGCCACCGTGGTCGCGGTCGGCATTATCGGGTTCATGATCATCGAGCCGACCTGGGGATTCTGGAAATCACTGTACTTCACGCTCATAACAATCACGACCGTCGGCTACAGCGACTACGACCTGAGGCCCGAGGGGCAGGGCTTCGCCGTCCTCCTGCTCGTTGTGGGCATCGCAACCGCCACCTATGCCTTTGGGCAGGTCGTGCAGACGGCGGTCACCTATCAGTTCGCCTGGAGACGCAGGATGCAGAAGACGATCGACGGGCTGACAGACCATTTCATCGTGTGCGGCCTCGGACGCGTCGGGTCCACGGTTTTTGAACGACTCGCCGCCGAGGGCGTTCCCGCGGTTGCCATCGAAACCGACAGCACGCGGGTCCAGTGGGCACGGGCCTGCGGCTACGCGGTGATCGAGGCGTGCGCCACCGAAGACGACACGCTGCTCCAGGCTGGAATCGAGCGCGCCCGCGGAGTCGTATGCGCGGTCAACTCGGATTCAGAGAACATCGTGATCACGCTGAGCGCCAACGAGTTGAACCCGGATGCCGTCATCATCAGCCGCGCCGATGATGAGAACGCCGTCCGCAAGCTGCAGCGCGCCGGGGCAACACATGTGGTATCGCCGGCGCGGCGTGGCGGCGACGACATAGCGAATCTGCTGCTCCGACCACACCTGACGGAGTTCGTGAAAGCCTCACACCAGTCCGGTAGCGACTACATGCTCGGCGAGGTAACCATACACGCGGATTCTGCGCTGGTGGGCCAGACCCTGCGCGAATATGGCGTCGTGGCGAGATCTCTCGTGTATGTCGCGATCAAGCACACCGGTGAGCCGGCGCGCACGCGTCCGGCGGCCGACGAGCAGTTTCGTGCCGGTGATGTGGTTATCGTCGCCGGCGGGCCTGAGATCGTGTCGAGCATGATCGAAGCGGCCTCGGCTGCTGTGCCGGCCACATCCTTCGCCTCCCCCATCGGCTGACGCGAGAGTTGTTCCGGCCTGCGCGAGAGCAATCCCGGTGGGCGGCGCCCCCTCTCTACAGAGCGATCTCGGCGACCATAGCCCGCCCTACCGAGACGACCGGCTCAGGCCTCGTCCGCCGCCGCGGCACACAGCCACATGACAGACCGTTTTTGAAACCGCTCTGGAAGGGTATAATCGCAACTGGTCGTCGGAACGAGAGGCCCTCAACCCCAATGGGAAAGCCAGGCGAGACAACCCAGCTCCTTAACGCCCTCGAAGCGGGCAGACCAGACGTTGCAGACCGGCTTTATCGGCTGGTACACGACGAGTTGCGCCGTCTGGCTGAGCACCATTTCCGCCGGCAGCCCGCCGACCACACTTTGCAGCCCACCGCGTTGGTCAACGACGCATTCATGCGGCTGGTCGACCAGGCCCACGCCGAGTGGCAGAGTCGCGCGCACTTCCTCGCCGTCGCCGCCAAGGCCATGCGTCAGATTCTCATCGATCATGCCCGGGCCCGGTCGCGGCAGAAGCGTGGCGGCGATCTTTGCCGAGTCACCATGAGCGAGGCCGCCACGCCCATCACCGACGCCGATCCGGAAATCCTCGATCTCGACGAGGCCCTTCAGCATCTCGCCAAACTCGATGCGCGACAAAGCCGTATTGTCGAACTGCGTTTCTTCGGCGGGATGGCGGTTGACGCGATCGCTCACGTTCTGAACGTGTCCAAGACAACCGTTGAGAGCGATTGGCGCATGGCCCGCGCCTGGCTGCGGCGTGAACTGACGAGCGGCACCACCGGCTGACTCCCGACGGTTGCCGGCATGTCGAGGGCACCTTCGGCAAGGCACGACCCGCCGCCCGCGACTGGCGCAGTTTCAATAAGGATTCGCCACTTGGCCGTGTCACGGCTCTGTGAGCCGTGAGGCCGGCGTCGGAACCGCACTGCTCAAGAGCAGTGGCACACGCCGGACGGTTTCCGACAGCATGCTACGGGCCTCGCGGCTCGAGTTGGGGCGGGGCCATGACGAAGCCCACCGTGTCATTGACCAGCCGTTCGTGAAGGCGCTGCGCTTCCTTGACCACCACATCCATGCGGCTGTCCAGTTTGCCGAGCTGTGCGCGAATGCGCGCCTGGGCACCACGGCGCGCGCCGCTGTGGTACTCATCGACCAGGTCTGAATACTCCTGACGAAGGGCGGTGTACTGATCCCACTTGGCGGCCAATCCCTGGTTCAGCATCTCGATAAGTTTGCTCTGCGCGATCCCGATCGAAAGCCGGTCCGCGATGTCCAGGTCGCGCTCGAGCTCGCGCAGCTCGCGCGTCTTGCGGTTCTCATTGATTTCAGGGAACTCCTCCATGCGCGCGTCGATCTCGACCAGCATCTGCCGGGCCACATCCCGACTGGCGCGCCACATCGCGTCCGGCGTGCTGAGCGGGGCGCCCATATACTGGTGGTCGGGAAAACGCTCCATCACCGCCAGGTAACCGCCCGCAAGCAGCCCCACATCATCGTCGCGCGCCACGCCGCGGAACTGCTTGGCGGCGTCGGCATAGTCCCCCAGGCGCAGCGTGTTAACGGCTTGCAGCAGCTTGACCTGCGCCTGATACGCGCCGTGCTTCCGCATGAAGCCCTTCCGCACTTCCTCCAGCAGCGGACCAGCTCGCTCCCAGTCGGGGCTGTCGAGCACTTCGGCGATCTCTCGGATCTCGTCGTCCTTGATATCCAGCCGCTCCACCAGCCGCCGCCCACTGGCGTTGTAGTACGCCCATTCGACAATTCGCAAGTCAACGCGCTCGGCCGCCGCCAGGTTGAGCTCAAGCGGGGCAGCCGACCAGGTTGTTACCGCCTTCACCGGCTTCCCACCCATCTTGCCGCGCAGCCGCTCCCCACTGCGCGTCTCGACGGTGCGCTGGTCGTTCTTGTAGGCGCGAATGGTCTCGATGTCGGATACGGCATAGTGCGCGTCGTCAATCACCACTTCGCCGTCGATATCCGCGACGCTCAGCACGTTCTGATCTGCGCTGACCACCGCCCCTGTCCCCGAGAGCAGGGGGACCACCTGCGTGCGATATGGGAATGCCAGCACCGAGATGCCGCGCAGCGAGGTGGCCTTCTCTTTGCCGGCCAATTCAAAACGCAACTCCGCTTCCGCCGCGGCGAAGGTCAGTTGGTCCCCGCCATCCATGATGACCGTCGCCGAATCGCCGTCCACAAACAGGTAGGCGGCCTGGCTGAACGGTACTTCATAGGTTCCCAGCTCGGTCTCGACAGTCAGCGAATCGGTCAGCAGCTTGGCCTTGCGCACCGTGCCGTCCGGATGGTGAATCACCACGGTCTCTTCGTCCGATTCCCGCTCAAAGGTCGGCAGGCGCAGGATGCCGTTCTGATCGAGGAAAATGTCGGCAAACGGAAATATGTCAGCCTGCTTGGAAATAACCTCCTTCTCGAACGCCGCCTTGAGAAACTGCTTGAGCAGATGGGCCGGCACCGCCCCGGAACGGTCCTTCTCTCCCTGTCTGAAACGCTTGTGTGTCGCGATACCGATCAACTGCCCGGCCCGGCTGGTCACCGGCCCGCCGCTGTTGCCGGGATGCACCTCGGCGTCCGTCTCGACATAGCTGATCGCCCCGCTCGTCGTACGCATCAGCTCGGTGACCTCGCCGCGCGTGATCACCACGCCCGTTCCGCGCGCGCCGGCCGCCGGGAACCCCGTGACCTGGGCTTTCAGCCCTTCGACCAGCATTCCGTCCGGGATCAGCGAGATGAAGTATGGCGTCTTGGGGAATTCGCCGTCCTCGGCCTTGAGCTGGAGAATGGCGAGGTCGGTGGATTCGACGTGGTGCAGGAGCTCCGCATCCACGCGGTGCTCCTGGTCAGTGCCGGGGTAGACCAGGATGTAGTAATTCGCCTTGGTCATTCCGTGGCTGGTCATCTGGAGCCGCTCCTGCACTGATTTGCCGTGCATCGCGTCAACCACGTGGTTATTGGTGATAACCAGACCGTTGCGGTTGATGAAGAAACCGGTGCCCTGGCCTCCCGTGTTCGAGCCCGGCACTTCGCGTATGACCAGCACCGTTGCGCGCTTTACGCGTTCTCCGATTGAGACCGGCCCCGCGGCGACGGCCTGGTCGAGCATGAGCGTCCCCGCCAGCAGCGCCAGGCATTTCACGGTCCATGATCGCTTCATCGCTCGTCTCCAACTACGCGTGCGAAACCCCAAGAAGTGCAACACCATCACCCCGACTTTATAAGACGCCGCCCCGCCGTCAAGCTGATTCCCGGTGATTGAGCGGGATGGCGCCGGGCATTCGTGGAGACTTGGCACGGCGGTTGTGTCAAACGTGAGCGAGTTGGATACCGTACGGTGCGCCCCGCTGACCACTCGTGGCGTCCGCGTGCCGGCGGCGGTGCGCATAAAGGAGCGGTGCCCGGCATGCCTGCCACACGCCGAACACCGCTCTAACCCCCCTAAGCGGCGGCTCTCTCCCCGGCCCCCCCGCGGGCGATCGACGGCTTGTCAACCGTCGATCCTTGGGCCGGCCCGCGCCGCGGCCGCGAGATTATTCGTCGCCCGTCAAGAGGTCGTAAACCGAGTAGTCATAGCCGTAGGGCGAGAAGTCCATCGGCTCCACGGTCGGCGTCATGAAGTCGCCGGCTTCGACGTAATCGTCACAGCCGGTGCCGAGCGTCCCAAGCACGATGGCGGCGATAGTGACAACCAGCGTAACGACGTTCTTGCGGGTGTTGGTGCGAGTCACGGTCAAGCTCCTTTGGTAGGCAAACACTGTTTCACTCTCCCGGGTGACCGCCGCTTGCGTTCACCTCATGAGAACATTGCCGCCGGAGAGAGGTTTCTGACAAAACCCGCTAAAAAAAGTCCGCCGGGTGGCGTTGGTGGCGTGGCGCGCTGCTCGCGAAATGGTGCGGAGAAGCGTATAATCGGCGAATGAACCGCATCATCATGCAGGTTACGTGATGGGCGCGGATCGCCACTCCCTCTCAAGGAGCCCGATTGTGGACGCTCTAAATGCCCGATTCCATCTATCACTCGCCCTCGCGGCCGCCGCCCTCGCCTCTTTGGCCGTCGCCGGCCAGCACGAAACGCTGCTACGCCGCTATGTGCCCATCACGGCGTACGAAGACTACAGCGATGCGGTCAGCGTTGACGCGAACCGCCGCTATACCTACATGGATGTCGAAGACACGCACATCAGCGCCGCGACCCCCGACCTGAACTTCGGCCACAGTCCGCAACTGGTGATCAGCGACGGCGCGCGCGATCGAATCCTGATCGCGTTCGAGCAGCTTTATCGCGCCTTAACCGTCGGCAGCGAGGTCACCGATGTTGAGCTGATCCTGGTACCCGCCGCCGATCTCGATCTTGACGCCGTCGTCGAGCTGCATCGCGTATTGCTCCCTTGGCGTGATGGCGGCGGTACGGGTACGCGCCTGGTCGGGGCGGTCACCTACAACGACCGTTTCGCCGCCGAACCCAGGTTTCGTCGCGCCTGGACAACGCCCGGCGGCGATGCGGATCGCGCGGAACAGCCCAGCTTGCGCGGCAGGCTGCGCGACTTCTTCGACGCTGATACCGGCCGCCTGGTCCTCTCGGGACCGGGGCTCGTCGATGACGTCAAGCTCTGGCGAGGGCGACACTATCGCAACTATGGTTGGGCAATCTCGATCGCCGACGCACCGACGACCGAAGAGGGCAAGGCGCGTCCGCCGCTGGCGTTCCACTCGTCCGACGTGCTCGAAGAAGCACACCGGCCGGCGTTGCGTGTGGTCTATGTGGACAAACCCCTGGTGAAGCCCGCGCTGCCCGACCTGGACGTCACCTTCATCGAGCGTACGCCACGTTACTACCGCTACAACGATAACGGCCGCACCAGTTACGTGCGCCAGGACTTCCACGGCGACACACCCGGCATCATGCTGCATCCGGACTATGAGCGGTATCAGAAGCACCCCGAACCAGGTGACTTGGTTGTATTCATCGCGCACATCAAGAACGCCAGCGACGTCCCGTTCTCCGGGCCGCTGACCTACCACTGGCGGATCAATGAGCGGGTGGTGAAGCAACGTGCGTCAAACGCCGCCGGCACTGAGGATGGTGTGACCGCCGAGCCGGTGACGGTGACAATTGCACCCTGGGACGAGATCACGACGCGACTCGAGTGGGAATGGGATGTTGATCTCGCCGATCCGCGCAAGGTCGTGCTCGAGTTCGAGGTTGATCCCGAGGGCGCGATCGCGGAGATCACCGAGAATAACAACGCGCTGACGAAATACGTCGCCGGCCGCACGTTGAAGTACTGGGTGGAGCGAAGTGTGTACGAATACGTGAAGGACTACGTCTCCTGCTGGGGTTCGTATTCATTCGAGGACTATTTGCAGTGGCACGTCGATGTATGGAACGAGACGTATTTCTGCAAGTCGCGCTTTGACGATTTCGCGCCGGACGGCGGACTGCCGCGCGTCACGCTCGATGATTTCGAGATTGTGCCGGACGGTGTCCTTCAAGGCGGCATCCACCGCCCTGAGGACGAACTTGACCCCCGTTTTGACGGAGAATGGGGCACGACCTGGGCCAAGGTGCGCGAACCCGACAAGACCGATGAACAGTTGCGCGACTACTACTGGTTTCTCCAGCGCCACCGCGTCGTGCTCGAGCCCTCGCTGCTCCACGAATGTTCGCACCAGGTCTGGGGGGCGTACGACATTTACTGGTCCAACATTGAGCCCTCCGAACCCACGAAGCCGGTCGGCAAGTGCAAAATCACCGACGAGACCGGCAATTATATCACGCGCGGCGGTTTCTATGTCTTCACCGGACTGATGGGCGGCGGCGATACGCGGCCCACGCCCGAGTATTCACAGGGAACCGGGCTTTACGCCGCCAACTCCATCGGCGGCGCAAACGCCAACACGCCTTTCCGCAACGGGTTCTTTGGCGAATGGCAGTATGACCTGCCCGAAAAGTGCTTCCTGAAGATCACCTCGCGTGACGGTGTGCCCCTGGCCGGAGCCAAGGTCTCGGCCTGGCAGCAGACCTGGAAGGGAATCCTCGACGAGAATCTGGTCTTTGAAGACCTCGCGGTTGATTCGGACGGCATCCTCCTGTTGCCTGATCAGGACTCGCTCGAGTCCGAAGACCGCACCACGGTGACCGGGCACACTCTCCGCAAAGCCAACCCCTGGGGGCGCATCGACGTGGTTGGTCAAAACGTCACGCTGATGCTGCGCGTAGACTATCAAAACCAGCGCGATTATCAGCTTGTGCGGGTCACCAGCTTTAACCGGGCGTTCTGGATGGGGCATCATGACCAATGGACTCACCCCCTGCCGTGCCGAATCTCGCCAGCGCCAGACATCGACTTGAACACCAATGTCGCCGTCGGTGCGACGGTGCGCGCATCGCAGGAGTCAGCCGACGCAGCGCTGCTCGTCGATGACCAGGTCGAGACACATTGGCGCTCAAGGGGCGCCAACGCCGGCGACTACATTGAGATTGTCCTTGCGCAACCCAGGAATGTCGGCATCGTCCGGCTGGTGCAGGACGGGGCCAACCCGGCCGACTTCTTCGGGCGATTTGTGATCACAACCAAGCCTGACGCGAGCCCTGGCACGCCTTCTCAACCGTTCGATGAGCAAGGTCCGATACGATTCAACTACGCGATGTCGTTCGAGAAGGATGTCAGTCCGACACGGCCCAGCGAGCGATGGGTCACTTATGCCGCTACGCCTCGAACAGCCCAGGTGATCCGAATAGAAGCAGTCGAACCCGGTCCGACAGATCTTAGCGAGGTGCGCGTCTTCGCCAGGTGACGCCGGGAGTCCGCACGGAGAAACCGGCGGCAATCAGAGACCGGCTTGACGCGATCTATACGCAACTGGTACCATCAAGTTCGTGTTGTTGTCCAAGGACAGGCTCGCACACCGGCCCTGCTCTTGCTGACGGTGGGAGTGAGAAGCAACTTCATCCCTCGCCCAGCCATGGTGCGCCGGTTCGTGGCGCGCTTGCGGTTCATGCGCGCACGCGTGATCCTGACCGGCCGTTGAGGACGCCGGTTGGCGCCCCGAACAACACTTGGAAGAGATGGAGACCCGCGGGTTGGCCATGCCGTGTCGTGCGCGTCGCCCGACTCCAAACCGCGGACGGCTTAGCTTCGGGAGGAGCAATTATGAGGAGAGCGTTATTGGTTCTGACAGCGGCCGCGCTGATCGCGCCGCTGGCAATGGCGGATGATCTCAATCCGCCGGCGTGGCGTGGAGCGCCGGGCTCCACGTTCCAACACTGGAATTTCGACAATGGCCCATACAGCCAGCCGATCGCCCCGGATATGGTTGACAATCCCTACGGAAGCCCCGCTGCTTGATTCCGCGTATGGGGACTACGAAGTGCTGCCCAGCTACGGTGGACGCGACGGGGTTCTTCAACGCGTTCTACGATTGGGAAGAGATCGAGCTCTTCATCCCGAATCAGCCCATCGAGAACGACTACAAGGAAATCATCCTGCAAGTCGTCTGGCATTGGGATGGACCGCCCGGCTACTCCTGGGAGCCGCAAGGGACAATCATTGATTCAGATCTCAGTGTGCCGCTGGGAGATGACTGGTACTATGATTACATCCACTACCGTTACGACTACAATCCCGACTGCGAAACCCTCACACTCACCAACGACTTTGGTGACCTTTACATCGATCAGATTGTGATCGATACGATCTGTGCCCCCGAGCCGGCCTCGCTTAGCCTGCTCGCGCTGGCGGGCCTGCTGATCATGCGGCGCCGCTAGACATTCGTTTGTCGTAATCAGCAAACCACAAGGGCCGTCCACCTCGGGCGGCCCTTTGTCGCTGGTCTCCAGCGTGCTCTCAGTGGTTGTGAGCACATTGGCACCGAACGTTATAGGACTCCCCGCTCTCCTCGACTTCATAAACGCCGGGCTTCCGCACGACTCCCTTTTCGCCCTCGTGCTTGACGTGCGCACTCCAGGGGGGTTAACTTAGCGTAAGCGGCGGTTTCTGAGCTTCCCCAAGCGGGAATCTAGATATCGCCGGTCGAGCCATGGGGATGTGGGATGGGTGCATAACTTCTGGCCAGCGGCGGCGCGACCCTGTTTCAGACGCGGGGAGGTTCTGAGTGCGCCGCTTCCACGCCGCCGTGCAGGTGAGTTGCGAAGACTGGCGCCGCCAATTACGGCGGCGGATCTGCCAATAACGGAGCGGACCGGCTCCACGCGAGGAGAATCCGATGTCAGGGAACTGCGTCAATCTGATCGTCACCGCTGCACTTGTCGTGTCAACCGCCGCCGCGGGGTACAACATCGATCTGGGCGATATTGCGATCGGAGGTGATGGCACCGGTTCCGCAGTCGACGGGAGCGGCGTGAAGGTCGTGACCGGACAGACTCCTGGATCCCCTGACGCCCGGCGGTCGCACCACCGGCGGGCCTCTGTTCACGGCGACCGATGGCACAGGACGGGGCGGTCGACTTTCCATTCGTCGACGGTGTGTTCATTCCTAATGGGACGACGCAGATCCAGAGTGATGGCTCCGCATTCGACTTTCCCAACACGGCTGGTGACACTTGGGACGCTATCCGCGGCGCCGCCGCGCTCTACGCCGAAACGACTAATTCAGTCCGCCCCATCCAACTGGCTGACCAACCGGATGTTGACCGGCGCGGGCTCGGGATGCACTCCAACACCGGCATCACATTTGACCTCGAGGCCTTGCGCGATGCCGGGCACAAGTTCAACCGATTCGTCGGGGTCGGCGGCATCAACTTCACAGCCTCAGGCAACTCGGGCACCGATTTCACACTCCGGGTTCTGGTCGACGGGGAGGTCCGCTATCAACAGGCATTCCGCAATTCTGCGAACCAATGTTGATGAGATCGAGGTGTGGATCGTTGAGGCAGACCGCTTCCTGACGCTCGCGGTGACCGACCTCGACCGCTCAAACAGCGGCGATCATGCGGCAATCGCGGACGCCGCCCTGCTGACGGTCGAACAGCTCGACCTTGGCGACATTGCGGCCGGTGGTGATGGCTATGGCGCCGCGACCGACGGACTCGGCCTGCACATCGCAACGGGGCAAATCGTGGACCCGGACACGTTCGGAGGCGCTACGTCCGGTGGACCTCTGTTCACGGCCACCGACGGCACGGGGGGAGCTGTCGATTTTCCGCTTGTTGATGGTGTGTTCCTCCCGAACGGGACAACGCAGATCCGCACAGACGGGTCAACCTTCGACTTTCCCGCCACGGATGGCAACAACTGGGACGCGATCCGCAACGCCGCCGCGCATTATGGCTTCACAACCCCGGAGTTGCAGCCGATCCAGCTTGCCGATCAGCCGGGCGTCGACCGGCGTGGACTTGGCATACACGCCAACGCCGGCATCACGTTTGATCTCGAGGCCATACGCAACACCGGACACTATGTGAACCAATTCACCGGCGTCGCCGGCATCAACTTCACGGCCGTAGACGGCCCGTACGCGGACTTTACTGTCTGGGTCCTGCTGGACGGCGAAGTACGCTACGAGCAATCGTTCAGTTGGGATGGACTGACATACGAGGCGTTTTCGGTGCCGATCATGGAATCTGACGAGTTCCTGACCATCGCGACGACCGACTTCAACGCCTGGTTTCACACGGATCAAGCCGCGATCGCCGACGCCACACTGCGAAAGATCGACCTTGCGTCGTGCTGTCTGCCAGGCCAGGTATGCCAGGTCTTGGATGAGGCGACCTGCATCGACCAGGGCGGCTACTGGCTCCCTAATGTGCCGAACTGCGACGACAACCCCTGCGCGGCTATCTACTACGCACCCGGTGAGGCCAACGCCTGGGACAACACCGCACCGATGATTCCCCAGGGCGATGGTACACATCATTACGAAGTCGTCGGGTTTGTTGACCCATCGCCGGCAACCAGTCTCTTTGACATTCTAAGCGTTGCGGGTGATTGGGGCTCGACGATCTACCCGTTCGGCTTCCAGTGGCTGACTCTTGACGCGAACGGAGACAACACACTGATCCTGGACACCAACACCTATGCGGATGGTTGGATGCCCGAGACAAACCGTGTGAAGGTGGCCTACGAGCCCGCCACGTTCTGGACCGCGATCGGCGACTGGCAATCGCAGATCGGTGGCTATGACTGGGACAACGCCAACCCGAACACCGCAATGACTCACGAGGTCGATGGCATTTACTATCTCGATGCAGCGCTGGCCCCCGGCGACTACGAATACCAGGCCGTCGTAACCGGCACGTGGGATGGCATCGGCACCAACAGCCGTAACGTCAACACGGATAGCCTCCCCTTCAACGTCCCAGGTACGGGCGGTGTGGTGAACATGTGGGTGGATGTGATCGAGGGCACCATCAAGGTCGAGGTCGTTCCCTACTGTATGGCGCCCGGTGATTCGAACTGTGATGGCTACGTCAACAGCGGAGACATAGACCCGTTCGTCATAGCGCTGACGCAAGACCAAGCCGATTGGGAAGCGCTCTACGACTGCGACTTCCTGTGCGCGAACGATGTAAACGGCGACGGCTTTGTTACCAGCGGCGACATCGACCCGTTTGTCCTGCTGCTCGGACGGTAGCCTGCGCGCAACCGCGCACTCCGCGGTGTTCGCCGTTGGCGAGTCTACTCGCTGTGCGCGGCGAGAATGCCCTCGATCATGTCCGCTTCATAGCGGATCATGCGGACGATGCCGATGCGCTCATCCTTCTCGCTGTAGTGCGTGTTGCGGAATTCCCAGACGATCTCGCCGTCCGTGGTGACCTCAAACGCGCGGCCGGTGCTGGACTCGGAAATCAGCGTGTTGCCGTTGGGAAGCCGCTGCGCCGAACCGCCGCCGCGCGTGTAGAAATCCGTCGGCTCCGGGGCCTTGTACTCCCACACAATCTCGCGCGTCAGCGGGTTCATCTCGACGACACGCGACCAGTCTCGCCGCAGGCCGTTATCAAAGACCATGATGTTGCCGGTGGGCAGCACCTGTGCATCGTGGGGCCCCGAGAGCACGCCGTGCCCCCACGCCCAGACCACTTCATTTGCGGGCCAGTTGATTATGAAGATCGCGTCCTGGTGGCGCGAACACACCAGGATGTTGTCGGGGCCATAGATGTCGTCGCGCTCGAAGAGGTGTTTCTGATGCATCCACTCGATCGCGTTGAGGTGGAAGAGATCGACCCAACGTTCACCGCCCAGAGTGTTGGGAGTGACCCGCCGGAATTTGTAGATATCCGGCCGCTTGGCCAGGGCTTCATAGACCGACTTCATGTGCTGAAGTTGACCGTCTTGGTTCAATAGAAACAGGTGATCCTCGCGCGTCGGAACCTGCGCGTTCATCTCGGCGATCAGACGGCGCTTGAAGCCCAACACCAGGAGCTGGTCGTCAGGGGTCACCTCAATATCATGATGCACACGCAGTTTCTGCTTCCAGAGTACCGTCCCATTCCAGTCAAAGCGCATCACGTAGCGCGCCTCGTCTGAGATGCGCGGCACCGGCAGTTCGCTGTTCTCCGAGCCAACCACGAGTAACTCGCCGCTCGGCAGCAGCACGGCCCGTTCCCAGAAGCGGTTGTCATCGACACTCCAGGAATTGACGAGGTTGCCCTCGGCGTCGATCAATTCGGCTGTGCAGAGCTTGCGAATCGTGTAGAGGTTGAACCCGGGGTAAGAACGCTCCACGTCACGCGACACGACGCCGTCCGCCTCCTCACCCTCCTCAACCTCGGTGAAGCTGACATAAGGCAGCGAGCGCAGATGGTCGAGCTTCGCCTGCACCGCGGCATCGTCTTCGGTGTCCGGCTCTGTCGTATTGGAGGCCGGTTGCTCGGGCGCGCGGTCGCACCCCACAATGGCAAGCACGATGGTCACACAAGCGGCCAAACGGCGGCGGTTCATAAGATCGTCTCCCATCAGCAGCGCCGCGTTCGGCGTATTACTGTTAAACTCCTCATGATACGGAGTGGCCATCGACCGAACAAGTAACGGGCACCGGCCGAGCCATCACCACCATCACCGAGCGCGGCGCCGCGCTATGGCCCATCTTCTCCTCCGAGGTAACCGAGCGCCTTTAACTTGCGCCGCACGTCCTCGGGCCAGTCCTCTTCCGCCAGTTTCTCCGGGCCCGCGTCGCCATAGAGCGCGGCGAATCGCTCGGCATCCTGCGTCATACGGTTCGAAATCTGCTCCATCAGCAAGCCGGCCTCTTCGCGATAGCGCCCCGCGCCGTGCACCGTCTCATCCGGCGACTCTTCCACGTTGAACACTATGCGCGCGTCACTCTTCAGATCGCGGATCAGCTTCCAAGGGTAATCTCGCACCGAGGCGTGACTGGCGCGCGGTGTTTCAAGCCGCGCGAATGTGGCAACCTCATCGGTAGCGTCCCGACCAAAGAGCGAACGACCCTGCAAACCCGGTGGAATCGGCAGATTCGCAAGTTCGAAAACAGTCGGGAAAATGTCAATTGACTCGACCGTGGGCCGGAAACGCTCGCCGGCCTTCACCACCCCGGGGTACGCGATGATCAGCGGAACGTGGAGCGACTCGACGTAGAGCTGATAGCCGTGCCCGCGCATTCCGTGTTCCCACAACTCCTCGCCATGGTCGGACGTGAACACGACGATGGTCTGCTTGTCCAGCGCGCGCTCCGCCAGATAACGCCGCAGGTCACCAAATGACGTGTCATTGTGTGTGATCTCGCCGAGATACAGCGAACGAATGCGCTGTTGGTCGGCGTGCGTCAGGTCACGCCGGTTGATAGCTTGCAGCGTGCCGCTCTTGACGCTGCCCGCATATCCACCGCCGTACCGGTCAAACTGCGCCGCGGGCACATACGGCTCGTGCGGATCAACGGTCAGAATCATCAGGAAGAACGGCTGCTCCACGGACGCCATCCAATCCTTGGCCACGGCCGTGACCTGCTCCGATGACGCCGTCAATTCGAGTGCGGTCACCGGCCCCGGTTGACGGCGATCGTACAACTCCATGTATTGGTCAAAACCCTGGGCGAATCCGAAGAATGAGCCGATGTTCGGGTTGGTGACGATGGCCGCGGTGGCGTACCCGTGTTTCTTGAGCGCCTCCGGCAAAGTCAGCACGACGTCGTCGAGGCGGTCTTCGCGAGTCTGCGTACCATGTGCGTCCGGGTACAACGAGGTCAGCATCGAAGCGAACGAGGGCCGGGTCCACGAGGTCTGCGAATAGGCATTCTCAAAAAGCACGCCATCCTCGGCCAGTTGATCGATGCTCGGCGTCTGGACGACCGGATGCCCGTAGCACGCGAGGCTGTCGGCGCGCACTGTATCAACGACGTACAGGATTATGTTCGGCGGCACCTTCGGCGAACCGGGTGTGTCGCCGGGCTTCTCACTTGTGGCGTCACGACCACAGCCGCCGCTGGGCAGCGCGACACTCACCAGCACCAACACGGCCAACGCACATTTGCAGACAACCGGCATTCGCTTGCACCTCGCACATCTCCATGCGCATAGTTATCGTCTTTGCATTATAGCTTGCTCGCGACGAGCTCGAGTATTTCGCGTTCGAGCGTGACGGCTTGCGCCTGTATTTGCTCACCACGCGCGAGAATGTCCGCCATCCACGACTTGTCCTCAATGTCCTTCGCGTTGATCTTCACGTTCAAAAATGCGCCGATAACCGCCGAGCGCGCCGCAAGCGCGCCGACTCCCGCGTCGGACACGCTGGCCGGGTTGCCAATCTCGGCCATGGCCTTACAGACCTGCATGCACGCCAGCGATTGCTCCATGGTGCGGAACGGAACCTCGATGGCCTCCTTGGTGGCGGCCTGGATGGCGTCGTTCTTCGCGGCCTGCTCCGCATCAGTGCCGCTCGGCAGACCAAAGGCGGCCATGATCTTGTTGAACGCGTCAGTGTCCTCGTCGATCAGCCGCAACAATTCGTCATGACACGCCTTGCCCTTTTCGGCCCACTGCGAAAACTCCTCCCAACGCCCATCCCAGCCGCGCTTGTGGCTGGAGAGATTGGCGACCATCGTGCCCAGGGCCGCCCCCATGGCGCCCATCGCCGATGAGATCGACCCGCCACCCGGCGCCTTGGACTCGCTGGCGGTTTCCCACACAAAGTCGCGCACGCGCATGTCAACCAGTCGGCGTTGCTGTGTCTCCGCCGCGATCGCGTATTCGATGATCTTCTCTTCCGGCTTGAACGGATACAGCTCGTCGAGCCCGAGTGACTTCACCGCGATCTTGATCAACTCGCGATCGCAAACGCCCAACGAACGCTCCTGCTTGCGCAGGAAATAGCGTCCGGCGTCGAGCATCGACTTGAGAGGGACAAGGCCGACCACCTCCGACCCCGTGACGCGCACGCCGCGCGCCGCCGCCCGCTCACAACACTTGTCAAACGCGATATGAATGGGGGTCACGCTGATATTGGTGAGGTTCATCGAAATCTGCGCGACGCCATACTCCTCGATGAACCAGCCGATACCTTTAACGCACTTCAACTCACCGGGGATCCAGACGTCATCGCCGTTTTCGTCCTTTACGAGTGGGCCGGTGAGCGGATCACCGTCGCGTTTCTTCCGGCCCTTTTCTCGCACATCGAATGCGATGGCGTTTGCGCGGCGGGTCGATGTCGTGTTGAGATTGACGTTGTAGGCCACCAGGAAGTCGCGCGCCCCGACCGCCGTCGCGCCACTGCGCGGATTGAAGGTCGCCGGACCGAAGTCAGGCGCCCATTCGGGTTGGCTGAGCCGCTCGGCCAGCGCTTCGTATTCGCCGGCACGCACCACCGCCAGGTTGCGCCGCCCTTCCTGTCTCGCGGCGTGCTCATAGCAAAACACGGTGATACCGAGCTCGTCGCCGAGCCGCTTGGCCAGCACATGCGCATGGGCCACGGTCTCTTCCATCGTGATGTTCGACACCGGCACCAGCGGGCAGACATCCGTCGCACCAAACCGCGGGTGCTCGCCGTGGTGCTTGCGCATGTCAATCAGCTCGGCGGCTTTGCGCACTCCGCGCACCGCCGCCTCAATGACGGCCTCGGGCGCGCCGACGAACGTGACGACCGTGCGGTTGGTGGCGGCACCGGGGTCGACGTCGAGCAGTTTCACGCCCTCGACCGTTTCGATCTGGTCGGTGATATGTTTGATGACGGACATGTCGCGCCCCTCGCTGAAGTTCGGGACGCACTCGATGAGCTGATTGGCCATGGTTTGCGCTTCCTGTTGCATTAGAGTGCGGATCGGGCTCTTCCCGCATCACCGCCGCGTGCGTCAACGCCGCTCGCGCCTCGAAAACACCCATGCTGACATTGATTCCCCGCGCACGCAAGCCACCAGGCCCACTAACTCATGACCGGCGGCGCACACAAACCCAGTCAGCCGTCGCGTCCGCCCCCGAGTCGGCCGCCGGCAGCATGCCCATCCGTCAGCCGACGAGGGTGTGCCACGGCTCTGTGAGCCGTGCTGTGCTTCGCTGCAAAAAACACGGCTCACAGAGCCGTGGCACACGATACACGTTACCGCCGCCGATCAAAGCGTCCTTACAGCGTAGTGGCTCGACGTCGGAGTCGGCCGTGACCGCGCGAGAATGTGCGCTCGTGAGCCACGCACGGCGCGTTGACGCGTCATTCACCGCGGCGGGCGCGGGCGGCGGCCCGGCGTTCCTCGTAGACTTCCTCACAGGCCGGCGGACGGAGGTAGTTGGGTATGATCTCGTGCGGCTTGCAGAAACGCCGCTCGGCCGCCAGGCGCTGTCCGACAGCCGCCGTGTGGGCCGCGCGGGGGCGCCAGTATTCCGCTGCCAGCACATCGCCGCCCGACGCTTGGCACGCCTGTTCGTGATACTTCACGCCCTCACCGAGGATCGCGAAGGGCCGCTGCACGCCGGCCAGCCACGCTTCCGGCTCGCGTATTTCCGCCGGCGCCAGGGTTCGCAGGTCATCCGCAGCGGTACGCTCGAATGCCGCGCCAAAAACCTGACCGCGTTTGGCGTCGAGAATGGCGATCACGCGTTGTGGTCGGTTCGGATGCCCCAGCGCATTGCGCGCGATCACTTCCAGCGTCGGAACCGCCACAACCTCACAACCGACTGCCGACTGCGCCATGCGCGCGACAGTCGCCGCCACGCGCAGGCCGGTGAAGCTGCCCGGCCCGGTTGAATACGCCAACACCCCCACGTCCATCAATCGACAGCCCTGATCGGCGAGCAGATCACGGATGGTGGGAATGAGTTCCGTGGTGTGTCGTCGATCGGCCGACAAGTCCCGCGCGGCGATGACCGCGCCATCACGCGCCAGCGCTACGCTCCCCCACAATGAAGCCGTCTCAATAGCAAGCAGCAGGTCCACCGACATGCGGACATTGTAAGTGACCAGCGACGAATTGCGAGTAGAGGCGGTCAGCAGTCAGCTTTCAGCGGTTAGCCAAGAGCGGCAAGCCGCGTGCTTCGGCTGAGTGCTGAAAGCTGATAGCTGATAGCTGATAGCTGAGTGCTGATAGCTGACCGCTGACAGCTACGCGCTATTTCTCAAACGTGGTGTCGAAGTATCCGCCCCGCCGCTCGGCGATAATCTCGGGCCGCGCGTTGTCCTGGCGCAGGATGACCGCACTATCAATAGTCCCGTTACCGTTGCTGTCTTCGAGCAGCGGATCACCGTTACTGTCGAGCACCAGACGCGGCAGCATTCGGCTACAGTCGATCGTCGCCTGCGTGTGGACGCTTGACTCGGGGGTGTCGCGGTCAAACACCGTGCTGTAGACGGTAAACGTGTTGCTGCGCGTCGTCAGGTAGTGCGTGTCGAGCAAAAGCAGCAGGTTGATCGAGCGCAGGAAGTCACCGCGATGCACCGCCGACAGCACATCCACGACCGGCAGGCCGTCCTTGTCGAACCAGGTCGAGTCAAAGCCCTTCACATTCAGCAATTCGCCGACGGTCAGGAAGCCGAGGTGCTCATCGGTGCCGATGCCGCGCGGCGTGTGCTCCCCATACACCGCCGGATTACCGTACCACGGGCGCGCATGGGCGTTTGTGTAAATCTGCTCGATGACCGGGCCGCCGCCGAGTGACCCACCCTCGTAGTACGGTGTCTTGTCGCGATAGGCCGCGATCGCCTGGCCGAGCCACGCGCCGAGGCGGTAGGTGTCATACGTGGTGTCGGTCGGGTGATTCCAAACGTGCGGATGCGTCTTGGGCTGCGAGTCGGCGACGTACCCTCTCACGTCGGGCAGATACGTGTCGTCCGCGTTGCGCAGCATGCAGCGCGGCGCCCCATTCGCGTCTAATCCGACAAACACGCCGCTGTTCACATCCCAAAACGCGGGTGATGCGCCCGCCGCCGACAAATCGCCGACCGGGTTGAGCAAAGGCAGTCCGGCGAGCACATACCAGGGCGCCGTGTTGATGTTGATGCGCCCGGGAATGCGATAGTAGTCGGTCTCGATATCGTCCGCGGTGCCGTAGGTCTCGTCCACCCCCGGGTAAACCGGCAGAATCGTGGTGAAGTAATCGAATACCAACTGCCCCCAGGGCACACGCCCGGCGTTGTCATCCGTAAAGAGCCCACCGGTAACCGCCGGCTGCTTGTTGTCAAACAGCGGCATGTGTCCAAAGTCCAGCGGAACCTGCGCAGCGTCTGGCACTACCGGCACACCGTCGTAACCCTTGCGCACCCATTCGTCGCGCAATGTCATCGACACCGACCGCCAACCAGTGGATTGCGTACCGTCTCCGCCCGTGAATTTCCCGCGGCCGTGCGCATAACGCGGGATCAACGCCATCCAGCCGACGGTCGGATATGCCTTGGGCCGGTAGTCACCCGCATGCATGGTGAAGAGCGCACCACCCGGGGCCAGCGGATTCAGCTTCGGATTCACGGTGTACAGCGGCACGGCCCGGGCCTTGTTCGTGACGCCCGGACCTTCAATACCGATTGCCGGCTTCAATTCCTCGCCAAGCCCGTCGTGGTCGCCGGACATGGCGCCATAGCGGGCATCCGGAGAACCCGTACCGCCAACCGGCACCGGCTGGAATGCGATCGCCGTCCGCCAACGGGTCGGGCTACCCACGGGCCCTCCGAGATAGTCTTCCGCAGTGGTGTCGCGATACGCCGTCTCCCAGTCTCCGTGTAAATCCTTGAGATCGGTCGTATCCTCGGTGCTGGTCGGATAGTCCACCTCCAACCGGTCAACAAGATACTGGCCACCGACGCTCCCTTCACGCCACAGCCAGACTTTGACCCGTTGCGGGCCGATGGCTGCCCACTGCGCCGCCGTCAGCCCGGTTTCCTCATAGTCCGGCGCGCCGGATGTTGTTCCCAGGTTGTCGGCAAAGGCCGTATTTACAACATTACTGAATGCCACAACGTAAAAACTGCGCGGCGCGATCTTCACGCCGGCCGCCGAGATGGCATGGCTGTCCAAAGGCCCATCGACGCCGGGCTCGTTCGAGTCAAAGCTGACCTCGTACTGCCCCAGATTGAGCTCACGGTCATACGGGTTAAAGAACTCCACCGCCAGCGAAAGCTCGTACGTAGTCGCGTCTTTATTCGGGTCCACGTCCGCAAGGAAAGCACCCACTTGCGTTATGAACGGCTGCGGCGCGTAGCCGAAGAAACGCTCGCGCGTCGTGTCATACCGCACGGCGTCGATTGTGCCGTTGACGTATGGCGCGGCGGAGGCAACCGTGTTGATCGCCAACATATACGCCTGTTGCTGGCGCGTCACGATCTCGGTGGCGGCTGATTCGCCGGCCCACCCGGCGTGTCCGCTGAGCATGTCGTAGTAGTAGTTCGCCAGACGCTTGATGATCGGCTCCCCAACCGCCGGCACGTAGTTGCCCGTGGTCGCGTTGAACGCCGTGCTGACGTCACCGAGGTAAAACTTGATCTGCCCCTCAAAGACACCCTGCTTGGTGCCGAGCGGAAGATCATCATCCAGCTTGCGGCAGATCTCATCGCTGTAACTCACCGTCGTCAGCAATTGTCGCCGGTTATAGCTCTCGATCGGGCCGCCATTGGCCATGGTGTTGTAGGCGGGGGCATCGAGCGCCGCCGCCTCGGTCCAGTATTCAAACTGCCGGCCGGAGCCGATCACTGCGTCCTGGTGTATGTTGTAACGTTCGTTGTCCTTGTTGACCTGCGAACCGCGAGCACGGTATGGCGGCGCGAAGATCGCCTCCAGGTCCTGGTCCCATTCCAGTTCGGAGAGGACTGCGGGTACACGACTCGAGCGGTTGTCATCGGAGCCGTAAACCAGCCCCCCCCGCCGCCGCAACCACGGCTCAACGTTTTCCGCATCCTCAAACAGTGCGGCGTATTGGTCGTTTGGATCACCAAGCGTCGCGCCGCCGAGCGTCAGGCCATCGGCCAGCCAGCCGAACATCGAACGCGCAAACCACTCGCTCGGCGAGCCATCATAGCCCGCCCCGATCGAGACCATGCCGCCATGCGACACCACGCGCCCGGCGACTTCAAAACTCGCCTGCTCCTTGAAACGCTGCCAGAGGGGGTCACCCTGTCCGCTGTTAAGGCTGAAATCCTCTTGGATTGCCAGGGGCACACGCACCGGCGTACCGCCCACCTGGTTCGCAAAGGCAGTCAGCGCCGCGGTCGCCACCAGCGAGCAGTCGGGAAAACCGACGCCCGCGGCATCCATGAATGCGCTGAGCGCACTGCGATCCACGTCCGCCTCGCTGATCCCGTTGTCGTCGCTTCCCTCCTGGTCGTAGTTTCGCAGAAGCTGCACAAGCGAGTGACCAAGCGTTCCGGTGCCCCGCGTTCCGCCGGCAAACTGCGACAGTGCCGGGAAGCGCACGCGCAGCAAACCCTCATAGACGCCCAGCTCGGCGGGGTTATCGTCCTGCACGTATTGCGGGGCATCGAACAGATAGCCATCGGGGATCAGCACCGGCTGCGAAGACGACAGCCACTTCGTCTGGCCATAGCCGGCGATGTCCGCGTAAGCGCGGCCGAAGGTTTCGTAGCGCGTGGCGGCGATCTCGGAGTAAATCAGGTCGTTTACGTCGATGACGACCGCCCGGACTTCCTTCCCCTTCTGAACGGAAGTCAACGTGAGCTGATCGGAGCGTGCGACGGCGATGTAGGCCATTAACACGACAAACAGCATCGCCAGCAACCCCACTACCATGAGCAGGATCGTCGCTCGTCGATCGCTTGTGTGCCTACGTCGCATAAACCACCTGATATCGTGGTGCCAAAACTCCCTTGTCACCACATTATGCCGAAGCCGGTCAAGTTCCCAGGTTTCCCGTGCGCCCATTATCGGACGACGATTTCGGGCTAGTGGCGGCCGACGTTTTCGTCGGCCGACCAGCATGCCGACGCGAACAGCCGTCGGCATGGCACCCGATCTGACGGCCGGCGCCCAATCCTGTAACGACTGGCGCCCGATCGTGTAGCGGCCGGCGCCTCGTCGGCCGTCGATCGCCGACCCGCGTCCGTGTGACGATCAGTCCCCCACCTCAAGAGGTGGGGCACCCGATCTAACGGCCGGCACCCGATGTAACGGCCGGCGCCTCGCCGGCCGTCAATCGCCTAGCGCACTACTTAATACATGACCTGTACAACGCCGCCTGCCAAGATCATCAATCAAACCGATGCACGATCGTCCGCACCAACGGCTGGTCCAGACGCCCGCGCGGGTCGATCGCCCGCACCGTGATCCGGATCGCGTACGGCCACATGCGGATGTCGCGGTTGGACAGCCGCGGGCCACTGGCATCGTCGGCAAGCTGCGGGTTGATCCTCGCAAAATCAAACACGCCGGTACTGCTGTAGCGCAAGTTGTCGCCACCCTCGGGCTGCGATGGCTCCGTCGCCACCAGCTCACGGTTCTCCGCCGTGTCCGGCACGAATACATACGTACAGCCGTCCTCGACTTCCATCCAGCGCAGCGGATCGTAACGCTTGGTGTAATCGTCCTCATCGGCCGGCGTCGGATCGTCATAGCGCAAACCGTTGCGCGGGTCTTCCGGCATCAGGAACTCGACCTGAAACCACACACAGCCCGGCAGCATCTGCAAGCCGACATTGCTGGCCAATTCCAACGGCGGGTTTTCAATCACCGTGGCAACGTGGCGATCTTCGAGCGCGCCACTGGCGTTCGCATAGAGCAGCTCGGTGATCAGCCTGACATCGTTCGGCGGCCACTCGGTGTTGTTATCTTCATCGAGAAACGTGTACGGCCGATACAGCGCCAACTGCTCGTTGGTGTTCTCACTGAACGTGAACTGGCGCAGGTAATACGGGAAATCGAGCGTGCCGACATCGCCGGCGTAGTCTTCATCGTCGCTGTGGCAACGCACGATCGCGGCGATCTCGTTGCCATCGTAGAACGACACGGCGTCCGCGGGAGTCGCGGTCTGGTCTTTCTCGATGATCGTCGCCCGCCGCGCCAGGTGCCATCGTGACGCGGGAATCGAGCTGATCTCGTCGCCGCGGTCGTCCTCGCCCCAGATGTGATCGAGGTCGTTGGCGAAGCTCGCGCCGTTGGCCATATCAAAGGCGGCGTGGCCGTACACGATCTGCACCGGTGAGAACCTGGCGCCGGCCAGATACGCGGGGTCGCGCAACACCTCGTCCGCCCGCGGGTTCAACGGCGGCGCCTGCGACGGCAGGGCGCGCTGCGTGAAGAACATCATGATGTCGGCCCGCGGGTCGCTGTATTCTTCGCGCCCGCTGGAGTTGTCGTCGGGAGGATCGAACTCCGGATCGAAGTTGCCCCCGTTGGCTTCGTTGATGTCGCCGACCAGCTCCCGGTAATAGCGCCGGGCCTGGAGGTCATCTTCGGACAGCGCCGCCGGCACCTCGCGGCCGACCAGCACGAGCACGCTGTGAGCCGGGTCGCACTTCTCCAGGTCGGCCTTGATCTCGTCGCCGAACTGCCGCAGCCACTGCTGCGTCTCGGACAGAGCGGCGGCCTGCGAAGCGGTCTTGGTGGTGACGGAAAACACCACGCCGATGGTGGCCAGCGCCACGCTCATGACGGCGAGCGAAACCAGCAACTCGACCAACGTAAACGCCCGCCGTGTGCCACTGCACTTGAGCAGTGCGGGTGCCCCACCCCTTGAGGTGGGGGACTGATCGGCGTGCGCAGGCACACCGACACTCAACGGCCGATGGGGGCGTCGGCCGCTACGGGCCCCACCAACCACCAGGATGTGCCACGCATTCCGGATCATTCGACCTCACTCAGACGCATCGTTCGGCGGCCAATCGACAGAATCGGCGAGCGGCCCTCAAACACCGGCTGCCCATCCCCGTCACGTTCCGTAAACGACGGCGGAATGACCCACACGGGCCAGTAACCAGGACGGTCGGCTACATTGCTCACAAGATCCGGATCGACCCAGGGGTAGAATCCGGGATTCTCGACGATCAACTCATATCCGTCATCGGTCGGCTTGCTCTCGATGACCCGGTAAATCGGCAGCGAATCGGGTGCCGCGGGCACGAACCCAGACACCTGCGTGGCTCCCGCCGCCGACGAGGGTGAATAGCCGTTGGTAGCCGGCAGGAACACACTGCCCTTCGGCAATAAGCGGCCCACCTCATCTTTACACCTGAACGCCAGCGTGGGACGCTCGGTGAAATTCTCGGTCAGAATCGGGCGGTTCGGATCGCTCAACTCGTAGTCCGGCGTGCTGCCCGTGTCATCCAGCCAATCGAATTCGGTGAACGTCACCAGCACGGGAACCGGCAGCAAAGCCTCTTCCTCGCCAAACTGGGGATCGTTTGGTTCCCAGTCTTCGTCCTGATCCACCAGCGGGAAGCTGTGTTGCAACGTGGGGCGCTGCACGGCCACGACGACAAACTCGTAGAGGCTCGGATCGGCCGCCGGGAGATACGACGCGCGCCGATAGAAGGCCACCCAGCCCACGCGGCGCTCGAGCACCTTGAGCGTTTCGGTGCCGTCGTCATTGTCGGCCGACTTGCCGCCCGGCCAGCGAACTGGCTGACGTTCGTCCGGGTCGTCCAAGAAGTCTTGCCAGGTCGGGCGCTTGTCGGCTGTCACCGCGGGAAAGACGCAGTCGAACGTACCCACCGCCGGTGGCAGGAGGCCTACGCCATCCGGGTAAATCTGTGCCTGCGCAAACACCTCTTCCGTTCTGTTCTCTATACCAGGCACCTCACAGGCCGTGTGCACCTGGTGCTCGATCATCTGGCCGACGTCAGCAATCGTCTGACCAACCTCCAGCTTATCACCACCGCTGCCCGTCTCGGCCGTCGACAGGCCGGCTGTCACCAGCGGACGCACCTTGATCCACGGCTCCCACGGCCGCTCGCCGCTAGCATCTTCGGCGAGCGCGCCGCTGCCCGCGCGCGGACGGAAGAGGCTGTCGCGCTGCGGTGCTTCAACAGGGTTATCCGCATTGTCCTTCGGCAACCGCAAACGCATCTCAATCGAGTCCAGCGCATACTCCACCGCGGCGTCACCGACGGCGGCTTCGCTGGTTTCGCGCGTCTTCATGACGGCGATCGGCAGGGCCGCCCCGATGATCAGCAGGCCGATGCCGAGAATCGTCAGCGCGATCATCATCTCGGCCAGGCTGAACGCCCGTGAAACACGGCTCACGAAGCCGTGGGACACGACAGCGCTCTCAGTCTGAATGTGCCGCACTCTACACATGGCTCCTATTCCGTCTGTTCCGTCACGCCTTCGACCAGCAATGCCCCGCGCGGGTGTACAAAGTACGCCCGCCCGTCGCTCTTCAGAAAATCAGCCCGCATCTCGGCATCCGCCTCTGTGCCGAGCTTTTTGAAACCGTCACGGCTGTACAACACCAAACCGCTCGACGAATACCGCCGCAACTCGGCGAACTCGACCTTGTCGGGTCGCGTGAAATCGGCGGCGTAGAGTGGGCGCTGATAGTCGTCCAGCCTGTCAGTACTGATGTCAGGCTGCCGCGGGCCGGGCAGCAGGCCTTGTTCCGGATCGAAGATCAGCAGGAAATCGTCGGCATTGAGAAAATCGTCGGCATAGTCGAATTCGCCATCATCGTCCTGCGTGGCGAACTCGCCGATGGTGCCGTCGAGCAGGCGCTCCTGCGCGCCGCTTTCTGTGAACGTCACGCTTTCAAGCGGGGCCGCCCACACATCGCCGGGCAACTCCGCGGCCGGCGTGTCGGGCCGCGCTTCGAAGCGCTCGCTGTAGTCGATTGTGAAGCCACCACTTTCCCACTTCTGCGAGCTACCCACCCAGCGGTAAAGCACCAGCCGCTGCCGACCGACAGTCGGCGACTGGGTTCCGCTCTCATCCTGCTCCCAGGCGCCGGCGACCACGCGCACGGCGATCTTGTTGTTGTCCTCAATGGCGGCGTACTTGGCCCGCGTCAGCATCCCGTTGATCGTCTGAAGCGCCTCGGTGTAGTGGGCGTCGCGGCTCATCCCGCTCAGCCCCGGCATGGCGATCGCCAGCACGATCCCGATCACCGCGATGACCACGATCAGCTCGACCAGCGTGAACCCGCCCTTATGGCGGGCCGGCCTCCGGCCGGTCATGGCGAACATCGGACTCCGCACCGAGTGGCCAGAACCCGCGCGCAAACTCCTGTGGCACCGGTTTTCAACCGGTGAGTTCCACAGGCTACAAGCCTGTGCCACAGCCTCGCGATAGGTCCTACTCATCACCCGTACCATCCCACTGCGGCAGATAGCCGATGTCGGTCACATGCTCCGGCACGGCGCGCACCCAGCCGCCGTCCGTCGGCTCCGGACTACTCGGCAACTCGCCGTCTTCATCGACCTTCGCCTGCGGCGACGGCAATTCGCTGCTCCAGATCCACTTGTCCGCCGGGGCGTTGCCGTTGGCGATCTGCTCGGGCTTCACGCCGCGCGACATGAGCACCGGCCGCCGATCGGTCACGACCCACTGCCCGGCTCCCGACCCCGTGGGCTTCAATTCGATCTTCACATACAGCAGATACTCAAACGGCACGCCCCAAGCGTCGTAAAAGCCCAGCACGGGCGTGCGATTGGCGGAGTCTCTTTCGTCCCCGGTGTTGATGAACTCACCTTCCGGGAAGTCATCAGGATCTTCGACCGGCAACGGCCGAATGTTGGCCGGCGGGAACGCCGACAGACTGTCCCGGGCATACGTCGTGAGGTAGGCGAACAGCGCCCGATTGGCATTGTGAGCCGCCGCGTTACCATCCTGCGAAATCTTCAGCTTGTCCTCGTCGTTGTGTTCATCCACATCGCTGAGAAAATCACGCGCCAGACGCTTCAGCAGCGTTGTGCTGCTGCCATCCGGCGGGTCCGGCTCAAGCACATTGGTGACCGTGTCACCCGACGCGCCGTAGCCGGCAAGTTGATAAGGCGGATACGGCCCGAAGGTCTTCTTGGCCACATCGCTTTGATCGTATGTCCGGCGCAGTGGATTCGCCGCCGCGAACTCGTCGATCGTGGCGAGCAGACTGGTCTCAAGCGCCTGCGTCAGCGAGATTTTCTGTTGCCCCAAGACATGCGTGGACACAGTCACGAGCAGGCCGATCAGAATACCGATGACGATGATTACGACCAGCAGCTCCACCATGGTGAAGCCCCGTGCCGGCGAGTGCCTCTTCGCAGACTGCGTCATCATCGCGCCGTACACCCCCATCATTTGCTGCCGTTCGGTTTGAAATTGGTGACATCGTCGGGCGTGCCATAGCGCATATCGACGCCGGGACTGATCAGCAGGTACGAATCCGGCCGTTGCGGGGTGAGCTTTGCACGAATGTTGGTGTCAACGATGAACCGCGCAAAGGTGCCGTGAAAGTCCGAGCCCATGACGCCGTCGATGTCCTCGCCATCGGTGCTTCTGTGGTCGAGCATGTGCTCCCCGGCGGAGGACTTGAGCCTGATAGTCCGGTGCCGGCGCTCATCGTTGTCGACCAGCACGCCGTTATCCACCCAGTGGTAGATGCCGCGGTCGCGGCGGGCGTCCGAGTCGTCCGGGTCAGGCAGGTCGCCGTCACTGGTCCAGTCCACAAGTCGGCGACCGGCCGGATCGGCACGGTAGTAGAGGATCGGATAGCCGAAACCGTCAAGGAACATGGGATAGCTGCGGGCCACCTCTTCGTGCTCTTTGGCGCGCTCTTCAGCCTTGATCACAAACGCGGTGTGCGCGGAGCGCACCTCGTTGTAGTGGCTGTCGTCCAGGCGCGAGTCTCTTTCGCCGATGCTGTCGCTGGTGCGCACCTTGGACAGATCGACATACAGGCCGCCGCGCGGGTGCATTGGCTCGCCGGTGTCGGGCGTGCCGGACTTACCGTCGTTCATCGCGTAGGCGCCACCCTCAGCCGCGCCGCCAAAGACGCCCCGCTTGGTACGGTGTGTGTCCTCGGCCCAGTAGTCCGATCCGGAAACGAACGTCTTGTAGCCCGGACACCCGAGGAAGTCGGCGCCGACCATTGACCAGACCAGCAGGCCGGCCCCCGGCATCTCGGGGATGTAGTTGCTGCTGGAATCGCCGCCGTCGTGATAGGGATTCGCCACGGCCCCGGCGTCACCATCGTCACTCGGGAAATCAGCGCGTGATGGCGGCAGCGCCCCGCCGATACGCGACTCCGCCATGAAGGCCGCCAGCCCCGTCTCGATTGCGGCCAGCGCCGTCTCTGACGCCGTGCGCCTGGCCTGGTTCCGCACGATGCTGGTGGCGGGCACGAGAATGCCGATCAGCAACGCGATGATCGCAATCACCGCCAGCAGCTCGACCAGCGTAAAGCCGCGGTTGTCTCTCTTACGCAGATACTTCATTGTCAAATCTCCGTGACTCGTGCCAACTTGCGGCCAGCAACCTCGCACTCAACCGGACAACGTCTGAATGAGCTGCACGAGCGGCAGGAACAGGGCCAACACAATGAAACCGACAATCAAACCCAGCACGACGACCATGATCGGTTCGAGCAGGCTGACCAGGGCCGCCACGAGCGTATCGACCTCGTCGTCGTAGTTGTCGGCGACCTTCATGAGCATCTTGTCGAGCTCACCGGTCTCCTCACCGACATCGACCATGTTCACCACGATCGAGTCGACGCAGCGTGAATCTCGCAGCGGGTTGGCAAACGTGTCACCCTCGCGAATCGAGTCGTGGACCGCACCCAACATGTTGCGGTAGACCTCGTTGGACGTGGTGTCGCGCGTGATCTTGATCCCCTCCAAAATCGGCACGCCCGCCGCGATCAGCGTGCCCAGCGTACGCGTAAAACGTGCGATGCCCGACTTCGCCACAATCTGTCCGGCCACCGGCACCTTGAGCATGACGATGTCAAAGACCAGACGGCCGATCCGGGATGACCGTACCAGTTTCAGCACCGCGAAGATGATGAGCGGCGACAGAACCACGATGATCCAACCGGGCGGCGTTCCGGTTGCAAACCAGCTCGAAACGCTGATCAGCATGACCGTGGGCGCCGGCAGCTTGGCCCCGAAGTCCTGGAAGATCTCCTTAAACTTCGGAACCACCTGGACCATGATGAACGTAACAATGGCGGCGGCGATCACGATCACGACCGACGGGTAGATCATCGCACCCGTGATCTTGGCCTTCAGCTTCTGGGCCTTCTCCATGAACTCCGCCAGACGCTGGAGAATGACGTCCAAAACACCGCCAGCCTCGCCCGCCGCCACCATGTTGCAGTACAAACGATCAAACGCGTTCGGATGGCGGGCCATGGCCTCGGAAAGCGTCGCCCCACCCTCGACGTCATCGCAGACTTCCTTCAGACAGCGCCTCAGCATGCCCGGCTTCTGCTGCTGCTCGAGGATTCGGATACTGCGCAGGATCGGCAGACCCGCGTCCTGAAGCGTCGAGAGCTGGCGCGTGAACGCGGTTAGCTGTTTGGTCTTCACCCAGCCAAAACCGGTCCCGGCGGCCTTTTTCCGCGACGCCCCACCGGCTGCCTTGCGCGCCGCAATCTTCTTTTTATCTACTTTCTCAGCGATCTTCGTCGGGAAGTATCCCAGGCTCCGGACCTTCGCGACAGCCTCTTCTTTGGTCGGCGCTTCGATCTCGGCCTTGACCTCCTGGCCGGAGGAATTGAGCGCCTGGTAGTTAAAGACAGCCATCGGCCACACTCCAAAACACTGCTGAATAAAGACTTACGACGAGAACCGCAACCGCGCGCCGCCCGGTAGCGTACCCATCGCCATATGAACAGTCACCACATTATCACCGTGCCCAGGTGACACGACAAACTTCGGGAAAGGAGCGCGCCGATCCGGCCAACCACGTGGACAAGTCTGTGTTATTCGCCAGTCTCCGCCAGCGTCTCCTTAACCACCTCTTCGATCGTAGTTATCCCATCGAATATGCACAAGAGCCCCGACTCACGCAGCGCGCGCATGCCACGCTTGCGCGCCTCGACGCGCAGCAAAGCGGCCGAGGCGTGCTTCATGATCAGGTCGCGCAGCTCGTCATCCATGACCATGATCTCGAAGATCGCCGTCCGGCCGCGATAGCCCGTGTTGTTACAATAATCACAACCACGGCCGTAATAGAACGTCCGCCCGGCCACGTCTTCTGGTGTGAGCCCGACCTGCATGAGCTGCTGCTCGTTGGGCTCGTATTCCTCCTTGCAGTTCTCGCAGATTCGGCGTACGAGCCGCTGGGCGACGATGGCGTCCAGCGTCGCGGTCAGGAGGAATGGCTCCATGCCTAGATCCAACAGACGGGCGATCGAGCTGGGGGCATCGTTGGTGTGAAGGGTCGAGAAAACCAGGTGGCCGGTAAGTGAAGCCTGGACAGAGATTTGCGCTGTTTCCAGGTCACGAATCTCGCCGACCAGGATGATATCGGGGTCTTGCCGCAGGAAACTCCGCAGGCAGCGGGCGAATGTCAGCCCAATATCCTGCCGAATCTGGCACTGGATCATCCCGTCGATGTCGTACTCGACCGGGTCCTCGCTGGTCAGGATCTTCACTTCCGTCTTGTTCAGCTCACGCAGGGCTGAGTACAACGTCGTCGTCTTTCCCGACCCCGTCGGACCGGTGACGATGATGATGCCGTGTGGTTTGCTGATCAACTGGCGGACCACGCTCAGATCATCTTCGCGCAACCCGACTTGTCCCAGATCCAGGTTCACCTGCGTGCGGTCAAGCACGCGGAGCACCACGCTTTCGCCAAACATCGTCGGCAGTACGCTGACACGCAAATCAACCGGGCGCCGCTCGACCAATAGCTCGATACGCCCATCCTGCGGCACGCGGCGCTCGGCGATGTCCAGGTCGGCCATGACCTTGATACGCGAAGCGATCGCCATCGCCACGTACTTGGGCGGCGGCACCATTTCGAACAGCACGCCGTCGATGCGATAACGCATCTTGAATTCGTCCTCGAACGGCTCGAAATGGATATCCGAAGCCTTGTCGCGGATGGCCTGCAACAGCACCAGGTTGACCAGCTTCTTGACCGGGCTGCTCTCGGCCATTTCGCGCAGCTCGTCGAGGTCGATGCTCTCACCCCGGCCCTCGAACTTCTGGAGTTCCTCGTCGTCCCCCAATTCGCCGATGAGGTCGTTGATCGTCTCGGCCGCCTCCTCGGGGTAGTAACGATTAAGCGCCTCGTTCATGTCGTCAGAGGTGGTGATCCGCGCGACGACGTTGTAACCCATCAGACGTCTGAGATCGTCGGTGGCCTGGAAGTTGTCCGGGCTGTCCAGTGCCACGCCCAGCGTATTGCTCTCGCGATCGTACTCGGTGGGCATGATGCGGTATGTGTGGGCCATCTGGTTGGGCACCAGGTCGATGACGGAGCGGTCGATGTCGATGTCGGCGACAGTGATGGAGTCCATGCCGACCTGGGCCGCCAGAGCGAGATGAACCTCGGCCTCCTCGATATAGCCCATCTCGATCAGCAACTGACCAAGCGGGCCGCGTTTCTTGCGTTGCAGCTCGAGGGCTTCTGACACCTGAGCACGCGTCAGCTTGCCCATTTTGATGAGAATACGGCCGAGTGGGCGGCCTTTTAGCTGCGTGAGAGCCTGCTTGCGATCCGAGGCCATTGACTACTCCTTATCTCGAAGCGATGCATAATAACGGCTCTGGCGGGCAGCGCATACGCCAACCATCCACGGCCTCCGGATAGTTGGGGACGCGCGCCGGTTTCATCCGGCGATTATGGATCACGCGTGTGGTCTGGCTGTGGCGCGCGCTGCTTGGCGAGTGACTTGTAGTAGGCGTCCAGCAGTGGCTGCAACTCGGGCGCGACATGCTGGTCGGGCGGCGGTGCGATGAGTGCCAGATCGTCCGCCGACTCCGGCACATCGCCGAATTCCTCTGACGCATCGCCGGCCCGCCCACGTCCGCGCTGCCGGCCGGCGTCACCAACGGCGTGATCATGCGTGATCTTCGGTGCGGCGTCGGCGGCTTGCGCGCGGCGCCACTGTTGCCGCAGTGTCTCAAACGCGCGCGTGAACTGCTCGACGCGCTCCGGCCGCCACTCGGTATCCTCGAGCCAATCGCGAAGCTCACCATCGCCACGCTCGAGCAGGTGTCGCAGCGACAGCGGGAATGACTCGCCGCTCGTCTCGGGCGTGGAGCCTGGCGGCAACGGCCCAGCCGGCTCAAGCGGGTCAGCGGTTGAGCGCGGCGTTGTGTTCGCGCCAGAGCCATTCGCGGCTCCGCCACCCGGACCCGCAGCGTCGCCATTGTGTGCCGCTTCACCGTTTGAGTCTGACGCACAAGAACCGGCGGTGGGTTCATCGGCCGCGTTGCCGGGCGTGTCGCCCGCGCCGGGTGCGCCTTCCGCCGATCCTTGTTCACCACCGGCGGGCGGCTGATCGCCGGCGCCAGCGGACTGCGCGCCGGGCTCCTTGCCGTCAGACTCGGATTCTGAACCGGCGGCCCCGGCACCCTCCTTGGATGCCTCATCAGACCCCGCATTGCCCGGCGTGTCACCAGCGCCGGACGCACCTTCCGCCGATCCTTGTTCACCACCGGCGGACGGCTGAGCGCCGGCGCCAGCGGACTGCGCGCTGGGCTTCTCGCCGTCAGACGGGGGCTTTGACTCCGCCGCTTGCGCCACCCCCACGTTGGATGCCTCGTCGGAACCCGCGCCCGCGTCCGCCCCCTGTTCACAGGCCGCTGACTCACCCTCCGCCTGATCAGCATCCGTAGTAGACTCGCCCGGCGAGGTGGACTCACCGTCCGCCGCAGCTTCACCCGGCGAGGTCACATCGGCTGGGCTTGCTGACCCCGGCTCATGCTCGACACCGTCCGGCCCGGGCTGGCGGCTTTCCCGTTGTGATTCTGCTGAAGGCCTCTCTGACGCCTGCTCCCCGGCGGGTTCTTCAGCTTCGAGAATACGGTCCAGGTCGGCGAGTTCCTCGCTGAACTCCCGCGCGAAGTCCGCCAGTGCCTGCTCCAGTTCCGCATTGCCCTCGCCGCGATCAGCGGAAGCGTCAGTGTCGGCGCCAGGTTCGCGCGGGGATTGCCCCTGGTCCGCATCATCGCGTCCCACAGCAGCCGACTCTCGGCGTTCATCATCAACCGTCTTACCATCCGCGTCAGGCTGATTCCGGTCTTCCGGGCGGGTTTCGGGTGCTGGCTCGTCCGCTTGATCCATGGCCCCGGCGGCTTCGGCAGTGTCCGGATCAGCTTCTGAACCACCCTCACCGTCTCGTGACTCCGCAGTGCCGGCAGCCTCGCCATCGCCGTCCCCTTTGGATGGGTCGGCAGCTCCATCACTATCGCCGGGGTGGCGTGCCCCGTCGTCCGACGGCGCGTTGTCAGGCTTCGCGTCCGGAGTGGGCGCCGGAGGGATGGGATTCACCAACGTCAGCCGGCGACTGCGGCCGAGTTGCGGCGCCGCCACGCCGTCCGGGCGTGCGTGGTTGTCATGCGCCTCGAACCACAGGTAAGCCTCCTTGCCCGGGGCCAGCCCTAAGCGGCGTAACGACATGTCGAGCGGGATGCCGCGCGATTCGCTCTCGCCCAGATCATCTAGCGCCTGCGGAAACCGTGTCTGCAGGCCATCCAACTCGTATACGGCGGCGAGATCGGTGATGCCATAATCATCGCCGGCCAAGGCCCGCACGCTATCGATCAGCCGCAAATCGACGACATCCGCCGCATCGTCCACCGGTTCCACGATGCTGACCCGTGGCGCCGCGTCAGCCAGCAGCGTGACGCGGTAAAGCTGCGACGCCGTTGCGGGATACTCCCACGGATCAGTGTATGTGACGCCGATCGTGCCCGGCTCGGTAATCCAGAAAGTTCCGGTGGCGGCGGCTGGGTCGTGCGCGGAAACACGCATTCTCGTGCGCTGTTCAGCGGCGGATCGATAGATCAAGGCCGGGCTGTGAATATCGCCGTTACTGGTGATCGTCAGCGCAGCGCGCGAACCGGGCAGAACGGCGACGTCCGATGTCGCGACCGAGTGCGGCGCGAGTTTGCTATACGCCGGCGGCGTGATCTCGAGTGCCTGGCTGGTAACGCGCGGTTGGGGTAGCACCTCAACATCGCCAACCAGCCGTCCGTCGCCGGCGACAATCTCGAAGTGCAGATCACCGGCGACCTCGTGCGGTGCCAGCACGGTTTCGAAGACTGGCCGCCCGGCGAAGCTGCCAACCGCCATCGGCTCATATGTGAGCATTTGCTCGGAATCGGTGGGCCGCACGTACAGACGAAGGTCGTCCGCGCGCCGTCCGAGCATGGAGATCCGAAACCGCAAAGGCTCGCCGGCGTGAACAATATCGTCCGCACTTGGGGACAGCAGCGTGAGGCGTGTGGCGGTCGGTGCAGGTAACGCCGCCCCAAAGAAGCGCGCCAGCGATGGGCCTACCGGCTTGGGGGCCGCCAGACAATAGACGAGCCAGCCCAACACCGCGCCGCCGACCGCGATCGCCGGCGTGGTGTGCAGCCAGCGGATGCGCAGCACCTGGACCGGATGCGTGCGGATGCCGCGTTCCGCCTGTTCGGCCGCGGCGGCGTGTGCATATTGCGTCTGCGTCGCGCGCCCGAGCAGGACGGCGTTCACCACACTGTTGTGCGGAATCGCGTAATGCCGCTCCAGGTGGCGCGCGGCAAACGCGGAATCGACACGCCGGATTACGCCCAGAACCAAGCACGCGGCGAGCGAAACCGCCAGGCTACCAGACCAGACGAACAGCGCCCCTCGCAAAACGCCCCGCGGCAAGCCTCCCGGCCAGGCATGATCGAACATGACCACCAGCAGCGGGAACAGCAGCACCGGCACGGCGATCAGCAACACCTGTCGCCGTAACGTGTGCCGGCAAATCGCACGTCGCGCGGCGTCAAGAGCGGCCTCAAGCCCGCTACGGGCCGTAACCGACCCCGGCGTCGTCGGACAATCAGCGTCAGTAGGACGAACGGCTGACATGGTTTGATTTTAGCGTTAAAAAAGGGAATGATTAAGGGAACAGCACGAACGGCTATCTGCTACCAACCATCCGCCACCGGCCACAGAAACAGCGTTTCATCGGCCGCAGTCAGTTGTTGCGGCTGACCGCCGATAGCTGAATGCTGACCGCTACGTCGGGGAACGGGGAACACGCACTCGGCTGGTGTGGCGCCGTTATGGGGTCGCTGGTCTGATCGGCGGCAGCTCGCCCAAGTACCAGGAATCCCACGGTGGCAGTGGGTTGTTGGGATTCTCCGGCGACCGCTCGAAGCGTATGTAGCCGTCGGCGTTGTATCCGTCACTGACAACGCCAGTCTCCCCGGTGATGATCCAGCCGCGTCTTGCATGCTCACCGACGATGGTGTTGGGTTTGCCTTCGATGTTGTCCGCGAGCGTAATAGTGAACCTGACCGCATTGTCAGGGTCGACGGCGTACACGGTAGGTTCGCTCAGGATCTTGTTGTCTGCTATGTTGAACGTGACTTGGCAATACTGCTCCGAGAATGGTTGGACACAGTGGTACCACACCGGGCGCAGCGGTGCCGGAGCGGACTTCCGCAGGGCCGGCTCCTGCTCGATGTACGAGGTGGCACACAACGCTGTGTTCGGCAGGATCAGATCCGCCTCCGGCTTGATGGCGAAGACGACGGGGGGATGTGCAGGTCCGCATCCCGGTGGATCATTAACCAGGCGATCTTCCAGCAGTGCCGCGCCGTTCAGACCGGCACAGACGAGCAAGCGCGGCTTGGCCATCCAGTACAGATCGCCAATGGCGGCATCTACCCACACGCGATAGCACAGCGTGCCGTCGAGGCGGTAGATACAAACCGCCGAATGTGTGACACTCTCGTGCATGAAGACCGCGATCAACTCATTGACGGCCGCGCCGCCGGCGTCAGGGAACACGTCGGCGAGCAAGGCCCGTACGGCACCGAAGTTCTGCGCCAAGAAGACACGTCCATCGTCCCTCCGACGCTGCCTGATCTCTTCGACCGGGATGTCAGCATCGTCGAGGCGTAGTTCCATGTAAGCCGCGTTGCGGTCTCGATTCAGGTCGTAGAACGCAAAAGAGCCTCTCGGGCCTCGCAAGTTGTTCCCCCTGTAGCCGATGATCGCCAACGGACCGCGGCTCGCCGCCGCGGGCGCTGCGACAAGTTCCGCGTACTCTATCTGGCCTCTGTCGCCCCCATACCAGCTTTTGAGAACCGTTCCTGTTGCCGTCTGGAGCTGCGCCGCCTTGTTCTTGCCTACGATGACGACCCGATCCGGACGCATGGACGTATACCAGACCACGAGCGCACTGGCGATCGCCGTGATGACGAGCATAAGAACACATGCAGCGCTCGTCACGATCACAGGATGTCGAACGGCCCACCGGAGCACTCTCGTAGCGAGCGTCGGCGGCCGGGCTTCAATTGTCTCCCCCGACAGATGGCGGCGAATGTCCTGCGCCAGGGCGGCGGATGATTCGTAGCGACGGGCTGGGCTCTTCTCCAGCGCCTTCAGCAGGATCGCCTCCACGTCGCCGCGCAGACGCCGTTTGAACTCGCTCGGACGGCGGGGCGGCTCGTCCTTGATGACGCGGATGGCTGCGTAAATGGTCGTGCCGGACGTGTCATATGGGGCGCTGCCGGCCAGCAACTCATACAGCACGACGCCGAGCGAATATATGTCCGTCCGCGTATCGATCGCAGAGGAGTCGCCATCGCATTGTTCGGGGCTCATGTAGTGCAGCGTGCCAACGAGCTCGCCGGTGCGCGTACATTGCGTGGTTAGCATAATGTCCGCGTCTGTTGACCGCGCCACACCGAAGTCGATCACCCTGGGCTGACCGTCGCGGCCAACCAGGATGTTCGAAGGCTTCAGGTCGCGGTGAATGATCCCCTTCTGGTGCCCGTGCTGGACCGCGTCGCAGACGTGAGCAAACAGCTCCAATCGCTGCCGTACGGTGAGTCGCTCCACGTCGGCATAGTCGATCAGCGGCTGCGCCTCGGGAATGAGCTCCATCGCAAAGTATGGCAGCGCCCCAGGCTCGTCGTCGTGCACCCCCGCTTCGAACACCTGGGCAATGTTGGGGTGGCGGAGTCGCCCCAGCACCTCAGGCTCCAGCCGAAACCGCGCCAACGCCGATGAGGCACTGAGCCCCGGCCGCAGGACCTTGAGCGCAACGGATCGCGCGGGCTGGTCCTGCGCAGCTTCAAACACGCAGCCCATACCGCCTACGGCGATCAGCCGAACGAGCGTGTAGCGCCCGATCTTCGTGCCAAGCAACTTGTCGGCCCAGGTATCAGGCTCGGCTTGGGCAGCTTGGGACGCCAACACCGGCGATGCCAGGAAGCCGTCGCAAGCTTGCGATTGGTGCGCTAGCAGCGATTCCACTTCGGCGCGCAGCCCGGCATCGTCGCCACATGCTTCGTCCAGCATCGCGGGCCGATCTTCCGGCGGCGCATCCAGCACGCGTTCAAAGATGTCCTGCACGCGTTGCCAGATGTCGGTGGTCATGGCTTCGTGTCTCTTCGCAACGGAGGCGCCTACGCGTGGCGGCCGATGTGCTCCTCGGCCGAAGAACATGCCGACGCGAACAGCCGTCGGCATGGCACCCAGTAGCGGCCAACCCCCGAGTCAGCCGTTCTTTTGCTCCGGACTGTCACGACAACTCGCGGTGCAACCAGGTCTTGGCGAACCGCCACTCCTTGTCGACCTGTCGCGGGGATACGCCCAGCACGTCCGCCGTTTCATCTATGGACAATCCACTGAAATACCGCAATTCGACGACTTCCACTTTGCGAGCGTCGTGTTGCCGCAGTTTCCCCAGCGCCTCGTCCAGCGCCAGGACCTCCGCGGGGTGATATTCAAGGGCGACGGCCACCTTCCCAAGTTCCCCGGGCCGTCGGTCGCCGCCGCGTTTAAGCCTGCCTCTCTTACGTGCGTCATCTACGAGGAATTGGCGCATGGCTTTCGCGGCGGCGGAGAAAAAGTGTCGGCGGTTGGCAGGGACGGCGGCCCCATCGCGGCCCATGAGGCGCAGGTAAGCCTCCTGGACCAGCACAGTCGTCTGAAGATGGCTGCGGTGGCCCTCGCGCGCCATCCGCGCCTTGGCGACGCGGTGCAGCTCCTCATACACGACACGCCAAAGCCGCTCCGCGGCCCCGGCGTCGCCATCACCAACGGCGGAGAGGAGCGATGTGATCTGGCTCCGCGGACCGGTCACGGCTGAACCCCCAAGCGGCGGCGCGAGTTCGGCGTCTGAAGTGACTCTTCCCAGAAGAAACCGCAGTATAGCCCCATCCATCGCCCAACCCAAGAGCCCGCCCCGCCGGCACCGCAATCGAGTGACCCGCGTCCTGAACACCGCTTGCAAGCCGCATTGAGCTTCCCGGAGTCCTGACTACCCGGCGGGCAGATTATTCCGAAAACGCGTGCGCCCCGCCGAGCAGGCCGGCGCACCTGATGATGGCGGCACGAGACCGCCCTAAAAGACACGGCCGCTCAAGGCAAAGAGCAATGCGCGGACCACATCACGGCTAATTGGGAAATGCCGGGGACGTTATGTGTGCAACGCCCATTCACCGACGTATCGAGACAAGGAGATGCAGATGAGACTCGGAAATACGATCGGAATCGCGTGTGTGTGTAGCCTGGCCCTGGCTACCGTGTGTCCAGCCGCCGTAATCACCGTATGCTGGGATGGAACTGCAGACTACACGGAGATACAGGTCGCGATCAACGCCGCTAACCCCGGTGACGAGATTGTCGTCTGCCCGGGTACCTACAGCGAGACAATCACCTTCACTGGCAACCCGGTCACATTACGCAGTTCGGAAGGGCCAGATGTCACGGTAATCAACGGCACGGGCGGTGCCGTAGTCAGATGCCTCAGCGGCCAGGGGCACGAGACAGTCCTGCAAGGCTTCACGATCACGGGGGGAGCATCGGAAACGAAGGTTACCATGGCGGCATGCACAACGAGGGTAGCAGCCCCAAGGTGATGGACTGCATCTTCCTCGGGAATGTCGGCGGCGATGGCGGCGGAATGGCTAATTTCAACGGGAGCAGCCCCCTCGTGATCAACTGCAGCTTCTTTGGCAACACGGCCAGCGATGGCGGCGGGATGGAAAACCAGATCAACTGCAATCCGATCGTCGTGAACTGCGTGTTCAGCGGTAACCGTGCGAGCGAGGGAGGCAACCCTGATGGCGGCGCCGTCCGCGTCGTCAACAACAGCGCTCCCGTCTTCATTAACTGCACCTTCAGCGGGAACACGGCGTTGAGACTCGGCGGCGGCATCATGTGCTACAACAGCGCGCCCGTTTTCCGAAACTGCATCATCTGGGGCAACTCGGACAGTGGTGGAACAGGTGAATTCGCCCAGATCATCGTCGAAAGTGGCACCGCTATCGTGACAAGTAGTTGCATCCAGGGCTGCTCAAGCTACTGCGCCGACCCCAACGACGGCAACATCGGTGACGACCCGCTCTTGCTCGGCCCGGCCGGGGTGGACGGCACCGTCGGCACGGTGGACGATGACCTGCACCTGACCACCGCCTCGCCATGCATCGATGCCGGTGACACATCGCTGTTGCCCGCCGGCCTGTACGTTGACCGCGACGGCAGCGGGCGCGTGCTCGACTTGAGCGAGGCCCCGAACACCGGCGTTCCATCCCTGCTCACGCCGGCCACGGTTGACATGGGGGCGTATGAGTACCGCCGATTCCGTCTGCCCGGGGATGTCAATGGCGATGACCTCTTCAATAATGCCGACATCGACCCGTTTGTCGCTCTGTTGAGTGGCAGTTAGCGGCCAATACGCATTGCGCGACGTGTGCTTATGGGGCGTCAATGGCGCGATGGCCGGAGGAACTCGCTGAGGGAGCGGGGAATACCGGGCTGACGGATTAAGGCCGCGACGGAAGTACGAACACTGTCCCCCAGCCCCGCTCCCCGCTCCCTCAATCCCTTGGCCCCTCAGGGTCCGTGACACAATTCGGCGGGTCGTAGCCAGGGCGTCCAGCAGGGACGCAATGAACGTAGCACAGCACGAAGTGCTGGGGCAATTGTGGCCACGTGAAAACCGAGTCCCACGGGGACGGCTGAGCTTTCAGTCGTCCCTGCGGGACTTGGCGGCTGGGATCGAGACCCAGCACTGCGTGCTGGGCTATATTCAGATGCCCCTTCGGGGCGAATAACTCGGAAACCACCGGCGCGGAATTCCCGCCGCAAGTGTCACGGACCCGGCCCCTCATTCCCTGCCCCCCCAGGGCGATCGCATTCTCAGGTTTTCGGTTTTGGGTCGTGGATCAGGAGGCTGAGGAGGTAGTCGTGGTTCCAGCCGGCGAGTAGGCGTCGGGCGCGGATGCTGCGGGCTTTGGGTGGTCCGGCTTTGAGCAGGTTCAGGGCGATCCGGCTCAGACGCGAGAAGTTTTCGGCTGCGTAGCCGCTGCGGATCCGTCGCTGGTCCTCGCCGAAGATCACGTCGAGCCGCCAATGCAGCCGATTCTCGACGCCCCAGTGCCCGCGGACGCGTTCGAGCATGCGGGCAGCGTCGCACTTTTCGATGCTGCTGATGTAGTAACGCCGGTCGGTCTCGACCTGCTCGCCGATCCGCCGCGTGGCCTCGACGCAGGCAAAGCTGCTGAGGTTTTGCCACTGCGCCCCAGCCGGCAGCCAGCTGACATCGGTGGTCATCCAACAGCGCCGCGTCTCGATCCGCCCGTGCCCCTTGTCATGCTCCTGCGTATAGTCGTGTGCGACGGCGTGGGCGTCTTTCCGGCGACACTCGTCGAAGAGCAGCTCCAGTTCTTTCTGCAAGTGCGGATGATTGCCCTTGACCTGGAGCACGTAATCGGCTCCACAAGAGATGGCCTTCTCGGCAATCGCCTTCTGGCAGCCCATTGCGTCGGTGGTGATCACGGCGCCGTCCAGGTCCAGCAACTCCAGCAGCTTTGGAATAGCGGTGATCTCGTTGCTCTTGGCGTCGGTTACGATCTGTCCGAGAACCGTTTGGTTGCTCGCGCACCAGGCGCTGACCATGTGCAACGCAGATTTCTTCGCCGCCGTGTCGAAGCTGCGGCGGATCGTCTTGCCGTCGATGGCGACCAGCCGGCCGACCTTCGTCCGCGACAGGTGGCGTACCCAGGCGAGGAAGCAACGCTCGAAGGCGTCGGGGTCGAGCCGCGCGAAGACGCGACCGAAGGTGTCGTGCGAAGGGATGCCGTGCGGCAGACGCAGGAAGGTGGCAAACCACTTCTGCTTGCCGCGGCCGAAAAGTTCGACATCCTCCCAACCCTCGGCGCCGCAGATCACGGCGCAGATGGCGATGACGAGGATGTCCAGCAACTCGTGCCGGCGACCCTGGTTGGAACGCGGATCTTCCATATCACTGAAAAAGCGCAGGATGCCACGCGGGGCGTTGACGTCCATGCCAAAGCTCCTTCTCGAAGGGACCGCTGATGTCCCTGCGTGGCCAACGCAGAACGATGATAACCTGCTTACCCCCAACCGCGCGCAAGCGCAACCCGTACATACACCGAACATCCATTATTTACCACGAGAATGCGATCGCCCTGACACCGGGACAATCGTGTTGCCGGCGGCGGTTGTACAGCGCCGCGATTCGCTTATACTACGCGACACTTGTCATGTTCGAATATCGATGGAAGATACCCAGCACGCCTGACGAAGACCTTGTGCTTCGGATTCACAGCCGCTCAGGCTGGTTCGGACGCAAGCAACTCACATATGGCCAGCGCCAGGTTTTCAACCGTGGCCCGTTCGCGGGGATTGAGTGCCGCTTTGCCGGCAGCCGGCCCGACGAGAAGCTGCACCTGCGCTTCGTGAGGCTCCCCGATTCTGAATCCTGGCGTCCGGCGGTGTTTCACGCGGATCAGGAACTGCCCGAGGTGACCGGCGGCCCCCTGCCACGCGTGATCACGCCGCCCGCGCCGCTGGCCGCGACGATCGGGTTGGCCTACCTGCTGATGTTCATGACGACGGTGATGCTGCCCGCGATCGTCAAGGTTTTGAACGCGCTGCACATGCAGGACGCCACCTATGACGCATCGCAAGACATCGTGCCGTGGATCACGCCAATTGTGGTCACGGCTGCGTGTCTGCTGGGCATTCTGAATATGAAGCGCGGCGCACTGTGGCTGTTTGGAATCCTGATCATCGTGGAAGGCCTGCTGTTGGTGCTTACGAGCGGGCCACTCTCGCAAACTGTATCCGCGATGGAACTGGAAGGCATGTTGTTGGCGTTCGCGAGCAGGCCGGTCTCGCTGATCGCGCTGGCGATGCAGGTTGCCCTCTGGTTGGTGGGCGCCGCATACCTGATGCCGAAGCAATCGGAACGGACGGCGTAGCGGTTCGGTGGGAATAGATGGAGGCGGCGATAGGCGCATGCTAGCATGAGTACAGGCAACCCAGACGCCACGGCCAACGGCGTATCGAGCATCGTGCATCCGCCCGGGTTCAAAGCCCGGCGCGGCGCGAACTGGTTCATGCTCGGCCTCATGTACGCCTCGTATTACATGTGCCGCTACAACCTGGCAATCGCCGCCCCGCGCATCCTGGAACAGTTCGGGCTGAACAACGCGCAGTACGGCATGATCGGCACAGCCCGCCACCTGTCCTACGCATTTGGACAGTTCTTTAACGGATTGCTGACCGACCGGCTAGGGGGCAAGCAGGCCATGGCGCTTGGGGCCGGGCTCACGATTGTCCTCAATGTGCTGTTCGGTATGGCCTCGTTTGCCGGCGCGGGCAGTGTCCTGCTGCTTTTCATTATCATTCGCGCGTCCGACGGCTACGCCCAGGCGTTTGGCGCGCCTGGCATGGTCAAGGCCAATACGGCGTGGTTCGCACGGGTCGAGCGCGGGCGCTTCGCCGGCGTTTTCGGGTTGATGATTCAGTTTGGCCTGATCGCGATCAATTCGTTTGGACCATTGCTGCTGGCCGGTTGTACGATCCCGCTGCTGATCGTAACGCTGCACATCCCGCCGCTACACTGGCGCTGGCTGTTCTGGATACCGCCGTGTGTCGTGGCTGTGGTCGTGCTGTTGATGTATGTGGTAGTGAAGAACGACCCGGAAGAAGCGGGCTACCGCGTTCAGCACGCGGCCGATGAAGATCACGCCGACGCGGACCACGATGAGCGCATCCCGCTGAGCGTGGTGTTCAAGACGATCGCGCGCAAGAAGATGGTCTGGGTGACAGCCGGTGCGTACTTCTGCACCGGCGCCGTTCGGACGGCACAGTTCGAGTGGCTGTGGCTCTACTTCGAGGGCGAATGGGGGCTGGATTCGCGCAAGTCGGCACTAGTGGCCCTGACCGGCGCCTTGATGCCAATCACGGCGGTCATCGGCTCACTAAGCTCCGGCTTCATCTCGGACCTGCTCTTCAAGGGGCGCCGCGCACCGGTGGCGATGGCCCTGTACGGGCTTGAGAGCCTCTGTATTCTCGCGGCGGCGATCCTGTTGGGCAACTCGGCGACGACCAGCGCGGGGCTGGCCGCGATAATGACGCTCGCAATCTCGTTCACGTGCAACTCGACGCACTCGATCCTGGGAACGGCGGCGGCGATGGATCTGGGCGGCCGCAAGATGGCCGGGTTTGCGGCAGGTGTGATCGACTCCTTCCAGTACTTCGGCGCTGCGGTCGCCGGGTTTGGCTTGGGACACCTCATTGACTACGCAATCAAGAACACGGCGCTCGGCTGGACGGCGTGGTTCTGGTTCATGTTGCCATTCAGCGTGATCGGTATGCTGCTGATGGGATACGTCTGGTGGCGAACCCGCGGCCGAAATGTGACCGGATCCTGACGACGACACGCAGCGCTTGCCGATCGGGTGACCGGCCGGCTATTCCGAGATCAACCCATTCTGCGAGCAGTGGCCCGGCATCAGAGCCCAGTTACGGCCTGCGCCTCGCAGGCCGTCGACGCCGAGTGGCCCTTTCAGTATCCTGCGGCCTGCGAGGCGCAGGCCGTTACATTGCCCAGCGCCACGGTGCCGGCGCCGGGCTGTTCGGCGCTGGTACGGTATTCCGTCCTTTTTTCCAGGAAGCTCGCGCGGTTTACTGCCGTGAGATGAGGTGTGCTCGATGACCGCCAAACTCGAAGACTACGTGGGGAAAGTGACCGTCACCGATGGCGCATGGGGGACGGAGCTCGACAAGCTCGGCTGTCCTCCGGGCTTCTGCCGCGAGGAATGGAACATCAGTCAGCCGGACTACGTCGAACAGGTCGCGTCGGCCTACGTGGCCGCCGGATCGCGGATCATCCTGACGAATACGTTCGGCGGCAACCGCTTTGTGCTCGCGCGTCACGAGCGCGCGGACAAGGTGGCCGAGTTCAACATCGCCGGAGCACAGATCAGCAAACGCGCCGCCGGGGCGAAAGCCAGGGTCTTTGGCTCGATCGGTCCCAGCGGCAGCATGATCATCACCGGCGAGGTTACAGAGGACGAGTTGTTCGCCGGGTTCAAAGCGCAAGCCGAGGCCCTCGCCGAAGGCGGTGTCGACGCGCTGGTTGTCGAGACAATGGCCGATCTGACCGAGGGTTGCGCGGCGGTTCGCGCCGCCAAGACCACCGGCCTGATGGTGGTGGCCTGCATGACTTATGACTCGGGCAAAGACCAGACGCGCACCATGATGGGTGTCACTCCCGAGCAGGCCGCCGCCGCCTTTGACGAGGCGGGGGCCGACGTGGTCGGGTGCAACTGCGGTGTGGGTATCGAGAACTATGTCAGGGTCACCGCGATGTACCGACAGGTCACGACGAAACCGATCTGGGTCAAAGCCAACGCCGGCATGCCGGTGGTGAAGGATGGCCAGGCGGTCTACAACATGCAGCCGGAGACCTTTGCGCAACAGGTGAAGGAACTGGTGGCGGCGGGAGCGAATTTCGTCGGCGGCTGCTGCGGCACCAGCCCGGAGTTCATCGCCGCCATGGCCCGGATGTCATACTAGCGGGGACTCGGCCGCGGAAGGTCCGCATGCCGTGCGAAAGCTCGGCGCGAATCGTAACGGCCGGCGCCCCGCCGGCCGCCGAACGTCGAGAAACCCGCTTCGCGCCGACGACCTGCGAGGCGCGGGCCGCTACAGTTGGCGAATCAATGATCTTCGGGGCGGCGTTTGCGGCAGTAGACGACTGGGAACTCCTCGTAGCCCAGCCGGCGACACAACTCGCGCGAGGCGTCGTTGTGTTCTTCGACCAGCGCCGAGACTATGTGAACGCCCTGTGCAAAGAGCGCGCTTTCCGCCGCTTCGCTCAGACGCCGGGCAATGCCGCGCCGGCGATAGTCGGGATGCACGGCCAGGCGATTGAGCCAGCCCTTGCGCCGCTCATGCGTACCCAGGAGCACACCGACCACGTTTCCCGCGTGTTCGGCCACCAGGTAGCTGTCCCCAAACAACTCCAGTTGCCAGCGGATGGCCTCGCGTGAATCGCGACCGTGCGGGCGTGGTGTCAGACCGCCCGTCTGCCACAGGTCAAGCACCGCCGAGTAATCTTCGAGGGTCATCGAGCGAATAGTGATATCCGAACTGCCGTGCATCGCGCAAGTTGTCTCCTGCATGGGCCGCGCCGTTCGCCGTGCGCGGCCCGTGCAGGATACCCTTGCGCTGACGGATGTCGAGTCAGCCCGGTGATGCTCGAAATTGCGGGGTGCGTGACACTTGCGGCGGGACGTTGGCAGCGGTGGTCCGGTGAGGCTTGCCCCAGAGGGGCATGGGGCCGGTGCCACGGGTGCAGCGCAGCTTAACCCGTGAGCACGGTCTGCTCAGCCGCGACTCTTCGCCCTGAAGGGGCGCAGGCGCATGGCCACGGGTGGAGCGCAGCGCAACCCGTGGATAGGATGCGGGCTGACATGTCATTCCGCCCCGCAGGGGCGGGGGAGGCGCGCAGGCCGGGGACCTTCACGCGATTGCTCTATCACGTGGCCTTCAGCACCAAGCACCGCGCCGACCTCATCGCCACGGAGCTGCAACCACGCCTGTACGAGCACGTCGCAGTTCGAGATCGTGCGGCGATATATCCAAGTTCAGGCGGCGCATCATGGTCGACGAGGATTCGTGGAGGAGCCGAAGGCGTTGCTGGACGCACACGGGATCGAGCACGACGCGCGATACCTGGAGGGCTGAGCGCATCTTCCGCCGCCCCTGCGGGGCGGAGAGCTTGTGGTGGCGGACCGTGTCCACGGGTTCCGCTGCGCTCCACCCGTGGCTACGCGCCCACGCTCCTCCGGAGCGAAACGCTCGTGCCCGGGCCGCTGGCACGGATGACCACACGCCGCCGATTCTGTCACGCACACGAAATTGCGCCGCAGCGCAAGAATTGCGCCACGTAGTGCCCGGCGGCGCTGCTATTTACGTGCAGCGCTGCGTTGGTGGTTGATGTCCTTCAGCTCGATGATCAGCAACGTGACGGAGTCTGGACTCTGCGGGTTGAGCCACTGCACGACGCTCGTATTCGTGCGCATGCGCAGGAGTGACTCGGTGCTGATCTGGCGGTCACGGTGATTGAACTCGAGCCCGAGGCGTAGAGTGGCGCTCTTCTGCGTGACGTCGGTCGGCCAGACGATCAAGCGCCCGGCGCGGCCACGATCGCCGAGCAGGAGTTTGCCGGGCCCACCCTCGAAGACCGTCGTCTGAGGCGCCTTGGCCATGGCGCTCTGTCGTTGTGGATTCGTCATGTTGACCAGTGCGCCGATCTGCCGACTGGTGACGACGACCGCGTCAGAGCTGTTCACGTTGAGCAGATCGAGCACCGCCCTGCCTTCGGCGCGCTCGAAGTTGAGCACGCGGGCTGCGACGGTCACGGCGGCCCGGTCCTGGTTCATTGGTGTCTTGGGGCGTGTATCGACATTGGCCGCCAGCGCCGGCTTCTGTCTAGCCTGGTGCTGCCTGGTGGGCGCCGGGCCGGCGGTGCGCGGATCGGTGGTGGCGCAGCCAATCAATGGCAAGAGCAACAGCACTATGTAAACTCGCATGCGGGGCCTCCTTACGTGGATCGGATCGCGCCGAACGCGCGGTCGGTTTTCCAGGAAACTCTCCCCGGCCTCCGTCGCCGGGCCGGGTGATACCGGCCATGCGCCGCAAGCTGCGGCCACTTGGCCATCGAATCTCCTGTACCCAGGTTTTCGGCGTATCGACGACCCGAGGTTTACCGCAGCTTTGTTGGTCAATGGCGCGAACGGGGATGCGTGGCCGAACGGGTTTGGTAAACTGGCGCCTCGACGTGCGGCGCGTGCGCCAATTGGCGTGTCGGCTCTGCGACAAGCTGGAGATAGTGCCGCCGCGCGTATGACGGCTGTTGCTTTAATCCCAGGATCGAGACAAGCATGAGCGATACAAAAAACGCGACATTCAGCGGCCGGGGATTCACATCGGTGGCGACGACGCTGTGCTTTCTCGCTCTGGCGGTGACGGGTGTGGGGTTATTCGTCACACCACCGGGACGCGTCGCCTACTGGACCGATTGGCGTCTGTTGGGGCTCACCAAGGACAACTGGAGCGCCATACACATCTGGTTTGGCCTCTTGTTCCTGATCGCTTCCGGTTTCCACATCTGGCTGAACTGGCGAACCTTGCTCGGTTACTTCAAGAGCACGGTGACGCGGCGATTCGCCCTGCGCCGGGAGTGGGCGCTGGCGCTGATTCTGGCGGTCACCGTGGTGTCCGGGACGCTCCTGGAGGTGCCGCCCTTCTCATCGCTGGTGGCCTTCAACGAGATGGTCAAGGCCAGTTGGGAGCGGCGTGACGAGCGCGCGCCGATTCCGCACGCCGAGTTGCTGTCGCTGCGTGAGCTTTCCAGCCAAGCAAACCTGGATTGGGAGGCCATGATCGCGCGAATGAAAGCCAAGGGGATTACGGTCGATTCGCCGGAGTCGATTCTGGGCGATCTGGCGCGCGCGCACGGCATGACTCCCGCCGAGCTCTACAACATCGCCACTGGCGCAAACAGCGCGGAAAGCAGTCGGCACGCAGGGGGTGGTGGCGGGATGGGCCGAAAGACGCTCAGACAATTCTGCGCCGATGAGGGGCTCGAATTGGCCGTGGCGCTGGAGCGGCTCCGCGCGGCAGGGCTGGAAGCCGACGCGCAGATGACGATGCGCGACATCGCGACGCAGGGCAACCTGCATCCGCCCGACCTGCGAAAGATCCTGAGCGAGCGACCCTGAGCCGACAACCCGCGCGGAACGCCGGCGCGCGGGCAATCCGCCCGCCTGGCTTACTCAATCCCCTCGGCGGCCAGCCAGCGTTCGGCGTCGAGGGCGGCCATGCAGCCGGTGCCGGCGGCGGTTACCGCCTGGCGATAGGTGTGGTCGGCCACGTCGCCGGCGGCAAATACGCCCGTGACGCTGGTGTAGGTGCTGCCGGGGGTCGCCAGCTTGATGTACTTCTTGTCGTCCAGCTCGAGGGAATCGGCAAAGAGGGTCGTGTTCGGCGTGTGGCCGATCGCCATGAACAGGCCCTTGCAAGGCAGGTCGCGCTGCTCTTCGGTCTTGACGTTCTTGAGGCGTACGCCGGTGATCGACTCATCGCCGAGCACATCGACCAATACGGAATCCCAAACGAGTTCGAGCTTGCCGGTTTGCTCGAGCTTCATGGCGCGCTCCTGCATGGCCTTGCTGGCGCGCAACTGGTCACGGCGGTGGATCAGGGACACTTTCGACGCGAACTTTGTCAGGTAGCTGGCCTCCTCGACCGCCGAGTCGCCGCCGCCAACGACGACGAGGTGCTGTCCGCGATAGATCGGCATGGCGCCGTCACAGACAGCGCACGCCGAGACACCGCCGCCACTCTCGGCCAGGCGTTTCTCGTTCGCGAGGCCGAGCCAGTTCGCCCGCGCGCCCGTGGCAATGATGATCGCGTGCGCCTGGACGGTGTGACCGGTGCTCTTGATCGTGAACGGCCGGTGCGCGATGTCCACCTCGGTGACGTCTTCGCGAATGAACCGCGTTTCGAAGCGCTCGGCCTGGTCTCGGAAGCGCTTCATCATCTCCGGGCCCATGATGCCTTCGGGGAAACCCGGGAAGTTCTCGACATCAGTGGTAAACATCAACTGGCCGCCCGGAATGAGACCGGCGGCGTTAAAGCCCTCAAAGCAGAGCGGCTTGAGATCTGCGCGAGCGGCGTAGATGGCCGCCGTCAGACCGGCCGGGCCGGACCCGATGATAACGACTTTCTCGATGGTATCAGCCATTGCTGGACCTTTCAGAACCTGATGTTGAGCCAGGGGTTATGCGACTACGGCGCGTGTCCGACCGGAAATCGGCGTTCCACGCTGTTGCGCCGGTTGCGGTTACTTCTTGTTGCCCTCGCCGGAGTCGTCGGCGGTGCCATCGTCCATCTTCTTGTGCATCATGCCGCCCGGCCCGGCTTGACCACGCAGCTTCTCATCAATTTTCTTCTGCAATTCGGCAGGAGCCTGGGCGTGTTCGAGCACCTCTTCGGCGGCGACGATGCCCTCGTCGTAGAACAACCACAAGTGGTCATCGAGCAACTGCATGCCGAATTTCTTGCCGGTCTGGATGGCCGAGTTGATGCGATAGGTCTTGTTCTCGCGGATCAGGTTGGAGATGGCCGCCGTGATGACCAGGAACTCATAGGCCGCCCGGCGTCCCTGACCATCGGCGGTCGGCAATAGCGCCTGGGACAAAATGGCCAGCAGGTTCGTGCTGAGCTGCACGCGGATCTGCTCCTGTTGCGCCACGGGGAACGCGTCGATGATACGGTTGATCGTGCCCTGCGCACCGGTCGTGTGCAACGTGGCAAACACCAAGTGGCCGGTTTCGGCGGCACGGATCGCCGCTTCCATCGTCTCCAGGTCGCGCATCTCGCCGACCAGAATCACATCCGGGTCCATTCGCAGCGAACGCCGCAGGGCCTCGGCAAAACTGGGGACATCGATGCCCACCTCGCGCTGGGAAAAACACGACTTGTAGTGGTTGTGATAATACTCAATCGGATCTTCGATACTGATGATGTGGCGATCGAAGTTGCGGTTGATGTAGTCAAGCATCGTCGCCAGGGTTGTGGTCTTGCCGGAACCGGTCGGCCCGGTGACGAGGAACAAGCCGCGCGGCCGCCGGCACAGCGACTTCACGATCGGCGGCAGGCCAATCTCCTCAAACGTGAGGATGCGTGACGGAATCAGTCGCAACACCAGTGAGACATTTCCACGCTGTCGGAACACGGAGACACGAAAACGCCCCTTGTCGCCGAACGCGAAGCCGAAGTCGGTTCCGCCCTCTTCCTGGAGTTCCTGCTGGTTGCGCTCGGGTGTGACTGACTTCATGAGCGCGACGGTATCGTCGGGTTCGAGTGTCTTGGTTTCGAGGCTGCGCAGACGGCTGTGAATGCGGAGTACGGGGGCTCGTCCGACGTGCAGGTGAATGTCGGACGCGCCGACACGGATACAGGTTTCCAACAGGCGATCAATATGAACAGTTGCCACTTTGGGGCCTCATCCAACTAGGCGGCCGTCAGCCGTCGTCTGGGTAATTAGTCATCCTCGGCAATAATGCCTTCCATCTGGGCGATGCGCGCAACCTCGTCGGGCGTAGTGATGCCGCGCAGGATTTTGCGCTTGCCGTCTTCGAGAATCGGCCGCATGCCCGAGGCCGCCGCCGCCTGCCGAACCTGCTGTGTGGGTGCCCGGTTGAACGCCAGTTCGCGGATCTCGCTGTTCATCTCGAGCATCTCGAAGATGCCCTGTCGTCCACGGAATCCTATGCCGCTACAGCGCTTGCAACCGACCCCGCGATATATGTGGTTCCCAACGAGGTCGTCATCCGTGATGCCCAGCATCTTCAGCACAAAGCGGTTGGGGTTCGGGTCGATGTCCTTGCACTCACCGCAGACCCGGCGAATCAGGCGCTGGGCCATGATGGCCTGGATCGAGGAAGCAACGAGGAACGGCTTGATCCCCATGTCCACCAGACGCGTAATGGCGCTGGGGGCGTCGTTGGTGTGCAAGGTGCTGAACACCAGGTGACCGGTCAGAGCGGCCTGCACGGCAACCTCGCCCACTTCGCGGTCACGAATCTCACCGACCAGGATGATGTTCGGCGCCTGACGCAGCATGGATCGCAGAATGCGCGCGAACGTCAGCCCGATGTCCTCGCGTACCTGGCACTGGTTCATCCCCGTGAAGTTGTACTCCACCGGGTCTTCCGCGGTGATGATCTTGCGGTCCGGGCGGTTCAGCTCCTGAAGGGCGGCGTACAACGTCGTCGTCTTGCCGGAGCCCGTGGGACCGGTTACAAGAAAAATGCCGTTCGGCTGGCGAATGATGCCGCGGAACCGTTCGTAGTCGTCTTCCTCGAAGCCCAGTCCGCGAATACCGATCTTGACTGAATCGGGACGCAGAATACGCAGCACCACGCTCTCGCCGTGATATGCCGGCAGCGAGCTGACGCGGAAGTCAATCTGGCTTCCGCCGATCTTCATCTTAATGCGGCCGTCCTGCGGCAGCCGTTTCTCGGCGATATCGATTCCGGAGATGATCTTGAATCGCGCGATAACCGGGCCTTGCATCGACTTCGGTATGTTGTCGCGGTCAATACACACACCGTCAATGCGATAACGCACGCGCACCCGGTCGGTCATCGGTTCGATGTGAATGTCCGACGCGCGCATGCGAACGGCTTCACCGATGAGCAGGTTGATCAGCTTGATGACCGGCGCGTCGGCGTCCGCCTCAATCTCAGCCTTCTTCTCCGCCACCTCATCCTTGGCGAGCAGGTCGGCGTTGCGGTCAATCGCCTCGATCGTATCGTCCATGCTGGTGCCGACATCGCTCAGGAACGTGTCGATGTAGCGTTGGATCTTGCTCTTGGGAGCCAGGACGCAGTCGATCTCGCTGTTCAGCCGAAAACGCAGCATGTCGAGCAGTTCGAGATCGAGCGGGTCGGAAATAATCACCTTGAGACGGTTGTTCTCGCGCGCTATTGGCAGCACTTTGTGGTTGCGGATGATGTTCTCGGGAATCAACTGGAGCGTGTCGGGAACGACCGGGTTCTTGTCGAGATCGACATATTCCAGGTCGAACTGCGCCGCGAGGGCCTTGGCCACATCATCCTCGGCGGCCATGTCCAATTCAACCAGCGCCTCGCCGATGCGTTTGTTGTGCGTGGTCGAATACGCGAGCGCATCGGCGAGATCGTTGGGCGATACAACACTCCACCCAACCAGGATTTCCCCGAGCTTCTTCCGACGCCGCGCCATCCGATCTCCCTATGTCCGCAGGAACGTCCCGACGCTGCGCCCGCGCGCCGTCACCGGGCTGAGGTTTCCGGGACCGCGTATTGTCGCGGCGCAGAGCGCACATTGCAAGTTCAGCCGCCGCCCCGGCGCGAAGTGCGTAGGCTGCCACCCTGTTTGGGACGGGCGCCTGCCGCGTGGAGCGTGAAACGAGAAACACCGCGTGCTATGGGGCCATCGGTGGGACTTCAGCGACGGAATGCTATGCCGCCCCAAACCGCTCCTGTAGCCAGTCACGAAATGGCTCGTACGCGGACGTCATCGTCTCAAACCGCTCGACGCGCCCATCCAGCCCGGCAAGACTGGCGGGCACTTCAGGTTCAACGCCCAGCACGCCGCGAATCTCCTCAGGGAACTTGGCGGGATGGGCCGTCTCGACTGATACGGTCAGGCTGTCGGCGTGCTCGGGGTGCTCGCGCCAGAAGTGCTCCAGGCCGGCCCAGCCGACGGCACCGTGCGGTTCGAGCACCACGCCGTGCTCGTCGTATACCGTCTTGATCGTTGCGCGGGTCTGTTCGTCACTGATGCTGACGGCGAACAGGTCGCGGTCCATCCGCGCGAAGTCCGGCGGCGAGTGCAACTTGCCGACCTCATCCATGTGCCCGCCATACACGTCAATGAGCCGGGCGAGATTCGAGGGGTGGCCGACGTTCATCGCGTTGGAGATGCAGACCTTTGACGGCACGATCTTGGCGTAATGCCGCGTCCGCAGGAGCGTGGGAACTTCGTCGTTCGCATTGGTCGCAATCACTATCCGATCAATCGGCAGCCCCATCTGTCTGGCGATCACGGCCCCCATCATGTCGCCGAAATTGCCGGACGGCACGCAAACCACGATCGGCTCGCCGGCCGCAACGTCGGCCAGGTTCACGTAAGCGTAGATGTAATAGACGCTTTGCGGCAGGAGCCGGCCGATGTTGATCGAATTGGCGGACGTCAGACGGATGGACTCTAGCGCCGGATCGGCGAACGCGCGTTTTACAAGTGCCTGACAATCATCGAACTTGCCATCGATGCCGATCGTGGCGACATTGCCGCCGATCGTGGTCATCTGGCGACGTTGTCGATCAGACACCTCGTCGGGCGGGAACAACACGACGACCGACATCCGCTCGACGCCATGGTACGCGTGGGCCACCGCGCTGCCGGTGTCGCCCGAGGTGGCGGTGAGAATGACAAGCCGGCCGGTCTGCTCGCGCATCAAAACGCCCATCCAGCCAGCCATCATGCGGGCGGCGAAGTCCTTGAACGAGGCGGTCGGCCCGCGATCGAGACGCATCAGATGGCGCTTGCCGCTGACACGTTCGAGCGGCACGTCGAAGTCGTACGCGTCGGCACACAACGCCGAGAGTGTCGGCTCGTTGATCACGCCGGCCGTGTAACGGCGGAGGACGTCCAAGGCGACGTCGGCGTAGGGCTTGCCCGCGAGCCCTTGCAACTCGGCGCGGGTAATCGATGGATAGCGCTCCGGCAAAAACAGTCCGCGATCGGCGGCCTGCCCCTGCAAGAGGGCCTGGCCGAGATCAATGTGCGGCACGCCGTTGTTGGTGCTATAGAGCAGGATCGGCTCGGTCATATGTGGTTTCTCGCGTTTTGCGGGCGCCGCCGCGCGACGCCCTGCCTGTCCGGTCGCACGCGGCCGTGGTGCCGCCAGGTCAGCCGATTGTAGGGCTTGGGACGATTCGTTGCGAACGCCGGCCGGCATCTGCACGGCTCACAGAGCCGTGGCACACCGCGTAAGCACGCCTGTGCGAGATACGCTCACGCTGGTGCGAGATTCCCATCTCGCACCCACCCCGGCGGGAATCCCTTCCCGCATCCCACCGGCAGGAGCGGATTCCCGCAGAAGGACGTGCGAGAAGGGATTCTCGCACGAGCACGAGAGACGATTCTCGCGCGAGCGGTTCGAGGGGATTCTCGCACGAGCACCCCTCGCGCTAGCAGATCCCCCACGCCGTTGCAGCGCAGAGGAGCTACTCGACGGCGAGCAGTGATTAACGCATCCACGTCCTCCGGTGATAGCTCGGCTAACGCCGATGGGGGATCGGCGGCACATGCTTGCCCGGCCACTCGTATAACCAACCGGCCCGTTGCCCGGGTCGCCCACGATCGGGTATGCTGAGTGCCTGTCAACAACGCCACATTCAACGGAGGCAACCATGTTCGGCGGCGAAGATGTCGAGATCACCCCGGGGATGCAGAAGTACATCGACACGAATAACGAGTATCTGGCGCGGCGGTCGAAGTACATTCGCGACGTCGTCAAGAAGTGGAAGTTCGACACCATCGCCGTCCACGGGCTTTACACCGTCGAGGATGCCATCGAAGACTATCAGGGCGCCATCATCGAGCCCGTATTCATGAGCAGTTCGCAGGCCTACCGCGATTCCGACGAGATGGCCGCGGCCCTGGCGTATATGATCCCCACCTGGTGCTATTCGCGCATCGCCAATCCTTCAACGTACTACTACGAGTGGACCCTGGCGTTGCTCGAGGGCTACGGCTACGACGGCGAGACGGGCTGCTGCTCGACATCGTCGGGTATGGCCGCCGTGATGACCGCGGTTCAACCTTTTCTGGTCCACCGTTTCCGCAACAAACTCGAACCGCGCAACTTCCTGGCCACCGCCCAATGTTACGGCGGCACGTTTCAGCAATTTAACGTGCGCTTGATGGAAGAGCGGGATATCGAGTGCCGCTGGATCGAGGATCCCACCGACATCGATGCATGGGCGTCGCGGATCGACGAGAACACGCGGTTTCTATATGGCGAACTGCCCAGCAATCCCGGACAGGGATTCTTTGATATCGAGGCGGTCGCGGACCTGGCACACAGCCATAATCTGCCGCTCATCTGTGATGCCACGGTCGCTTCGCCGGCGCTGCTGCGCCCGATCTGCCATGGTGCCGATATCGTCATCCAGTCAGCCACCAAGAGCCTGACGACCAGCGGCTTCGGCGTATGCGGCGCGGTAATCGCACGTAGAAACCTCACCACCAATATTGACAACGCCGACCTGAAGCAGGACTTCACGGCGTATGTGAAATACCTGCCGAATCGCGACTACGGCCCCAATCTGCACCCGATGCAGGCCATCATGACGCTCAACGACATGCGCACGCTGCGCTCCAAGATGGACCTGATGAGCCGCAACACGATGAAGGTCGCCGAATTCCTCAACGGGCACCCCGACGTCGAGAGCGTGCAGTACCTCGGGCTGCCGGACCATCCGCTGCACGAGCTGGCCAGCAAGTACATGTGGCTGGTCGATTCGGAATTCGATGATCAGTATGGCGGGCAACGCGTAAACCGGTATGGCCACCTGATGTCGTTCTGCGTAAAGGGTGACGCCAAGCGCACGCGCGATTTCTTCGACGGGCTGCAACGCATCTGGCGCGCGACCGATCTGGGACGGATCAAAAGCGTCGCCACGATTCCGGCAATATCCACGCATCAGCAACAGGGTGAGGAAGGGCGCCGACTGGCACACATCTCACCCAACACCGTGCGTCTGTGCGTCGGCGGCGAGCATCCGGACGACGTAATCGCCGACCTGGACCAGGCTCTGCGGAGCATCAGCACAAGGACGGCGGTCGCCGCCGGCGCTTCGTAGGCGCGACACCCGACAGCGGCTGTTTCCGCCGCGACGTTGAGAGCGTCCGGTCATCGGCCATGGCCGGACGCTCTGCGCGCGCATAAAGGAGGCCCGTCACCGCACATGCGGTGACGGGCCTTAAAGCCGGCGATCACCTACTCTCGCCCGATCAGGACTACCATCGGCCGTGTGGTCTTTACTACTGAGTTCGGAATGGGATCAGGTGTTGCTCCACACGTATGGTCACCGGCAAATCGTGTGCCGCACCTCGCGTGAGCGCGAGGCCGGATGGCACTCAACTATGCCGATAGGCAAACTGCGTAGATGCTGATCGCACCGGACGACCCGGATACGTCGTGAAAATACTAGATGACCACAGTGATTCATAAATGCGGTCAAGCTTTCGATCGTTAGTACCGGTAAGCTGAGGGCATCTCTACCCTTACACACCCGGCCTATCAACCTCGTCGTCTACGAGGGATCTTCAGCTCACCCGAAGGGAGCACCGAGTCCTCATCTCAGGGACGGCTTCACGCTTAGATGCATTCAGCGTTTATCCAATCCATGCTTAGCTACCCTGCCGTGCCGCTAGCGCGACAACAGGTACACCAGAGGCATGTACCACCCAATCCTCTCGTACTAGAGTGATGGCCCTTCAAGACTCGTACGCCCACAGCAGATAGGGACCGACCTGGCTCACGCCGGTCTGAACCCAGCTCGCGTACCACTTTAATCGGCGAACAGCCGAACCCTTGGGACCGCCTACAGCCCCAGGATGTGATGGGCCGACATCGAGGTGCCAAACGACTCCGCCGCTATGGACGCTCGGGAGTCATCAGCCTGTTATCCCCGGAGTACCTTTTGTCAGTTGAGCGATAACCCTTCCACACGGGATTACCGGATCACTAAGGCCTACTTTCGTATCTGCTCGACACTTCCGTCTCGCAGTTAAGCCGGCTTGTGCCTTTGCACTCGACGCACGATTGCCAACCGTGCTGAGCCGACCTTTGCACTCCTCCGTTACCTTTTAGGAGGAGACCGCCCCAGTCAAACTGCCCACCTAGCACGGTCCCCTGCCCGGATTCACGGGACAGGGTTAGGCAACTAATAGCACAAGGGTGGTATTTCAACGTTGGCTCCCCGACCGCCGGAACGGCCGGTTCAAAGCCTCCCACCTATCCTACGCATGTGATACCAGTTACCAATACCAGGCTGCAGTAAAGGTTCACGGGGTCTTTCCGTCTTGCTGCGGGTACGCGGTATCTTCACCGCGACTTCAATTTCACCGAGTCGGTCCTTGAGACACTGCTCCAGTGATTACGCCATTCATGCGCGTCGGAACTTACCCGACAAGGAACTTCGCTACCTTAGGACCGTCATAGTTACGGCCGCCGTTTACCGGGGCTTCGGTTGTAAGCTTCAGCTTGCGCCTAACCTACTTCCTTAACCTTCCGGCACCGAGCAGGCGTCAGTCTGTATACGTCCACTTTACGTGTTAGCACAGACCTGTGTTTTTGATAAACAGTTCCCAGAGCCGCTTCTCTGCGCCCTTTCCCCGAAGGGAGGAGGGCCCCCTTATCGCGAACTTACGGGGTCAAATTGCCTAGTTCCTTAAGGACCGTTCTCTCGAGCGCCGTTAGGATACTCTCCTCGCCCACCTGTGTCAGTTTTGGTACGGATCCGCATTACGTCCACGCCGGCTTTTCTCGGTTGTTCATTTCCACACTTCGGCAACAAATTGGCCTCGAGCACCCTCTATTCTAGTAGTGGGCTGTGGTCCTGAACAACGTCCCCGACGCTTCAACCGCAACACGGAGCGCAGGAATATTAACCTGCAATCCATCGCCTACGCCTTTCAGCCTCGGCTTAGGTTCCGGCTAACCCTGGGCGGATTTCCCTTCCCCAGGAAACCTTGGGCTTACGGCGAGCGGGATTCTCACCCGCTTTATCGTTACTTATACCGGCATTCTCACTACCACGAGCCGACACCACTCCTTACGGTATGGCTTGTATCTCTCGTGGTACGCTCCCCTACCGCGCTTTCGCGCCCGCAGCTTCGGTGCTAGACTTGAGTCCCGATCATTATCGGCGCCCGCCTTCTCGACCAGTAAGCTATTACGCACTTTTTAAATGGTGGCTGCTTCTAAGCCAACATCCTGGCTGTCTCAGAAAACGGACTTCCTTACGCACTTAGCCTAGCTTGGGGACCTTAGCTGGCGATCAGGGTTGTTTCCCTTTTGACCGTGAACGTTAGCGCCCACGGACTCACTCCCGGGATAGTCGCTGCGGTATTCGGAGTTTGATTGCGGGAGGTACCCGGGAAGGGCCCTCGTCGCATTCAGTAGCTCTACCCCCGCAGCGTAGTGGCCCGAGGCTGTCCCAAAAGACATTTCGGGGAGAACCAGATATCTCCAGGTTTGATTAGACTTTTACTCCTCCCCACAGGTCATGCCAAAACTTTTCAACGTTTACGGCTTCGGTCCTCCAGGACGTTTTACCGTCCCTTCAACCTGCCCATGGGTAGATCACCTGGTTTCGGGTCTACCGCATACGACTCAGTCGCCCTATTCAGACTCGCTTTCGCTGCGGCTCCGTGCCGGAAGCACTTAGCCTTGCCGTATACGATAAGTCGCCGGTCCATTATGCAAAAGGTACGCGGTCACCCGCTCCCGACAAGTCGGGAAATCGGGCTCCCACAGCTTGTAGGTACATGGTTTCAGGCACTTTTAACTCCCCTAGAAGGGGTGCTTTTCACCTTTCAGTCACCTTACTGGTACACTATCGGTCGTGCAGGAGTACTTAGCCTTGGAGGGTGGGCCCCCCATGTTCAGTCAGAGTTCCACGAGCTCCGACCTACTCGTTCGTCATCGATCACCTGACGCCTACGGGACTGTCACCCGCTGTGGTTGCCCTTTCCAGAGCATTCGGCTGAGGTCACAATGACTCAAGGGCTAGTCCGCTTTCGCTCGCCGCTACTTACGGAGTCTCGGTTGATTTCCTTTCCTCCGGGTACTTAGATGTTTCAGTTTCCCGGGTTCGCCTCCACACCCTATGCATTCAGATGTGGATGACACCATCTGGTTGCCCAGTGATGCCGGGTTGCCCCATTCGGAGATCTCCGGATCAAAGCGTGTTTGACCACTCCCCGGAGCATATCGCAGCCTACAACGTCCTTCTTCGCCTCTGCACGCCTAGGCATCCACCATGTACCCTTAATAGCTTGACCACATTTATGAATAACTGTGATCACGCCATATCCAGTACATACTTCAATACATCACAATACATCGCGATGCGATACCTACGCAGTATTGCCTATGGACTTGTCACAGAACGACGAAGCTGTCAGCGCTCAGCCGTCAGCTTCTCCCGCCAGCGGCGGGCCCGGGGGCACCGCACTGCGATGCCGCGGGGCTCGTCGCCCGCGTACTACTTCGCCGATTGGAGCCGACCGGGCTCGAACCGGCAACCTCCGCGTTGCAAACGCGGCGCTCTCCCAGTTGAGCTACGGCCCCGATCTTCTTCGTGGCCAGGACACGCCTAGCCGCAACTGCGGGGGCCTCACCCGCCGCCGCCTCGCAGTATGCCAGACACTGCGATGATCAGAAACACGCCGATCCCCAGCAACATCAGCAGATCAGCCATGTTCCCATCACTCCGGCGGCCGGTACAACCGCGAGCAGCCGAATGGGCCCGCGAGGATTCGAACCTCGGACCTCGTCCTTATCAGGGACGCGCTCTAACCAACTGAGCTACGAGCCCGTCATCTTGCGGGCGGTTGTCGCCCGACACACAACGTCCTCGAGACGGCGCTCAGCTCGTCGGCTCACCGACTGCTCCCCGTCACTGGTTGCCAGCAGAGCTCCCAACGTCAAACGGGCTCCGTAGTGTATCATCAGCACCGACCGTGTCAACGCGCCCACCCAGAAAAAATCGACCCCCGGCGCGGGCGTCGCCCAGCCAGGTCCAAGATGCGCAAACCCTGACCCCACCACATCTTAGCAACATGCCCCTCACCGACATCGCCCGAGCCGATCAGAACGACGCCCCCATGCTGAAATTAAATACCTGCGTATCATCGTCGTCGCTCTTGGCGATCGGAAAACCGAAGTCGAATATCATCGGCACCGGCCCGAAGAAGTCGATATCGATGCGAATCCCGAAGCCGGCCGACACACGCCAGTCGGTAAGCTCGAAATCTTCCTCCACCGTACCCATATCGATGAACGTCACGCCGCGAATCGTCCGGCCGTACAGCGGGAAGGAATATTCCGCGCCGGTCAGCAGAATGAAGTTGCCGCCGATGGCGTCATCGCGAATGCCGTTTCGCGGGGAGATTCCGCGATATTGAAAGCCGCGGACCGAGCCGAACCCGCCGCCGTAGTACTTCTCGAACATCGGTGCGTCGCCGGCGATGTAGGCCACGTCGCCGCGCACGCCGAGCACGCTCTTGCGCTCGAGCAAGTCGGTGCGCAGCGTCTTATACCATGTGACGCTCGCGCTGGGTTTGCTGAAGGTGTATTCGCCGCCCAGCGCGCCGAACTGCTCCCAGCCAAGGGTAAAGCGATAGCCCTCACTCGGCCGAAAGCGGCTGTCGGTCGTGTCGCGGACGACCATCGCCTTCACGGATGTGAGCGTGTGGGTGCCTCTTTCGGCACGGATCTGACGGGCGGCCAGCGCGTCAACCTCGGTAATGTCGACGCGTTCGAGGCGCACGGCCCCCTCCACAGCCCACCCATCCAGTGGGCCGGTTTCGAAGCGCTTGCCAAGACTCAACGTGGTCCCCAGGCGCTCTTCGTCGTACGTCGCGCGGCCGCGCTGGAACAGATACACCGACGTGCCCAGTCGCAACGGTCTATCCAGCAGATATGGTTCGATGAAGTCTATACGAAAGCGCGTCAAGTCGGTGCCGGGCTCGGCGGTGAAGCGCAGTCGCTGTCCAGCGCCGCGAAACGCCTGTCCACGGAAGAGCTCACCGAACGTGCGTGGCCAGTCGCCGATATCGAAATTGCGGTTCTCCAGCGTGATCGATCCGAGCAAACCGCTGTCGGTGCTCACACCGGCGCCGATCAGGAAGAGGATCGAGTCGGACTCCTCAATCTCGACCAGCGCCTCGCGAACACCATCTTCGCCCGGCAACGGGCTGATGGTGGCGCGGCTGAACAACCCGGTCTCGCGCAGTCGGCGTTCGGCCTTACGCGCTTTCACCGTGTTATAGTCTTCGCCGGGATAGAAGCGCAGCTCACGGCGAATGACTTTGTCCTTGGTCTGCAAGTTGCCCCGGACGGTGATCCGGCCGAACTTGAAACGTTCGCTCTCGCTGATCTCGACGCGCAAGCGAACGACGCCGGGAGCTTCGAGAAAGTCATACGCCGTGTTGATGCGCGCATCGACATAGCCGATCTCACCGTAAAGGTCCTGCAATCTTCGTGTATCAAGCTGAAGCGCCTCGTCGCGGAAGAACTCGCCCGGGGCGAGCTTCATCTCGCTCAGCAGCGTCTCGGTAGTGAAGGCCGTATTGCCGTCGATCGCGATTTCCTCAATGCGATAGCGCGGCCCTTCCTCGATCACGAAGATGACGGTCAGTTTGCTGCGGTCGACCTCATCAAACTCGAGCCGATATCCGGCGCGCGCATCGAGGAAGCCCTCGTCGCGGTAGAAGCGCTCAAGTTCGATCCCATCGCGATCCGCCTGATCGTTGTCGAATGCGCCGGCGCGGAACACCCAGACGTAAGTCTTGGTTTTCACCAGCGAGCGCAGTTTGCGCGTGCTGAATGAGTCGGCCCCCTCGAACAGGATCTTGCGCACTTTGACGCGCGGCCCTTCGTTTATCTGAAAGACGAGCCGGCGTTCGCGCTCGAGGACCTGGGCATCGACTTCGACCGTCGCGTAGAAGTACCCGGCCTGCCGATACTTGCGGATGATCTCGTCGCGGCCGCGATTGACTTCGTAAATGTCCAGCGGCTGACCGGTCGATGGCGCGAGGGTTATGAGATCCTTGTCCTTGAGTTTCTGGTTACCGATGAACTCGACGGACGCGAGTTGGGGCTTCTCCTCGACGACGAATATGACAACGGCCTCGCCGCCTTCGACGCTTGTGTTGGCGAAGACGTTTATGAACTTGCGTGTGCGCAGAAGCTCGCGCACGTCACTCTCGACCCGGGCGCGTGAAAACGTCTGTCCGGCGCGGGTTTTGACGATGGCGCCGCGCACAAACCCCTCGCTGATCGCCTCCAGCCCCTGGATCTCGACCCGCTGGATGATCATGCCGTCACGGGCCTGTCCATCCTGCGCCGCCGCACCGGCGGCCCACCAAACGCCGATAAGAACGGCGAGAAGGCCCCAGCATCTGCTTGATCGATGGTATCGCACGCTGCACCCGGATTCGTGGATAGGTAGTGCTCTCGGCCGAGCGGCCGCGGGACCGCTCTCACAGCCTCGCGTACTATACAAGCGTATGGGCGCCGTGCAACGGCATCAGCCACCCCACGGCTCAGCGGCTTTCTCGGACGTAGCGCGCTTTGTGCATGAACCGCCGACGGCCGCGAGGTACAACGCGTGTTATTCTCGGCGGCGCGCGAAAAGCGTGTGTCCATTCACCTGACCGGCCTAAGATCGACTGACGAACCGACAGTCGAGACCTGCCATCTGCGGCTGACCTCCATCGCCAGACGAACCACGCGGGCCCGCGCTAAACGGAAGCGCGGGCCCGCACTCCATTGGCCACAACGCGCATTCCCCCGCCCCGTTCCCTGTTCCCTGTTCCCAGCCCTTCACATTGTCCGGGAACAAAACCCGATTTAGAATGTATGTATAAGGGGAGCCGCGCGTTGCACGACTCGCGCGGCACTTACCCTTGGCCGCCTGTTCAAAGGGGAGCGCAGTGACGCAGCTTGATCGACAAATCCTACGCACGCGCCGACGGCTGATGACCAACGTTATTTTTGAACGGGCGGCAAGCGGCATCCTGATCGCAACATTGATCTGGTCGGCCGTGCTCGTAGTCGAGCGCCTCTGCGTTTTCGGCATTCCGGTGTGGTGGGGGCTGGCGGGGGCAGCCGCGCTGGCCCTGGTCATAACGCTGGCCGGCGCGGTCGCGGGCCGCGTAAGCCGCTTGCACGCCGCAGTCGCGCTCGATAGCGCCGCCGGCCTTAAGGAACGTATCAGCACGGCGCTGGCTTGCCAGTCCGACCGGGATCCATTTGTCCAGGCGGCGGTTCACGACGCCGAGCAGAAGGCGGGCGGCGTGCGCATTCCCGTTTGTATTCCGTTGCGCGCGCCGCGCCTGTGGGGCTGGTCGGTGTCAGCCATTGTGCTGGCCACGTTGCTGGGTCTGCTGCTCCCACCATTGGACTTGTTTGCCCGTGAGGAGCGCGCGCAACAACGGCTCTTGGCACAAGCGCAGCAGGCCGAAAAAGCGGCTATCTCGTCGGATTTGAATAAGCAATTCGAGAAGCTGAAGGAATTGGCGCAACACAACCCCGAGTTGGCCCAGTTGCAGGATGCGCTGCAACCGCTCGATGTGCCGAACGACCCCGGCCAGACACCCGACGACATACGCCGCGACGCCGTGCGGCGCATAGACGACGTACGCGACCAACTCGCCGACAAGATGCGCTCCGGCGACCTTGACATGCTCAAACAGCTCAAGAAAAACCTGAGCCAACTCAACCCGCTGTCGGGCAACGACAACGCCGCCAAATTGTCCAAGGCGCTTGCGGCTGGAGATTTCAGCAGCGCGCAAGAGGCGGTCAAGCAGTTGAAACAGGAGCTCGAGAGCGCCGCCAAAAGCAGTGACCCTGAGCAGCAGCAGAAAGCGCGTGAGCTTCAGAAGCGGCTCGACGAGCTCGCGATCAAGCTCGGCAAGCTGGGCGACACGGCGGCGTTGCGCAAAGAGCTTGAGAACAAGGCCGGCCTGTCGGAGCAGGACGCCAAGGATCTGATCGACAAGCTGACGAAGTCCGGCGAGACAGACCCCAAGGCCCTCGAAAAAGCGCTCCAGCAGGCCCTGGGCGGCTCCAAGATGTCGAAGCAGGCGATGCAGAAGCTGGCCCGCAAAATCTCTCAGAACAACAAGGCCTGCAAGGCTTGCCAGGGGTTGGGGCAATGCCTGGCACAGGCCGCGCAAGCCGCGCAGCAGAGTGATGCCGCCGGCAGCGGAGGCGGTGGCGCGCAGGGCGCGGGCGGCGCCCTCAGCAATGCGCTGGGGCAACTCTCCGACCTCGAGATGAGCGAACAACTCATGAATGAACTCGAGGCGCAGATTTCAGACCTCAGCAACCTGCGCGACGGCGTGTGCCAGAACCCCGGCACCGGCGCCGGCCAACAGGGACAACCGGGGGGAACCGGGCCAACCTACGGGCTTGGCTACGGCGATGGGATCGGCAAGGAAAAGGCCTCGCATCGGCTGACACCCACCAAGGCCGAACTCAAGCTCGGACCGGGTGAGATGATCGGCCAGGTTCTGATTGACGGGCCGCAGACACCCGGCGACGCGCAGGCCGCTGAGAAAGCGGTCATCACTTCCGCCGTGCGTGATGCCCAGGATGCCATCGAGTATGAGCGCGTCCCGCGGCAATACCACCCGGCGATCAAGGCCTACTTCGACCGACTGGCCGGCTTGGGCAACGAGGCCAAGCCCGACAAACCCGCCAAACCCGACAACCACTAAGCGGCGCCGCACGCCGCGTCCGGACCGCCACGCTTGCGCGGCGGCACGACCTCCCGTGTGCGTGACAGAATCGGCGGCGTGTGGTCATCCGTGCCAGCGGCCCGGGCACGAGCGTTTCGCTCCGGAGGAGCGTGGGCGCGTAGCCACGGGTGGAGCGCAGCGGAACCCGTGGACACGGTCCGCCACCACAAGCTCTCCGCCCCGCAGGGGCGGCGGAAGATGCGCTCAGCCCCCCAGGTATCGCGCGTCGTGCTCGATCCCGTGTGCGTCCAGCAACGCCTTCGGCTCCTCCACGAATCCTCGTCGACCATGATGCGCCGCCTGAACTTGGATATATCGCCGCACGATCCCGAACTGCGACGTGCTCGTACAGGCGTGGTTGCAGCTCCGTGGCGATGAGGTCGGCGCGGTGCTTGGTGCTGAAGGCCACGTGATAGAGCAATCGCGTGAAGGTCCCCGGCCTGTGCGCCTCCCCCGCCCCTGCGGGGCGGAATGACATGTCAACCCGCATCCTATCCACGGGTTGCGCTGCGCTGCACCCGTGGCCATGCGCCTGCGCCCCTTCAGGGCGAAGAGTCGCGGCTGAGCAGACCGTGCTCACGGGTTAAGCTGCGCTGCACCCGTGGCACCGGCCCCATGCCCCTCTGGGGCAAGCCTCACCGGACCACCGCTGCCAACGTCCCGCCGCAAGTGTCACGCACCCCGACCTCCCCCCTCCAGGTGCGAGGCGCCGCGATATCGCTTATAATTGCTGGAGTGCCCTATCCCGTGTCGCCGGCCTGAAGAGTTGGTGAGCGGGATAGGGCACGCCCCCAATGCGGGCTTTTGCAAGGGTACGCTCGATGAGCAGCGCCGAACCGGCACAAAATGAACGACTGATCCTGGTCTCGACGGAGATGCAGGAGTCGTATCTGACGTACGCGATGAGTGTGATCATGGCCCGCGCGCTGCCCGACGCGCGCGACGGGCTCAAGCCGTCCCAACGGCGCATTCTGGTCGCGATGAACGACCTCAATCTGCACCCGCGCGCAAAGCACCGCAAGTGCGCCAAGATTGCCGGCGACACCAGCGGTAACTATCACCCTCACGGTGAGGGTGTCATTTACCCGACGCTGGTGCGCATGGGGCAGGAGTGGAGCCTGCGATCCACCCTGGTCGATCCGCAGGGCAACTTCGGCAGCATCGACGGCGACCCCCCCGCCGCCATGCGCTACACCGAAGCACGGCTTGCCGGGCCGGCCCAGGAAATGCTGGCCGATCTCGACAAGGAGACCGTTGACTTTGAAGAGAACTATGACGGCACGCGCAGCGAGCCGGTTGTCTTGCCGAGCAAGTTCCCGAACCTGCTGATCAATGGCTCGGAAGGCATCGCTGTCGGCATGGCCACGCGCTTGCTGCCGCACAATCCCAGCGAAATATGCAGAGCCGTCATCGAGTGCATAAACAACCCGGCGATCACCACGGACGAGTTGATGGCCGTCGTGCAGGGCCCCGACTTCCCCACCGGCGGCGTGATCTGCGGACGCGATGGAATCCGCGAGGCCTTTGAGACCGGCCGCGGCGCCCTGGTGGTCCGTGGCGTGCTCGAGACCGAAGAGACACGCTCCGGCCGCATCCAGATTGTCGTAAAGGAGATCCCCTACGGCGTCCTGCTGCCCACGATCAAAGACCGCCTGATCGACGCCGTCCAGAGCGGCACGATCCGGGGTATCGACGATCTGCGGGATGAATCCGGCCGCGAGTCCCTGGTACGGCTGGTGATCACGCTGAAGAAGGATGCGAACGTCAACGTCGTCATCAACCAGCTTTGGCAGTACACGCCGCTGCAATCAAACATCCACGCGATGAACGTGGTTTTGGTCAATCGCGTACCGAAAACTCTCGGTTTGCGTCAGCTCATCGACCACTTTGTGAAACACCGCGTGGATGTAATTCGCCGGCGAACGCAGTTCCTGATGCGCAAAGCGCGGCAAAGAGCGCATGTGCTCGAAGGGTTGATCCTGGCGGTGGCCGACATCGACGAGATCATCAAGATCATCCGCCAGTCACCCGATGTCGACACGGCCCGCGAGCGGCTCATGAGCAAGGCGCTGCGGCTGAGCGAACAGGCGACGG
>CAXXWX010000028.1:0-146117 GCA_963675745.2 Phycisphaerae bacterium
GCCTCGTCGGGGGCGCGCAAGTTCGTCTGGCGCAACTCGGTCGTCGTTATCCGTTCGCGCGCCGCCGCAGAAAGCAAGCTATGGCGAGTTGCCGCCCAGCGGTTCCTTCTTGGTCGAGGCGCTCACGCCGACCAGCTTGATATCAATGCACTTGTCCGAACTGTCGAACCACAGCAGGCAATACCGGGCCCCCCTCAGGTTGGTGAAGTTGCGCACGTCGTACACAAACACGCGGTCGTTGGTATTCATGGAGCGGAATCTCGCCACCGGCTCCTTCAGGGCCGCTCTCCGCTGACACTCGGCCGCGGTATTGCCGATCACCTTGGACCGCAGATTCACCGAGCGGACCACGTCTTCCACGCCGTCGATGTTCTCCCTGGTCTTGGTCAGGAAAACGATCTTCCCCTCGAGTGATTCCACCACCCAGCGATCCACCGTGAGCCAAATCGGCGTCCGCGGGATACCACAACGCCTGCGTGCTGGAGTTGTCCATATCGACAAACGTATCCGTCCGTCCGCCAAACATCGCGTCGGCGGCGGCCGGAGATTTGCCCAGCAGTTGCTTCTCGCGCTTTTCCACGTCAGCGCCGGCGACCACATCCCCAGGACCATCATGCCCAGGCTCGCCGGATGCGCCCGACACCCGCAGGCCATGCAACCCAGCCCCAGTAACACCATTGCACGCACACCACAGCCTGCCTTCATGAGATGCCTCCACTCATCTCGGGTTTCGCCGTTGCCGAACGCTCGGGTGTGATCGTACCGCTTTCGGCCCGCAGGTCCACGAGCCGGCGCGAGAATGTGGGACAGGCTGGTGACGCGCGCACCTCACACAAATGGCAGATAGTGGATTTCCAGCCGGTGGCGCTGCCGTGCGGTTGCCCCACGCGAACGGTGCTGCCGAGATACTCGGTGCGCGCAGCCGGTGAGAACTGGTCACACGTCCGTGCAATCGTCGCGAGGAAGCCGAATCTCGACAACAAGCCCGCCTTCGGCGCGACAACGCCGCCACGCCGCGGACGCTGGGGCAGTTCGTCTACGGCCCGACGTACATCGACGAGCTGCTGGTCTACGACCGCAACACCAGTGTCGCCACCGACCCGAACGACGCCGACGCGTGTCTCGACGCGGCGTCGGAGCGGTACTTCTATCACCAGGACGCGAACTTCCGCGTGGTGGCGTTGACGGACGAAGCCGGGGCGGTCGCCGAGCGGTACCGCTACAGCGCCTACGGCGAGCCGCAGATCTTCGCCGGCGGCCGAGCGGCGGAGTCGGGAAACGCCCTGCTGGTCAGCCGCGTCGGTAATCCATTTATGCACCAGGGCTTACACTTCGACGCCGACACCCGCACCTACCACAACCGCTACCGCCAATACCACCCCCGCCTCGGCCGCTTCATGCAACGCGATCCGTTGGGGTATGTGGATGGGATGGGGTTGTTTGAGTATGTGACGATAAGTAGCGATAAGTAGGATAAGTAGGGACAGCCACCGTTTATTTACAGCAACATCGTCATGTGCTAGCCTTCCCGCCATGCCCCGCGTCGCCCGCACGGTCATCCCGCATTGCCCGCATCACATCACGCAACGCGGCAACAATCGGCAGACGGTCTTCTTCGTCGATGACGACCGCCGGATGTATCTCGACCTGCTCCGCCAGCGGTAGGATAAGTAGGGACAGCCACCGTTTATTTACAGCAACATCGTCATGTGCTAGCCTTCCCGCCATGCCCCGCGTCGCCCGCACGGTCATCCCGCATTGCCCGCATCACATCACGCAACGCGGCAACAATCGGCAGACGGTCTTCTTCGTCGATGACGACCGCCGGATGTATCTCGACCTGCTCCGCCAGCGGTGCGAAGCCGCCGGCGTGACAGTCATCGGCTATTGCCTGATGACCAACCACACGCATCTGATCGCGGTTCCGCGCGACGAAGACGCCCTGGCCCACGCGATCGGCCGCACCCATTACCTGTACACCCAGTACGTCAATCGGCTGCACGGTCGCAGCGGCCACCTCTGGCAGAACCGTTTCTTCTCATGCCCGCTCGATGAGCCGCACCTCTGGGCGGCGTTGCGCTACATCGAACGCAACCCGGTCCGCGCGCGACTCGTACGGCGGGCGTGGCGCTATGGTTGGTCGAGCGCCGCCGCACACGTGAGAGCCGGGCCGGACAGGAGCGATCTGCTCGACCTGGCCGCTTGGCGCAAGGACTGGTCGCCGGCGAAATGGCGTGAGCAACTCTGCGAGCCGGAAGACGAGGCGCTGACCGGCCGACTGCGTCGTTGCACGCACACCGGCCGCCCGCTGGCGTCTGACAGCTTCCTGAGTAAACTGGAGCGCCGGCTGGGTTGTCGCCTGCGTCCGCAGCCGATCGGCCGGCCGCGGAAGACAAAGGCGGCGAGGTGAGGGCAAAAACAGGTGGCTGTCCCTGTTTGTTAGGGCAAAAACAGGTGGCTGTCCCTGTTTGTTGCTGTTTGTTGGGAGCGCGCAAGATACGTCGCCACGGTGCTACCGGCGAGGCCGCGCGTGTCCACGCCGCGCACCTAGCAGGTGTTGTAGCATAATCCGATCCGGCGTGCCCGACATTGGGGGCGCCTATATTGAGCCCGTACTACGTGCGCTGCCAACGAAGGAGACGTGCGATGTCAGTCGTTTACTCGTCCAGCCGACTGCCGCTGGTAGTCCTGGTGCTTGTCACGGTCGTAGGGATCTATGGGACTGGACATAATGCCGGCGCGCAAAGCAGTCAGCCAACCCCGGAGAAGCCCCGGATCTTCACGATCCAGGATGACAAGGAAAAAGTCGAGGTTATCTGTAAGGTGGTTCGCGGCGATACTCTCGGATCAATGCTCGGCTTCGCGGCTGGCTCGTTTCCGCCGCATGGTGTATTCGCACTCGGGTTCGTTCGACCGCTCTCCAAGGACACCATCTACGTGGAGGGTCGTTTGGAGGTGGACATGGGGAGTGCTGGCCAGAGGGCACACTCCAGTTTTAGCGCCGGATGGGCTGGGCCGAAATACGGCGACCCGTTCCTCGTGCGGCTAACGGACCTCCGGCTGGGCCATGAGGAAGACAAACCGACGCGAGTTCGCATTGAGTTTGAAAGGGTGTCGCGCAAGTAAGGTCGGCCTTAGGCATCACGACGACCCTCGTGACGCGACCGGCCGACACGGAATGACCCGGGCATCCAATGACGGGCACGCCGCCGCGTGGTCAGGGCGATGGGCGCGCGTTATGCTGCGGCGTGGCCACTCGAAGGCCCGGAGACCCGCGACGATTGGACCACACCGGCTCAGGAGGCTGTCAGTGAGAAGCTCGAACACTGTTGGACTTGGCGTGGGATTGGCGGTCGTTGCGCTGGTTGCGATTCTCGGCGGGTGCGAAGGGGCGATCTATGTGGCCCACGTCGCCGAAGGCCATTTCGGCACTCTGGATGCGGTTGAGCCGATCGACGACGTGCTCGCCTCGGACCGCTTGAGCGCCGACGAGGAAGCCAAGCTGGAGTTGATCGTCGCCGCGCGCCAGTACGCCGTCGAAACCATCGGGCTCAACGCGGGCAATTCGTACACGACGTTCTTCGACGCGGGCGACGAGGCGTTGGCCTTCAACCTCTCGGCGGCGCGGAAAGACGCCCTGAAGCCATACATCTGGCGGTTTCCCATCGTCGGGGATGTGCCCTACCTGGCGTTCTTTGATGAGGGGTATCGCGACGCCGTGCAGCAGCAGATGGTCGACGACGGCTACGATACGCACACTTACGAGATCGACGCCTATAGCACGCTGGGCGTTTTTGACGACCCGGTTCGCTCGCCGATGTTGCAGCGCAGCGAACAATCCCTGGCAGAGACCATCATCCACGAGCTGCTGCACAACACCATCTGGCGCCCGAACCACACGACCTTTAACGAGTCGCTGGCGAATTTTGTGGGGCGCAAGGGGGCCTCAGAGTTTTTGAACGTGGAGTTCGGCGAAGACTCGCCCTATGTCCAGGCCAACGAGGAGTACCAGGCCGATCTGAGCGTGGTCAACACCTTCCTGATCTCGCTGCAGCGTGATCTGGAGGCGTATTACGCGCAGCCGCTGAGTTCGGCGGAGAAGATCGCCGGCCGCGAGGCGGTCTACCAGGCGGCCCGCGACCGCTTCGTGAGCGAGGTCCAGCCCCAGCTCAACAACCCCGGCAGTTTCGGGTGGTATGCCAATCTGCCGACCAACAACGCCTGGCTGCTGGCGAACTACCGCTACAACTACGAGCCGCCGACAACCGATCCCACCGACGAAGACCCGAAGGTCTTCGAGTCGGTCTTCGACGCGGTCGCCGGCGACTGGGCGGCGGCCCTGAATGTCTACCGCGCCGCGGCCGAAGCCCCCGGCGACCCGTTCGAATACCTGCAAAACTGGCTGGCCGAGCAGGACAACTGAGCGGCAGCCGCCCCGCTGGCAGTGCACCACGCCTCAGAGCAAGCCACGTTTAGGGTAGCGTCCGACCCCCGTGGCGGACGTTGTTGAAAGGCCGTAGCGTCCGCCCCCCGTGGCGGACGTTGTTGCGCGCCGAGCAATCCGCTACGCCGGAACGACAAGTAGGTGTCGCCGATCACTGTCGAACGGCTGCGACGCTGGCGGTGTGATTTGCACGCTTGTCCCGCCGTACTAACTCTCGACGTCAAATGTCCGCTAACTCCGCGACTCTTCATCCGCCTGCCCTCTCAAATTAACCACCCGGATCGCGCTCCGCTGTGTTATGATAAACGTACTCACTTCTCCTGCTGGCGATCAAAAAGGGAGGTCTGCCATGTCCGCGACACGTATCGCCTGGGGGCTCATGCTCGGCCTGCTGATCTCGTTCGGCACAAGCCCCGCGCTCGCCGTGGATTCCGACGGCGACGGCGTCGATGACTTGCTCGATGTCTGTCCGAACACGCCGCCCGGGATTGTCGTTGATCCGGAAGGTCGGCCGTACGGCGACCTCGACCTCGACTGCGACGTCGATATCGACGACTTCATCCTGTTTCAGTCAAACTTCACCGGGCCGATCGGCGAACCCGAAATCTGTGACGACGGCATCGACAACGATCTGGACAGCCTGATTGACTGCGAAGACCCCGATTGCGACGGGCAGACTTGCGGCGTCAACGGTCTGATCTGCATCGAAGAAACATGCCAGTGTCCGGGGGACACCGAGATTTGTGATGACGGCGTGGACAATGACTGCGACGGCATGACCGACTGCGCAGACCTGGCCGACTGTCCGCAAGACACCGCCTGCGGCCCATTCGGCTATGCCTGCGATCCAAACGCCATATGCTCCTGCACGCCGCCGTGGGCCGATTGTGACGGCAACTACGCCAACGGCTGTGAAACCGATCTTGATACCGATCCAGACCACTGCGGTGCCTGCTGGGATGCTTGCGACATCCCAAACGCCACCTCGCAGTGTGTCGGAGGCGAATGCCAGATGGTGGCCTGCCATACCGGCTGGTGTGATGATGACGGCCTGATCGGTAACGGCTGTGAGAAGCAGCTTGATCTCGACCTGCCCTGTTCGTCATCCATCTACATCGGCTCCGTCGCCGGCGATGACTCCTCGAACTGGATCAGTCACAACCACGTTGGCGAGCAGTGGTTCTACGTTCTCGCGCGTGAAGACGACACCTCGCCGTTCTCCCCCGAAGACCTTGGAGTTACCGTGTACCTGATGCCGGCCGGCGGTACCGACTATGACCTTTACGTCTATTGCAGCGGCTGCGTCGCACTGGCCGGGTCGTCGACGAATGGTGGTTCCACGCCGGAGATGGTCATAGTCGGCTGGGAAGATTCGTTGTTCGAGGATGATGACCGCGAAATTTACATCAAGGTGGACTACGTCCACGCCAACACGTGCGCCGAGTACACGCTGCAAGTGGAGCCGAACACGCCGGGCCCCGACAACTGCGCTGGGCCGTAACGCAGCGGTGGGTATCGTGAATACAATCACGACGCGCACCGATGGGGTCGCTGTCTTCAGGCGGCCTGGCTAGGCCCAAAGTCACGCAACCCGGTCGTTCGTAACACTGGTATTCAAACCGGCGCCGCCACATCGGCGCCGAATCGTCACCAGTGTGGACACCCTAACCCCTTACATATTAATATGTTACTAACCGCGTCGCCCCGCCCGTGCCGGCCACAACCACTGACGCCCACTCCCAACATCGCAATTTTCGCCAGCGTTTATCGGCATGTCCCCTTGGCGCGGCAGCTATGGGTGATTACACTGGATTGTGAATGATTTCACGAGCGGGCTGAGTTAATTAGTTATCGGTCGTATTTCGTTCGGCACGCGGGGACCGGTCATGGCTGTCCTTATCTGGACGCCCGGTGACGAAACTGTTCGCAAGTCGGCCCATGAGCCGGACGGGGGGAAAACAACCACACAAACGCCGACCTCCCAACGCATCGTAGTGGTCGGTCTGGGCAACGAGTTGCTCGGCGATGATGGTGTAGGGATTCTCGCCGCTCGACACATACAGCGGGAACTGTCGCCGCAACACCAGGTGCAGATTCGCGAGCTACCCTGGGCCGGGCTCGGGCTGCTTGACGTTTTGCGCGGCTTTGATCGCGCGATTCTGATAGACGCGTTATCCAGCGACGGACGTTATCCACCCGGGACGGTACTACGGCTCACTGAGGACGATTTCGCGGGGTCGGTGCGGCTCAATTCATTTCATGACATCAACTACCCCACCGCGCTGGCGCTGGGCCGTGCCTTCGGCTGGCCGCTGCCGCGCGCGATCGACATTTTCGCCGTCGAAGGTGGGTCGCTTTACGAATTCAAGACGCAGTTGTCGGCCCCGGTCGCGGCGGCGTTGAAGACGGTTGTACTCCTGGTCACGCAGATCGTGCGGGGCCACTGTGATGAGGTTGGCACGAGCGGGTTATACAAATTGGCCGCGGCCGACGTGGCTTGACGCAACCTCTCTTGCCAGCGCAAGAAACGAGAGGTGAGGCGTGCCCTCAGCAACTGGTATGGCCGCATTGCCGGCGGAGCCCGGCGTATTCGGCAAGACAGAACGGGAGTTGCACGAGGCATTTCTGGCGGAGGTCGACCGGATCCCCGGCGGCGAACGATTGAGGAGGTGCATCCAGTGCGGCACCTGCACCGGGTCATGCCCGGTGAGCTACGCAATGGACCTCACGCCGCGCGAGGTGGTCGCGTATTTCCGGGCCGGGGCTATTGATCCCATCCTGCGCAGCCGGACCATCTGGGTCTGCGCCTCATGCTACCAATGCACAACGCGTTGCCCGGCGAAGATCAAGATCACGGAACTGCTGTATGCGCTCAAGCGCGTGGCGTACGACAAGCGCGTCTTTCCCCAGCGTTTTCCCGTGTACGTGCTTTCCGAGACGTTCGTGCAGCAGATCAGGAAGTATGGCCGCAACCACGAAGCCGAACTGCTGCGCAAGTACTTCCTGCGCACGGGCATCCGGCGTCTGATCAAGCAAGCCCCGCTGGCGGCGAAACTGTGGCGCAAGGGATGCATTCGGCTTCGCCCGCAGAAAATCAAAGGCCTTGAGGGCCTGCGCCGCATCATCGCGCGGGCCGAGCAATTCGACCGACCGCCCATGCACGAAAAGGAAGCCGGGCGGACACGCGAAGTTGGGTACGAAGCAATCGGCTGATATTACCAAGGGCGCCGGGGCCGCGCTGCGCGCACCCGGCCGCGCGGAGGGTGCTTCATGGACTATTCCTACTATCCGGGCTGCAGCCTGCACTCCACCGGCGTGGCGTATGACGACTCGATGCGCGCCACGTTCGCCGCGCTGGGTGCCGGACTCATCGAGCTGGACGACTGGAACTGCTGCGGCGCAACGGCGTACATGTCGGTCAAGGAGACGGTCGCCTGCTCGGTGTCGGCGCGCAACCTCGCGCTGGTCGAGCAGACCGGACTGGACCTGATCGCACCGTGCAGCGCCTGCTGGTGCGTGCTCAACAAGACGCGCAAGTTCATGCACGAACTGCCAGAGCTGCGCCAAAACGTCGAGACGGCGCTGAGGGAGGCGGGGCTGTCGTGCAAGTTCGAGTCGGCGGTCCGGCATCCACTGGAGGTCATTGTCAACGACTTCGGCGTGGACCAGCTCGTCGCCCGGCAGAAGCGCAGCCTCAACGGCCTGCGGGTGGCGTGCTATTACGGCTGCCAGATCGTGCGGCCGGCGCTGGCCATCGACGATGACGCCGAGGTGCCCATGGTGCTGGACGACCTGTTGGCGGGTCTCGGCGCGCAGCCGGTTCCGTATCCGCCCAAAGCACGCTGCTGCGGCGGCATGCTGGTGGCCACGTTCGAGGATGTGGCCGCCAAGCTGTGCGATGAGCTGGCGAGCTGGGCGCGCGTCGAAAACGCGGATTGCATTGTCACCACCTGCCCGCTCTGCCACGCCAATCTGGAGCTGCTGCAGGAGAAAGCCAAAGCCGGCAACGGCACCGAGCGCGCGCCGCTGCCCGTCCTGTATTTCACACAGCTCATCGGCGTGGCCCTCGGTTGCAGCCCCGAGCAGGTTGGCCTGGACCACAACTTCACCGCCCTGCAACACGAATTCCCGAGACTCACGGAGGCGCCCAGCCATGTCGGATAGTCGGGGCAACAACTCGAAGATCGGCGTGTACATCTGCCACTGCGGCGTCAATATCTCGCACACCGTCGACGTGGATGAGTGTCGTGAGTTCGCGCGGACATGCCCAAACGTGTCCGTCGCGCGCGACTACAAGTTCATGTGCTCAAACACCGGGCAGGAACTGATCCAGAGCGACATCGAAGAGCTGGGGCTCGACCGCGTCGTGGTCGCCGCCTGCTCGCCGTTGATGCACGAGACGACGTTTCGCGGCGCGTGCCAGGAGGCCGGGCTTAATCCATACCTCTTCCAGATGGCCAACATCCGCGAGCAGTGCGCGTGGGTACACGACGATCGCAAAATGGCGACGAAGAAAGCCCAGGCGTTGCTCAACGCCGCGATTCACCGCGTCGCGCTGCACGAGCCGTTGGAGCCGATGCGGGCCAAGATCAATCCGGCGACACTGGTCGTCGGCGCCGGCATCGCCGGTATCCAGGCCTCGCTGGAGTTGGCCGAGAGTGGCAACCCAGTGTACCTGGTCGAACGCGAGCCGTCGATCGGCGGGAAAATGGCGATGTTTGACAAGACTTTCCCGACCCTCGATTGCGCCGCGTGCATCCTCACGCCCAAGATGGTGTCGATCAGCCATCGCAAGAACATCAAGCTCATGACCTATCACGAGGTGGTGAGCGTCAGCGGGTATATCGGTAATTACAAGGTCCGGTTGCGACGCAAGGCGCGCTATGTCGACCCTGAGAAGTGCACCGGGTGCGGCCAGTGCTGGAGCCACTGCCCCGCCGTGCGCATCCCCACGCGGCGGACGATTCGCCTGCCGGACAAAATCGTGGGCGAGAAAACGACAGCGCGCCAGCCGGGCACGAATGGACAGCCACAGCACAGCGGCAACGGAAACGGGAAACCATGACCAAGGCGTCGGCAATCACGCTCGCGGACGCCGTCCAGGCGATCGATGCCCAGGCGCTCGGTGACTCCGGCGCCTGGGACAGGGTCCAGATCACGTCGGGCGCGGGGGCCGATCTCATGAGCGACGTGCTGGCGTTTATCAACCCCGGCGCGCTACTGCTCACCGGCCTGACAAACGTGCAGTGCGTGCGGACCGCGTTGATCGCCGACGTGAAGGCCCTGGTGTACGTGCGTGGGAAGCGCCCCGACGCGGCCAGCGTCGCGCTCGCACGCGAGCACAACCTGCCTTTGCTGTGTACGCCATTGACGATGTTTGAAGCGTGCGGCCGGCTTTACCAGGTCGGCCTGCCACCCTGTGTTCTGCCAGCACGCGGTGTGGATGACGATGACGCTTGTAAAGCGGCAGTTTGAGATTCTCGGCGACGATTTCGCAAACGCCGGGAGCGTGTCAACTGAGATCAAGGCCCTGCTCAAGACCGTGGGCTACCCTGAGCAGGCCGTGCGCCGCGTCGCGATCGCGGTGTACGAAGCGGAGATGAACGTGGTGATGTACGCCCGGCGTGCCAGCGTGGTTGTCGATCTGGACGCCGAGTGCGTGCGAATCGTCATTGATGATGACGGTCCGGGCATCGCCGACGTAGAGGTTGCCATGCGGGAAGGCTATTCAACGGCCACGGATCGCATGCGGCAGTTGGGTTTCGGCGCCGGAATGGGGCTGCCCAACATGCGGCGGAATGCCGACGAACTGGCCATTGAATCAGAGGTTGGGCAAGGAACGCGCGTCCATCTCATGGTGCGCGCAGGTGAGGCGAATCCGGGATAAGCACATGACGCTCCACTCGCGATCAGTGCGAATCGATCCCACCCGCTGCCGCGGGCACATGGCGTGTCTGCGAATCTGTCCGACCGAGGCCATCCGCGTACGCCAGGACGGCGCGCGGCTTCTACCGGGCTTGTGCATCGACTGCGGCATGTGCTTGAGCGTCTGCCCGACCGGCGCCTTCTCGCCCCAGGTTGACGCATTCACCGCCTTCGATCGTTTCCGGCACACGATCGCGATCGCTTGCCCGGCGTTGTACGGGCAGTTTGATCGAGATGTGGAGCCGGAGACCATTCTCGCGTTGCTCCAGAAGCTGGGCTTCAGCGAGGCTGTCGATATGAGCGCCGCAACCGAAGCGGTGCTGCTCGAGTTGCAACGGATCCTGTCGGAGCGCAGCGGACCCGATCCGCTGATATCACCATTCTGCCCGGCGGTCGTGCGCCTGACACAGGTTCGCTACCCGTCACTGGTAAATCTGATCACGCCGCTGGAGTCGCCACAGGAATTGCTGGCGGCGGCGTTGCGTGAAAACCGGGCGCGCGTGCTGGGCCTGCGACCCGATCAGATCGGCATCGTGTACATCACACCCTGCACGGCAAAGACCGCGGCCCTGAAACTGCACACGCAATTCGAGCCATCGCATCTCGATGGCGCTGTTGCCATCAGCCACGTGTACGGCCGTCTGCGCGCCGCGCTGGAGGACGCCGATCCGGCGCCCCGGTCGGCGAATAACGGCGTGTGCGGCCCCGGCTTGAATTGGGCGCTGGTGGGTGGCCAGGGACTCGCGCTGGAACCGGATGACGCGCTGGCGGTCAGCGGGCTCGAAAACGTCGTGCGCGCACTCGACGATATCGAGCGCGGGCAAATCCGCGACGTGGCCTATCTCGAGTGCTGGGCCTGCCGCGACGGCTGCGTCGGCGGCTGCCTCACAGTGGGCAATCCCTATCAGGCGCGGCGCCGACTAATGCGACTCGCCCGGCAACGCGGCCTGGACTTCAACGTCGAGCGCGCCGCCGTGCGCAATCTGTCAGGACATTCGGCGCTGCGCGCGACGCCTGTTGTGCCGCGTCAAGGAAACCCGCTCGACTCTGATCTGCTGACATCGCTGGAGAAGATGCGTCAGGCGGATGAGCTGCGCGCCAGGTTGCCGCAAAACAACTGCGGTGCATGTGGCTCGCCGAGCTGCCGCGCCTTCGCCGAGGATGTTGTGCAGGGTCGCGTGGATGAAACGGACTGCGTGTTCCTGCTGCGCGGGCGTCTGCACGCCGCGAAACATGAGTTGGACTCCATCGTCAACCGGTTACCCACCGCGCGGCTGGGCGCGACGGAGGACGCCGAATGAAGCTGCGCGCACTGATTGATGCACTAGGGCTAAAGCTGTGCTGCGGAGAGGCGCACCTGGAACGTGAGGTGACGGGTGGCTACGTCGGCGACCTGCTGAGCGACGTGGTGGCCAACAGTCACGCCGGCGACATTTGGGTCACGCTTCAGGCGCACGAGAACTCTGTCGCCGTGGCGAGCCTGCGCGATCTGGCCGGCATCGTTTTTGTGGGTGGTCGCGAGCCGAACGAGGAGACCGCGCGGCAAGCCGAGCAGCGCGGCGTACCTCTGCTGAGCAGTTCCGAACGGGCTTTTGAGGTGGTTGCGCGCCTGGTCGAGGCCGGCGTGCCGACGAGACGAGCGTGAGATGCGGACTTTTCGCGCCGATTTGCATGTCCACACGTGTTTGTCGCCCTGCGGCGAGCTCGAAATGACGCCGCGCGCCATCCTTGATGTCGCCCAGCGGCGGCGCCTGGATATCGTCGGCATCTGCGATCACAACGCGGCGGCAAATGTGCCCGCCGCCGTGCGCGCCGCACACCCTGGGGCAACGGTTGTCATCGCCGGACTCGAGGTCACGTCGCGTGAAGAGGTACACGTGCTGGCGCTCTTCGACACTCCCGCGGCGGCGCTCGATATGCAGGCGTACGTGCTCGCCCATCTCGCCGGTGAGAACGACGCCGACGTGTTTGGCCCACAGGTGATCGTAGACGACGCCGGCGACCCGGCCGAGTTGTGCCCGCACCTGCTGATCGGAGCGACCGACCTCAGCCTGTCCGAGGTTGTTGAAGCGATACACGCCCGCGCGGGTTGTGCGATCGCGGCCCATGTCGATCGTGAGCGTTTCGGGGTCATTGGGCAGCTTGGTTTCGTGCCGCTGGCGCTGCCGCTGGACGGGCTGGAGTTCTCGCCGCGCGTCTCGCGCGCCGACGCCCGGCTGCGCTACGCCGACAACGACCGATGGGAGCTCGTCTGTGGCTCGGATGCGCACCGCCTGGATGAAATCGGCCGCGGCTGGACTGATTTTGAATTGGAACGACCTGAGGTCGCGGAAATCCGCATGGCACTGCATCGCACCGGAGGACGACGCGTCGTCGCGTGAAGATACGCCAATGGAAGACCTCTCGCTGCACATGCTGGACATCGCCGAAAACTCGATCCGCGCCGGTGCGCGCCTCGTTGAGCTGCGCGTGCGCGAAGACGATTCAAGCGGCCTGCTGGAGATTGAGATCAGCGATGACGGTTGCGGCATGGATGAGCAGGCGCGCCGCGCGGCGCTGAGTCCGTTCAGCACCTCGCGCACCGAACGCGACATCGGTCTGGGCTTGCCGCTATTGGCCCAGGCGGCGCGCGCAACCGGCGGTGACTTTGAGATTCGTTCCGAACCCGGACACGGCACGCGCGTGCGGGCGACATTCATGGCCGATCACATTGACTGCAAGCCGTGGGGCGATCTGCTGGGCAGCTTTCGCACGCTCGCCGTGGGCAACCCGCAGGTGCGCTTCGTGCTGGAAGTGATCGGGCGTGATGGAGTCGAGCGGCTCGACTCCCGCCAATTGCGCGACACGACGGAGACCAAACCCGGCCGCGCGGCGCCGAAACACGTCGCCGCACCGGCCAATCGTCTGACACAAGATCCAGACTCGAATTGCGCGGAGCATGATGATGTCGACAGTCGCTGAGTACACCGAAACGCAGACACGCGAGATCATCGATCGCTGGGGCGGCCATCCGTCCTTCGTGATCGAGATGTTGCAGGACGTGCAGCAGAGCGCGCGGTATCTGCCCAAGGACGCCCTGAGCGAAATATCCAGCGCCACCGGCGTACCGATGGCGCAGCTCTACCACCTGGCAACTTTCTACAAGGCCTTCAGTCTCGAGCCGCGCGGGCAATTCGTGGTTCGCGTGTGCCAGGGCACCGCTTGTCACGTGCAAGGAGGTGTGCGCGTGATGGAGTCCTGCTGCCGGCATCTCGATGTCGAGCCGGGTGAGACCACGCCGGACGGGATGTTCAGCGTGGAGCCCGTCCAGTGCCTGGGCTGCTGCGGGCTCGCGGCGGTCATGACCGTGGAAGACGATCTCTACGGGCACGTGAAATCCGTGCGCGTGCCGAAAATCCTCGACAAGTACAAGAAGCTGGCGGCCAAGTCGGAGGAGTCGACGTCATGAAACTCACCGCTGATAAGCTCACGCAACTGCGTGATGAAATCCGGGCGCAGCAGTCCGCGCGCGAGAGCGAGTCGCGCGCGACGGTCACAGTCCACATGGGCACCTGCGGCATCTCGGCCGGGGCGCGCGAGGTGATGACGGCCTTGCTGGACGCCCTGCGCGAGCGAGCCGTGAATGACGTTCGCGTGACCACGTCGGGCTGCGCCGGTCTGTGCAGCCGCGAGCCGATGGCCACAGTCCAGATTCATGAACAGGCCCCGGTCAAATACGTCGAACTGAACGCCGGCAAAATCGCCCGCATTCTGGATGACCACATCCTCGGCGGCGAGATTGTCAAGGAATACGCGCTGGCCATTGGCAGTGAGAGGACCGCCTGATGTTGGAGCCCACGAAACCCCAAAACGGGAACGGCAACGGCGCGGCCCCGACCGGCCAGCGCCTGCACCTGATGGTCTGTGCCGGTACCGGGTGCGTCAGTAACAACTCGATGAAGGTCAAGGAGGCGCTGGACGCCGAAATCGAGCAGCGCGGGCTCGCGAGCGAGGTCCAGGTGATCGCGACGGGCTGCAACGGCTTCTGCGGAGTCGGGCCGCTGTTGCTGGTCCAGCCTGACGGCATCCTGTACCAGAAACTGCAGCCGAGTCATATCCCGCACCTCGTCGAAGAGCATCTGCTGAAAGGACGGCCGGTCGAGAAGCACATGTATCAACCACCCGAGGGCGGCCATCCGATTCCGCTGATGCACGACATCCCCTTCTTCAGAAAGCAGGTGTTGATCACGCTGCGAAACCGCGGACTGATCGATCCAGAGAAGATCGACGACTATATCGCGCGCGACGGCTATCAAGCGCTCGCCAAGGCCCTCACGCAGATGACTCCCCAGCAGGTGGTCGACGAGGTCAAGGCCTCGGCGCTGCGTGGTCGCGGCGGCGGCGGTTTCCCGACCGGCGTGAAGTGGGAGACCTGCCGCAACGCACACTCGGAAGACGGTGCCAAGTACGTGATCTGCAACGCCGACGAGGGTGATCCCGGCGCCTTCATGGACCGCAGCATCATCGAGGGCAACCCCCACTCCGTGATCGAAGGCATGCTCATCGGCGCCTATGCCATCGGCGCCACCAAGGGGTTCATCTACGTCCGGCTCGAATATCCGTTGGCGCTGAAGCGCTTTCTGATCGCGCTCGGACAGGCGCGCGAGTACGGGCTGCTGGGCGAGAACATCCTCGGCACCGATTTCAGCCTCGACATCGAAGTTCACCGGGGCGCCGGCGCGTTTGTCTGCGGCGAGGCCACCGCCTTGATGGCTTCGATTGAGGGACGCGTCGGCGAGCCGCGCGCCAAATACGTCCACACCGTTGAGCGCGGACTCTGGGATCGTCCCTCCTGCCTCAACAACGTCGAGACCTGGGCCAACGTGCCATTGATCATCCGCGACGGCGCGAGCTGGTTCACGCAGCTCGGCACCGGCGATACCAGCGAGAGCCCGTGGGGCGGGTCGAAGGGCACAAAGGTGTTTTCGCTCGCCGGCAAGGTGAACAACACCGGCCTGGTCGAAGTTCCCATGGGTATCACCCTGCGCGAAATCATCTACGACATCGGCGGTGGCATCCAGGACGGCAAGAAATTCAAGGCGGTGCAGACCGGCGGGCCATCGGGCGGGTGTCTGCCCGAGCGTTTGCTCGACACGGACATTCTCGATCTTGAGGTCGACTTCGACACGCTGGTCCAGGCCGGCTCGATGATGGGTTCGGGCGGCATGGTCGTCATGGCCGAAGACGATTGCATGATCGATGTGGCCCGCTACTTCATCGAGTTCCTCATGGGCGAGTCGTGCGGCAAGTGTACACCCTGCCGCGAGGGGCTCCGCAACATGGCCGCGATTCTCAAGCGCATCTGCGACGGCCAGGGGCGCGAAGGCGACATCGAGCTGCTCGAGGAATTGGGCCACGCCATGATGGATGGATCGTTGTGCGGGCTGGGCACATCGGCCCCCAATCCGATCATGAGCACGATTCGCTATTTCCGCGAAGAGTTCGAGGCGCACATCCGCGACAAGAAATGCCCGGCGGGCGTGTGCCGCGAGCTGGTGACGTTTTCGATCGACCCCGAGCGCTGCAACGGCTGCACGCTGTGCGCCCAGGCCTGCCCGGCGCGGGCGATCGTCGGTGAGAAGAAGAAGGTGCACGCGATCGAGCCGACCAACTGCACAAAGTGCGGCGCGTGCTATGACGCGTGCAACTTCCACGCGGTGATTCGCAACTGATGGAGCGCGACGATGGTTACCATCGAGATTGACGGACAGAAGGTGCAGCTCGAAGAGGGCGAGCCGATTCTGCGCGGCGCCGAAAAGCTCGGCATACGCATCCCCACCCTGTGCAGCAGCCCCTGGCTCGAGCCGAGCGGCGCCTGTCGCGTCTGCTCGGTCGAGGTGGTGCGCCGCAACAAGGGACGCATTGTCACCGCCTGCAACTACCCGGCCTCCGAGGGCCTGGTCGTGAAGACGGATTCAGAGCGGGCGCTCGCGGTGCGACGGATGGTGCTGGAGACACAGCTCGCGCGCTGTTCGCACGTGCCGGCCATCCAGGAGCTGGCGCGCGAATTCGGTATCGAGAAATCACGCTTCGGCGAAGGCACCGAGACGTGCATTCTCTGCGGACTTTGCGTGCGCACCTGCGCCGAGCTGGTCCAGGCCAACGCGCTGTGTTTCGGTGATCGTGGCGTCGACCGCGTCGTTACGACACCGTTCGAGGTCTCGGCCGAGGCCAACACCTGCATTGCCTGCGGCGCCTGCGTGAGCGCCTGCCCGACCGACCACATTTCGCTGGAAGATCACGCGCTGCGGCGTGGCGCCACGCAGGACTTCTACCTTGGCCCGAAGACCGCCATCAACCTGCCCTTCCAGCAAGCTGTGCCAAAAGTCCCCTGGATCGACGCCGACGCCTGCATCAAGCTCCAGACCGGCGGGTGCGGCATCTGCGCCCAGGTCTGCGAGCCCGGCGCCATCAACTATGAACAAAAGGACGAGGAATTCGAGATTGAAGTCGGCCAGATCCTCCTGACGACCGGCTATCAGCCGTTCGCGATGGAGCAGATGGCCCAATATGGCTATGGTCGGCTGGACAACGTCTACACGGCGCTTGATTTCGAGCAGATGTTGAACTCGACCGGGCCGACCGGAGGAAAGGTCCTCTGCAAGGACGGCAAAACCCCGCACGCCATCGGAATCATTCACTGCGTCGGCTCGCGCGATGAGACCCAGCACCGCTACTGCTCGCGCGTCTGCTGCATGTACGCGCTCAAATTCGCCCACCTGGTGACCGAGCGCACGGACGCCGAGGTTTACCAGTTCTACATCGACATGCGCGCTTTTGGCAAAGGTTACGAGGAGTTCTATTCGCGCGTCTTGAACGAGGGCGCGACGGTGATCCGCGGCAAGGTCGCCGAGATCGCGCCGGCGCTGGGGCGCGGCAACGGGACGCGTGAAGGTCACCTGCTCGTGCGCTGCGAGGACACGCTGGTCGGCAAGTTCCGCGAAATCCCGGTGGACATGGTCGTGTTGTGCAATGCCCTCGAGCCACATGCGGACGTTGCCGACGTCGCCAAGACCTTCTCGCTTTCGCGCAGCCCGGATGGTTTCTACCTCGAACGACACCCGAAGCTCGATCCGGTCGGCACGATGACCGACGGCGTCTACATCGCCGGCACCTGTCAGGGACCAAAGGACATTCCCGACACGGTCGCGCAGGCGCAGGCGGCGGCGGCCCGCATCCTGGCGCTGATCGGCAAGGGTGAAGTGCTCATCGATCCCATTCGGGCCGCCATCAACGCCGACAACTGCTCGGGTTGCCGAATGTGCAACGCCCTGTGTCCCTACCAGGCTATCTCGTTCAACGAGGAGCTGACGGTGTCCGAGGTGAACGAAACGCTGTGCAAGGGTTGCGGCACGTGTGTGGCCGCGTGTCCCACCGGCGCCATCACCGGCTCGGGCTTTACAGACGAGCAGATCATGACCGAACTCGAAGCCATTCTGGTTTAGCGGAATCGCCCAATGCCCTGGGAAGTTAGCGAGTGAGAGCAATGAACACGGATCTGGCGCCTGCGGGCGCGAAAACCGAACGAGCGACGCCGGCCGACAGCGACAACTGGCAGCCCAAGATCGTCGCCTTCCTGTGCAACTGGTGCAGCTACACCGGCGCCGATCTGGCCGGCGTCTCGCGCATGAAGTGGTCGGCGTGCGTGCGCAATGTGCGCATCATGTGTACCGGACGCATGGACCCCACCTTTGTCGTCGAGGCCTTTCGCAAGGGCGCCGACGGCGTGCTCATCTCCGGTTGTCACCCCGGCGACTGTCACTACATCCAGGGGAATTACAAAACCCTACGACGTGTACATCTGCTGAAACGCCTGCTGGCGGACTTCGGGGTTGAGCCTGAGCGACTAAAGCTCACCTGGGTCTCGGCCAGCGAGGGCGATCGCTGGGCGGAAGTCACCAACGAAATCACGGAAACCATCCGGTCACTTGGACCTTTGAGGTTGGAACTATGAATGAGGGAGCTGCTGCATCCTCGGATTCTAAGCCGGAAGCGACGGCAAAGCCCAAACTGGCGCTTTACTGGGCGGCCTCCTGCGGCGGGTGCGAAATCGCCGTGCTCGACATAAAGGAGAAGATCCTCGATGTCGACGCCAATTTCGAGATCGTCTTCTGGCCGGTCGCCGTGGATTTCAAGACCAAGGATGTCGAGGCTTTGGCCGACGGCGCGATCACGCTCTGCCTGTTCAACGGCGCGATCCGCACCGACGACAACGAATACATGGCCAAACTGCTGCGCCGCAAGTCACAGGTGCTGGTGGCCTTCGGCTCGTGCGCCATGGAGGGCTGCATCCCCGCGCTGAGCAACTCAACATCGCGCGCGGCCACGCTCGATTGGGTCTACCGCGACTCCCCATCAACCGACAACGACGCGGACGTCCGACCACAGACCACGAGCAAGGTCAACGGCTTCGACATCGAGCTGCCGGCATTCTGGGAGACCGTACGGGCGCTCGATCAGGTGGTGGATGTGGACTATTACGTGCCCGGCTGTCCGCCGCAGGCACATCAAATCTGGGCCGTGCTCGAGACGGTCATCGACATTCTCAAGACCGGCAAGCCGCTGCCACCGAAGGGCACCGTGCTGGGCGCGGGCAACAAGAGCTGTTGTGACGAATGCCCGCGCACGCGCGAAGAGAAGAAGATCAGCAAGTTCGTGCGGATCGTTGACGTCATTCCGGACCCCGACAAGTGCCTGCTGGACCAGGGCATTCTGTGCATGGGACCCGCGACACGTGACGGCTGCGGGGCCAAATGCGTGTCCGTGGGCATGGCCTGCCGCGGCTGCTACGGACCGCCGCCCAACTCAAAGGATCAGGGGGCCAAGATGATTTCGGCGCTGGCATCCGTGATTGACTCGGAGGATCCCGAGGAAATCGAGCGCATCCTGGATGGCGTCCTTGATCCGATCGGCAGCTTCTATCGCTTCTCACTCGCAACCGCCAGGCTCGGGCGACGACGCATGCCGGGCCAACCGGCGGGCGCCGGCGCAACGCGGCACGTAACGGAGGATACACCGTGAAGACGATCAAAATCGATCCGGTCACGAGACTGGAAGGACACGGGCGTATCGACATCTTCGTCAACGACGACGGGGATGTGGCCGATTGCTTCTTCGTCGTCCCGGAGCTGCGCGGTTTCGAGCAGTTCTGTGTCGGCCGGCCCGTCGAGGAGATGCCCCGCATCACGTCGCGCATTTGCGGCGTGTGCAGCGAGGCCCACCACATCGCCGCCGCAAAGGCCTGTGACGCTGTCTATCACGTCGAGCCGCCGCCCGCGGGCCGCAAACTGCGCGAGTTGCTCTATTCGGCGTTTTTCACGGGCGACCATGCGACGCACTTTTATATCCTGGCCGCACCGGATTTCGTGTTGGGCCCCGACGCCCCGCCGGCCGAGCGCAATATTCTGGGTTTGATCAAGAAGGTTGGCCTGGAGGCGGGCAAGCGCGTGATCGATGCGCGGGCCGCCGCTCATGAGATTGTCGAGCTCATCGGCGGCAAGACCGTACACATGGTCAGCGCGATTCCCGGCGGCGTATCGAAGGGGGTGACGAGCGAGCAGCGCGATCGTATGGTCGAACTTGCCGGGCAGTTGGTCGAATTCGGCAAGTTCACGCTGGACATTCTGCAATCGGTCGTGCTGGATAACAAAGGCTACGTCGATCTGATCCTGTCCGACACGTACACCCATCGAACGCACTACATGGGCCTCGTGGACGAACACAACCACCCCAACTTCTATGATGGGCAGATCCGCGTTGTCGATCCCGACGGAGCCCAGGTCGCAAAGTACGCCGCGCGCGACTATCTCCAACACGTCGCGGAGCACGTGGAGACGTGGTCTTACCTGAAATTCCCTTACCTCAAGGCGCGCGGGTGGCACGGGCTGGTTGATGGCAACGACAGCGGTGTGTATCGCGCTACCCCCCTTTCACGTCTCAACGCCGCCGACGGCATGGCGACGCCGCTCGCACAAGCCGAATATGAACGTTTCTACGAGACGCTCACCGGCGATCGCAGCGGTCACAAGCCGGTGCACCAGACGCTCGCGACGCATTGGGCGCGCGTGGTTGAGCTGGTTTACGCCGCCGAACACACCCTGGAGCTCGCGCGCGACGAGGAGATTCTGGACCCGTGCGTGCGTGTCGTCCCAACGGCCACGCCGGACGAGGGCGTGGCAACTGTCGAGGCGCCGCGTGGCACGCTCACACATCATTACGTCACCGATGAGCGCGGCGTGCTGACCAGCGTCAACCTGATCGTCGGCACGACCAACAACAACGCGGCGATCTGCATGTCGATCAAGAAGGCCGCACAAGCGCTGATTCAAAAGGGCGTCGAGGTCACAGAGGGTTTGCTGAATCGCATCGAGATGGCGTTTCGCGCCTACGATCCGTGCTTCGGCTGCGCCACGCACACGCTGCCCGGAAAGATGCCAATGGCCGTGCGCATTTTGAATGCAAATGGCGAAGTCCTCGCCCACGGACAGCGCGACTGACAAAAAACGCAGACCGAGCCGGCCCAGCGCCCCGATGCGGTTCAAGTCATAGCCGTCGCTGCGGCGGCATCCGCGGCGTAACATCCGCCTGCCATTATGGGCGCCGTCACTGCTACGCGCCGCGCCTCCGAGACTCCCCCCCCCCCCCGCCGTCTCCACCAGAACGGCGCACGGCCCTTGCTTTTGCGGAACGCACTCGGCAAACTGGAAGGCCTGACGCGGCGTTGCGGTCAATCCCAGCGCCGCCATGCTCTGGGGAGTGGGAAACAATGAACAGATTCTACCTGACCATCGGCGTGGCCGTGCTGCTGTGTGGCTCTGCGCGTGCCATGCCCCGCGATGTCTCTGCCCAACCAATCGAAGCCGGCATGAGCACGGCCGGCAACGACAAGCTGCGCCCCGCGCGGCACGTGTCTTACAGCGTTCGCACGCGGTGCTGTACCGCGAGCCGCGAAGCCGGCTTCGGCGCGGCGGCGATCAGCGAGGTTTACCGCAACATCGATACACAGATCGGCTGGTATGCGATGGCACCGGGTGACCTGGTGGGTGACGTGCTCGTCCCCGTCGCGCACGCCGGCAAACTCGACTCACTCACCTGCACGATGGTGAACGTGGCGCGCCCCGACCCGAACGACCCGAATGGCACCAACGCCGCGGATCTGCTGTCCGCCGACTTCACGCTAACGCTCTTCAACACCCCGACGGAACACGCAGACCCGAACCTCGCGTTGGCCACGTACACGGGCTCGTTCGACTTCACCGACCCCAACACCGGCGACGGGTTGGCGCCCGGCACGTTCGCCTGCATTACATTCGCGGATCTTGCCTCGGATCCGAATCTCGTGATCCTGCCCGATTGTGAATTTCTAGCGATCCAGTCGTATGAAGACGCGGTGTGGGGCCCGGGAATCGCCGGCTATCTCGGAGCCGCGATCATGCATCCACCTGGTATCGGCTCGAGTGAAGATACCTTCTTCGTGGACAATCATCTCGACCCACCGGGTTTCTACATACTGCCCAGTAAGCCGGCCAACCCGGGCTGGGTCGTCACGGAAAGCGATGCGATCGACTGCCCGGTGCCGGCTGTCGTGTACTCAAACACCAACGGCAGCCCGCGGGCCGCCTACGTACAAGCGGTCGGCACGGAAGTCGGCGACGACGTAGCGCTGATTGGCGGCGGCATACTGAAAGAGCTCCAGTTCACCTGCTACAACCCGGATCAGCTTGATCCCAATGAGCCGAACTCCTGCGACAAATCCGCAATCGAGGGGCTCGACGTCACAATCGTCATCCGCCGCGCGGATAGCGGTGTCGAGCTGGGGCGCCTTACGCGTCAGTTGATATACGGCTCGGGTCTCGAGGCGCTGCACCCGGGGCATTTCGTGCACTGTACGCTGACCGAGCTTGACGCCGATCCCAATTCGACCATTCACCTGACAACGCCTGACATCATAGTCGCGGCGATATTCGACAACGTCGTCTGGTCAGACCCCGGCTGCACGGGGCCTGTCGGACAGGTCACCTACTTCGACCCGAACGGCTGCGCCACGGACACTTGGGCTCCCACGCCAAACCCGACCGGCACCAGTGGCGATGTCTTCGCAATCGATGGTGCGCTGGGCTTCTCGCTGGGTGGCTGCCCGACGGTCGCCAACTTCTACTGGGAGATAACGGTTGCCGACCTCGAGCCGTTCGGCACGACCGTTGATCGGCTGCCGGCCTTTCCAGCGCCCGCGGCCCGATACTGGTTCGACCCACCGATCGCCGGCTTTGGTGGCGGGTCGGGCAACTGGCGCGGCGAGTTGCCCGAGATCGTACCCTTCCTGGAGAGCTCGCATTACCTGCTGCGCACCGACCCGAACGCTATCTCCGACCACGCCTGCCTGGGCTGGGTTTTTCGCGAACTGGATGGCACCTCGGCGCGCGAGGCTCTTCCTGAAACACCGATACCCGGCATCCTGGCCGGCGACTATGTAACCCTGCTCATGCTGCATGAAACGCGTACCGATATCAGCGCCACCGACGGGGAAGCAGGCCCCCTCAACCGCGAAATCACCATTGGGAATCTCGATCCGAACGACCCCGGCGGCCCGTTGATCCCGCTGCTCGATCGGCAGGGCCTCGGCAACGGCACGACTCCGCTCACGCGCAGGTACAGCCCGGTGGTCGAGTCAGGCAACTTCGACCTTCAAGCTGTCGTATTCGACGTGGAAGCCGACCCCAACACCGAGACCGTCACCTCGCTATGGACACGTTGGGACGACAGCACGCTCGAACTGGCCGGCAGCCGCACCGACGAGCTGGTCATCCACCGCTTCAAAGCCGGCGTGTTCACCATCAGCGGCGCCCAGACACTGCCGGGCGACTCGAGTTGTGACGGCTACGTGAACAACGGCGACATCGACCCATTCGTCATCGCGGTCGGCAGCCAGGCGGCGTGGGAGGCATTGCCCGGTTCGACCTGCGGTTTCCTGGCGGCGAACGACATGAACAACGACGGGTTCGTAAACAACGGCGATATCGACCCGTTTGTCGATGCGCTTACGAAGTAAGGCTGTTTACCGCACAACGCGCAAGACCGGGTATGTCGCGCCGCCCGGATTTTCGCGTATTGCCGAATACAATCGGCGTAGAAAGGCGCGTGGATTGATGAGCGCATGGCGGACACCCATCGTATTACTTACGGCGCTGGCGCTGGTCGGCTGCCGCCCGACAACGCAGGCAACGCCCCCGCCCCCTACCCCTGCTCGCCACCAAGAGAAGACGACCGACATGAGACCAAAGTACTCAGACTCCCTGTACGACATCACGCCCCTGACCAGCGACCAGGTCGAAGAGCTGGCCGCCAAGCTCGATCCCGAGTCATACCGGATCACGCAGAAATCCGGCACCGAGCCGGCCTTCTGCGGCACCCTGCTGGATGACAAGCAGGACGGCGTGTACTACTGCATAGTCTGCGGGCTGCCGCTGTTTGCCAGCGAGCACAAGTTCCATTCGGGAACCGGGTGGCCCAGCTTCTACCGTGAGTTCGACGCGCAACATGTCACGCGCCAGCCCGACCACAGCGGTGGCCGCACGCGCACCGAGATCAACTGCGCCCGTTGCGGCGCCCACCTGGGCCACGTCTTTGACGATGGACCACCGCCCACCGGCCAGCGTCACTGCCTGAACTCCGCGTCACTCACGTTCCACGCCAAGGGCGCCGAGCTTCCCCCCGAAAGCCGCCCGATCAAGACCGAGACCGCCTATTTTGCCGGCGGATGTTTCTGGGGGCTGGAGCATTACTTCCAGCAGGGGCCGGGTGTGCTCAACGCCGTCAGCGGCTACATGCAGGGCGATCTCGAGCACGCCACATACAAACAGGTATGCGCCGGCACGAGCGGACACGCCGAGACGGTCAAGGTCGTGTTCGACCCGCAGCGCATCTCGTATGAGCGTTTGCTCGAGGCCTTTTTCGACATGCACGACCCCACGCAGCTCAACCGCCAGGGACCTGATGTCGGCGAGCAATACCGCTCCGGCATCTGGTACACCTCCGACGAGCAGAAACGTGCCGCCGAGGATTTCGTCCAGAAGCTCGTTTCCGAAAAGCGCTTCGGCGACGACAAGATCGTCACGCAAGTCGAGCCCGCCAGGAAGTTCTGGCCCGCCGAGGATTACCACCAGGACTACGTCGACAAGACCGGCCGCACCTGCCACGTGAAAAACCCCTGGTAGCAGGAGCGCTGTCGGCGGCGACGCCCCCTCCTGAATGCTCTCCCGCCCGCGGCACCGCCTCGGCGAGATCAAGATTACGTCGCGCACGCGACACGTCCGGCACGCGACATGCTAAACTGGTACGCCGTTTCACCTGTGGCGTCACCGCCGGATGGGAGAGCAAATGGTCGATGTTGCGCTGGCCGCCGCCTTGCTTGACAGCCTGAAAGACCCGCTGTTGTTCGCTGACACGGACCACATCATCCGCTACATGAACAAAGCCGCGATCGCCCACTATGACGAAGGGGCGGCCCTGCTGGGACGATCTCTGCTCGACTGCCACAACGAGGAGTCTTGCCGGCAGATGGTCGAGATACTGGCCGAGATGCTCGACGGGTTGGAGGAACGTCTGATCACCGACAATGAGAAGCACCGCATTTTCATGCGTGCCGTACGCGACGAAAACGGCCGCGTGCTGGGCTATTATGAGCGCTACGAACCGCCGACGAAGTGAGCCCGGCCCAGCGCGACCCGAACAGGAGCAGACCCACGATGCTTACTCGCCTGATACTGCTATTGACGCTCATAGTTATTGGTTCGGCGGGCGCCGCCGAGCCTCAGGGCGCGGACCGCACTGACTTCGCCTTTGTGCAAATCAGTGACATGCACATTTCACCGCACCTGGCACGCACGCCGGCCCCCGGGGCGCCGCGCGGAGCCGAGGCAATCGCCTGGATCTGTGAGCAGGTTGCCCGGGAGCAAACCTTGACGCCGTTTGGCATAACCACCCCCGCGCCGGCTTTCGGGCTGGCCACCGGCGATCTGACCGAATACGGCGTCATCGACGACACCTGGGAAGTGTTCGAGCAGGTGTTCTCCGCCGTGCCGTTTCCCCTTTACGTACTGGCCGGCAACCATGACAACACATGGGTGGCGATGTATCACGTGTTGCGCAAGCGTCACGGCGGCGAAAACTACTCATTCGATAAACACGGCATCCACTTCGCGTGCATTTGCTCAGCCTCTCCCCAGGAGCCCGTGCCGACCATTGACGCCAAAACGCGTGCCTGGCTCAAGCGTGACCTGGCGGCCATCGCGCCCGGCACGCCCGTGATTCTCGCCCTGCATCACCCGCTCTACAGCAACGAGTTCGCCAACCCGGTCGAGCGCGACACGCTCATGGACATGCTGCGCGATTACAACGTGGTGCTGATGCTCTACGGCCACGGACACTCGGTTGATCATCGCCGAATCGACGGCATCGACGGCATGATGGGGGGATCGACCTTCGGCAAGAACGCCGGCTACGCGGTGATCAGCATCCAGGACGATAAGCTGCGCGCGGCGTACCACTATCACAAGATGCCCACCGGTGATGACCAGGCTCCAACCGATCCCGGCTGGCGCGCCGTCCTCGAGAAACCCATCCGCCGATCCGCGCCCAAACGCAAGTTTGCCATCACCGAACCCGCGGAAGGGGCAATCGTCACTGCGGAACATCTGCGCGTCGTCGTTGAGCCGGTGGCCGAACGCGGCAAGATCGCATGGGACAACCTGGAGGTCAGTGTCGACGGCAACAAGGTGGACATTGAACTTGAACATAGGCCGACGGGCGTCACCTTTGAAATCCCGTGCGCAAAGCTGACGCGCGGCTGGCACCTGTTGACGCTGCGCCTGAAAGCCGGTGACAAGCTCCGCGATCTGCGCACGCTGACGTTTGCCGCCGTGGACAACCCGCAACCGTGGGTCTGGAGAGAACAGTTCCCGGCCGCCATCAAAGCCGGACCGCGGATAGTCGACGACAAGATCATCGTCGCGCGCACCGACGGACTGGTGTGTGCCCTCGACCACCGCACCGGCGACACGCTGTGGTCATTCGAAACCAGCGGCGAGATCCTGGGTACGCCCGCCTGGTCCGGTGAGGTGCTGGTTTTCGGTTCAGGCGACGGGCACATCACGGCGCTCAACGACGCCGGCGAACAAGTGTGGACACATGACGCCGGCCTCCCGGTTTACGGTGTGCCATTGATCGCTGGCGAGACCGTCTACATCGGCGACAACGGCGGCCGACTCCACGCGCTCGATCTGCACGACGGCAGCCCCCGCTGGACATTCGAACGCGCCGATTACGCGATCGAGTTGCAGCCCTGCGTATGGGGCGAGCTCGTGGTCTTCGGCGCCTGGGATGGATACGTATATGCGGTGTCGCGTGAATCCGGTGAGTTGGCCTGGAAGTCGCTTGGCCCCAAATCGAGCGCCGGGCGCGCTGTGACCTACTACGCCCCGGCTGATTGCGGCCCGGTCGCGATCGACGACAAGCTGTTTGTCTGTGACCGCGGCTATATGCTCGCCGCATTCGATCCAGACGGTAAGCGCAGTGACCTGCCGGAAACCAATATCGCCGCCATCACAACCGATGCGAACGCATCTTGCGTCTATGCGCGCGCAACGGATGACCATGTGTGCAGGTTGTCCCGCGGCGGCGAAGTCATCTGGAAGCGGGAAGTCCCCGCGGGGCGTTTTCCCATACCGCCGACCTGCGCCAAAGACGCCGTCTATGTGTGCTCAAACCGCGGCGTCCTGAGCGCGCTGGACGCCGAGAACGGCAACGTGCGCTACAGTTTCCAGGTGACGCCCGGGTTTTATGTCATGGCGCCGGTTGCGGTCGATGACGACGGGATGTGCTACGTAGCGGGCATGGACGGATCGGTCACGGCGTTGCGCGCGGCTGGTCGTTGATTCTGCGATGCGAAAATCAACAAGGCCCCGAGGGAGTTTCCTCCGCTCGGAGCCCTGCCGCCACTCCCCTCCAGGATCTTGCACCGTCAAACAGCAACGTGCGACTCGCGCGTCAGCCGCGATAGGCCAGCGCGACTCGCTCTAAAGAAAACGTCTCCGAATCCAACCCAGCGTACCCAGGCCGACCATGCCGAGCAGCCCGGCGCCCGGCACGGGAACCTGGATCATGGCGAGCTGGTCCTGCTGGAATTTCGTGCGATCAACGTCACCCCACATGTTCAGGATGCGTACTCGCCCCAAGCCAACCCACTCGGCGGCGCCGTCGGTCGCCGAGCCGTCGTACAGAGTCCCGATCTCGGTCGCCTCAACGGCCTCATCGTAAAAGTCGACGGCCTTTCCCGACAGACTCGATATCTCACCTTCGATGTACCAGATCGCCTCCTGGAGCGCGCCGGCATCCGTGGGACGACCCTGGCCGTAGTCATATGACGTACCCAGCGTGCCGAGACGGAAGTGCTGGAAGAGATACGCGGTTCGCGAGTCGAGCGAGTCCGAGGTTGCGCCGCCGGGCCCCTCGTTGCCGTCTTGTCCGCCAGCGCCGCCGGCGGCCGAGAAGGTGTTGATGTCGGCGAAGTAGTCCGCGGGCGGGTTGACGTGTTCGGTTCTCTCCACGCAGAAGGTCTGCCACGACCCGTCCGTGATGTCCGCGTACGCGCCGGTTTCACCGATGCTCGCCGCCACGTTCAGGGGCGTAATCGTGAACTCACCGCCGTCACCCGAGTAGTGGCCGCTGACACGCGTTAGGTGCACGGCCGTTGGCGTCCCGGAGAAATCGGCTAGCGCCGGCGCGGCCAGCAAGCCCACGGCGACCAGAATCGTCAAACCTCTCACGCAATATCCCATATCGTCCTTCCTCTCCCGCGTGCGCTACACCGGGCTCCCAGCGCCCAGATGGCACGCCCGCTCGTCGTGTGCGTTCTCTATTAGCGAATCCCAAACCGGGTTCGTAACCGGTTCCAACGTCATTGCCGAGTGTATACGCGAGAGTCTGCGATATTCAACTGCTATTCTCGTAACTACCCCTCTTTGCGAGACTTACGGGTGATACTCGGACCCTCTAACTGTTATGGGGCCCGTGACGCGTGCCTCGCCCGGACCAAGTCGCGGATTGGGTTGCCGTGGAACCTCCCGAGCTGCGGGCCAGTCGGGGTAACGGCATCGGTCTATGCCGGCATGATCGGAGGGCAGGCACAGACAACCGGTCAGGCGGCCGCGGACACCAACGCCGGCCGCGACTGTCCATCGCGCATAATCCCAACTTGAGTAGTGGCCGTTGACGGGTGTATAATGGCTTAGGAGCATTCCCCTGAGCGAGGGAACGGAATCCCGCCGGCAACGACGGAACCGGTGCTTTTACGGGCAGACATTAATCACCTGGCGCGCGTGCGTTAATGTGGTTCCGGTGCATCAAGCGTGGGCCGCCACTCCCCGCGCTCGTTGCCCAGGTGTACATCAGAGGATTGAGGTTATCCGTGAGCGATACGCCGCACATGTGCGAGCAGTGTTCGCAGCCCGCGAAGACATGCATCCTGCGCGGATACGATGCCGGCAGGCCGGTCTTCGAGCGTCTCTGCTTCGATTGCGCCGACCGGGCCGTCGACGCGCCGTTGGCCTTCCGCCGCGACCGCCCCACCGGCGGCACGCTGCTGCTGACCACCGGATTGCTGCTGGCTCTTCTGGTGGGTTCCGTGGACTTTCTCGGGCCGACGGGAACCGGTGGCTTGGGATGGCTTCAGATTTCCGGGTTGATCCTCGCCCTGGCAACGCTGATCTGCGGCGCCTTGCTCAGTATCGGCCCACTGATCATCATTGGCGCGGTCGCGCTTTTGCTGGCCGCCGGCGCGGATCTGCTGTCCCTGGGTGGCTCCGAGGGCATCGGCTGGAAACAACAATCCGGCTTGCTGCTCGCGGCGATCCTGTGTTACTGGGGGCTCCGTCAGCATCGCATCGGACGCGCCCAGCAATTGGCCGCCGAACAAGTCCAACACTGACAATCGTAAACTTCATCCAGCAAACTCCGCGCTCGGCGCGGCTGATGAAACAAAGCAGGCTCAATGCAATCATTGGCGTGGTACATCCGTCGTTTGAGTGCGATGCCCGCTGCGGAAATCGCCTGGCGCATCCGCTCCTCAATGCGCGATCGCGTCGATCGTCTACTTGTCAACGCGCGCGGTCGTCAGCGGCGGCCCGAAGAATTTCTCGACAATAACCGGCCGGACGAACCCGGATTTCGAGCTACCAGCGTGCCGGTCGGCGCCTGGACAGATGGCGCGGCACCGCACCCCGATTGGCTCTCAGCGCTCACGAGCCGGGCCGACCGGATCGCCGAGCATCGCCTGAGCTTCTTTGACCTCGATGATCACCACCTCGGGGATCCGATTGACTGGAACCGCGATCACAAGCGCCAGCAACCAACACCGACTTCTTACGCCGCCAACATCGACTATCGCGATGTGCGCGAAGCCGGCGACTGCAAGTTCGTTTGGGAACCCAACCGCCATCACCACCTGGTTGTGCTTGCACAGGCGTATCGCGCCACCCGCGAGAAGCGTTACGCGGCCGCGGTCGCCGAGCAGCTCGAAAGCTGGCTCGACCAGTGCCCGTTTGGAACGGGGATGAACTGGCGCAGCCCGCTTGAACTCGGCATCAGGTTGATCAACTGGGTCTGGGCGCTTGATATGACGCGCGAGGCGGATGCCCTTTCGAGCGACCTGCGCGCGCGCCTGTTGTACTCGGTTTACCTGCACACCTGGGAGATCGCGCGCAAGTATTCGCAAGCCTCGTCGGCCAACAACCACCTGATCGGCGAAGCGGCGGGTGTATTTGTCGCCGCCTGCTACTTTCGCAACCTCAAGCACGCCGACCGCTGGCGCGACGAGGCGCTTACGATCCTGACCGAACAGGCGCTGGCCCAGTCATACGCTGACGGGGGCACGCGCGAGCAGGCGCTCGGCTATCAGCTCTTCGTCCTCCAGTTCTTCCTGGTCGCGCTCATCGTTGCCCGGCGCGCCAACGTCAGCGTCTCGGCGAGTTTTGAGCAGCGCGTCGCCAAGATGCTGGCGTTCATCGGCACACTCAGCGAAGCCGGCCACCTGCCTCTCTTCGGCGACGATGACAGCGGCTATGTGCTGGACCTCGGCGGACAGCGCAACGATCCGCGCTGGCTGCTCGTGACCGGCGCCGCCCTCGTCGAGCTGCCTCCTTTTGAGAGCGTCTCAGACACCAGCTACCCCGCGCCGGCGTATTGGCTCCTGGGGCCCGACCAGCGAAAGCACGACGTGATCGCCGGTGACAGCGTTACTCCGGGGATTGGCCCGCACGCCTTTCCAGAGTCCGGCTATTACCTGCTGCAGTCGGGCGCAGACTCGTGGGCCGACAGTCGCATCAGCGTTGTGTTTGACTGCGGCGAACTGGGTTTCGGCGCCCTTGCGGCGCACGGCCACGCCGACGCGCTCAGCTTCACAATGCGCGCGTTTGGCGATGACGTTTTCGTGGACCCCGGCACGTACGACTACTTCAGCTATCCCGAGTGGCGCGAGTACTTCCGCTCAACCCGGGCGCACAACACCGTCGTAATCGACGGCCTGGACCAGTCCGAGATGCTTGGGCCATTCCTCTGGGGTCGCCGGGCCACGGCCAGTTGCGAATTATGGGCCCCGACCTGCAATGGCGGCCGCGTACGCGGTCAACACACCGGTTATCACCGCCTTACGCCACCAGTCATGCACCGCCGCACGCTGGAGTTGGACGGCGCGTCGGGGCGTTTGGTTATCACCGACGAGCTGGCCGGCTGCGCCAACCGCCGCGTGCAGGTTGTATTTCACCTGGCCGAGACCTGCCACGTTGTGGAAACGGACGGTCAGCGTGTCCGCATCGACACGGGACACGGGCGTGTCACGCTGGAGTTCGACGAGCGGCTTTCGGTGGACAGGCTATCTGGCAGCACGCAGCCGATCGCGGGTTGGGTCAGCCGCGGGTATCACCAAAAAACACCCAGCACCACGCTTATAGGAGAAATTCTGCCCAACGAGACGGAGGTCGAATTGGTCTGCCGAGTGGAGATCGATCGAGCATAGTGGCGCCTCGTGGGCTTTGTATCAGACGGCGCGGGTTGGGCCGGTTTGGGCCCCGGCACAGATCGTGTGCTAATTAGCTTGTCCAATTGGGCATAGTGGCCTAAGATTACAAGAGTTCGGGTATAGATTTACCGCACGGATGCACCTGTTTTAGTGGAAACGGACGCCATGGCCGTCGGCGGCGCACTCTGTGCGCGGGAAGGGGGTACGAGGTCAAGTGGGAGACAACTGCATGGGGTCTGCCGTACCCGGTGCGCGAGGTGTAATTCTTGCAGGGGTGCATCGCTGGGGCGAATCGTCCTTCGAGCGCATCCTGCCGCGCCCACTCATCCCGGTTGCCGATTCCCCGGTGATCTCGTTTGCGCTGCGCTGGCTTCGCGACGCAAGCGTGAGCTCTTCGACGATATGCGCGAACAGCGAATCACGACTTATGAGGCGTTTGCTTGGTGATGGCCGCCACCTGGGCCTGGATCTCAACTATTATGAGGATATGACGCCGCGCGGCCCGGCCGGCTGCGTGCGTGACGCGGGTCAGGAGTGGTCCGCCGACGACCTGATAGTGGTTGAAGGAAGCGTGATTCCGTCGCTTGACTTGAACGACATCCTGAATGCACACCGCCAGTCGGGCGCCGGTCTGACCGTTGTCGTGGAGCAGGCCGCCGCCAAGCGCGTTGACACGGCCGTGGGTTTGCGCCCGGTCGGGATCTATCTGCTGGCGCGGCGGGTGCTGGATCTAATCCCGGAGACCGGCTATCAGGACATCAAGGAGGGCCTGATCCCGTTGTTGTACCGGGCTGACGAGCCCATCCTGCCGTATCGCACCGACGCGCCCTGCCCGCGCATCACAAACGTTGACACATATCTTGCGGCAAACGAGTGGGCGATTCATCAGATCGTCGCGGATGAGGCAAGCAACGCATGGGGCCCCCGCCGGGGCAACACACGCATCCACGCGACCGCCGAGGTGGCTGCGGACGCCAGGTTCATCGGCCCGGTGCTGATCGGACCCGGGGCGAGGATTGGGGCGGCGACAACCATTGTGGGCCCCACAGTGGTCGGACGCGGCTGTGAAGTTGGCAGCGACGTGTTGATTTGCCGTTCGGCGTTATGGGATCAATGCAAGGTCGGCGCGGGGGCGACTGTTGACCACTGCATTCTGCCGTTTGGCGCAACGGTGAAACCGAACACAGGCATCATGAATCGCCTGTGCACTCCGGGGCCCATAACCACGTACGGGTCCGAATCCGTAGCCGACCGGGAAGCACGCCCCGGCGACATCAAGCATGCTAAACATGACGGCCGGGACAGCCGATCAGCGAGGTATCCGCGAACTAAGCTGCCGATTCTTGATGCCGTTGCGCGGTGGATGAGCGTAGGCGATGCCCGATAGCATGAAACCGGATTCAGTGTCCGACGAGTGGTCTGATGCGCTGGTGCCGAGTGGCCCCGCGCCCGCGCCCGCCGTCCTGGCCGGCCATTCTGAACATCACCACACAATGCCTCACGGCATGTCAACCGCGCGGCTGCTTCAACACAAGTGGTTGGGACTCGCCGTGTTTCTGGTGGTGGCCGTCCCGGTCATTGGCGTAGTCATCTTCACGCACGTCCCGGTATATGAAGCGCGCGCAACGATCGAAGTCTCTCCGACCGTCGAGAACATCGTCAGTGATCCGACCTCTGTGCCGCGCTATCGCCAGTACCTGAACGACCAGGCCGCCCTGATCCAGAGCGACCGCATCCTTCAGCGCGTACTCGATCAGGCCCCGGTGCGCGAGACCGAGTGGTTCAAAAGCGCCGCGGCGTTGAACGGCTCGCGATTGCATGGAATGCGCAGCGCGCTGAGTGTGAGTCCCCGAAGCAACACGTCACTGATCGACATCAGCATGTCGGCTGAATCCCCATCCGAGGCGACGTTGATTGCCAACGCCGTGATGGATGAGTACCTGTCCGAGGTGTATGGCCGCGCGAATGAGACCGGGAACATCCGTCTCAGTCGCATTGAGGATGAGCTCAAGACCTTGCGCGGGAATATCGACGATCTGCGGGCCGGGATAACCGCGCAGCGCGCCGACGCCGGCCACTGGTCTCCCGAACAGCTACTGGCGCAACAACGCATGCGTCTTGACCAGCGTCAGGTCGAGCGCGAGGCCATTCGCAACCGGATCACGATCGCCACGTGGCGCCTGGACCAGCTCAAGGCGCGGCAAGAGCGCCTGGCCAATCCGGAGGATGCGTCGACCACGCAACCATCCGAGTTGGAGGACATTCTGCCGCCGCCCCCCTACGAAGCAGATCCGGAGTGGCGCCGCTTGAATCTGGCCTGTCAGTCGGCCAAGGACGCAATAGAGCTGGAAACTCATCTGGGTGACGAGCACCCGCGCATGGTCAAGCTGCGTACGGCGGAACAGCAGGCGGAAGCCAAGCTCAGAACGCACGAGCAGCAGTTGGACGTCGCCTGGAGCGTCGCCCCGCCGACGAGCGGCGATGCGACCGTTGCCGGCGGGGTACCCCAGCCTACCGAACATGATCTCCGCGAGCTGATCGCACTTACGCAGGAGGAGCTGAAGCTGCAGGAGGCGGCGATCCGCGACGAGGAAGAGCGGGTTCAACGCAGCGCCAAAATCGCAGCGCGCCTGCAGGAACGGCTGAACGAACTCGCACACTTCGAGCAGCGCTACGAGGAGCTGCGCGATCGCAAGGTCACGATGGTCATGGAGAGTCGGGCGCCCGCTTCCATTCGCGCGTTTGATCGCGCGATGGTGCGTCCCGAGCCGGTCAACACGCGCACGCGCCTGATGATGATCGCCGCGGCCCTGTTTGGCAGCCTGTTTCTTGGCGTGGGCGCCGCGTATGTGCGGGCACGCGCCGCCACGGCGATTCAGGACTTCGATGAGATGGCCTTTACCAAGGCCCCGTTCCTGGGCTTCATTCCCATCGTACGCAGTCCCGAGTTAGCTGAATCGGCCGTGCGTGCCGAGCACATTCGCATGGTACGTACCGCCTTGCTCCAGCGCCTTGCCACCGGACATGGCAAGACCATTCAGATCACCAGCGCCGGCCCCGGGGCCGGAAAGTCCACGCTTGCCGTGCTGCTGGCCGACAGTCTGGCGCGTTGCGGCAAGAAGGTGCTGCTGGTTGACGGCGATCTGCGCAACCCCAGTCTGCACGAGCGCTGCCAGATCAAAGCCGAACCCGGTCTCATAGACGTGCTCCGCGCGCGGGCTTCCGACGCCGAGGCAATCACGGCAATGACCGGCTCCGGCATCGCCATTCTGCCCGCGGGCCACATGCAGGGCGCCGCGGATGCCGAACTGCTGGCGAACGGGGTGCTGTCCCGCGTCGTCCAGCGCTGGTCGGACCAGTTTGACATCATCCTGTTCGACAGCGCCCCGCTGCTGCCGGTCGCCGACGCGCGCATTCTCGCGACGCAGGTAAGCGGGACGTTGATGGTTGTGCGCCAGAAACACTGTCACCGCGCGGACGTTTCGGATGCCATGCGGCAGCTCACCATGTCAGGCGCGACCGTGATGGGCATGGTGTTTGTCGGCGAACGACGCTACGGCACCTACCGCAACGCCTATTACGCCGAAGGGTATTACGGAACTGGAACCGACCATCTGGCGCTCGATGCCCGGGAGGTCTAGCGCGCCATGTCCGTATTTCCGGTATTCGTTGATTCGCGGCCGACATACTTCGGTGAGGTCGAGACCTCGCTACTGCAGATGCCCTATGGGCACGGCACAATCCTGACCTATTTGCGCGATCACGTTTCTCCGCCCGATGCGGGCGCGCCGCACGTATTGGCCGCCTTCAATCCTCCGCCCGGCTACGAAGAGGCTATCCGACGGAGTCTGCCGCACGTCGGCTCCATTGTTGGCTCGGGGCGCTTCGGGCGGCTCCTGGATGAGTTTGAACCCTCGGACTGGCTGCTGTTGATCGACCCGGCGCAGTTCCCACGTGACGGCTACGTGCGTCGCGACCTGTTGCACCTGATCGCGGACACCCATCCGGTCAGGCACATGGTGTCCACCGACCGCGGCAGCGATTGTGCGCAGGAACGTGTGCTGCTGGACGAACGCGGCGCCGTGCGGCGTATTCAGCGTTACTACGCGGGTGTCACCTGGGTCGATAGCTGCGCCGTATCCTACTCGCTGGTCTCCGCCTCTGCCGCTCGCGTCGTCGGCGATCACTCGGTGTCGAGTTTGGGCGACCTACGGCATATCCTCATGACACGCGGCATCTCCACGCGGGACTGGTTTCTGAGTAACGGCACGATCGATCTACGTCAGGAATACGGGCTGCTGCATCTCAGCGATCTGAACCTCCAGCAAGCCGAGTCGCGCGGCCAGCGCGTCACGCCACGCGAAAACGGATGTACCGTCGACAAAACAGCACGCTTGCGCGGGCCGTGCACGCTGCAAAACGGCGTGGTGGTGGAAGCTAATGCGCTGATCATCGGGCCGACCGTTATCGGGGCGCGTGCGCGAATCGGGCGTGACGCCGTGGTCGCCCAGTGCGTCGTGGCCGAAGACACTGTCGTACCACCGGGGGCGCAGTTGCGACATCACGTGTTGCTGCCCAACCACACGAATCATGAGGCGCGCGTTTGCGCCCAGCGCGAGCCGGCGGCCGCGCTCAGAGATGACTTTGTCAGCGATGGTCACACGACGCGCGGCGCCGCACGTTCGCGGCTCGGTACGCGGGCATTCCTCGCGACCAAGCGCTGCGTCGACACGTTGCTGGCCCTGGTCGGCCTGATCCTGCTGTCCCCGCTGATGTTGCTGACGGCGGTCGCGATCAAGCTGACCTCCCCCGGGCCGATACTCTTTGGCCACGAGCGCGAGAGCGGCGGTGGTCGCGGGTTCAAGTGCTGGAAATTCCGCACGATGGTCTCCGACGCCCACGCCATGCAGCGTGAGCTCTACCGGCAAAACAAGCTTGACGGCCCCCAGTTCAAAATGACCTCGGACCCGCGCATCACCCCATTGGGACGCATCTTGCGCAACAGCAACGTTGACGAGCTACCGCAGCTCTTGAACGTACTCAAAGGCGACATGAGCCTCATCGGGCCGCGGCCATCTCCGTTTCGCGAGAACCAGATCTGCGTGCCCTGGCGTCAGGCCCGGCTCTCGGTGCGCCCCGGTATCACCGGACTCTGGCAGGTTTGCCGCAGCGATCGTGCCACGGGCGACTTCCACCAGTGGATCTACTTCGACACGCTTTACGTGCGCCACATGTCCGTGGCACTTGATCTCAAGATTCTCCTCGCGACAATCCTCACTCTTGGTGGGCGCTGGAGTATGCCGCTCGAGTGGCTGATCTCCGCGCGCCGTTTAAACGCCGATGCGTCGGCCACCTTGCCATCCCGCGTCCCCATGTTGGCTGACGGCGATATGCCCGTAGCGCCTGCCGCCGACTGATCAGCGGTACGGGTACACTAATGATGTCGTGAGGCTCCCATGACAACCAGCGCTGCTGTTGACTGCAACCGCATAACACGCCTGCGAGAGATCGCGCTGCGCGCCTTGCCGCGCATGTACCTGCCTGAGCAGCGGCGCTTCGTCTTCCGCGTGCGCCGATCCGCCGACGGCGTTGTCCCGCAGGGTGTGAGCCTGCGTTACACGGCGATAACGCTGATCGGATTGGCTGGTGAGCAGGAACATGTGGCCGCGGACGTGCTCGGCGCGGGGTCTGTCGGCAGCGTCTGCCAGGATCTACTGGCCGCCGCACCAACTCTGACCAACGCCGGTGACGTCGCGCTGTCGATCTGGGCGGCGCATCGCGCCGGACAGCACGACACCGACCGCGCACTCGCGCACCTGCGAAGCCTGCTCCACCAACCAGGGCTGCCCACGGTAGAAGTCGCCTGGGCGCTTACAGCCTTGTCGCTGGCCCCCAATCACGCGGCGGTCGAGTCGTTGCGCGCCGAGGTCGCGCAGCGGCTGCGATCGGCGTTTGTGGCGACTACGGGGTTATTCAGACATCATGTAGACAATCCCAGCGGGCTGCGCGCACACGTCGGCTGTTTTGCCGACCTCGTTTACCCGATCCAGGCGTATGCGCACTATGCACGCGTCGCGCCGGATTCCGACGCGCTGGTGCTGGCCGGGCAGTGCGCCCAGGCCACCTGCGACCGGCTCGGCGCCGCCGGGCAATGGTGGTGGCACTACGACGTCCGGAGCGGCCAGGTGCTGGAGGGCTATCCGGTGTACTCTGTCCACCAGGATGCGATGGCCCCCATGGCCTTGCTGGATCTGGCGGACGCCGGCGGCACGTTGCATCGTGAGGCCATTGATCGGGGCCTGGCCTGGCTGGCCGCATCCCCCGAGCTCAATGGGGCATCGCTGGTGGACGATAAGATAGGGATAATCTGGCGCAAAGTGGCACGCCGCGAGCCGCGCAAGCTGGTCCGCCGCTCCCAGGCACTGGCGGCGCGCGTGCACTCGGCGTTGCGCGTTCCCGGCGTGAACACGTTATTTCCACCCGGCGCCATCGACGACGAATGCCGGCCCTATCATCTCGGTTGGCTACTGTACGCCTGGCCGCAGCAGCGTGCCACGGATTGGTGTGCCGCGTAAGAGACTCGATAGATGGGCCCTGAAGCAAACACCAAGGTCGTCGTGCTGGGAGTGCCGATCGATGCGCTGACCATGGACCAGATGGTCGCGCATGCCGCGCGCGTGATCGAACAGCGCGAGCATATGCTCGTCGGCGTGGTCAACGCCGCCAAGCTGGTGAACATGCATCGCCAGCCGAAGCTGCGGGCCGCCGTCACCGCCGCTGACGTGATTCTGGCTGACGGTATGGGAGTCGTGTGGGCCGCCCGTTTTCTGCGGCTGCCGTTGCCGGAACGCGTGCCGGGCATTGACTTGATGATGCGTCTGTTGGCGCTGGCGCACGAGCGGCGTCACCGAGTCTTCTGTCTTGGCGCAACGCAAGAGGTGCTGGACGAGGTACTCGCGCAGATTCGGCGCGACTATCCCGGTGTGCAAATCGCCGGCGCGCACCACGGATACTTCGACGAGGCCAACGATCAGGATGTCGCCGAACAGATCATGTCGGCCAAGCCGGATATGCTCTTCGCGGCCATGAGCTCACCGAAAAAGGAGGAGTTTCTGGCGCGCTGGAGCAAGCAGATGAACGTGCCGGTGTGTCACGGGGTGGGCGGCGCGTTCGATGTGATGGCGGGCAAGGTCCGCCGCGCTCCGCACATTTGGCAGCGTCTGGGTATGGAGTGGCTCTATCGCACGCTGCAGGAGCCGAGGCGGCTGTGGCGACGATATCTGGTAACGAATACACTGTTCGGGTGGATGGTGTTGCGGCAGTGGCTGGGGGCGCGACACCATGCGGAGGCGCTTCATTGACGGGTGCCATGACGCCGGACACAACCGCGTCCGCGCGACCGGTAGGGCGCCACGAGAGACCATGGCCCAGGAAGTGAATCCAGTGGAGTCCTGCGCGACGCAGCGCGCCGAGCCGGATGCACCGCTGTGCGGGGTGACGCCGGCCGGTGGCGCATCTCCCGCTGCCCCCATCCGCCTGATGTATCTGATCAGCAGTCTCGAGCATGGCGGTGCCGAGCGCCAGGTGGTACTGCTCGCCAATCGACTGGATCCCGCACGTTTTGATGTGACAGTGTGCTCGCTGGCGCCGTATGTCCCGCTGGCGGCCACCTTGCGCGACCGCGAACGAAGGCTGCACATCGTCGAGAAACGTTGGAAGGCTGACGTCGGCCTCGTACGACGCGTCGCCCGACTGATGCGCGCACAGCGCACGCAGGCTGTGCATTGCTTCCTGTTCGATGCCGAGATGGTCGGTAGACTGGCGGCGTTACTGGCCGGCCGGCCGGTAGTCTTCGCTTCCGAACGCAACACCGACTATGTCATGCCCAAGTCGCACTGGATCGGGCGACGGCTGACACGCTCGTGCTTTGACCTGATGATCGCCAATTCGGAGGCCGGAAAGCGCTTTAACATGCGTACGCTCGGCATTGCTGAAGACCGTATCCACGTTATCCGCAACGGCGTTGATCTGGAGCGGTTTCAACCTGTCGACAGGCTGGTGGCGCGGGCATCACTCGAACTGCCGGCCGACGTGCCCGTAATCGGGATGATCGCAACGTTCAAGCGGCAGAAAAACCACGGCGACTTCCTGCGCGCGGCCGAGCGCCTGCACAAACGCTTCCCCGAGGCGCTGTTCGTATGCGTCGGTGAGCCAATGCGGGCCAACCAACAGGGCGCCGCAACCTATCACGGCGAGATCCTCACGTTGCTCGAAACACTGTCCGTGAAGAAACAGTGTCGATTCCTGGGCACACGCGACGACATGCCCGCTGTCTACAGCGCTCTGGACATCCTCGTGCTGCCCTCCGAGCGCGAAGGAACACCTAATGTGCTGCTCGAAGCGATGGCCTGCGGTACGCCGGTAGTGGCCACCGATGTGGCAGACAACGCGGCTGTCGCACCGGACGGCCAAGTCGGTTACATCGTGCCCTTTGGAGATGTTGACGCTCTGACCAACCGGCTGGAACGACTGTTGTTGGACGTGGAAACCCGTCACGCATTCGGGCGCGCCGCGCGCGCCTGGGTCAGTTGCGAATTCTCCACCGACCGTCTGGTCGAGCAAATGAGCGCTGCTTATGACAACACCGTGCGACGCGTGCGCTCGAGTGGCGCGCGGCGCCCAGCGGTATCGACCGCCCAGGCGGATTGACCAACAAGGGAAACGAATCACGAGCGTGTATGACTGGCTCAAAGCGACACTCGCCCACTCGATGCTCATGATGATTCTCATGACCGTGGCGAGCACACCGCGCCGTGTTTCACAGACAACGCAGGGACGCGTTCCCTATGTTCCATTCGAGCAGTTGACCTTTCCGACCCCATGACGATTGCACACGCGACAACCCAGGATGAAAGCCCGGCGACGTCCGTGCCACCATGCTGCACGCGTTCCACCCCCCCACCCAATCCACTGGTCTCCTGGGTGGCCCGCATCATCGTGACCGGCATCTACACCGCCGTCGCGCTGGTTGTACACACCGGCACGTGCATCCGGCGGCTTCTGCGCCTGGGCGTGCGCGGTCAACGGGCCAACCAGCGATGCCTGTTGCTGACGGGTACGTTTTACAACCGTGGGTGGTTTTGCTCACACGTGTTGCCATTCACGCGCGTGGCCGAGCTCGATGAGGTCATCGTCGTGGGTGACGAGCCGCTGTTTCAACTGGACAAAGTTACCTACGCGTATCCTCCGGCGTGGCTCAAGCGTGTTCTCGGGCGCGGCGGTGCCCGCCTGCTGCTGATTCTGTACACGGCCTGGCGACGGCGCCCGGCGACGCTGATGGGCTATCACGTCATGCCCAACGGCCTGTTCTGCCTGATCGCCGCCAAAATCCTGGGTTTGCGCGCCATTTACCAGATGACCGGCGGCCCGATTCAAGTCTGGGGTGGCGGACACGGCAGCGAGAATATTCTCCTGCGACAACTCGGGCGGCCCTCCTCGCTGCGGCAAGCGTTGCTGTATCACATCGTGCGGCAGTTTGACGCCGTCGTTGTCCGCGGCCGCCGCGCGCGGGAGTTTGTGCGCTCGAATCGGCTCGCGATGCGCTGCCTGATCGTCCCTGGCAGCGTGGACTGCGAGCGTTTCGCTCCAGGCAGCGGCAAAAAGACGTACGACCTGGTCTGCGTCGGACGGCTGGTTTCAGTGAAGCGCTATGACCGGGTGGTACGGCTGGTTGCCGCATTGAATGAGCACGGAACCGCGGTGCGCGTGGCCATCATTGGAGACGGCCCGTTGCTGGCTGAGACTCAGGCGCTCGCAAGCGAGCTCGGCGTCAGCGAACAGCTCGAGTTCCTCGGCAAGCGTCAGGATGTGGACGAGTGCCTGAAGCAGGCGCGCGCCTTTCTGATAACATCTGAGAATGAAGGGCTTTCTATTGCGATGATCGAAGCGATGGCCGCCGGTTTGCCGGCCCTCGCCCCCGATGTCGGCGACCTGAGCGATCTGTTGATTGACGGCGAAACCGGCCTGTTCTTTGATCCGGAGAACCTGGAATCAGAGGCCGCCGGCATCGCCGCGCTGCTGGCGGACAGCGGGCGCCTGGCCCGAATGTCCGCGGCGGCGCGGCGCGCCGCGGTCGACCATGCCAGCATAGAAGCGGTCGCGGCGCGCTGGTCGCACCACCTGACATCCGCCATGTCAGACGTTACAACGATCGCCGAGTCCGGCGCGACGCACGCGCACGGCGCAAGCTCGAAGTCCACCTGATCCTGCTGAGTCACAGATGGCCGCGCTGTCAAAGAAGAACATCTGGGAAGCAACGCCGGTATGTGTCAAGCAGACCGTGGGGCGCGTTGTGGGTCTGCTCCCACCGCGGTTGCTGCTCGGGCGGCGTTTCCGTGAGATGCAGCGCCTGGTCGAGTCCTCGCACTCGTGGTCGGCGGAACAGGCGCGCGAGTTTCAGCTCTCGCATCTTCGTCAGGCCCTCAGCCTGGCCTATGACAAGACCAGTCACTACCGCCGCTCCTTCGACGCGGTCGGGTTTGACCCGCGCGACCTCAAATCACCCGAGCAACTCGCGCTCTTACCGACCATCGACAAACAGACAGTCCGCGACCACCTCAACGAGTTGGCCACAATGCCGCTGACCTCGCGCGGCATCGATCGGGTATCCACCGGCGGAAGCAGCGGCCAGCCGTTGCGTTTCTACATCGATGCGAATCGTTCCGCCGCCGAATACGCCCACCTTGTGGCCGGCTGGCAGCGCATCGGGTATCGCCTTGATATCCCGCAGGTCGTCATTCGCGGACAGGTCGTTCCGCCGGACCGGCGCGGCCTGCGCCACATGTACGACCCGGTGCTAAGACGCCATTATTACAGCAACTTCCACATGTCGGATGAGAACATGGGGCGGTACGTCGAGCACCTGCGCACGGTGGGCCCCTGCTTTCTGCACGTGTACCCGTCGTCGATAACGATGTTGACGTGTTTCATCATGCGCGCGGGGCTCGAACCGCCGCGCAACGTCAAGGGTGTGCTGGCCGGCTCGGAGAATGTCTACGCCGAGGATCGGGCCACGGTCGAACGGGTCTGGGGCGTCCCGTACCACTCCTGGTACGGTCACTCTGAAAAACTGGTGCTGGCGGCCGAGTGTGAGCACACGCGTAACTACCACGTCTGGCCGACGTATGGTTACTTCGAATTGCTGGACGACGATGGCAAGCCGATCACGACGCCCGGTGTGCGTGGTGAGATCGTGGGAACGGGGTTCATCAACACCGTGATGCCGTTCATACGCTACCGCACGGGGGACTACGCGACGTTTGTTGGCGATCGATGTGTAGAATGTGGCCGGGAACACCCGATAATATCTGATATAGAAGGACGCTGGCCGTCAGGGGCCCTGGTCGCCGCTGACGGCGCGCTGGTCACTACGACAGCGCTGAACGTGCATGACGACACATTCGAGCGCGTGCGGCAGTATCAGTTTTACCAGGATACGATCGGTGAGGTCACCGTCCGCGTCGTGCCCACGGAGGATTACTCCGATGATGATCATGACAGAATCCTGCGCACGCTCGAACGTCGCCTGGGTCGGCGCATGCTGCTGAAGATCGAGGTTCGGGAGACGCTCCCACTGACGCAGCGCGGCAAGGCGGTCTGGGTCGTGCAGAAACTCGACGTCGGTAAACTGTCCCGCCAGGAGTAGACCATCGTGAAACAGGTTGTCCAGAACTACAACAGCGGCGAGCTGTGGATCGAAGATGTACCCACGCCGCTCTGCAAATCGGGCGGTGTGCTGGTACGTTCGGCGTATTCACTGGTCAGCATCGGCACCGAGCGCATGAAGGTCACGCAGGCCCGCATGAGCAAGCTGCAAATGGCCCGCGCGCGACCCGACAAGGTCAAACAGGTCATCGAGACCGTCCGGCAGACCGGCGTGATTGAGACCTACAAAAAGGTGCGCGAGCGGCTCGATGCGCTCACGCCGCTGGGCTACAGCCTGGCCGGCGTTGTCGAGGAAGTCGGCGCCGGGTTGGATGAATTCCGGGTCGGCGACCGCGTCGCCTGCGCGGGCGAGAAGATCGCCTGCCACGCCGACTTCGTCTCCGTGCCGCGCAATCTATGTGTGCATGTGCCGGACGCCGTCGACCTGAAGGACGCGGCCTTTGCCACAGTCGGCGCAATCGCCATGCAGGGCGTGCGGCAATCGGGAGTGATGCTGGGCGATACCGTGCTGGTGGTCGGGCTGGGCCTGGTCGGGCTCCTGGGAGTGCAGATTCTCAAGGCGGCCGGCTGTCAAGTGATCGGCGTGGATCTCGACCCAAAGAAGGTCGAGTTGGCCCGCAGATGCGGCGCCGACCTGGCCGTCACGCGCGACAACACCGGGCTGAACGACGACCTGGCGCGCTTCACCGGCGGACGTGGTCCCGACGTCGGCTACATCGCCGCAAGCGCCAACACCGCCGACCCGATGGCGCTGGCCGGCGAGGTGGTGCGCGACCGCGGCAGGGTCGTCATCGTCGGAATGGTCAAGGTCGAAGCCGACTGGCAGGTCTACTACGAGAAGGAACTGTCGGTCGTCATGTCGCGCTCGTACGGCCCCGGTCGTTACGATCCCAACTTCGAGCAGAAGGGCATCGACTATCCGGTGGGCTACGTGCCCTGGACCCAGCGACGCAACATGGAGGAGTTTCTGCGGCTGATCGGCGCCGGACATGTCGATCCACAGGTTATGACGCCACAGGTCTATGACTTCGCCAACGCGCCGGAGGCGTATGACCGCGTAAGCGGCAAGTCGGGCGCGGCGGCGCCGATAGCGATCCTGTTCGAGTATCCGCCCGACGCACCAAAGTCGTTGAGTGTGACATTGCCAGCCACCGCGGCGCGGCGTCCACCGACCGCCGGCCAGGTGAACGTCAGCCTGGTCGGGGCGGGCAACTTCGCCACGGGCACATTGATACCCGCGCTGAAGAGCATCCCCGAGGCACGCCTGAGAACGATCTGTTCGGCACGCGGGCTTTCAGCGGCGAGCGCGGCCCGGCGTCATGGCTTTGCGCACGCGGCCAGCGATCTTCAGGAACTGCTCACCGACGTCGATACGCACGCCGTCGTGATCGCCACGCGCCATGACACGCATGCGCATTTCACCGGCGACGCGCTGCGCGCGGGCAAGCACGTGTTCGTTGAGAAGCCACTGGCCCTGACACGTGAACAGCTCGACAACGTGATTGCCGCACAGGCGCAAAGCGATCGGATTGTGCTGCCGGGCTTCAACAGGCGCTTCAGCCCGCTCAGTGAAGCCGTCCAGACGTTCTTCTCCGGTCGCACGAGCCCCATCGAAGTGGTGTGCCGCGTCAACGCCGGCGCTTTGGGGTCCAGTTCGTGGTATCAGGATGCGGATGAGGGCGGCTGGCGCATCATCAGCGAGGGCTGCCACTTCGTCGACCTGATTCAATACCTCTGCCAGTCCCCGCCCGTGTGGGTAAGCGCGACTATGATCGGCGGAGCGGCGCGCGGTCAGCAGAACGACAACTGTGCCGTCACGCTGCGCATGGCGGATGGGTCGCTGGCCGTGTTGATCTACATCGCCAATGGCGACTCCTCGTTCGAAAAGGAGCGTATTGAGGTTTTCGGCCAGGGTCGCGTCGCGGTCATCGAGAATTGGCACGTCGCGCGCCTGGTCGCCAATGGACATACAGAAAAGGTCAGACCCCACGGTTCGGGCAAGGGCCACGGCCATGAAATGGCCGCATTCATCAACGCCATCCAAACCGGCCATCCGTCGCCACTACCATTCGATCAGGCGGTGGCGACCACACTGGCAACCTTTGCCGCCGCCGAATCGTTGACCAGCGGCCAGCCGGTGGAGTTGCCCGCACTGATGGGGACGTGAATGTGGAGAGAGACGCCACGATGCCGACCACGCAGCAGAAATGCAAGGCAATCCGCAATCGGCTTTATCCGGAGTCGGAGTGGCCAAGTGTGCGGCATCGGGGGAACATCCTGAATCATGCCTCTCCCGAGCTGGTCTACCTGGAGATCGGCGCCGGGCGGATGGGTAGGCTGCTGCGTCAGGTGGCTCCGCGATTCAAATTTGCATGGGGAATGGACTATGAAGCGGAGGGCGATGCTGACGCGAATGGCCGCTGGAAGCTGATTCAGGGCGATGCCCACAAGCTGCCGTTCGAAGCGAACGAGATCGACGTAATCGCCATGCAGGATGTGGTTGAGCACCTGGCCGACCCGCACCTGGTGTTCCGCGAGTGCGCCCGGGTGCTGCGGCCGGGCGGGAGTGTGTTGATCGCCACGGTCAATCAGTGGTTTCCGCCGATCGTGCTGGGCCGGGTGATGCCGCATTGGCTGCGACAAAAACTCAACAAGATCGCCACCGGCACGGCGGAAGAAGACACGTTTCCCGTCTATTATCGCGCGAACAGCGCCCGCAGTCTGGTGCGCGCCGCCCAGGCCGCCGGCTTCGAGACGGTCCGCATGGAATATGTGAGTACCCACCCGCAGTACCTGATGTTCTCGGTGCTGGTTTATCGCGCCGGAATCGTGATCGAGCGACTCGTTCGACGGTATGAGTGCCTTCGGGGCCTGCGACATTTCCTGCATTGTGAATTCAGGCTGAAGGACAACCAACCGGCTGGCCGGGTGAGCGACGGAGCTGCACGATGAGCGATCGGCTGAAGCAGGCGACAGCGCGAGCATACGCCACGCAACCGGCAATAAGCGGCGGCGTAGCGCCAGCGGCGCGGGAGACACATTCGTGAGCAATCCGCCGCCACAGGCCGGCCAGCGCGAGATCGTGCGCGAACACTTCGATACCGCCAGCACAGAGTGGGGCCAGCGCTACGAGCGCCAGCCTCGGCGGATGTCCGATCTGGACCTGCAAATGCGGCGTGAGACTGCGCTGGCGATGTTGGAGGACATCCTGGCCGATGCGCGGACATACCCGCTGGCCGCGTTGGACCTGGGCTGCGGCCCGGGCGGTCTGCTTGCTGGGATCGACGCAAGCCGCCTGACGGTGCATGGCGTCGATCTCTCACCCGAGATGATCGAGACGGCCCGGCGCACGTATCGCGATCACGACTACCGGGTCGCCGACGCGACCGATCTTCCATACGCCGACAGCAGCATGGATGTGGTTTTCTCGACAGGTGTGCTCGAGTACATTCCCGAGCCGGAGCGCGTGCTGGCGGAGGTACTACGGATCTTGCGGCCGGGCGGAAGCTTCGTGGTATCGTTTCCGAATCTCCAGAGCATCATGCGCAGCTTGTCGCGGATGGAGGTGGGCGTCGAACGTTTCACCTGGCGCGCGCTGCGCCGGCTGCGCGGCCGGTCACTCGAGGGGGATCCCGCGCCGCACTATCGACATAAACAATGGCGGCCACAACATGTGCGACACCTGCTGGAGCGTGCCGGTTTTACGATTCAGCGACGGGTGTTTCATACGATTGGGCTGTACGGAATGCTCGGTCGACTGTCCGCGAGTCTCTGGCTCTCTCGCGCGCTCTCACGCCGCCTGCGCGACAAGCCGGCCATTGCCGCGTGGCTTGGGACGACGATGGTGGTTCACGCGCGTGTTGTGAAAGCGTCGGCGCCGGATGGGGGACAGGCGCCATGATCAGACTTAGCGCGCTGGCGATCCTGCTGGTGGTGCTGCTCGTGCTGTCCATGCGGCGCTGGTATTGGGGACTGTGTGGTCTGGTCATGCTGACCGTGTTGAATCAGCATCCGGACTTTCCCACGAACATCGCGGGAATTCAGGGCGCGAACCCGTGGAATCTCATGCTCGTGATCGTCGTGCTCGCGTGGTTGGCGCAACACCGCCGCGAACCACCTCGGGCCCGCATGTCGTTCTGGATCGTTGGATTGCTGATCGCGTACATCCTGGTGGTGGCGGGGACGGCGTTGGTGGCCGTGTTGGACGCGAACGCGTTTGTGCATGGTCCGCGGTCGCCGATCGAGGTTGCCGTTGATGCGTTCGTCAATCCGATCAAGTACCTTGTGGTCGGCATCCTGTTTTTCGACGGAACGTGTACGCGCGGCCGAGCGCGCCTGGCATTGTTCACGGCCATCGGCAGCGGACTCACCTACGCGTTCCTCGTCTTCAAAAGCATCCATATGCGCGTATTCACGATCGACTACGCCGATGCGCGACGCCTGACCGACAAGCTGGTCGGCCTGTACGCGAACGACATGGCCGAGTTACTGGCGTTTACGATCTGGGCCGGCCTGTTCGTGGTCATTCTGCTCAACCGCAACTGGCAGCGCGCGGTGTGGCTCGGCGCCGTCGCCGTGGCCGTGCCCCCGTTTCTTATGCTGAAATCCAGAGCCGGCTACCTCGCGGCGATAATGGTCGGGCTCGTGTTGGGAGTCATGCGTCATCGCTGGCTGCTGATCGCCTTTCCAGTGGCGATCGTGCTGACCGTCGTCTTCGTACCGAGCGCGCAAGAGCGTTTCATGTCCGGCCTTGGTCAGGGGGACGCTACGGATTGGGATCAAGTTTCGGCGGGGCGGACTACATATCTCTGGCCGGCGGCGATCGAACAGATCCGGCGCGCCCCGCTGCTGGGCGATGGGCGCTATGCGATCCAGCGCAATCCAGACGTCTATTTGCGCATCATGGATTTGGGCGGCCGCAGTATTCCCGCGCATCCACACAACTCATACCTGGAGATCCTGCTCGACGCGGGCATTGTCGGCCTCGCGGTGTGTCTGGCGTGCGTGATAGGGCTGTTCGTGGCTTCGGCGCGACTTATGTTCATCTCGGAAGATCCGCTCATCCGCACGGCCGGCAAGGTCGCGATAATTGCGCTCGTCGCCGAATTGGCCGCCGGCGTGGCCGGATCGAGTTTCTACTTCTCGCAAAGCGCCGTCCCCTGTCTCTGCGTTTGGGGCGTAGCACTTCGATCGCACGTTGAGTTGGCCGCGGCGCGCGCGCGACACCCGGCGATGTTCACGCGGGCCGCTCATGTGACCACCACCAGCACCGCGCGGATGGCAACGAGATGATTCCACTGCTCTATATCGCTTCGCCGAGCTACTCGGGCTCGACACTGCTGACGATGCTGCTGAACCCCCATCCGGACCTGGGAACGGTGGGCGAACTGAAGTGGGGCGACATCGATCTGGCCACGTACCAGTGCTCGTGCGGCACCCTGCTCAGCGAGTGCGCATTCTGGCGCGAAGTCGGGGAACGCGTGCGGGCGCGGGGGTTGCCGTTCAACCTCAACCGACCGGCGACCAGCTTTCGCTTTCCCGGCAATCCCTTCGCGAACCGTGTCGCACAGGCGCGGCTACGAGGACGCCTCTTCGAGTTGCTGCGCTCCGCCGCACTGGCAGTCCACCCTGTCAGCGCCCGCGAGTGGCCGGTGGTACAGGCAGTCAATCGCGCGGTCATCGAAACCACGCTCGAGATCCAGCATGCGCGAATCTTCGCCGACGCCTCTAAAGATCCCGTTCGAGCGCGGCACATGTTCAAGACAGGCGACTACGACGTGCGCCTGATTCAACTGCTCCGCGACGGCCGCGCGGTAATGAACTCAGCGATAAAGAACGCCAGTGAGTCTCCAGAGATTGCGGTGCGCGAGTGGGTACGGACCCACCGACAAATCGAACGACTCCGCGGAGAACTGGGCGACGAGCGCGTACTCCGGGTGCGCTACGAGGATTTGTGCGCGAGCCCGCGCGAGACACTCGCCGCGATCTTCACCTTTGTCGGCCTGGAGCCGCAAGACACAACTGCGCATTTTCGTTCAACTGAACACCATGTTCTGGGCAACCGCATGCGTTTGCGCAGCGAAACCGCGATCACGCTCGATGAGAAGTGGCGTGGCACGCTCACGGCAGACCAACTCCGGTTGTTCGAGCGCGGCGGACTGGCGGCCAACGCCGCCTATGGATACCGAGATTGATGATGGCCGAGCCGTCCCCATCCACAGCGCGCACCCCATCGCTGGTCCGCAGCGTCGTAACAAACTGGATCTGGTATGGCTTTGTGATGATCAGCGGGTTTCTGCTCCCGCGTTTCATTGACCGCGCGCACGGGCAGGAGTTGCTTGGTGTCTGGGACTTCGGCTGGTCGCTCGTGATATACGTGAGCATGCTGGCGCTCGGCGTGCAGTCCGCCGTGAATCCGGCCGTCGCGCGCTGTCGCGCAACCGCCGACTGGAAACAACTCAACGTGGCAGTGTGCGCCTGCCTCGGACTGTTGACGTTCAGCCTTGCCGGCGGGTTGCTGATGACCGCCGGTTTGTGTGTGGCGCTGCCAATGGTGTTGATGGATGCGTCACCGGAGCAGGTCGCGATCGGGCGATGGGTCATGGCGCTGCTGGGCCTCAGCGCCTGCTTGAGATTTCCCGGCAATGTTTTCAATGGCATAATCACCGGTTATCAGCGCTTCGACCTGCTGAACGTGATCCGTGTAGCGCGCGATGTTGGTGTGCTGGGCGGCTGCCTTGCGCTCATCTACGCTGGATATGGCCTGGTGGCGCTCGCAACGCTGGTGCTGATTGGCGACTTTCTGGCCGGCTTTGCCAAGTTGCTGCTCGCCCAGCGCCTCTGTCCGCAACTCGAAATCAGCCCCCGCCACATCGAATTGCGCGCGATGCGCAACATGGTCGGTTTCGGCGGGAAGACGATCCTGCAATCGTTGGCCGCCAGCGCTCACTATCAGCTCAGCAGCATTTTCGTCGGCATATTTCTGGGACCGGCAGTCCTGGCGGTGTTCGCTCGCCAAAGAGCACTCGTGATGCACTTGCTCCGCTTCACCCGTCAATACGCCCAGGTGTTGATTCCCTCCGGAAGCGATCTCGCGGCCCGAGGGCGCGATGAAGAACTCCGCCAGTTGCTGGTCAAGACTTCGCGCTATGGCTTCTATCTCGTGACTCCAATCGTCGCCATCTTTGTCATCATGGGAGGCCCCCTGCTCAATCTGTGGATGGGACCGGACTATGAGGCGCCGCTGACTCTCGCGATTCTGGCACTCGGTCACCTTGCGTCGGCCTCGCAGCATGGGGCCTACAGCCTACTGATGGGCGTTGACAAACATGGCTATCCGGCCCTATTCGAATTGCTTGCCGCGATCGGCGGCGCATTGATCGGACTGCTATTGCTCATCGGAACCGATCTCGGTATGTGCGGCGTGGCAATCGGCGTTACCGTCGGCGTTGCCGCTGCCGCCGGAATTCTGACACCATATTACGCCTGCCGGCGATTCGGGCTCTCGTACACTTACTATCTTCGCGGGGTACTCGCGGGGCCGGCAATCGCGGCGCTGCCGATGATTGCCTGCCTGCTGGCCGCCCGAATGTACTGGGCCGATGCACCGCAAATGGCGTTGTTAATCGGCGTTCTCGCCGGCGGGCTCGGCGCCGCCCCGTTTTACTGGCGCTGGGGCATGCCTGATTCGATTCGCGCCAAAGTGCTGGCGTTAATCGGTCACGGTCGACCCCGCCATCCATCGGCCGGCGCTAACGCGCCATAACGCGAGGTGCCGATTGTGAGAAACCCGTCTGCCGAACACCCGACCGTAACCCACCGCGCCATACGCCGCCCGCGCCCTGATGCTGCGTGCTCGGCGCACCAGAGCGACTGGAGAAGATTCACCGGATGACCGCGAGCGCCCGAGAAGAACCGAGCATCTGCTTCGTGGCCCCCAAGGCATACCCGCTGTTGTCGCAACGGACCGACTTGCGACACATCGGCGGCGCCGAGGTTCAGCAGCTCTTGATCGCGCGCGAGCTGGTGGCACGCGGCTGGCGCGTGACGTTCGTGACACTCGATCACGGTCAACCCGACGGCGTCCGCCACGACGGGATTCAGGTGTTTAAGACCTACCGTCCACACGCCGGCCTCCCAGGCTTGCGGTTCTTCCATCCACGCTGGTCGTGTTTGCTGGGCGCGATGCGCCGCGCGCGGGCCACGGTGTATTATCAACGCAACAATGGCGCGGAAACCGGCCAGGCAGCGTACTGGTGTCGTCGCCAGCGCCGTCGTTTTGTCTTCGCCGTGTCATCGATGACGAACTGCCTACCACAACTCCCGGGGCTGCCCACTTTGCGCGAACGCTGGCTCTATCGCTACGGACTCCGCCGCGCGGACAGCGTCGTGGTGCAGACGGAACAACAAGCAGCGCTGATGGCAAGTAACTTTCGGGTCACGGCGGTCGTCATCAACAGTTGCTGCCCAACGCCGGCCGCCGCAAACCTGCCGGAGTCAGCGGCACCACCGCCCCGCCGCATCGTCTGGGTTGGACGCAACATCCCCGAGAAACGCCTTGACTGGTTTGTCGAAATGGCCCGTGCGCTGCCGTCGGTTCAGTGTGACGTCGTCGGTGTCAACCAGGAGGCGCTTGGCAGCATCGCCGTCCCACCCAACCTCGATTGCCTTGGCCCGCTGCCCTACCACGTTGCGGCGCGTAGCTATGCGAATGCCCGATTGCTTGTCAGCACATCCAGCATCGAGGGCTTCCCAAACACGTTTCTGGAGGCTTGGTCGCACGGCGTGCCGGTCGTGTCGACTGTCGACCCGGGCGGCATCATCTCGTCGCAGGGGTTGGGAGCCGTCGGCGACTCGATTCCCGAATTGACTCGGGCGGCCGCGCGCTTGATCGAGGATGGGGAGTACTGGCGCGCCGCGAGCATGCGTTCACGCGACTATTGCCGCGCGCATCATAGTATCGCCAGCGTGTGTGATGCGTACGAGACACTCCTCTCCAACTTGGGTGTTACGCGAGTACATGCGACGTGATGCCGCTGCCAAATACGCCGCAGGAGACCATCGTGAACAAGCGCAGCTTAGTGGGCATCGGAATCGACACTGCCGGCTGGTGGCAACGATTCCGCGATTATTGCGTCGAACGGGATATCCCCCACAAAGTGGTCGAGTTCGAGCGTTCGGACTGGCGTTCGCAATTGGAGGCGTGCGACGCCGTCATCTGGCGCCCCAATCTGGATCCACCGTATCTGGAAGAGGGACGTGAAAAGCTCTATCACCTCGAACACATTGAAGGCAAGCGCGTGCTGCCGAATTGGCACAGCTTCTGGCACTACGACAACAAGCGCGCCCAGAGCTATCTGTTTCGCGCCCACGATATCCGGTGTGCCGATACGTTTGTGTCGTATTCCGCCGAGGAGGCGCGCGAGTACTCCGAGCACGCGACATACCCGCTGGTGTCGAAAAACAGCAGTGGCGCGGCCTCCGCGGACGTGCGGCTCCTGCGCTGCCCGGCGGATGCCTTGCGTGAGGTGCGCTTGACTTTTGCACGCGGGTGGACTGAGCGCGCGCTGAAGCGCGCCGGCATTACGCTACGACTGTCGCGACGCGAAAAACGCGGCTACGTTCTCTGGCAGGAGTTCGTTCCCGGAAACGACTCGGACATCCGCATCACCGTCATTGACCGGCGTTACGCCTTCGCGTTTCGCCGCTTCAATCGCCCGGGTGATTTTCGGGCCAGCGGCAGCGGTCGCATCTCCTATCCCGATAGCGGCTTCGAGGCGGAGTGCGCCTACTGTGCCGACATCTGTCGGCGCCTCGACTTCGACGTTATGTGCTTCGATTTGCTGTATCGCGATGGCGAGTTCATCATTGTTGAGATGTCTTACACGTTCATGGCACAGGCGGTCCATAACGCCGCTTGGCACTATGAGATCGACACCCAGGGACAACTCGTGCGCCACGACGGACACGTTTGGCCCCAGGATCTGCTGATGGCTGCGCTACTCGGCCACCGCGCCTGACGGGAGAACGCGCCCGCGGCCCGGGCGCAACGCGCACCCGGGCCGCGGATCGTCATCACTCGCGCCTCAATCCGCCGAGGACTCAAATGCACCAATATCCGGCGCTGCGCCCTCGAATGGCAATCCAACATCGACACCGGCGTCGACCAGCGGCGCGCCGCTCGGCGTCAGTGCCTGTTCAACCTGCTCGAAAAGCTGATCCAACGTAATCGTCCGTTGCTCAAACTCATCCGCCGCGGTCAAGGCCGCCGACTTGTTTAGCCCCGGGTCGCCGTAGATGGACGCCGCGCCTTCATTGGGCGGCATATCACGCAGCACACCGTCGGAGTCCTTCCAGAGATTGTGGTTGGAGGAATCGAACGTGTGCGTGCTGCGCCAGTCGTAGCTGAACAAGCCGTCAATCTCGTGATGGTTGTCGAAGACACAGTTGTTTAGGTAGGTGCCCTCATCCATCTGGATTCCGCAGCCACTACCAGCGCCGCCACAGTCGAAGATAGTGTTGTTCACGACTTGCACGCCCGGCGAATTCGAGATGCGAATCCCCATCATATCCGCCGCAAACGCCACTGACTTTTCGAGTTTGTTTCCACTGCCATAACCATGCAGGCCGATCTTGTAGCCGTTGCCGTCCGTGCCGGGCAGGTTGCCCCACACGATACACTCGCTGATCGTACTGTCCTTGCAGTCCTGCATGCCGATGTTCATGCCGTTGTCGTAAGCGACGCACTTCCGGATCGTGATCCGCTCGGTATGTCCTGCCGTGGAGTTCGTCTTCCACGAGGCCACGATTCCCTGCGCCCAAGCCAGGTGCGCCCAACCGTTTCGATACGAGACGCACCGCTCGACCAGCACGTCCTGGGCAAAGTCGTCCGATCCGCCGAGGAAGATGCCCGAGAACCCGTTGTCGTGAGACTCGCAATCGCGGATCGTGGAGAACGTCGTACCGCCTGATCCGCCCATCAGGATTCCGTGTCCCCCACCATTGCGCGTGACGCAACGTTCGATGTCGATGTGCGTGGAATTGGCGACCTTGATGATGTAACTCTCGGCGAACTCGCAGGTCAGACCCTGCAACGTTACGTACTCCGCGTCTACGAGCTCGAAACAGGCGCGCCGCTGGCCACCGCCGTCCTCCGCCCCGGTCACGATGACCGCTCCCGGATTTCCGCTCTCGCTTCGGATCGTCAATCCGGCGGCTTCCGTCGCATGAATGTCGACACTCACCAGTTCCGCGTAGGTTCCAGCGAAAATGACAATCGTGTCACCCGCACCGGCAGCGTTCACCGCGCTCTGGATCGTGTCGAACGGGTTGTTGTAACTGCCCAGCGGCTGGCCCGAGTCGTACCCGGGCTGGCTCGCCCCATCATCATCCACGTAGAAAATATCTTCGCACTCGTCCAGCAATCCGTCGCCGTCCGCGTCCGTGCTGGTTCCGTTAGCTATGTCACACTCGTCGGGAATGCCGTTGCCATTGCAGTCTGAACTCGTCCCGGCGGCCAGATCGCACTCGTCTGGCACACCGTTACCATTGCAATCCTCAGCCGTGCCCTGGGAGATTTCCATACTGTCGGGCACCTGGTTGGCGTTGCAGTCGGTCTGGCAATCGTCAGGGACTCCGTCGCCGTCAGCGTCGCTGCTCGTCCCATCCGCCAAGTCGCAATCGTCGGGCACTCCGTTGCCGTTGCAGTCCTGAGCCATCCCCTGGGCGATCTCCCAGGCATCCGGCATGTTGTTCCCGTTGCAGTCAAGCTGGCACTCATCCGGCTGGCCATCACCGTTCAGATCCGCGCTCGTGCCGGAAGTGATGTCACACTCATCTGGAATACCGTTCTCGTTGCAGTCCTGACTCGTGCCGGCGGCCAGATCACATTCGTCCGGCACGCCGTTCTCGTTGCAGTCCTGGCTGGTACCGGCGCCGATCTCGCATTCATCGGGCACGCCGTTACCGTTGCAATCCTGGGCCATCCCCTGGGCAATCTCCCAGGCGTCGGGCATATTGTTCCCGTTACAGTCAAGCTGGCACTCGTCCGGCTGTCCGTCGCCGTTGAGATCAGTGCTCGTGCCGGACGCGATATCACATCCATCCGGAATGCCGTTCGCATTGCAGTCCTGACTCGTGCCGGCGGCGATGTCGCAATCGTCTGGAACACCGTTGCCGTTGCAGTCGGGGGTCATCCCCTCTGCAATCTCATACGCGTCGGGGACTGAATTGCCGTTGCAGTCGAGTTCGCATTCGTCAGGGATGCGATTGCCGTTGACGTCGGAACTGTCGCCTGACTGAATATCACACTCATCGGGCGTCCCATTGCCGTTGCAGTCCTGGCTGGTGCCCAGTTCGATATCAGCGTCATCCGCCACACCGTTGCCATTGCAGTCGGGGGTATCCACTTCAGACGTTTGTTCATCCCTGGGCTGCATGGGCAAGCTGTTCGGATCGGATTCGCAACTGTCGATGATGCCGTTGCCGTTATCATCGATCGCGGTGCCGGCCGAGATGTCGCAATCATCGGGCACGCCGTTACCGTTGCAGTCACGGTCCGGGTTGTCCGCGATTTCCTGAAGGTCGGCGATGCCGTTTCGGTTGCAGTCGACTGGGGCCGGCGTGTCTTCGCTGCTCGGCAGGTGAATCGGCTGCGCGTCGTTCAGAGAGATTTGGAGTTGCTTATCGCTCGACGTGTCCGTCGTGCAGCTTATCTCGCCGGCCATGCCGAACAGAAGCACCGAGAGAGTCACGGTGTGAACCCCGGCGCGCGCGAACGTATAGTAACGCTTACCGTGCGTTGACACGGGGCCGGACTCCTCCACTCCGTCAAACGTCCAACTGTAGGTACCATCGGGTAGGGACGCGCCGGTCACTGTAGAGGCCTCGGCATAGACGGTCAAGTCGCCGGGTTCGCCGACCTGCGCCGCGCCGAATTGGATCTCCGGGTACACCAGAATCGAGACAGTACCTACGTTGGATTCGTGCCGTCCATCAGAGGCGATGTACGTGAGTTCCGTCCACCCGGTAAACTGCGGTTCGGGCGTGAACACCACGCTGGTGTAACCGAATTCCTCCTCGACGATTTGCAATTCACCGTGGTCAGGCTGCGAGATAATCGAACCGTCACACGAGAACCGCTATCAGTAGCCAACACCGCTTCAAGCGGGAGTGCCTGCATGGTGGCAAGGCTCAGATCGGGCACAGTGAGTTCGCCGCCCGCCCCCGCCAGGTCACCCGCCGTAGTCGCACCGTTGGTGAGATCGCCCGGTCGGCCATCGAACAGGATGCTGTCGTCCAATAACCCGAGATCGCCGCCGATGACGTCAGCACCCGGGCAGCCACCCATGGTCAGTGTGGCAAGTCCGATAGTGATAATGACGCCCAGCAGGGCAACCGGGTGCGAATGGCGGGTACCGCAATCGCGCACGTTCCTCCAGCAGAGCTGATGTTGCATTCTCCCGGTCCTCCAGGTTAGGTCGTGCACCCGCATATAGAGTTCAAACTGTCCGACGCCTTAGCAAACCGCTGCCGGGCTGTGGCCGATCAGTACGGGGTCATTGCCGCGCCGACCGCCTGACCTGACAAGAAACTCGGACCTCGCGTGGATATGAATCTCGAATCGCGCGCTGCGACCGTGCGGTGCGAGAGGCACGATCTATCGGGCGGGGCTGCAAAAGCGGGCCCCACACAAAAACAGGGCAACCGTGCGCCCCCCGACTGGCGACGTCGCGAAAAATGCCGGATATTTCCTCACTGAGACCCGAAGACGCGGCGACCGGGCAATCCGGCTATAATGCCACACCCACCCAGATGGTCGGTTGTCGGAACAGAAAGGCGGCGAGGCATGCCGAAGCCGGATCACGACAGAATGAGAGAGGCGGTCTCCCCCGCACATCTTTGGCCAGCGACCATCGCGGCTGTCGTGTTGCTCGCGGCAACGGGCTTTGGCAGCCGTGCGTTAAACCAGGCGCTCAACGCCCGGCCGGCGCACGCTGGACAGGTAAACGCCGCGCTTGGCCGGGTTCCACTGGTCATTGGCGACTGGCACGGACGCGACATCAATGTGGAGCAGTCGGTGCGTGCCGCCACCGATACGGATGATCTTCTGAACCGAGAGTACATCCGCGGCAACGGTCTCGACACAGTCGGGCTTTACGTAGCTTACGGCGTACGCGTACGCGATATGATGCCACACAGGCCCGAGGTGTGTTATGTTGGCGGCGGCTGGACCCGCGAACGCGTGGAACAGATGGAATTGCCGTTATCAGACGGCAGGACACTTCCATGCCGCCTGCTGCACTTCTCTCGCGGCGGGTTCGATTCCCGCCTGCTGGTCGTGCTCAATTACTACATAGCCGACGGCGTCTTCTACACCGACGTTGATTCACTGCGCCTCCGAGCCTGGCGCGGATCGCGGAGCTTTAGATATCTACTCCAGGTTCAGATCGTGTCCAGCACAAGTGAGTTTCGCGATGCGGACGACGCCGTACAACTCGTGCGGACGTTCGCCGCCAAGAGCGTCGAGCATCTGAGGGCGATTCTCCCAAGTTTGAAGCCAGCAGAGACGGCACCCGGCACATCGGCTGCCGGGGCGACCGATGGAGAGCAGCCATGAAGCGAAGCCCCGCTGCCTCCGCCCCCCCCGCGGCCCCCCGCCGTGTAACACGCCTTTACGCGGGCTCGTTCGCGGTGGTGGTAGCTGCCCTGGTTCTGAGCTATTGGCGAGTAGTGGTCCAGTTGTTCAGTGATTGGCAAAACGATGCCAACTACTCAGTAGGCAAGCTCGTGCCGCTCGCTGCGTTGTATCTACTCTGGCACGATCGCGAGCGGCTCAGGGGCGTAACGGTGGGGCCGTGCTGGTGGGGGCTGGTCCTCATTGTCGGTGGCCAGGCACTCCGCTTCGCCGGACTGCTGTTGCTCATTGAGTCCGCCGAGCGGTATTCGCTCGTAGTGACGCTCTGCGGGCTGGTGCATTTGATATTCGGCCCGGCAGTGCTGTGGAAGACGCGCTGGATCCTGGTCTTCCTGCTGCTCATGGTGCCGCTGCCGGGTCGGGTGCACAATGCGATCTCGGGGCCGCTACAGGGCTGCGCCACGGCGGGGACGGCGTATCTGCTGGAAATCGCCGGCGTGACGGTCGCGCGTGAGGGCAACGTGCTGGTGCTGAATGACACGACGCAAGTGGCAGTAGCCGAAGCCTGTAGCGGCCTGAGAATGCTAAGTGCCTTTTTAGTAGTGTCTTATGTACTCGCGTATATCGTCGGTCGCCCCAGGTGGCAGAAGGTGACGGTGTTTTTGTCGAGCATTCCGGTGGCGATCATCTGCAATCTGGCGCGCCTGATGATCACGGCGGTGCTGTACATGGTGACGTCATCCGAGCTGGCAGAGCGTTTCTTCCACGATTTCGCCGGCGTGACGATGATGCCCTTGGCTGTTCTGCTGTTGGTTGGCGAATTGTGGCTATTGGCAAAACTGGAGGTTGCTGAGCAGCCGAGCGCGTCCGATAATACATAGAGGCCATCAGTCCGTTAAACGCCGCCCGCAATGCCCGTCAGGCCGGTACGGCAATCGCCGCAACATCAGATTATTTCAGGATCTGCGTTCTCAAGCACCTCTCTCAGATCCGCCTTGACTTTCGCCCCGTTATGGAATTGAATAGACAGTGGAAAGGCCGATGTCTTTGTCTGCGCAAATGCGCGGCGATGAGGGTGTAGGGTGCGCAAACCGTTGTTGTTGGTGGTGGTTGGCTTCGTGTTGGTCGGCGTGACGACCGCACAGGCTGGCTTTGCGCCGACGCCGCACTTCACGCCGAAAGACAACGGCAACACGCCGGCCAACAAGCTAACCCCGACCTTGCTCGGCCAACCGCTTGGCGAGGGTTCTGGTCTTGGCGCCTATCAGCCCGTTGCGGACGGCTCGGCATACGCCGCTCGCGATGAAGGTTCCAGCCAGATTCGGGTACTTCCGCCCGCACCAGAGAGCGCCGCGCTGTGTCTGTGGGCGCTGAGCGGTCTGGGCGCATGGCGTCTCGGTCGCAACGCGCGGCAGATGCACCTGAACGCCGTTCCTGAGTGGTATGCACGGCACGCGCCACAGGTCGGCTCGACGAAGCCGTTTGATTTTGTGACCGGCTTTGAGTTGCTGGTCTTGCCGGAGTGCCTGGCAGCAAGCGTCACGATTGACAGCGAGCCCGCGCCGCCCGTTCGGTGGCGGGATCGTTTGCCTCAAGATCGCATTCACACCCGAGATTTCCTCGTGGACAAAGATCCACGAGGCCCCCCCATCGTTCACTGAGTACACGTGGTTCGCAGTTGCGGGCCATGTTGGGTCGCGAAGCGCTGCTGTCAGGCGTTTTGCGGATCTTAGTGAACCAGCGCCACGGCCGCAGTTTTTTGCCTTGAAAGGTCGGGCGCGATGCTAGTGAGAATTATTAGTCATGCGTAACGTGTATGCGGCATTAATGGCCATCAGTGTCGTCGCAGTCGCGTCGGGCGAAATGAGCGATATTCGCCTGCGTGTCGCGCCGGACGCCGGCCTGGTCGCGGTTCGGGTTGAAGCGTCAGTGACGCCGACCCCCATCCTTTATGCCGGTAAGCTGGACGCGCCGTTGGCGTCTGACCGGTATGATTGGCGAACCGGCGGCACAGATCGGAATACCGGCTTCGGCACCGCGACCGGCGACCAAGCCGGGCGTTTCGCGAGGGATAGAAGCAGGTGGCTACCTGCGAATCTGACGGCGGCTTCCAGCAGCGCAATCGACGGCGCATCAGACGGTGCCAATTCGGCAGCGGGGTATGCGTTTGGAAACACAGTGGGTAGTCAGATGCGACCGGCGAGCGGAATCGCTTTGCCGGTGCGATCAGTGCCGGTGCCGGGCGCATCCCTACTCGGTGTGATTGGTCTCGGTTTGGTTTTGCGTTTGCGACGCCCAATCGGATGATCTGGAGCAATCTGAAGCAATTTTCCCCGCCGCGATAGTCGGCGGGTTTCAAGGAGTTAACGACGATGAGAACTTTCGGAATAGCAGCGGTCGTGATCGCAGCGGCGATGTTCGGTTCGACGGCGATGGGCGATCTTGCGTCAATTACCTTCGACCTCATGGATGCCGATTACAATGGCGCCGGCGCTTTCACGCTCAATGCTGAGCAAGATACGTACGGCGAAGTATCGCGCATCGTGCCTGTGGCCGGACAGGCGAAGTACGACAACGACGTAGCCAACGGCTATGTCGGCAGTTGGTTCAACCTTGGCACGTCGGCCGGCGTGGCGGTGAGCATGAGCATCTCCAACATCACGGCAGCCACTGCGGATGGCAGTGGCTCGTTCACCGTGATTGACGCCGACGGAGACACGATCACCGGTAATTTCAGCGGTACGTGGCTGAACCTCGGCGGAGCCGCAGCATTTGCCGGCAACGCCAGCAGCGTGTTCTTCAACGACATTACCGCGGCGGATACGACGTTTGACGGCCCCAGCGGCGGCAATTTCAGCACGAATTTCGCGGCCGCTCAGCCGTTTGGCGGTTGGGTCATCGACCTCACCACCAGCGGTTGGTTCGTTGATGCCGGCGGTGCCGCGCGGCCGTATTCCAATATGAATACGCACTTTGACGTACGGGTCATCCCGCTGCCGGGTGCGGCACTGCTGGGCATGATCGGTTTTGGCGCTGTATCGTGGGTGCGTCGTCGGTTGGCGTAGCTGACTGACACCCTCGTATTGCTGTACTGCCTTTTAAACCCGCCGTCGGGCAAACATGATTCCCGGCGGCGGGTTCTTTGTGCGCCTGCCGCCGTGCCGCGGCACGGCGGAATCCGAAAGCCACGCACCTGGCACGCCGGACCTTTGGCCGGCAATTCGCGCTTCCTGACCAATCGGATCTGACATTACCGCAATAGAGGAATAACCCAACGGGCGCGCCCACGCGGCCGGAGCATCCGGTTGCCAAGGTCAGACATCGCCGGATAACATGACACGTTGTTGTTTCTTTCGCGCACGTCGGGTGAACACACGCAGGCGGCCGAGCTGCCTCGGTACCAGATAGGGATCAACTCATGAACACGGCGATTCGATCCGGCCGGGTGAATATCAGGCTGGTTGTCATTCTCGTGGGCATCCTCGCGGTGATAGGCGTGGCCGGCTTCATCGCACACCGGGTTCGCAAGCAGGCAATTGCAAGTGACGCCCTGACCAACGGGCGCGCGGCGATTGCGGCCGAAGACTGGGCGCTGGCCACCAAGGAACTCCTCAGGTACTTGTCGAAGTTTCCCGACGACGAAAGCCACAATGGCGCGGTCTTGAAGGAGTATGCCGAAGCACATATGGCGGTACGCCCGCTGGATCCGACCAATGTCGGTGCCGCGATTGGTGCATATCGGCGGATTATCCGGGTGTACCCGGATCCTGAACATGTTACTCCGTCATTGCGTGAGCTGACGCGGCTGTATGAGTACATCGGAGACATGGCGGAGCTGGCGTACACGGCGCGCCGGTGGAAGCAGTTGGACGAGAGCAGTGCGGCGGCACGCCTGGTGCTCTGCCAGGCACTGGTCGCGCAACGGAAGTACGACGATGCTCTCCCCGAACTTCATGAGCTGATCTCCATGCTCGAGGACGACCCGCAGCATCCGACGGAGTACGTGGACGCCTGTTTGCTCGTCGCCGCGATAGCGGCCGAGGCCGACCTCGATATATCGCGTGCCGACACGCTGGTCTGGATCAACCGCGCGCTCGACTATGCGCCGAGCTCGGCACGTGCGCTAATGACTCGGGCACGCTATTGGCTGGCACCGGTGGATGGCGTGGAGCCGTCGTTGATCGCGGCACGTGCTGATCTGGAGAGCGCCAGTGAGCTGGAGTCGCTGGAGCCGGCGGCACTGGTTGCGCTATGCCAGCTCTGGACCGATCTCGGTGAGTTTGAGCGTGCCGACGCGATTCTGGCGCGGATCCGCGCAGTGTCACCGGAGACGGTCGCAGCGAGTTTCATTGATCCGGACGTGTGGGCGCCAACGTGTTTTAATGTGGCGGCGCGTCTGGCCAGATCGCGCGGGGACACGGCAGCCGCGCTCCAGTTGGCCGACAGCGCACTAGCGCCAACCGAGCCGGACGCCGCGAAAATAGTCCATGCGCGATACCGTTTGATGGCACTGCCGCGCGCGACCGAGGTATATACGACTGCGGGCGATCTGGAAAAGGGCCGCCTGTGTCTGAATGAATATCTTGCATTAACCGCCGGCCGTGATCTCACGCCGGCCACCGAAGACGCCCTAGCGGTCTTGCAGGCGCGCGTTGCGCGCGCGGAAGGTGACTGGCGCGCGGTGATTGAGCTGCTGCGTCCGGTCGCCACGCGCGCTCCCGACAACGTCGATGCCTGGTTGCTGCTATCGGAGGCGTATGCGAGCACGAACCAGCATGGACGCGCGATTGAGGCGTTGCGCACCTATCTGGATGCGCGTCCGACCGACCGCAACATGACGTACAACCTGGCCGAGTCGTTTTTCAGGCAACGGTTGTTCGCCGAAGCTGAGCTCAACGCGCGGCGTGCCGAGGCGCTGGGAATCGCCGACAAGATAGCCACGCAGCTTGGCATGTGGGGGGCGCCGCCGCGGCTGCGAATAACGGCGAGCCTGTTGGATCATGATGATCCGGCCGTGGCGCTGACGGACGCCGGCGTCGCATCGTCACCTGAGGAAGGCGCCGACCTGTTGCGGATTGTGCCGCCAATCGACATTGATTGCCGCCTGCTGCAACTCGAGTCGCGGTTGGAGTTGGCGCTGCAGCGCAACGACGTTGAGGCCATCGCCGCGCTCAGGGGTGAATTGCGTGACCTGCGCGACCAATACCCGGAGCAGGTCGACATCAGCTTGATGCTGGCGCGTCTGCTGACGCGTGACCTGAGACAGCAGCCGGATCAGACCGAACTGGTTGCGACCATTGAGCGGAATCTCCAGCAGGCGATCGCCACCGCGGATGACGACTTGCCGGCGCGGCTTGCCCTGGCGCGTTTCTATTCCGAACCGCGTTCGGGCGAATCCGAGCAAGATGCACAGGCGCGCCGTGAGAAAGCGCTGGCCACGATGAACGACGCGTGCGCGGCGCACCCGGAAAGCACCAACGCCTGGCTGGTGTTGGCTCAGCTCGAGGCTGACATGGTCGACGATGATGCGGCCAAACTCGCCGCCGTCAGGCGTGTTTTGCAGCCGAGGGTGGAAGCCACTCAATCAGCGACGGACAAGAGTCGCCTGGAAATCGAGCTGGCGGCATTCGAGATCGGTTTTGGTGACACGGAGGCGGGCATTCTCAGGCTAAAACAGCTTGCCGATGCCGACCCGCTCGAACTGACGGCCCGCTCGCTGCTACTGGAGATCGAGGCGGTCCGCTCGGCAGCCGTAGCAGCGCTGCCCGAGGGCTATGCCCAGCGCCTGGTCGACGAAATCCAAGCGATAGAAGGCGATAGCGGAGTTCTCTGGCGTTATCACCAGGTCGCGGTTTGGATGGCCAACGAGGGGTGGTCTGAACATTCACACGATATCGAGAGTCTGCTGTCTTACTGCATGCAGGTCGACGGAGCCTGGGAGGCACCGGTTGTTTTGCTCGGCGAATACTACGAGCGCAGCAACGAGGAGGACCGGGCCATCGACCTGTACCGCCGCGCGCTACGCAAAAACCCGGGGGCGGCAGTGCTGGCGGATCGTCTGCTGGTGCTGCTGGAGCGCCTGGGGCGTTATCCCGAAGCTCAGGAGATTCTCGAGCAGATTCGGCTGCGCGCCGGCGCCGCTGACGCGGCTGAGATCCTCGATGCGGTTGACGCGGGCCGTATCGATGAGGCGATCGAGAAGCTTACGTTCAGGGTGCGCGGGGCGCCGGACGACGCCGGCGCGCGCATCGGGCTGGCGCGTTTGATCTATCAATCCAAGCGTGACGCAGTCACGGCACTGCGTCTGCTTGATGAAGCGGCGTCGCTGGATCCGGTCCGCGTGGGGTCTGTCGCGGCGCGTGTGGAGATCCTGCTGGCAGAAGGCCGAAGCGACGAGGCGGAGGCCCTGATTGATGAGTACATCGAGCAGCGCGAGGCCGCATTGGCTGATGACGACTCGGCTGCCAACATCAGCGCCGTCACCAACGCGCACTTGCTGCGCGCGAGCTATCTGGTCGGTCGCAGCGAGTTTGACGCGGCAGAGCAGGTGCTCACCAACCTCCGCGAGCGGTTCGCGAGTAATGGGCTCACCACGGAGACCCTCGGCCACTTCTATTTCAATCGCGGCCGCTTGGACGAAGCCGTCAGCGCGTTTGAGCAGGGTCATGCGGCGTTTCCCGACAATCTGACGCTACAGCAGAAACTGGTTGAGTCGTTGCTGATTCGCGGCGGCGCGGATGACAAGAAGCGCGCGGCCCAAATGCTCGATGACCTGCGCGCGGCGCGTGGTGACCATCCTGACGTGTTGATGGTCGAGGCCGCACTCGCCATGGACGAAGGTACGGCCGAGGGAAACGCGAAAGCCGAGCAACTCTACAAACGCGTGCTGGAGCAGCAGCCGCGTCGCGTGGCCGCTCACGCCTGGCTGGCCAGCCTCGCCCTGGGCGCGCGTGATTACGATCGGGCCGCCGAACGGGTGACGGCCGCCTTGGCGGTTGCGCCCACGAACGTGCAGGTTCTGCTGCTGAGTGCGCGTACCGAGCTGGCTCTCGGGCGTCCACGGCGCGCCTGGCAGGTCGCGCAACGGATCCTGCGAAGCGACCCCACCAACGCGGCGGCGGTGCGCATGATACTGGCGGTTTGCGAGGATACAGGTGATCCGGAGATGCGCCGCAACGCCGCGGGCGGCCTGCAATCGATTGTGGAGGCGGACACGGATCGACAAAACGCCGCGGCTCGCGCCGGGCTGGCCGGCATATATCTGCTGGACGGCGCGCTCGATCAGGCGGCGGACCTGCTCAGCGACGCGATGTCGATCGATGCGGACAGCATCGATGTGCTGCGTGTGCGGATCGCGCTGCTGGCGGCGCGCGGTGAGCTGACGGAATTGCTGGAGCTGCTGGACGACTATCGTACACGGGCACCGGACGATATTCGTCTGCTGGTAGTCGCGGCCACAAGCCTGGCCACGTCACCTGATGCCGACCACCGCCGACAGGCCGGCGCGCTGTGTGAGGAAATGCTCGCAACACGCCCCGGGCTGCCCGCAGCCCGGCATCTGCTGGCACGGTTGGCCTGGATGGACGGCGATGCGGCCGACGCCGAGCGGCAGTATCGAGAGATGCTTGAGGAAATGCCGGACTACACGCCGACACTGAACGACCTTGCCTGGGTGCTCGCGCAGGGGCATTCTGACGATCCTAACGCCCTGGAGGAGGCCTTGTCGCTTGCGGACCGGGCACTCGTCCGTGATTCGCGCAACCGCAGCTATCTTGACACGCGTGCGACGATTCTGGAGATGATGCCGAATCGTCTGCAGGCGGCCCGTGACGACCGCACGCGGTGTGTGGAACTCTCGACGCAGACCCCCCCCGAGCATGCCCGGGCGCTGCTTATGCTCGCAGCAGTTTGCGTCAAACAAGGCGACCTGGAGTCGGCTGACCGGCATTTGTCCGCGGCGGAGGAGATAGACGCCGCCGCGAACAGCTTCAGCCCGGCCGAGCGCGAGCGTGTCAGGGAGCTTCGCGCACAGATCAATTCGCCGAGCGACCGTCCCTGATTCGCCTCCAGGCCGTCCAAAACCCGCCAGTTGCGATCCAGGCGACGGACGCCGATGACGCGCCCGCCGTTTGGTGGTAAAGTTGCGGCCATTGGGAGACCGATAATGCATGCGGGTTCCGGTTCTGCCTTCATCGATAGGAAGGAGCGCACTGTGCAAAGACGCCGGTCAATTTGGGACGGGCCGTCCCATCTGCCTGACAATCCAGCTCACAGTGGACCGCGCGAGAATCTCGGCGGACGCATCGGGCGACTGACGGTGATCCCGGTCATGATCGCTCTGACCGTGTTTCAGGTTGCCTGCAATGATACGCGTATCAGGTACCTGGAGCTGCGTGACCGCGAGGCAGAGCTGGCGGCCGCGGTTGAGCCGGTTCCGGTCAACACGGCAGCGTTGCCGTTGACCGATCTTCAGCCCTACACGGTTGGTCCCGGCGATGTGCTTACGCTGACGCTTATCGGACTACAGGATGAGTACTCACAGCTCACCTTGCAAAGCAGAGTACGCGACGATGGCATGCTCGCCCTGCCACTCGTCGGCCTGGTGAAAGTCAGCGGGCTGGGGCTGCAAGGCGTCGAACGCGCCGTCTACGACGCCCATGTGCCACGCTTCACGAAGTCACTCTCTGTGTACGCGGAGTTGTCCGGGCCGGAACTGACCACCGTGGTGGTTGTCGGGGCGGCGGGCGAACCCGGACTGGTCGCACTGCGCAGCAACCAGCGTAACCCGCTGTATGCCGTGGCTCTTTCCGGCGGCTTCTTCTCCGGAGCCTCTGGTCGCGTGATTGTGAAGCCCATTCGCACGGAAGCGGAAGAAGTGGCCTACAACCTGCTGGACGTCAACGATCTGCGGCGCGTGCTGAACGCCCCGCCGCTGCAATCCGGCGACATGGTAACGATCGAATCGGCCGGCGCGAGCGTTGTGTATGTCACCGGGCTGGTCAACCTGCCGCAGGCGATCATCGTGCCGCGCGAGGGCAGCATTTCCCTGGCACGCGCGGTGGCGGCGGCCGGTGGACTGCGCGATTTTCTCGACCCGCCCGAGGCGACACTCTGGCGACGCCTGAGCAACGGCGAGCAGGTCCGTGTCAAGATCGAGCTGGACAAACTGATGAACGGCGAGATCGAAGACGTGCAGTTGTGTGCTGGCGATATCCTCGACGTGCCGCACACCATCGAGACACGCGCCCGCGAGTGGTTTGCCGCCAACATCCGGCTCGGACCGTTCGGCGTTACTGGCATGTATGATCCGGTCGCTGACCAACGCGCGCGGATTCTGGCGAACGATGACAACGATCAGTATTTCCGACGCGCGATACTACAGTCGCTGGGAACCGGCGTACCGCAACTGTTGATCCCGCCGGTGCAGACGCCGTAGAAGCGTGTGAGCACGGGATTGGCTTCTCGGCATCCGGTCAGACGACGGCTCGGGCGTTCGCAGGCTTGCAGGGCAGGAGTGTTCGGCATGCGTAGAGTGGTGTGGTTGTTAGTGCTGGGACTGGTGCTTTCGCAGAACGCCGGCTGTCCGTACGTCGTCGATGCCACGCGCCCCGGCGCTGAGGTGGTCACGACCGCCGGATCATTCACGTTCGTATTCGACACGGAACAGGCGCCGGCGTCGGCCGCCGGTTTTACCGGTCTGGTCGAGTCCGGTTTTCACGCCGGAACCGTGATGCACCTGGCGACGAGTGCGGAGGTCGCCGGCGGCGCATACACGTCGGGCCTGATCACCAAGACGACACGCGCGCCGATCGCGAGTGAGGCCGACAACGGCAAGAGCAATCTGCGCGGTACGATCGCGATGGCGCACGGCGACACGGCCGCCAGCGCCGCCGCCCAGTTCTTTTTCAATCTGGTCGACAATCCCGAACTTGATCATTCGGACACCGAGGCCGGCTACACGGTGTTCGGCAGCGTTACGGAAGGTCTGGACGTGCTCGATCAGATCGGCGCCGTCGAGACAACCGCCCGCGCCGGGTTTGAAGCCCTGCCGATAAACGACGTCACGATCGTGGCCGCCGAGCGTCTTGATCTGGGCGATGGTATCCTGCGTGTGCGACTGACCACATCACTCGGCGTGATCGTCGTGTCTCTCTTCGATGTCGAGGCACCGCTGACCGTCGCCGACTTTCTGCAATATGTCGATGAAGGCTTCTACGTCGGTACGATCTTCCATGGCGTCTTGCCGGGAGCGCTGGTCCAGGGCGGCGGGTTTGAGCGCGGCCTGATCGCAAAGCCGCCGGCCGGGTCGGCGTTGGCAAACAGCACCGACGCCGGCGGAGCGCGTATCCGGGGCAGCGTAACACTGCCATACACAACTGACGTCACGACGGCGACCGGCGAGTTCGCGGTGCTGCTCGCGGACGGCGGCGCTGCCGACCCCGCAACGACTGCGCCGCTGGGCGTGGTCTTCGGCCACGTGGTCAGCGGACTTGATGTGCTGGATCAGATCGCGGGCGTGGACACGGTCACCCGGTCCGGGCTGGCGAATGTGCCCGCGGATGACGTCGTCATCGAACGCATCGAGCTGCGCGATGTGAGAACCGGCGAAACTGAGCTTAATCCGGCCTTTCAGCAGATCATCGATAATGACCCGAACTATGTCGAGTACCGCACCGCGTACAACCTGACCATCGTCCGGCAGATGATCATAGACATCGTCCTCGGCGCCATGCTGAGTCTGGGGGGCTGAGTCGCAAAGGAGCTGACCTGCGATAAAACGTAGCGCTGCCCTGGTCACTGAGTGCAACACGCCGAACAATCGACATTTGCCGTAGCGTCCGACCCCCGAGTCGGACGTTTTTTTTTTTCTGAATCGTCGCCCGATGGAGACGGCCGGCTCGGGGGCCGGCCGCTACGCCGATCGGTGAAGTGCGCGCATGGAACTGCCTGGCTCGCCGCGTCGTCAGGCGATCAGCACCCACAGCCCGACGGCGATTATCAAAACGCCCGCGGCGCGACGCAGATAGTCGATGCCGCGGTTCCAGCCCCTGGAATCGGCCATACGCTGCACCAATCCCATCGACGTGCCGCCAACCAGAATCAGGGCACAATGCCCGAAGCTGTAGGCCGTCAGTAGTGCAACGCCAAACAAGACCCCCTTGAGCGGAACGACGGCCAGCAACGCCAACAGAACCGGGCCCGCGCAGGGCAGCGAGACAAGCCCGAACAGCATGCCGAGCAGCAGCGCGCCGATGAAGCCGCGCTGCCTGGGCTGAAGCCCCCTCGGCGTGGGGATCGGGATGTCCAGCACGCCGAGCAAATGCAGCCCCATCAACAGGCACACGCCGCCCGCGATGTACGCCCACCACGCCGCCTGCAACACCGAACTGGCCGCCCACGTGGCGAGAAACATAAGCCCGAACGTCGTTGTGATGCCGATGGTGAAGGTCAGGGAGAGCAGGAACGAGTGGACGACGCGACGCTTGGGTCGGGTTTCGTTACCGGCGACGTACGCAATCATGAGCGGAACCATCGCGATCACGCACGGACTCGCGGCCGTCAACAGCCCGCCGACAAACGCCGCCGCAACGGCGATCAGCGGCGTGCCGCTAATCTGGTTGGCGAGGTTTTCCGCAAGCGAATCGAGCATCTATTTGACACCGACCTTATCCGCGAAAATGGCCGTCAGCTCTTCTCGCGAGATGAATCCCTCGTGCCGCCATAGCTCGCGGCCGTCTTTGTCATACAGGATCTGCGTGGGGATCAGGCGGATGCCATACAGGGCCTTGGCCGGCGGATTCTTCCAGACGTCGATGAACTCCACCGCGAGACGCCCTTCGTACTCCTTGCGCAGTGCGTCCAGGATCGGCGCTAGTTTCTTGCACGCCACACATTCGTCGGCCCCAAGGTCAACCAGCCGCGGCAGTTTCGCCGTGGCCGAAGCGGCGGCAGGTTGTGTCGTGGCCGGCGCGCCCTGCGCATCAACGGCGTCCACCGCCGACTGTGATGCCGGCTGTTCGGCGCGGGCAGCCACCGGCTCTTCGGCGCCAGGCTCCGGCGCACTCGCGCGTTGAGACTTGTACCATGCGGCGCCGGCCACAATCGCGGCAACGGCTATGATCACGGCGATGTTGGTGGCGGTTCTGGCACTCACGACAGCATCTCCTCTTCACGCATCAGACAGGCGATCATCAGCTACTCGGCCGCCGCGGATAAGACAGCCGTAAGGTCCGCATCACTGGGCAGCTTGCCAGCAATCTTGACTGCGCCATCGACTACCAACGCCGGTGTCATCATGACGCCATACGAAGCGATCTTGGCCAGATCGGTCACGTGTTCGAGTTCGTATTCGAGCCCGAGCTGGTCGGCGACCCGTTCGACCGCGCCGGCCAGCGCGTTGCATTTCGCGCATCCGGTGCCGAGGACCATTAGTTTCATGCGAGCTTCTCCTTGTCAGGTGATTTGGCCATAGACGATGCCAGCAACGGTGGATAGCAGCACAACGAGCACGATATAAGCGAGTGTCCGGCGCTTACCGAGCACTGAGGCAATCACGAGCATGTTCGGCAAGGAAACGGCCGGTCCGGCGAGCAACAGCGCCAGTGCCGGCCCCTTGCCCATGCCGGAGCCGATCAGACCTTCGACAATCGGCACCTCAGTGAGCGTGGCGAAGTACATCAGCGCCCCGGCCAGGGCTGCGCACAGATTCGCGCCGACCCCGTTACCGCCCACCAAGCCGGCCACCCATTCCTCACGTATTAACCCTGGATGTCCCGGTCGCCCCAGCAGTAGTCCCGCCACGAGCACGCCGACGAACAGCAGCGGCATAATCTGCTTGGCGAAGAGCCAGGTGGCGGCGATCCACTCGCGTAATTCCGCAACTCTAAACCAGGCCGCGATCATCACGGCCAGCCCGGCGGCAAACACGCCGGTGATATACCATTTGGCTGACCAGATAGCCGCGACCACGCCGGTTTCGTTCAACCGGGTCCAGTTGGCGAAGACGAGGATGCCGATCATGGCCAGGAAATAGAGCCCGTTCTGCCACAGCGGACGCGTTGGTTCATCGTGCGGCACAACGATGTCACCGGCGGTCGTTCGAGCGTTCTCGGCTCGGCGAAACACCAGGTGCATCGTGAGACCAATGAGCACGCTGATGAGAATGGCCGAGATCGCGCGGGCCAGGCCCAGTCGCCAGCCGAGCACGCGCGCGGTCAGAACGATCGCCAGCACGTTAATCGCGGGGCCGGAATACAGAAACGCCGTCGCCGGCCCCAACCCCGCGCCGCGCGTATAAATCCCGGCGAACAGCGGCAGAATCGTGCAAGAGCAAGCCGCCAGCACGGTGCCGGACACGGCCGCAACACTGTACGCAACAACCTTGTGCGCCTGCGCACCGAAGTACTTCATGACGGCGGCTTGCGAAACAAAACACGAGACCGCCCCGGCAATGAACAGCGCGGGAACAAGACAGAGCAAAACGTGCTGCCGGGCATAGTCCTGGAGCAGAAGCAGAGCTTCGCGCCCTGACACGGCGATCCGCGAGCTGACTTCAAGCGCCCCGAACGGCAGGCTGTAGACCAGCGCGAAAACAGCTAACATCAGGGCGCCGATGATCAGGTCGCGCGTGGCGACCCGTGCGTTAATGGCCATAACGCCATGAATAAGCTCAAAAAAACGCCGGAATATCAACCCTCGATCTCCGCCTGACACGCCTTGAGGTTTTCCTTCAGCACTGATTCGATGCACTCCCACAGCGCCGCCAGGCAGCAGATCTTCAGCCGATAGTAGGTCATGGTGCCGTCTTTGCGGTCTTCGACAATGCCGGCCTGCCGTAACACGGCAAGGTGTTTGGACACGGTCGACTGGTCGGCTCCGACTATCCTGGTGAGTTCGCACACACAGAGCTCTTGCGCTTGCAGAGCGTCCAGCATGATCAGACGGCTGGGATGCGCAAGGGCTTTTGCGATGCGCGCCCGCGCCTCGTAACGTGCCCGTGGGTACCTGGCAATCTTCATGGCCATATGGCCATTATAGAATGAATCACCCCGCTGTCAAGGCAGCGCCGGCCCGGATGTCAACTCCCGGCGCGCAGCAGTTCGAGGGCCTTGTCCAGGACGGGGTCGCCGTCGTGAAAGTCCTCTTCGCTGGTCTCGACGGCAACGTCCGGCGCGATGCCGCTCCCCTCGAATTCCTTGCCATCCGGCCCCATCGACTTCCACGACGGCAGGTACACGACGACCTCGTTCGGCAGTTCGTACGGCTTCGGGTTGCCGGAACTGCCGTACGAATTGGCGCCCACCAGCGTGCAATTCGGGACCGCCTTCATCATGAGCAGAAAACCCTCGGCACTGCTCATCACGTATGGTCCGGTGAGAACCGCGATCCGGCCTCGGTACCTTGGGCGCCCCTTTGTCGGGTTCAGCACACGCTCGTGCGGCTTGCTGAAGCCGCCGGGTGCCTCGGAATCACGATAGACGTGTTTGGCATAGACGACGGGCTTGTCGATGAAACAGCCGGCGAATTCCTGGGCCAGCGTTTCGGAGCCGCCGGAGTTGAACCGCATGTCAATGATCAGCGCGTCGCAATCGCGCAGATCATCCAGGGCAACGAACGCCTGGTCGAGCGCGTCTTCATGTTTGGTTTCCCAGCTACTGATCATGATGTAGCCGATCTTGCCCTCGTCATAACGGCCGCGGAACACGGCCGCACTGCTCTGCTTGAAACCCGGCACGAGATTCGGCAGGTTTTTGAAGTTGCCGTTGGGCGGGACTTTGCGCCGATGAGAGGCGTGCAGCGTCTCGCCGACCTTCAACCAGATGTGTATGTCTTCGGCCTTGGCCAGCAAGCGACCGGCGTAGCGCGCGAACTGGTCGCGCGACTTGGCCTTGGCCAGCTTCGGGCCCAGGCGAGCGAATTCCTGGCCCCAATCCACGCCGCGCAGATCGCGATAGGAGTAGCATTCGTCCACGGCGCGCCGCAGTTCGTCGACTGACTCCTTCTGCAAGGCGGGCGTCAACTTCTGCTCCTCGCCGGCCGCCGTCGTGAAACTGATGGGATAGGGCGTTGCCGGACTGCCATTCACACCGACGAAGTTCTGGGCGGCGGGACAGTTGATACTGTAGGCGTACTCGTGGTCGGGTTGGAGGCGCACGCGCCACACGACGGTGCGGTCATCCTTCCAGCGCGGCTTGCCGATGAGCTTGGGGAAGTTGTCACCACCGCCACAGAACGAGTAACCGCCGTGGCGCATGTCCTGGTCGAACTCGATCTGGATTTCCTTGAGGCCGGGATCGACATCGGTCGCGCCGTTGTCGGGAATGGCCTTGACAACTTGCGGTGAGGCGGCGAATGCCGGCACGGCCAGCAGGATTGCAACTAACAGAAGTCCGCGTGTCCGCCGACTCGAGCAAACGGTTGCACTGCGCATGGTGAAACACCTCCCTGGTTCCAACATTCTGCTGCGGGATGAAGACGAGAGACCTCACGTACGTCGGAGGGACAGCGTGAATCGCACATGGGGACCAGCACACCTGATGATGAGAATGTGCTCATCCACCTGTCAATCGGGCAGGTTGGCGTTGTATTGTGCCCAATACCCGTCCCATGGTTTCATTGGCCAGAACGTCCACCCGGTTCCAAACACGTACCGCGTATCGAATTTCTGGTAGCGCCCGCTGCCATCGAGGAAGCCGGCCACGTGCCGATCCCACTCGCGGTGCCAGCCGATGAGATTCTTCGGTTTGCTGCCGTCACCGGTATCCTCCGGATCGGCGCCCGGCGGAACCGCCCCCTCAATAGCGTAGTTGAGCCGGTTCTCCATGATGATGACGAACTCCGAGGCCCAGCGCCCGTGGATCTTGTCGGCGATCATACGCCGCCCCAATCCCGCGGGCGATTTGTATGCACCCAGTATTGTGAGGTGATGCCGACGGCGAGGATCGTTATACGGCATCGCGTCCCCCGGCGGCACTTTGCGATAGTAATACGGCCAATACCAGTTGATCGCGTAGCTGTTGCCCCAGTATTCCCACGTTTTGTACGGCGTGCGGCCGTCGACATCGATGTTCGCCTCATCAGCGGTCGGGATTGCGGCGCTGGAATCGGATGGACACTTGAAGAATCCGGGGATGTCGGCCGGCCGCTTGTAGCGATCCTCAGGATCGCGATCCCAGCTTACTGTGGCGCTGATGTAGGGGTTGAGCGCACGGTCGCGCGGACGGACCTTGGACACATCCGCCCCCTGCGGCCCGAGGGCGTCTATACCGGTGGCGGCCCACGCCGTGTTGTCCTTATCCGGCATACCGCCGCCCCAGACGAACTCGGTGATCACCAGAAACGGCGACCAATAGCCGTCACGAGTCTTGTAGGCCAGGCCCATCGTCCAGGGCAGGTCTTCGTAATCGTTGAGGTAGGCCGTTGTCGCCTGGGCGTGCGTGCGAATGTTGGACAGGCACACGGCGGCTTTTGCTTGTTGGCGCGCGCGGGACAAGGACGGCAGCAGTATTGACAGCAGCAGCGCAATAACTGCAACGACGACCAGCAGCTCAATCAGCGTGAAACCGCGATCTCGGTGCGCACAACGCAAGACGACGTGCCCTTTCGGTCCCCCAGGTCCGGCATCTGGATTATACCACGCCGCAGCGCGAGAACGGAAGTACCAGATTCACCAAAATGGCGATCGAACGGGCACGGTCGGCCGTGGGCGCTCTTGCGGCGCGATTTTATCGTCCTGTAGGTAAGCGAAGGGGTCGCCGATAAGAAGTCATCCGGCTACAATGTGCGAGTTCGGGCATTCAGCAATAGGTGTGACGCCCGAAGTCCCATGCGGACACGCAAAACTGCGAGCGTACCTGTTGAGCGAATCGTCCGGCCCAGACGTCAGCCGCCAGCCAGAGGCGGCAGGTCCCGATAGGCTGATTGGACTGCGCGGAAGCACTGGCGCCGCCAACCAGCGTCAAAGGAACTGGTCAAATACGGCGGCAAACACAGGGGCGGGGCAATGAGCGTGGAATCAACCGTATATGTGATAGATGACGACGTTGCGGTTCGGCAGACGATCGTTGCGTTTGTCGAGTCGGCCGGTCTTCCCGCGCGGGCCTTCGCATCCGCCGAGGAGTTTCTGGATGCCTATGAGCCGAGTTGGATCGGGTGTCTGATACTGGATATCTGCATGCCGGGCATGAGCGGGCTGGACTTGCAGCAGCAACTGGCAACGATGCCGCAGAGTCTGCCGATCATCATGGTAACCGGGCAGGCGGACGTACCGATGGCGGTCCAAGCGATGCGGACTGGCGCGGTGGATGTGATCGGAAAGCCGTTCAGCCGACACGCCCTGCTGGAGCGTGTTCAGGAGGCGTTCGCGCGTGACGCCGGCGCGCGTAAACAGCAGGCCGAGCGCGCGGACACGCTGAGTCGTATTGCGCGCCTCACGCCGCGCGAACACGAAGTAATGGACCTGATTGTGGCCGGACGGCACACCAAGGCAATCGCCGCCGAGTTGAAGCTCAGTCCCAAGACAGTGGAGTCCTATCGAGCCAGCCTGATGGTCAAGATGACCGCCGAGAACGTCGCCGACCTGGTGCGCCGGGTGGTGGCGTGCGGCGCGGCCAAGGACTGACTCTGCACATCGCACTCGACGCACGCCGGAAGACCGACCAAAGCACGTTCAGCAGACCCGTAACGTAAGGCGTTCCCACCTGACGTTTCTTGCGCTGGTCAGGCAGGGACGCGTCACGCCACAGTCGGGTTGCAACGGCGTCAGCTCACCGGCGCCAGGGCGACTTCCCGCCGGAGATACTCGTCAATGGACTTGGCCACGACCTTACCGTCGCCCATGGCGAGGATGACCGTGGCGGCGCCGCGCATGATGTCGCCGCCGGCAAAAACGCCCCGCTTGGTCGTCATCAGCTTGTCATCGACTTCGATGTATCCCCACTTGTTGAGCTTGATGTCCGGCGTGGTCGACGTGAGCAACGGGTTCGCACCGGCGCCGAGGGCCTCGATAACCACGTCGCAATCAACGGTGAATTCTGATCCCTCGATGGGAACCGGGCGCCGTCGACCGGAAGCGTCCGGCTCACCAAGCTCCATGCGGATACATTCGAGACCTTTGACCCACCCATCTTCGGTGCCGAGGATGCGCCTGGGATTGCACAACAGGTTGAAGATGATGCCCTCTTCCTCGGCGTGGGCGATCTCCTCGTTTCGCGCGGGCATTTCGGCACGGCTGCGACGGTAGATCAGCATGGCCTCCTTCGCTCCGAGCCGTTTGGCGGTGCGCACGGAGTCCATCGCCACGTTGCCGCCACCGATGACTGCCACGTGCTCACCCTTGATGATTGGCGTGTCCGTCGCCGGGAACTCGTAAGCCCCCATCAGGTTGGTGCGCGTGAGATACTCATTGGCCGAGTACACGCCCTTGAGATTCTCGCCGGGGATGTTCATGAAGATCGGCAAGCCGGCACCGATGCCGACAAAGACGGCGTGGAATCCCTCTTCGGCGAGCAGTTCGTCAACCGTGAACGTGCGGCCGACCACGACATTGCAGACGATCTCGACACCCATCTCGACGAGACGTCCGACCTCGGCCTCGATGACCTTGTTGGGCAGCCGAAACTCGGGGATGCCGTAGACCAGCACGCCGCCCGGTTTGTGCAGCGCCTCGAAAATCGTGACCTTGTGTCCCATCTTGGCGAGTTCGCCGGCGGCGGTCAGGCCGGCCGGCCCCGAACCCACGATGGCCACCTTGTATCCGGTCGGCTCGGGAATGATCTGCTTCACGTCGTAGTTTTCGCGCGCCCAGTCGGCGATGAAGCGTTCGAGGTGACCTACGGCCACCGGAACCCCCTTGCCCTTGCCACGCACGCACACCTGCTCACACTGCTCCTCCTGCGGGCATACGCGGCCGGTGATACCGGGTAGGGCGTTGGCCGACAGCAGAACCTCGGCGGCCTTGTTGAAATTCTCCTCCTCGATGTAACCCATGAACTCGGGGATATTGATACCGACCGGGCAACCATTGATGCACTGACCACTCTCGCAGTGCAGGCAACGAGCCGCCTCGGTCAGGGCCATCTTCTCGGCGAACCCCAGATTGACCTCGTTGAAATCCACGTTGCGTTCGTCGGGGTCGCGCTCGGGCATGTGCTGGCGTTGGATTTTCATCCGTTCTTTGGGCGTTAGTGCCATTGCGGGGGGACTCTCCACTCTGCTATCGGGCACCGAAAGTGCGCGGCGCCCGGGGGACAAATATCATGAATCTCGGTGATACATCGACACCACGGTTACGCGGGGACCTGGGAATCCAGGCGGCATTCGTGTGAGGTACGTTCCACGGCGACTCGCTCCTGGTCGCGGTATGCCGTCAGCCGATCCGCCAACTCCGCGAAGTCGACGCTGTGGCCGTCAAACTCCGGACCGTCCACACAGGCGAACTTGGTCTCGCCGCCGACGGATACCCGGCAACCGCCACACATGCCGGTCCCATCCACCATGATCGGATTGAGCGAGACAATGGTCTTGATGCCCGCCGGACGCGTCGCCTCGGCGAGGTAGCGCATCATGGGTACCGGGCCGGCGGCGTAGACGGCGCCCAGCGGACGCTCCTGGTCCGCCATCAGCTCGTTCAGCTTGTCGACCACGGTGCCGTGAAACCCGTGGCTGCCATCATCTGTGCAGGCATAGACCACATCAGAAACGTCACCAAGCGCCTCTTCGAGCACCACCAACTCTTTCGTGCGGCCCCCGGTGATCGCGGATACATAGTTCCCCGCTTCGCGCAGCGCCTGGGCCAGTGGATATATGACCGCGGCGCCCACGCCGCCACCAACGACGCAAGCGTGGCCGACCTTCTCGATCTCCGTCGGTTTTCCGAGCGGGCCCATCACGTCGCTGATGGTGTCACCTTTCTCTTTCTTGCAAAGTTCGATCGTGGTCTTCCCGATGGCTTTGACAATGATCTCAATGAACCCCTGCTGCTTGTCCGAGTGCGCGATCGTCAGCGGGATACGCTCGCCCGTCTCGGAAAGCCTGAGAATGATGAACTGCCCCGGTTGGCGGTGTTTGGCCACCAGCGGCGCATCTATGCGAAACCACTTCACGTCAGAGGCCAACTGCTTCGTGTCGAGAATCTTGAACATGTCTTGCTGTCCCATGGAGGAGCCCACGGTTCGGCGTCCACGGCCGCGCCGCACCCCGGACTCACGCGAAATAGTGAATTATGCATCCTAGCACAGACCCGCGGCGGAAAACAAGCGGGCGAGAGGGGAAGCGGAGACAGGGAACAGGGAACGGGGAACGGGGAACAGGGAACAGGGAACAGCTCTCTTACCACCAGCCAGTGTATGGTGGGTTGGGGTCGCGGCAGGTTTCGCCCAGGTGAAAGCGCTCGTAACCCTCGAAGACGCGATCCAGGAAATAGCTGGATCGCTCCGACTCGAAGTAGCTCTTGCCTGTATTGGGCGCTTCACGCTCGGACCAACCGGGCGTGTCTTTCGGGCAGTGGAAAATGCGCGTCTCGACATCGACATATCCCTGCAGGACATCAGCGACAAAGATGGGCGTGTCGCCCTCGACCGGGGCGGGGCTGATCGAAGGCATACGCGAAGCGATCGGCCGCTGTTCGGTGGCCTCGCTGTACATTGCTACAGCGACGTTAAGCTGGTGGAGTTGCCCACTGCAGATCTCTCGAAGCGCGTGCTCGCGGGCTCGTCTGAGAGTCGGCAGCGCCAGCGCGAGCAGCAATCCGATCAGCGCAATCACGATCAGCAGCTCGACCAGGGTGAATCCGACTCGCGTCCTCCGGCACATCGGCAGTCATTACCCCGCGGCGCCAGCACCCAATCCGCTGGTCATTCGCTCACAAACAGGCTTGAAGCAGACCCGCCAATTGTACACGTTTCGAGCGAACCGTGCGCCGCGGCCGCCAATGCGGATGTCGGCCGCTACGGTCTGTCCGGCTTCGGCGTGGCACTGGTTATGATTTCGGTGGCGCGTTTGACGACGTCGGCAACCGCGATTTCGCCGGCAATGTCGATCCAGTGGACATCCTGCAAACGACGCATCCAGGTACGCTGGTGCTTGGCGAGCCGGCGGGAGTGGATCTTGATCTGCTCGATGGCGTAGTCCAGCGAGCATTTGCCCTCAAAGTGCTCAAACAGCTCGTAATAGCCAACCGCCTGAATCGCCTGATCGCCGACTCCACGCGGGTTTTCCCAGAGTCGGCGGGCCTCTTCAACCAGGCCGGCTTGCACCATGCGCCGCACACGTTGGTTTATGCGCCGGCTGTTGAGTTCGCGCTCGTGGCGGATACCGATCAGCGTCCAACGCCAATCGGGCCGGCGCCGATGGTGCCCACCCCACTCCTGCTGTAGCTCACTGATGCGCTGACCGCTGACCCGGTAAACCTCGATCGCCCGTTCAATGCGCCGAAGATCATTGGGATGGATGCGCTCGGCCGCCAGGGGGTCGATTTGCTGAAGTTCGGCGTATACCGCGGCGATCCCGTCATTTTCCACGCGCCGGCGAATCTCGGCGCGTACGGCCGGATCGGACGACGGCCCTTCAAAGAGCCCCTCGTACAGCCCCTTGAAGTAGAGCATTGTGCCGCCGACCAGGATGGCCGGCTTGCCGCGTGCGTGCATGTCGTCGATGGCGGCGTCGGCGAGTTCGACATAGCGTTTGACGCTGAACGACTCCCATGGATCGACGACATCGATCAGATGATGCCGCACTTCATCGAGATGTTCCTTTGACGGCTTGGCGGTGCCGACATCCATGCCGCGAAAGACCTTCATGGAATCCATGCTGACGATTTCGCCGCCGAGCTCGAGCGCAAGGCGGTGGGCAAGCTTGTTCTTACCGCTGGCGGTCGTGCCCAGGATGACGATGACACGCGTTTCCATGACCGGACAGTGTGCCGGCCATCGCCGCCGGCGGCAAGCCGCCGTGGTCGTGGCCTTTGACCAAACGCCATCCTTGGCCGATCATACGCAAGCGAATCGGTAACCCCGCAGAGGAGTACGCCATGCGCGCACGATGGGCAATAGCACTAGCCGCCACGATTCTGTTCCTGCCGCTCACCGGCTGCCTGACGGTGCAGGCGCCTGAGCGCATTGAGGTCGGTAGCCGCTCACCCGAACCGGTGGACAGCAAGCGTCTGCCGGCGACGAGTTCGCATGCGGACTGCCGGTCCGAGCTCGAAAAAGCGTACCAGAACATTCAGTGGCTCGAGAGCGAGAACGAGAAGCTGCGTGAAAAAGCGGCGCGGTATAAAGACGAGCGCGACCGCTGTAAAGATGACCTGGAGCGCCACGAGGACCGGTACGACGACTAGCGGGACGCCGCAGCCGCGACGCCGGCGGGACGTGGTTCGCGGGCCGCTCGTGCTGGGCGGCATCGTTGAATCTCCACGGCCGGCGGGGCGCCGGCCGCATTGGTGCTACCGGCCGCTACATTTTGGGGAACAGCCTCTGATCAGGCCGGGCGGCCACGCCGGGGATGGCTGCAACGGGCTTCTTGGGGTGGCATGTCATGGCGGTGCGGTTTGTCCTGGGCCGAGCGGGAAGCGGTAAGACGCATCACTGCGTTGAAGCCGTCCTGGCCGCGTTGGCGCGTCGCGACGACGGCCGACTGATTCTGCTGGTCCCCGAGCAAGCCAGCTTTCAGATGGAACGTACGCTGGCGCTGCGCTGCCCCGGGGGCGGCTACTGCCGGGCGGAGGTACTCAGCTTTTCGCGGCTTGTTCATCGCGTCTGGGACGAGCTGGGCGTCGAACCGCCGTTGCTCAGCCGCGGCGCGCGCGCATTGGCATTGCGTGCCGTCGCGACCCGTCACGCCGGCTCCCTGCGTCTTTTTCGCACGGCCGCCGACAGCAGCGGCTTTTTCGCCGAACTCGACCGTCTGATTGAGGAACTGCTGCTCGATAACGTCATGCCCGAGGACCTCGCGGCTACGTCGGAGGCTCTGCCGGACAAACGCCTGCGGCGCAAGACGGCCGAGATCGCGCGCTTGTATCGCGCGTATCTTGACTGGCTCGGCCCGCATCGCGTCGATCCGGCGTTGCGGCTGAGAGTTCTGCGCGAGCGGCTTGAGCGGTCGGATTGGCTGCGCAACACCGAGGTTTGGGTTGATGGCTTTGCGGGATTCACCGGCCAGGAGCGGCTGACACTGGTAACGCTCGGACGCCTGGCGCGCGAGGTCTCGATCACGCTGCTCCTCGACCCCGAGCGAGACGTTTCAGAGGAACGACCCGACCCACTCACCCTGTTCGGGCGCACGGTAGTCACATATCAGCGTCTGCGCGCCGAGCTGTCAGGCGCCGGCGTGGCGCTGCGCGCCCCCCTGCTGCTCACGCCACGTGTGCCCGCACGTTTCACGCACGCACCGGAACTCGCACACCTGGAGTCCAGGCTCGCCGGCGAAATGACTGGTGGCGCACAACGCGAGACCGCTGATACGGGCGCCGTCCGCGTACTGGCCTGCGCCACGCATCGCGCCGAGGTGCGCCAGGCCGCACGGTTTATTCGCCAGAAGCTGAGCACATCCACCAGCGACTTGCGATTTCGTGACTTCGCCGTCATCGCGCGGGATTTGGAGCCGTTCGCTGACACGATCGCGGCGGTTTTTGGTGAGTACGAGATCCCCTACTTCCTGGACCGACGGCGACCGCTGCGTGGCCACGCGCTGAGCCGGCTTGTGCATGGCCTGCTGGACGCCGTGAATAGTGATTGCTCGGTCGCGGCAATGACGCTGCTGCTGCGTACGGGGCTTTTGCCGATGTTGCACGATGAGGCCGACAAACTGGAGGAGCTGCTCGTCTATCAGCAGATGCACGGGTTGGCGACGTGGCAGCGACCGGCCTGGGACTTTCTCAGCGACGAGGCAACACTCAGTCGCAGCTCACAGTCACGACAGCGACGGCGCCGCGAAAGCGAGAGCATTCGCGCGGGGCGGCTGCGCATCGCCGCGGCACTCGATCCACTGATGAGGCTCGCCCGTGGCGCCAGACCCGCCAGCGGCAGAGTTTGGGCCGCACAACTGTACGAGGCACTTGTCGCGCTCGGACTGCCCCGGCGGATTGAAGGCTGGATCAGCGCCGCGCGTGCCGCCGGTGAGTGGGAGACGGCGGAGACGCACCGTGCGGCGTGGGAAGCACTTTGCGACAGCCTGACCGAGCTGCACGACGTGCTGGACGAGTCACCGCTGTCAACGTCCGATCTCGTGGACATCCTGTCATCGGCACTGGGCGAGCTGACACTGGGACTGGCGCCGCCGACGCTGGATCAGGTGCTGGTCAGCTCGATAGACCGCAGCCGGCATCCGGACATCAAACACGCCTGGATACTGGCGTTTAACGAGGGCGTGTTTCCATCACGGCCAACGGAAGACACGCTCCTGACGACCGCTGATCGCGAATCGCTGAGCGCGGCGGGACTCGCCGCTCCCCTGCCACATCGTGACGACGTCTTTGGCGAGCGACTGCTGGCCTACATCGCCTGCACGCGGCCGTCACAAAGCCTGACGATCAGCTACGCAACCACCGATAACGCGGGCGAACCACTGCCGCCATCGCCGCTGCTGGAGCACTTACGTCGCGCGCTGCCCCACCTGCGGCCCGAACGCGAGCAGGTCAACGCACCACCCACGACCATCCGCGAGTTGGTGCGCGATTACCACGATTGTCGCGCGAGCAATGACACTTCGCCCGCGATGGCGCGCTATATGGCATTGCGCGGAGAATTGGAGCGCGACCCAACTCACGCACCGCTGCTACAACGCCTTACGCGTGGTGAGCGCTATGCCAATAGCCCCGAGCTAATCGGCAACTATCGGCGGCGCGCCGAAGATGCGCCGGACGTGCTGTGGACAACCTCACCTTCCGAGCTGGAGACATACATCCAGTGCCCCTTCAAGCATTTCGTGCAGTACGGCTTGCGCGTCGCGGAGCAGCGCGGCCCGCAACCGCTGAGTTGGGATCTCGGCAGTCTTGCACATGACTTACTTGCGGAAGTTACCCGCCGCGCGCTGGCGACAGGCCAAGTCGGCGACTTGAGCGATGGGCGTTGGCAGGAACTGCTGGACGCGACACTTGCAACGCAAGTCGGTTCGCGGCCGCCGGACCTGGACAGCCTCCAGCCGCGGCGGGGATTTCTCGGCGGGTTTCAGGGCGAATTCACGCGGGAGGTTCTTCAGGCCCATGTCAGTCGATGGCGCCGGGGTGAGTTTGAGCCATACCTGTGTGAGCAGTTGATCGATGATACGGACGGGGCCCTGCCGGTCCTGCGCGTGCCGCTGGCCGATGGCGGCGTCGTCCGCGTGCGCGGCCGGATCGATCGTGTGGATCGGCGGATCGATGCGCAGGGCACATGGCTGCTGCTGTATGACTACAAGACAAAGCCGCACGCGCTGACGGCACGTTTTCTCACCGGTGATCGGCTGCAATTGCTGCTCTATGCGCTGGCGCTGCGCGAAGCCGGTGGCGACACAGGGACCACGCGCATTGCGGGCGTGTTCCTCGCTCCATTGCGGCCGCAGACTGACACACTCAAAAGTGGTTACGTCGCCGAAGCCGACGACGAAACGCAGCGTATGTACCTCTACCGCCCACGCGGCCTGTTTACTCGCGCGGCGGCGCACATGCTGGACAACGGGCTCGGCCAGCAGATTTCCCCGGTGGCCCACATGAAACTCAAGAAGGACGGCGACTTCTCGGCGTCGTACAGGGATGTGATCGCTGACGACGCGCTCGACGCAAGGCTCGAACTGGCACGCGCGACGCTCTGCACAGCCGCCGATGCAGTCGCGCGCGGCGTCGTTGACATCGCCCCGCTCGTTGAGAATGACACGCTCGCCTGCCGCGACTGTTCCTACAACACGCTGTGTCGCTTTGACCGCGCGTTCAATCGGCCACGACCGGCTGAAACAGCCTTGCCGATGCTCGAGGACCAAAGCTGATGCGCTTGACAGAGAGTCAACGTGCCGCCATCGAGCATCGCGGGGCCAGTCTGCTGGTGGCCGCGTCGGCCGGCTCCGGCAAGACCGAAGTGTTGGCGCGGCGGTGCGTTGATCTGATCGCCGACCCACGCCGGCCCTGCCCGGTCGAACGTCTGCTGGTAGTGACGTTTACACGGGCGGCGGCGGCGGAGTTGCGCGTGCGCGTGGCGCGCATGCTGCGCGAAGCCGCGGACGACCCGCACCATCGGCCGGTGCGCGAGCATCTCCGCCGCCAGGAGATGCTGGTCGATGCGGCGGACATCGGCACCATCGACAGTTGGTGCGGGCGCTTGTTGCGCGAGCACTTCGCCGAGGCCGGCGTCGATCCGGCATTTGCCGTGCTTGATGAACAAGAAGCGGCCATGCTGCGCGCCGAGACGCTTGACGCACTGTTCGACTGGATCTATCGCGAAGACGGTGATGAACTCGCCGCGCGTGGGCGCGCATGGATTCGCCGACACGAGCGGCCGTCCGACGAATTCCTGCGCCGTCTGGTCCGCGCGCTCAACCACGCCCGCGAACACCTGGTACTGCCCGAGCAGTGGCTGGCCCGTCAGTTGACCGCCTGCGAACGCGACGCGAGCGAAGTCGCCGCTGCTGATCTACGGTTGGCAACCGGCGCGCTGCGAACCGAGTGCATGTTTCAGGAACGGCAGATCGCCGCGCTGACGGCCGGCCAGCCGGAGCTTGGCGCTGCTCTCGCAGACTACGCCACCGCGCTGGCGCGCTGGGCTGATCGCCTCACCAGTCCGGATACGACGCTTGAAGTCGCGGAGGAGATCGACGCATTCAAACTGGCCACACGCTCAACTCTCCCGGATAGCGCCGCGGCCCGGTTCAAGCAGGTGCGTGAGCGCTGGCTGAAACGCCGCTTGCAAGGCCGCTGGGGTGGTAAGGAGCTTGAGCCGCGTATCACGCACGCCGGCCGCACGGCGGCGCTGCTGCAAACGCTGCTGGGCCTGGAACAGCGCTACGAGACAATGCTCGCCGCCGCAAAGCGCGAGCGGGCCGCGTACGAGTTTGGCGACGTGCTGCGCCTTGCACTGCGCTTGCTCGGGACACCCCGCGATGAGGGTACACTGGCGCCGACGGTAATCGCGCGTGAGCTGCGGCAGCGCTACGAACACGTGCTGGTGGATGAATACCAGGACACCAGCCCGGTGCAGGTCGAACTGCTCAGGCTTGTGACGCGCACCAAGCGTGGGGCGGCCAACCGCTTTATGGTCGGCGATGTGAAGCAGAGCATCTACGGCTTTCGCCATGCCGATCCGCGCCTTTTCGCGGCCCAGGCCGCCGCGTTTGAGAATGGAACGGAAGATGGGCGGGTCATATACCTTTCCGACAATTTCCGCAGTCACCCTGATCTGCTCGGCGGGCTGAATCGGATATTCGCCGCCGTGTTCGACGCGCACCTGGGCGGTACACCTTTCAGCGAGCGTGAACAGCTCTCGGCCGGCCGTGAGGAGATCGCGAATCCCACGCTCGACGGCACGCCGCGCATCCGGCTCTGTCTTCTGGAAAGCGAACGCGGGCGCAGCGCGTCAGCAGACACTGACGACGGCGGCGAGGTAACGCTCGAACGCATCGAGCGCGAAGCCGTCGTCACAGCCGCCGCCATCCGACAGATGTTGGCCGATGGCGTCGAGATACCCGACCGTGACGATAACGACCAACTCTGCCTGCGACCGTTGCGCCTGTCCGACATCCTGATCCTGCTGCGGTCCGCCAAATCAAACGCCGCACTCGTCGCAAGCATGGTACGCGCCCACGGCCTGCCCTGCGTGACCGGCGGCAAGGAGACGTTGCTCGATGCGCTGGAAGTGCAGGACGTGATAAACGTTTTGCGTCTGCTGGCCAGCCGCCGGCAGGAGATCCCGCTGGCGGCGTATCTGCGGAGCCCGTTGGCGGGCTTGACCGCTGCGGAGCTGTTGGCTATCCGCCAGTTAGCGCCCCACGACCACTTCTGGGACGCCGTCAAGCAGTATCGTGCGAGCGGCTTGGATGCAGCCCTGGTTGCCAAGCTCGAACAGGCGCTGGGCCGGTTGGAGAACTGGTCGATCGCCGCCCGGGACAGTGATCTACCCACTCTGTTGCGGCGGATTGCCGGCGACTGCGACCTGGAGCACTTCGCCGCCGGGCTGCCTGGTGGTCGCCAACGGGCCGGCGTGCTGACGGCGTTGGTCGATTACGCGGTCGAGTTCGCGCACAAGGGGCAGCGCGGCGTGGCTGAGTTTGTCGAACACCTTGACCAGGTTGACGAGCAGGAGCTTGACTTACAGGCGCTGGTCCCCGCGGGTGATGACGCCGTTCGGGTGATGACGATTCACTCGGCCAAGGGGTTGGAGTTCCCGGTGGTTTTTGTCCTGAACGCCGGCGCACCTTTTAATCGCCAATCGTTGGCGAATGCCCTGCAATTTGACGAGCAAGCAGGTCTGGGGCTGCGCTTCCTTGACTATCCATCACGGACCGAACTAACAAACACCGCCCATCTGTGCTGCCGGCACGCGCGCCAGGCACGCGACATCGAAGAGGAGCTGCGCCTGCTGTATGTCGCGACAACCCGCGCCCGCGAACGTCTGTTCATCATCGGGCACACGCAACGCGGCGCCTGGGACGAGGCGCTGGAGCTGTATCGCGACCAGCCGCCACTGATCACGCGCTTGTCCGCCGGCGGCATGCTGGAGTGGGTGTTGATGGGCGTTGCCGCCGGCCGGTTGACCGACGGCGAACAACCGTTGGCGCAGGTTGATATTCATGACTCAGCGGCGATCACGGAAGAAGCGCGCGGCGGCGAGGGCCCGGAGCAATCCCCACCACCGCTGATGGACGCCGACCATGGCTGGATGACGGAGGCGCGCCGCCTGCTCGATTCCCGGATTGACAGCGCGCTGTCGGGTTATCCGGCGGTGCTCTCGGTCAGCGCGCTCAAAGAGCTTGCAACGCGCGACAGTGCGGCTGATTGCCCGCACATGCCGCGCGCGCGGGAATCACAGCTCGCAGCACCGGTGTTCGCCAGAGAAGCGGCCAGCGTGGACGGACGGGTATACGGGACGGCCTGCCACCGATTCCTGCAACACGCCGACCTCACAAAGCTCGCCGGTGAGATGGAGGTACAGGCGCAAATCGCATCGCTGGTGGCGGCCGGCCGGTTGGAGCATGACCAAGCGGCGTTGCTGTCGGTTGCCGATCTTGTGTGGTTTGGCCAATCCGCCGAGGGGGACCTGCTGGCCAAGCACGCCGACCGGTGTCTGCGCGAACTGCCGCTGGTGTACTCGTTGCCCACGGGTATCGGTGACGAGCGTTCGATCATTCGCGGCGTGGTTGACTGCCTGCTGGCGACTGATGCCGGGTACGTGTTGTATGACTACAAGAGCGATGACGTCGCCGATCAGGCCACCATGCGCCGGCGCGTCGAAGGCTACAGCGTGCAGATGCAGCTCTATGCCGCCGCCGTTCGAGACATTCTGGGTCAGCCGGTCAAACGTGCGGCGCTGATCTTCCTGACGGCCCACACGGTTGTCGAAATCGGCCTGGAATCGCCGACACTGGGGCGGTTGCTGGAATCGCTGGGGTAGGTGCCTTGGCGGCCGCACGTGGACACACTAGCATGGAACCACATTTGCAATCGCGGGAGCCTTAGATGTTGACCAAGGCAACAGTCGTCGGCACGGGGGCGATGGGTACTATCGTGGCCCATTTGCTGGCCACGAACGGCATTCACGTGGCGCTGCTGGCGCGTGACCACGAACGGGCACAGACGCTGTTGTTCGAGCGTGAAAACAAGCGCTACCTCCCCGGCCTAGGCCTCTCGCAGCGCATCACGCCCACCGATAATGCGGCGGCTGCGCTGGCAAACACGGAACTGATCGTATCCGCCGTGCCGGGTCAACACGTACGCGCGGTATGGCAGGGTATTGGCGGACACGTCGATGCCGGCGTGCCGATATGCAGTGTGACAAAAGGGCTCGAGATAGACACGCTCGCGCGGCCCAGCGAGATCATCCTCACGTGCGTGCCCAAGTCCCCAATCGTGGTTCTCTCGGGACCGAGCATCGCCCCCGAACTGGCGCGCTGCCTGCCGGCGACAGTCGTGGCCGCATGTACCGACGACGCGGTCGCCGAGCTCACCCAAAGCGTGATGAGCACCTCGTGGTTTCGCATCTACACGAACAACGACACGCGCGGCGTCGAGTTGGCCGGGGCGCTCAAGAACGTGATCGCACTGGCCGCGGGGATACTCGACGGACTGCGTGCCGGTGACAATGCCAAGGCCGCACTGCTGACGCGCGGCCTGGTTGAAATAACGCGGCTGGGCACGGCGCTCGGCGCGCGCGCCGAGACGTTCGGCGGGCTCGCCGGCATTGGCGACCTGGTAACGACCTGCATCTCGCCGGTGGGTCGCAATCGTTCCGCCGGTGAGCGCATTGGTCGGGGTGTCGCTCCGGACGACGTGGTGCGCCAGAGCCAATCGGTGATTGAGGGTGTGCCGACGACGCGCGCGGTGATAAGGCTCGCGGAGCGGGCCGGCGTCGAGATGCCGATCACTCGCGCGGTTTTTGAGGTGCTGTTTGAAGAAAAATCACCGATCACGGCCATCAGTGAACTGATGAGCCGCCCCCAAAAGGCGGAGCAGAACCGCTGACGCCGGTTCCAACTCGGCGTTTCGCCCGCGTCTCGCTTCGGCTTTCGACACGCCGCCGACCTACAGGCCGCCGTCAAACACCGCCTGGAAATTAACGAAATCAGGCATGGAGATGTCGTCGTTTTCGTCGGCGTCACCATTCAGACATACATGGCCTTCGACGAATGTGTCGTCCGGCCCTTGCATGCAGAAGATGAAATAACCGAAGTCCGTGCCGTCGATGTCGCCGTCCACGTCGAAGTCGCCGGGGCCGGCCCACACATCACAGAGCACGATATCCAACTGGGCGAGTTCGCCCGGCCACACCGTGATGCCCGGATACGTCTTCTGCGAGCAAGCCGTCGATTCAGCCGTCACCGTATAGCTGGTCCCACCCGAGGCAGCCGGTATCAGCGTGACGACATAGATCCCGTTTCCGTCTGTCTGCACCGTCGCCAGACCGCCAACCTGGACGTCCGCACCATCAACGGGCAGCCCGGTGTTATCGTCGATCACCTGGCCCCACAGCGTGCCCTCGGTGGCCGTCGCCGGGTCACGCCACGGCATCACCGGCACGGTCGTGGCCGTCGTGAAGATGAACGTGGAAACGTACGTGTACCAGGTCCAGTCTGTTTCCGGCGTGCCGTTAATGTTCTCGTCGGCGGTCGCGTCATACGAGTAGTTGCAGGTGCCGTCCGCCCCGGCTGAGTAGCAGTATTGCAGTTGCGTCACACTGTCGATCTTGCGGTTCAGGTAGTTGCCCTGCCCGCAGATTACGTGTCGACTGTAGCTCCAGCCGATCGCCGCATCCACCCATTGGCGATACCAGGCGGCCTCGGTGGTATCAAACTCGCGCTTGTAGTTCATGGGGACGGCGATATCGAGCCAGCCGCGTTCCATCCACAAGCGCCAATTCTGGTGCAGGCGATAGGCGTCGGAGTTGCTGAAGTTGGCGGGGGCGCCGCCCCAGCAAATCAGGTCGGCCGTCAGGGCCAGTGGCTGGCTGGGATTGCTGGTAATCGATGGAATCTCCGCACGCAGACGCCGTACGAACTCATCGATGGTCTGCCGCCGGAAATTGTTCCAGGACGTCACTCCGGTGGGCGCCGGTGTGCCGACGTAGCCGGTCAGATCCTGAAAACGCGCCAGCGATGATTTGGCATAGCCGGCGTCGGCGGGATAGCCGGCGTCTTCCTGCGTATAGCGGATATAGTCGAGATTGATGCCATCGATCGCGTAGTTCTGCACGAGTTCGCGCACGATGCTGACGAGGTATTCCTGCACGTCGGGCGAACCGGGATCGAGGGTGTACTTGCCGCCGATCGTCGCCGGCCCACCATCCATATCCGCCTGCTCGACCATCAACCACTCGGGATGGGCCGTGAGCTGGGTATTGTTGTTGGGTGGCCAGGATGTGCTGGCGCGGTAGGGGACGATCCAGGCCTGCACCTCGATGCCGTTTGCGTGCGCCTGCGTGACAAGCACCGCCAGCGGGTCGATTCCGCCGGAAATATCGGTCGCCTTGGGCACGATACTCGAATTCCAGTAGGCCCCGTGGCCGCTGCTGCCGTTGTCGTGATAGGCCAACACCTCGGCGATGATCACGTTGTAATTGCCAGCCAGAGCGCGTGAAATCAGGGAGTTGATCTGTGTGGTGCTTTTGAAGCCCTGGCTGAATGCGTCGGCCCAGAATGCACGATATTCGGGAGTTCGGTCGGGGAGGTATGCCCCGTCGTTCCAGGTGAGATCATCGCTGCCAGCCCAGACCGCACCGACCAGCCCAGTTGTTATCAAGACCAAAATCCCGCAGCGAGCGCGCATAGTCTGTGCCAACATATTCCCTTCCAAATCTGGGCCCAAAACGGCCCAACGGGTCCGGTCGCCGACCGCACGGGGTCGGCGAGAATGAACCCCCATTGTAGTCATTTACGACGTCAGGCGGGAGAAAAAACGCCGTTCAAGCCGGATTGGAGGGGGTATTCCCGGTGTCGGCGTCGCCGTTACGATCGGCGCCTCGCAGGCCGTCGGTCAGAAGCGATGCTTCCGATATGCGACGGCCGACGAGGCGCCGGCTGTGACGGTTCGCGCCGAACCACGGTGCGAAACACGATGTACCCTTGGTAGAGCGGCGCTAAGGCCGGCTGCGCTCCAGGCGCTTGAGCGCCTCTTCGTACTGGGGCATCTGCTCGGCGTCGAGCAGCTTGGTGACCTTGGCCTGGAACTTGGTCGCCAGGGCGGCCTGGGCCTCGGTATCACGGCGTTGTATGACGCGTAACTCGACTTGGGCCTCGCGTTCGAGTTCGCGAACCTGCCCTTTCTGCGCCTCGGTCAGACGCACGCGCCGGGCGGCGCGCAGAACCGTTCGCACGTCACGCGGGCCGGTCCGCTCCTTACTCTCGGCGGCGGTCGCCTGCCCATAGCCGGTCTCCTGGCGAAAATCAGCCAGCGCCGCGCGCTGGTCCTCGCGCAAGATGCCGCCAACCTGATCCAGGAAGCCAGAGAGCGCGGCGTCCATATCGGGGCGATTGGCCTGCAACTCGGCTTCAAGCTCGGCGGCGCGTTGCATATCGCCGGCCTCGCGCGCCTCGCGAATCGCCTCGAAGGTCGGGCGCATGTCCTGCCAGTTGTCGCGCATGCCCTGGCGCATGCTATTGACCATCTCGTCGTACTGGGCACGTTGATCATCGTCGAGATTGAGCGCATCGGGCAGTTCGCGAACCATGCGGCGGCGCTGCTGGAACGACTCACGTTCGACTTGGCGCTGTGCCATGCGCTCGCGCATGTTGTCGAGCGTGGCCAACTGGTCCTCATTGAGGACCGGTTCCAGCTCGTCGAGTGTCTTCTCCATGGCCTCCCAGGGCCCGTTCCATTCGGGCATCTCCGATCGCAATTGGGCGGCCAGCTCCGTGTTTCCGTCGCGTTCGGCCTGGCGGATTTCTCCCCAGCGCTGACCCATCTCGCGCATGGCCTCGCGTTGCGGGGCGGTTATGCGGTCAAACTCCGCGCGTTGGGTCTCATCGAGTGCAAGCTGATCGGCGATACGATCCAGCATGCGGCCGGGCCGCATCCCGCCGCGCCGACCACCGGGGCCACCACGACCCTCGGGGCCACCACGGCCCTCGGGGCCACCTGGGCCACGGCGTTCGCCATCGGGTGGCCCACCGGGGGCAAAGGGTTGTGCGGATGCAAGAACGCTGGTGAATCCGAATGCGATGATGACGGCAAGGATGGATCTCATGTCACGCGCTCCGTTAGGTTGCGAGTCGAGTCACCGAGTGCGCAGCCAGACAGGCAGCGCGAGAATACTGCGGCATTATAGCCTAACGGCCGCCCAGGCGTTTTATTCCAGCCCGGACAGACGAATTGGCATAGTCGGGCAGTTAAGAGGCGGCGAACGGCTCGTCGCTTCGCGTCGCACCAGCGCCGGGCATCGTCGAAGTCCCTCCGTATTTGTCAGAAAGCGTATACCGCGCTGGCAACGCGGCGCGCCCGTGGCCTATACTCGCCGCTTGGTCGCCGGCCCGGCCCGGTGACCTACTCACCCAACTCGGAACAGCAAACTGCGAACCAGGAGGACGTATCGCATGCGATCAGGAATGCGGGTGCTAGGGCTGATGCTCTTTGTTGCCGCCGCCGTGTCGGCGGTCCCGGCGGCTTGGGCTGAAGAAGGCAAGCTCTTTGATTTTCAGCAGATCGAGCTGGACAACGGTCTCGATGTGGTCACGCTCGAGGACTTCTCGTGCCCGATCGTCACGGTACAGGTCTGGTACCACGTGGGCTCGAAGGACGAAGACCCCAACCGCCAGGGTTTCGCCCATATGTTCGAGCACATGATGTTCCGCGGGACCGACCACCTCGGCCCCAAGGACCACTTCGAGCTGATTCGCAAGACCGGCGGCACCAACAACGCCGACACCAGCTTTGACCGCACACGCTACTACCAGACCCTACCGGCCAACCAGCTCGACCTGGCCCTGTGGCTGGAGGCTGAGCGCATGGCGTTTCTGGCGGTGAACCAGGAAAACTTCGACACCGAGCGCCAGGTGGTCGAGGAAGAGCTGCGGATGTACCGCAACCAGCCCTACGGCACGCTTGCCGACCAGATGCTCAATGAGCTCTTCAAGGTCCACCCCTACCGCTGGCTGGTCAGCGGGCGCATCTCGCACCTGCGCGCCGCCCACGTGCAGGAGTTGCGTGATTTCTGGATGAAGTATTACCTCCCCAACAACGCCACGCTGATCATCGTCGGCGCGGTCAAGCACGAGGACGCACAGGCCAAGGCCCGGGAGTACTTTGGCTGGATCTCCCGTGGGCCGGAGCCGCCGCGAGTAACCGCACGCGAACCGATGCCGACGGCGCCGCGCGAAATCGAAATCAAGGAAGACAACGCCCCCACGCCTCTGGTCGGTTTGTTGTATCACGGCGTGCCGGCATCCCACCCGGACGCGATCGCCCTGAACCTTCTGACCACGATCCTTGGCGGCGGTGAGAGCAGCCGTCTGTACCGCGACCTGGTGGCCGAGTCTCAAACCGCCGCGATCGCGATGGCCGGGGCGTTCTCGCTGGAGCAGGCCGGCATTGTCGCCGCCGGAGCGGCTTTGCCCCCGTTGGGTGGCGAATCGGCGGACGCCGTCCAATCCACCATCGCGGAACACGTCGACCGCGTGCGCAACGAGCTGGTCAGCGAACGCGAGCTGACCAAGGCCAAGAACCAGATGCTCAAGGGCGTCATCCTGCCGCAGCTCACCGTCGAGAGCAAAGCGATGGCACTGGGCAATACGGTGATCGACTATGGCGACGCTGCCGCGGTCAATGAGCAACTCGACCGCATCCGCGCCGTCACGCGTGAGGACCTCCAGCGGGTGGCGCGCGAGTATTTGGCGCCCGACCGCGTGCTGCGCGCCAGTGTGCCGCGCGCCGGCATGATGGGACTTGGGTCGCTGTTTGGCGGCGGTGGGAAATCGCCGTACCAGCAGGAAGGCCGCGTAACGGCCGAGCCGGAGGAAGAGGCACCGCCGCCCGGGCGTCCGGGCGTGGTACGCCCCGATTCCTATCCGGCCACACCGCCCGTGGCCGACGCACGGCTCGACTTTGACTCGAGCATCAACCGCGTTGAGCACAAGCTGCCGAACGGATTGAAGATCATGGTGGTCGAGAATCACGAGGTGCCGTATGTCACCGCGATGCTTGGCTCGCTGAACGGCGCCTGGACCGAAGAAAAGCCGGGCACCGCATCGATGGCCCTCAGCATGCTCACCAAGGGCACCGAGGCACACGACGAGGCCACACTCGCGGAGGAACTGGAGACGTACGCGATCTCCCTGAGCGGCAACGCCGGGATGGACACCGCCTCAATTGAGCTTGGCTGCCTGACCGAGCAGATCGAGCGTGGCGTGGATTTCATGGCCGAGATTGTCCTCACGCCCACGTTCCCCGAGGAGGAATTCAAGAAGCTGGTCAACCAGGCCCGCACCGGCATGACCATCCAGGAGACGCAGCCGGAGTACATGGCCGACCGCGAGCTGCGCCGGTTACTCTGGGGCGACCACCCGTATTCGCGGACGCCCGAGGGTGAGCTGAAGGATCTTGATCACCTGCGCGTCAGTGACCTGCGCAACTGGTGGGAGGCCAACGCGCGCCCCGAGGACAGCGTGCTGATCTTCTCCGGCGACATCGCCCCCAAGCACGCCATCGCCCTGGCCGAAAAGGCGTTCAGCTCGTGGGTCGCGAAGGCGCCCAAGCCCGAGCTCACGCTGGCCCCCTTCCCTCAACAGGAAGCGCGCCACATATACCTCGTCGATCGCCCCGGCAAGCAGGCACAGATTCGCGTGGCCCAGCTCGGCATCACGCGTAACCATCCGCATTACTTCGTCAGCCGGGTCGTCAACGGCTATTTCGGCGGCTCCTTCGGCAGCCGTCTGATGGATTCCCTGCGCGTCGAGAAGGGCCTGACCTATGGCGTCGGTGGCGGGTATCGGGCGTATCGTTTTGGTGGTCGCTTCATCGTGTCCACGTTCAGCAAGAACCAGTCAACCGCCGAGGCGGTCCAGGCGATCTTCGATGAGATCGAGAGGCTCAGAGCTGAGCAGCCGACCGAGGATGAGATCGGCACCTTCCGGTCTTACGCGCTGGGGAGTTTCGCCGCCGAGCGGGAAACGCCTCAGCAGGTGGCCGGCAATCTGTGGCTGCTCGAGTACGCCGGGTTGTCGGATGACTACTTCCAGCGGCTGCTCGACGGTATATCGGCGACCAGTGCGGAAGATTGTCTGGAGCTGGCCAAGGCGACGCTGGACCCGGACAAGATGATTGTGGTCGTGGTCGGCAGTGCCAAGAAGCTCGAAGAGGATCTGGCCAAGATCGCCCCGGTCACCGTGATCAAGCCCGGCGAAGAAAAGCCGAAGGAGGTCGCCCGGGCCGGAAACTAGAGTCTCTGCGCCAGGGCGTGGCGCTTGGCCCCCGAGTTGGACGTGCGCGGCGGGACAGTGCGCGAGCGGAATGACGGCCGGCTCGGGGGCCGGCCGCCATTACATGGGAGATGGCAACATGACCGATCCGTTTTTGCTAGCCGCGCTCGATGAGGCTAAGCAAGGCGCGGTGGAGGGTGGCATCCCGATTGGATCAGTGCTGGTCATCGATGGACAGATCGTCGGCCGTGGGCACAATCGCCGCGTCCAGCGTGGCAGCGCGATTCTGCACGCCGAGATGGACTGCCTCGAAAACGCCGGCCGTTTGGGGGCGGCCGATTACTCCCGCGCGACGCTCTATTCCACGCTGTCGCCGTGTGATATGTGCAGTGGTGCCGCCCTGCTGTACGGCATTCCGAAGATCGTGATCGGCGAGAACAAGACCTTCCAGGGCCCGGAGGATTATGTGCGTTCGCGCGGCGTGCAACTGGAGATCGTCAACGACGCCGACTGCATCCGCCTGATGCGCGACTTCATCGAGGCGCACCCCGAGCTGTGGAACGAAGACATCGGCGAATGAGGCGCCGCCCCGCGGATGCGTAGCGTCCCAAAGACGCGTGGTGGCCCGAAGACACGTAGCGTCCGATCCCCGAGTCGGACGTGCCTCGACAACGTGGCGTAGAGCCGCAGGGTGGGTCGAGCGCAGCGCGACCTGCCATGGCAACCGTTCCATCACACCCGCACATCACGCTGCGCCTGATGTGCCTTGCCGAGCTGCTTGCGCAATATCGCCAACAGCGTTGGCGTCTCGAGGTACGCTTTCGACAAGCGCCAGTGGACGGTCTTCGGATCGGGCATGCGCGGCGAGCCGGGGCCGTCGTTGAAGAGCTCGTCGACACGCGCCAGATCATCGACCGAAAATACAACGTCCGGCGGTCTCAGCACCATCGCGCGGATGCCCCAGCCGGCCGCCAGCACGCGAATCTCGGCCAGATCGAGCAAGGTCTGCACATCGTCCGGCAACGCACCAAACGCGTCGCGCAGGTCGGCGTCAAGTGTTTTAAGGTCCTCCGGCGTCGCGCAGCTTGTCAGCCGCTTGTACACGTCCATGCGCTGCCGCTCTGAACGGATGTACGCGCGCGGGATCGATGCCGCTATACCCAGTTCGAGATTGACCGGCTTCCACTCGCGCTTGGGCTCATTGCGCTGTTGGCGCACCGCGTTCTCCAGAAGCTGGCAGTACATCTCGTAGCCGACGGCCTCGATATGGCCGGATTGCTCGGCCCCCAGGATGTTGCCCGCGCCGCGTATCTCCAGATCACGCATCGCGATCTGGAAGCCCGCTCCCAGATCGCTGTAATACTCGATCGCTTTCAGCCGGCGCGCGGCGTTCTCCTTGACGGGGTGCTTGGGAGAGATCAGCAGGTAGCAATACGCCCGGTGTTTCGAGCGTCCAACCCGGCCGCGGAGCTGGTGCAAATCGGCCAGCCCGAACCGTTCCGGGCGATTGATGATCATGGTGTTGGCCGTCGGCACGTCCAGGCCCGATTCGATGATGTTCGTCGACACGAGCACGTCAGCCTCGCGGTGAAAGAACTTCAGCATCACCGCTTCGAGTTCGCGCCCCGCCATCTGGCCATGGCCGACCACCACGCGCGCTTCCGGCACGATTGAGCGCACCTTGTTTGCCACAGTGTCCAGGTCGCGCACGAAGTTGTGTACGAAGTACACCTGCCCGTCGCGGTTCAGCTCACGCAGAATCGCGTCACGCACCAGGTGATCATCCCAACGCCGCACCTGCGTCACGATGGCGCGCCGGTCGAGCGGCGGCGTCTGGAGCGACGAGATGTCTCTGATCCCGAGCATTGCCATGTGCAGCGTGCGCGGAATCGGCGTGGCGCTGAGCGTCAGCACGTCGACCGTGGCGCGCAGACGCTTCAACCGCTCCTTGGCTTCCACGCCAAAGCGTTGCTCCTCGTCGATGACCACCAACCCCAGGTCGGCAAACTTAATGTCCTTTGACAGCAACCGGTGCGTACCGATGAGGATGTCCACGCCACCCTTGCGGGCACGTTCGACGATTCGGTCCTGCTCTTTCTTTGTGCGAAAACGCGAAATGGAATCCACTCTGAACGGGAAGTCGGCAAGACGCTCGGTGAAGGTCTCGTGGTGCTGTTCGGCCAGCACGGTCGTCGGCACGAGCACGGCCACCTGCTTTCCGTACTCGACAACCTTGAACGCCGCCCGAATCGCCAGTTCGGTCTTGCCATAGCCCACGTCGCCGCAGAGCAGGCGGTCCATCGGCCGCTGGCGGGTCATGTCGGCCTTTAGCTCGTCCAGGGTACGGAGCTGGTCTTCGGTTTCGTCGTAGAGAAATGCCCCCTCGAACTCACGCTGCCACGTGGTATCGGCGGGGTAAGCGATGCCCGGCTGGGCGGCGCGCTGCGCCTGGATCGCCAGCAGTTCGGCGGCCAGGTCGGTGACGGCTTCGGTCACGCGTTCCTTGGTCCGCTTCCAGGCCGATCCGCCGAGCTTGCTGAGCTTGGGCTTGCCGCGGAAGCCCCCGACGTATTTCTGCACGACGTGAATCTGGCTGACCGGCACATGGATCACGGCTCGGTCGGCGAACTCGACCGCCAGGTATTCCTCACGCCGTTCGGCGCGATCGATGGTCTTGAGGCCCTGGAACTTGCCGATCCCGTGCAGCACGTGTACGACGTGGTCGCCGGGACTCAGGTCGAGGAACGTGTCGATCGGCCGGCCGGCCGGCACGCGGCGTAACGTGCGCCGTTGCCGGTAGCGTCCGAAGACCTCGTGGTGCGGCACATACGCGGTGCCCCCCCACCGGAACCCGCGGTGCATCACGCCGATGGTCGTGTGAACCCGCGTTGTCTGATCGGGCAGTTCCGCCAGCAACTCGTGAAAACGCTGCTGCTCGGGCTGATTATCGCAGATGACCCACACATCGCACTCAGCCTCGAGCTCCACCAGGCCGCGCAGCGCGTCGGGCGTCTTGGCTTCAAACTGGGGCAGACTGCTGACGCCCAGGGACACCGACCGTTCGGCCCCCTTCGAGAACCGTTCCAGGTAGAGTTGGGCGAAGTCATTGGCACGGCGGAACAGGGCCTCGACCGGGATCATCCCAGCCCGTTCGCCGAGGCGCTGCATATAGGTGCGGCCGAGCTCCTGTATGTCGGCGGGCTCGTGAAAGGCCAGCAGCGTGTTCTCGGGCAATAGCGCCAGCAGGCTGGTAGTCTGCGCGCCGCGCTGCATGTCCGACTTCGTCACGTCACGGGCAACCGACAGCGCGGGAATCCGCACGGCCGCCACAGCCTGGGCCGAGCGTTGCGTGCCGGCGTCGAAGTAGCGGATCGACTCGATCTCGTCGCCGAAGAACTCGATGCGCACCGGGTCGGCCTGCGCGTTTGAAAAGACATCGACAATTCCGCCGCGCCGCGCGAAATCGCCCGGCACTTCGACCTGGTCGCAGCGTGTGAAGCCATGCTCGGTCAGCCAGGAGACGAGTAGCTCGGGGTCGCGCTTGTCGCCGCCTTCGATCCGCAGCGAATGTGCGTTGATCGTCTCCGGCGACGCCACCGGCTGCATCAACGCGAGGATCGGAGCGACAATGCAGATCGGCGGGCACGGCTCCTGGTTGCCGTCCACCCCGCTTTCCGCGGCCACGTCCCAGCCACTGCGCTGATCCAGGTTCATCAGTCGCAGGCACAAGCGCAGCCGCTCACCGGCGAGCTCGTCTGATGCCTCGGAGTCAGTCGGCGTCGCCTCAAGCTGGGGGAAAACCTCGGGCAGCACGCCCAGAATCGTCTCAATGTCATCACGGTGGTGGTCGGCGTCATCGGCGTGGGCGGTCAACAACAGCAGCGGCCGCCCCAGCCCCGCCGCGGTCAGCGCCGCCACTATGGGCGCGGACGATCCCCACAGTCCATCGGCGGTGACGGGGGTCTGAGCTTGCCCGATCAATCGCCTCAGGGCTTTGAGTTGCGAGTCTTTGCGGATGGGTGCAAACGCATCCACGCCGCGATCTTACGCAACCAGGCGCCGCGACGCCACCCCGCGTTTGTGTCGTTTCCACCGGAGTGATTTGGCTGCGCCATGCGGCCCGGCATGCGATGTAACGGCCGGCGCCTCGCCGGACGCCGAATGTCAGAAGCGTCGTCTTGCGCCGACGGCCTGCGAGGCACAGGCCGCTACAGCGCTGTTCGCGCGAACTGCAGACGACGCCAGACGCACGCTGGTCATCGTGACCCCCGGAAAGTTCAACTGGCGCTGAACTCGGACAATCCGGAAGGCGGCTCGGAGTCGCGCGTGGCGTATTTCGGCAGCGCCGGCTCGGGAACAGTCTGGATGAGCTCCTTGGTGATCTCCACAGAGTCCAGACCTTGCGACTGAGCCGCGAAATTGCAGGCGATGCGATGACGCATGACGGGAATCGCGACTCGCCGGATGTCGTCCAGGCTCACGCTGAAACGCCCGTGCATGGCCGCGAGCGCCTTGCCGCCGGCGATCAGGAACTGCCCAGCGCGCGGCCCGGCCCCCCAGTCGACGTACTTCCGCACAAAATCCGGCGCCGAAGGGTCGTCAGGCCGTGAAGCACGCGCCAGGCGGGCCGCATACTCGATGGCAAACTGGGTCACGGGCACCGCGGCCACGACTTTCTGCATGTTGAGGAGTTGCCGGTCACTCAGCACGGTGCGCAGCGCGACCTCGGCATCACCCGCGGTCTGCGTCAGGATCTTCGTCTCCTCGGCCAGTGACGGGTAATCGACCCAGATGTTGTACATGAACCTGTCGAGTTGGGCTTCGGGCAAGGGGTAGGTGCCTTCCTGCTCAACCGGGTTCTGCGTCGCAATCACGAAGAAAGGGTCGGGCAACGGATAGGTCTGATCGCCCACCGTCACCTCACGCTCCTGCATCGCCTGCAACAACGCCGCCTGGGTCTTGGGCGGCGTGCGGTTGATCTCGTCGGCGAGCACGATGTTCGCGAAGATCGGCCCCTTGACGAAGCGGAATTCGCGACGCCCGCCCGGCAATTCATCGATTACCGTCGTGCCGGTGATATCTGACGGCATCAGATCGGGCGTGAACTGAATTCGCTTGAATTCCAGTGAAGTGATCCGGGCGAGCGTGGAGACGATCAGAGTCTTGGCCAACCCCGGCACGCCGATGAGCAGACAATGGCCGCGCGTGAATATCGCCGCCAGCATTTGCTCGATAACCGCGTCCTGCCCGACAATCAGGCGCGACAGCTCCTTGGTGATCAGCTCTTTTGAGCGGTGGAACTGCTCCAGCAGCGTGTCAAATGATTCTTTAGCCATGCGCGCCCTGGATTGGCAAACGTCCCTCGTCAAATGCCTGCCGCAGGCGCTCATACGCCGCCCGGTAGGCCACGAAACGCAGATGATACTCGCCGCGGAGACGTTCGTCAGGCGCCTTGTCGGGGTGCCAGTCCTGCGAAACCCGGCGCCAGGCAGCCTTCAGGTCGTCGAGCGTTGCGGAAGGTGTCAGTTCGAATAGTGCCAGCGCGTCAGCTTCCGGAAGCTCGCGCGCGCCGCGCTCAACCTCGGATGCAACCGCCGTCCGCGTCTCCTGGTCAGTTACGGCGTGCCACCAGTCCCACTCCCACGCGTCCGGCAGAATCGCCCCCAGACGCGTACCCATCACAGTCATTGAGCGCGTGAACGGCCGCCCGCGCAGGCCCAGCACGCTGTCGATGAACGTGCCGGTCGCAGCGGCGAACATCCCACCGACGCGCGCGGTCTTACGTCGCGTACGGCCACTCTTACCTTTCAGCAGCGGCGTCACGTTGTCACGCCAGACCCGCTGAAAGAAACGCCGCATGGCGGGTGAATCGCCTGGTTTGCCTCGCGTCACGGCCACCTCGCTGGATCACAGCCCCGCCGCCCGTGCCGCGGGACACCAGACAGGTTATAACATGTCTGTCGAGGCCGCGGCAGGGCGCCGCCGGCCGGTTCGTCATTCGCCGGAGTCAACGCCGTGGTCGAGTGGATCGCACAGCACCGGGCAAACGTCGGCCTTTGGGTGTGGGTCGGTGCACTTGTCGGGCTGGGTCTCACATCAGCGCCGGTGATCGTACACTGGCGCCACAGACGCCGCGCATCGCTTGCCGACCCGGCGAGATTGCTCGATCCGATGCCACGTCCCCTGCCGCTCTACGCCGCCGCCCTGGCGCTGGCACTGCCCGCGGGGATTACCGCCGCTGTCGCCGCGGCGCCGCTGCCGGTATGGGCCGCGGCCATCGTCTGTTTCGGCGTCGCCCATCTGACACGCTGGCGAATCGCGGCCGCATCCGGCGTGGGCCTGCTTGCCGCGGGCTGTGTGGCCTGGGGACAGCTATTCGAACCTCTGCCGGCCCGGCGCGGCGTATTGCTGGGCGCCGCTGGAGCGGTCGTGGTGCTGGCCAGCCTCGGCCGCTACTGGTCACGACAACTGCACAACCGCCACGCGTGGACGACCGCCGGCCGGCTCGTGCCATATTGCTATGCGATCGCGTTGATCACGGGGATCGCGGCGGTTGCCGTGGTGTGTTTTCTGCCGTAAGAAGGCAGGCATTGCGGTGGACCGATAGAGGTGTGGGACTTACGGTAGGTGTTGAGCCGCGCGCGACACCGTAAGACTGGATGCAAACACGTGCCCAATAAGAAGCCCAACGCCAAGCCCAGGACCAGCGCCGGCCCAGCCCGACGCACTCGTCCTACCAGCCGCATGGCCGACAGCAACGCATCGCGCCACAACAAGACCCGGCGCGACCACGCCTCCGAGACCGCCGAAGACTATGTCGAGCTGATCAGCCAGCTTATCCGCGAGTGTGGGGAGGCGCGCGCCGTTGACATTGCCAGGCACCTGGGCGTGTCTCACGTGACGGTCACCAAGACCGTCTCAAGGTTGCAGGCGGAGGGGTTGGTGCACACGGCCCCCTATCGCTCCATCTTCCTGACCGAAAAAGGCGAGACTCTGGCGAAATGGTCCGAGGCCCGCCATGCCCTTGTCGTCGAGTTTCTGCTCAAGCTCGGCGTTAACCCCGATGATGCCGAGCGCGACTCAGAAGGCGTCGAGCACCACCTCAGCGAAGCAACATTGGAGGCAATCCGGCGTTTTCTCGGAGCCGACGAGTAACGCGGACGCTTGCCGAAGAATTCTGGTCATCTATAATCCGGCCCATGTGATCAGCACTTCGAGGGCCCCCGCGCCGGCACGGTCCACAATGGACCGCGGCGGCCAACAGGAACGGGCCCGTCACGGGATTCGAACGGAGGCGAGCATGCCTGAGCAACCAACTGAGATTCGGCGAGTCGCGTGGTCACAGGTCTTCCCGTTCATTCGGCTGTTTCGCACTTTTGGGCTCGCGGCGAACTCCACGCGCCTGGCCCTGGCTTTCCTGTGTATCCTGACGATCTACATCGGCGCACGGATTCTCGACCAGGTGTGGATCGCGGCCGGCAGCGGCGTCGCTTTGACCACAGAGTCGCTGGCCGGGCCGACGCAAGCCATCACCGAGATCGATGTGTACGCCACCGGTACGTCCGAAGGGCTCGAACTGTGGCGGTCATTGCGCGACAGGCAGCAAGAACAGGCCGCCGAACGCGTCGCGGCATTTGAGGAGGATGACAAAACGCCCGATCTTGCCGCCGCCGGCGACCTGGTCGATCAGTGGCTTGACCAGCGCATCGAGCAGATCAACGCGGATGAGGATGCCACCAGCGACGAACAAGCCGCGCAGCGCGAAGAAGCATACCTGGCAGCCGATGTGCTGCGGTTCTCATTGGCGGGCAAGGATTTGGCGCCACTGGGGCGAGCGACCAGCGCGCAGAACGCGATCGGGCTACTGTCCCCCGCTGATGCCACCGCGGAGCAGCAACAGCAACTGGTGCGCGCGATCAGCTACCGTGAAGCCAAACGTCAGTTGGATCGTTGCACACCGCGCGGCCCCTTTGCCGTATTGATGGAATACGACATGCGCTGCCTGGCAGCGGGGATTCAGGGCGTCTTTGCCGGCCGGCTGGGCACTTCCGGCGGGGTTAACTCCCCCGAACCGGCGCTGCTTGGCTGCATGATCTCGGTCGGCGCCGGATCCAGTTGGCTGATCACGCAACGACCCTGCTACGCCGCAATGTTCGGGATCATGAAGCTGGTGATTGTCGGGCTCTTCGGCGTGGCGATCTGTCGACACTCGGCCGTGCAATCCGCGCGCGACGAGTCCATCGGGTTCACCGCCGCCATCAAGTTTGCCCGCGGTAAGTGGAAGGAGTCCATCCTCGCACCGCTCATCCCGATCGGCATCATTATCATCGGCGCCGTCTGCCTGCTGGCCGGCGGGTTGATCGGGGCTATTCCCGCGGTCGGGCACGTAGTCTCCGGCGTGCTCTATGGACTCGCCCTGCTCGGCGGCTTCGCCCTTGCGCTCGTGTTCATCGGGTTTGTCCTGGGCGCGCACCTCATGTGGCCGACCATCGCCGTGGAAAGCTCCGACGCCTTCGACGCCGTGCAACGCGGCTTCGGGTATATCGGTCAGCGTATCTGGAATGCGGCGTTTTATGGTGTGGCCCTGATGGTCTACGGCGCGATTTCCGTGGCGATGGTGCGCCTGATCGCCATGCTCGTGCTCAAGCTGACGCATGCCTTCACGGGCATCGGTATTGGATTCTTCGGCCATTTGACCAGCAGCCAGACCGCCACCGTGTCCAAGCTGGATGCGATGTGGTCGATGCCGGAGTGGAGTGAGTTGCCTCTCCTGCCGATGGCCGGACGCGTGCCCTTCTGGGGCGAGTTTGCCCTCGCACCGCTCAGCGGCACCGAGATGGTGGCGATGTGGCTGATCGCCTGCTGGGTCTTCATGCTCGTCACACTGGTCGCCGCTTTTATCATCAGCTTCTATTTCTGCGGCGTCACGGAGGTGTATTTCCTGCTGCGGCGTGATGTGGACGCGACCGACTGGGAGGAGATTTACTACGAAGAAGATGACGATCTCCTCGCGATGGAAACCGCCGATGCGACAACGCCCTCCGACTCTCCGGCCGATGCCGCGGAGCAAGCGGAACCCGACGCGGCCGATGACTCGGAATCTTCATAGCGGTCACTCTCGGGCAGCCGAAGACACGTAGCGGCCGACGACCCCGTCGGCCGCGGGACGACGGCGAGGCATCGTCAGACGCCGAGGCTCGGCGTCACATATGGGCGGGTCGTCCAGGCGCGCGCCTTCGGTGTGCCACCGCTCTTGAGCAGTGCGGTAGGTGACACCAGTTCCGCAGGGCAGTCGAGGATGACACGCGAAGCACCATCGCCAGACGCACCTCCCAGGAACACGCCCGGCCCTGGCGTCGCCATTGGCACCGGGATCAGCATGCTGCGCGACACGCTCGCCAGAGTGCTGATCAGGTTCGGCGCCACGCCCAACCGCATCACCGTCCTCGGCTTTCTGCTGACCTGCGGCACCGGCGTGTGCCTGGCGTACGGCGCCGGACACCAGGTGCCATACGCCTACTCCGGCGCCGCCGGCCCGGGCCCGACGAGCCTTTGGCCTCTTTGGGCCGGTCTGTTTCTGCTGCTCTCGGCCGCTTGCGACATGTTGGACGGCGCCGTGGCACGCGTCGGCAATATGAGCTCGAAGTTCGGCGAGGTGCTGGACTCGACGCTCGACCGGTTCAGCGATACGGCGATCTATGTGGGTTGTGCCGTGTATTTCGCCTGGCATGAGAACGTGACCTACCAGGTGCTCGCGTTTCTGGCCCTCGGCAACACGTTTCTGATCAGCTATATCAAGGCCCGCGCCGAAGATGTCGTACCGGGATGTTGCGGGGTCGGGTGGTGGCAGCGCGGTGAGCGCTACGTGGCCCTGCTGCTGGGTTGCTTTTTCGGGCACATGCCGTTTGTGCTCTGGCAACAGGCGCTTTTGCCCGCTTTCACCGTTTTCCGGCGACTCGAATACGCGGGACGGGCAATCAGGGCCTTTGAGCGCAACGCACCGCCGCCGCCCAAGCTGGCGCTCCGCGCTTGGTGGGGACGTCTGATCCTCTGGTACTATCCACGCGGCACATGGCAGTTTGACGTTGTCGCCGGCACCAATATCGCATCCATTATCGCCCTGCCGTGGCTCTGGTCACCGCTGCTGGGCACGGGCGCATACCTCGATCCACTGCGCTCCTGGCTCGGTTCCTAAGCGACCGTTGTCGCTGGCAAACCGCCGTGATCGAGAATACCGGGCCCCGTCTCATCGGCGCAGACAGTGAGTGCATGTGCAACACCACTGCCGCTTCGGGCAACCTCGCTCACAATCAGATGGGGATTGCATTCGCCCGTCCAGTTTGCATACTGTACGGTCAGTTGGCCGAGTGCTCGACGTGGGAGAGATCACATGCGAATCGCCTACGGCGTGATGGGATATGGCCGCGGACACGCCACACGAACGGCAACCGTTTTGCCGGAGTTGACGGCGCGCCACGACGTGCTGTTGCTCGCCGGACGAGACGCTTACGCCGCGCTCTCACCAACTTATAATGTCGTGCGCATCCCGTCACTCAGCTACGTCTATGGGCGCCGCGGCCGGCGCTCGATTGTGCGGACGGCCGTGCAGAACACGTCGGCGGTGCTCGACTTGCTGCTTCACGGCCCATCGCTGACGATGGTGATGGACGTCATCCGCGAATTCCGCGCTGACGTGATTATCTCCGATGCCGAAGCCTGGACGAACCGCGTTGGCATGCGGCTGGGCATTCCCCGGATCGCCTTCGATCACTTTGGCATCCTGACGCACTGCAATCCACCCGTGCGCGGACCGGATCGGTTTATGCTGTGGCGCGAGCGCTGTGCGTATCGCGCTCTGATGGGGCAGCCACAGCGCGTAATTGTCTCCAGCTTTTACGAAGCGCCCGCGCGCCGGCCCGGTGTGCGCGTCGTCGGGCCGCTGCTGCGCGATGAGGTCTTGAAGACCAAGCCCGGTCGCGGCGGATTCCTGCTGGCGTATTTCAACCAGGGAGCCCACCAGTTCACACCCTGGGTGCGCAAAGCGCTGCGCGACGTCGATTGCCCCATCAAGGTCTATGGCACACAGCGGATCGGCTCCGCGGGCAACCTCGAATTCTGCCCGACCAGCAATCAGCCGTTCCTGACCGACCTGGCTAACTGCCGCGCAGTGATAAGCACGGCGGGCAATCAGCTTGTCGGGGAAGCACTGCACTTTCGCAAGCCCATGCTGGTCATGCCGGAAACCTGTGTCGAGCAGCGTTGCAACGCCAATGCGATCGAGGAGATGAGGATCGGCATGCAGGTTGCTCACCGCAAGCTCACCACCGAAGTGATTCGCGGGTTCCTCGCGCGGGAAGACGAGTTTCAGACCCACATCAGCGCGGCCACCTGCGACGGCCGCACCGAAGCTCTCGACGCACTGGAAACGTATCTGAAGGAGCTGGGTGGCAAGCGCGCGACGCCGGCGTACATTCGGAAGGTCTCATGAGACCCCTGGCCTGGGCCCTCAGTGTTATCCAGAACCGCCTCGGGACCGTACCACGGCCGTCCTGGTGTACCTATCTCGTCACCTATCGCTGCAATGCGCGTTGCCGGATGTGCGACTCGTGGCGCGCCAAGCCCGGGTCAGAGCTCACACCGACGCAGGTAGCCGACGTGTTCGCCAAGATCGGGCGATTGGATGTCGTACGCCTGACCGGCGGTGAGCCGTTCCTGCGTGAAGATATGCTCGATATAGCCGAGGCCGTCCTCGCCGCATCGCGCCCCAGCGGTTGTATCCACATCACGACCAATGGGTCTTTCCCGGACCGCACGGTCGAGTTTGCCGAGCGTTTTTCAAACCCCGGACTGCTGCGCTTCATGGTCTCCTTTGACGGGCTGGCGGCCGAGCACGACGCCAATCGCGGAAAGGCTGTGTCCTTTGACACGGCGCTCGATACCGTGAAGCGACTCGCCGCGTTGCGCGATCGCATCGGGGTTCAGGTCAGCGTCAACCACACGATCATCTCTCCGCACTCACTCGCGGACAGCGCCGAGCTTAAGCGCATCATGCACGCACACGACTGCGACGTACACAGCGTGCTCGCCTACTCCGATTCCGCGATGTACGGCGCCCAGCGACGCGGCACAAAGGCCGGTGACCTGATCTCAACGCAATACCCGCTGCACGCAAAGCTCAAAGATGCCGACGTAATCGGCTACACCAACCGCGAATTGCGCCAATTGGGCGTTTTGCGCACGTGGTGGCTGCGCTGGGGGAAACGCTATTACCTGCGCGGGCTCCGCGCCCGCTTGAATGGAACGCCGAATCCGCGGCCGAGGCCGAAGTGCGTGGCACTGCGCAGCCACATCCGGCTTTTGCCCGACGGGCGCGTACCGGTGTGCCAGTTTAACACCGAGACGATCGGTAACTTGTTAGAGGCGTCGTTCGAGAGCATCTGGCATGGTGATCAAGCGCGGGCCGCGCGGCGGTGGGTTGACGCGTGCACCGGGTGCTGGGCGGAGTGCGAGGTGATACCCAACGCCTTGTACTCCGGCGATGTGCTCAGAGGGTAGCGACGACGGCAGGACTTGCCGCGCTCGCCAGAGCGTGTATATACGGCGGGAGCGACACAGGGGGCGGTGCCCCGCCGGTCGTGGAACGCCGGGAAACTCGACGGCCTGCGAGGCGCAGGCCGCTACATATGAGGGCGAGCGGCCGCTACATATGACGGCGAGCGGCCGCCGCATGTAAGCACAAGCAGCCGCTATACGTACGTCCAAGCGGGCAGACGATACGAAAAAGGCCGGCGCCGAGTGATGCTCGGCGCCGGCCTTTGACTTATCCCTATCTGCGACGGTGCCGACTTACGGTTCCACAACGACGACGTTGAAACCATCGGCGACCGTTCGCGTGCCGGTCAGCAGGTCAATCAGGACGACGCGAATGTGCATCATGTCCGGCTTTCCGCCATATGGGCCGCGCCCGTCATAGATGTACGTACCGCTGGCCAACTGCACGAAGGGCCCCGCGCTGAACGCCTTGGCGGTAATCAACACGGGCAGTTCGCCGGCCGGCGCGCCCTCGACGTCGATGTAAAGATCGAAGTACGGCTCAGGGGGGGTACCGGTGGTCTTCAGCTCGCTGATGACGGTGTTGGGGTCGGTAGAGATACCGGTGTTGGGGATGGAGAACTTCACGATCACGCCAGGATCGCCCTGTTCACCCTGCTCACCCTCCGGGCCTTGCTCGCCCTGCTCACCTTGCTCGCCTTGCTCGCCCTGTTCACCCTGGATGCCCTGCTCACCTTGCTCGCCCTGTTCACCCTGGATGCCCTGCTCGCCTTGCTCGCCCTGCTCACCCTGGATGCCTTGCTCGCCTTGCTCGCCCTGTTCACCCTGGATGCCCTGCTCACCTTGCTCGCCCTGCTCACCCTGGATGCCCTGCTCGCCTTGCTCGCCCTGCTCACCCTGGATGCCTTGCTCGCCTTGCTCGCCCTGTTCACCCTGGATGCCCTGAACGCCCTGGACGCCCTGCACACCCTGCTCGCCTTGTTCGCCCTGTTCGCCTTGTTCACCCTGGATGCCCTGGATGCCTTGCTCGCCCTGCTCACCCTGGATGCCTTGCTCGCCTTGCTCACCCTGCGGCCCGGCCGGCCCCGGAGCCCCCTGTGCGGCGTCTGTGCCATCCGTTCCGGTCGTGTCGGCCTCCGGGAAAACACACCCGCCCGCGGTCAATGCGATAACACCCAACGCAACGAGAATCGCGCCCACCACATGTCTGCGAACCATGATCGCCTCCTATGACGTTTGTTTCATTCGAAGAGGATTCCAATCAGGAAACGTCCGTATCTCCCGCTAAGTCTTAGGCATACGTACGGCCGGAAATCAAGCAGCGCCGCCCGGCGCTGGCGCAAGTGGGTCGTTATGGGGACTCCGGCATTGCCGGCCTCACGTCCCGTCCCCTGCCGGCCGCCGCCCAGCGAGCCGACTGTCTGTCAGTCCCAACAAACCTCAGCGGACAAGCGTCTGCGTGCGCGAGGCGATTCCGACGGATTGGAAGTACCCGCCATCACGCTCATAGAACGACTGGTCGTCGTAGCTCAACGTAAACGCCTGCGAAACGTCATCCAGCCGCAAGCCATGTTCAACGGCCGGCCAATCCGATCGCCGTGCGAGCAATTCGCCGATGTAATTGTGCTCGGCGGACGGGCCAAGCGCCAGATTGGCAGTTATCGGGTCCGGCGTGGTGTGCGTGTGGGCACGCCAGACCGCCGTCGGCTGCGGGGTCGAGCAGCCGCCCAACAGAATCACGAGCGCGCCAGCGATTTTGACGAGTCTCACCATCGCCCAATGCTACGCGCTCCCGAAACGAAATCTCAACCCGCTTCCCAGACTGAATTGCGTAATAGTCCGGGCCAAGATGCGTTTCGGCCGGCCCGGTCGACCAACCGTACAGCCGATAACACGATAGCGTCCGATAGAACATGCGGCAAGCGTATTTGACAGGTCAAGCGCGGAAAATCTACGTCTGGACTAGATGGACGCCGTCGCCACGCTCTCACCAGTCATGACGCCGCGTCTTTCGGCTTCGGCCAGCGCGATTGAGAGCCGCGACGACTCCGGCGTGCATTGTGCCACGGGCTGCCCGCGACTCACACAGCCGATAAAATACGCGATCTCACGCGACCACCCATCGCCCGCAGCGCTGGGAAGTATCTCGGGATCATCACCGCCGGCGTACAACTTCACGTCCGGGCCGTCGCTGAGGCACCAGCTCAACGTGCCGGTCGCCCCCTGCACCGTAATCGCCATCTCGAACGGGAACGGCCTGTGGAAGCTCCACCCCCCCTCCAGGACGGCGTAATGCCCATCATCGAAGTGGTGCGTGGCCACAACGTGATCAATGCCGCCCGACGGCCCGCAGCCCCCGCAGGCCTGTATGCGTGAGGGTCGGCCCAATAAGTGATGCGCGAAATCCACGTCGTGCACGTGCAGGTCCATCAGCGCACCGCCGCTCTGGTGGTGGTCCATGAACCAGTTCGCGGCCCCGAAAGTCGGTGGACTCGCCAAGCGTTTCAGCGAGGCGAATTGTACGGCGCCGATTTGGCCGGCATCGACCGCGGCCTTGATGGTCTCGTATTGCGGCCAGAAACGGATGCACTGTCCGACCATTAACGTGCGTCCCGTTCGCCGGGCCGCCGCGCACATTGCATCACAGTCGGCGACTGTCGGCCCCATGGGCTTTTCGCACAGCACGTGCTTGCCGGCTTCCAGCGCGGCGACGGTCAGGTCCGCGTGCAGTGGCGTTGGCAGCGCGATCACGACGACGTCGACATCAGGATCGCGGAGGAGCTCCGCCGAGTCGCGATAGCACGCCAGGTGTGACACATCCACGCGCTCACCGTCGCGCGCCCCGATGTTCCCGGTGTCGCTGTTCCAGTTGCCGGCCAGCAGATGCTCGTCGCGATCACACAGCGCGACCACCTCCGCGTCCGCGTGGTCCTGAATGTTGCCGAAGTGAGTGCGCCCCATAAAGCCGAGGCCGCAAATTCCGAATCGAAGTGTTGGCATGGTAGTGCTCAGAGTTCAGATTTCAGAGTTCAGAGTTCAGAGTTCAGATTTCAGGGTTTAGGGCAATGAAGACCGGAACGCCCTTTGTTGCCTCGTTGCCTCGTTGCCTTGTTGCCTCGTTGCCTCGTTGCCTCGTTGCCTTGTGGCCTCGTGGCCTCGTGGCCTCATGGCCTCATGGCCTCCTTCCTCACTGCCACTCAATGGTTGCCGGCGGTTTGCTGGACACATCATATGCCACGCGATTGACGCCGGGGATCTCGTTGATTATGCGATTACTGACTGTGGCGAGGAGCTCATGGTCGATACGAACCCAGTCGGCCGTCATGAAGTCGGTTGACTCGACGAGGCGAATCACGATCAGGTGCTGCCCTTCGTAGGTGCGTCCGTCACCCATCACGCCGACGCTCGCAACGGGCACAAGGACCGCGAATCCCTGGGCGACCTTGCGATACCAGCCGGCGATTGTGAGCTCTTCAAGCAGAATACGATCCGCCGCCCGCAGCAAGCCCAACCGCGCCGGCGTGATTTCGCCCATGATGCGGACGGCCAGGCCCGGCCCGGGAAAGGGGTGACGCCAAATCAGATCTTCGGGCAATCCCAACGCCTCGCCGACTCGACGAACCTCGTCCTTGAACAGCAGGCGCAGCGGTTCGACCAATTCGAAGCCGAGCTCGGCCGGCAAAGCTCCGACGTTGTGATGTGATTTGATCACGGCGGCATGCCCGGTGGGCCCGTGTCCCGACTCGATCACGTCGGGGTAAATCGTGCCCTGGGCCAGGAAGCGGGCGCCATCGATGTGCCGCGCCTCGTTCCTGAAAACCTCGATGAACTCACGGCCGATGATCTTCCGCTTCTCCTGCGGGTCAATCACTCCGGTGAGCCTTGACAGGAAACGGTCCGCGGCGTCGACGACGCGGAGCTGCATGCCGAAGTGGTCACGAAAGGTCTGCTCCACCAGAGCCGCCTCATTCGCGCGCAGCAGGCCGTTATCCACAAAGATGCACCGCAGGCGATCACCGATGGCCCGCTGCACAAGAGCGGCGAGCACCGAACTATCCACGCCGCCGGACAGCCCACAGATGACCCGGTCTCGGTCGCCAACCTGGGCGCGAATGCTCTGAACGGCCTCGTCGATCACGCCGGCCATGCGCCACGTGCCCGTGCAGCCGCACAGATCGTAAATGAAATTGCGAATGATCTGGCTACCTTGCGGCGTGTGCGTGACTTCGGGGTGGAATTGCACGCCGAAGACCGGCTTGGAGGTATGGGCGACGGCGGCGAAGGGGCATTGGGGGGTGCGCGCCAGGCTCCTAAAACAGTCACCGACCTCGGCCACAATGTCGCCATGACTCATCCAGACCGAGGTATCCGCCGGCAGGTTGGCCAGCAACCCATGGTTGTTTGTGACCGACAGATTTATGCGGCCATATTCGCGTGATTGCGCCGCCGAGACGTCACCACCCAACGCGTGGCAGGCGACCTGCATGCCGTAGCAGATGCCGAGAACCGGCACGTCGAGCTCGAATATCCCAGGATCGCAGGTTGGCGCGTCGGCCTCATAAACGCTGGCCGGCCCGCCCGAGAGAATGATGCCCTTGACACTTCGCGCGCGCAGCTCATCGGGGGAGACGCCCGGATGCAGCAACTCGCTGTATACGTGATTCTCGCGAACCCGCCGCGCGATGAGCTGCGAGTACTGGCTCCCAAAATCGAGTACGGCGATGGTTTCCTGGCGGCTCATGTGAGCGGGATACCATCTTGGGGAAGATCGGTCAATGACTGGCAGACGAGTGTGGCAGCGGCTGGCATAATGTGCCGCGTCGCGGTGCCGATGAGCACGACCACACGCGCAAGACGTGCTATAATGGCCTCACTTTGAGCGACGACTGTATTGAGGCCGGGCTATGTCTGACTCGTTTCGTGCGGTGAATGGCGATGGTGCGCTGATAGTCACGCTGGTCGGGGCCGCCCTGGAAGACCCGGAGCGCGTCGACGAGATGGGGGAGGCGCTGGACCGACTCGTCACGGACAGCCGTGACGTGCATGTGATCATCGACATGGCGGACGTGCGCTGCCTGTCTTCACAAGCCCTCGGTATCATCGTCAACCTGCGGCGCAAAGTGGCACAACACGGCCGACATGTCGTCCTGAGTCGCACGCGCGAAGAGTTGGTCCGACTGTTCCGCCTCACCAACCTTGATCGCCTGTTCAAGTTCTTCGATTCAAACGACGACGCACTGGCGCAGCTTCCGCCGCTGGAATAGGCGTGGTTGTGGGGGGGTCGCGCTGCGTCATTGTCGACTGCGCGTAATCGATCGATTGGCGACAGGGGTTAACGTTGGCGGTAGGTGATGCGCCCCCGCTTGAGGTCGTAGGGCGACAGTTCGACCGTCACGTGATCACCCGGGAGAATCCGGATGAAGTTCTTGCGCATCTTCCCGGAGATGTGCGCGAGAACCCTGTGCTTGGCGCCGTCGCCGAGATCCGCCTCCACCTCAAACATGGCGTTCGGCAGGGCCTTGATGACAACGGCCTCCATGATGATCGCATCTTGTTTGCCCAAAGGCTCTCCTCGCAGATCCGGCGCGGGGTGGTCGTATCGCTGGACACAGTCCGACCCACCGTGAGAGTGGCCGGGTCACCCGCCGCCCGTCGAATCCGCCATACTACAGACTGTGCGGACCGCCGCGTCGCAAAAGTTGAGATGCACAGTACCCGGCGGGACAAGGTGTGTCAAAGGCCGCCGCCTGGGGAGAGTGGCTTTTGGTGGCGGCCGGCTCGGCCTAAAAGTGGAATGTCTCCGCCCCGCTCCGTTATGATGGGGCCAACATGGGAACACTGAAAATCCAAAACGTCAGCAAGGAGTTCGGCGGCCAGCTCGTGCTGGGGGATGTTTCCCTCGAACTGAACACCGGGGAGATCGTCGGGTTTGTCGGTGCCAACGGCAGCGGAAAAACAACCCTCTTCCGGCTGATCACCGGCGAGCTGGTGCCGGGCAGCGGCTCAATCACCGCGTCCAGGGGCCTGCGCATCGGATACCTCGCCCAGGACCCACAGATCACGCCGACCAATACGCTTTTCGATGAGGTGGCGACGGCCTTTGATGAGCTGCGCCGGCTGGAACACACCCAACACACGCTCTCCGAGGAGATGGCACGCACGCCCGACGGCCCTGAGCTGCACGCGATCATGGCCGAGTACGACCGCGTACACGAGCGGTTTCTGGCAGCCGGCGGGTATGCCTTCGAGACTCGCCTCGGCGAGGTGCTCGGGGGTCTGGGGTTTTCTACCAGCGATTATGACCTGCCCATGTCTGCTCTGTCCGGGGGCCAGCAATGCCGCGCGGCGCTGGCCAGGCTGCTGCTCGAGGACAACACGTTTCTGCTGCTCGACGAACCCACCAACCACCTCGACATCGACGCGGTTCGCTGGCTCGAGAAATTCCTGGCCGGACATCACGGCGGAGCGGTCGTCGTCTCGCACGACCGCTACCTGCTCGATCGCGTCGCCGACCGCATTATCGAGATCGACCGCTGCCGGGTCACGTCTTACAGCGGCAACTATTCGACATATGTGAAGACGCGTGACGTGCAACGTTTGACTCAGGCGCGCCAGTTCCGCAAGGACCAGGACTTCATTACCAAGGAGCGTGCGTTTATCGCCAAGCACATGGGCAAGCAGCGCACCGCCGAGGCCAAGGGACGTCTGAAACGGCTGGAGCGCCGACTGGCCGACGGGGACTTTGTCACCGCCGCCCCGACGCAATCGCGCGGGTTGAGCTTCAGCTTCAGCGAGCACGATGATCAGCCGCGCGGCTGGGTGCTCCAGGCCGAAAAGCTGGCCAAGGCCTACGGCGACAAGGAGCTGTTCAGCGGGCTTGCGCTCCACTTGCACCCCGGCCAGCGTTTCGGCATCACCGGCCCCAACGGCACCGGCAAGACAACCCTCTTGCGGATTCTGCTGGGTGAGGTCGAAGCCGACGCCGGCGTGTGGCAGTTCGCACCGAAGACGCGCCTGGGCTATTTCGCGCAAGCCGACGAGGGGCTGGACGGCGAAAACACGCTGCTCGAAGAACTGTGCCTGGCGCGGCCCGAGTTCACCGAGCAACAGGCCCGGGCCCAGCTCGGGCGCATGCTGTTTTCCGGCGATGATGCGTTCAAGAAAGTGGCGCAGCTATCCGGCGGCGAGCGCTCGCGGTTGCGTCTGTTGAAGCTGATTCTCGCCGAGCCCAACGTGCTGATACTCGATGAGCCAACCAACCACCTCGACATTCCCGGGCGTGAGGTGCTCGAGGACGCCCTGGCACGGTTTCCCGGGGCGATTGTGGCGATCAGCCACGACCGCTATTTCCTTGACCGGGTGGCCGATCGGCTGCTGGTGATGCGCCGCGGATCACACGCGACCTACGCCGGCAACTACTCCTACTACATCGCACAGTTGGAGGAACGGCAGGCGTCGTCGCCGGGACGCGGCGCCGGCCAGCGCCCCGGCACCAAACGGCGCCGATCACCGAGCGCGGCTTCGACCGGCGCCCCGCGCAAGAAATCACGTTACCACCGCTGTTCGCTGGAAGAGTTGGAAGCGCAGATTACCACGCACGAGCAGCGGCTGACGCAGATCAGCGCGGCGTTTGGCGACGCAGCGATCTACCAGGATCCAGGCGCCCCGGCGCGTCTGCGCGAAGAGTTGGAGGAGGTGAAGGCCGAGTTGGCCGAGCTGCACGCCGCTTGGGAAGAGAAGGTCGACGGGCTGGCTTGAGAGTTTGCGCGGCCCGTGCCCGCGTGTACGGCCGCACCCCGCCGGCCGTTGGGCGGAACGGCGTTTATGGTGCTCTACGGCCGTCGGGGCGCCGGCCGCTACGTTGTCTCCGCGTGGACGCACCTCCACGCAGGATTGTCAGCCGAGACTCAAACGACCTGCGACTATTGCGCGCTCTTTCCGCTGTCGCGCCACGATGCCCAGAACGGCTTGCGTTTCTCCAGAAACGCGCCGACTCCCTCCTTGGCATCGGAGCAACTGAAGCACAGGCCGAACTGCTTGATCTCATCGTTAAGGAAGATCGCCTTTTTGATGCGGGAGATCGCACACGGCGAGCCTGGCGCGAGAAACTCGAACCAGCGCTTGATGGCGGCATCGATGTCCTCGACTGAGTCGAGCAGCTCATCGACCAGGCCGATCTTGTGCGCTTCTTCGGATGAGATCGCGGCGCCGCTGAACAGCAGTCGCCGCGCGTGCATGTCTCCGACCACCTTGGGCAGACGAATCGTGCCGCCCCAGCCGGGAATCAAGCCCAGCTTGCTCTCGGGCTGACCGATGCGGGCACCTTTGACCATCAGGCGAAAGTCGCACGCCAGGGCCAACTCGCAACCGCCGCCCATCGCATGCCCGTTGATCGCGGCGATCGTGACCTGCGGTAGCGCCGAGACGGTGTTCATCACGCGGTGACCGGCGCGCGCAAACGCCTCGCCCTGGTCTTCGGTGAAATGTGACATCTGGTAGATATCGGCGCCGGCGACAAACACGCTGCCCTGACCGCGAAAAACGACGAAACGCAGGCTCCCATCTTCGGCAATCTGCTCCAGGCGGTTGCCAAGCTCGGCGATCACGCGTGACGAGAAAATCGCCGGCCCCTTTTCGTCGGCCAGGCGGATGGTCGCAACCGGGCCTTCTATATCACAGGTGACCTGTGTCGTGGATTTCTCATTTGTCGTCATAGTCGTAGAACCCTCTTTTGCTCTTGCGGCCCAGGAAACCCGCGCGGACCATCGTGCGGAGGAGCGGCGTCGGCCGATAGCGATCCTCGCCCAGGTCACGGTGCAGGACTTCCAGTATGAACAGGCACACGTCCAGCCCGATCAGGTCGGCCAGCGCCAGCGGCCCCATCGGGTGGTTCATCCCCAGCTTCATGACTTCGTCGATCGTCTCGGCATCCGCCACGCCGTCGCTGTAGCAGGCGATGGCCTCGTTGATCATCGGCATGAGGATGCGATTGCTGACGAAGCCCGGATGGTCCTTTACCCGCAGCGGCACCTTGCCGAGCTCCTCGGCCAGTTTAATCGTGGTCGCCACCACGCCCTCGTCGGTCTGGAGCCCGATCACAACCTCGACGAGGCTCATCAACGGCACCGGGTTGAAAAAGTGCATGCCGATGAAACGGTCGGGTCGCCCGCTGACTCGGCCAAGGTCGCTGATGGAGATGCTGCTGGTATTACTGGCGAATATCACGTCTTCGGCGACGCTCTGCTTGAGCTGGCCATATAAGGCACGCTTGATCTTGGGGTCTTCGCTGATCGCTTCGACAATCAGATCGGCGCCGGTTGCATCTCCGAGGGTGCTGCCCACCAGGTTGGCCTTGGCCTGCTCCGCGCTATCGGCCTCAAGCTTGCCCTTACTGACGGCCTTGTCGAGGAACTTGCCGATGCGCGCGATGGCCTTGTCCACGGCGCCGGGTAAGGCATCACTCAACAGCACCTCGCGCCCGGACTGGGCAAAGACCTGTGCGATGCCGGCTCCCATCGTGCCGGCCCCGATCACGGCGACAGTCTGGATTTTCGTGCGATGTGGCATTTTGTCCCTTTGCTAACGGTAACTGTGGCTGCGGGCGGCCGGCGCACACGGCAAATGCGCGCCGGCGCCCGGAGCTCATATGAGATGTCAGACCATTTCGACAGCCATGGCCACAGAGTTGCCACCACCGAGGCACAGTGCCGTAACGCCGCGTTTGCCACCGCGAGTCTTCAGCGCGTGCAGCAGTGTGGTCAGCACGCGGGCGCCGCTGGCGCCGATCGGGTGTCCGAGGGCAATCGCGCCGCCGTGTACGTTGACCTTTTCCGGGTCGACCTCGAGGCCGTTGAGACATGCGATGGACTGGGAAGCAAACGCCTCGTTCAGTTCAAACAGATCCACGCTGTCGAGCGTCCAGCCGGCCTTCTCGCACGCCATCCTGGTTGCCGCGATCGGTGTGAAGAACAGCTCGCGCGGCGGCCCGCCGGCAGTAGCGCTGCCTGCGATCTGTGCCAGCGGAGTGAGTCCGGCTTTCTTGGCTCCCGCGGCACTGGCCAGCAACGCGATCGCCGCCCCGTCGGAGAGTGAAGACGCATTGCCGGCGGTAACGGTGCCGTTCTTGGTAAACGCCGGCCGAAGTCCACTCAATCCTTCCATGGTCACGTCGGCACGGTACGTTTCGTCGGCACAGAACTGGCCCTTGCCACGCGGCAACTCAATCGGCGCGCGTTCGTCGTTGAAAAGTCCGGCGGCGTCGGCCTTGGCCGCCAATTGATGACTGCGCAGGGCCCACTCGTCCTGTTGCTGCCGCGTGACGCCGGCCTTCTCGGCGGTGTACTCGGCAATCTCGCCCATCAGGCTGCCGTCGTAGACATTGGTCAGCCCGTCGTGGAGCATCAGGTCGACAAACTCCGTCGTGCCAAACTTGTGACCCTGGCGCACGTTGCGTACCAGGAACGGAGCCTGGCTCATCGACTCAATACCCCCCGACAGAATTATGTCGGCGTCGCCGGAGCGAATGATCTGATCGGCGTAGATCGAGGATTGCAGGCCGCTGCCGCAGACCTTGTTCACCGTGCAGCACGAAATCGTATCCGGCACACCGGCGCCGAGGGCAACCTGTCGCGCAGGGTTCTGGCCACAGCCACCCTGCAAAACCTGCCCGACAATCACCTCGTCGATAGCGGCAACATCAACCTTGCTGTCGGCGATCACCGCCTTGGCGACCTGCGCACCGACGTCGGTCGCGGCCAGATTTGACAAACTACCCAGGAAGCGTCCAACACCACTGCGCTTGGCCGCGACAATAAAAGTACGTTCGTTTGCCATGATGCCCTACCCTCTCGCAACCCATTCCGGATCAGTAGTTAACGCACGTGCAATCACCAGGCGCTGAATCTCGCTGGTGCCTTCGTACAATTCCGTGATTTTCGCGTCGCGCAGCAGGCGCTCAACGGGATAATCCTGGCAATAACCATAGCCGCCGAATACCTGCACCGCCGCGTTGGTCACGCGGCTGGATACTTCACTGGCAAAGACCTTGGCCATGGCCGACTCGGTCGCGAATGGTCGCCCCATCTGCTTCAACCACGCCCCGCGGCGCACCAACAGGCGTGCGGCGGCAATCTCCGTGGCCATGTCCGCCAGCTTCCACTGAATCCCCTGGAAAGCGCCGATCGGCCGGCCGAACTGTTGGCGCGTGTTGGAATATTCCACGGATGCCTCGAGGGCCGCCTGCGAAATGCCAACGGCCTGCGCGGCGACACCCAGGCGGCCGCCATCGAGCGTGGACAGTGCTATGCGCAGACCCTTGCCACACTCGCCGAGCATCTGCTCTTTGGGAACCAGGCAATCCTCAAAGATCAGCTCGGCCGTACTGCTGGCCCTGATACCGATCTTCTTCTCCAACTTGCCCAGTTGGAAACCGGGCGTGTCCTTCTCGACGATGAACGCCGACATGCGCCGCCGAGGATCATCGGGGTTGGTGACGGCAAAGACCACGAACACGTGCGCCTCGCGGCCATTGGTGACAAAGCACTTGGTGCCGTTGAGGCGATAGCTGTCACCTTCTTCGACGGCCATGCAGCGCGCCGCGCCGGCGTCACTGCCGCTGCCCGGCTCGGTCAGCGAATAGCAGCCGATCCACTCGCCGCTGGACATCTTCGGCAGGTATTTCTGCTTCTGCTCCTCGGTGCCGTATACGAGGATCGGGTCGACGGCGAGTGAATGGTGGGCGGAGACCAGAATGCCCGTGGCGCCGCAGGCGCGCGACAGCTCCTCGACCGCCATCACGTATGACACTACGTCGAGCCCAGCGCCGCCGTACTCGGCCGGCACGTACAGGCCGAACAGGCCCATCTCGCCAAGTTGCTCTATCAGTCCCTCCTCGTAGCCGCCCTGTTCGTCGCGCGTGGCGGCCTTCGGGGCTATCTCCTTGTCGCAGAATGAGCGCAACGCGTCCTGCAACGACCGCTGATCTTCATCCAACTCGAAGTCCACTGGCTTTCCTTCCTGCGTGCGGTGTCAACGATCCTGTGGGCTGATGCCGCTATCACGTGGCAATCCGCCGTTGTCTGGCGCGCCGGCCGCGCCCCCGTCGGGCATTGGTGCGGGTGCAGTCTTGACGCCGCCCTTGTCACCGTCCGCCAGACGGCCACGACATGTCCCCGGCGTCGAAATCTTCGAAGTGCCGCATGGAGCTGAAGCGCACCAACGCAGGCCCCATCTTAGGGGCAATCCGCGCGGAAATAAAGACGCCGTACGGCACACAGAAACCGGCACCTCGGCGGGGCCGATGCCGCCTTGACACACACCCTGGCGTTCGTAGAATCCTACTCCGATCCGGTCCACGGGCTCTGGAGTGGATGGGCGGCTTGGGCGGCAGGCGAATGTCGCTGGGATTGGCTGTCCGCGGGATCGCGAATACTCCAACGATTGGCGGGCGAGCGTAATCTGATTGAGGGTGTGTTCCCATTTACGGGAGGCTAGCTCTTTGATCGAGGCAAAGAACCTGTCGAAGCACTTCGGCGGGCACCGCGCGGTGGACGACATCTCCTTTCGGGTCGACGCCGGCGAAATCGTCGGCTTCCTCGGTCCCAACGGCGCCGGGAAGACCACGACGCTCCGCGTGCTCACATGTTTCCACCCGGCGACGTCGGGCGAAGCCAGTGTCGCGGGCTTTGACGTCTTCACGCAATCCAAGCAGGTGCGCGCCGCCGTCGGATACCTGCCGGAAACGGTGCCCCTCTACCCTGAGATGCGCGTCCGCGAGTACTTGCGGTTCCGCGGACGACTGCGCGGACTTGATAGCGCGGCGCGTGACGAGGGAATCCGGCGTGTCGTGGAACAATGTTGGCTGGGCGAGGTGATTGACCGTCCGATCGGGCATCTGTCGAAGGGGTTTCGCCAGCGCGTCGGACTGGCCGACGCGTTGCTGCACGACCCCGAAGTGCTCATTCTGGATGAGCCGACCGTGGGGCTTGACCCGTCGCAGATTCGCGAGACGCGCTCGCTGATCAAGGACCTGGCCCGGAAACACACGGTGATGCTTTCGAGCCACATTCTGCCCGAGGTTGAGGCCACTTGCCAGCGCATCATCATCATTGATGCCGGGAAGATTGTCGCCTCCGGCACGCCCGACGAACTGCGTGAACGGGTCACCGGTGCTTCGCGATTGATCGCCGAGATCAAGGGCCCCGAACGAGAAGTCGCCCGGGCAATCGGCGCTGTCAACGGTGTGAGCGGTGTGGAGGCGCTGTCAAGCGGCGATTGGACGCGCGTAGCCGTCGCCGCCCAGGGTGACGCGCGTGAGGCGATCGCGTCTCTGGCGAGCGCCCGCGGCTGGGCACTGCGTGAACTGCGCCGCGAGGTGGCCACGCTCGAAGACTTCTTCGTCAAAATCGTGGCCGATGCGCGCGGCGCGCAAGTCTCTGATGAGGGCTAAGGCATGCGAAATATCTCGGCGATTACGAACCGTGAGCTGCTCTCGCTGTTCTGCTCACCCGTCGCCTACATCGTCATCGCCGGCTTTCTGCTGATCACCGGCGTGCTGGCGATGGACGCCTTTCAACCCGGCCAGCCGGCCACGCTGCGCGTGGTGTTCGGCTTTGCCCCGTACGTGCTGGCAATCATCGTGCCGGCGATTGTGATGCGCACCATCAGTGAGGAATATCGCAGCGGGACAATCGAAGCTCTGATGACCACACCGCTGTCTGACACCGAACTGGTGCTCGGCAAGTTTCTGGCGTCGCTGATCTTCTACGTGATCATGCTCGCGACGACGGTGGCGTATTACGTGCTGATGGCGATCTACGGCAACCCAGACCTCGGGGCATCGCTGGCGGCCTATCTGGGCTTACTGCTGGTCGGCATCGCGTTCATCGCCGTCGGCGTCTTCGCCAGCAGCTTGACCAGTAATCAGATTGTGGCCTGGATGATCGCCGCCGTCCCGCTGATTGTCTTCGTCTGGTTCTCGGGCTTCATCGTTGGAAAGGCCGAAGGCTGGCTGCGCGAGGTATTCCGGCGCATCGACATCAATTGGCACGTCAGTCAGTTCAACCGCGGGCTGGTCGGTACCGAGAGCGTGATCTTCTTTCTCGGGACGGCGATTCTGTTTCTGTTCCTGGCGGTCAAGGTAGTGGAGTCGCGACGATGGCGGTGAAAACACACACGCGTGACGCATCCGAACGGCACCTGGTCTACGGGCTGAATGTAACCGTCAGCATCGTGCTTGCCATCGCGATCCTGGTCGCCGCGTTGCTGCTCGGCGGTGAGTACCGCACGCAGTTCGACTGGACTCGCAGCGGGCGCAACAGCCTCAGCCCGCGCACGCTCAAGCTGCTCGGCGGCCTCGACCAGAACATCACCATCACCGCTATCTACCCAATCCGCACGGAGAGTGCCGAGCTGGATCAGCGACGTCAGGACGCCGTGCGCGACCTGCTCGAGCTGTACGAAGGGGCCGGGGGCGGACACGTCAAGGCCGAGCTGTTCGATCCGCTGAAAAAGCCGGGGAAGGTCACGGCGCTCGAAGAGCGCCTGAGCCAGAAGCCGGCCTATCGTGACGAGGCAACAGCACACCGCGAGGCGCTGGAGCAATTCGCGCGGTTTGCCGAACAGGTGCGCGCCACGGTCGGGAACACGGTGCAGCAATTGCAGTCGCTCTCCGAGCAGAACCCGGCGTTGGCGCAGAGCCGCGAATGTCAGATCATCGGGATGAACCTCCAGCATGTGCTCGGCGAACTGGACAAGACCTCCGGGGCGGTCGCGGAGTACAGCGCCGAGGCGATCCCGCGCTACGGCCGAGCCGTCGGCATCGTGAAGAGCTTCCTGACACTGGCGCAAGCGTCGGTGGACGAGGCGCGGCGCTGGCTTTTGGGCGAGATCGGACAACTGCCCCAGGTCGATCGCGCCACGCTGGCTGAGTTTGCCGAAACCAGCAAGCAGTGCCAGACGTTGCTCGACGAGCAGGCGACACTTCAGAAGCTGCTCGATGACCTGCCGAAGCTCAAGCTGGAGGAGATGTATGAGGCGCTGCGGCGTCGCACCGACTTACCCCCAGTGCTCGTCGAAACCGAATCAGAGGCCCACGTCGTAACCTTCGATGACGTCTGGGCCTACCGGATGGACCAGAATGCCCCCGCAGGTACCGGCCCCGATCCGTCGCGGGATTTCGTCGGCGAGGCGGCGGTCTCGTCGGCAATCTTGCGGCTGACCCAGAAGGAAAAGACCGGCGTCATCTTCGTGCGCTGGGGGGGGAGTCCGCTGCTCACGCCGGACTTCTCCAATTTCAACCCGAACATGCGCCGCATGCCGACAGCGCCATACCAGGCGTTGAACGCGTACCTGCAGCGTGCCAACTTCGAGACCGCCGAGTGGAACGTCAAGGAAACCAAGGAACCTCCGGCGCTGGAGGACGTCGCGCGCACGATTTACGTCGTGTTCGCCCCGGTGCCACCACAGCAACCCAACCCGATGCAACCGCCGACCGAGCCGGGCATCAGCGAAGCCGACAAACAGCTTGTCCTTGACGCGATCGGTCAGAGCGGGATGGCGGTATTCATGTCGCGCTGGCAGGCCCCGCTCTCGCCTTACATGCCGATGGCGCGCACGTATGAGTACGCCGACTACTTGAAAGACAAGTGGGGCATCGACGTTAAGTACTCGTACGTGGCGATGCCCTTCGCCCCTTCGCCTGACAAGCCGGATCTGTGGGTGCCGGCGATGCGCGATCAGAGCAGTGTATTGCTGCTGACCTCACCGATCCTGCGCGTAACCGATCACCCGATAGGCGCACCGCTGAAATCCGAGCCGATCGCCTTCTGGATGACGACGCCAATCGAGATCGTCACCGGCGAGGGTAAGCCGGAGGGCGTCAACGTCGACGTGGTCGCCGAGGTGCGCGAGACAGAGCGCGTCTGGGCGTTTGAGAACATCCAGGCGCTGGAGGCCGACTTCCGTGAGAAGAACGGCACCGCGCCGAAGGACTCCGATATCCTCGCGCCGTTCCCCGTCGCTGTTGCCGCCACCAACGGGGCCGGCGGCAAGCTGGTCGTGTTTGCCTCCGAGCAGTTTCCCGCTGACAACCTGACGCAGGCCAGCCAACTGGCCCTTGCCGGCGGTGGCCTGGTTGCCTACCTGCTCTATCCCGGCAACACCGACCTATTCGTGAACTCGCTGCACTGGCTGACCGGCGACGCCGACCGCATCGCCGTCGGACCGCGCAAGGGTGCCCTGCCCCGGCTCGACAAGCTGGCGGATGGCTTTGCAACGCAATTCTGTCAGGTATTCATCGTGGGAATCTGGCCCGGTATCGCGCTGCTGGCCGGCGGCGCGGCCTGGCTGATTCGGCGGAGGTAGCACGGGATGAGTTTCCGCACGACCATCATCCTGGTGGTTCTACTGGCGGTTCTGGGCGGCATCTATCTGCTGGTTCCCAAGCCCGAATCCACAGACCAGGGCAACGCAACTGAGCCAAGGACCGGCACAACAGAGCGTGCGTTTGTCTTCGACCCCCGGCCGGAGGTCAAGAACCTCGTCCGCATCGACGTGCAGCGCGCCGGCAAGCCCGCGCTGCTCTTTGAACGCCCGCTGCTGGCCGACGGCACACCGGACACCGAAGCCTGGCAGATGCGCACCCCGCTGGACGTGGCCACCGATCGCTGGCGCGTTGATGAGATCGGTCGCACGTTTGGGCAACTGCGCTTGCGCGGCCGGGTCGCGGCCGACGGCGGCGGCGGAATCACACCTGCCGACGCCGGCCTCGAACCCCCGCGCGCGACCGTAACGTTGACAGACAAGGATGGTCAGGCATACGTGCTTGACGTGGGCGGCCCCGTCGCGCTCAGCGATGACACCTATGTACGCCGTGCCGGCGATTCCGAGATCCTGGTTGCGGCGCGCGACCTGTCAAAGGAACTCGACCGCGAACTGCACGAATATCGCTCAAAGACGGTCCTGGAAATCGACCCCGCCGAAATGGTGCGCGTCGAATTTGCGAGCGATGACCAGAACTACAAATTCGTGAAAAACGAGACGGTGGGTTGGGTCATCGAGGCACCGATCCGCGGATTCGCCGACGAAAAGGCGCTGGCTGACTCGCTGCACGATCTGGCCAACCTGCGCGCGGTGTCGTTTGTCGAGCTGAAGGCGGATGCGCCGGTGTGCGGCTTTGATGATCCCTACGTGGCTGTGCGGGTAACCACCGAAAAGCAGCAGCCGATTGTCGTTGAAGACGCCGATCCTGCCGAGACGCAGCCGACCGAACCGGAGTTTGAGACAGTCAGGGAGACCGTCGGGCTGGTCATCGGCGCAACCGTCGATCTCGAAGGCGAGAACCGTTACGCCCATCTGGCCGACCAAACGTGGGTCTTCACCGTCACCAGCGCTCTGGCGAACAAGCTCAAACCCGCCTTTTCCAAGCTGCGCGACCACCGAGTGACCCGCCTGGCCGAGAATGACATCACACAGATCAATATCACGACCGGCGACCAGACCGTGGTGCTCGAACGCAGCGACGGAGCCTGGCGGGGATCGGGGGCCATCGATGAGATTGACGAAGCCACGGTAGCCGAGTTGGTCAAGACGCTCGCGGGGCTGCAAGCCATCGACTTCGTCGACAACCCCGACGCGCTCAGCGACTACGGGTTGGACAGCCCCCGCGCTACGCTGGATATACAAGCCCGTTCACTGCCTTCGCCGTTGCGGCTGAAGATCGGCGCGGCTTCGAGCAGCGGGCGCAACACGTTCGTGCAGGTTGCCGGGCGCGACAGCGTGCTGGTGGTCGCCGCTTCGGGCGCCGACAAGATCGCGCTGACGCCGCTCGACCTGCGCTCGCGCCAGGTCCTCGATCTCAGCGACAAGCACATCAAGCGCATCGAGCTTACGCGCGACACTCAGCGTTACGTGCTGGTTCAGACCGATGGCCAGTGGCAGTTTGAGACGCCGGCCGGTGCTCCGGTTGATGCGGCCGGTATTCGCTCGCTCACGACCAACCTGGCGGCGCTGCGGGCACAGCGCGTGCTGGCGCCCGACGCGGCTACCGCGGCCGCGTTGCAGACGCCCAACGTTGTGGTGCACATCGAGGGCGACGCGCCGACGACGCAGCCGGCGGATGCGGTGGGCCCCGCCGCCGTCGCCGGCTTCAGCCACACGCTGACGGTCGCGTTTCCGGGCACAACGATCTTGTGCCAACGCGATGACGATCCGTACATTTATGAGCTGGAGGCCACGCTGGCCCTAACGCTGCGCCAGGAGCTGATCGACCGCAGACTGTTCGATTTCACCGTCGATGACGTGCGTGATTTCAAGGTTGAGGCGCCCGATGGCACACTGCACCTGGTGCGCAAGGGTATCGACTGGACCTATCCGGCCGACCCCTACCTCAAGCTGTGGCGCAAGAAGATCCGTGACTTTCTCAAGGAGTTGGCGGAGATGCGCGTCGAGCGTTACCTCCAATATTCGGATGCGGATGCCGAGTCTGTCGGCATGGCGGACGCCGCGGTGACCGTGACGATCGGCCTGGATGGTGACGAGACCATCACGCTCAAGATCGACCAGCACCAGCGCGGCGCGCTGCCGCGCCTGGCGCTGTGGCCGGAAGCCCACCGGACATTCATGTTGCGTGCGGCGGACGCCGAGAGACTGCTGCGGTCGGTCGATGCCTACGTTCAGCCTGAGAATGCCCCCGACACCGCGCCGGACGGCCAGGCGCCATAGCCAGGCATCCAAGACGAGGCCACCCAGGTAGCGTGCGGCTTGCCGCACCGCTGTCGTTACGCGCGCGGAACGCGACTCGCCACTCCAGACATTGCGCGCGAACTCCCCCCGATCATTCAGCCAGCAGTTGCTGACCGCCGATGGCCGCGAGCAGTGCGTCGCGATTCTGGTCCCAGCACTGCGGTCCCGGCAGCTTCTTGGGCAATTCGAGCGTAATAACCGGGTAGCGCTGGTCGATGCCGGCCCAACTGCCAAAACTGCCGGGCGTTGGATAACCGATGCTCGCCTTTGGTGGGTAACGGTTATGGCGGCTCATGATTTCCGCCAACTGGCGTGCCGGGCCGTCATAGTTGTTGCACTCGCGACCGCGCGTGATCGAGTGAATCGAGATGATTGCGCGCGGTTGCAGCATGTTGACCACCCGGATCAGGGCACGCGTCTCCGGTTCACTGCCGGCGCTCGCCCCGCCGTGGCTGCTGCGCGCCGCGGATACCGACCAGTTTCGTGCGGGGAAATTGCGGTTGCAGTCCACGCCCCGAGCGTTACCGCGCTCCCCCGCCGCCAAACCGTCCGGATTGGCCGACGGGATGATCGCCACATTCAGTGCCAGTTGACTGGCGGCACCTTCCCGCAGATACCGGACCAGCGCGTCGGCTACCTCGGCACTGTTGCGCTCATCGCCGTGAATGCCGCCGAATACCAGCACCGGGCGTGGCCCGCTGCCAAAGCGGTGCATCCGAATCGGACGTCCGTGGATTGAGTGGCCGATGACCGTGACCTGCTCGCGAACGAGCGGGCGGCTGGAGATGTACGGCTGGCGAGAAGTCGGTGTGCGAACGGGCACGTCAGATCGGCGCGCCTGCGGTGCAGGTCGGCGAGCCTGCGGTGATGGTGGCCGGTGTTGCTGTTGACATCCGCTCATTGATGCACAACCCAGTAGAAAAGCGAACGCGACAGTTGTTCGCCACCGCGCTCTCCATCCGAGTAATCGTACCGTTCGTTTGTGCATCGCCATGCAATCCCGTGTCTGAAGTGCAAGGTTCTCTCCCGCAGCCGGCGCGCCGCGCGCGGCCGCAACCAGCGCGGCCGCGCCGCCGTGCTCGTCGGGACCGGGTTTTAACCGACACCCCTCGCAAAATCCAGTTGGATGCGGTGCTGGCAGGTCACAATAGGCGGTGGCGATGGTTCCAGCGCGCAAAACGACGGTAAGAACACCTCACCCGGCGGACGAGGCGTTCCTACCGTCGTCATTTAGTTCAATGCCCTGCCGCAGACGATTAACGGCGGCGCAACGCCAATGCGCCGAGGCAAAGCAGCAGCAAGCTGGCGGGCTCGGGCGTCAAGGAGGCGTTGTCAATCCACGAGCCACCGCCACCGGCCCCACCATTATCGACGTTGCCGAAGCGTACCACGACCGGCAGGCCGAGTTCGTCACCGGCGGTGCCCGTCGTGTAGCTGACGCCGGCCATCTCGGACCAGGCGCCGCCGGCACCCTTGCCGGAGGCGACGCACAGATTGACGGCGAGCTCGACAAAGTTGTCAGCGATGCTGTCGCCGCCGGACAGGTAACCGATCTGATAAGGAACGGTCACATCCTCGCCGCCGCCACCGACCAACCAGCTCGTAAATGCGTAGTCCATTTCGGGCTCGAAGACCAGCGTGGAGACCTGCCCCATTATCTCGGCCGTGTTATTGCTGTAGAAAATGAAATTGAGGCCGAGCGTGCCGTTGTTTGGTGCCGGGAAACCGGCGTGGTCCGCCCAGCCGCCGCCTGTCACGCGCCAGCCTTCGGCGGTCGAGAACATCGCGCCGGGCTGGTACTCCATGTCCGCGTTGTAGAGGTTCGCGCTCGCCGAAGCGACCAATACCAACGCTGCTGTGATTGCCATGAGGTGCCGCATTTCTGATCCTCCTCCAGTGTTTCCACTACACGCGGATGTGAATGACCCGCCACAGATTCGCCAGGATAGCCGGGTCCATGGGGGAATGCGCGCCGGCGCATCCAGCCCGCCGTCCAATCCTCTCTCGCCACGCACACAGCGCAGCGCCCTTAGTCCTACACTTTATACTCTACACACCGCCCCCCAGTTTGATCTTTCAACTATCAGGATGGTATAATTTCAAACATGGCAGAAGAAGCGCTTATTCCGCGTGTGGCACATGATCTGGCCCGTATCGAGGCCATGCGGCCCTTTCGGGCGATCCCGGAACTGGTGATCGTCGGAGCCGACACGTCCCATACCGCCAGAGACCTGGGACCGCACTCACACCCGGGATTATTCGCGGTCTGCTGTATCCGGACGGGCTCGGTCCAGTGGCGGGTCGGGCGTGAGCAGCATGAGCTACACGGGGGACAGGTGTTCTGCGCGTGGCCGGGCGAGGTCTTGGGCGGGGTTGACGACGTGTTGCACCCGTGCAGCTTGTACTGGCTGTTGCTGGAACTGCCGAAACCGTGTACGCGAGGCTTCCTCGGCCTCCCCACCACCGAAGCCCGCGCGCTGCACCGCAGGCTTTGGCGCCTGCCCCGACGCGTGTTCGCCGCCGCCGAGTCGATCCCCGCGTGTTTTGCCAGCCTGTTGTCGGCCAGCCAATCGTCGGACCGCCTGGCCGAGATCGGAGCCAGGTCGGCGTTGGTCGGATTGCTCGTCGATGTCTGTCATTACTCGGCTGAGCCCAGCGACCGCACAACTTACGCGACGCCCGTGGCAAGCGCGCTGGACTTGATGGCCAGCCACATCGCCGAGCCATTGTCGATTCCGGCCCTGGCAAAACGCGTGGGCTTGAGCACATCGCACTTCCATCGCCTGTTCAAAACGCAGACCGGGCTCGCGCCGGGCGATTACTACCTCCGGCGGCGCGTCGCCGCAGCGCGCGAGATGATCAGCCTCACGGGTCTGCCGCTGGTGGAGATTGCCCTGCGCTGCGGCTTTGGCAGCAGCCAATACTTCGCCACGTGCTTCAGGCGCGTCACCGGCCAACGGCCGTCCGAGTACCGCCGCCTGTTTCAAGCCGATCATGGCTGACCCGAACACGGCGACTGATCCCGATTCACTCCTCGCTGATTTCGTCCACTATGCCGATGATGACCGAGCGAATCGGGGCCTTGTCGTCGTTTACCACCTGGCGGGCGGAATTGCCTTCGTCGATCACCAGCACCGTCTGGCCGACGCCCGCATCGACGGCGTCGATGGCTACCAGATAGCTGCCGAGCTCGCGCCCGTCCGGGGCGATGCGGTCAAGCATCAGCATCCGTCGACTGGCATAGGCCGGGTGCTTGATTGTGGCGACCACCTCACCTTTCACGCGTCCGAGGATCATTGCGCTTGCCACCCTTCGCGACTAACCTCATCGACCAGGCCCACGATCGTGTGGTCGACGGGCACAAACCAGATCTTCAGGGCGAGCGCCGCCTCGCGGCCACCCTCGTACGTCACCAACTGACCCGGACCAGCCATCCGCGTAGCATCGGCGGCGACAACCGGGCTCCCCGTGTCGGAACCGGTCCGATCGAGTGGCTGCACCAGCAGCATCGGCACGCCTGCAAGTCCCGTATAGCAGACGCACGGCGTCACGGTTCCGATGACACGGCCTAGCTGCATCGCGGCTTCCCCCATGCACCTGTCAGAATGCGCGGCGCGGGCGTCATGAATGGAACTCCGTGGCATGGTTGATCCGCTCACGCAAATCGTCGTGCTGAATCGGGATCACCGTATGGCAGATGCTGCCGCCGAGCGCTGTGGCCGCCGCCAGGGCCGCCTCGACCGCGGCGTTTACATCGTGGACAGCGCCGGCCAGGTGTGTGACGCCCTTTCCGCCCAGGCCGTCGCCAAGCCGAATCTCAACAATCGTGATCTCGGCAGTTTTCACAGCTTTGTCGGCACCGGCGATCGTCAGCGGGATTGAAGCTGACTCCAATATTGCGAGCGCATCGCCGGTGTTGGGCCGGCGCTTGCGGCCAACCGCCTCGTAAACCTGCAAATGCACGTCCGGCAGGAAAATCTCGGTGCGAATGGCGTGCCCCCCCACGCGCAGCCCCTCGGACCGCGACTCCTCGACCGCGGCAACTGATCCGCCGATCAGCACCACGTATTTGCCCGGGTGGACCGTGCCGACACGGAAGATGTCGATCGGCGCCCGCTTGACCATCGCGTCGGCCGCATGCGTGCCGAGCGCGATACTGTCAAACTCGAATACAGCAATCGCAGGTGGCGTCATCACACTATCCGGAAGTGGTCCACCAGAACACATCGCCGCTCGCGCGAAAAGGCGCGCGGGCCGGTCAATCCCTCGCCGGTCGGACTGGCGATCGAGAACGACGAATATCCTTCGCCGCCCTCACCCAGCCCCGCAACGGCCGGACCGTTCTTGACGAAGATGCTGCAGTTCATGGCACGCGCCATGCGGCTGAGCTTGTTGATGTTGCGCGAGTACATGACGGCGGTGTGGCGGCGACCGCCCTCAGCCGCGACCGCCGCGTCGATCGCCTCGTCCACGTTGGCGACGCGCACGACCGGCAACACCGGCATGAGCTGCTCCGTCCAGACGAGGGGATTGTTCATATTCACTTCGACCACGGCAAGACGCACATCGTCACCGACATTCATGCCGATGGCGCTCAAGATGACGCCGGCGTTCTTGCCAATGAAGTCCTTGTGCATGACGCCGGCGGCGCGCGGCCCGTGTCTCTCTTTGAAGATGACGTTTTCGAGCTGCTTCGCCTGACCGCTGTCGAGCACCACGGCCCCATGCTGCTGCATGGCGGCCAACAGCTTGTCGGCTACCGAGGCCACGACGAACGCCTCTTTCTCATCAACACAGATGATGTTGTTGTCAAACGAAGCGCCACGGACAACGCCTTCAGCGGCTTCTTCGATATCCGCGGTCTCATCGACGACAATCGGCGGGTTGCCGGGTCCGGCGCAGATTGCCCGCTTGCCGCTTTTCATCGCGGCGTTGACAACCCCCGGACCGCCGGTGACGACCACCAGCCGGACACCGGCGTGGGTCATGAGCGCCTGGGCCGACTCAACGGTCGGCTCTGTGATCGTGGACACGAGGTTGGCCGGGCCGCCGGCGCGCATGATCGCCTGGTTGATCAGGGCCACATTGTGAACCGAGACGCGCTTGGCCGCCGGATGGACGTTGAATACGACGGAGTTCCCGGCAGCAACCATGCCAATCGTGTTGCAGATGATCGTGGAAGTCGGGTTTGTGCACGGAGTGATGGCCGCGATCACGCCATACGGAGCGCGCTCCATGAGCATCAGGCCGCGGTCACCACTCTTGGCCACCGGTGGCAGATCCTCGGTGCCTGGCGTCTTGATCGCAACCAGCCGATTCTTGATGACCTTGTCTTCGCAGCGGCCCAGCCCGGTTTCCTCGTGGGCCTGGCGTGCAAGCGGCTCGGCGTTGGCCAACATCACCTCGCGGATGCTCGCGATGATCTTATCGCGCACCGCCAGGCTCATCGCATCCAGCGCTTGGTATGCCTTCTCGGCGGCACCCACAGCGGCATCAAGGTCGTCAAACACGCCCGGCTGTGCCGGGGCGGCGGCGGATCGGGTAACCGCGGCCGGCTGCGCTGCCGCCGCCGGCCGGAGCCCCTCGAGCACACGACGGGCAATCTGATCCACATGTTGATCGGTCATTCGGGACACGAGAGTGCTCCTGATCTTCGCCCGCCAGTTGATACCGGCAAGCCGCCGCGCAGCGTCACCGCGCTACTCGTCGCCCTTGCGATATCGAATCTCACCGTCAACCTCCCAGTTGTCCACAATCGCCATGATCACCGCGTCGCACGGGCGGTTCGTGGTGATCTGCGTCTGGCGTCCGGAGCTGCCGGTGGCATAGAGGATGTACTCACCCGGACCGGCGCCCACGGCATCAACGGCGACCACATGGCCCCCCGTCGGCTTCGCGTCCGCATCAACCGGCTGGACGAGCATGAAACGCAGCCCTTCCATGCTGCCCTCTTTCCTTGACGACACGACCGTGCCCACAACCTTGGCTAGTAGCATCTGCACGCTCCACTGCGCTGCCGCGCGGTAGTCATCACTCGACGGTAAACACTCGGTCGCCGTCGCACCGTGGGAAGAGCGCCCGCGCGCGAGACCTTCAGCGCCACACATCCGCGCTGCGATATCTCCGCCGGGCCCCGACTCGGCGGCGCGTCTACTTGCGTTTAGCCTCGTTCGCCGCCTGCTCGGTGCGGCCCAGCGGCAACACCAGGTCCACGTTGGTGTGCGGGCGGGCAATCACGTGGACGGTGATGATTTCGCCAACCCGCGACGCTGCGATCTGGCCGGCATCGCAGGCCGCCTTCACCGCGGCGACATCTCCGCGAATCGTGGCCGTGACGTAGCCGCCGCCCACTTTTTCATACGAAACAAGCTCGACCTTGGCGGCTTTGACCATAGCGTCGGAGGCTTCGACCATCGCGGCAAACCCGCGCGTTTCAATCATTCCCAGAGCATCTGCCATTGCGAGACTCTCTCCTGTGTTGTTCCGGACCCTGCGGCCGGACTGTACCTACTATTTATCCGCAACCCGGCCGGAGACACTCTCGACGGCGGCGATCGCGGCCCGATACCCGACTTCTATGTCACGTTCTTCACCACCGAGGTAAAGGCGTCCGAAACTGCCAAACGAACGCACCTCGAGCACGTTGATCTCGGCGGCCTTCTCAGCTTCGTTGGCGGCCAGCGCCGAGTAGGCCGCCGGCACGCACTCCATGATGTAAAGCGTCTGAGCCGGCAGAATCATGTTGCCGTGTCTCATACGGTTGATCAGTTGAGTCTGGTAGTCGTCCATGCGGCGAATCACCTGGCTCGAAATCACGCGCGGCTTCTGGCGTTGATCTTCGGTCAGGCCGATGGCATCCAGGATCGCCTGGCCGGCCTGGCGGATGTCGGCCTGCGAATCGGAGTGTATCTCCAGCATGCCGTAGAGACGCTCGACGATCTGCATTCCAGGAGTGACGCGCGTGGATTTGAGGGCAATATCGGTGATGCGGTTGATCTCGATGCCGGGCGAGATCTCCACGAACAGTGCCGCCTGACCGGCGACGGGCAGAAAGCCCTGCGCGATGGTCGCCAGGAAAGAGGCGTATTGCGGCTGCAGGCTGTCGAGGAACACATACGCTCGTAGATCTACATTGCTATCCATAGGCTCCCGCCTTTGCTGTTTCCGAGGTCTCGTTGTCATCTGAAACGGTCAGGCCCTGGGCTTCGCGCACGATGCGCACGCCCGCACTGGCGCCGAGGCGCGTGGCGCCGGCGCGAATCATCGTCTGTGCATCCTCGTAGCTGCGGATGCCTCCCGCGGCCTTCACACCCATGCGTGTGTCGCGGACGGTCTCGGCCATGAGGGCCACGTCATGGGCGGTCGCCCCGCCCGGGCCAAAGCCGGTGGAGGTCTTCACGAAATCGGCGCAGGCGCGTTTTGCCGCCTGACACGCACGAATCTTCTCATCGTCGGTCAGGAGGGCCGCTTCGATAATGACCTTGCAGATTGCGCCGCCGTCCAGACACGCTTCGGTAACGGCGCGGATGTCTTTGTAGACCAGTTGGTCATCCCCACCCTTGAGCGCGCCGATGTTGATGACCATGTCGATCTCACTGGCGCCATCACGTATGGCCCGGCGCGTCTCGAGCGCCTTGATCTCGGGCATGTGGGCCCCCAGGGGGAATCCGACGACGCAGCACACCTTCACCGGACATCCCTGCAAGCGCTCGGCCGCCAGCCGGGCAAACGAAGGATTTACGCAGACGCTGGCGAAGTTGTGCTGCCGGGCTTCGTCGCACAGGTCGCTGACCTGCTGGGCCGTCGCATCGGGTTTGAGCAACGTGTGGTCGATGTACTTGACCAGATCGGTTGGCAGGGCCCCCACTCCGGGCAGATGCGCTACACGGTCCGCCCCCATATCGACCAGTTGGCGGAGTGAATCCGGGTTGGTTGTGCCGCCGGTCTCGCAAAAGGCGCACGCCGGGTTGGGACAACTCGTCTGGGTGCCAGCCGTCGCCGCACTGCCGCCCGCCAGTTCGCAGACGCGTTGAACGATGCGCTCTACATCAGCCTCACTGAGGCCGTCCATGCCTGGCTCCTGTTTGGCTTGGGGCTTAGTGTTTGGGGAAGTCGTGGCGGCCGCCGGCGGCGCCTGCGATGGATCGATCATCGCCGCCCGGCGCAGGTGTCTGTCCTCCGTACATTCGGTGGCCAACCACTTATCGACAATCTGCAACGCCAGATCGGGCCCCACCAGACCGGCCCCGAGCGTGAGGACGTTGGCATTATTGTGTTCGCGGCTGTTGCGCGCGGAGGAGAGGTCATAACACAAGGCGGCGCGCACACCGGGGAGCTTGTTGGCCGCCATTGCCGAACCAATGCCCGCGCGGTCGACAACGATGCCACGCTCCGCCTTGCCCTGCGAGACGCGCTGGGCCACCGCCTGCGCAAAAACCGGGTAATCGACGGATTTCGTGCTGTCGGTTCCACAATCATCAATCGAAAAACCGCGCTTGCCAAGATGGGCCTTGATGACCTCCTTGAGCTCAAAGCCGCCATGATCGGAACCGATGGCGATAACCCGATTCTGGCCGGGTTCCGGCATAATCGCGTGCCCCAAAGCCGGCGACATTGTTGACCGCCTGGTCAGTCAATGTCGCAGTCGAAGTTCGACGCGCGCCCGGCGTGGGTCGCGCGACCTGAAACCACCCGCTGGCCTGCCTCCACCGCAATACCGTCTGCCAGCTCAACGTAAGACTCGTCGACAAACTTCGCATAGACGCTGGTAATCCGCGGATGCGCGTGCCCGAGCTGACGCTGGACAAAGAGCAGATTACCCCCGGTTCTCAAATACGCCAAATGACCATATGTGTGCCGCAAGAGCTGTACGCTCGCCCGCGTCCCCAGCCCCGCTTCGGTCAGAATCCTCACAACGCGCCGATACAGGCCGGTCCGCTCATACGCCCGCCCGCGCTCATTGAGCACCAGAGGCTGAGCCGCGTCCGTCCGACTGATCTCGGCCGGTAAACTCCCCGGCCGGACGTCCCTCACGTAATCCTGCACCAGCGCGCTCAGCGTTTGCGGAACATACACGGTTCGCGCCCGGGCCGCACGCCCGCGCACCACAAAGACCGACTGCCCCGTGCCGACGATCGTGTCGCTGACTTTCAGCCCGCAGAACTCCGAGTTGCGCAGTCCTGAGAATAAGAGCGCCTTGACTATCACCTCATCAAGCCGAGCACTCGCCAACCGATCACCGCGCGCGCCGGCCATCCGCTGGCGCAGGTGCGCGACCAACTCGTCAACTTCCGTGACGGACAGAAATTTGTCAGGCGTAAGCTCCAACTCGCGCTCGCTGTCGAGAGCATTATATCTTGATTATGTTGCAGTAATACCGAATTGTCGCACCGTGTAAAGGCCCCCGCGGCGATAATTCTGTGGATAATATCACGTTTGTGATATCTCTTGTTGCGTATGATGCTGGCGAGTTTTGGTGATACGTCGGCACACGTGCTCTAGACTCGCCCCCGCGCGTTCCCTCGGTGGTAGACACGCTAGACGCGACGCAGCAGGAAGCTCGTGCCGATCGAAGCCGCAACCGTCACGCACAACTGTGACGCGTAGAATATGCCACGCGTAGCATTAGACTATGGTCACACGTCAGCGCGAGGTGCAGTGCACGATGGCCGCTTACAGGATTCGCGAGTTCCGGGGTTTGGAGGACGCCCGTGCGCAATACCGGCTTTGGCTGCGCGCTACTGAGGCTCTTCCGCGCGCATGGCGTTCTTCCTTGCGCAACGCCGAACACCAGCTCGCGCAAGCCGAACGCTTCCCGAAAAGCCGGCTGTACGCCGAGCGACCTGACGGAACATTGCTCGGCTACATCGGCACGCACCCGCCGTTCGAATGGGTTGCCTCCCAACATGGCCCGCCGGCGGATACGCTCGGCTGGGCGATTCCATTCGGGTTTCCCTGGACGTATCCGCTGAACGCCGCACTGCAAGCCGAGCTGTACGAGGCGATGATCCGCCTGACGCCGGAGGTCTACAGCGAGTTCGCGTGTGATATCTACATTCAGCGGTTTCGAGAATCATGGTCGCACCACCTGACGTTTCTTGAGCAACGGGGCTGGAAGCGTTACCAGCGGTTGCCACTCCTGGGCCGGGGACTTGGCAATCCCGACAAGCCGCCGCATGAGCTTGTTGGCGTGGTGCGTGATGATCTGGAACTGGCGAGCGCGCTCAGCCAAGCGGACAAGACCGCAACAGACAAGTTTCCAACTGAGGAGCTTCAGCAACGTTACGACGCCGGCTGGATTGCGTGCGACACATTCTGGCGGCTGGGCGAGCGCGGGGCGTTTGCGCTGGAGCACCGCGGGCGCTGGGCGGGTGTGACCTTCTTCTCAGCCCGGCCCGATGCGTGGGATGAGACACTCCGGGCGGCCGCAGCGCAGAGTGCGGCTTTGGGCGCGAGCGAGATGTACTTTACGATCGAGGCAAGCGAGCAGCGGCGGCGTGAGGCGCTTGAAATCGCCGGGTTTCGTGAGGTTGACGCCGGCGTCTACTACGTGCGCGAGGCCGATTGAGTCCGGCCGACTTACCGGCGTGCAGTTTCAATTGTGATGGAATAGTGGCGTCGTTACGATGGACTGATGCGATTCGCAGCGGGATTCTTCCTGATAACGCTCAATCTGTCCGTCGTCAGCAACGCCGGCGGACAGACGATCATCGTCGATAATGCCGATCCCGAATTCGCCGTGCTTTCAGGCACGTGGAGCAGCGGAGCATATGGCTCGCCGTATGGCGAGGACTACAACTGGGCGCTCACCACCGGCGCGGGCGGCGCGCCGGCCGAAGTTGAATGGCGTCCCAACCTGCCCCACGCAGGCGAATACGAGGTCGCGGTTCACTACGTCAGTGGTCCGAATCGCGCCGTAGACGCCCCCTTCACGATTCATCATGCCGGTGGGACCACCACAACGATGGTGGATCAGCAACTCAACAGCGGTACCTGGGTTCCGCTGGGGAGCTTTGCCTTTGACACTGGCACAGGCGCATATGTCACGCTCGACAACGCCGCCGGTCCGACCGTTGTGATCGCGGACGCCGTGCGGTTTCGATCGGCCGACGCGTTGGTGTTGTACGATGACCCGCGGATCAGAATCGGCGGCGCCCTGTTCCCCCACGCAACGGATTACGCCGTGCGGCTTGATCGCATTGATCCGTTGTTGCTGGCAGACCCGGACGACCTGTTCTCGCCGGCGGTGGCCGTGCTCACGACCGGCGTGACCGTCAACTTCCGCACGGACAGTGCCTCGATACGGGCTAACTTCAACCACCTGTCTCACGTGGTCACCGAAAACACGGGCTACGTCGTGTACCAGAACGGCGTATTTGATCAACTCGTCAACGAGCTCGACGTTGTCGAGATCACATCCACACAACCCGGCACACCCGTAACCTATGAGATCGTCTGCCCGAGCTACGACGAGGTCACGTTCGCGGATCTGGAACTGGCATCCGGCGCGTCGATGTTCCCGCTGCCTGTGGATCGACGACCGCGGTACTTCGCCCTCGGCGACTCGATCACGCACGGCAGTGAGATCGACGCCGATACAAAGGCCGACAGTACGACGAGCTACCCATGGGTGCTGGCCGCGACCAGAGGCTGGCACCTGCACAACCTCGCCGTGGGTGGGTCCGAAGTAGCGCCGGCGTTTGGCAACATGCTGGTCGACGAGCGTGCTGACGCCATCACGATTCTCTGGGGCCTGAACGACAAGTCGCACGACAATGATCTGCCCCTGTTCATAGGCAAGTATGAGGATTTGCTGGACAACTTGCGTGCTGCCCAGCCGTGGACGCCGATCTACTGCGTAACGATGATCGCCTGCTCGGGCGAAGGCCCCGGCAGCAACGGCTACACACTGGACGACTATCGCGACGCCATCGCCGGTATCGTCGCCGCGCGCCAGGCGACCGGCGATTGCCACTTGCACCTGGTCCGCGGTGAAGAGCTGACCACGCTGGCCGACCTGAGCGACGGTGCGCATCTCAGCGTTCCGGGCGCGGCCCGCTTCGCTGATGAGCTGAACGGCGTAATTGGCGCCGCCTGGGGTGATCTCGACTACGACGGCACATGGGGCGCCGGCGACTTCGCACTGCTCGCGGGTTGCCTGACCGGTCCGGACGCGCAGCCGGCGGCGGGGACGTGCGATGACGCCGACTACGACTGCGACTGCGACGTTGATCTGCACGAGATAGCGGCTCTGCAAGTGAGATGAAGTTCGGCGAAGAGGCCGCTGGCGTGCGACCATGCATGCGTGAACGGCCATTCAGCGCTGGCGTCAGGTACATCTTGACAGGCGGCGGGAGGGTGTATACGCTGCGTTACTCGATTGCGGGGTAGAGCAGTTGGTAGCTCGTCGGGCTCATAACCCGGAGGTCGCAGGTTCGAGTCCTGCCCCCGCTAGTTCGGTAAGCTCCTTAGGGACAAGACTTAGGCTTGTCCCTTTTTTGTGCGCCGGCCGCGAAAACGGGCGTTTTTGCTACCAATTTGTAACCACGCCCTGAAATCGAACCGGCCGGCTCGCCGCTCTCGGGATGGAACAAGCCACCAGGTACCGAGAGCGACGAGGAGCTACCCGTGGCCGCCATCTACAAACGCGGAAAGAAGGGCATCTGGTGGATCAAGTACTATGTCGCCGGAAAAGCGGTCTACTACTCGCTGCGCACGACCAACGCCCGCGCCGCCGAGCGCATCAAGAAACAGATCGAAGGCGACGAAGCCAAGGGCGAACTGCTCGCCCCCTCCCGCACGCCGCTGCCTGAACTGCTCGAGGACTACTGCCAGTTCATGGCGACGTTCCGCACGCCGAAGTCGTGCTCTGCGGACGTCTCGATCCTGCGGATCGTCTTCGGTCCCATCACGCCGGCGCTGGAGCTCGGCTCGCACGTGAACCGGCGGTTCCGCACCGACAGCGCCCGCCGGGTGCGCGACACGTTGGTCCCCCGCCACATCCTCGCCAAGCACCTCGAAGATGTCACCGGCCGCGTGCTGGAGGACTTCATCACGACACGGATCCGCGAGGACGGGATCTCGGCCAAGACCGCCAACCGCACCCGCGAGGTGCTGCACAAGCTGTTCAACTACGCGATCAAGAAATGGGGCTTCGTGGCCCCCGACCGACGGCATCCCAATCCCGCCGCGCTCGTGCAGCGACGCTCTGAGCCGCCGCGCGTGATCCGATTCCTGACCGCCGAGCAGGTCACCCGGCAGCTGGAGATCCTCGCTGATCAGCCCACGCTGCACGCCATGGTGGCCACGCTGATCTATGCCGGGCCGCGCCGCGAAGCGGTGCTCTGGCTCACGCCCGAAGATGTCGACCTGGAGCGACGCCTGCTCCACATTCGGGCGAAGAAGATCGCCGGTGAATCCTGGCAGCCCAAGACCAAGCGGAATCGCGTGGTGCCGATCAGCAGTGCCCTGCATGCGATCCTTAAGCGCGTACAAACCGCCGACCGAAGGGCCGTGGTTCTTCCCCTCGCCGCGGGGCTGCCGTTGGAACCCGGACAACTTCTCGCAGACGCTGCGGGAGATCAACAACGCGCATGGCCTGGCGTGGTCGTGCTTGGATTTCCGGCACACGTTCGGCAGCTTGCTCGCTCAGAAAGGCGTGTCGCTCTACAAGATCGCCGAGTTGATGGGCAACTCGCCGGAGATCTGCCGCCGGCACTACGCGGCCTGGTGCCGGAGAAGATGCACGACGTGGTCGAGTTCGACGAGGAACCTGAGAAGCCGACACCGACCGATGACCTGCTGCGGCAGGTGCTGGCCAAGCTCGACCAGCTGCCGCTGGACGAGGACAAGCCGAAGTCTGCGCGTGGTCTCCTGAGTTGCGAAGGGCTCGTCTCATTCATGCGGAACGGAAACCACCGCGGACGTGGCGTTTCGTGATGTCGTAGTGGGCGCGGCAGCGCGAAAGGGTGGGTCTTTAGTCGACGTATTCGCGCGAGGCGAGCCAGGCCTCCACATCGGACCAGCGGTAACGGATGGCGCCGTTTTCTGGTCACTGACGGCGATGGGCTGGATGCCCGCCTCGCGCAGCCACCGGCGCACCGACGAGCGGTGGGCATCCAGCCGTAGGGCCAGTGTCTTCAAACTGACCGCCAGCGGGTGGCGCTCGTCCGGTTTGTGCGGCTGGATGCCCTGGCGTGGCATGGTGAATATCCTCCCGTAATTCAGTCGGTGACCGCGCCTTCGTGTTCGACGGCGGCGGCCCCGGGTTCCGCGTCCGGGTCGCGCTCATTCAGCACGATGAACTCATAGGCCTTCTCGACCACGAGCCTCAGCTTCGGTAGATCGCTCGCGAAGAAGCAATCGGTTTGGATCCAGTTCTGGGTCCGGGGATCGCGATAGCTCTTCTCGATTCGAATGCTGTGGCTGACGCGTGGAGCCTCACCACCGCGCTGCTCATTCCTCCAGATTGCGGCGCGGACGCCGCCGGCGCGAAACTCCCGGACCGGGCGGTTGGGGGTGGCATCAGACATCGTATTTCTCCTTTTGGAAGCGGATGTACCGTCGGCCGCGCTCAGCGCGGCCGTCCCGGAAACGCGGTGAACGCTGCAGCGCGGGTCGCAGAAGGGTCGAATCGCGGGGTCCTCGCAGCCGCAGCCCCGATACGGTTTGGCGTACGCGCTCGCCGTTTGCTCGACGATTTCGTCGGCCGTGATGATGGCCTTCCCGTCGCAGGGACGATTCCTGCCGGACCAGTCGCATAGGGCGGCCGCTGCAAGGTCTTGGGGAAGACCGGCCTTCTTCAGATGCACGGCCAGGCGGAAAGCAACTAACACGCTGAAGCTCGGTCACGCCCTCCGCGAGCATGCGCTGAGCACACGGCGGCAACCCATACGATGCCTGCCCGTTGGTCGGCCGGTGCGCCGGATCGTGGTCCTTGCGGATGTGCGGGGACGGCGTGAGGTCGTTGAGTTCGATGAGCTCGTCGAGCTGGTGCTCCGTGATTCGGACGACGGTTTCGAGCACCTGCCACTGCTCAGGGTGCGGCTTGAACCCGTTGTCTGGATCGAGGAAAACGGTCCGACCATGCGGGACCAGTGCGCCGAACAGTGGCGCGTAGATGTAGTTGCCGTATATGGCCCTGGTATCGAGCCGGTCGTGCTTGGGGAAGACCTCGGTGTTGGGCTGGCCGATCTGGTCCAGAATGCAGCGAACGACCAGCCGCGCCTTGGCAAGCCGGGACGCGGGCCTCATCGAAGAACATCCAGACGTGGTGGCCCTTCGATTTGCTGCGCTCGATGTACGTGACCAGACCGTAGCCCAGGGCGCCTTCGCGGAAGCGCATCGGCGGGTCGAGGTCGTCCACGTCGAAATCCACGGCCACGGCGCGGGTCAGATCGTTGACCAGCAGGTACACACCGTATGGACGCCGGCCCTGCAGATGAGCGACGATGACCGCATTCGTCACCGGCTGCTTGACCTGCCGCGCGCGACCGGTGGCCGGGTCGTATGTACCGTATACGTGCGGCAGTCCGCTGAAGCACGCACGGAACACGGCCACCTTCTGCTCGGTCGTCCTCGTGGTCCGCGACATAGGCACGCGCGCTGCTCCCTTCGGAGGCGGAACGCAAAGGCCTCCGTAGGATCATGCGGAGCGGTCGCGCCGTGGGTTTCAGGAGGGGGGGGCTTCCCGGCGAAAGAAGCCGGCGAAGACCCGCTTCAAGAGGCTGTCGGTCCAAAGGTGCGTGTCAATCAGACCGAACACGTCTTCGGCCCACTGTTCCGGCGAACACTGGCGCAACTCGGCAGGCAGATACTCACGGTGTTGCTCGAGCAGAATGGCTGCCATGGCGCATTTCGTGGGCCAGTCGGCTGAATCGACGTACGAGCACTCGATCCAGCGAATGTGCATCTGGCGGCGCTCGTTCTTAATCAGCTCCGCAAGCCGGGTCAGGACTAGCTCCATCCCCGGGCTGGATGTGTTAGCGGCGTCGAGAATCGCCCCCTGGTAACCGCCGGCGTGCGTACCCTGGTAGGCCCTTGACAGGAGAGCCACGGCTTCGTCCCGGGCCTGAGATGCCGTGGGCTTCCTGCTACCAGGCAGTGCCTTCTCGTAGACGTGGGCAACGAACCGGGCAGCAGTATCTATGAATCGCAGCTGCGAGTAGCCGTCGTCTTCCGGGCAGTTGAATTCATCGAGGGCCTCGTCGATCGGCGCGTCGATGCGCTGGGCAATGAGGTGTTCGTCGAGCAGACCAGCTACGCGGTCAAGCGTTTCAGCGGCCCGGCGTAGGATTGACTCAGAGTTCGTCATGGCCGAACGACTCGTCGTTGAGTTGACCCGCCGACACGTGTGAACTGAAACCTGCGTCGGTACCTGCCAAGAGCCGCTGCTGAACCAGCGGTTGTGACAGCGGCGTCTGCCATCGCCGGCTACGCGTATCGACGACGTGCTGGACATCCGCGGCCGGCCGGCAGTACTTCGCATGGGACCGGGCGATGATCAGATCCCGGCAGTTCTCTTCTTGGATATCCAACGGGGGGTGGGTTGCCAGTCGGACCACATGCGTGCCGATTCGGGCGATCGCCTGCCCGATATCCAATGTGATCAGATCCTCCACCTCGACCAGGCCGCGGAGGTCTTTCCTGAGGTGCTGGGCGTCCTTTGTGTCGACGTTGAAGACGATCGTCGAGCCCACGCTCGACAGCGCATCGCTCTTGCGCGTCGTGAACTGGCTCATGTACTGATGCGCGACGGTGAGTGACACATCGAACTTGCGGGTCTCGGCGATTAGATCCTCCATGGCATCGGTCATGAAGCGGTGGCGCCTCATCGCAGTAGATGTGGAAGGGCCGACGTTGGCCCGTTGGCACGCTCCCGCGGCCCAAGGGCCGTCAGGTGCAATAGCGAGAGCATGAAGCAGCCCAGGATCTCGCGCACCTCCGGGCCGACTTTCGAGAGGTCCACCAGCAGGATCTTCCCGGCTTCCATCACGTCCTGGAAATCGAATCGCCGACTCATCCTGCGACAGCATGAGCGACACCGTCCCCGAGGTCAGCAGCTTGCTGAGCTTGTGCTGCGCGGGTGCCAAATCGGACGGTTTGTAATCCTTGAAGTCATGCTGCCAAAACAGCTTCGCCACAGCATTATCGACGGCCTTCAGCACCTCACCGCGCAGGTGTCGGCTTTCGTCGGACTTCGATCGCAGTAAATTCGACACGTCGAAAAGACAGCTGCCCGGCATGTGCAGGAGGGCGAAGATCGCGTGACGCAGCAGGTGGCTCCAGGCGGTCGCCCCAGCCGGTGACAAAGCTCTTGAAGGCACGCACCAGGTCATCGGCAACCCGGCTGATTTCCAGGTCCGCGCCACAGCGAAGCGGGTTCCAGCGCGGAACCCACTGGGGGTCGCCAGGGTCGAGGTAGATGACACGGTCGATGTGTTTCAGCGGGCAGCAGGCCCAGGATCCGCTGGACGAGCCGCCCGTGGGGATCCAGCACCGCCACCCCCTGGTCCTGGCGCACGTCGTGAATGATCATCGATTCCATGACCGTAGATTTGCCCGTCCCGGACCGTCCAATGAGGTGCACGTGTTTCCCACGCACATCCGGCGGGATGCACACGGGCTGCCGTACGCCGGCGCAGTCGCAGTGGCCGATGGGAACGCCGACCATGAGCTGCTGCCGGTGGCGGGAGGGTCTCCAGCGCATTCGTATCCGTTTGGACGTGTGCGGATATGTCCGGCGGCGGGACGTGAGCCCAGGCTGGTCAGCTCCCAGGAGTTCATGAGGAACCCGGGCCGATGCGTGGCTCCGCTGACGAACATCCGCCGGATGTCCGAAGCAGACAGCTTCGACCGGTAGTCGAATTCGCCTCAGCCAGTCCAACGGCCGGCCACCGTGTTGAAAGAGGCTCGCGACGACCGCCAGCGCCCTCAGCTCGTCCACGGCGGTGTTCGCCGCCATCAACGATGCCGACACGCAGCGCGGCGGCGAAAAACGGCTTGTCACTGTGTGATTTGACCTCGACCTCTGCCGACATCTGCCGCAGATCACCCGAGGGCGCCTGTTGGGCGAATTGCTGTGGGTGGGGCGAGCTCCGCCGAGCAGTTTGATCGTGTATTCCAGATCCAGGAGGGCCTGGACGTTTTGGTGCCAGTTATGCGCCGGTGGGACGGGTTCAAAGACGACCTGGTAAACGCCGATCGCTGGGGCTGGGATCTGGACCAACACCGCGATCAGCGTGGCGTAGGGAGACCGTCTGAGCTCATCGGGCCGTGTGAACAGGTGCGAATAGGGCGGAGGCGGGTAAAAATCACGGAAGACCGCCTTGTCCCAGACCTCCAGCGGGAGGCCTCGTAGGAGGTCGATCCCGTTGTCGGCGAGCAGGCACTGCTCGAACTGCCCGTTGAACGCGGCCGATATGATTCGGCCGATCGTCCCGGTGGCAGAGCAGCTGGAACCAGATCCGTTCCGTATTGCCGAGGAGTTCCAACCCGATTCGTCGACGAACGTGGGAGAGCTGCTTGAGCAGGAGTTCGGACCGGACCCAGTCACACTTCTGCTCCGGCGAGGTCCAGATCTGCAGGCGGACGAGATCGTCCTCGGGGGGCGGTTCCTCATATACCCAGTTGACAGGCGAGGTCGCGCGGCGTCTCGTGGTCGCTTCCGAGAATGAGATCATACGCAGGTTCCAGCGCCACCGGCTCGGGCCAGGATGTCCGGCAGACACCCTTTGCCGACCTCTTGCTGCACCAGCGCCTTGGCCTTGGCCGTCAACATGTACGACCGGGCCTTGCCCAGCAGCGCCTCTTTCGATCGACATCGCCGTATTCATCCACGCCTCTGTACGAAGAAGCGTGCGGATGAATCGGCGTCTGGATTTCAGCCGACCATTGGCGGAGCGTCAGCTGCGACCAATCTGGCCGAGGCGCTGCATCATCCTGGGATGCTCGGCCAGCACCTTGAGGAAGTTCATCTTCACGCGCCCGGCGCTCCGTGCTCGGTCAGCTCGGACGGTAGGAGACGCCCATACTCGGCCAGGTACTCGTCCGTGGCGCGGAGCTTCTCGTCCGCGGAGAGTCCCTCCCAATAGCGCGAGATCCGCCCCTTGATTTCATTCTCGGCGTATTCGCGAGCCTGCACCTCGGCGAACTTCCGGAGCACGGCGTTGAGGCCCCCTTCAACGCCCGTGCGGGCCATCTCGAACGCGGTCTGGTATCTCGCCATTGGATTCGAAGGCTCTTTGCAGCAACACTTTGCTGTAATGGCCCCACGCGAAGTTCTGGTCTATGTCAGGCATCGTGTGTAGACGCAAGATCCGCGTATCCACGTGCCGGCCGAAACGGATGATACACTGCCGAAACTCATCCCAGTCGGCGATGCGCGCCGCTTTGACAGGGAACGTGTTGATGGCCTCGTCAGCCCTTCGAGCCGTCTGGTCCAGCGTCCTGTCTCGGGTGAACGCTGTTCAGCAGTTCCTTGAGTGCGCTTGCCATGGCATCGTCCCCCTATAGCCTTCGGAACATGGACGAGGTCCCTTGCAGGCTCCGGACATAGGATCGGATCAGCTCCCCGTAGTTTTGCGCGTACCGCTCAGGCTGGCTGGCGTCGATGGATGAAGCCAGATTAGCCCCGCACTGGGCAATGAACTGGCGGATGATCTCGACCTTGTCCTCCCAGGAGTTCGGCGCGACGTGTTTGTCAAACATCTCGCGGATGTACCGCTCGACCGACTCAGTCTTGAGCCCTTCGGCGAGTGTGTCCAGGATGACGCGCAGACCGCCGTTGGTGCCGTCCCGCGCATCGTTGAACGCCGCGACAATGTCTCCATTGCGGCGGCGATATGCCTGTTCCAGAATCTCCTTGGCACGACCAGCCGCCTCGGAGCGCGGCAACGCCCCGCCGCCGGAAACGCATCGCGTGAACTGGTGATTGTAGTAGTCAGCGATAATGTCGGTAAACCGATCGA